>NZ_AKKK01000039.1 GCF_000281065.1 Arthrobacter sp. M2012083
CCACCCCCTTGACTCCCACCCCCACCTTCCCTAAACTTTTCATAAAGCAGAATCTAAATTCCACAAAGCGGAAACTGAGGCCAAACACCAAGGCAGCAGCCAAGCAACCCGGAAGATAGATCAAAGCCCCTCCTCGGAAGGACCTACGATGACGTACACAGTGAACTGCTCCATCCTCCTGACGGAGCTGCCCTTGCTCGAGCGCCCCGCCGCCGCGAAGGCAGCCGGTTTTGACGCCGTCGAGTTCTGGTGGCCCTTCGAGACCTCCGCCCCCAGCGACGCCCAAGTAAACGAGTTTGAAACAGCCATCAAGGACGCCGGCGTTCAGCTCACGGGCCTGAACTTCAACGCCGGCAACATGCCCGGCGGCGACCGCGGCCTGGTTTCTTGGAAGGGACGTTGCTCCGAGTTCAAGGACAACATCGACGTCGTAGCCGGCATCGGTGAGCGCCTGGGCTGCAAGGCCTTCAACGCTCTCTACGGCAACCGCCAGGACGAGTTCACCCCTGAAGAGCAGGACGAACTCGCGGCAAAGAACCTCGCCGCAGCAGCGGAAGGTGTCGCCCGCATCGGCGGCACCGTACTCCTCGAACCGGTCAGCGGCGCACCCAAGTACCCGCTCCTCACCGCCGAAGACGCACTCAAGGTCATCGCCCGCGTCAAGGCAGAATCCGGCGCACAGAACATCAAGCTCCTCGCCGACTTCTACCACCTGGCAGTCAACGGCGACGATGTCGAATCCGTCATCGAGAACCACGCAAAGGACTTCGGCCACATCCAGATCGCCGACAACCCCGGCCGCGGCGCTCCCGGAACCGGCACACTCCCCCTCGGCGAATGGATAGCCCGCAGCCGCGAACTCGGCTACGACGGCTACATCGGCCTCGAGTACAAGGAACCGCAGGAATCGGCCTTCAGCTGGGCCATCCGCCAGCGCGCCAACGCCAACTAACGCACGACGGCGGCACCCGCCAAAGCGGCTGACTCGCCAAACAGCACACCTGAGCTAAAAAGACTTTCAGAAAGAGAACCACAATGAGCAACGTTGCAGTCATCGGCCTCGGAATCATGGGCCTCCCCATGGCCATCAACCTCGTCAAGGCCGGCCACACGGTCACCGGTTTCAACCGCAGCCAGGACAAGATCGACAAGCTCGTCTCCGAGGGCGGCCAGGGCGCCACCAGCATCGCGGACGCAGTCAAGGACGCCGACGTCGTCATCACCATGGTCCCAGACTCCCCGGATGTTGAGGGTGTTGTCAGCGGCAAGGACGGCGTCTTCGCCAACGCGAAGAAGGGCACCCTCTGGATCGACGCTTCCAGCATCCGCCCGGACGTCGCCAAGCGCCTCTCCGACGACGCAGTAGCAGCAGGCATCCGCCCGCTCGACGCTCCCGTATCCGGTGGCGAGCAGGGCGCAATCGACGCTGTCCTGTCCATCATGGTCGGCGGCGAAGCTGCAGACTTCGAGGCAGCACAGGAAGTCCTCAACGCAGTGGGCAAGACCATCGTCCACGTCGGCCCGTCCGGCTCCGGCCAGACCGTCAAGGCAGCAAACCAGCTGATCGTGGCCGTCAACATCCAGGTCCTCGGCGAGGCAATCGCCTTCCTCGAGGCCTACGGCGTAGACACCGACGCAGCACTGAAGGTCCTGGGCGGCGGCTTGGCCGGCTCCAAGGTCCTGGACCAGAAGGGTCAGAAGATGCTGGACCGCAACTTCGACCCCGGCTTCCGCCTGGCCCTCCACCACAAGGACCTCGGCATCGTCACCTCCGCAGCCCGCGAAGCCAACGTCGCTGTCCCGCTCGGCGCAGTCGTCGCCCAGCTCGTCGCCGCAACCGTCAACCAGGGCGACGGCGGCCTCGACCACTCGGGCCTCTTCAAGCAGGTCCTCCAGCTCAGCGGCCGCAAGTAGCAGCCCGGCGCTAAGGCGCCAATAAAACAAAAGCAGGAAACCCGCCGTCGTACTTAAACGACGGCGGCTCCCTCACTACACCCAAAAACACCACAGACTTCGCCCGCAAGGGCAAAAAACAAGGAGTACACCATGGCTAAGATGCGCACCGTTGATGCGGCAGTCGCCATCCTGGAAAAGGAAGGCGCCACCGAGGCTTTCGGCCTGCCAGGCGCAGCGATCAACCCCTTCTATTCAGCAATGCGTGCCCACGGCGGCATCCGCCACACGCTGGCCCGCCACGTTGAAGGCGCCAGCCACATGGCTGACGGTTACAGCCGCGCAGCTGATGGCAACATCGGCATCTGCATCGGCACCTCGGGTCCCGCAGGCACGGACATGATCACCGGCCTGTACGCAGCTTGGGCTGACTCCATCCCCATGCTCTGCATCACCGGCCAGGCACCCGTTGCCAAGCTGCACAAGGAAGACTTCCAGGCTGTGGACATCGAGTCCATCGCCAAGCCGTTGACCAAGTTCGCAATGACCATCCTGGAGCCGGGCCAGGTTCCCGGCGCGTTCCAGAAGGCGTTCCAGCTGATGCGTTCGGGTCGCCCGGGCCCGGTCCTGCTGGACCTGCCCATCGATGTTCAGATGGCCGAGATCGAGTTCGACATCGACGCCTACGAGCCCCTACCGGTGGAGAAGCCCAAGGCTTCCCGCAAGCAGCTGGAAAAGGCTTTGGACCTGCTGACCGCAGCCCAGCACCCGCTGATCGTTGCCGGTGGCGGCATCATCAACGCGGGCGCTTCGGCTCAGTTGGTTGAGCTGGCCGAGATCCTGAACGTTCCGGTTATCCCCACGCTGATGGGCTGGGGCGCCATCCCGGACGACCACCAGCTGATGGCCGGCATGGTTGGCCTGCAGACCTCGCACCGTTACGGCAACGAGACGTTCCTGCAGAGCGACTTCGTGATCGGCATCGGCAACCGTTGGGCCAACCGCCACACCGGCGGCCTGGACACCTACACGGCTGGCCGTAAGTTCGTGCACATCGACATCGAGCCGACCCAGATCGGTCGCGTTTTCTCCCCGGACTTGGGCATCGCGTCCGACGCCGGTGCGGCGCTGGACGGTCTGTTGGAGCTGGCTCGCGAACGCCAGGCTGCCAAGACACTGCCGGACTACTCGGGTTGGGTTGCCGAGTGCCAGGAGCGCAAGGGTTCCCTGCACCGCAAGACCAACTTCGACAACGTGCCGATCAAGCCGCAGCGCGTTTACCAGGAGATGAACAAGGCCTTCGGTCGCGACACCACCTACGTGTCCACCATTGGCCTCTCGCAGATCGCCGGCGCACAGATGCTGCACGTGTTCGGTGCCCGCAAGTGGATCAACGCCGGCCAGGCCGGCCCGCTGGGCTGGACCGGTCCCGCCGCCTTGGGCGTTGTTCGTGGAACCCCGGACGCCACCGTTGTTGCCTTGTCCGGTGACTACGACTTCCAGTTCATGATCGAGGAACTGGCCGTGGGCGCACAGTTCAACCTGCCGTACATCCACGTTGTGGTGAACAACAGCTACCTGGGCCTGATCCGTCAGAGCCAGCGTGGCTTCAACATGGAACAGAACGTTTCCCTGGCCTTCGAGAACATCAACAGCCCGGAGACCAACGGCTACGGCGTGGACCACATCAAGGTTGCCGAGGGCTTGGGCGTCAAGGCCATCCGCGTTGAGGACCCCAACGATCTGCCTGCCGCTTTCGATAAGGCCAAGGCACTGATGGGCGAGTTCAAGGTTCCCGTGGTTGTTGAAGTGATCCTGGAAAAGATCACCAACATCTCCATGGGCGTTGAAATCAGCGGCGTGAACGAGTTCGAAGAATTGGCAGAAACCGCGGCGGACGCACCCACCGCGATCCTGACCAAAGCGTAAGTAAGTAAAGGAAGGAGGCACCGGAATGCGTGTTGTCATCGCCCCGGACAAATTCAAGGGCTCGCTGTCCGCGCCCGACGTCGCCGAGCACCTGGCAACAGGACTGCTGGCGGGGTTCGGCGACGGTATACAAGCAACACGCATTCCGGTGGCCGACGGCGGCGAAGGAACCATCGACGCCGCCATCGGCTCCGGCTTCACCCGCCGGACCACCACCGTCACCGGCCCGCTCGGCGAGCCAGTGAAGGCCGACTTCGCAGTGCGGGACCAGGAAGCTGTCATCGAAATGGCGGCAGCTTCCGGTCTCGCCCTCCTCCCGGACGGCCCCACGAGTGAAACAGCCAAAACGGCCACCAGCATCGGAACGGGCGAACTCATCCGCGCCGCGCTGGACCTCGGCTGCCGCAAGATCATCCTGGGTGTGGGCGGCAGCGCCAACACCGACGCCGGCGCGGGAGTACTGCAGGGCCTCGGCGCTGTCTTCCTGGACAAGAACGGCAACGAGCTCCCCGGCGGCGGTGCGGCACTCGCGGAAATCGACAGCATCGACTTCTCCAACTTCGACGTCCGCGTTGAGGCCACGGAGTTCGTGTTGGCGTCCGACGTCGACAATCCCCTTTTGGGGGCCAGCGGAGCCCCAGCCATCTTCGGTCCGCAGAAGGGCGCGACGCCGGACGACGTCACCGAACTGGATGCGGCACTGGGCCACTTCGTGGACGTTCTGGCAGGAGCGACCGGCCAGCACGCCAAGTTCGCGGCCAAGGCTGAAGGCGCTGGAGCAGCAGGCGGCGTGGGCTACATAGCCATAGCGGCACTGAAGGCAGAGCGCCGGCCGGGTATCGACGTCGTGCTTGAATTCACTGAACTCGAGCGCAGGCTCAAGGGCGCCGACCTGGTGATCACCGGAGAAGGCAGCCTGGACGAGCAAAGCCTGCTCGGCAAGACCCCCATGGGAGTTTCGCGGGCGGCACAAAGGAACGGGGTTCCCGTGATCGCAGTGTGCGGTCGGAGTACCCTGAGCCGGGAACAACTCACGGATGCCGGCTTCCACACGGTCCACGCACTGACCGATCTGGAAAAAGATGTCCAAAAATGTATCGCTGAAGCAGGTCCGTTGCTTGAACAATTAGGTAAGCACATAGGCGTGTACCTGGCGGAACGGACCGAAAACAAGGAGTACCTCAATGTCTGAAGCAATCGGCGCCTATGACCTCGTTATCCGGGGCCAGCGCATCCTGACCACCGCCGGCCTCGCAGCCCGCGAAGTTGGTATCCGCGACGGCATCATCGTCGCCATCGAACCCCTGGGCAACGGCCTGACGGGCAACGAGGTCATCGAACTCGCGGACGACGAAACCCTCATCCCCGGCCTGGTGGACACCCACGTCCACGTCAACGAGCCCGGCCGCACCGAGTGGGAAGGCTTCGCCTCCGCCACCCGCGCCGCTGCCGCCGGTGGCGTGACCACCATCATCGACATGCCGCTGAACAGCATCCCGCCCACCACCACCGTGGACGGCCTGGAGCAGAAGCGCGTGGTCGCCAAGGACCAGGCGTTCGTGGACGTCGGATTCTGGGGCGGCGCCATCCCGGGCAACAAGAGCGACCTCCGCCCGCTGCACGACGAAGGCGTTTTCGGCTTCAAGTGCTTCCTCCTGCACTCCGGCGTGGACGAGTTCCCGCACCTGGACGCGGATGAGATGGAAGAGGACATGAAGGAACTCAAGTCCTTCGATTCCCTCATGATCGTGCACGCCGAGGACTCCCACGCGATCGACCGGGCCCCGCACCCCGGCGGCGACCACTACGAAACCTTCCTCGCATCCCGCCCCCGCGGCGCCGAGAACAAGGCAATCGCCGAGGTCATCGAACGTGCCCGCTGGACGGGAGCCCGAGCCCACATCCTGCACCTCTCCTCCTCCGACGCACTGCCCATGATCGCATCTGCAAAGCGCGACGGCGTCAACCTCACCGTTGAGACCTGCCCGCACTACCTGACGCTCATGGCCGAAGAAATCCCCGACGGCGCCACGGCCTACAAGTGCTGCCCGCCCATCCGCGAGGCCTCCAACCGTGAGCTCCTCTGGAAGGGCCTGCAGGACGGCACCATCGACTGCATCGTCTCGGACCACTCCCCCTCCACGCTGGACCTGAAGGACCTGGAAAACGGCGACTTCGCCGTGGCCTGGGGCGGCGTTTCCTCGCTCCAGCTGGGCCTGTCCCTGATCTGGACCGAAGCCCGCCACCGCGGCATCCCGCTGGAGCAGGTGGTTTCCTGGATGGCCGAGAAGCCCGCCGCCCTGGCCCGCCTGCACAACAAGGGCCAGCTCGCCCTGGGCTACGACGCGGACTTCTCCATCTTCGCCCCGGACGAAGCCTTCGTTGTGGACGTCACCAAGCTCAAGCACAAGAACCCGATCACGCCGTACGACGGCCGTCCGCTGGCCGGCGTCGTTCGCAAGACGTACCTGCGCGGGACCCCGATCGACGGCCAGAACCCCGGCGGCAAGCTGCTCCGCCGCGGCAACGTTTAGGTCTACCGCCATGGCAGTCAATGCCTACGGGCCACCGCCGTCGCGAGGACCCGCAGCACGCGGCCTCACAGCCCGCGGGTCCTCCGCGGGGCGGCGGAATGGCCTGAATGATCGGAACGGCCTGACCGCACACGGTCTGGCGCTCTGGGTCAACCCGGCCGAGGGCGACGAGATCGATCCTGAGGTCTGGGAGCGGGCAGCACGCCTTGTGCTGGCCCGCGCCATGAAACTTGCCCCGGAGGCGGAAGTCCGCATCTGGCCCGCCACCGGGGCAGAGCACTCCGGCGTCGGCGACACTTCCTGGGGCGGCACTCCGCAGGAAGCCGCCGACGCCGGTACCAACGGGCCGCAGGCAAGCACAGTTACGCTCGCCGATGCCCTGGCGGAGGCCCGTTTGGAGGCCCGCACTCGGGGAGGTTCACCCTTGAACGGACAATTCACCAGCACACGCGAGGGTGAATTGTCCGTTGGCGGGGGCCAAGCCACAACTGGCGACAGCACCGCCGTCGAGCCCGTAACGTTGGCGAGCCGCCGCAGCCAACTTGCGGTGGACCTCGCCGCTGAAGTAGTGCTGCTGGATGGCGAGCCGGTTTCCTTTACTGGCATGGAATATAAGCTGTTGCGCTACCTCGTGGTCAACTGCTCACGGGCCATCAGTCGTGAAGAATTGCAACGTTTTTTGGAGTCATTTGACCTCCCCGGCGCGGCATTTCGCTCGATCGACGTTTATGTTGGAAGGGTGCGGCGGAAGCTAGGCTCCGCCCGACACACCGTCGCCACCGTCCGTGGTGGCGGCTACCAGTTCGTGCCAGGGCCCTATGCCACAGTGCGCGGACCTGCGGAATACAGCATCTAAGTTCGCTGTTGTAAAAGATCAACGCCCCCGCAATGTGCATGACCGCTGTTGTTTGAAATGAAGGCCGGCTGTTTGCCGGTGAAACGTAAAGGATCGCTATGACCCAGAAACTCCTCGTCGGAACGCAAGCACCTGATTTCGCGCTTCTCGACGCCGACGGCACCAAGGTCTCGCTGTCCGATTACCGCGGACGCAACGTCATTGTGTACTTCTACCCGAAGGCAGCCACCCCCGGCTGCACCACCGAGGCTTGCGACTTCCGCGACAACCTCGCCAGCCTGCAAGGCAAGGGATACGACGTCATCGGGATCTCCCCGGACGGCCCGGAGGACCTCGCAAAGTTCACCGGCGAATTCGCCCTGACCTTCCCGCTGCTCTCTGACGAAGACCACTCCGTGGCCCTCGCCTACGGCGCTTGGGGCGAGAAGCTGGTTGACGGCGAAATCGTCGAAGGCCTGGTCCGCTCCACCGTTGTCCTCGACGGCGAAGGCACCGTGAAGCTCACCCAGTACCAGGTGTCCGCGCAGGGCCACGTCCAGGCTTTGAAAGAAGAACTGGGCGTCTAACCCTCTCTCACATCCCGCGTGCTTGAGGGAAACCCTCTCTCACATCCCGCGTGCTTGAGGGAAACCCTCTCTCACATCCCGCGTGCTTGAGGGAAACCCTCTCGCACATAACTGCACAAATCGTGTAACGCCCGCCCACTTTTGTGAGCGGGCGTTTCATGTATCGTGACTAAACGTGACAAATAACCAGCAGCATTAGTTAATGGAGCCATGGTCTCTTCCCCACCCGTGCGCCACGCTGTCGTCGTCGAAGATGACGCTGACATCCGCGGCCTCCTCGTCCTCGTCCTGGAGCAGCTCGATTTCGTGGTGACGGAAGCGCCTGACGGTCTCTCCGGCGTCGAAGCTGTCCGCAGAACCAACGCCGAACTGGTGACCTTGGACATCAACCTCCCGGACATCGATGGCATGGAAGTCTGCCGTCGCCTGCGCGAGTTCTCTGACGCCTACATCCTGATGCTCACGGCACGGGCCGACGAAATCGACCGGCTCAACGGCCTGGACACCGGCGCGGACGACTACATCAACAAGCCGTTCAGCCCCAAGGAACTCCAAGCCCGCATCCGCGCCCTGTTCCGCCGCGCCCGCACACCCGCCCCAACAGCCGCGGACACCGGCCAAAGCGACGAACTCGCCCGGGCAGCAGTGGTGCAGCAAAGCCTCCTCCCGCGCGAAACGGTCCGGCTCGACGGTTACGACGTCGCTGGCGCCTTCCGTCCTTCGCGCAGTGTCGGCGGGGACTTCTACGACTGGTACCAGACGCGTGACGGCATGCATTTCACCTTTGCGGACGCCATGGGCAAGGGCATGGGTGCCGCACTTATCGCAGCAACAGTTCGCGCCGTGATGCGTTCAGTAGCGGACACCCCGGCCATCGACGCTGCCTTCGGATCGGCCAGCGCTACCATTACCTCCGATCTGGACCAGTCCGGCTCCTTCGTCACCATGTTCCACGCGCGGCTGGACAGCGCCTCGGGAAGACTTAGCTATATCGACGCCGGCCATGGGCTTGCGCTGCACGTTCCCGCTGAGGGGGCGGCACGGAGGTTGGTTTCCGCCGGACCACCCGTCGGCATCCTCGACGACCAACTGTGGCCCGCCTCTGAGCTGGACCTGGAGCCTGGCGATTCGCTGGTGATCGTCAGCGACGGCGTGCTTGATGCCCACAATTCCTTGGAGGACTTTCAGCGGAACGTGGAGAAGGTGGCGCGCAGCGGGGCTACCTCGGACGATGTGTGCGCCGCTCTGCTGGAGCTGGCACCGGCATCCACCGCCGAAGATGACGTGACCGCCGTCGTCGTACGCCGAAAACCAAACGCAGGGCTGTAAACCGCAAAAGGGGGGATTTGTGACACGTTTCTGGACCCGGCTGATCGTGGTGCTGACGGTCATTTTGGGCGTCAACTACGTAGCGTGGCGTTGGATGGCTTCGCTGAACTGGGAAGCGTGGTGGATCGCTGTTCCATTGGTGATTGCCGAGACGTACAGCCTGATCGATGTCATGTTGTTCGGCCTGACCGTGTGGAACATCAAATTCCGGAAACCGCCACCCCCTCCCCCAGCCGACGCAACGGTGGACGTCTTCATCACCACCTACAACGAGCCGTTGGACCTGGTGATGACTACGGCCTTGGCGGCCAAGGAGATCCGCTGGCCGCACAGCACTTGGATCCTCGACGACGGCGATCGCCCCGAGATGCGCGAACTCGCCGAATCGAACGGGATTGGCTACGTCACGCGCGGCGCGGACTGGACTCCGGACATGCCGCGGCACGCCAAGGCCGGCAACCTGAACAACGCGCTCATGCTCACCTCCGGCGAGTACCTGTTGATTCTCGACGCCGACCAGATCCCCGAGCCGGACATCCTGGACAAGACGCTGGGCTATTTCAACGACGACAAGGTGGCGTTGGTCCAGACCCCGCAGTACTTCATCAACGTCCCCGCCGACGACCCCCTCGGCAGCCAGGCTCCCCTGTTCTACGGCCCCATCCAGCAGGGCAAGGACGGCTGGAACGCTGCATTCTTCTGCGGGTCCAATGCGATTCTCCGACGGGAAGCCCTCATGCAGCTGGGCCTGGTGGGCTACGTCAAAGCCACCGAGAAGAGTGTCCGACGAGCCCTCGCTGCCTCGCGCACCGCGATTAAGAAGGCACGGCGATCACCCGAGGCCGAGAACCCGCTCGTGGAGCAAATGCTTAACGAGGTGGAAGCTGCAACGGAATCAGCGCAGAAGGAACTGGAAGCCGGGGCATCCCTCAGCGAAATCACATACCGCGTCCGCCGCCAAGTGGACGACGCCGTTCGCACCCTCGTGGCCGCAGACTTCTCCGCGCTCCAGTCCGACCTCGAAGAGATCGCAGCCATGGAACTCGCCCACGTCGGTGAGTCCGGCGTGACCACGGTGGCGACTGACGCCGTCGACCGTATGTCCGGACGCGACTGGTCCCCCCTGGGTGCGCTCGAGTCGGTTCACGCTGTCCTGGATGCCATCTCGGTGGAACGCACCGACGAAGCCCAACCGATCATGCCGCTGGCCACCATCTCTGTCACGGAGGACATGGCCACCGCCATGCGCCTCCACGGCCTGGGTTGGAAGAGCGTGTACCACCACGAAATCCTTGCCAACGGGCTGGCTCCGGAGGACATCAAAACCATGCTGACGCAGCGACTCCGCTGGGCCCAAGGCACCATGCAGGTCCTCCTCCGCGAGAACCCGTTGGTCCAGCGTCGGCTCACATGGGGCCAACGGCTCATGTACTTCTCCACGATGTGGACGTACCTGAGCGGCTTCGCTGCCGTGGTCTATTTCGCGGCGCCCATCATCTACCTGACGCTCGGCATCCTCCCGGTCAACAGCATCAGCTCCGACTTCTTCATCCGTTTCATCCCGTTCATGGTGGTGAACCAACTGCTGTTCCTGGTGGCCGGGCACGGCATTCCCACTTGGCGCGGACAGCAGTACAGCCTCGCGCTGTTCCCCACCTGGATCAAGGCCTGCACGACGGCGGCACGGAACGTTTGGTTCGGCCGTCCCCTGGGGTTTGCGGTCACCCCCAAGGCCCGGCAGAGCGGCGGGCCCAGTTGGAGCCTGATCCGGCCGCAGATCATCGTCGCGGTGCTACTGGCGGTGGCGCTGGTTGTTGGCCTTATCCGGCTACTCGCCGGAATGTCCGAGCCCTTGGGCACACTGGTGAACGTGGCATGGGTTGCATTCGACCTGGTGGTCCTGAGCGTGCTGGTCAAAGCAGTTTTGTATAAGGGTTTCGTGCCCGAAGTTGTCGGGCCGGAGCGCCCAGAGGAGAGGAATGCAGATGCAGTTTAGCTATGAGGTCAACGACTCCTACGCAGAGGTGAAAAGCGTGGGCCGGCTGAACATGGTGGCCGCGCCCAAGCTTCGGGAAGTAGTGGCCGAAGTTGTGGCCGGTGGCTCCAGCCGTGTGGTGGTGAACCTGGCAGAGACGGACTTCATGGATTCCTCCGGGCTAGGTGCGCTCATCGGCTGCCTGAAGGCTGCGCGTCAGGCAGGCGGTGACCTCCGGATCGCAGGAGTTCAGCCGCAGGTCAAAATGGTTCTGGAACTAACCAACATGGACCGGGTGCTCACGGCTTACCCCTCGGCCGAAGCTGCGTTCGGCGATGACTGAGGTAATCGCCCGCCGGGGCTTCCATGGGCCGTCCAGCGAGGAAGCCATCGAAGCCATCCACAATGAGCTGGACGCCCTGTGGGACGACGCCTCGTTCGTGCCCGACATGGACCGGATGACCTTCGCAACGGCCGTCATCGAAGCTGCGGCGAACATCGTGCAGCACGCGCTTCCTGTGGCGGACAAGCCCGTGGAGATCGACGTCGACATCAGCGTCCGCCCCTCTCGGCTGGTGGCACGGGTCAGCGCGTTCAACGCCCGGGAACCCTTCGCCAACGACATGCAGGCCAACATGCCGGACGAGGAAGCGGAGTCCGGCCGCGGGTTGGCTCTCATCGAGGCGCTGGTGACCACTGTGACCTTCGAGCGCCAAGACGGCACCAACACGTGGATCCTGACCCGCAACACCTGACCCTCTCTCACCTCCCACGCCCTTCACCGCAACCCTCTCTCACCTCCCACGCCCTTCACCGCAACCCTCTCTCACCTCCCACGCCCTTCACCGCAACCCTCTCTCACCTGCAGGGTTATTCTCCCCATCGCCAAGCGCAACGCTGCGTGACAGCATTCGGTGAGGTCCGCCGTCGAGCACTAAATGAAACCGGGGAAGAAATGAACCGTTGCATGCTTCGAACATCAGCGCGCCCGTTCGCGGTGGCCGTTGCCCTCGTCACGGGATCTGTTGGTGCTGCCGGGTGCAGCGCCCCCGGCGAAACCACACGGGAACCCAGTAAGGCGCCTCCCATTACTTCCGAACCTGCTCCTGTCCCTGAGAGCATCGCCAGGTACGACGCTCTGACCAAGGAACTTGTCGCCGCCTTGGAAACGAAGATGCCGGGCATCACCTGGTCCGTCGACGGCCCGGCAAGCATGAGCGTCACCGGAGACGGAAGATGCATGCTCTCCCCGCAAAGCATGAAAAGCAGCGCGGACATCGTGGATCCATCCAGAAACTTTGAGGATCTCTTCGCTGCGGCCGATCCTGTCCTCGAAAAGCACGGATTTCCTGCCTTCGACGGAACCGATCCTGTTCCCGGAGGGTGGGTGGTCACACGGAGCACTGATGCCGTGGGCGCCACGGTGAGCGTCCGGTCAAAGTTCCCCGCCTACCTCGAAGTCACGGTTCCAGTTAAGTCCGAGAGCTGCGACCCGAAGGAAATCCCGGCCAGCTGACCAAACACGCGGGACATGAGAGAGCGTCGCGCCCAACCACGCGGGACGTGAGAGAGCGTCGCGCCCAAACACGCGGGACGTGAGAGAGCGACCCACCCAAACACGCGGGACGTGAGAGAGCGTCGCGGCTAGGTTTTCGCGATTGCCTCTTTCAAAGCTCCGAGCACCAGCGTGACAGAGGCGCTGTTGGCATTCGGGCCCATCATCCCGATGCGCCACACAGTGTCCGCGAACTCCCCGACACCCGAGCCGATTTCCATGCTGAAGTTCTCCAGAAGGTAAGCGCGGACGGCCGCCGAGTTGACGCCGTCGGGCACTTTCACGGTGGTGAGGCTCGGCAACCGTGCGCCCTCGGCAGCGAACAAGTCGAGCCCCATCTCCTGAAGCCCAGCCTGCAACGCCGCACCAGCGGCACGGTGCCTGGCTTGGACGTTCTCAAGACCCTCGGCAAGGATGCGGTCCAAGGCGGCTTCGAGCCCGGCGATCATGGTGACCGGCGCTGTGTGATGATACGTCCGGGCACCGCTGGCCGCGCCCACGTACCCGCCCAGCAGCCCAATATCGAGATACCAGGAGCGCGTATCTTTGACTCGGCGCTCAAAGGCGCGATCGGAAACGGTGAAGGGCGAAAGTCCCGGCGGCACACCAAGGCACTTCTGCGTTCCGGCGTAGCCGACGTCGATGCCCCAGTCGTCTGCCAGTAGCTCCAGTCCGCCGATGGACGTGACGGCGTCGGTAATCAACAGGGCGTCACCCTTGCCGGCACCCAGCGCAGCTATGTCGGAGAGCACGCCGACTGAAGTCTCGGCATGGACGGCCGCGATCACCTTTGGATTCGGGTGCGCCGAGAGTACGCGCTCGGCATCAACGGGCTGGCCCCACTCGTGGTCGACGCGGATTACCGTGGCCCCGCAACGTCGGGCGACTTCGCACATGCGCGCCCCGAAGAGTCCGTTGACAGCTATCACTGCCACGTCGCCGTCGGACACGGTGTTCACGAAGGCCGCTTCCATGCCGCCGGAACCTGTGGCACTCAGCGGAAGGGTGCGCGCATTGGACGTACCCCACACTGTGCGGAGGCCTTCGCAGGTATGGTCGAGCCGTTCGATGAACACAGGATCAAGATGGCCGAGCACGGGATACGCAAGGGCGGCCATGGCCTCGGGGTAGCAATTGCTCGGGCCGGGGCCGAACAGGAACCTGGACGTCAGAATGTGCGGCATGTGCGAACTCCTTCAGCTGGTTGAGGTCATTCTGCCGCAGCCTGGTGGACGGAGCGAACCAAACGCGCCTCAGCACCCTGCCGCCGAGCCCGGTCCATCCCCCAAACGGCGAGCGCCAGCAGTGCGAACACTGCCCCAAGAACGCTGGCACCGGTCCAACCCCAGGCGTCGAATACCGGCGCGACGGCGGCGGCCCCGACGGCACTGCCCATCGAGTAAAACACCATGTAGCTGCCGATGATGCTGCTGGCTGACTCTTCAGCGCCGGACACGATGAGTGTTTGACTGCTGACATGGACGGCCTGCACAGCAGCGTCGAGCACCATGATGCCGGCGATGAGCCAGATCAGCGACCAACTTCCCAGGGACAGCGTGAGCCACGAGCCCAGGAGCGCCACCAAGCTGAAACCCGTGACCCGTTGTCCCCATCCATGATCTGCCGCAGCACCAGCTCTGGATGCAGCAAGTATTCCCACAAGGCCAGCCAGCCCGAAGAGCCCAACAATGCCCGGCGGAAGGTTCCACGCGGGACCGCTGAGCAACAACGACATCCCGCTCCACAGCACCCCAAAGGACGCGAACAGCAGCATGGTGATGAGCGCTCGGACACGGAAAACCGGATTGCGGCGCGTCAGTACCACCACTGATGAAACAGCCTGCCAATAGCGCGCTCCGTTCCTTGGAGCCGGCTCCCGGGGAATGGTGCGGAGGACTGCCAGCGATAGGACCACAGCAACTGCCGCGGCAAAGACGTAAACCGACCTCCACCCCCAGAGGTCCGTTATGCCACCGGCCACGGTCCGCGCCAGAATGAGGCCACTCACGACGCCGGAGGTGACAGTTCCGATGTTTCTGCCCCTTTGGTCCGGGCTACTGGAGGCGGCCGTGTACGCGACGACGGTCTGCACAACTGATGAGGCCAACCCCAGTATCCCGAACGCAAGCAGCAAGGCAGTGTGCGATGAAGCCAGGGTCACGGCACAGGCACCAACAGCACTCGCTGCCACCTGAACGGCGATGAGGATGCGGCGGTCCACCATGTCTCCCACTGGCACTAGAAGAACCAGTCCAATGAGATACCCGGCTTGGGATGATGCCACGACCCATCCGATGCTTGCCACGGGGATATCCACGTCGGCACCGATGCGCTCCAAGAGGGGCTGTCCGTAGTAGATGTTCGACACCATGAATCCGGCCACGACGGCGAGCAGCAGCAAAAGGCCACGGCTTATTCGCTGCGTGGATTTCGTCAGCTGATCACTGCTCATTTTCCCGGCCTCCAACTTTTCGGTTTCAATATGCAACCATTTGAGACTATGGCAGAATGGTTTCATGTTGCAACCAATCGAGATCGAGTGGACCGACTCCGAATGCCCGGTAGCCAGGGCAGCCGACCTCGTGGGCGACAAGTGGAGCCTGCTGATCATTCGGGACTCACTGGACGGCAAGCGTCGCTTTTCAGAATTCGAGAGGTCGCTGGGAGTGGCGAAGAACATCCTTTCGGACCGCCTCCGCCTTCTGGTGGACAGGGGCGTCCTGACCAGAATCCCCAACGACCGCGGTACGCGGAGTGAATACGAACTATCAAGCGCCGGACGCGACCTCTTCACCTTGATCCTCAGCCTCCGGCAATGGGGAGAACGCAACGCCTTCCGCCCCGGCGAAGCTCACTCCACCTTGGTGGACCCCGCGACGGGCGAGCCGGTCCCGCAGCTTCGCCCACTCCTGGATAGCGGCGCGGAGCTCACACCGGAACAGTCACTGCTGGTCAAAGTTGGCGAATCGCTGCCGCAAAAACCCGCCACCCAGGAACCCTCCTAGGCCAGACTGCTAAGGTTACTCACCAATACTGAGGCCGCCACGGATAGGGGACGAGAGTGACGACTGAAGGAAAAGAGGCGCCCGAGCAAGGCGTCAGCGGCGAGGTAAGCCAGGACCGGTTCGTCGCCGGACAGGACCTGACGCGCTGGAAATCTCCTGCAGGGCGGGTGCTCGCCGGAGGTGCCGAAAAAGTCACTTCCCTACTGGGTCCCTATGCCGCGCTGATCATCACCCTTATTGCAGGGCTCGCCGTCACCTTGTCCCTGGCGTTGGTGTTTGGCGAGGTCTACGAGTCGGTGACGGAAGCCGACGGCGTGGCCGGATTGGACGATCCCGTCCTTGCTGCAGCCAAGTCGGTGCGCTCCCCCGCCTTGGACGTGGCTACCACCGCCTACACAAATATTGGCGGCACCGTGGGCGTGCCCATCATTGCCGTGGGCATCATGGTTTTCCTGGCCACCAAACGGCGATCATGGACACCTGTCATCCTGATGCTCGCCGCCGGACTGGGTTCGCTGGTCATAACGCTCCTGGGCAAGCCGCTCTTCGGCCGCGCCCGCCCGGACCTCGTCGATGCCATTCCTCCCTACGAACACTCGGCGTCATTCCCCAGCGGCCATTCGCTCAACTCGATCGTGATCGCAGGAATCGTGGCGTACTTGATCATCCTCAGGCTCAAGACCACCAAGGCGAGGGTCATTACTGTGCTCGTGGCAGCAGCGTTCGCCTTCACCATGGGCCTAAGCCGCGTCTATCTGGGTCATCACTGGCTGACGGACGTCCTTGCAGCCTGGGCCATTGGCATCGCGTGGCTGGCGCTGGTAATTACGGCGCACCGCCTGTACCTCACAGTCCGGACACGCCGTCACAGCGCGGTAGTCTCTTGACACCAGCCCGTCCACTCGGCTTAACTGATTACGTATGCTGAAATAACAGTTCCATGATGCGGAAGCTTGAAGCACCTGCTTCCTCCTGCGCCAGCAGGAGTTCCGCATAGCCCACACCATGGATGCCAGCATTTTGCATGAGGATGACACAAGCATGGAGCTTGCAGTATTCAACAGTGTTGATCGGGACGAGGCCATCAGGACCCTGACCCCTTGCCTGGACATCCGCCGCTGGGTGGAAACCATCGTGGACGCGCGCCCCTACGCCAGCGTCGACGAACTGCTGGGGCAGGCCCAGCGCGCCGCCGAACCGTTCACTGCTGCTGAGGTGGAGTCCGCCATGGCGCACCACCCCCGGATCGGCGAACGCCCCAAGGCCCAGACCACCGAGGCGGCCATGTCGCGTTCGGAGCAGGCAGGCGTGGATCCCGCCGACAACCAAACAACAGCCGCACTCGCCGAGGGAAACCGGGCGTACGAGGAAAAATTCGGCAGGGTCTTCCTGATCCGCGCGGCAGGTCGCAGTGCGCAGGAAATGCTCGGCGCGCTCCAGGAACGCCTCACCCACACCCCTGAAGAAGAAGACACGATCGTGGCCGGCCAGCTACGGGAGATCGCACTGCTGCGCCTCTCCGGACTGATCAGCGAAGGAGTCAACGCATGAGCGTTTCACAAGTAACAACCCACATCCTGGACACCGGTTCCGGCCGCCCGGCGGCGGGTGTCGCCGTCGTACTTTACGTCCGGGAAGGTGACGACTGGACCTTGGTGGCGAAGGGCGAAACCGACGCCGACGGCCGCATCAAGACCCTTGGTCCGGAACGGATTCCCGGTGGTGCTTACCGTCTGAACTTCGCCACCGGCGCCTACTATGAGGGCCTCGGCACGGAGACGTTCTTCCCTGAAGTTGACCTCAACTTCACAGTTTCGGACGCCGGCGAGCACTACCATGTGCCGCTCCTGCTGAGCCCGTTCGCTTTCTCGACGTATCGCGGCAGCTAGCCCACCCCGCCGAAGTGACAGATAAACCCCATGTTCTCCGGAAACATGGGGTTTATCTGTCACTTAGGGGAGAAAGGTACGCTTGAAGACATGGCTTCAGAGGACACCACCCCCAACCCCGCCCGCCGCGAGATTACGGTTCGCCGGGCACCCAAGTTTGTACCCTTCATGATTTTGGGAGCCGTGGTTGGTGCAATCGTGGCCGCAATCATCGCGTACGGCCGCCAGGCCGACCCCGCTTTTGACGCCGGCACCGTGTTCGGATTCTTCCTCATCGTCTGCGCAGGCGGCGGCGTCATCCTGTTCTCCATCCTTGCCCTGATCCTTGACCGCCTCAGCGTCAAGCGCACCCAGCGCGCCGTGGTGGAGCCCGTTCCGGACTCGGTTCCGGATGAAGGACCAGAGAACGACGACGTCCGCTAAGTCAGGCGCCCGCCTTGCCTCTTCACCGGGGTACCAAATGTGAGACACGCCGCATTTTCGCGGGAACACGCCAGTTCTGCGCCGGTTCCGGGGGTCACATAGGCAATCGGGGAACGTACCACGGCCACAACATGAGACAATCGACCAGTGGCACGTGGCGACGGAAAACTTTCTCATGATCTTCTCCCCGGCGAAAAAGGCCCCCAGGACGCTTGTGGCGTCTTTGGGGTTTGGGCTCCCGGTGAAGAAGTAGCAAAACTCACCTATTACGGGCTGTATGCGCTGCAGCACCGCGGACAAGAATCGGCTGGTATCGCTACCAGTGACGGCAAGCGCATCAATGTCTATAAGGACATGGGCCTTGTGTCCCAGGTCTTCGATGAGACAACCCTGAACACCCTCACCGGGCACCTGGCCGTTGGCCATTGCCGGTACTCCACCACCGGTGCAAGCCACTGGGCCAACGCGCAGCCAACCCTGGGTGCAACAGCAACCGGCACGGTTGCCTTGGCTCACAACGGCAACCTGACCAACACCGCTGAACTCCGGGAAATGATCCTTGAGCGCAACGACGGCCAGCTGACCGGTGAGATGAAGCAAGGCAATACCTCGGACACCGCTCTGGTGACCGCTCTCCTCGAGGGCGAAGAGGGCAAGACCTTGGAACAGACCGCCCTGGAACTGCTCCCCAAGATCAAGGGTGGCTTCTGCTTCGTCTTCATGGACGAAGGAACCCTCTACGCGGCCCGCGATACTTACGGCATCCGCCCGTTGTGCTTGGGCCGCCTGGAGCGAGGCTGGGTTGTCGCTTCCGAGCAGGCCGGCCTGGCCACCGTTGGTGCCAGCTTCATTCGTGAAATCGAGCCCGGCGAATTCATCGCCATCGACGAGGACGGCGTCCGTTCCCAGCGCTTCGCCGAGGCAACCCCCGCCGGCTGTGTTTTCGAGTACGTCTACCTGGCCCGCCCGGATGCTGCCATCGCCGGCCGCTCCGTGTACGAGGCGCGCGTGGAAATGGGTCGCCAGCTGGCCCGCGAAAACACCCACGAGGCAGACCTTGTTATCCCGGTGCCCGAGTCCGGCACACCCGCCGCTGTGGGCTACGCAGAGCAGTCCGGCATTCCGTTTGCGCACGGCTTCGTCAAGAACGCCTACGTGGGCCGCACGTTCATCCAGCCGTCGCAGACCCTGCGCCAGCTGGGTATCCGCCTCAAGCTCAACGCCCTGGAATCCGTGATCCGTGGCAAGCGCATAGTGGTGGTGGATGACTCGATCGTCCGCGGCAACACCCAGCGGGCTATCGTTCGGATGCTCCGCGAAGCCGGTGCCGCCGCTGTGCACGTCAAGATTTCCTCTCCCCCGGTTCAGTGGCCCTGCTTCTACGGCATCGACTTCGCGTCCCGCGCGGAGCTCATCGCCAACGGCGCAACCATCGAGGAGATCTCACAGGCAATCGGCGCTGACTCGCTGGCCTACATCTCCGAAGACGGCATGATCGGCGCTACCCAGCAGCCGCGCGAACGCCTCTGCACGGCCTGCTTCACCGGCAAGTACCCCATCGAGCTGCCGCACGCGGACAAGTTGGGCAAGAACCTGCTGGAGCGCACCGACCTTGGTGGCCTGGAACCGGCCGCTCCGTCCGACTCCGTGGACGATTCCGAGGACCCTGCTGAGAAGCCGGGCGCCACGGGTTGCGATCCCGGACCTGACGCCGAATTCGAAAACCTGCTTACCGACGCTGATCGTTTGACCGACGCCGACAAGAAAGAGTCTGTATGAGCTCCGCAACACCCGCCGCTGAGAATAACTCCGGTATCACCTACGCCTCCGCGGGTGTCGACGTCGAAGCGGGAGACCGCGCAGTCGAACTCATGAAGGGCGCCATCAAGGCGACGCATAACTCTTCGGTGATTGGCGGCGTCGGCGGTTTCGCTGGCCTGTACGACGTCTCCAAGCTGCTGACGTACAAGAAGCCCCTGCTGGCGACGTCCACTGACGGTGTTGGCACCAAGGTTGCCATTGCGCAGGCCATGGACATCCACGACACCATCGGTTTTGACCTGGTGGGCATGGTGGTGGACGACATCGTTGTGGTGGGTGCTGAGCCCCTTTACATGACGGACTACATCGCGTGCGGCAAGGTTGTCCCGGAGCGCATCGCGGACATCGTCCGCGGCATCGCTGCTGCGTGTTCCGTCGCCGGCACCGCCTTGGTGGGTGGCGAAACCGCTGAGCACCCGGGTCTCCTGGGTGAGCACGAGTACGACGTCGCAGGTGCCGCAACCGGCATCGTCGAAGCCGACGCCCTGCTCGGCCCGGACCGCGTCCGCGCAGGCGACGTCGTCATCGGCATGGCTTCCTCCGGCCTGCACTCCAACGGCTACTCCCTGGTCCGCCGCGTCATCAACCACGCCGGCTGGGCCCTGGACCGCCAGGTCTCCGAACTCGGCCGCACGCTGGGCGAAGAGCTCCTGGAACCGACCCGCGTTTATGCCGCCGACTGCCTCGACCTCGCACGCACCTTCCCGGTCACGGGCGGCGCAGCAGTTCACGGCTTCAGCCACGTCACCGGTGGCGGCCTTGCCGCCAACCTGGCCCGCGTCCTCCCGCAAGGCCTCGTAGCAACAGTGGACCGCAACACCTGGGAACTGCCTGCGATCTTCAAGCTCGTCTCCGAGCTCGGCAACGTTCCGTTGGCCGATCTGGAGCGCACGCTGAACCTCGGTGTGGGCATGGTTGCCATTGTTTCCGCCGAAGCAGCCGATGCTGCAGTGGCCCGCCTCAACGACCGCGGCCTGCCGTCCTGGGTCATGGGCACCGTTTCTGCCGACAGCGACTCGATCGACAAGACCGGCCCGGACTACGTCCAGGGTGCCAAGGGTGTCGACGGCGGCGCTGTCCGCTTGGTGAACGCCTACGCCTAAGCGGTTTATCGCTCCGTGAAGAGAGCGGCCGGGCAGTCTCGAACTGCCCGGCCGCTCTCTTTGTTTTGCATGTGAGTCAGTTGCGACACACATATGTCCCCCCGCCGCGGAAAAGGGCGTCCGACGCCCACATCCGGGCAGCGCCGGGCCGTTTGCGAGGCAGTAGGGAATATGCGCGGCGCCCATGCGGCACCGCCTATGACCGTCCTAGACCTGGATCAGGCTAAGGACACCACCCTGCGGGTCCTGAATGGTGGCAAGGGACCCTGTTTCGGGTTTGTCCTCCGGTTCAACGAGGAGCTCTCCCCCGGCTGCGGCTGCCGCTTCCGCTGCTTTTCGCAGATCCGCGACGCCGAAGTAGATCTGCCAGCCTGCCTCGTCGCCTTCATCGGCAGGAACTATGCCAGCCACTTCGTCACCCTTGACCATCAGTGTGCTGTAGCTGCCGCCGTCGTCCTGGGGATATTCGGTGACCTCATGCCCGAAAAGCTGCTGGAAGAACGCGACGGCGGCTTGCGGCTCGGGCGTCAGCAATTCCGCCCACGCCAACGCCCCGGGCTCGTTGAACAAGTGGCTGCCCACATGAGTTCCGGCCTGCCAGATACCGGTGGTGCCGCCACCCGGAGGCTCGATGAACGCCAAGACCCCGGTGTCGGCCACAGCCTCTGGGCCAAACTGGAGCTTTCCTCCTGCGTGGACTGCGTCCTCCGCAATTTCCTCGGTGTCTGTGGCCGAGATGTAAACGTTCCACTGCCCGTGTGTTCCGGCGGCCTCCTGCATGGGGTTCTGCGGGGCGATCACAGCCACCAGCTGATCCTTGACGAAGGCCTGCGCATAACTGCGACCGTCCGGCGTGGGCAGGTCCTTGAAAGTCCAGCCGAAAACCTGTTCATAGAAGGTCTTGGCTGCTGCGACGTCGCGTGTCTGGAGGTCGGCCCAGCACGGCTCACCGTTGGCGTAGTGCTTGCGTGAGGTCATGCTGCCAAGCCTGTCATGATGCTGAACGCTGCTCCGGCTGGGTCCATGAGAACTGCCATTCGCCCAACTCCCGGCACATCAAAAGCCGGGGCAATGATGTGGCTGCCCAGCTCAACTGCTTGCTTCACCGTGTCATCAATATCCACCACGTTGAAGTACGTCATCCAGAACGGTGACAGCCCTTCAATAGGCAACTTGAGTGCACCCGCAATACGCTTTCCATCCACGAGCAGGCTCGTGTACTCCTGCAGGTCGCCGGCGGGCGCAGTCTCGCTGGTGCAACCTGTCACGGCCTCATAAAACGCCACGGCCTTGTGGACGTCGTCTGTCTGCAGTTCATTCCAGATCATGGTCCCGGGCTCATTGACCAAGCCCGAACCGGGATGGTTGCCGGCTTCCCAGAAGCCGATCTGAGCGCCGGTCGGATCTGTGGCGAAAAACATACGTCCGCTGCCGTTAGGAACCGAGTCTGGAGGGACAACAAGGGTCCCGCCAGCCGCTTCCACGCGCTGGGCGGCCTCGTCCGCCGAGTCAACGGCAAGATAGTTCGCCCAGTAGGACGGCATTCCTTCCGGGGCATCAGGCAGTTGCTGCATCATCCCGGCGACATAGCGGCCCTTGAGCTTGGCCATGTAATAGGTCATGCCATTTCCGGCATCCATGGCATCCAGCTCCCACCCGAAGAGGTCGCTGTAGAACTTTTTGGAAACTTCAATGTCGGTGGAGGACAGGTCCACCCAACACGGTGTTCCCTGCTGATAACTCTCGACCTCCGGCATGATTTCCCTTTCGATGCGCTCGAGCTCCAGCCTACGCAAAAAAGAGCCCCCAGGGTACGCCAAAGAATGGCGTGGCCTGAAGGCCCTTTTCAAAAGATATACGGCATTCGGAAATGCGCGATGACCTTGGTGTACGACGGCGGTCCGCAACTCAGTGCCGTAAGCACCTGTTGGTTGCGACAGCTATCCGATCCGACGGGTGTCTACCTCGTCGTCGTCATCTTCCGCGTACTTGTCCTCGTAGGCCGAATAGTCCGGCTCCGGGGGATCGTCGGGGAAGTGGCTCTTGACACGACTAGACGGACCCGTGAGCTCCCGCTCAAGTGCCGAGTAGTCAGTGTTCGGGGAATAGTACTTAATGTCCCGAGCCTGCTTGGTAGCTTTTGCCTTTTGACGGCCGCGCCCCATGGCGTGACCCCCTTTTGTACTTGGACCGGAGGTGGTCACCTTGGCTATCGGTGAGGCCCCGGAATGTTTGGTCAATTTGTCGTATGTCTAGATTACATGCTTTCGAGGGTGCCCGCGCGCCACCACGGCCCCGCGTCCGGGCCGACGACGGTTGAAACCACGCCGTTACACCTCCACGAGAAGCAAAAATTGGGTAGAGTCTGCCTCAATGCGGCTCCACAGCAGGAAGGCACACCCGGGAATATGAGCCAGGACAACACTTCACCCCGTGACGGTTCACGACGCGAACAAGGCGAGGATGGAGTGCCCCCTGCGCCCCAAACACCACCTTCGCCGGGCCAGCAACCGCCAGCCCCTCCCTGGGTGCCACCCTCGGGTCTGCAACCGGATCCCGCACCCGAGCTCGATCCCGACTTTGTTCCCAATCCGACAGGCCAGCCCGATCCTGCGCTGCCCCCCACGGATTCAGAGCCAGCTGGGGGTTCAGCGTCGCCGGAAAATGCCCATGCACCCCTTTACGCCAATGCACCTGTTTACGCGGGGCAGCAACCCTATGCCGGTCAGCAGCCCTACACAGGTCAGGAGTGGCGGCCGGAGCCGCAGGGGGACCAAGCCCCACACGGACAGCCGGAACCTCATGGCGATCCGGTCAAACGGCAGCGGTTGGTTATTGGCGGAATCGTTGTTGGCGTTCTCATACTCATCGGCGTTGTGATTTGGGTCTTGCTTAACTTGTTGGGCACCCGCCCGGAAGCCGCCGTATCCACACCCAGCGCGGCTCCGAGCGCCGGGCCCCTCCCCCGTGATGCAGAGGCCAAGGACTTCCAGGTGGGCGACTGCTTTGCCGACTTTGATGCCAATGCCTCCAAAGCCAGGGCTGTGGCCTGCGACACCGGGCACTCGGCCCAACTCGGTGCCATCTTCAGCTACGGAGCTGACGAGTCCTTCCCCGGCACGAATGCCCTGAGGGACAAAGGGCGCGAGGTTTGCAAGGACGTGAAGCTCAACGCAGCGGCCGACAACTACGTGCTGCTCCAGCAGAACGTTTACCCGAGCACCACCAGTTGGGATCGGGGCGACCGCCGCGTTGATTGCTTCATCGTGGTGGATTCCGGCAACACCATCACCGAAGATCTCCTCACGAAGTAGCCTGAAACGCTACTTCCGACGAACCGTGAGGCCAGTACCTGCGGGAGTGCCGCCGTCGGGACCTGTCAGCGCTTCGAAGCCCTCAACTGTGAGTTCGTCGAGGTCCGCAGCAGTATCCACCAGCACGGTGTCGCCGTCGCTGATTTCGCCTGCAAGAATCTCCTTGGCGAGGCGGTCTCCGATCTCCCGTTGAACCAACCTGCGCAGCGGCCGTGCACCGTAGGCGGGATCAAATCCGGACATGGCCAACCAGGCGCGTGCCGCATCGGTTACCTCAAGGCTTAGGCGGCGATCGCGGAGCCGGTTGCTCAGCTCGGCGACGTGCAGCTCAACGATCCGGGCAAGTTCCTCGACTGTCAGTGGATCGAAGAGGACGATCTCATCCAAGCGGTTCAGGAACTCGGGCTTGAAGGATGCCTGGACCACGGCCATGACAGCTTCCCGCTTGGCCCTTGCATCCAGTGACTGGTCCACAAGGAACTGGCTTCCGGAGTTGGAGGTCAGCACCAGGATGGTGTTGCGGAAGTCCACGGTGCGGCCCTGACCGTCGGTGAGGCGGCCGTCGTCGAGAACCTGCAGGAGGATGTCGAAGACCTCAGGGTGGGCCTTCTCCACCTCGTCCAGCAGCACTACGGAGTAGGGCCGGCGACGGACAGCCTCCGTGAGTTGGCCGCCTTCTTCGTAGCCGACGTATCCCGGAGGGGCACCCACCAGACGGGCGACCGAGTGCTTCTCGCTGTACTCGGACATATCGATCCGGATCATGGCGCGTTCGTCATCGAAGAGGAAGTCTGCCAACGCCTTTGCCAGCTCGGTCTTGCCGACGCCCGTTGGACCGAGGAACAAGAACGAGCCCGTAGGACGGTTGGGGTCGCTGATGCCGGCACGGGCACGGCGCACGGCGTCTGACACAGCTTGGACAGCTTTGGTCTGCCCGATGAGTCGCTTGCCGAGCTCCTCTTCCATGTGCAGCAGTTTCTGGGACTCGCCTTGGAGCATGCGGCCGGCCGGGATACCAGTCCAGGCTGAAATGACTTCCGCGATGTCGTCCGCAGTTACGTCCTCGGCAACCATCAGTTCCGGTTTCGAATCGCCCCGGGCGGACTCCTCCTCGGCAGCGGCGCTCAGCTCCCGCTCCAGAGCGGGCAGTTCGCCGTAGAGGATCCGCGACGCCGATTCCAGGTCACCCTCGCGTTGGGACTTGTCCGCTGCGGAGCGCAGTTCGTCGATTTTCGCTTTGAGATCGCCCACCCGGTTGAGTCCGGCTTTCTCCGCTTCCCAGCGCGCGTTCAAAGCGCTGAGCTCTTCGTTCTTATCGGCTTTGTCCGCTCGGATCGCAGCCAATCGTTCCACCGAAGCAGGATCAGTTTCCCCTTGCAGGGCCAGTTCCTCCATGGTCAGACGATCCACGGCGCGGCGGAGCTGGTCAATTTCTTCCGGCGCGGAATCGATTTCCATGCGGAGCCGGGATGCGGCCTCGTCCACGAGGTCGATTGCCTTGTCCGGAAGCTGGCGGCCCGAGATGTATCGATTGGACAGCGTTGCGGCTGCGACCAAAGCGGAGTCGGCGATGGCTACTTTGTGGTGCGCCTCGTAACGTTCCTTCAAACCACGAAGAATACCGATGGTGTCCTCGACGCTGGGCTCCCCGACGTACACCTGCTGGAAACGGCGTTCCAGGGCAGGATCTTTTTCAATGTTCTCGCGGTACTCGTCCAAGGTGGTGGCACCAATCAGGCGCAATTCACCGCGGGCCAGCATGGGCTTGAGCATGTTTCCTGCGTCCATGGCGCTGTCACCGGTGGCACCAGCACCCACTACCGTATGAATTTCGTCGATGAACGTCACGATCTGGCCGTTGGAGTTCTTGATCTCCTCCAGGACGGCCTTCAGGCGTTCCTCGAACTCACCGCGATACTTTGCACCGGCCACCATGGACGCCAGATCCAGGGCGATGAGCGTTTTGCCACGCAAACTTTCGGGGACGTCGCCGGCCACCATGCGCTGCGCAAGGCCTTCGACGACGGCGGTCTTACCGACGCCCGGCTCACCAATGAGCACGGGGTTGTTCTTGGTACGGCGGCTCAGGACCTGGACGACGCGCCGGATCTCGCTGTCGCGTCCGATGACGGGATCCAGTTTGCCCGAGCGGGCGACGGCGGTCAGGTCCGTGCCGAACTTCTCCAAGGCCTGGAAGGTATTTTCAGGATCCGGAGAGTTGACGTTCCTGTCCCCCCGGACACCCGGCAGGGCGGCGAGCAGCGCTTCGTGGGAGGCGCCGGCGTCACGCATTAATTTCCCGACGGCGTCGCTTCCGGCCGAGAGTCCGAGCAGTAGGTGCTCCGTGGAAACAAAGGAATCGCCGAGCTTGTCAGCCTCGTTCTGGGCAGCTTGGATGGCCTGCATGGACTGGCGTGACAACTGCGCCTGCTGGACCGAACTGCCCGAGGACGACGGCAACGACTTGATGGCTGAGCTGGCTTGCACGCTCACGGCGTCCGGGTCCGCTCCCGTGGCACGCAACAGCGCGACGGCGACGCCCTCACGCTGGTCCATCAGGGCTTTCAACAAGTGTGCGGGCTCGAGCTGCGGGTTGCCCGCGGTCGAGGCGTTCATGGCGGCCGCAGAAAGGGCCTCCTGGCTTTTGGTGGTGAATTTGACGTCCAAAGAGTGCTCCCTTTCTGGAGTTGAACCAATACTTTCAAAGTTGAGTCTACTACGCTCAACTTCGATATTTGGTCCACTGGGTTCCATGTTTGCCCACGGCGAAACCAGTGTCCAGAGTCCACCGAAATCAAGGGAAGTAGGCTGGGGCCATGGACACCATTTCCAGCGTGGATGAACTCGAAGAACTGATCGGATTGCCCTTGGACCGTGTGCGCCGGAAAGTGCGGACGTCGCTGAGCGATTTCGACCGCCAATGGCTGGCAGCCAGCCCGTTTTGCGTGATCTCGACTTCGGACGCGCAGGGCCGCGTGGACGCCTCACCCAAGGGCGATCCCGCTGGCTTCATTCATGTCCTGGACGAGCACACAATCGCCATACCGGAACGCCCCGGCAACAAGCTCGCCTTCGGCTTCCACAACATCCTGGAGAACCCGAACGTGGGCATCCTGTCCGTAGTCCCGGGCAGAACAGACACCCTGCGGATCAACGGAACGGCGGAAATCGTTCGTGACGCCGACTTCTTCGACCACATGGTGGTCAAGGGGCACCGGCCGCGTGCCGCTGTTGTGGTTGCTGTCGAGGAAGTGTTCACCCATTGCGGTAAAGCCTTCATGCGAAGCGGACTGTGGCAACCGGAAACCTGGGACACTGACGGCCTTCCGAGCATCGCCATGCTGTCCCGGACCTACACGCAACCCGAAACGTCGCTGGAGGATCTGGAGTCTTACTACGGGCCGTCCTATGCGGAGCGAATGTACCGGGAGTAACCCCGTGGCTTCACGCCGGGGTATTCATGCCGGGTAGACCGATACCAGCGCGGACTTGACCACAAACCTGACTTCCATGCCCGGCACCAAGCCCAGGTCGGCGGACGCGGCGGGGGTGATGTCGGCTGACAAAGCCTGCGCCGAATGACCGTCGCCGGCGCGGACTCGGATCTGGTCCCCGTACGGTTCAAGGTCCGTGATGGTCACCGGGAAGGAATTACGCGGACTTCCATGGACGTCGCCCAGGAAGACGGAGACGCTCGACGGCGGGAAGGCGGCCACGCCCGCCTGGCCGGGCACTGGTGACCAGTCCGGATCATGCTGGCCCGCGAAAACCCGGCCATCCGGCGTCGTAATTCCCTCGGAGGCAATGGTCCCGCTGACGAGGTTGAGGCCGGCGAGGCCCGCAGCAAAGTGGCTTCGCGGCCTTTCAAGGACCTGACGCGTGGATCCTTCTTCCGCGATACGTCCCTTCTCCACCACGATGACCCGGTCGGCGAGCATGTAGGCGTCCAGGATGTCGTGCGTGACGATGATGGCTTTGCGGTCCCGAAGGACTCGTTTGAGGACGCGGCGGAGCAATGGTGCTGCGTGAATGTCGAGGGCGGACATGGGCTCGTCAAGGAGCAACAACTCGGGCTGAGCAGCCAAGGCGCGTGCCACCGCGACGCGTTGGGCCTGCCCGCCGGACAACTGGGAGGGCTTCCGGTCAGCAAGGGGCAGGGCATCAACTTCGGCAAGCCAGTGTTGTGCCGTTTCCCGCGCGGCTGCCTTCGAAGCGCCCCCACTACGCGGCCCGAATGCCACGTTGTCCAAGGCATTCAGATGCGGAAACAGGAGAGCTTCCTGGGCCAGAAGCGCAGTCCCCCGCAGATGTGGCGGGCTCCAAAAGTGGGTGCGGCCGTCGAGCTTGAACAGATCCTTGTGGCCGATTCGCGCCGAGCCGGCATCCGGCCGCAGCAGGCCGGCAATCACGCCCAGCAGAGTGGACTTCCCGGCACCATTGGGCCCGAGTATTGCCACTGTTTCACCTTCAGCGAGGCTTAGGGCCATGTCGAAGTTCCTGGCGCGGACGCTGGCCTGTAGCTCGAAGCTCATGGCCCGACCTCCACGGGACTGCTGCTCCGCCGGCGCCCGTAGCTGAGCCCAACCACCGCAACGGCAACCGCCACCAGCACCAAAGAAAGCGCGACGGCGGCGTCCGCATCGGCCTCACGCTGCAAGTAGATTTCGAGCGGAAGGGTTCGCGTGATCCCTTCCAAACTGCCGGCAAAGGTCAAGGTGGCACCGAACTCACCCAGGCTTCGCGCGAACGACAACACAGCACCTGACGCTAGCCCGGGCAACACCAGCGGGAGCGTTACGCGACGAAGAACGGTGGTGGGCCGCGCCCCGAGGGTCGCTGCGACAGCCTCGTATCTGCTTCCGGCCGATCTCAGTGCGCCTTCCAGACTGACCACCAGGAACGGCAGCGCCACGAAAGTCTGGGCCAAAACCACCGCCGAGGTGGAGAACGCGATCTGGATCCCGGCCAGTTCAAGGGACTTTCCCAGGAGTCCCTGCCGCCCGAATGTGTATAGGAGAGCGAGTCCGCCGACGACGGGCGGCAGCACCAGCGGCAACAGGACGAAGGAGCGGAGAAGCCTTTGTCCGGGGAACTCGCTGCGGGCAAGTACCAGTGCCAGAGGAACTCCCAGGACGACGCAAAGGACGGTGCTGGCCGCTGAGGTCCTCAGGCTCAGGCCCAAGGCGGCAAGGGACGACTCCGAGGTGATGAGTGGAATGAACTGCGGCCAATTCACGCGCAGCAGCATCGCCGCCAAGGGAAGCACCATCAGAAGTCCACCCACAGCGGCAACACCATAAATCCACCGCGGAATGCCGTGGTAGCCGCTGCGCTTGATCATGGTGCCGTGGCCTCCGCTACGGCGTTCCGAAGCCGGCGTCCATGAGGACCTTCTTGCCGGCTTCGCTAGTGACGTTTGCAATGAACGCAGCTGCGAGTTCCTTCTTCTTGCTGGTACCAACCGTCGCAATCGGGTAGGTGTTGACGGCCCTGTCCGACTCGGGGAAGGGTATGCCCTTGACCTTGCCACCAGCCGCTTTGACGTCCGAAACGTAGACCAGGCCCGCGTCGGCTTCGCCCGAGGTAACTTTGCCCAGGACATCGGTCACGGATGATTCCTCGCTGACCGGGCTCAACGCGGTCCCTGTCGCTTTTTCGACGGTCTTCGTTGCAGCGCCGCAGGGAACCTGACTGGCGCAGGTCACCACTTTGACGCCGGGCTTGGCGAGGTCCGCGAAGGAAGAGATCGACGCCGGGTTGCCGGGCGGGACGGCGATCTCCAGGACATTGGTGGCGAAGTTGGTTGCGGTGCCGTCCACAAGCTCCTGGTCTGCGAGCTTGGCCATGTTCTTGGTGTCTGCTGAAGCGAAGACGTCCGCAGGGGCACCCTGGGTAATCTGTGTGGCCAGATCAGAGGAGCCTGCAAAGCTGAGAGTCACTTTGGTGCCCGGGTGCTGGACTTCGAAGTCCTTTGCCAGCTGCGTGAAGGTTGTTTTCAGGGATGCCGCGGCGAAAACGGTGATCTCTCCGGACATGGCGGACCCGGGGCTGGCCGAGCCCGTGGACGGACGTGTCGTCCCGGAGGCGCAGGCTCCCAGGCTCGCTGCCAGGGCACCCGCAACCAGTACAGCGGCGAAAGGCTTACGGCTGATCCTCATATGATGCTCTTTCCCTGCGGTGTTTCGATGATGACGGTGGTGGCCTTCACCACGGCTGTGGCCACCGAACCGAGTTCCAGCCCAAGCTCCCGGACGGCTTCGCTACTCATCAGCGACACAACGCGAAACGGACCACACTGAAGCTCCACTTGGGCCATGACCTTGTCCGCAGTAATGCCGGTGACAAGACCCACGAAGCGGTTGCGGGCCGAACTTCCTGTCCGCGAGGGGTCGTCAGGGAGGTGGGATTGGTCGCGGGCAAGCGTGGCCAGTTCCAAGCCATCCACCGCGAGGCGCCCGGCTGAGTCCTTTCGGGCAGTAAGCGTTCCGTTTTCCGTCCATCGCCTCACGGTGTCGTCGCTGACACCAAGAAAGCGAGCGGCCTCGGAAATTCGTATCTGCGGCATAAATGCATCATAGATCCGTATTTGCGGATCTTCGCTACTTGTTCCGCCGCAAACGGAAAATTACCTTGGCGTTTGCCCGTGTGACCTGCGGCGCAGCGTTGGCGGAGTTCGGCCCTTTGGGCGCTCCCGGCGCACCCATTACCGCACGACGCACCCGTAACTCTGGTGCGCTCGGCGCGAAATGGTGCGCCGCCGTCGTCGTACTTCTTCTCACTACCCATGGTCCGATGGGAGGTACGGACGTACCCTGTTCTAGGGGAGAGTTTCCGATGCGAAGGAACGTCCCATGGAATGGATTCGTCCGGACAGCCCGGACTATGACGAAGCCCGAAAACTCTTCAATGCGATGATCGACCGAAAGCCGGCTGTCATCGCCAAATGCTCGGATCCCGGCGATGTGGCGGAAGCGCTGAGCTATGCGCACAACCACAATCTGGACGTCGCCGTGCGCTCGGGTGGGCACTCGGTGGCGGGCATGTCCACCAACGACGACGGCCTGGTAATTGACGTCCGTCCCATGAAGTCCATCAGCGTGGACCGCGAGATGAAGACCGCCACGGTGGGCGCAGGGCTGACTTGGGGCGAGTTCGACCGCGCCACCCAGCAGTACGGGCTGGCTGTCACGGGCGGGCGCGCGTCCACCACGGGAGTCTCGGGATTCACGTTGGGCGGTGGTTCGGGATGGCTGGAGCGCTCGTACGGATTCGCGTGCGACAACTTGCTCTCCGTCGACCTGGTCACGGCCTCCGGGGAGCGCGTCACCGCCAGCCCCGGCGAAAACCCCGAGTTGTTCTGGGCCCTCCACGGAGGGGGCGGAAACTTCGGTGTGGCAACGTCCTTGACGTTCAAGCTGCACGATCTCGGGCCCACCGTGATGGCTGGCCTCATGTTGTTCCCAGGGCAGGACGCGACGGACTTGTCGCGCGCCTTCCGCGGGCTTGCGCTGGAGGCGCCCGACGCCGTGGGGACAGCCCTGGTGTACCTCACCGCCCCGCCGGAAGAGTTCGTCCCGGAAGAGATGGTAGGCAAGCTCGCCGTAGGAATGGCTTACATCTACGCGGGAGATGTGGAGACCGGCGAGGAACATGCGAAGCCGTTCAAGGAACTCGGCCCTTCCGTGGACCTGGTCTCCCCCATGGCATACGCGGACTTCCAATGCATGATCGACGACCCGCCGGACCACTACAACTACTGGAGCGCCGATTACCACAACGAGCTCAACGACGACGCCCTGGATCTCCTTGTGGATTCGGCGCAACGCCTTCCCGGGCCACACTCGCAGCAGTTGGTGGCGCGGTGGGGCGGAGCCGTGGGTGGACCTGCTGCGGCGAACACTCCCCTGCAGCATCGCGGCGCAGCTTGGGTCAGCCACCCGTTCGGTCTGTCCGAAACCCGGGAGGGAGGGCAAGAGGCAATAGCTTGGGTCAAGCAGTTCCGGCAGGACATCGCCCCGTACACCACCGGCGGAGTCTGGCTGAACTTCATTGGAGACGAAGGCCAGGACCGGATCATGGCAGCTTACGGCGAGAAGAACTACCGGCGACTGTCCTTGGTGAAGCGCGAATTCGATCCTGACAACGTGTTCCGCGGCAACCAGAACATCCTGCCGGCGCAGCACTGAGTTTCCTTACACTCCTTCCCAGTTGCCGTGATCAGCGCGGGCAGTGAAGCCTGTACTTCCGGGACGGCAGCACGGCGGTAGACGTTCCGATGGCCGGCAACTGGGAAGGATCGCTTGGATACACTTTGCCAATGGCCATATATGTCGATCCCCCTCTGTGGCCAGCTCATGGAACCGTTTTTTCGCACCTCGTTTCGGACACGTCGCTGGAGGAGCTGCACGAGTTCGCAGCCTCCGCCGGAGTTCCGGAGCGGGCCTTCGACGGAGACCACTATGACGTTCCCGAACGCCGCTACGATGATCTCGTCGCGGCGGGCGCCATCCCGGTGGAAGCCCGCATCCTGGTCCGCAAGCTCATCGCCAGCGGACTGCGCATCCCCGCTCGTGAACGGAGCAAGGCATTGACAGTACCTTTGATGGAACGTTGGAACAGCACGTACCCAGGCCACGAGGAGCTGGGCCTTGAACTGCTGGAACGGTGGGGCGAGGACGGCAGGAAGTACCACAGCCGGACACACCTCCTGGCAGTCCTTGAGGCCTTGGACGTCCTGGCGGAGCCGGAACAGCCCGCGCTGACAGTCATCCTTGCGGCGTGGTTTCACGATGCCGTCTATGAAGGCGTGGCCGGGCAGGACGAAGAAGAGTCTGCACGGTTGGCAGAGGACCGCCTCACGGCTGCCGGGTTGGCTCCCCACGAGGTTGCCGAGGTTGCTCGCTTGGTCCGGCTCACCTCCACTCACCGTCCAAAGACCGGCGACTATGCCGGTGCCCTTCTCTGCGACGCCGACCTCTCAGTGCTTGGTGGCGACCCGGAATCCTACGCCCGCTACCTCGCCGCAGTCCGCGAAGACTACGCCCACGTCAGTGACGAAGATTTCGCGAAGGGGCGCGCCGCCGTCGTGCGTGATCTCTTGGGGCTGGACCCGCTGTTCCACGGCGAACGCGCCAAGGCGCTCTGGCTCGACGCCGCGCGCCGGAACCTCGCCAGTGAACTCGCGTGAGCGGCTATCCCTAGCGAACCGGATGCGCCGCAACGGCAGCTGCCGTACGTTCTCTTCCCCCGATGAGACGCTCCGCTGCAGCTTAGACGGTAGGAATCGTCTGTCCTGCAGCGGGTCGTCTAAACGGGCGGAGCCAGCCTAGCGGTAGGTGCTGACGAACGGCTGGTTGGTGGGCACGATCTGCTTACCGAGAGGCATCAGCGATACCGGGATGAGCTTCAAGTTGGCGATGGCCAGCGGAATTCCGATGATGGTGATGGCCATGGCAACCGCCGTGACCACGTGGCCGATCGCAATCCAGATGCCCGCAACCAGAAGCCAGATCACATTGCCGAGGAGCGCGAACACTCCGGCACCGCCCGGTTTCTCAACCACCATCTGGCCGAAGGGCCACAGGCAGTACGCACCGATCCGGAACGAAGCGATGCCCCACGGGATGGTGACGATGAGCACGCAGCAGATGATGCCTGCCGCGAAGTAGCCCAAGGCCAGCCAGAACCCACCGAAGACAAGCCAGATGACGTTAAGGAGCGTTTTCATAGTCTTCATTCTCCCTTGCGCCCCCGACAAAAAGCCTAGGGGTCTGCCCTGAATCTTCCCTGACTTCCAGGACCCTACGCCGCGGGCTTCATCAGTGGCTCAACCGGCCAGGAGCCCGTCCAGCTTGTCGAACGAGGTCCCCCAGCCGTCGCGTGTCATCTCAACCCACTCTTCGGAAGCAAACGGCCCCTGCGTGAGGTTCATCCTGGTACGGCCGTTGAGGTCCTCGAATTCGAGGTGCATTTCCTCGTATTCGTGGTCGGCGTCAGGAGCAGCCTTGGCCTGGGCAACCAAAAGTGCCGGGCTGTTCAGCTCGGTGATGGTGGCTTCGATGGGTGCCGACTGCTGGCCATTCTCGTCCGACCACACCATGACCACCTGCCAGATGCCACCCACCCTGGGCTCAACGATGATCTGGTCCCGGGGAGCTTCTACTTCTACAGGCCCGAACCACTGAGTGAGCTTGTCCGGCTCCATCCAGGCCTCAAAAACCTTCTCGCGGGGAGCATCAAACTCGCGGCTCATGGTCAGGGTGTGCTGTTCCGTACTCATTGCTTAACTCCTGGTTTCGGTGATGTTCGATATCCAAGTAGTGGTGCGCTGGAGTGAATCGTGTCGTCGTGAGCGAGTCTATGGTGTCCCACTGACACGGTAAGCGAATCTAGGCTTTGGCAGCTTTGACGAAGGCGCGGATCTTCGCCAGGTCCTTCACTCCGCGAGATGCCTCTACCCCGGAGGAAACGTCCACTCCCCAAGCGCCGGCAGCAGCGGCCGCGAAAGCCACGTTGCCCGGTTCGAGTCCCCCGGCAAGCAGCCACTCCCGGTCATCCAGCCCCTTTGCCCGCACTGACGCGTAGTCCCAGGACTCCCCCGAGCCCGGCACTGCGGCATCGATCAGGAAAACTTCTTCGCCCAGATCGGCGAACTCGTCCTGGGAGGCGCCCATGGTGACGGCCCTGATGAGCCGCATCCCGGCGTCGTGCACTGTTTTGACGTCGTCAACCGTCCGGTGGCCATGCAATTGCACCCACTCAAGTCCGGCAGCACGAGCCGTTGCCACGGCGTCAGCGGCAGCCTCATGCCGGAACACACCCACGGCGTGAACATGCTCCGGAACCAACGGCCGCAGAATGCGCACCTGGTCCGGACTGACTTCGCGGGGGCTGGAAGTGAGCACGAAGCCGACCGCGTCTGCACCGGCGTCGACCGCTTCACGCACGGACTCCGGCGTACTCAAGCCGCACACTTTGACGAACATTCCCGCGCCTCCAGCCGTTGTCACAACGTTTTCCACATATGACGTTAGCAAGCCGCAATGCCAGCGCAGAAGCGGCGTCCACCACTAGGCTGGTCGGATGGAGATTATCCGCTTTGCCGACATCCGTCCCGAACCGTGGCGCAATGGGGGCGGTGTGACGCGCGAACTCGCCAGCCACCCGAAGGCCGCATCGGCGCAGGACAATGCCTGGGATTGGCGAGTCAGCATCGCCGACGTATCCAAGGCGGGAGAGTTCTCGACGTTCCCGGGGATGGAACGCGTCATCACCATCATCGACGGCGAACTGCTCCTCCTCACAGTGGATGGCTCCGAGCACCCCCTGGAGAAGTACCGTCCGTTCCGCTTCTCGGGAGAAGCCGCGTCATCAGCCGCTCTCCCAACCGGCGACATCCGGGATTTGAACGTCATCGCACGCGAAGGCGCTTTCAAGGGCTACACCTCCATAGTCGAGATCTCCAAGAAACGCGCACACCCTGTCTTCGAGGGCCAGTTGGCCATCCTGCTCGAGGGCAAGGCGACCGTTGCGCCCGGCGCCGCTGTGGAGGAAGAGTCGGGAGTGGAGGAAGAGCCCGACGGCGGCGGCCCGGCACCGAGCGCCGGTGAACCGGTCGAGTTGTCCCGATACGACGCCGTGGTCGGTTCGGATAGCCGCAGCCCGGAGATCTCAGGACGGGGTTTCGTGGCAGTGATCTCGATCGACCACGTGGAGCCGTCGCACGCTTGATGTGGTGACGTTAACCACCAGAAGTGGCCACCCCGGCCGGGAGTTGCTAGCCTGAAATGAAGGTTCCCCTCTGGAACCTCCGGACGACGGTTCAGTACCCGGCACGCGACAAGACTGGCCAAAGGAAATGTCATGTCGTGGTTAATTCTCATTCTCTCCGGAGCACTCGAAGCCGTATGGGCCGCAGCGCTCCACCGTTCCAAGGGCTTCCGTAAACCCGCCCCCACCATTGTGTTCCTGGTGTCCGTGGTGGCCAGCATGGGTGGGCTCGCCATCGCGATGCAATCCATCCCCACGGGCACTGCCTACGCAGTGTGGGTTGGTGTCGGCGTCGTACTGACTGCCACGTATGCGATGGTCACCAAAGTTGAACGCGCGACGACGGCCCGGCTGCTTTTGCTTGCGGGCATCGGCGCATGTGTAGTTGGCCTGAAGGTGGTGGCGTAGCCATGACTGAGAACACTCTGAACTCCAGCAACTCCGGCAACTCCGGCAACGGAATCTTCTGGGTCATCCTCTTGGCGTCAGCACTGCTCGAAGCCGTATGGGCCACAGCTTTGGGCCTCTCCGACGGCTTTACGCAGCTCATGCCCACTGTGGTATTCGCCATCACTGCCGTCCTGAGCATGCTCGGACTGGGCATCGCAGTGAAGCGGATCCCCCTCGGCACTGCCTACGCTGTGTGGGTGGGTATCGGTGCTGCGCTGACAGTTGGCTGGGCCATGATCACGGGTGTGGAATCCGCGAGCCCGCTGAAGCTGCTTTTCATCGCTGGAATTGTGGGCTGTGCTGCCGGGTTGAAGGCCCTGCCCACTGACAAGCCTGTAGCCAAGCCCGAGTAGCCGTGCCGCAGGCGCTCCGATTCGATGGGGCGCTGCGCATTAGACGTCTCCTACCATCGAATGCGCAGCAAGCCATCGAATCGGACTTCATACAGGAATACCCACGCCAACTACTGAGTTCACGCCTTCAAGAGCAACCAAACGCGCATTGGAGAAGTTCATGACTGCAGTTCAGCTCGGCGACGGCCTCAAGGTCAGCCCCCTCGGCTTCGGGGGAATGGCCCTCACCCCGGTTTACGGCGGAATCGATCCCGAGGAAGGCCTGCAGACACTCAGGCACGCAGTGGACGCGGGTATCACGTTCATCGACACCGCGGATGTGTACGGAGCAGGAACCAACGAGGAACTCGTGGGCCGGCTCTTGAAGGAGCGACGCGACGAGGTCCAAGTGGCCACGAAGTTCGGAATTGAGGGCAACCCCGCGGACGGGTACACGGGAGTCCGCGGGGATGCGCCTTACATCAGGCAAGCGGCGGAAGCGAGCCTCCGCCGCTTGGACACTGACGTGATTGACCTCTACTACATGCACCGCCGTGACCTCCGCGTTCCGATAGTGGAAACCGTGGAGGCCATGGCGGAGCTGGTCCGAGAGGGCAAGGTCCGGCACCTCGGACTGTCTGAAGTGACAGCCGAGGAGCTCAGGCAGGCCAACGCCGTCCATCCCATTGCCGCAGTCCAGAGCGAATGGTCGATCTGGAGCAGGGATGTTGAGCTCAACGTCGTACCTGCAGCCAAGGAACTTGGCGTCGGGTTCGTGCCATATTCGCCGCTTGGCCGCGGATTCCTTACGGGAACCGTCAGCGCGAGCGACCTTGGCGAAAACGACTTCCGTCATAAGATCCCCCGTTTTGGTGACGAGGCACTTGATGCGAACCAGGCCGTAGTGGCCGCGGTCCGCGAGGTAGCCAGCGGGCTGGATGCAACTCCGGCCCAGGTAGCCCTGGCCTGGCTGTTTACCCAAGGTCAGCGCCTCGGGATTTCGGTGGTCCCCATCCCCGGCACGCGCAAGACGCACCGGATCGACGAGAACCTTGGGGCGCTGTCCCTGCACCTGGGAACAGCGCAGCTTGAGAGGCTCGGCCAAGCTGCGGCCGCCGTCGTGGGTTCACGCTCTGCCGACCCCAACTGGGTCTCGCAGGGTCGCGAAGCCAATCCGGCAACTGCATAGACTGACACGATGGATTCGCTAATTCACTCCTTGCGCGACGTCACTATCCGCAGCATCTCCGTCAGCGAGATGAACAACAACGTATACCTGTTGACTTCAAAGTCCACGGGTACGCAGTTGTTGATCGACGCTGCAGATGACCTTCCGGCCATCCAGCAACTACTCGAAGACAGCACCGCAGATACGGTCGCCACGCCGAAGCTCGCCAGGATTGCCACCACCCACCAGCACTGGGATCACGTCCGGGCGCTTGCGGAACTGGTGGAAGTCACCGGGGCAAGCACGTCAGCGGGAGCGGACGACGCCGATGCGTTGCCGGTTCCAGTGGACGTCCGGCTGGGTCACGGCGACGTTGAGCAGTTCGATGGCTTCGAGATCACGGCAATCCACTTGCGTGGACACACCCCCGGCTCGATCGCTTTCGTGTACCAGGATCCTGACGGGCCCGCCCACATTTTCAGTGGAGACTCGTTATTTCCGGGAGGCGTCGGCAACACACAGAACGATCCGTCACGTTTCACTTCTCTGATGAACGACGTGTCGGAGCGGCTGTTCGACGCTTATCCGGACGAAACCCTGGTGCACCCGGGCCATGGATTGCCCACGACCCTCGGCGCCGAGCGGCCACACCTTGAAGAGTGGCGCGCCCGAGGCTGGTAACTTGCGGGGCCTGCTCTACACGCTATTCCACAGGGATAAGGTGCAAAGCGGGCCTCACAACGTCAGGTCCACGTGTTGCGGGGCCTGCTCTACACGCTATTCCACAGGGATAAGGTGCAAAGCGGGCCTCACAACAGGAGCGTTAGCGGCCGCGACGCTCGTTCGATGCGGGCGCCGATGCGCGACGGGGACCGCTGCGTGCCGGACGACCCGCACCGGAACCACCTCGACCGGAGTTGCCTGAGGCACCCGAGCCGTAGGATCCGCCGGACGTAGCGCCCGTTGCGGAAGACCAAACAGCCTTGTTTCCCCCGGTACGGGTGCTCGTGGTGGATGCCGTGCGCGGAGCCGAAGCTGAGCGCTGTCCGGTAGCCGGACGTCCGCTGCGGCCGTTCTGCCCCTGCGAGCCGGGAACGTCATTGCGGTGAGTAGCGCCGGCCTTGCCGCGACCACGGGGGCTGCGGGCGACGTCGTCGTTCATTGCTGCGCGGCGATCTGCACGGTTGGTGTCCGTACGAACAGGCTCAGCCCCAACCTTGCCGCGACCGTTGCGACCGCCGCGGCCACCAGCGGTGGGAGCAGCCTGAGTGGATCGGCGTGCGCGCTTGCGCTGGGCGTTGGCGCCGGTGGACGTGCCGCCACCCTGCTGGGCTTTCGCAGCGAGGAGAGCCGCACGGGTGCGGGGATCAACCTTGTCCGCGATGTCGCCCACGAGCTTTGAAACCAAGGGTGAGCTGGCCGTTACGCGTTCAAAATTCACGTCAACGCCGGCGGCCTTCATGAGCTTCTTGACGTCGCTCTGCTGCTCGGGGAGCGTCAGGGTCACAACGGTGCCATCGGAACCGGCGCGGGCCGTGCGGCCGGAGCGGTGCAGGTAAGCCTTGTGCTCTGTGGGCGGGTCCACGTGGATGACGAGTTCGACGTCGTCAACGTGTACGCCGCGGGCCGCGACGTCGGTGGCCACCAGGACGCGAACGTCACCGTTGGAGAACTCGGCAAGGTTACGGTCGCGGGCGTTCTGCGACAGGTTGCCGTGGAGGTCGACGGCGGGGATGCCGGCGTCGGTGAGGGTCTTGGCAAGCTTGCGGGCGTGGTGCTTGGTCCGCATGAAGAGGACGCGGCGGCCGGCGCCGGAGGCCAGTTCAACGATGAGCTGCTTCTTGACGGTCTGGTCGTTGACCACCAGGACGTGGTGTTCCATGGTGGTGACGGCGGCTTGGGGATCGTCTACGGAGTGCGTCAGCGGGTTGGACAGGTAACGGTTGACCAGCTTGTCAACACCGTTGTCCAGCGTCGCCGAGAAGAGCAGGCGCTGACCCTGGGTGGGGGTCATGTCCATAAGCTTCTTGACCACCGGGAGGAAGCCCAGGTCGGCCATGTGGTCGGCCTCGTCCAGCACGGTGACCTCAACGGCTTCGAGGGTCAGGATGCGCTGGCGGATCAGGTCTTCGAGGCGGCCCGGGCAGGCGATGACGATGTCGACGCCGGCGCGCAGCGCCTTTTCCTGGCGTGCCTGGGAGATGCCGCCGTAGATGACCGTGGTGTTCAGGCCCATGGCCTTGGCCAGCGGCTCGATGGTGGCGTTGATCTGGGTTGCCAGTTCACGCGTCGGGGCAAGGACGAGGCCCATGGGGCGGCCCGGCTTGCGGAAATGCTTTGCTTCTCGCTCGGCCAAGCGGGCCACGAGCGGGATAGCGAAAGCGATGGTCTTGCCGGAGCCGGTGCGGCCCCGGCCCAGGACGTCGCGGCCTGCGAGCGTATCCGGGAGGGTCTTCACCTGTATGGGGAATGCCTCTTCGATGCCGTCTGCGGCAAGGGATTCGGCAATGGGCTTGGGCGTGCCAAGGGCAGCAAAAGTAGTCATAAACTTCATGTCTTTCGGGCGGTGTCCAGTTGCGGACATCGGCCCCCGACGCCGGTTGGGCCAGGGGTTCGCCGAGGAAAAGTCAGGTGGTCTACCGGTTCGCTTCAACAGCGGTGGCCGGGACCAAATGGAACGCGTTCATCGACGCAGGATGTGCCTCTCACATGAAAAATGCCCTGCCGCGTAGCCTGTCAGGCCACCTGCTTCAGGGCGTCACCGCACATCAAGTGTTCCTAGCTTAGCAGTGTTTCTCCCGCGGGCCCGCATCGGGGTTGGTCAGACCTGCGTTGCGAGGCCCGATCTACACCCTTCCGGGCGGCAATACCCTGCAGAGCGGGCCCCACAACGAGTCCACCCTGCGTTGCGAGGCCCGATCTGCACCCTTCCAGGCGGCAATACCCTGCAGAGCGGGCCCCACAACGAGTTAGGAGTGGTGCGTGAGCTCGGGTTGTGTGTCCGGGGCGCCCGTTCCACCACCCGGCTCACCCATACCCGGCTCACCCATACCCGTCCCAGCCGCCCGCCCCTTACCGGTCCGGGCTGCCCGGGCCGCGACCCTCGGCGCGATGACTACCCCGACGACGGCGATGATCGCCGTCAGTGCGAAGACCCCCGCAAACGAATTCGTCGTCGTAAATGCCGCGAACACAAGTCCGGTGGCTGCGAGGGACAGCGCGCCGCCGAGGGAGTCGGAGATGGACATGGCCGCACTGTTGAAGCCCTGGTTTTCCTCAGTGGAGAGTGCCAGCGTCATCACGGACAGCCTCGGGTACATGAGCCCCATGCCGCCACCGGCAAGGATCCAACCAGCGATGGCAACTGCCGCGGGCAGGCTAAACGCCGCAGTCACCAGCGTGGAGATCACGGCTACCAGCACCAGCGCGGCTCCGATCTTGACGGCGAGATCGTCAGCCAACCGCGCACCGAGCCGCCCCTGGATCGCCGATGCCCCAGCCCAGGCCAGCGCGGCTCCGGTCAGTGTCAGCCCGGCGAACGTGGGCGTGAACGCGTAGCGCTCAGTCAGCAGGTACGGCAAGTACACCTCGGCCCCGAAGAACGCCGCCGACGCCAGCCCCCGGACCAGGATCACACTGGGCAGGCCCCGCCGGGCAGTGAGGGTCCCGCGGGGGACCAACGGGCGTACCGCCACCAAAGCGATGACAAGCGCGACGACGGCAATCACCCCACCGAAGCCGGGCACCTCCGCGGACAGGTTCAGTCCGAGGACAGCGACGGCGGCGAGCGCCGCCCACCCCATCCGGCCGAAGGCCCAAGGAACGGGCTCGGCAGCGGGCTCGGAGTTCATCCCACGCACAGCCGGCACCACCATCAGTAAGGCCGGAACCACCAGGCCCACAACGCCGAGGAAGACCCAATGCCAACTGCTCAGCTGGGCCACCACACCGGCCGCGAATGGACCCACCAGGGAAGGAACCACCCAGGACGCGGCGAAGGCGGCGAAGATCTTCGGATGCAGCACAGGCGGGTACACGCGGGCAACCAATACATAGAGGGCCACGGTCATCGCGCCGCCACCGAGCCCCTGCACCAACCGCCCGAGCACCAGCATCTCCATGGTCCCGGCCGTACCGGCGATCAGCAGGCCAGCCACGAACAATGCCACGGAGGAGTACAACGGTGCTGCCGGACCACGACGGTCAGACCAGTTGCCTGCCGCCACCATGCCCATCACGCCGGTAGCCAGCGGCCCAGCGAAGGCCAGCGCGTAGAGACTGGCTCCGTCCAGGTCGCGGCTGACGAGCGGCATGATGGTGGTCACCGCAAGGGACTCGAACGCGCTCAGGAAGACGAGCGCGCACGCCCCCACGGTGGCAAGCAGGTATGGGCGGCGCAGTATCCCGGCCGTTGAGGTGTCAGAGGTCATGGACGTCAGCCTAGAACCTCAACTAATGTTGAGGTCAATCCACCACCCCAGTATCCGGAAGAACGCCATGCCGCCAGTCGAAACGCACCGGCCACTCACTATTGGTGAGCTGTCCGAACGGAGTGGAGTATCGGCGTCGGCCCTTCATTTCTACGAACGGAACGGGCTCATCGAGGCCGAGCGAACGGCTGGCAACCAGAGGCGTTATCGGCGCGACACACTGCGACGGGTCGCGTTTATCAAAACCTCCCAACGGGTGGGCTTGCCCCTAAAAGACATCCGGGAGGCACTGGAATCCCTACCGGATGGCCGCACGCCCACCAAGCGCGACTGGTCCAGGTTGTCGTTGCGATGGCGCAAAGAATTGGACGAGCGGATCGCCGCTCTGCAGCATCTGCGAAACGACCTCGACGGGTGTATCGGCTGCGGTTGCCTCAGCCTGAAATCCTGTACGCTGCAGAACCCTTCGGACGAACTCGGGGCCTCCGGTGCCGGCGCCCAGCGTTGGACTTTGCCGGAATAGCAACAGGCATTGCCTTTCACCGCAGCGTCGCGGCACGCTTGGGTTATGACGGAACACGCGCACGACGCCGCCACTCACCTACACGGTCAACACACCCATGAAGGCGCTCAGCAGAGCGGCCTGAACCTCCACGAGGACGCAGACAATGCCGTGGACATGTGGGACGGCATGTACCGCGAGCGTCCCAAAGTGTGGAGCGGAAACCCGAATCCACAGCTGGTTGCAGAAGCCAAGGACTTGAAGCCCGGAAGAGCCCTCGACCTCGGCTGCGGTGAAGGCGCTGACGCTATCTGGCTCGCCGCACAAGGCTGGACAGTCACGGCCATGGACGTCTCCGCCGTCGCGCTTGAACGGGCGGCCGCGCACGCAGCGGAAACCAGCCACGGGGATCGGATCACCTGGCAGCAGCAGGACCTCACCGAATGGGATCCCGAGCCGGTTTTCGATCTGGTTTCCGCCCAGTTCCTTCACTCCCCGCTCCTTCCGTGGCGTGATTCGGTGGCTTCGGCCGCTGCGGCCGTGGCACCCGGGGGAACATTGCTGGTGGTGGGACATCACCCGCATGGCCTCCCTTCGTGGAGCCACCACCACGATTCGGGCATGTTCTTTACGCCTGAACAATTGGCGGGTGCTTTGCGGCTGGATCGTGAGCCGTGGTTTGTCAACGTCCTCACTGACCGCGCACGGACCGTCACTGGCCCCAACGGCGAGTCCGGTACCACCTTGGACACGGTTCTGAGGGCCACCAAGCACGCCTAAATTCCTGCCGGCAGCAGCTCCCCGTACGGCGCCACAACGGTCCCTGTGGCGGTGGAGTCCGGATTCAGCATCCATCCCACCCGTTTTGCCGTGTTCAGCATGACCACGCTTTCCACCAGTTCGATGCCCGGGATCCGCTGCTGGATGGTGAGCTCCATTTCCATGACGTCGGCCAGCGAGCGCAGCCACATGATCATGGTGAAGTTGGTCCGGCCTGTGGTGGATGCGGCGAAACGGACATTGCGGATGGCGCGCATTTCCGTGGCTGCGGCTTGGTGCTCTCCTGCGGGAACGTTGGCGAACCATTGGACGGTGATGGGGAAGCCGGAGAATTGTTGGGCAACTTCGCAGCGGAAGGACAGCATGCGGCTGTTCAGGACCCTGCCCAGTTGACGTTGGACGGTGGCGGGGTTTCTGCCCAAGGCCCGGGCGATTTCTGCTGCCGTGGCGCGGCCGTCCCTGGCCAGGAACGGGATGAGCGCCAAGTGGTTTTCGGGGAGCGGGAGTACCGGGGCGTCGTGGGTTGATTGTGTTGATTCGGCTCCGGCGAGCGCCCTGATCGCTTGCTGTTCGGCTTTGCTGAGGACGTTGAGGCGCCAGGCGTAACCGCTGGTGTGGATCCGCGTGCAGAGGGACGTGTGGTACTTGGTGAGCCCCCTGATTTCCTTGAGTTTGGGCAATACTTCGGTGCTGAACTGTCCCAGGTCCCGGGTGATGACGGTCAGGGTGAGGTCACGGTTGCTGGCCGCTTCTTCAACGGTGATGACCTCCGGGAGCTGGGCCACTGCGGAGGTGACGTCCGGCCTGAGGTGCATTTCGCAATCGATGTCCACCATGGCCAGGCACATGTCCTTGGGGTCTCCCATGAGGTGGGCGGTGGTCCACGCGGCGCCGGCTCCTTTGAGGCGTTCCCATCGGGAGGCCAGTGTGGTGGCATGAACGCCCAGGACGTCGCCGGCGTCGGACCAGCTGATCCGGGGTGAGATCTGCAGGGTGTTGACCAGACGGAGATCTTCCTCGCTGAGTTCCATAGGTACAGTCTGGCAGATTGATGCATGATTGCTGCTTGCAAATAGACATTCGTGCATATTTCCAGTTGTTTCTGAGCTTGTGAAGCACGTCACCTCAGAATGGCATTAGCAACCAGTCACCTCGGAAAGACCAGGAGAACTCATGACTATCGCCGCTGATGCCAAGGAACTTCAGGAGGACATCGTCCGCCTGCGCCACGATCTTCACCGCGAACCGGAAATCGGCCTGCAGCTCCCCCGCACGCAGGAAAAAGTGCTCAAGGCGCTGGACGGTCTGCCCTATGAGATCACGCTCGGCAAGGAAACGACGTCGGTCACAGCAGTCCTGCGCGGCGGTGCGGCTCATTCAACAGCTGAGAAGCCTGTGGTGTTGCTGCGCGCAGACATGGATGGCCTCCCCATCCAGGAAACCACAGGCGTGGACTACACCTCCCGTGTGGACGGGGCGATGCATGCCTGCGGCCATGACCTCCACACCGCCATGCTGGCCGGCGCCGCCACGTTGCTGGCGGAGCGTAAGGACCAGTTGGCAGGGGACGTCATCCTCATGTTCCAGCCCGGCGAGGAGGGCTTCGACGGCGCGAGCTACATGATCAAGGAAGGCGTCCTGGATGCAGCGGGCCGCCGCGCGGACACTGCCTACGGAATGCACGTGTTCTCCGCGCTGGAACCCCACGGCCAGTTCGTCACCAAGCCGGGCGTCATGCTCAGTTCCTCAGCCGGCCTGGTTGTCACAGTACTGGGCGCAGGCGGTCACGGCTCAGCCCCGCACTCCGCCAAAGACCCCGTCACGGCCGCTGCCGAGATGGTCACTGCACTTCAGGTGATGGTCACGCGTCAGTTCAACGTGTTTGATCCAGTGGTCCTCACCGTCGGCGTCCTGCACGCGGGCACCAAGCGGAACGTCATCCCTGAGACCGCACGGATCGAAGCCACCATCAGGACCTTCTCAGAGGAGTCGCGGCGGAAGATGATGGAAGCAGTACCCAGGCTGCTCCACGGCATCGCCGCAGCCCATGGTTTGGAGGCGGATGTGCACTACCAGGAGGAGTACCCCCTCACCATCAACAACGAGGATGAGACCAACACCGCGGAGAAGGTCATCGCCGGCATGTTCGGCGAATCCAGGCACAGCCGGATGGCCACTCCCCTGGGCGGTTCCGAGGACTTCTCCCGCGTCCTGGCTGAAGTCCCCGGCACTTTTGTGGGACTCAGTGCTGTTGCCCCCGGCGCCGACCACGCGACGTCGCCGTTCAACCACTCCCCCTACGCAATGTTCGACGACGGCGTCCTCACCGACGGCGCCGCGCTGTACGCCGAACTCGCCGTGTCCCGTATCGCCGCCCTCGCCGGCAACTAACTCCCCGCCCGCCTGATCTTGGAGAAGCACATGACCACCACCGTAGGAACGTCCCCCGACGTCAAGGTCCACAAGTCGCACATGCGCACGCTGGTTGGCACCGGCATCGGCAACGCCGTTGAATGGTACGACTGGGCCATTTATGCAACGTTCTCCCCGTTTATCGCGAGCGCTTTGTTCAGCAGCGCCGACCCCACCTCGGCCATGCTGTCCACTCTGGCGATCTTCGCCGTCGGATTTGTTGCCCGTCCGTTTGGTGGTTTCGTGTTCGGCTGGATCGGCGACCGGATCGGACGCAAGACGTCCATGACGGTGGCGGTGGCCCTCGGCGCGGTGGGCAGCCTGCTCATCGGCATTGCCCCGACGTTTGAGTCCGTAGGCGTTTTCGCATCGGTGATGCTGCTGATCGCCCGACTCATCCAAGGCCTTGCCCACGGTGGTGAGTTGCCGTCGTCGCAAACGTACTTGTCCGAGATGGCGCCCAAGGAACACCGCGGCTTCTGGGCGACCCTCATCTACACCTCCGGCACGGCCGGCATCCTGGCCGGCACGCTGCTGGGCGCCATTCTCACTGCCACCCTCAGCAAGGGCGACATGAGCTCGTGGGGTTGGCGCATCCCGTTCCTCATCGGTGGCGCGCTGGGCGTCTACGCACTGTTCATGCGGTCAAAGATGAAGGAAACCGAAGCTTTCGAGGCTGAAGCGCCCACTGAGAAGCGCCTGCCCATCTGGCCGCAGATCGTGAAGTACCGCAAGCAGGCTCTGCAGGTCATCGGCCTCACTGTTGGCCTGACGGTGGTCTACTACATCTGGGGTGTTGTAGCTCCTAGCTACGCCGCGACCACGCTGAAAATGGACCGTGGTGAAGCGCTCTGGGCAGGCGTGGTGGCCAACGTGGTGTTCATCGCCGCCCTGCCATTCTGGGGAAAATTGTCCGACCGCATCGGCCGCAAGCCCGTGATCATCAGTTCGGCTGCAGGCGCCGCGCTCCTGCACTTCCCCATGACGTGGCTGCTCAAGGACTCACCGTGGCAGCTTGCCGTGTCCATGTCCGTGATGCTGTTCTTCATCGCCGGTAGCGCCGCAATCGTTCCTGCCGTCTACGCCGAACTGTTCCCGACGCATATCCGCACCATCGGCGTGGGTGTTCCGTACTCCATCTGCGTCGCTGCGTTTGGTGGCACGGCTCCGTACCTGCAGACGTGGCTTGGCAGCATCGGGCAGGCTCAACTGTTCAACGTGTACGCCGTGATCCTGCTGCTGGTGGGCATCGCATTCGCGTTCTCCATCCCGGAGACAAAGGGCAAGGACCTCACCGTCTAGCTACTCCGGCATTCGTTGCGAGGCCCGCTCTGCGCTCTTCCCTGGGTTTTTGGGATGCAGAGTGGGCCTCACAACGTTAAACGAAGCGGTCGCGGCCGGCCCGATACCCGAAGAAGGCTGCCAGGGAACCGACCACCAGGAACAGGATTCCAGCAGCCGCGAACCCGCCCGTAGCCTGGTGGAGCTGGCCTACCATCAGCGTGCCAAGCGAACCCACGCCGTATCCGACGCCCTGCATCATCCCGGACAGGTGCGCCGCGGTGTGGGCGTCGCGGGTACGGACCATGATCATGGTGAGGGCCACAGCAGTCAACGAACCCTGGCCCAGCCCATTCAGCCCGGTCCACACCCAGATCAGCTCGGTGGGACCAAATATGGTGAGAGCAAAACCGCCGCCGGTCATCAGCGCCACCACCATGTTGATGATCCGCTGGTCCTTGAAGCGCGTGGCCAAGGCGGGGGCAAACAGCGAGCCGAGCATCTGCAACACTATGGAAACGGATACGATCAGCCCCGCCGTTCCGCCATCGATCCCCCGGTCGCGCAGGATTGGTGCCATCCATGCGAATACGCTGAACGACATCATGGCCTGCAGCACCATGAACAGCGTCACCTGCCAGGCCACGGCTGAACGCCACACGTTGACGCCGCCGTGGATCGCTTGGTGTTTGACCGATGGCTGCCGGATTGCCAGTGGCAGGAAGAGCATGAGTACGACGGCGGCGGGCACCGCCCAGAACCACAGCGCCGATGTCCAGTGGCCTGTTGCCGTAAAGACCGGATACGTGAAGCCGGCTCCAAGTGCCGCCGAAGCGCAGATCGCCGTGGTGTATAGGCCGCCCATCAAGCCAAGGCGGTGTGGGAAATCCCGCTTGACGACGCCCGGGAGAAGGACGTTACACAGTGCGATGGCGGCACCGCAGGCCGCGGTTCCGGCCAGAAGTGCGGGCAGGTGACCCATCCCGGGGATCTCCAGGGGCCTGAGCACCAGCCCTACGGTGAGGACCGCCATGGCGCCAAGGAGCACACGTTCTGCTCCGAACCTGCGCGCGAGGATTGGAGCAAGGGGTGCGAAGACGCCCAGCAAGGTCACCGGCACCGTGGTGAGGACCACCAGCGCCCAGCCCGGCAGGCCGGCGTCGGAGGTTATTTCCGGAAGCACGGCGGAAAAGCTGGAGAAGACCGTCCGCAGATTCAGGCCAATCAGTACCAGGCAGATGCCCAGGTAGACGAGATCCCGTTTGCCCCGGAGCTGCGTGGGGTCCGCGGCTGGTTCATCGTCGATCTCGGCGTCCACCGCAATATCGGGAAGAACGGATTTCTCTCGGTAGCCGGGCGTCTTGGAGGAGGTCACCCGTCCTATTCTGTCAGCCAGTCCTGATCCGGGCTTGTTGGGCAGGATGTGACCAGTCATTGGGCACCCCGTGCAGTTTATCCACATAGGGCTGATCACCCCTGTCTGTGTTGCTTGGCGGTCCATAACGTTGAGGGCATGGAGAAAACGCCTGAGCCTTGCCATCCCACCATGGAGAGTCATGAGCCCACGCTGGGTTACGTGCTCGTTCCCCCGGCCCCGCCGCCGGGAATGAATACAGGAATTGCAAGCGTCGTGTTTTCTTTGGCTGCGCCGTTGTGCTGGTACGTGACCATTCCCTTCTCCCTCCTCGCGGCGCTCCTTACGAGGTCAGCTACATCATCAGGCCGGTTTGCTTGGGTCGTGCCTGCAATTGTGTGGAGCCTTCCGTGCACCTGCGGATTTGTGGCACTGGTGCTGGGCATATCGTCGATGGTTTTGGCCAGAGGCCGCTCACCCGGCGGACGCCACACGAAGGCATGGTTTATGGGCATGTCCGGCTTGGCTGTTGTCGCACTGGAGGTCTCGATCGGCCTTTGGGTATTGATAACGCGTCCTTACCTGATCCTCTTCTAAGAGCGCCCACTACCCGTACTCAGCAGGCTTCGCCGAACGACCCCGCCCAACCAAAGTATTCTGGAAAGGATGAGTGAAACCCCAGATTCCCCGCGACCAGTCACGCCCGGCAGCCAGGCCTCCTTCGGTACCTACGGTGGCCGGCCAGTCAGCTTTGTGCGCCGTGGCACCCGACTGCAGGGACGCAGGCAAGCCGCATGGGAAGAGCACGCTGAGCGCTGGGCAATTCAGGTGCCGCGCCATGTTGCCAACACCTCGGTGCACCCGGACTACAGCTTCGACGCCGAGGCTGTCTTTGGGCGCAAGGCACCCCTGATTGTGGAGATCGGTTCGGGCCTGGGTGACGCCGTGGTCCATGCCGCGGAGCAGAACCCGGACAAGGACTTCCTTGCGGTTGAGGTCTACACACCTGGTTTGGCCAACACCATCATCAAGATCAACAGCCGTGGGCTGACCAACGTGCGGGTGGTGGAAGCCAACGCCCCAGAGGTTCTCGAGTCGATGCTCCCGGAGGGGTCGGTCAGCGAGCTCTGGGTGTTCTTCCCGGATCCCTGGCACAAGGCCCGGCACCACAAGCGACGCCTCATTCAGCCTGCGTTCGCCTCAGTAGCCGCCAAGGCACTCGAAAAGGGTGGCTACTGGCGCATCGCAACGGACTGGTCCAACTATGCAGTGCACGTCCGCGAAGTGTTGGCTGGGTCCACAGAGTTCGAGAACATGCACGAAGGCGAGCGCAGCGGCGAGGAGAGCCCGCTGACGCAGGTGTGGCAGTCCGGCGTCGAGTCTGTGGTTGGCGGTGCGCCCGTCCGGGAAGGCCGTGCCCCGGTCAGCACGGAGCACACCGGGCCGAACCAGGGCGTGGATGAAGAAGGCGGCTGGGCCCCCCGGTTCGATGGCCGAATCCGGACAAGCTTTGAAAACAAAGCCCACGAGGCCGGGCGCATGATCTTTGACCTCACGTACCGCAAGCTTTAACCAACGGACTTTGGGGGAATCATGAGCTATCAGCCGCCGGTCGACTACTACCAGCAACCACAACGGTCCGGCACACGAGGCCTGGGCGCCGGCATCACAAGCATTGTTGCCGCTGTCCTCTCCCCGGTCGCGGCCGTAGTGAGCATTCCCTTGGGCATTGCGGCTATCGCCTCGTCGATAAGCCGCTACAACCAAGGCAACGACGCTTGGTGGTTCGGTGCACTGATCCTGGCCGGGGTCGCGGTCCTGTTGGCCATTGTGGCTGTGGTCAGCGGGTTGCTCGCCGTCTTCCGGGCGGGTCGCATGAACGCGGGCCGCATCACGGGAATCGTCGGGTTGGCGATCATGGCGGTCAACGTCTTTGGTGTTGCCTTCATGGTGTTCCTTGTACTCGGCGCAGGGCAGGGGTCCTAATGCCACAGGTACGTGCCGAGCGGCTGATCCGGCTGGATCCCGAGACCGCTTTTGCCCTTTCCCAGACCACGGGTGCTTTCAGGCTCAAATGGGATCCGTTCATCTCCGCCCAAGCCTTTCTGGATGGGGCCAAATCGGCTGGCAAGGGCGTCAGGACGCGGACTGTCTCCCGCATGGGCCTGAAAATGGTCAGCGAGTACGTCTCTTACACTCCTCCACGAAACGTGGGTATGACCATGGTGTCCGGGCCTTGGTTTTTTGAGAATTTCGGCGGCGGCTGGCGGTTCACCCCGGACGACGGCGGCACGCGGGCAGTCTGGAAGTACACCTTTTCCTGCCGCCCGGCCCTGGTGAAGCCGCTGGCTGAGAGGATCGGGGGCTGGCTTCTGGGCAGGGAGATTGAGCGCCGGATTGAGGCGTTCGCCCGGGCTTGCGAAGACCAGGACCTCGTCGCGGAACTACGTGCCCAGGGCACAGTGGACACGGACGGCTAAGGTTTACGGCACCGAAATCGAGGCCACAGTTTTCTCTGCTTCATCACGAAGCTCAACACCCGCGATGCCAGCCAACTGCACCGGAGTGGCACCGGTGATCTTGACCCGGCCGCTCTGAGTGGCCGTCCATCCGCACGTGCGTTCTTCGGCACCGTCCCGGCCCTTCACCCACAGGTAGAGCGTGCCTTCCAGCGGCATGGACCGGCCCTCCACGGCGAGTTCGGTGCCCCAGTTCTTTTTCACCATGCCCACGGTCAGCTGCAATCCGGTTTCCGACTGAACCGAGTAGCTTGCGTCAGGTTTCGGGGGCTGGTTCAGAACAGGCCCGGCGAGGAAGCCAACCGCGAGGCAGGCAGCGGCAAGCGCGCCCACCAGAGCCGCCCACCGCCGTCGTGATTTCCGCCTGCGGACCGACAAGTCCACCAAGTACTTCTCGGGAAGCGACCCAGGTTTCGGTTCCAGGGTCAAGAGCGTGTTCGCACCCCCAGCGACAGTGAGGGCGACGGCGTCAGCCGGGGGAAGGGCGTCGAGCAAAGCTGGAAGGCTTTCCAATTCCTCCAACCCGTGGCGGCATTCAGCGCATTTGGCGAGGTGGTCCTCAAACGTGCGTGCCTCCTCGGGCTCGAGCCCACCCAGCAAATAGGCGCCCAGCAACTGGTGTACGGAGTTGCCGTTCATCGTTCCACCCCCATTTCATCAAGGATCGTTCGGAGGGCTTTCACAGCATAGAAAGCCCGGGATTTCACGGTTCCCGCCGGGATGTTCAGCTGCAGCGCTGCCTCGATGACGGTGAACCTTTGATAGTGGAGGGCCACCAAAACCTGGCGGTGTTCGTGACTGAGGCGGAGCAACGCTTCCTCCATGAGGACCCTGTTCAGGAGTTCATCAACGCGCTCCATTGCAGGATGGTCCGGGAGGTCTTGCTCGCCGGCCTCGGCAGGGCGGCGCTGGGCCTTCCTGTAGTTGTCGATGATGACGTTGCGGGCCGTCCGAAAAAGGTAGCTGCGCAAACTTCCCGTGATCTGCGGGGCGTGCTGCCATACCTTGAGGATGGTTTCCTGAACGACGTCGTCCGCTTGATGGGCGTCGGACGTGCAGCTGAGAACGAAGCGCTTCAGAGCCGTGCCATGGTCGCGGTAGATCGCTGCCACCACCTCTTCATCCAACGGCATAGCCACCTCCCTCTTTCAGCTGCCCCTTCGCCTATACGACGACGCGCGAATGGAAAAGGTTCAGACCCTTGAACCATTCTTCCCCCACTGGCGTCGTAGGGGTTAGCGCCGGTCCTTTCCGGCCGGCTCGTCAAAGGAGCTAGACATGAAGAAACGACTCACTTTTGGATTCGGTGTGTTGGTTTTGGCCGCTGCCTTGGCCGGGTGTGGCGGAAGTCCTGGAACCACCGCTACTTCAGCACCGCCTGCGGTCACTTCCTCTGCAGCAGCTACCTCCGCATCCCCGACAGTGGATTCCAGCACGACGTCGGGCGCCGAAATGAAGGTGTCATCCTCCAGCGCAGGTCAGATCGTGACGGACAGCAAAGGTATGAGCCTCTACGTCTTCACCAAGGACGTCAAGGACTCGGGAACCAGCGCGTGCCTGGACGCTTGCCTGGAAGCTTGGCCCGTCTTCACCACGACGTCGGAGACACCCACGGTTGAAGGCGTCACCGGAACTGCGGGAACCATTGCCACACCTGACGGCAAGAAGCACGTAACACTCAACGGCATGCCCCTGTACTACTATGCCAAGGACAAAGCTCCCGGCGACGTGACAGGTCAGGGCGTGGGTGGCGTCTGGTACCTGGTCAGCCCGTCCGGGGAGATGATCAAGGGCACTGGGGGTACGGGCTACTGAGGCGTGGACCGTCCGGAGTGATCACCTGAGCGCCCGAAGGATGCGTTCCTTGAAGGCGCGCTCTTGAAAAAGGTCCTTCCACTCGATTCGGATAAACCGCCAGCCCTCCTCTGCCAGCGCCTTTTCCCGCCGTCGTTCTTGAAAGATGACCTCATCCGTCGGTTTGAAGTCGAAGTATTTGGTACGACCGTCGAACTCCAGAGCTAGTTTTTCCTCTTCCCAAGCGAAATCCATGCGGTGGCGACCCAAACGGGACTGCACCTCGAATTGTGGCTGTGGGGGCCTGATGCTGAGCCTTTGCATCAACTCTCGGGTCAGCGTCTCGCCGGCAGACTCGGAGCGCGGGTCTGCGTTGTCCAAGGCCTTGCGCAGCGTGCGGATTCCCCGCTTTCCGGAGGAGACCGCTGCCAAGTCGGCAATTGCGCTAACATCAGCACCAATTCGCAAACCATGGTCCATGATCACTAGTGCTTTGGGATAGCTAAGCATCCTGACACTGTCAAAGATGGTGCGTTCGAGTGTGGTCGCCCGCAAACCCTGAACCTGCACTACATCTTCCTCGGTGAACGTTTCTGTGTGTCCCCGGACATCCTTGCCCCAGCGGTCTGAGGATGGCCTGGCCCGGTGCAGGATATGAACCTTGTCATCCACGCCCCACACGAACAGACCATGGAGCCTTGCTGCCGACAAATGGCTGTAGACAAAACCACCTGTTGATGTGGTCAATGTCCCATGCGCATGTGCCAGAATCCGCTCTCTGGCCTGTCGCCCCGGACCCAAGGAGTTCCACTTGCCAGCCCTGATATAGCAGCCATATCTCAGGCGATGCAGTTCACCGGTCTCCACAAGCGCCTTGATGTTTCGACTGTTGAGACCGAATCGGAGTAATTCATCGGTCCTCCACATGTACCCGCGCACAGGAAGCCGGCGGACCATCGGGGCGTTGCTTTCAAGCGATGACATCGGCTCCATCGGGCCAGCATCGCAACCGAACATACAGTCGCCAAAGAGGTGCGCCGCGCTATGTGGAAATCCGAGCACCGAGGCCGCGGGAACGGTGCGAATACACCGGAAGTTTGCGCACGAACCCCCACGTTTCCAGCGAAGTCAGCAGCAGCGCCGGGCTACGATCGGGTTATGGGCGAGACTTCTGACATCAAGGCCGCGGCCAAGACATGGCAAACCATGGTGGACAGCAACCAGGCGTTGCTGCTGCGCAAGTCCGGACACGACGTTCATTGGTGGGCCGAAGAGGGCCGCGCCAAGGGCTTGAAGAACGACGCCGAGCTCCGCGACTGGATGCGCGACGAACACGGCATCACTGGCTATGCGCAATACGCAGTCTCGTGGGAGATGTTCGGCTACCCCGAGTTCATGCTCCGGGACGCCGACGAACTCATCAATGGACAATACGTCAACCACCCGGTGTTACGCCCCATAGCCGATGCGTTGCTGGCGTGGTCGGCTGAGACCGAGGGCGTCGTGATCCAGATGCGCAAGGGCTACGTCTCGCTTCACAGCCCCCGGCGGAAGTTCGCCCAGATTACCCGGACCAACAACACCACCGTTGATATCGCACTGCGCTTGGATGCTCCATGCAAGGGCAGGCTGGAAGCCGTGAAAGTGCGGGAGGGAGACTTCTTCGACCGACGAGTGCGGCTGAAGAAAATCGACGACGTCGACGACGAGGTGCTCGGGTACCTCGCCAAGGCGCTGGATCAGAACAGCTAGCCTGCAAGCCACTCATTGGGGAGAGAAGATGGCACAGAGTACAAAAACGAAGAACCCGCCAAACCTGGCATTTCTTGTCATTCAAGAGATTGCGTGGTGCCTGGGGGTCACAGCGATGTTTCTCAACTCAATCAACCATGGCTTCGACTGGATCTGGATCGGCTTGCTTGTTGGCTGGCAAGCGTTCATCATCTGGGGCTGGGTTAAGCTCCGACGCTCGAAGACCACCTAACGCGCTGAGATCGTGGGAAACCTGCCGCATCGCCGAAACGTTCCGGGCGAACACGCAGGTTTCCAGCGAACTCACCGGGTCCGGTGCAGCACCCGCTCCCGCCCAACAACTTACCGCCGTGCGCTCCCGTAGAGCTGCCGCACCAGGTGCTCGATATCCGGCTCGTGAAGGGATAGATCTGCTACCTCGGCTGCGCTTGAGATGGCTGCCAGAACTGTTGCCGCTGAGAGCCTGCGTGGATCGAAAGAAACGCTGTGCCTGATTCCGTCGGCTTCAATGCTCTGGTGTACCGCGCCGTCGGGTAGTGAGAAGAGCGCAGCCGAGTGCACGGGGGTGGCGAGGTCCACCACCATGGTGCGCACGGCTCCGGCCACCTCAACCAAACCGGTGAGCGGACCGTCGTAGGCGATGACGCCGTCGTCGACCACCAAGACGCGTTGGCACAAACGTTGGATGTCGCTCATGTCGTGGGTGGTCAGCAGCAGCGTGGTGCCGTTCTCGCGGCGCTCGGCGTCCAGGAACTGGCGAAGTTTCTCCTTACTGATCATGTCCAAGCCAATGGTCGGCTCGTCCAGGATCACCAGCTCCGGGCGATGCAGCAGGGCAGCCGCAACTTCGCCCCGCATACGCTGGCCCAGCGAAAGCTGCCTGACCGGCGTGGAAAGGAACTCTCCCAAATCCATCTGATCGGCAAGTTCACGGAACCTGGGCCTCCAGTCCGCCTCTGACATGCGATGCATGGCACCGAGGATCGGGTAAGAGTCCTGCAGGGGCAGATCCCACCACAGCTGCGAGCGCTGCCCGAACACGACGCCGATCTTCCGGGCCAGCGCTTTGCGCTGCGGCACCGGATTGAACCCGCAGACGGTCACGCGCCCCGAACTTGGCACCAGGACGCCTGTCAGCATCTTGATGGTGGTGGACTTGCCCGCGCCGTTGGCTCCTATGTACCCGACGGCTTCCCCCGGCTCCACTGTAAAGTCGATGCCACGGACCGCGTGTACGGCCTTCCTGCGCCGCCGGAAGCGACCGGCAGATTCCATGACCTGGAATTCCCGGCTTAGATTTTCCACTTCGATGATGGGCATGTCAGCCTCCTGCGCCGGTGTACTTTTTGATGGCCGCCCGCCAGAGGAGCAGCATGAGTCCACTGAGGACGACGGCGGCCGGCAGCCCGAGCCAGCCCGTCCAGGCCGGGATTCCAGCGGGGCCATCGAGGTCGAGGATGACCAGGCTGGGGGCATAGGCCACCAACGTTGCGGGTATGACGAACGTGAAGAAAATCTGGATCGGGAAGAACAGCGCCGCTCCTGGCATCGAGGCAACGTAGCGGCCGCCGTAGGTAAAGGCGTTGGCAAATTGCCTGCCGTCCAGAATCCAGAACTGCATTGCTCCAGCACCGAGGAACAGGGCACAGAAGATGGCAGCTCCCGCGAGCGGCGTGATGGTGGCCAGCAGGATTTTCGCGGGGTCCCATTGGATGTCGGCGAGAAGCAGCGCCACCACCAGGGCTGCCGCTCCGAACAGCAATCGGCCCACCCGCCGCAACTGGAAGTCGGACGTTGCGAGCTGAAGCAATACAGGGAGGGGCCTCACCAGCAGCACCTCCAGTTTCCCTGACCGGATGGTCTCGGACATGGAGTCGGTCTCCCCCATCAGCAGGTCACCGAGGGCGAAGGCAACGGACGCGAGCCCAAACACCACCAGCGTCTGGGCCAGGGTCATACCCCCAAACGTGGAGACGTTGTGGACGATCGCGTAAAGCTCCACGAACTCGGTCACCCCCAAGAGGACCTGGCCGGCGACGTCGGAGAGGAAGCTGCCGCGGTATGCGAGTTGTGAGCGCAGCCGGGCAGAGACCAGGAGTTTGAGGAGGACCAGGTTGGTGACCCGGGCGTGCGGGTCACGGGTAACGCGGGGACTAGCCACCCTGCACCACCAACCGCCGCGAACCGAAGCGAACCATCATCTGCACAATGACCAGCAGCACGGCCAGCCACAGAAATTGAACGCCAACCATCGCCAGGCTCTCGCCGCCGTCGGTCCTGCCCGCAAGAATGTCCACCGGGGTCTGCAGCATCGACGGAAACGGTGTGGCCCGAGCGAAGTCGAGCAGCCACCCCGGGAACCACGTCACCGGGACCAAGAACCCGGACAACAGGTTCATCACCACCATGTACAGCATCCAGAAGCCCCGGATTTCGAGCACCCAGAAAGACAAAAGGTTGATGGCGAAGAAGCCCAAAAAGTTCAGGGATACGGCAGCCACGATCGACACGAATCCCAGCAGGTAGGGCCCGGGACTTCCGGGCATCGCCAGCCCTGTCACCAGGGCTCCGACTATGAGTGGTGGCAACCCGCGCGGCAGCACGTCGAAGGCGGCACGGCCCAGGTCTTGCGCCCAATAGGACGCGGTCAGGTTGACGGACCGGGAAAGGTCGACGGCGATGTCCCCCGACTTCACGCGGCTTGCCAGTTCAGTGTTGCCGAAGAGCCCCAAAGGTGCCAGGAGCGCCTGCCCCAACCACACATAGGTGGCGGCCTCCATCGCCGAGTATCCGCCGATGGCCCCACCCGCCGTCGTAATGGCGCTCAGCAGCAGCGACGCCCGGATGAGTCCGAAGACCGAGTTGGTGAAAGCGCCGGCGACGGCGGCAGTACGGTACGTGGAATGGCGCCGGAATGATGACTTGGCCAGCTCCCAATACGCACGCACCGGTCGAGTCTACTCACGGGCTGCAGCCAAACCGCCGGAACGCGGCGAAATCGCCGAAACGCTACGGCGATTCCGCAGCGTTCCGGCGATCTCGGCAGAGAAGACTTACGCGTCCGCGAATTCCTCAGACTCTTCGAACTCCACGGCCGCGATGATTTCCTTGGTCTCCGGGTGGATCATGAAGGCCTCGTCGTCATCTTCCACCATGATGTAGTCGCCGTGGTCGGTGGAAAAGTGCCAGGCGAGGGTCTTCACGCCGTCGTGCTCGTAGTTGGGATCGCCCATGGTGATTTTCTCGAGGGCGTAGCCGGCGACGTCGCATAGTTCGCGGATGATGACCTCGAACTCGGGGGCGTTGGCGAGGGCTTCTTCGTCGGCTTCGGCCTGGCGCTCGGCGAGGTCCGGAATCCGGGCGACACGTTCGGCAATGTGCGCCTGGATTTCTTCGTCCGAAAGAGCCAGCAGTTCGGACTGGCCGCGGAGGTAGGCAGCGTTGAGCTCGATGATGTCCTCTTCTTCCAGCAGTGCCTCGAACTCGCCGTCGAGCTCGTCCAAGGTAACCACAGCTGCAGGCTGCGTTTCGGACTCGTCCAGGTCGCCGTCGAGGTAGGCTTCGGCTTCATCTTCGGTTAGGGCGTCGAAGGCCGCGGCGGTGCGGTTGAAGAGGTCAAGGTGCCGGGTGGCTCCCATGCCCTCGAGCCCGGCGCGGATGTAGGCGTCCACTTCTTCACGCTCCGGTGCGGTGAAGACGTACTGGGCGAAACCGCCGGACAGCGCCTGGGTCAGGTAGAAGTCCACAAAGTAGCTGTTGAGCGCAGGGGTCGCGATTTCGTCACTGTTGAGGAGCTCCGCGTACATCTCGTTCACCACGTTGACGTTGGAATCCACTACATCCGCACTGCCGGCTTCGAAGCTGGTCTTGCTCAGGACGACGGGGTACTCGTTGGTAGTCATGGGGAATCCTCACTGCTGAAAGCTGATGGTGCTCCTGACCCTTTCAACGTACGCGCGGGAGCGGCGCAGCAATCGAGGAAGAGGTTAACGGAGGGCGAAGTTTGGGAGCCGTTTTCTGCTGACTAAGATTGAACAGATATCCTCCTGCCGAAAGTAGCCCTACGCATGCCGTCCCACACAGACGAAAACTGGGAACTGGCCATTCAGACTCCTGCCATCACGGACCGCTCACTCGCGGCCGGACTGGCGTATGCCATGGGCAGCCGCGTGAACGGGATTTCTTTCGACGCGGCCACGGGCCTCCTGATGGGCAAGGTCCGCGGCACCGGTCCGCAGCCTTATTCGACGTCGGCAAAACTGGTTCGCAAGCCCAGCGGCTGGAGCTGCACGGTGGGTATTTGCAGCTGCCCGGTCCGTAAGGACTGCAAGCATGTGGCCGCATTGCTCTTCACCGCCGAAGACCACCCCACTATCCGCGCCCAACTCCTTTCCCAAGCCCCCGGAATCCAGACCTCAAGGGTGGGCTCCGGCCAACAGGGCGGATCGGCACGTCCCGCCTGGGAACAAGCCCTCAACAGGTTGATCGCCAAACCCGGCACAGCTCCGAGCGCTGCCGGTATCCCGCTTGCGCTTCAGTTCGAGGTGGAAGAGCCAGCGGCACACTTCTCCTACACAGGCCGCCGCGACCCCATGCGCAGCGTCCGCCAACTCAAGGCCCGCCCGGTCATGATGGGCGCCAAGGGCAAATGGATCCGCGGCGACGTCTCGTGGAACAACCTGAGCTACGTCAGTTTCCGGCGTGAATTCAATGAGGTCCACGTCGAATGGCTTCAGACTTTCCTCGCCGCGCACGGCTCCAGCAACGGCCGGCAGCAACCGTCCGGTGCCATGTGGTTGAGCCTGAACGACTTCGCAGCCAAGAACCTTTGGACCCTCCTCGCCGATGCCACCAAAGCCGGCATTCCGCTCATTCACTCCGCTGGTAGCGAGCCTGTCCGCGTCGAGACCCAACCCGCCGTCGTCGGGCTCAGCTTGGCGCGTCTGGAATCCAGCCAGCAGGAAGCGCCCGACGGCGGCCTGCAGCTCGCGCCGTCAGTGACCTTGGGCGGGGAGCCCGTGGATCCGGGATCCGTGGGTTTCCTGGGCAAACCAGCCAACGGAATCTTCTTCACGCATTCCGGGGAAACCCTGCCCGGCGTTCCGCAGCAGAAGAACCTCATCACCCTTGCACCGATCGAGGGCGGCATCAGCGATGAGTTGCTGGAGTTTGTCATGGACGGTCAAACGCTTCAGATTCCGGCCGAGGATGAGAGTCGGTTCCTGACCTCGTTCTACCCGAAGCTGCGGCAGTCAACGCCGGTACAGGCCGCGGATGAATCGGTGGCGCTGCCCACGTTGGCTGTCCCCACGCTGTCCCTGCTGGCCAATTACGGCAACGACCATAAGGTGCGGCTGCATTGGGAATGGCACTACAAGTCCGGCACCTTGGTCACAGCGCAGCCGTTGTGGCGGCACCCGGACGATCGCGGTTACCGCGACGACCTCGAAGAAGCACGGATTCTCGAGTCTCTCGGTCGGCCGTGGGACGTAGTGCCTGCGCTGGCCGAATCCGCGACGGGTGGCTGGGGTGCGCCCCGCATCGCTGCCTCCGCTGAGCTCAGCGGCTTGGACACGCTGGCTTTCACGGAAGAGGTGCTCCCCGAGCTCAAGGACCTGCCAGACGTCGTGGTTGAAACGTCCGGCGACATCGCCGACTACCGCGAAGCAGCCGAAGCGCCGGTGGTGTCCATTTCCACGAAGGAAACAGCAAGCGGCGACTGGTTCGACCTTGGCATCGTGATCACGCTCGAAGGCGAACCCGTCTCCTTCGCGGCTGTGTTCTCCGCGCTTGCTGCCGGAATGAGCCGCATGCTGCTGCCCAGCGGCGCCTACTTCTCGCTGGATCTCCCAGAACTTCACCAGCTCCGCGCCCTGATCGACGAAGCCCGCTCCCTGCAGGACAACCCCGACAACAAGGACGGCACCCTGCAGATCAGCCGCTTCCAGGCCGGGCTCTGGGATGAGCTGGCACAACTGGGAATCGTGGACGAACAGGCCGCCGCCTGGCGCGAGGCCGTTGGTGGACTGCTCGACGACGGCGTGACCGGGCTTCCGCTCCCGGCAGGACTTAACGCTGAGCTGCGTCCGTATCAGCTTGAGGGTTTCAACTGGCTCAGCTTCCTGTACAAGCACAGCCTCGGTGGCGTGCTGGCGGACGACATGGGCCTGGGTAAGACCGTGCAGGCGATTGCGCTGATTTGTGCGGCCAAGGACTTGGCGGCTTCCACCGCTGCCGCCGCCCAGGGCGACGCCTCCGAGGTGACGCCGCGGGCTCCTTTCCTGGTTGTCGCGCCCACAAGTGTTGTGAGCAACTGGGCTGCTGAAGCGCAGCGCTTTGCTCCGGGGCTCGTAGTGCGGACCGTCGGTGAAACCTTCGCCAAGAGCGGGCTGGCACCGGCCGAAGCGTTGGCGGGCGCCGACGTCGTCATCACCTCCTATGCCCTGTTCCGCATTGATTACGATGCCTACGCCTCCTTCCAGTGGGCAGGGCTGATGCTGGATGAGGCGCAGTTCGTGAAGAACCACCAGTCCAAGGCGTACCAGTGCGCTCGTAAACTGCCGGCCCGTTTCAAGCTGGCCATCACGGGCACGCCGCTGGAAAACAACCTCATGGAGTTCTGGGCGCTGACCTCGATCGTGGCGCCGGGGCTGTTCCCGAGCCCCAAACGTTTCGCCGAGAACTATCAAAAGCCGGTCGAAAAGAACGGTGACTCCGCGCAGCTGGGCAAGCTCCGGCGTCGTGTGCGTCCGCTCATGATGCGCCGCACCAAAGAGCAGGTCATCAAGGATCTGCCGCCCAAGCAGGAGCAAATCCTGGAAGTGGTGCTGAACCCGCGGCACCAGAAGGTCTACCAGACACACCTGCAACGCGAGCGGCAAAAAATCCTTGGACTGATCGATGACGTCAACAAGAACCGCTTCACGATCTTCCAATCGTTGACTTTGCTGCGTCAGCTGAGTCTGGATGCGTCGTTGGTGGATTCGTCGCTGTCCGGGGTGCGGTCATCCAAGCTGGACGTGCTCTTTGAACAGCTGGAGGACCTCATTTCCGAGGGACACCGGGCACTGATTTTCAGCCAGTTCACAGGGTTCCTGGGCAAGGTTCGGGAGCGTTTGGATGCCGAGGGCGTTGAGTACTGCTATCTCGATGGCAGCACCCGCAACCGCGGCGATGTGGTCAGCGAGTTCAAGAATGGTGCCGCTCCGGTGTTCCTGATTTCGCTGAAGGCCGGTGGCTTCGGACTCAACCTGACCGAGGCGGACTACGTGTTCTTGCTGGACCCCTGGTGGAACCCGGCGTCCGAGGCTCAGGCCGTGGACCGCACGCACCGCATCGGGCAGGCCAGGAACGTGATGGTCTACCGACTGGTAGCGAAGGACACCATCGAAGAAAAGGTCATGGCGCTGAAGGCAAAGAAATCACAGTTGTTCGCGGACGTGATGGAGGGCGACGCGTTGGCCGGTGGTTCGTTGACGGCGGACGACTTGGCGGCGCTGTTCGCGGAGTGACCTCCCCGAACAGCTCCGCACTGCCTCAGTTGGCTCGAGTGGCTGCCGTCTGAATGACCTTGGCGAGGTCACGTGGGCGGCTCCACATAGGCCAATGCCCTGTCGGGAGGTCAATGACGTCCAGATTCTCGATGTTCGCGACTTCAGCAAACATGGCATGGCCTGCATGGGCCAACTCCAGCACCTGTGCGCTGGGGATGGAGCAGCACACCATCACTGTCCGGACTTTGCGGCGGGCATCGTTCATGAGCTCGACGGGCTGACGAAGCACGGGACCAGGCTCAGGGACGGCGCGGGCACGAAAACGCTCGAGGACCGCTGTGCTCAGGCCGTCGAGGCTAGCCTGCTGTGCGAGGACTTCAAAGGACGGCAGGGGGAGCTGCTCCAATCTTTCCGGGAGATCCGGGGCGAAGGCGCTTCCTGTGGCCAGAGGGCCGGAGTCGACCCACACCACCGGATGAACAAGCTCAGGGTGTCGGTCAAGGACAAGGCTGACGGGGGCGTTGGCCCCACTGTGAGCGACGACAGTCGCGGGCTGATCTTCGGAAACACCGAGTCGGGCAAAGATGTCCAGGACGGCTGCAGCTTGATCGTCGAGGGTCTTCGTCGCCCGTTCAGGATCGTCCCCGTCGAGGCCAGGGAGCGTCACGGCTATTGCCCGGGAGTGGTCGGTTTCCAGGTGTTCAAGGACTTCATCCCACGCCCAAGCGCCCAGCCAGTGGCCGGCGATGAGGATGATGGTCTTATTGCTCGGAGTAGTTGTCATATCAATACCTTCGTAGGCCCTCCGGGCAGGTGTATGTCACTATTTGTGTCATGAATTTTGTGCGGGTTGAAAGGTGAAGCGAGCTGAACGACTCTTCGCCCTATCCGAGATGCTTCGTCGTCATGGATCACGGGGGTGCTCCGCCGATCGTCTGGCCAGAGAGTTCGGCGTTTCCGTGCGCACCGTCAAGAGGGACCTCGCTGCACTGGAGATCAGCGGCGCGCCCATATGGTCGCGCCCGGGACCTGGCGGTGGTTACGGATTGGCCGCGGGCGCTTCCCTGCCGCCTGTCAGTCTGTCCCCGGCGCAGGCCGTAGCGCTCATGGCAGCCGTCTCCGCTGCACCCGACGCCCCCTACGCCGATCTGGCAGCAGCCGGGATCCAGAAGATCGTGGATGTCCTCGACCCCAGGACCCGAGCAAGAGCCGATGAACTGGCCGGCCGTGTCTGGGTCAACGCGGCTCGCCCTTCCTCACGTACCATCAGGTCGGCCCTGGAGGAGGCGATGTCCGAGCAGCGGGTAATCCGGATTCGCTACACCTCGAGGGACGGGAGCACGACCATCCGCGACGTCGAACCCGTGCTGTTCGCCTCGACGAACGGCCAGTGGTACTTGGTTGGTTGGTGTCGACTCCGCGACGCCATGAGATGGTTCATCGTGTCGCGCATCGATCGAGCCAATGTAACCAAAACGGCTTGCGGCGGCCATACTATCCACGAGGTCGGAGAACCCCCGGCGAACGCCAGACCCGTGCACGGTCGGGGCGTGTGAGGCGCGCAATCAACCATTCGGGTACGTGCAGCTAGTCGTCCAGCCGTACACCACGCAGCAACAACATGGTTCCACCCACGGCAACTGCGGAGGCCAGGAACACGCCCGCCGCACCGAGTCCCACTGCCACGACGCCTATTGCGCTGGGCAGGATCACTTGGCCCACCCTGTTACCCGCCAACCGCAAGGCGAGCGCACGTCCGCGTTGGCCTTCGGGCGCCTGGGCTGAGAGCCAGGACATGGTCAGTGGTTGGCCGATTCCCAGCCCGAGGCCCAAGAATGCCATGACAACAAAGAGCAACCACTCGGGCATCGGAATCGCGGCCACCCCGAGCGAAACCGTGGAGATGGCCAGGCTCAGGATCAGCAGCTTCATGCGCCCGAGCCGGCGGGACACGCTGCCCAGCCCCAGCCGGGACACCATGGAAAACACGGCGCGAACGGTCAGCATCAGGCCCACGGTTGCCGCAGTCAGGCCACGTTCGGCGCCGAGTGCCGGCAGGTAAACAACGGTCAGGTCCACTACGGCCAGGACAGTAGCGCTGGTGGCCAAAGCCCGGACGACACCGGGCGTCCTGAGGAGTGCAGCCGTGCTGCCCTTTGGTCCTCCCCTTGCGGTGCGCTTCCCTCGGCTGACCTTCGAGGAAATCACGAACGTCGTCAGGAAGAGCACCAGGCTCATCGCCGTCGCGAGCAGGAAGATCGCGTTGGTGTTGGGGCGAACAGAAGCACCACCCACCACGGATATGGCCAACGGGCCAAGAGCCTGTCCCAGAGACGCGGCGAAGGTCAGATAACCAAAAGCGGAGTCCAGACGTGTCGACGCCGCATTGTTCGCCACTACAGCCTGCTGCCCCACCACGCAGGCCAACTGCCCGGCACCCAGAAGCGCGGTTCCCGCTACGAGTGCGGGGACTGACGTCCCCCAGAACAACAGGAAAGCCGAACAACCCAGCACGACGGCGGCCCCGATCGCCATGAGCCGACGCTCGCCAAGGCGGTCCACCAGCCCGCCGATGGGCAGTGCGAGCAGGAGGGGAAACACGGCGTAGCTGGCGGCAAGAAAGCCCAGTGCGAAACCTGGAACATCCAGCTCAAGGGCGCGGTATGTGGTGGCCGGCCGAACCAGGAAAGTGACAGCCTGGATAAGGGCCGAGTGGACGAGCAGCGCGGTGGACGAACGCCGTCCGAGTTCGCCGATCATTCGACCACGAGGCCGGTACTTGAGATGACGCGCAAGGTCTCATCACGTGCGCCAATGACATGATCGAAAGCGACTTTGGCTGCCTTCTCCGCGTCCTTGGAAGCAATGGCTTCTACTAAGCGCCGGTGATTGGCGAGTGCTTCATCGCGGCGTTCGGGGGCATTGTTGGTGAAATATCGATAGCGCTCAACCTGGCTGGCGATCTGCCCATGGAAGCGCTGGGCCCAGGAGTTTCCGGCGATTCCGGCGATCGCGGCATGGAGGGCAACCCCGTACTTCATGGCTTCGTCGGGAAACTCCACCATGGCAGCGTTACGGGCTACGATTCCCCGTAGTTCTTCAAGGTCTGCCGGGCTCGCGTTGGCACACGCTTCCCGTGCCATCAGGGACTCCAAGGCAGCGCGGACGTCGTACAACTCTGAAATCACCTTCTCATCCAACGCCGGGACCATGACTCCGCCAGTGGGCTGCTGCTCGAGCAGGCTCTCGGAAATCAGGCGGCGGATGGCTTCCCTCAGCGGGGTACGGCTGACCTGCAGGGCTGTGGCCATGGCCGGCTCGTAGATGCGTTCACCCGGTTTGAGTTCAAGGGTGAGGATCTGGCGCTTTAGCTCAGCGTAAACAACGTGCGCTCCTGTATTGCGAGGTTGTGGACCTGCCATTTCGTTCCACCTGCCAATAAAAGTGTACTTGTATACATCTATACACCGTTCGAAAAGGTGAGTGCAAAAGAGTATCAGCTGGGCTGATCGGGCCCCGACGAAAAGCAACCCTCTCTCACATCCCAAGCCCTTCCCAGTGGCCCTCTCTCACTTTCCTCAAGAGAGTGATAGAGCGTTACGCATCAAGGGCTGGGAAGTGATAGAGCGTTGAGGGCGCAAAAAGGGACCGGTTCAAAGAACCGGCCCCTTTTCCGTTGCAAATGCGGCTAGGCCACGGGCGTCATTAGCCGCGGCACAGTTCGCCGAACTTGGCGCCAGCTTCCTGGAAGGCCGACGTGAGCTCGCCCATCTTTGCTTCGTTCGGTTCTTCCTTGGCCTGCTCGTCCAGGTACTCAAGGATGGCCGTGACTACAGGCTTCATCTCGGTGGACGCCACCGGTTCGATGGGCCTGATGGCGTTGGCTGCGCGGTTCGAGGCCGTCTGGCTCGGGTTCTGCGGAATACTGGCTGCGGCGACGCCAACGCGGTCACAGGTTTCCGCGGTGGTCAGCTGCTGCTGAGCGGAACAGGCGGATGCCGAGGCAATAAGCCCGGCAGCGATCAGGACAGTGGTGAGTTTCTTCATGGTTCCCTCAGTGGTCGACGTCCCTTTGATTGTAATCAGAGCCGACGCCCCATCACGCATTGGGTTCCTTAGGGCCGCTGTCGAATCCGCTACAGCGAAGGCGTACGGGGTGGCACCGTCCGCCGCGAACCGGTGGCTTCGAAGGCTGCGGCCAGGGTCAGCAGTGCTGTGTCATCGTACGCGCGGCCGGCGAAGGTGAGGCCCACGGGCATGCCAATATCCGCCATGGTTCCCATCGGTACGGTAACGGTGGGGATGCCCAGGTGCCTGGGAACGAGGTTGCCGTTGGCCACCCACACGCCGTTGCGCCAGCCCAGGTCTGCGGAGGCAGGGTTGACGTCCATGTCGGCAGGACCCACATCCGCAGCCGCCGGGAACAGGACCGCGTCCAGTCCGAGCCCGTCCATCCACTCCTCGAGGTCAATGCGGCGGGTCTCCTCCAGGCCGCGCACTCCGCCTTCCAGCTCGGGGATCTCGGTGAAGTTGGATACGCCGTATTCGCGGACATGCCGGGGATAAGCGGAGATGTGGTCGTCGAATCCGGTGTAGCGGTCTGCCAGGGCGCCCTTCGGGTGCGGGAAGATCGCAGCGCCGTCCACATCGGCAAGCCTGTTGAGGGCGGGATCACCGTTGGCGCGCAGGAAGTCGTCCCATGCCCAGGCCGAAAGGTCCTCGATTTCACGTTTGAGGTACTCGGTGCTGACCAAGCCGCGAGTGGCAATGGTAGGCGCGCCCGATCGGTCGCCTTCGTAATTTGAGACCACGGGGAAGTCCACCAGCACTACTTCAGCGCCAGCGGACTCAAGGTCCCGCTTGGCGGCTTCCCACAGGCCAATCACGGAAGCCCGCGTCTCGATGCGCTGCCCGGTGGGGCCACCGATGCCCGGCTGCTCGCTGGTCCCGGCGTCCGGGTCTGCGTTGATATACATGCGCGGCACCCCGAAGCGCTTGCCCCGCAATGCCAGCTGCCCGCCGTCGGCGTCTTCCACGGCAAGCGTCAGGTAGGACTCCGGGCGGACCTCGGACGATTTCGGGAGCTGAACCCACGGCTGCGCGCGCCAAAAATCACCGCGCGTCTCAGCGTCATCGGCAACAATGACATCCAGCAGTTCCAGCATGTCCGCCATGGTGCGCGTGTGCGGTACTACGACGTCCATGGTGGGTACCAGCGGCCAGTTGCCGCGCACCGAGATGACGCCGCGCGAGGGCGTGTAGGCGCACAGGGCATTGTTCGACGCCGGTGCACGGCCACTCGACCAGGTCTCCTCGCCCAGGCCGAAAGCGGCGAAGCTGGCCGCCGTCGCGGTGCCGGAACCGTTCGAGGAACCGGAACCGAAGGCAGCTGTCAGGAAGTCTGCGTTGTACGGGCTTTCAGCCCGGCCATAGACGCCGCGCTGCATTCCTCCGTTGGCCATGGGCGGCATGTTGGTCAGGCCGATCAGGACCGCGCCGGCATCCCGAAGGCGCTCGATGGTGAAGGCATCACGCTGTGCCACCAACTGCTCAAAGGCAGGCGATCCGGCCGCGGCAGTGAGCCCTTTTGCCAAGTAGCTGTCCTTGGCCGTGTAGGGGATGCCATCCAACGGACCCCTCACCGCCCCTTGGGCCCGGCGTTCATCCGATGCCCGGGCGTCCGCCAAAGCATCGGGGTTCATGACCACCAATGCGTTGAGCTTGATGCCGTTGCGGTCATAGGCCTCGATGCGGTCAAGGTATGCCTGGGTGAGCTGTTCACTGGTCACCTCGCCGGACTCCAGCGCCGCCCGAAGCTGGGCGATGGAAGCCTCAACAACGTCGAAGGGAGCCATTACGCGGCACCTCCTGCGAGCTGCGTTCCGCTCAGGCGCGGCTGTTGCTGGGTGATGCAGTGGATACCGCCGCCGCGGGCAAGGATGGGGCGTGCGTCTACGGTGACAACCCGCCTGCCAGGGTAGGCCTCGGCCAGAATTTCCGCCGCGAGCGAGTCAGCACGTTCTTCACCGTAACCACAGGCGATGACGCCGCCGTTGACCACGAGGTGGTTGACGTAGCTCCAGTCCACAAAGCCATCTTCGTCACGCAGCGTTTCCGGCGCCGGCAGCGGGACAATCTCGAACGGTTTACCTGCGGCGTCGGTCTGGGTTTCCAGGAATGCCTGGAGCGTGCGGCTGACCTCGTAGTCCGGGTGCTCCGGGTTGGCCTGGGAATGCAGCAGGATACGGCCGGGGGCGGGCAGGGTGGCCACCATGTCGATGTGGCCGCGCGTGCCCAGGTCCTCGTAGTCGCGGGTCAGTCCGCGGGGTACCCAAATGACCTTGGTGGCTCCGATGGTGCGGGCCAGTTCGGCTTCGACTGCCGCTTTGTCGGCATAGGGATTCCGGCCCGGATCCAGCTGCACGGTTTCGGTGACCAGCACGGTTCCTTCGCCGTCCACGTGGATGGCGCCACCTTCGTTGACCAGCAGCGAGCTGACCAGCTCGGCGCCCGCCTTCCCGGCGACGAAGCGGGCCATTCCGGCGCTCTTCTGCCACTCGGACCACGCCGGAGCACCCCAGCCGTTGAAGATCCAGTCCACGGCGCCAAGCACGCCGGGACGTTCGTCGTCGAGGACGAAGGTGGGTCCGACGTCGCGCATCCAGAACTCGTCCAACGGTGCCTCGATCTGTTCGATGCCGCCGCCCAGCATGCGGGCGGCGCGCTGGCGCTCGCTCGGGTCCACCACCATGGTGACAGGTTCGAATTCGGCTACCGCATGGGCGACGGCGGTCCAGGCCGAGTAGGCCTCTTCGGCGGACGCAGCGTCGTCGCCAAGCGTCAGGCCGGTGCGGGGGAACGCCATCCAAGTGCGCTCATGCGGTGCGGTTTCGGCCGGCATTCTCCAAGCCATGGGTGACTCCTTCGTCTTCAGTGCAAATCTCCTGTTGATCACACGATCAACAATGCTGAAAAGGTAATCTAGACTGGTCCTTGATGTCAAGCACTCCACAGAAGCGCGCAGTCCGGAAGTCACCGGCAGAGCGCGCCGCAGAAATCACAGAGGCCGCCCGCGAGATCGCACTCGAGGCCGGGCTTACAGCCCTGACGCTGCGCAATGTTGCCGCCCGGGTAGGAGTCGCTTCAGGCCTGGTGGCGCACTACCAACCCAACATGGACGCGCTCGTGTCCAGCACTTTCGCCACCATCGTGGCTGCGGAAACACAGGAAGTCGCAGGCTTGCTGAGCCTGCAACCGGGACCGTCGGAACGACTCGCCCTCTTGGTGGACACCCTTTTGAACAACAGCAGGCTGGACGTCACGGCAATCTGGGTGGAGGCCTGGACCTTGGGACGCCGCAACGAAACCCTGGCCGCCTCGGTCCGCGAGCAAATGGATGCTTGGCAGAAGGTCTTCCAGGGAGTGGTCGAGGACGGGAACGCGACCGGAGCGTTCAACGTTTCGGATGCCGCGGCCGTCGCCTGGCAGATTCTCGGCATGGTGGATGGCCTGAACGCCCAAGCCTTGGTCCGCTGGGACGGCGTCAACGATCGCGGCACGCACCTTGCCCGCGCCGTCGAGGGAATGGTGGGCGCCGCCCCAGGTTCCGTCGTTGCCAAACCCCGCTTGTAGGCGACACTGAGCGCGACTCAGCTCGCCAAGTGCACGCTCGCGCCTTCGAACCAACGGTGCACGGGCGGAGCGTCAGGTTCCTGGATGATGGCGTCCAGCAATTCCGTGGCCGCTTTGCCGTAAGCACGCGGCGCCAAGTCAATGGAACTGATCAGCGGATTGCCGGTTTCCAGGGCGGCTGCGCCGGCGAAAGAGACGACATCCAGGTCTTTGCCAAGAGCGAAGCCCCGGCTTTCCAAGACGATCTGGCTCTGCGCAGCCTGACCCTGCGCGCCACAGACCAGCGCATCCGCCCCGCCGATATCCACGGCTTGAGTGATGGCGGCGATCAGGTCCCGTGGACTGGCATTGGCCGCAACCTCATGCACCCGCGGCTCCAAACTATTCCGAAGACACCATTCCATGTAGTTCCGGCGGGTATCGACAGCCCATGATGATCCAATGGCATCGTCGATGGCCAGCAGCGCAGGGCGCCGCCGCCCGCGGGCAAGGAGATGGTCCAGCACTTGGGTCTGCAGTTCGGCGTGGTGGGCCTCAAGCGTTCCTTGGACCCGCTCCTCGCCAGGACCGTTGTAGCGGCCAACACTTACCGTCGGGATGCCGTTGGCCAGGAGGGCCGCCACCAGAGGCTCACCCGGGGCGGGGTCGATGGCAATCACTCCGTCCACTTGGAAGGCCATCCGTGGCGTTAGTCCACGCGCGAAAAGCGTGACATCGTAGTCCGCGGCAGCTGCGCCCTCGGTGACTCCGAAAGCGAAGTCCATATAAAACGCCAGGCTGCGGGCGACCGGTGGTATGTGGAGCCCGATGGCGCCGATCCGGTTCACGCGCAGGCTGCGTGCGGCGCGGTTGGTGACGTAGCCAAGGCGGTCAGCGGCTTCCTGAATGAGCTCGCGCTTCTCATCGGAGATACGGCCGGAGCCACTCAAAGCGCTGGAGACGGTGGTCTTGGACAGGCCGAGTTCGCGCGCGATGTCCATGATTGTTGCCCGGGTTCTCACCATGACCTCATCCTAGGCGGCAGTCCGGTGATGGCGCTTCCCGGATCTTGGGGAACCTCTTGACATTGCTGTTGTGACGTCCCACACTTTTATTTGCGGGAACGTTCCCGCAAATATCTCCTTCGCTTACATCCGGCCAACGACGCCCGGAGGAATGGATCCCCAAATGTCCCAAGCTGTCCTGACTTCGGACCGCCGAAGCCACGTCCGCAGGACGATCTTCGCGATCGATATCCTGCTCCTGCTCGCCCCACCCGTGCACTGGTTGTTCAGCGACGGCCAATCCACCATCTGGTATTTCCTCGTAGCCAACGCCTTGGTGACCCTGTCCCTCTTTGGCCTGTGGATGACACGGGATACCGATGAGGAGGAAACGCGATGAACATGCTGATTGGTTACGGAGCCATCCTCCTGTTCACCGTGCTGGTGGTGGTTGTCATGAGCCGCGGCCGGCGCGTGGACAAATCCATGAGCGAATACGCCACCGGCGGCCGCTCATTCAATTCCTGGTTCGGCACCATGGCGTTCCTCAACACCTGGCTGGCCGGCACCATGTTCATTTCCTTCGCCGGCCTGACTGCCAGTGCCGGCGCTATCGGCTTCTACTCCCTGTCCTACTCACTGCTCAGCGTGGTGCTGATGTTCTTCCTTGGCACGCCTGTGAACAAATGGGGCCGCATCCACGATCTCCGAACCCAGGCAGACCTGCTCGGCCTGAGGTACAACTCCCGCTCGGTCCGGGTCATCGCAGCCCTCATCGGCGTCCTGGCCTCAATTCCATGGGTTGTCCTGGGCATGCAGTCCCTGGGCCTTGTCTTCTCCACTCTCTCCTTCGGGCAGGTCTCCCCCTACGTCGCAGTGGTGATCGGTGTGCTTTTCATCGCCGCACGCCAGATCTGGACCGTGAAGCTTGGCACCCGCGGACTCATCATCAGCGACATGGTTCAAGGGATTTTTGCCTACGGCGTCGGCTTCCTGGTGATCCTCGGGCTCTTGGTGTGGCTCATCACCAACGGCCATGGTTTCAACGAGGTTTCACCCAGCCTGCTCCAACTGCCCGGTCCCGGCAGCGCGGCGGGCCCGTTCTACCTGTTCTCCCTGATCTTCACGGGAATGATGGGCGCCTGGTGCTGGCCCGACCTCTTTGTTCGCATGTTCAGCGTCAAGACCCCCAAAACGGTACAGAAGTCCGCCGTCCAGGCAGCACCGATCATGTTCCTGTTCTCCGCGGCGCTCACCACGGTGTGCCTGCTGGCCACCAGCGTCCCGGGTGTTTCCGACGCCCCCGATACCGTGTGGTTCATCCTGGCCGGAATCGGTGGAGCAGGCATGGTTGCCATCGCTGGCGTGTGTGTTGTGGCCGCCACCATGGGCAACGTTGGAGCCAACTTGCAGGCCGTAGGCACCCAGTTGGCCAACGACGTGATCGGCGTTCGCAAACAAGAGCGCATTGAATCCGCAAAGGGCGCAAAGATCGCTGTCGCCGCCATCACGCTTATCTCCGCTGGCGCTGCTCTGCTGATGGCGAACCAAGTCTCCGGGCTGATCGTGGTCGCTTTCGTGTCCTACCAGGCCATCTGTCAGCTAGCCCCTACCCTCCTGCTCGGAATCTTCTGGCGACGGGGTACAGCTGCAGCCGCCAACTCCGCAATGGTTTCGGGAATCCTGGTGGCCGCGGTACTGGAACTCATGTATCCGAGCCCGCTGTCCATTCCGTGGCTTGGCGGACTGACGTCCGGGGTAGCTGGGTTGATCGTCAACCTTGCCGTCTACCTTGCGGTCTCACTCGCCAAACCTGCCCCTGCCGCAGAACAAGACCGCGTTGACGCGCTCTTCGAAGGGCTGAAGAAGAAGGAACCCGTAAGCCAAGGAGCACTGACGTGATGGCCGCGGACACCATTGTCCTGGCACGCCGGATCCACACCTTGGACCCGAACGCGCCCGCCGCCACCGCCCTTGCCATCAAAGACGGCCGGATTGCCGCCGTCGGTTCCTTCCCGGACCTGGAGCCGTACCGGGGACCCAACACCACCGTGCTCGACTACGGCGACGCGACGATCGTCCCGGGCTTGAACGACAGCCACACTCATGTTGTTTTTGGACTGGATCTGGCCCGTGGCGTGCAGTTGACGGACCTGGGTCCCCTTGAGGAAGTGCAACGGATCATCGCGGACGCAGCCGCCGCCGCCAAACAAGGCGAATGGGTCAACGGTTGGGGCCTGGATCCGAACCTCTTCACGGATATCGGCTTCAACGGCCGGCTCTTCGACGACGCCACGGGCCCGGTGCCAATGTTTCTGCGTATGCGGGACGGCCACTCCGCCATTGTCAACACAGCGGCCTTGGCCGCCGCCGGAATCACGGGTCCGGTCGACTTTCCGGACGAGTCACTGATAGACGTCGACGACGACGACTCGCCCACCGGGTACCTCGTCGAGTTCAGCGCCATGGAGCTGGTGACGAGAGTGATCCCGCAGGAAGCCTTCGAGGTCCGGGCCGAAAGGCTCCGTACCCTGCTGACCGGAATGGCCGCCGTCGGAATCGCTTCCACTCACGTGATGGATTTCGCTGAGGGTTCTGCCGAATTGGCCACCCACTTGGAGACTCACGGTGAGCTTCCGCTTCGGCTGCGCTTCTCCCCCATGGTCAATGCCGGCGCATCGCTGCACGAGCTCGAAGAAGTGGCTGCGATGCAGGGCATGGGCGGAAGACGGTGGCGGGTGGAAGGGGTCAAGTTCTTCATCGATGGCACCATCGACAACGGTTCGGCCTGGCTGGAACAGCCGGACGTGTATGGCGAGAACCATGAATCGGTGTGGACCGACCCCGAGGACTTCCAGAAGGCGCTGAGGTTCTTTGTGGAGCGCGGAATTCCCACAGCCACCCATGCCATTGGCGACCAGGGCGTTCGGTATGTTCTCGAAGCGCTTGAGGCATCCGGCGATGCGCGGCATTTCGCCGCGCACAGGATCGAGCACATAGAAACCATCCCTGACGATCTGGTGAACCGCTTTGCCCAACTCGGAGTGGCCGCGAGCATGCAACCCATCCACGGGACCCACCACACCCGCGCGGACCGGAGCGACAATTGGTCCGTTCGGTTGGGGCCCGAAAGGGCGGCCCGCGGATGGCGGTGCCGCGACCTCCGCGACGCCGGAGTCACGGTGGCGCTCGGCTCCGACTGGCCCATCACCCCTTACGACCCCAGGGCCATGATGGCAGATTCCATTCTGCGCCGGCCGGTGGAAACGCCCGGCGCTGCACCCGTACAGCCCGAGCAGGCCCTCACGGCGCTCATGGCCCTCGAGGGTTACACCACCCATGCTGCCGCTGCAGCAGGCTTAGGCGCGACATCGGGAACAATCAGTGTGGGCAAGCTCGCCGACCTCACCGTATTCGAGGGGGATCCCTTGCGGATTACCCCGGAGGAGCTTGCCGGAACCTCAGTGCTGACCACCTTCGTAGACGGCGTTCCAACGCATTAGTTTGCCAGGGCAGGGCGCAGCGGCCGGTAGTCGAGGTCACAGTGCCCTGCCCTAGGCTGGGACCATGGCGATCATTCACAAGGCAACCCTGTCCCCGTCCAAGCTCGAACTCATCGCTGACTACCTCCCGAAGCAGCCCTGGTTCATCCAGGACGGTTCCCCGGAGCTCATCGGCGCCTACCGCTTTGACGATCCCGCTGGCGAGGTCGGCCTCGAGACGCACGTTGTCGCTGCGGGCGAACGCGTTTACCAAGTTCCCCTTAGCTACCGCGGCTACGAACTGGCCGGTGCTGAAGAGTGGCTGGTGGGGACCATGGACCACTCCGTCCTCGGCAAGCGCTGGGTGTACGACGCATGCGCCGATCCCGTCTACGTCAAGGCACTGGCCACCGCAATCCTCACCGGCCAGCAGGAGGCGGAACAGTTTGTGGACGGCGAACCGGAGCCCCGGCCAAGCACCGTCACGGTCAAGGGCAGCGGAAAGCTCGACGGCGGCGTCCCGGCCTTGAGTGCCTCAGCGCCGGTATCGGGCAGCGGCGTGACAATCATTGATGCGGGCGAGCTGCGGTTGAAAGTCACCCGGGTCCTGGACGTGGCAGCAGAGATCTCCGCCACTACGGCAGCAGCACAGGAACTTCACGGCGAGCTCACCCTCAACGGTCAATGGGCAGGGCTGGCGGACACCGTGGAGCTGGCATCGGTGGTTCGAAACTAACGGCAAGCAGGGGCATCTGTTGGTCACCGCAGCTCCGGCGTAGGCTGACAATGACGCCGTCTAACTACGTGAGGGGTTTCATCATGTACAAAGCGCAAAGCATCATTCCCGCAGCCCAGGACCTTGCCCGCGAGTGGGTAACGCATGCAACAGAGGGCACATCCGCACAGACAGATGCAGTGGTGAGGTGGGCCTTGACCCGTATCAACCACGCAGACGTCCCGTCCGTGGTTCATGGAGTCATGCTCACGCTGACGGGGAACAAAAAGACGGCCAAGGAAGCGCGTCGCACCGCGGCCAGGGCAGTGAAGAGGACCACACAGGCCCTCAGCCGCAAGACCACGCAGCGCAGCTCCCGCCGAGCCGTTTGGTTTACCACGTTGGCTGCCGCTGTTGTAGGTGCGGGCGCAGTATTTGCCTGGCGCATGATGGTGCCACCGGGCGAGCCGGAGCCGGTCAAACAGCCGGAGGCGCCGCTTCAGCAGCCCGTTCCTCCAGTGCCCTAAGGTCTCGTCGCGACGCCGGCCCCGTTAAGGGGCCGGCGTCGTCGTCGTTAAGGGGCCGCGTCGTCGTCGCGCCGTTCAATCCGCTTCCGCAGCGAGGTTCCGGCCAGGAGCCAATAGGCTCCGGCGCTGGCCAGCAGGAAGCCCGCAACGCCCAGGATCACAAGCTGGGTGACGATCCCTGCAATGAGCAGAACAAAGCCGGCCAGGACTGCCAGGGCGCCGAAAACCGTACGGGCTATCGCCCCACGTGGGCGGCCCGACTTCAGCTCAAAGGCGAGGTCGGGATCCGTTGCAGCGAGATCCCGCTCCAGCTCTTCCAAGCTCCTGCGTTCTTCATCCGACAACGACATCGGAATTCCTCACCACACAAGCAGGGCCGCAACCTGCGGCGATGCTCAGAACATCTGCACGAGCGCTGCTTGCCGTGCCATGCCTTCATTATCTGCCCGTTCACGACTTCTAGCCACAGGCAAAACGGGCGGTTATCGGGAGCAATCCCCATCGGCCGAGTCTCCACAACTTACCAATGGTCCTAAGCATGCTTACGATGGAGGGGCAGGTTCCTGACGCACCACGAGTACGGAAATCCAACCGCCGACTGGAAAGTTGAAATCCCCATGGCACGACGAAGCGCTAAAAAGGCATCACAGCCGGGGCCCCTGCCCGCTCCCGGCGCGCAACCCAAGCGACGCCGACCTGGACGGGCCATCTGGCTCATCGCCATGGGTCTTGTAGCGGGGGTGGCAGGCGGAGCTTTTGCTTTCCGCATGCTCGTGCCACCGGGAGAGCCCGAGCCCGTTCGGAACCGGGGGGACGAGCCAAAGGGAGCCTCGCGGCTGGAGGCATCGCCCACTCATGCTTCCCAGCCCCCTGTGGCACAGCCGGCGGAAATCCTGGTCCCTGAAGAGCCGGTCGAAATCTCGACCAGGATGCGGCCGGGCGAATGGACCGAAGAGTCACTGCTGGAGCACATCGAGGATTACAAGCAGCAGATCCGTGACATGGGAGCGAGAGAAACGCAGATCGTCACTAACGTGGAGCGGACCGAGGAGGGTGCTGCCCGCGTGGTGGTCAGCTGGGATCGATCCTAGAGTTTGGCCGCTGTTTCCTTCGCCGCTTCCTGCAGCAACGCAATAAATTCGTCCTGCCGAGGAAGGACGTCATCACGAAGTCCGGCAACTGACAGTGCCCCGCGTAATACGCCATGGGAATCGAACAGCGGCACTCCCAGTGCGGCGACACCGACGGTGACGTCCTGGTCAGACACACTGAAGCCGCGTTCCCGGATGATTTTTGCGTCAGCCTCAACCTGCTCTGCTGTGGTGAGGGTGTTCGGCGTGATCGCCTGCAGCGGAGCCGACGCTGTGACGCTGTGCCTGAGTTGGTCATCCCATGCCATGATGGCCCGCGACGTTGCACCTGCGTGCGGCGGGAGGGTGCCGCCGGGGTTGAGGAGCAGCAGCGTCACTTTGGTCCCTTTGACCCAATCGAGGCAGGTCACGAGTTGGTTCCTTACGGCGCAGAGATAGACGGTCTGGCCCGTGAGCTCGTTGAGGCGGGCCATGGCGGGACGGGCTGCGGAGACCTCCGGAATCCCTTGAAGGGAAGCACTTGCTAGGTGAAGGATCTGCGTACCGAGTTGAGCCCTGCCATCTTCCCGGATTCCGATCAGTTCCACGTGTTCGAGCGCGTCAAGCAACCGGTACACGCTGGGGCGCGGCATGGAAATTGCCTCGGCGATGTCCACCACGCTCATGGGTCCGTTGTCGGCCAGCGCGTTGAGGAGGTCAGCACTGTTGGCCATCACCTTGATGGGTTTCGCTGCCACTAGACGGCCCCGCTTTCTACGGCCGGCAGATGAGCCTCCGGCAGCTGAATCGCACCAAGCGCCCGGCTTACGGTTGCGGCAGCAGATTGGACCATCGCGACGGGGTCGTAGTCGCTGTGGAACACCCTGTGGGTTTGGCCACTGATGGACAGCGCTCCTACAACGGCACCAGTGTGGTTGAAGATTGGCGCACCAACGCCGCCAATCCCCTGACCCCAATCGCTGTGCGCCACTGCAACGCCGGCGGACGCCGTTTCCGCTAGGAGTCGGCGAAGTTCCTCTGCGTTATGGGCCACCGGGCCGAACAGTTCATCCTCAGGCAGGTCCCTCAAATAGCATTGGACCACCTCGGGGATTTCGAAGGCGAGGATAGCCCTGGGCGCGGCCCCCTGGCCCAAGGGCATGGACTCGCCCAATCTAAGGTTGTGGATCTGGACATCCAGGCCATCGATTCGGTCAATGCACACGGCCCGGAGGCCGCGCCTGATGCACAGGAACGATGTCTGGCCAGTGGCAGCGTGCAACCTCTCAAGCTCTGGCCGCGCCAGGTCCCTCAGGTCCAGCTGGGCTTCCAGCTTTGCTCCGAGCCGAACAAAATCGAGGCCGAGCCGGGTCTTGCCGCGGCGCGACCCATCCTCCACCCAGCCGATCGCCTGGAGCGTCGAGAGCAGCCTGTAGAGGGAGCTTGCGGGTTCAGCTGTGCGCTCAGCGAGTTCGCTCACGGTCAGCTCGCCTGCCTCAGCGATCGCGCGAAGGACTGCCGCAGATTTGGTCACGAGGTTCATTCCACCGCTGGGATCCGTTGCTTCCGTCATTGGAACCTCTCACCTAGCGGACACACATCATGACTCACGATACGTAAGGCCCATGACCAATGCAACAACGGCGTCGCCAACAGATATTTATCAACCAGTGGAACTTATGTCCGCCAGTTGATAACTTGAAGGGAAGTGGTCAAGAACCATGCCGTGCACCCGAAGGAGCAGTCGATGACGACACCAACCATTGAAACCATCCCGGATATCCGGGCAGCCGTCCTCAAGGCCCCAGAGCAGTTCGGCACGCAGCGACTACGGCGCCCGGAGGCAGGGCCGGGCGAAGTTCTTGTTCGGGTCTCATTCACCGGCATCTGCGGCTCGGACTTCCCCATTGTGAGCGGCACCCACCCCCGAGCTACTCTTCCACTGGTGATGGGGCACGAAATTACCGGCACCATTGAGAATCCAGGGGACAGCGGACTGACTGAGGGCGCCACGGTGGCCGTCAACCCCCTCCTGCCCTGCGACACCTGCGGCGCCTGCCGGAAGGAACTGTGGCACGTCTGCAGAAACCTGAGGCTGCTTGGCATCGATACGCCCGGATCCATGGCGGAATTGATCGCCGTACCTGCCGCGAACGTCATTCCCTTCTCCGAAAATGTCCCCGCCAAGGAAGCAGCCCTGGCCGAGCCGCTCGCAGTAGCAGTTCACGCCATTCGGAGGGCCAGGCTCGCAGCAGGCGAGCGCGTGCTGATCTTCGGCGCAGGACCCATCGGAATCCTGGTTGCGCTGGCCGCCCGTCACGCAGGTGCGGCTGACGTTGCTGTCGTGGAGCCAAGCGAACGACGCCGGGAAGTAGTTGAGGCGCTCGGCCTCCGGGCGCTCGGGCCAAGTGACATCCCGGTAGCCAAGGAGCATGGCGAGACCGCCACCGACGTTGTCTTCGATTGCGCAGGGCATCACAGCGTCACGCCCCTTCTAACCAAGGTGGCGCCAGTGCGGGGGCGGATTGTGATTGTGGCCGTGCACCACGGATCGGCCGAGGTGGACCTGCGCGAGCTCGCCTTTGCCGAACAGGAAATCATCGGGGTGCGCGTCTACGAGTCCGCAGACTTCGCCGAGTCCGTACGGCTGATCAGCCACCATGAACTTCCACTGGCAGGAATTCCGATCTCTGAATACCCCCTGGAATCGGTGGAAGAGGCTTTTGCCGAGGCGCGGTCAGGCACTGGAGCTGTGAAGATCCTTGTGCGAAGCCTGCCCCAACCCCTGCATTAATTATCATTTTCTGGACAAATTGTCCGTATCACGGCAATAATGGGCGGTAGACCTGCTGACACGATCGATGAGGACAATGTCATGTCAAGAACGCAAGCAACCAAGACCGGAACGGCCGAACTCCAGAGGCTTGCAGCCGCTGGCCGCTGGCACGTCATCAAGACCGTGGCAGATGCCAAAGCCGGCCACATCGGCGGCCCGCTGTCTGCAATGGACCTGCTGGTTTCCCTGTACTTCAACGAACTTTCTGTTGACCCCGGGAATCCGCAGGACCCCGCCCGAGACCGTTTCATCCTCTCCAAAGGACATTGCGCCATTGGCCTGTATTCGGTCCTGGCACTCCGCGGCTACTTCCCTGTGGAGGAACTGGCCACTTTCGATCAGGGCGGATCGCGGCTTCAAGGCCACCCGGACATGAAGCTCACCCCCGGCGTGGACAGCTCCAGCGGTTCCCTGGGCCAGGGTCTATCGGCCGGAGCCGGCATGGCAATGGCCGCCAAGCAACTCGGAACGGACTTCCACACGTGGGTCATGTTGGGCGACGGCGAACTCGAAGAGGGAATGGTGTGGGAGGCAGTCCACACGGCACGTCGCTTCAAGCTTGACAATCTCACGGCGGTCATCGACCTCAACGGACTTCAGCAGTATGGATGGCCCGTCTCCGAAGACGATGACCGGTTCGACCGCTCAAACCCGTGGTCCGGCGTAGACCTCAGCGGAGTCTTCACGTGCTTTGGCTGGAACGTCATCAGCATCGACGGGCACGACTTCGACGCAATTCACGACGCCTTTGACCGCGTCCGTGAGCAACGGGGTTCAGGAAAGCCAACCGTCATCTTAGCCAAGACCACCAAAGGCAAGGGCGTGTCCTTTACCGAGGGCACCTACAAGTGGCACAACGGCATTGCCACACCGGAACAACTGGCCAGCGCAGCCGCTGAACTCGGCCAGGTTTTCGAAGGAGAAGCAAAGTGAAGGCGCAACGCGACGTATGGGGCCAGACCCTTGTAGATCTTGCCAGGACGGACAGCCGGGTTGCAGTGGTCGACGGCGATCTTGCCACGTCCACCAAAGCTGACCTGTTCGCCGACGCGTTCCCGGACCGGTTCTTCGAAATCGGCATCGCGGAGCAGAACATGGTGGGCGTTGCCTTTGGCCTGTCCACTCTGGGTTTCCGTCCATGGCTATCCACCTTTGGGGTATTCCTAACCCACCGCGCTCTGGACCCCATCCGCATGCTGGTCTCCCAGACCGGAGCACCCGTCAAGATCGCCGCCTCCTATTCCGGCCTCCTCAACGGCAGCAGCGGGAAGACCCATCAGGACATTGAGGACCTGGCCATCATGCGTGCAATGCCGGGCATGACCGTGATCGCCCCGGCCGACGCAATAGAAGCCGAAGCAGCTATCCGATGGGCGGCAGACCACGACGGTCCCGTCTACCTGCGGTTGGCACGGGACGCCGTTTCCGACATTTTCAGTCCGGGCCATGCATTCACGCCGGGAACAGTACATGTATTACGCGAGGGCAATGACGCACTTCTGGTTTCCACAGGTGTCCAGAGTTCGCGTGTCATGGATGCTGCAGCTCTGCTCGCCGAAGAAGGAATCGAAGCCCGGGTGGTTCACGTTCCCTGCCTCAAACCCGTGGATGAAGCTGCTCTGCTATCTGCCCTCTCAGGCCCTGCACCAATCTTCACTATCGAAGAACACAGCATTATTGGAGGACTGGGCGGGCTGGTAAGTGAGCTGGTTACCAGCACCACGCTGGGCAAAACGGTCACTCGGCTGGGACTTGCGGACGCATGGTCCGAGTCCGCTCCCAACAGCTACCTGTTGGACAAATACGGGCTCTCGCCCGCCCGCGTAGCCGGCCAGGTCCGGCACGCGCTGGCCGACGACTAGGCGAGGGCGCTGATCCCATGAGCAGCCTCACCCACAGAGTCCAAGCAGCACGGTCCCTCGGCGACGCGGGCACCGGCACCGTGCTGGCCAGCATGGGCGGAGATGGACTCATCGGGCTAGGCCCGGATGGCGTCCTGTGGGCCCGGGCGCCACAGACCCCCGTGGTCAATACCACAGGTGCTGGCGACGCAGCACTTGCCGGATTCCTCAGCGAAACCTCCCTCGACCCCGGAGGGCCCACCGGAGCACATCATCGTAGATCAGCCTTCACCGAAGCGCTGGCGCGTTCCGCTGCCTGGGGCGCGCTCGCCGTCGGGCGTTCCACCACAGCCTTGGGCAGCCTCGAGGGAGCGCCGGACGTCACCTTCCAAGAGCCTGATCCAACCTTCCGCCTCAGCAAGCTCTGAGGCACAAAACCTAGCAAGGGAGCATCTCATGAACGCACAACAGACGGCCCTGATCACTGGCGGGGCACAAGGAATCGGCGCCAAGGTGGCACATACTCTGGCAAACCGCGGCTGGCGGGTCCTCGTGGCCGATCTCAACGAGGGGCCGGCCAAAGACCTGGCAGAAGAACTCAATTCCTTTTCTCCCGCGGCCTCCCCCCACCTTGGGTTCGGCGTCGACGTGGCTGACGAGATCAGCGTCCAAGCCCTCCTTGGTGCCGTCGCGGGCGAAACGGACCGGCTGGACGGTTTGGTGAACTGCGCCGGAAACATCCTTCGCCAGCCTGCCGAGGAGCTGGACATCGCACAATGGCGGCGTCTGCTGGACATTCATCTGACGGGTTCAATGCTCACGGCAAAGGCGGCTTTTCCACTCCTCAAATCGAGCCGTGGCTCTATTGTGAACATCGCGTCAGTAGGGTCCACCTTTGGCTTGCCGGGGAGATCTGCCTATGCCACCGCCAAGACCGGGATGCTGGGACTGACCAGGACCTTGGCCGTTGAATGGGGCGTCCATAAGATACGCGTCAATGCAGTCGCTCCCGGTTACGTAAATACGGAGATGGTGCGTAGCGGCTTGCGCAACGGCACATTGAACCAAGAGGTTCTCTTGGGACGGACTCCCCTCGGGAGGCTTGCCGAGCCGGAAGAAATCGCGAACGTGATCGCTTTCCTGCTCTCCCCGGACGCGTCGTTCATCCACGGCGAGGTCATTAAGATCGACGGCGGACTCACCATCGACGGCACGTTCAGTTAGCAGCCACACACCAAGGAAGGGCGGCCGGAACATTCCGGCCGCCCTTTTGCTGCGTTCACGAGGCATCAGGGTTCGACGGCGATCTTCGGCGCAGCGCCCCGGCCCACCTTGTCGAAGGCAACGGCTATGTTGCTGAGCGGCACCGTCTCAACCAGCAGCTCCCCCAACCCGGGATATGTCTGGAGGATGTCCAGTGCCAGCCCGTAGTCCGGGCGGTGCGAGCTGTAGCTGGTGATGATGTCCAGTTCCTTCCGCACGGCATCGTTGGCTGCCAACACCGGCGGCGCTCCATACAGTGCCACCACCACCAACCGCCCTTGGACAGGAAGCCCACGGACAGCATCGGCCAAGGCCGCGGAGGCTCCGGCAGCTTCGATCCACACGTTTGGCTTGAAACCGGGGGGAACGGTATCCACCAGGTCCAGCCCCAGCTGTTCGGCGAGACCGGCCCGTGCTGCCACGTCTTGGGTCATCCCCTTGAGCACCACACGGGCACCGAGATACTGGCAGACCACTGCAGACAGGATCCCGATGGTGCCGGGACCACTGACAACTACGGTGTCCTCGGCTGTCACGCGCCCACGGCTTGCAACCGCCCTTGCGGCAACCGAGAGAGGTTCTGTCAGCACCGCCGTCCGGGCTGGCACAGCGTCGGGTACGGCCAGCAACTGGGATGCGGGGATGCGAACGAAACGTGCGGCGCCCCCGTCGCGCGTCAGGCCCAAAGTGACCTTATCCGGGCAGCCGTTCGCGTAGTCAGCCGTACAAGCGGCGCAGTCCCCGCAGCCGGACTGGGCGATGGCCACCACGCGGGTCCCTGGCTTCAGGCCGCCGGGGTCCTCGCTCTGGACGATCGTCCCCACAATCTCGTGGCCCAGAACGGTACCGCACGGAACCCAGCCGTACCCATCGTCGCCGTTCCAGATGTGGAGATCGGACCCGCACAAACCACAGTATTCCGTTGCTACGAGCACTTCGCCGGCTCGAAGCCGCGGGGTTTCCTGCATTCTGATCTCGATGCTCCGCTTATCCATCGAAGAGCGGACAGCCGCGGCTGCGGTCGCGGGGAGGGTGGTAATCATGATGATTCCTTCCGGATACGGCAGTTCCCGGCGTGCCAGTGGCGCCGCCGGGAACTGCCGTGATGTGGGCAGTACTAGATTTGATCCAGGGGAACGCCGGTGTTGTTCTTCCACTTCAGGACCACAACACTGGATACCGCCGCAACTGCGATGACATAGAGGTTGAAGATCCAGCCACTGCCAATCGAGTAAAGCCAAGTGCTGAGGTAGGACGCCGTACCGCCACAGACAGCCACGCCGAGGGAGATGGAAACGCCAAAGATCCTGGTGCGGTAACGGGTGGGAATCTGTTCTGAAATCGCTGCCGGCTTGGAACCTGTAATAAAGGCGACCAGCAACAGTCCTGCTGTCTGGGCAACAAGCAACGTCCATGGCTCGCTGGTCATCAGGCCCCAGAGCGGGAATACCGTGGCTGCGATACCCACCAGCGAGATAAGGGTTGTGATCTTCCTTCCCCAGTGATCGGAGATCCAGCCGGAGACCGGGAGGAAAGCGATATAGACCACCTGTGCTATCACGCTCATCACGAACGCCTGGCCCGGATCCATGCCCCTGACGCCGATTGCATAGATAGCTGCCGAGGTGACCCACGTGTAGTACGTGAGCGTAGATCCAGCCTCGTAGAGGAACAACTTCACGCCTGCGGCAAATACCTGCTTCTTGCTCCACGGGGGCGCAGCGCTGCCAGCCTGGGCAACGGCCACATGCTCACTTTCCATCATGCCGCGGCGCAACCACAGTGCAGCCACAGCCAGCAGCGCACCGGCTGCGAAGGGAATTCGCCAGCCCCATTCCATCATTTCCGACTTGCTGATCAGGCCGGTCAGTACCGCCATGAAAAGCGTCGCCAGGAGGGATCCTGACCCCACTGCGATGAAGACCGTGCTTGACCACAGACCGCGGCGCTTGGCCGGGGCGATTTCAGCGATGTACGCGTAAGACGTCGTCGACTCACCGCCGTGCGCAAAGCCCTGAATCAATCGGGCCAGCAGAAGGAGGAGAGATGCCCAACTGCCGATTGCCGCGTACGAGGGAATGAGGGCGATCCCCAGGCTCGCGCCCGCCATGAGGAACATCGTGGTCAGCAGGACAGTGCGTCGCCCGAGTTTGTCAGCCAGAGGACCGAACACCAGCCCGCCAATGGGACGCATCAGGAAACCGACGGCGAACACGGCCAGCGTGCTCAGCAGCGCAGACATAGGGTTGCTGGAGTTGAAGAGGCTGCCGGCGATGTAGACCGAGGCGACGGTATAGATGGTCCAGTCAAACCATTCCAGCAAGTTTCCTACGCCCGTGGCGAGCAGGGATTTGCGTTGTAGGCGCAACCGTTCCGGGCTGCTTTTCGGTTGGGCTGTGTTCTGCTCAACAATCGTCATTGAATGCTCCCGTGTTGGGAAGCCACACTCTGTGGCTTGACTCGGTTGTGACCAGGGCCAGTGCGAAGCTACGCCATATAGCAAGATTCGCAAGGTGGCCTGGTTGTGCGCCGGAAGGCCCACGTTCTGCACCCAACACCATCATGCGGACAAAGTGTCTGTCAAGTGATAATTTGGTTCTTGGGCGGAATCAACACGAGAAAGCCGCGCCACCCTGAACGGAACATTGCCGGTAGTCCCGGCAGAGGAGGAACGATGGACAGGAATCTTGAGGGCAGAGTAGCTCTTGTCACCGGCGCCAGCAGCGGCATCGGGGCCAGCGTGGTCCGCAGGCTCCTCGCCGCCGGCGCCAAAGTACATGGCGTCGCGCGGAGGCAGGAAGCTTTGAACGCGGTAAGCCCCGAGCATCTGGTCACTGGCCAGCTGGTAACCCACGCTCTGGACGTTGCCGACACTGCGGGAGCGCGGGCTCTGGCGGCGCACCTCGCGGAAACGGATCCCATTGACATTCTGGTCTGCGCTGCGGGGACCAACGTCCCACGCAGGCGAATGGCCGAGCTCGACGACGAGAGTTTCGACCGCATCATGAAGACCAATGTCTACGGCGTCTTCACCTTGCTGTCAGCGACGCTCGATCAGTTGCGGGAACGGCAGGGCGACGTAGTGATCATCTCCAGCATCGCTGCAAGCTGGCCGGACCACAGCGGGGCAGCCTACGGCGCTTCCAAATCCGCGTTGCTGGGTCTGGCCCGGGGCGCATCGCGCGACGAGCACGGCAACGGCATTCGCGTCTGCAGCATTCTGCCGGGCATCGTGGATACTCCCATCCTGGACCTGCGCCCCAGCCCGCCGCCTCGGGAAGTACGGGACTGGGCCATCCACCCGGACGACATTGCAGAAGCGGTACACTGCGCCGTCAGCCTGCCGCCCCGGACCAACATTGCCGAAATCAGCATTGTGGCCACACGGCTGCAGTCCCTGAGCAACACGCAGGCGGCCACGCCGGAACTCCCCGCCTCCATGCGGAGCTGAAGCACCAGGGCTGCCCGCCTCATCAGCGGGCGGCCCTGGGCTATTCCACCGTGACGGACTTGGCGAGATTCCGAGGCTGGTCCACATCGAGTCCCTTTTCAGCGGCAAGACCGGCAGCAAACAGTTGTAGCGGGACCGTGGTCAGCAACGGAGCCAACAGCGGCGACGACTCCGGCACAGTAATTACCTCGTCCGCCCATTCCGCAACAACCCCGTCTTCTTCCTCCGCCACCGCAATGACCCTGCCGCCGCGGGCCTTGATCTCCTGGATGGTGGACATGACCTTGGAATGCAAAAGACTGCTGTGCCGGAGCGAGGGAACAATGACAATGACCGGCTGCCCGTGATCAATGAGCGCGATCGCACCATGCTTGAGCTCTCCGGCAGCAAATCCCTCTGCATGGATATAGGCAAGCTCCTTGAGCTTCAACGCTCCCTCCAAGGCCACAGGGAACCCGACATGCCGGCCCACGAACAATACCGACGTCGCTTCGCGCATGTCGGCTGCCAACGCTTTGACCCGCGGCGCGCCCTCCAAGGTGCGCTGGATGAGATCCGGCACCATCCGCAGCTCCCGCGCCACGGCGAACGTTTCTTCTGTCAGGGCAGTCCCACGAAGCTGCGCCAGGTAGAGACCCAAGAGGATATTAGCCGTTACCTGCGCCAAGAAGGCCTTGGTGGAGGCGACCGCGATTTCGGGTCCGGCCAGCGTATGAAGGACGCCGTTCGACTCGCGGGCAATCGTGGACCCTTGGGTGTTGCAGATGGAGAGCACAATGGCGCCTTGTTCACGCGCGTAACGGACAGCCATCAGCGTGTCCATGGTCTCCCCGGATTGGGAAATGGCCACCACAAGCGTCCGGGAATCCAGCATGGGGGTTCGGTACCGGAATTCGTGGGCAAGGTCGACCTCCACCGGGATCCTGCACCAACGCTCGATCGCGTACTTCGCAATCTGTCCGCCATAGGACGCGGTGCCGCACGCCACCACCACTACCTTGTTGATCCCGGCGAACGTGGAGTCGTCGATGCCCGAGCCGTCCAAGCGGACAGAGCCGTCTACGCCGATGCGACCCTGAATGGTCCGCCGCACAGCTTCGGGTTGTTCCAGCATCTCCTTGGCCATGAAAGACGAATGGCCGCCCTTTGATGCGGTGGCAGGGTCCCAGTCGACTGCCACTTCCGCGACTTCCACCGGGGCGCCGTTGAAGTCGGTCACCGCAATATTGTCCGCGGTGACGGCGACAACCTGATCCTGGCCCAACTCAACTGCGCGCCTCGTAAATTCGCCGAAAGCCGCGACGTCGGAACCCAGGAAATTTTCGTCGTCGCCCATTCCGACGACGAGAGGCGAGTTCCGCCGCGCAGCCACCACGAGTCCCGAGTGGTCAGCGTGGACCGCCAAGAGCGTAAAGGAGCCTTCCAGTTCGAGGCAGGTGCGGCGCATGGCTTCTGCCAGGGCATCTTCCGCGGCGGCCGGAGCCGCGCAGTCGGCGACCACCGCGCGGTACGCCTGCGCGAGTAAGGCCGCGGCCACCTCGGTATCCGTCTCCGAAGCGAAGTCGTGCCCGTTTCCTGACAACGCATGTCTCAGCGTCGCAGCGTTTTCGATGATGCCGTTGTGGATCACCGCCAACCGGCCCTGATCGGCCAGATGCGGGTGGGCATTGGCATCCGTCGGAGCACCGTGCGTGGCCCACCTGGTATGCCCAATGGCCACCTTCCCGTCAGGAAGCGGCTCGGCATCGACCGCAGCCGCGAGGTTGCTGATCTTTCCCGTTTTCTTACGGACGTGAATGCGTCCCTCCGACTGGATGGCGATGCCCGACGAGTCGTAGCCCCTGTATTCAAGGCGGCGCAGGCCGCCCATCACGACATCCAGGGCACGTTGCCGACGGGCGTTAACTGAGTCGGCACTGCCGACGTAACCAACGATTCCACACATGGGGGCCAGCCTAATCGAGTTCGGAAATTTCTGCCAGAAACTATTGTTCGGAAAGAAATTCCTGCTAGGCTTGTGATCAACACCACCCCCCAATCAGAGAGTTCCTCTCGACAGAAAGGCCTCGAAATGACCGCTCGTACACAACGTCGTGGACTGACCGTCAAGGCAGCTGCCTTCATCGCGGCGGCCGGACTCACGGCAACCCTCGCCGCATGTTCTTCATCGGCAGCCGATTCCAAACCGCTGGTAGGGCTCATCACCAAGACCGATGACAACCCCTACTACGTCAAGATGCGCGAGGGCGCCGAAAAGAAGGCCGCAGAACTGGGCTTCGAGCTCCAGTCGCTTTCCGGCCAGGGCCAGAGCGACAACGACTCCCAGGTCAAGGCAATCGAAAACCTGGTAGCCCGCGGTGCCAAGGGAATCATGATCGCTCCGTCGGACTCGGAAGCCATCCTTCCTGCCATCAAGAAGGCAAGGGATGCCGGGGTCTTCGTCGCAGTTCTGGACTCCCCCACCAACCCCACTGATGCCGCCGACGCCACTTTCGCAACCGACAACTTCCAGGCGGGCGTCCTCATCGGACAGTGGGCCAAAGCCCAGTTCGCCAACAAGCCGGCAAAAATCGCCATGCTGGACCTCAGCCCGGCCCAAGTAGCCGTTGACGTCCAGCGCAACCAGGGATTCCTGCAAGGCTTCGGAGTCGACGTGGCCGACAAGAACAAGATCGGCGACGAAAAAGACCCCCGGATCGTGGGCCACGAAGTCACCAACGCCAACGAAGCCGGCGGCCGGGCTGCCATGGAGAAGCTCCTCCAGCGGGATCGCACCATCAACCTCGTTTACACGATCAACGAGCCGGCCGCTGCCGGCGCTTACTCTTCCATCAAGGCAGCCGGCCTGGACGGTCAAGTAACGGTGGTCTCCATCGACGGCGGCTGCCCGGGAGTCAATGACGTCAAGGCCGGTGCAATCGGGGCAACGTCCATGCAGTTCCCCATAAAGATGGCCACCGACGCACTTCAAGCCATCAATGCCTACCTGAAGGACGGCACCAAGCCAAGCACCACAGAAGGCCTCGATTTCACCAACACCGGCGTCACGCTCATCACCGATCAGGCAGCACCGGGCGTCACTTCCGAACCGACTTCCTGGGGCTTGGAGAACTGCTGGGGCTAAGGCCCGGCAGCCAACCACCCGTTCATTGAACAGCGAAGGTACAACAATGAATTCAGTATCCGCGACGCCCGGCCCCGCGCCGGCCAAGGCCCCGGACGCACCGACCCAACGCAAGGTGGGCGAGCGCCTTGACCAGCAACCGCCGGTCTCATTCCTGGGCCGGGTCCAGCGTCAAATGCACGCCCATCCCCTCCTGGGTCCAACCGCCGTCCTGATCCTTGCTTGCGTTGTCTTCACGGTCATGGTGGGCCCCCGGTTCGTAGACCCTCTCAACGTGTCATTGATCCTCCAGCAAGTCCAGATCATCGGCATGGTGGGCATTGCGCAGACGCTCATCATCCTGACGGCCGGCATCGATCTCTCCGTGGCCGCCGTGATGGTCTTCACCACCGTCATTTCCGGCAAGCTGGCCGCCGAAGCCGGGCTTCCCGCCGTCGTCGCACTTGTGATTGCCTTGGCGACGGGCGCAGCCTGCGGCTTCCTCAACGGCCTCCTGGTGACGCGGTTCCGCGTGCCGCCATTCATCGCAACGCTGGGAACCCTGAGCATCTTCACGGCGCTGAACCTGCTGGCCTCAGGCAGCCAAACCATCAAGGCCAATGTGCTCCCGGACCTGCTCCTCTGGCCCGGTGAAACCTTCCGGATCCTCGGAGCGCCGGTCACCTATGGGTCCGTCCTGGTCCTTCTGAGCTTCGTCGCCGTAGCCTTCATCCTCAAGCGCACCGCGTGGGGAGAACACATCTACGCGGTAGGCGACAACGCCGAAGGCGCCCGGCTCAGCGGCATCCGGACAACCCGCGTCCTGCTCAGCGTGTACATCGTGGCGGGCATCATCTGTGCCATTGCCGGCTGGCTGCTGATCGGCCGCGTCGGTTCCGTGAGCCCGTTCTCCGGCGAAGGCGTCAACCTCGCCAGCATCACAGCAGTAGTCATCGGAGGGACCAGCCTCTTCGGCGGCCGCGGAAACGTCCTTGGCACCCTCTTAGGGGCCCTCATCATCGGAGTCTTCAGCAACGGCCTGACACTGGCCGGCGTCGATGTTCTCTGGCAGGTATTCACCACAGGCGTACTGGTCATCGTCGCAGTCGGTTTGGACCAGTGGACCCGAAAGGTCGCGGGATGACCACCAACCCAACCCCAACCATGCAGCCCATCCTCCAGGCACGCAACCTCGTAAAGCGCTACGGACACGTCACGGCACTGGCCGGCGCGGACCTCACGCTCTATCCCGGCGAAGTCCTGGCAGTCATCGGGGATAACGGTGCCGGCAAGTCTTCCCTCATCAAGGCACTGTCAGGAGCACTGATCCCCGACGAGGGCGAGATCAAGGTCGACGGCAAAACGCAAAAGTTCCGCTCTCCCCTGGACGCCCGGTCCGCCGGCATTGAAACCGTATACCAGCACTTGGCCTTGGCACCGGCCCGTGACATTGCGGCCAACCTCTTCCTGGGCCGTGAACTCCGGAAACCCGGCCCGCTGGGCTGGGGGCTGCGGATGCTGGACCACAAGACCATGCGCAAGGAAACTGCCCGGATCATGGGAGATCTCGGCCTGCTGACCATCCAGAACATCGGTCAGGCCGTAGAAACACTTTCCGGCGGCCAGCGCCAAGGTGTGGCAGTGGCCCGGGCGGCAGCGTTCGGCAGCCGGGTCATCATCATGGATGAACCCACGGCAGCACTGGGCGTCAAGGAATCGGGCAAGGTTTTGGACCTGATCGCCGGCATCCGTGACCGCGGCGTCCCCGTCATCCTGATCAGCCACGACATGCCTCATGTTTTCGAGGTGGCGGACAGGATCCACGTCCAGCGCCTCGGCCGCCGCATCGCCTGCGTACAGAAAACAGACATCTCCATGAACGACGCCGTATCCCTCATGACAGGCGCGCAGACACCGCCAGTCGGTCACGACCCCGAGGCACTTCCAGCCCGACTGGCAGTCCGATGAGCGCTGCGGTAACCGTTCGCAACGACGGCGGTCCCGACGTCGGGCATCTCACCCGGGCAGCGGACAACGACGGCGGCCTCCGCTTCTGGTGGCTGGGGCAGGCGGGCTTCGCCTTCGAGCATGCCGGACGGCGCGTTCTGGTGGATCCCTACCTCTCGGACAGCCTTGCCCGGAAGTACGCAGGAAAGGTGTTTCCGCACACCCGGCTTCATCCGGTGCCGGTGGACCCTGCCGCGGTGCTTGGCGTTGAGGCTGTGCTGCACAGCCACGCACACACCGATCACCTGGACCCGGACACCGTTGAAGGATTGCTGCAGAACAACAGCCCTTTGTTCGTGGCACCGAGGGCACGGCGTGATGTAGCCCTCCAGAGGAACATTCCGGCGGACCGGCTGCGGGCCGTAACCGCCGGCGATCGCGTTGAACTCGGCGACGGCATGTCCGTTACTGCCGTTCCGGCTGCGCACGAGGACCTCGAATTCGATGCCAACGGCGACTCCGTTTTCCTTGGCTACATCCTGGAAATCGCCGGCATCCGGATGTACCACTCCGGCGACTGCGTACCGTATGGGGGCCAGGTCGAACTGCTGCGGAACCACCACGTGGACTTGGCCTTGCTGCCCATCAACGGGCGGGACAGCCGCAGGCTGCAGAACGGCGTCCCCGGCAACATGACGGTTCGCGAAGCAGCGGCGCTCTGCCAGGAAGCGGCGATTCCCGCCGTCGTTGGCCACCATTTTGGGTTGTTCGACTTCAACACGGTGCCCCGCGAAGACGCCGCCCGCGAACTTGGCGAGGTGGCCGGTGACCTGCAATGGACCCTTCCTGAAGTGGGCAGGTGCTACTCCGTTGAGCCGGCCCGCGAACCGGCAGAACAGCTGAAAGGACGCTGACATGACCCCGGAAAATACTTTGCGGCAGCTGCGGATTGTTCCCGTGATCGAAATCGCCGACGCCGCCGATGCCGTCCCCCTGGGACAAACGTTGGTGGAGGCCGGACTGCCCGTAGCTGAAGTGACGTTACGGACACCGGCAGCCGCCGAGGCCATCGCACGAATGGTGCGCGAGGTCCCCGGCCTGCTGGTGGGCGCCGGAACCGTCCTTTCAGTGACGGACGTGGACGCAGCCGCCGACGCCGGTGCGCACTTCCTAGTCTCGCCCGGCCTGAATCCTGCCGTGGTGGCGAGCGCCCGCAGCGCGGGTGTACCGATCATCCCGGGCGTCACCTCTCCCACCGAAATTGAGGCAGCCCGGTCGCTTGGCCTCCGCCTGCTGAAGCTCTTCCCCGCCGAAGCGGTGGGCGGGCTTCCCCTAGTGAAAGCCTTCGCGGCCCCCTACCCGGATGTTGAGTTCATGCCCACCGGCGGAATCACGGCGTCCTCTTTGGAGTCCTGGCTGCAGGCGCCCAACGTGGTGGCCTGCGGGGGTTCCTGGATCGCCACCAAAGCGGACATCGCCGAACGGCGCTGGGATGACATCCGCACCAAAGCCAGCCAGGCCGTTCGCCTGGCATCCCCTTCCGTGGCGTCCGTGTGACCGCCACAGACCCCATCAAAACCACCTAATACAAGGAGAACCACAATGAGTGAAACATACGTCCCCCAGAACGGCGTCGCCTTGGCCGGCAAGGTCGCCATCATCAGCGGCGCTGCCTCCGGCATCGGCGAGGCCGTGGCCCGCATCTTCGCCGCCAACGAAAGCAAAGTCCTGTTGGTTGACATCGACGAGGAGCGCCTGGACAAGGTCACTGCCAGCATCCGCGGGTATGGCCGCGGAGACGTCCATTCGATCCTTGCCGACGTCACCGACGAACAGTCCGTGATCGATCTCTTCGCCTGGGCCAAGACCAACTGGGGCAGTGTCGATCTGCTGGTGAACAGTGCCGGCCGCGACTCCCTGGCCCCGCCGGTCACGGACGTCACCTTGGACGAGTGGAACAAGACCCTGAACCCCAATCTGACCGCAGTGTTCCTCATGTGCCGCGAAGCCTTCCGCATCATGGAGAAGCAGGAAAACGGTGGCCGCATCATCAACATGGGCTCATCGTCCGCCCGTGTCGCCTCCGGCCCCGGCCACAGCCCATACCGCGCTTCCAAGCACGGCCTCATGGGCTTCAGCAAGAACATCCTGCTTGAAGGCAAGGACAAGAAGATCGGCGTCACTGTCATCAACCCGTCCCACGTCAAGACCCCGATGACCGAAATCATCGACAAGGGCCTTTACGACGGCGACGTCCCGGCCTACATCGACGGCTGGCTGGACAAGAAGGAAATCGAAGAAGGCATACACGCCAGCTGCATCGAGGTGGACAACGTCGCAGAGATCACCCTCTACGTGGCCACCCGCACGCCGGATGTCACCATTCCGCAGATCGCCCTGTACCCCACCCACAAGGCACACCGTTACGGCATGGAGGTCTAACCTGCCATGAAGGCTGCCATTCTCAATGGACTCAATGACCTGGAGTACCAGGACATCCCTGAGCCCGAGCCTGTAGGCGAGGACCCTGTACTGGTGCGGGTCGGCGCCGTCGGGGTCTGCGGTTCCGACGTACTCCGCTACGGCCACGGCAAGGCGTACCACTACCCCCTTGTCCTCGGCCATGAATTCTCCGCAATCGTGGAAGAGGTGCCGGCGGGCACCGGACTCAAACCAGGCGACCGCGCCGCAGTGTTCCCCCTGTTGCACCAGCATGGGGACCCGATGTCCGAAATTGGCGAACACGCCTTGGGGACGGGGTACGACTACTTCGGCTCCCGCCGCCACGGCGCAATGTCCGAGCGTATGTGGGTGCCCGCCAAGAGCATCTTCAAAGTCCCGGACCACACTCCACTGGCACATGCAGCGATGGTGGAACCGGCAGGCGTAGCCCTGCACGCCATGCTGAAGCTGGACATTCCCACCCACGCCACGGCCTTGGTCATCGGCGCAGGTCCCATCGGCGCCCTGGCCGCGCAGTGGCTGCGGATCCTGGGATGTTCGCGCGTGTTCGTTACTGACATCGACGATCGGAAACTGGCGATCATGTCCGGTCTGGGTTTCGAAACGCTGGATGCCAAGACCGGCAACACGGCCGATCTTGCCCGGACCGCCACCGACGGTTGGGGACCACAGATCACTGTGGAAGCCACCGGCAACCCCAAGGCGTTGGTGCAGGCCATCGACGCAGCATCCGTCCAAGGCCAGGTTGTCCTGCTGGGCGATCTCAGCGGCGACCTTCACTTGGCCAAGGCTGAAGTTTCCTCGCTCCTGCGCAGGGAACTGCGACTCTACGGGACATGGAATGCCAAAGTGACCCCCAAGGGCCACAGCGAATGGGACATGGTCATAGCCCACTTGGGCAAGGACCTGAAAGTGGAAGAGCTGATCAGCCACGTCCGCCCCTTGGAAGAGGCTCCTGGACTGTTCCGCCAGCTGACGGACCGCTCCATTTGGTACAACAAGGTCCTGTTCGCCGTCTCCGAAGAAGCTCAGGAGGAGGTGCGTTCCCTGTGAAGGCTGCAAGGCTCCACTCCGCCGGCACCATCACTGTTGACGAGGTGGCGCGACCTGTCGCGGGCCCGGGCGACCTTGTCATCAAGGTCCGTGCAGCCTCCATTTGCGGCACGGACCGCCGGATTGCCGCCAACGGCCACTTCAAGCTCCCGGAGGGAACACCCCGCGTCCTCGGTCATGAGTTTGCCGGAGACATCGTTGAGGCCGGGGACGAAGTGTCCGGATACTCGGTGGGCGACAGGGTCAGCGTCACCCCGAACGTAGGTTGCGGACGCTGCGAAAGTTGCTTGCTGGGGCTGAACAACATGTGCCCCTCCTACGAAGCTTTCGGCATCACTTTGGACGGCGGCTTTCAGGAGTACGTCCTTATTCCCCGGTTCGCCATTGAACGAGGCAACGTGTTCCATCTCCCGGACTCCGTGGACTACGCCGAAGCCGCCTTGGTTGAGCCGTTGTCCTGCTGCTACAACGCCATCAGCAAACTCGACGTTGGCCCTGAGACAACTGTCTTGGTGATGGGTGCCGGGCCGATCGGGGCCTGCCACGTGATGCTGTCCAAGCTCTTCGGCGCGGCCAAGGTTATTGTCTCCAACAATCGGCAGGCCCGGTTGGATTTCGCCGGTTCTGTGGGGGCTGATGTCCTGGTGAACCTCGGCGAACGCGAGCTGGCATCCGTGGTTGCAGAGGAAACCAACAGCCGGGGCGTGGACGTCGCACTGACATGCGTGTCCAAGCCGGAGGTGCAGGCCGAGGCCGTGGACCTACTGGCCATGCACGGGCGGGTGAACTTCTTTGCGGGGTTGGGGAAGGCCCAACGGATCCCTGTTGATACCAACCGGGTCCACTATCAAGGCCTCACCCTGACCGGAACAACCGGGTCCAGCAACTCCGACTACGCAGCCTCCCTGCGCCTGGTTGGACAGGGTCGGTTGAGCCTCTCGCCACTGATCACCGAGACCTTCACACTGGATGACATCGAGAAGGCCATGGACTATGCAGGATCGGGCGCTGGGATGAAGGCCATGATCCTTTTCGACTCGAAGTAATGCGGCCTCAGGGCTCTGCGGATACAGAAATGGACATCTGATGACGAAGAAGTACATCATGGCACTCGATGCCGGAACCACCGGGATCAGGTCCATCCTCTACAGCCGGGATCTGGAAATTGTTGGCGAAGCGAGCCAGGAATTTACGCAGATCTACCCCAAGCCGGGCTGGGTGGAACACGATCCCATTGAGATCTGGAATACGCAGCTCGCTGTCGCCCGACGAGCCACAGAGGCTGCGGGAATAGATCCCTCGGACATCAGCGCGATCGGGGTCACCAACCAACGTGAAACCACCGTCGTCTGGGACCGGAACACGGGCAAGCCCATCATGAACGCCATCGTGTGGCAGGACCGGCGTACTGCTGGTCTGTGCGACGAGCTAAAAGACAAAGGCTTCGAAGAGCATGTCCGCATCACCACAGGCTTGGTGGTGGATGCCTACTTCTCCGGAACCAAGATCGCCTGGATCCTGGACAACGTTCCCGGTGCACGGGCCCGTGCCGAGGCCGGAGAGCTGTGCTTCGGCACGGTGGACAGCTGGCTGATCTGGAACCTGACCGGCGGCAAGGCCCACGTCACTGATTACTCCAACGCCGCGCGGACCATGCTCTTCAACATCAACACCCTGGACTGGGATGACAAGTTGCTTAATGAGCTGGGTATTCCGCGGGCATTGCTGCCCCAGGTCCGTCCCAGCAGCGAAGTCTACGGACACACCTGCGATGCCATCTTTGCCGGCGCCCGCATCCCCGTGGCTTCGGCCGTCGGTGACCAGCAAGCTGCATTGTTCGGGCAGGCGTGCTTTGACCGCGGCATGGTCAAGGCGACCTACGGAACAGGGGCCAGCCTGGTCATGCACACAGGCGGGGCCCCGGTCAGCTCAAAGAGCGGGATGCTCACCACCATTGCGTGGGGGTTGAACGGGAAGGTTGAGTACGCCCTTGAAGGCCTCATCTTTGTGGCTGCCGCTTCCATCCAGTGGCTGCGGGACGAACTTCGCGTGATCTACGACTCCGCAGACAGCGAGTATGCGGCCATCCATGTGGAGGACTCGGGCGGCGTGTACGTAGTACCCGCTTTCACCGGGCTGGCTGCACCCTACTGGGACCCGTACGCCCGTGGAGCAATCCTCGGACTGACCCGCGGTTCAAGCAGGAACCACATTATCCGGGCAACTCTGGAGTCCATCGCTTTCCAGATCAAGGACGTCATCAACTGCATGGAAACGGATGCAGGGATCCCGGTTTCCGAAATCCGGGTGGACGGCGGGGCCGTCCGCAACAACTTCCTCATGCAGTTCCAGGCCGACATGCTGAACGTCCGCGTTCTGCGTCCCCGGCAGGTGGAGTCCACGGCACGCGGGGCAGCCCTCCTGGCCGGACTGGCCTGCGGAATGTGGAGCAGCCAGGACCAGCTCCGCGAGACCTTTGCGCTGGACCGGGAATTCGTTCCAGACATGGCCGACGAGAAACGCAAGAACCTGTACGCCGGCTGGCAACGGGCCGTGGCCCGGGCTTCCGATTGGGAAGAGCACTAGACCATTCATTCACAGCACATCAAGGAGAGCACCACTATGTTGATGCCCGCCACTGAGCCCACTATGTACTTCGTTGGGGTCACCACCAAGCAATCGTCCATCATACGGGTGTTCCCGGCCTGGGCCGAGGAACTGGGACTGTCCGCTGTCCTGAAAGGCATCGATCTTCCCCCCGGAGCTCCGGAGGCCGATTACCGGGACGTTGTCCGTTTCATCAAAGAAGACCCTCTGTCGCTTGGAGCGCTGGTGACCACCCACAAGCTGGACATCGTCAGCGCCGCCCGGGAAGACTTCGACGGTTTCGGCGATGACGCGCAGGTGCTGCACGAGATCAGCAGCATTTCCAAGAAAGACGGTCAGCTGTGGGGAAACGCCATGGACGCCGTCACCAGCGGACTGTCATTGGAAGCAATCGTCCCTGACGGCTATTGGAACGAGTCCGAAGCCGAACTGATCCTGTTGGGCGCGGGCGGTTCGTCCCTGGCCCTGACGTACTACCTGCACAAACGCGCCTCCGCAGGTTTTCCTGTCCCCCGCAAGATCACCGTGACCAATCGTCGGATCAGCCGATTGGAGGAGATGCAGGCCATGCACGCAGGCCTGGGCAGCACGCTCCCCATCTCTTACGTCCAGGTGGCCGACGCGGCGGAGAACGACGCTGTGGTTTCGGCCGCTGCACCTGGCACAGTGATCATCAACGCCACCGGCTTGGGCAAAGACCGCCCGGGATCACCGCTCACGGACAATGTGGTCTTCCCTCAGGACGCCATCGCCTGGGACTTCAACTACCGGGGCGAACTCGTGTTCCTGGACCAAGCGCGGGCGCAACAATCCAGCCTGAACGTCCGCGTTGAAGACGGCTGGGTCTACTTCCTCCACGGATGGACCCGCGTGATCGCCGACGTCTTCGGCATCGACATTCCTACCCGCGGACCGGCATTCGAGCGCCTGTCCGACATCGCACTGAACGTTTCCAAGAAGGAGATTTCCAAATGAACACCACCACAGAAACCACAACTGCTGAAACCACCGTGCAGGCAGTACTGACCGACTTTGACGTCAAGACCGGGCTGTCCACCACCAAGGTTCCGCTGCAGCGCCGGCTCTCCGCGATGGCGGACATGTACGCCGACCAGGAGGCCGCTGCCGCTCAGGTGGCCAAGGACGACGTCCTTGTTTATGAGTTCTTCGACATGGGCGTCCCCTCCACTCCCGGCGACGTGGCTTACGGGACCAGCATCACCTACCCCGGCAAGGTGGGCGACGAGTACTACATGACCAAGGGTCACTTCCACGAGGTCCTGGATACCGCGGAGATCTACTACTGTTTGAGCGGCAACGGCTACATGCTGATGGAAAACCCGGAAGGTGATTGGCAGGCCGCGGAGTTCAAGCCGGGACAGGCTGTCTACGTTCCGCGCCGCTACGCGCACCGCAGTATCAATATTTCCGCCACCGAACCGCTGGTAACCTTCTTCGCCTTCCCGGGACACGCCGGCCACGACTACGGAACCATCGAAACCAAGGGCTTCCGGAAGCTGTGCGTCGAGCGTGACGGCAAGCCCGAATTCATCGACAACCCCCGTTGGCAGGCCTGATTGCCATGTCACCGAACGTTACGCACGACGGCGGTCCCCGCCGGATTGCGGTAACCCCCCGTTCCATTTCCGCCGAGGGGCACCCCGCATTGCGCCAGCTCGAGAAGGCAGGTTACGACGTCGTCTATCCCGCCCCTGGCGCCGTTCCCGACGAAAACCAGCTGCGCAACGCCTTGCAGGGCTGTGTGGGCTACATCGCCGGAACGGAACGGCTGACTGGTTCCTTCCTGTCCGGGTTTCCGGAGCTCAAAGCGATCTCCCGCAACGGCGTGGGCGTTGATTCAATCGATGTCGAGGCCGCAAAGCTTCAGGGCATCAGTGTCCTGACCGCTCCCGGGGCGAACTCCCAAGGCGTTGCGGAGTTGACCATTGCCTTGCTGCTTTCTGCCATGCGCGGCATCCCTTGGCACGACGTGCAGCTCAAGGCGGGCACTTGGGCGCGCCGGGCAGGGCGGGAAGTGTCCGGGCAAACCCTGGGACTGCTGGGTTGCGGCCAGATCGGTCGCCGCGTTGCCACCATGGCCCTGGGTCTTGGCATGGAAGTCATCGCCTTCGATGCCTATCCGATGGACTCGTTCCGTCCGTCCGATGACTTCACGTGGGGTTCGCTTGAGGAAGTGCTGCGGTCCGCCGATGTGGTCTCCCTCCACATGCCGCCATCGGCGGAGCCAGTGATCAGGGCAGGGACTATTCGCCTGATGAAACCCGGAGCGGGCATCATCAACACCGCCCGGGCCTCCCTGGTGGACGATGGTTCAGTCCTGGCTGCGCTGGAGTCCGGACAGTTGGGATTCCTGGCCACCGACGTTTTCGACCCCGAACCGCCCGGACGGACGCCCTTGGTGGAGCATCCGAACGTCATCGCGACCCCACACATCGGTGGATACACTGGGGAAAGCGTTGACCGGGCCACATGGGCTGCCGTGGACAACCTGCTTCAGGCCCTGGGCAACCAGCACTAGACCGGAAAGATTGCTACATGACGGAGACCTTTACCGACGGCGGACTGCTGCAACGAATTTCGGCGCGGCTGCCTTACCTTCCGCCGTCGCTCCGTCTTGTAGCCGAAGCCGTGCTGAAATCGCCTGAACGCGCGCAGAGCATGACCATCACCGAATTGGCCTTGGCCGCAGGTGTTGGGGAATCGACGGTTTCACGTTTCGTGCGCGAGCTTGGCGTGGACGGATACAAGTCCCTGCTGCTTGGCCTGGCCGAAGCTACCTTCATTTCCAAAGCTGCCACTCAGGAGCAGTCCTCGGCGGCGGACGTTGTCTACGAGGGCGTCAACCGGGGGGACTCCCCCGAAGACATAGTAGGCAAGGTTGAACGCAGCAGCATTCAGTCGCTTCGACGCACCGGACAACGCCAGGATATTGACGCCATCCAGCGCGCGGTAGACATGATCGACGCCGCCAACACCTTGGTGTTCTGCTGCATGGGATCCTCAAGCATCGCCGCGGAAGAGGCGGTCATGCGCTTTACCCGGGCAGGCAAGAAATGCATGCTCTACCGCGACACCACCATCCAGGTCATGCTGGCCACCATCCTCGCCCCGGGTGATCTCCTGATCGGCATCAGCGATTCAGGGCAAAGCACACCCATCATCGAGGCCCTCCACCTCGCCCAGCAGCGCGGCGCTGCCACCCTGGCCATCACCGGCTCAGAGGGCTCGCCCCTGCTGGAGCACGCCGACACTGCTTTGTTCACGGCCACCGTCCCCAGCGGTGGTGAACTCTACGGTGAATCAGTCACCAGCAAATGGGGCCAACTCCTGGTCATCGACATCCTCTACGCCGCCTACGCAACCAGGCACTACGACGCCACCGTCAAGAACCTCAAGGAGACATACCAGAGCAGCATCCGGCAATCACGGCGAAGCTCCTAGGCTTCCCCGGCCCACGTCCAAGCCGCCACCCACGCGCGTAACTCCGCTGATTCCAACGAGTCACAGAAGGCGTGGGCGAGCGGCTTTTGGCTTGCTGCCTGCGGGACCGCGATGACTTTCATGCCGGCCGCCACCGCCGCCTTGGCACCAGCTTCTGAATCTTCGAAGGCCAGGCACTCCGCTGCAGGAACACCCACGGCTTCGGCAGCCGCAATATAGACGTCAGGGGCCGGCTTTGGCAGTGCAACTTCCTCGGCTGAAACCGTGGCAGCCAAGTGCTGGCTGAAAGTGGACTGAGCCATGGCAACGTCAAGGATGCGTCGTGCCGAATTACTGGCCACAGCCAACGGCACCTTGGCTGCCATGGCCTCCACGAGTCCGTGTGCCCCGGGCATGGGCTTCCCGGACTCCCTGATAAGGACCTCATTGACATCCAACAACTGCTTGATCACATCAGCCGCTTGCTTTCCGGCGCGTTCCGCCATCAGGGGGCCGATGCGGCTGGCCGGGAGGCCCACCAACCGATGCCGGAGGCCCTGGTCCAAGGCAATGCCGAGTTGTGCACAGACTATTTCCTGCGTCTGCGTCCATAGGGACTCGGTGTCCATCAGAAGTCCGTCACAGTCGAACACCACAGCCTGGGGACGCCAGGAGCCAAAGGTGTCCTGAAACGTGGAAGAAAGCTCACCGGGTAGGGCAAGTTGCGGCACAACAGCACTCACCGCTGCTTATCCCCCGGTCGCGGCCGCCACACCACAACTGCTTGGGACCTTGCCCGGGGCCGTTGACCGCGGGCGAGGCTGACCACGTCGCCTGCTGCTCCCGCAGCGAAAATCCGGGCGTCCAGTGGTGAGCGGCGACGGGACAGTTCTTCCTGCAGTTCCGTCACCCTGTACTGCAACGCGGCCACCTGGTTTTCGAGATCGAGGATGCGTTTGATGCCCTCAAGAGAGACGCCGGACTGCGAGAGGCGCTGGACCTCCCGCAGTTTGTTGACGTCGTTCTGCGAATAGCGGCGGGACTTGCCGGGCGCCCGACTGGGCGAGACGATGCCCAGGCGGTCATACTGGCGCAACGTCTGCGGATGCATGTCGGCAAGCTCCGCAGCCACGGAGATGACAAAGATCGGCTGGTTGACGTCGATAGCCATGACCGCCTCCTTACAACCGGGCCTTTGCGGCCAGGTCTTGACGCGGGTTGGCGTCGGTGGTGGCGGCAGCGAACGCCTTCACAGCTTCTTCCGCTTCCTTGTTCAGGTTTTGGGGAACCGCGACGTCGATGGTCACCAGCAGGTCGCCGGTCGCCTTGGACGTTTTCACACCACGGCCTTTGACCCGGAGAGTCCGGCCCGAGGGTGTCCCAGCGGGGACGCGAACCTTGACGGTGTCGCCGTCGAGCGTTGGCACTTCGATGGTGGCGCCCAGCGCCGCTTCCGCGAACGTGACGGGCACGTGGATGCGGATGTTGTCGCCGTCGCGCTGGAAGAAGTCGTGGGGCTTGACGCTCACCGTGATGATGAGGTCGCCATTGCCGGCCGGGCCAACGTTGCCCTTGCCGCGCTGACGGACTTTCTGCCCGTCCTTGATGCCGGCGGGAATCTTGACGTCGATCACGTTGCCATTGCTTTCACGCAGGCTGACCGTAGTCCCCTTTATGGAGCCGGCAAACGAAATGGACGTGGTGGCCGTACGATCCGAGCCCTTTTGCGGTGCGCGCTGGAACCCGGTCTGGCCGGCTCCGCCGAAGCCACCTCCAAACAGGTCAGCGAACTCCGGAGGAATGCCGCCGCCTGCAGGTTGACGAGCACCCGGCCCGCCCCCAAACAGACCACCAAAGAGGTCCTCAAACCCACCATTGGCCCCGGCGCCACCCCGCCCGGCCCCGGCACCCGGAGCAAACCGGGCACCACCCATAGCGCGGATGGCATCGTACTGCTGCCGATCCTCAGGACTCGACAACACCGAGTAAGCCTCGGAAATGTCCTTGAACTTCTTCTCCGCAGCAGCATCCCCGGAGTTCGTATCAGGGTGATGCTCCCGCGCTAGCTTGCGGTAAGCCTTCTTGATATCCGCGTCGGACGCGTCCTTGGCGATACCAAGGATCGCGTAAAAATCCTTTTCAACCCAGTCCTGGCTGGCCAAGAGCGTTTCCTTTCAATCAAAACTAAAGCGTTACGGCGAGATTACCGCCGAGCCGGAGCGGATGAGGGGGCCCGGGAGTGGCATCGGGCCTACCGGAGCCGGGTGGCTTTGGATCGAAGATCCCAAGCCACCCGGCGTAGGGGCGGGGCCCCCTCATCCGCGCAGGCGTGGTGAGTGGTTACGCCGGAACCGCGACGATGACCTGGGCTGCACGCAGGACACGCTCGCCGGAGCGGTATCCGGAGCGCAGCACCTGGCTGACCGTGTCAACCTCGATGTCTTCGCCGGGCTGCTGGATGAGTGCCTCGTGGATGGTGGGGTCGAATTCGACTCCGGTGTCCGCGATGCGTTCCAGTCCGTACGTCTTCAGCGCGCTCTCCAGCTTGGTGGCGATGGCGGCGAAGGGGCCGCCTTCGAGGTCACCGTGCTGGCGGGCAGCATCGACGTCGTCCAGCACCGGGAGCAGTGAGTTGAGGACGCCGATGACGGCCATCTCTCCTGCTACGGCGCGGTCCCGTTCGACACGCTTGCGGTAGTTGACGTACTCAGCCTGAAGGCGGAGGAGGTCGTTGCGGAGCTCCGCTGCCTGGGCTTCGGCCGCGGCACCGGAGGCTACCGATTCCTCGGCCGGCACCTCTACCCCGTTGAGGATTTCCTCAGCCTGGGAAAGAGCGTCACCGTCCGTGGGGGCGGCATTGCCTTCGGTGGGAGCTGCAGCTTCGCTATCGGGGTGACGGGCTGCCCCGGTCTCCGGGTCAACCTTGCGGTTGTCCCGGATTACCGGCTTGCGCGGCTCGTTGCCTTCTGAATGCTCTGCTTCGTTGCCGTGGTGAGGCATGGCTACTTCTTCGCTTCGTCTTCGTCGATGATTTCGGCGTCAACGATGTCTTCGTCGTCGGCAGCCTTGTCACCGGCGGGAGCGCCTTCTGCACCGGCACCCGGAGCGTCAGCTGCGGCGGCCTGCGAGTAGATGGCTTCACCGAGCTTGGTCTGGGAAGCCTGGAGCTTCTCGAACGCAGTCTTTACAGCGGCGTCGTCGGTGCCTTCCAAGGCGGACTTGAGGGCGTCGACGTCGGCCTTGACCTCGGTCTTGACTTCCTCAGGCAGCTTGTCGTCGTTGTCGGCGATGAGCTTGTCCACGGAGTAGGCGAGCTGCTCTGCGGAGTTACGGGTGTCCGTAGCTTCGCGGCGGGCCTTATCCTCTGCAGCGTGCTCTTCGGCTTCACGGACCATGCGGTCGATGTCGTCCTTGGAGAGCGCCGTGCCACCGGTGATGGTCATGGACTGTTCCTTGCCGGTGCCCTTGTCCTTGGCGGACACGTGGACGATGCCGTTGGCGTCGATGTCGAAGGTGACCTCGACCTGCGGAACGCCGCGCGGTGCCGGAGCGATGCCGGTCAGTTCGAACGTGCCCAGCGGCTTGTTGTCGCGGGTGAATTCACGCTCGCCCTGGAAGACCTGGATGGCCACGGACGGCTGGTTGTCGTCAGCGGTGGTGAAGGTCTCGGAACGCTTGGTGGGGATGGCGGTGTTGCGCTCGATGAGGTGCGTCATGACGCCACCCTTGGTTTCGATACCGAGGGACAGCGGGGTGACGTCGATGAGGAGGACGTCCTTGCGCTCGCCCTTCAGGACACCGGCCTGGAGTGCGGCGCCAACGGCCACAACTTCGTCCGGGTTGACGCCCTTGTTGGGCTCCTTGCCACCGGCGAGTTCCTTGACGAGCTCGGAGACGGCAGGCATACGGGTGGAGCCACCGACGAGAACGATGTGGTCGATGTCGGAAACCTTGATGCCGGCTTCGGCGATGACGTCCTGGAACGGCTTCTTGGTGCGGTCCAGCAGGTCCTTGGTGAGGTCCTGGAACTTGGCACGGGTCAGCTGCTCGTCCAGGTGGACCGGGCCGTCGGGGGTGACGGACAGGTACTGCAGGGAGATGTTGGTGCTGGTGGAGGAGGACAGTTCCTTCTTGGCCTGCTCAGCAGCTTCACGCAAACGCTGGAGGGCGATCTTGTCCTTGGAGAGGTCGATGCCCTTGACCTTGAGCTGGCTCAGGAGCCACTCGACCACGCGGTTGTCCCAGTCGTCGCCACCGAGGCGGTTGTCACCGGCGGTCGCGCGGACCTGGATGGTGGAGAAGTTGTCTTCGTCCTTGCCAACCTCGAGGAGGGAGACGTCGAAGGTTCCGCCACCGAGGTCGAAGACCAGGATGAGTTCGTCTTCCTTGCCCTTGTCCAGGCCGTATGCCAGTGCAGCCGCGGTGGGCTCGTTGACGATGCGGAGGACGTTGAGGCCAGCGATTTCGCCGGCTTCCTTGGTGGACTGGCGCTCGGCATCGTTGAAGTAGGCCGGAACGGTGATCACCGCGTCGGTGACCTTTTCACCCAAGTAGCTCTCGGCGTCGTTCTTGAGCTTCATGAGGATACGCGCGGAGATTTCCTGCGGCGTGTACTTCTTGTCATCGATGGCAACGCTCCAGTCGGTGCCCATGTGGCGCTTGACGGAAGCGATGGTGCGGTCGATGTTGTTGACGGCCTGGCGCTTGGCGATTTCACCGACCAGGACTTCGCCGGACTTGGAGAACGCAACGACGGACGGCGTAGTGCGGCCGCCTTCTGCGTTGGCGATAACGGTGGGCTCGCCACCTTCGAGAACAGAGACCACGGAGTTGGTGGTTCCGAGGTCGATACCTACTGCACGTGACATATCTTGTTTCCTTTCAATGGCCGATGTTGGAGATTGCACCTGACAGCGGCCCGCTGAGCGGTTTCACTGCCGGGAGCCCACTCAACAATCGGCTAGTTGAGCGTTCTGCACTCAACTGTACTCAGGCTCAGATTTAAGTCAATCCAAACTTGAGTGGACTACGCTCAACTTTGCTTATTGACGGTTGGAAATCCCCGGGATCACGCGGTTGTAGGGCTGGTTTCGCCGACGGTGAACTGGTCAAGTCTGCCGACGCTCAAACGGGTTGGCGTCACTCAGACGGAGTGGGGACACCCACATCCTGGTGGCCTGGGCGAATTTGAGTGGCGTCAGCGGCTTGAGCGGCGCCCAGTGGCTCCGGGTTGTACACCCACGCCACCAGTACCACGGAGATGATCATCAGCAGGAACCAAGCCAAGAGCTTGTCGATGGAAACCGCCTGCCAACCGTCCAGCTGGTTTGGATACAGCCAGGCGCGGGACCACGTGCCGATGTTCTCGGCGAACCAGATGAACAGCGACACCAGCAGGAACGACACCAGGATTGGCATGCGGAAGCGACGCCGGAACACCCGGAAGTGCATCACGCACCGTCCGTAGACAAGCACGACGGCGGCCAGCAGCACCCAGCGTGCGTCAAAGATGTAGTGGTGGGAGAAGAAGTTGACGTAGATCGCGCCAGCGACGAGGGCCGTGATCCACCGCCGCGGGTATCGGTCAAAGCGGAGGTCGAACAGCCGGAAAACCCGCACCATATAGGAACCCACAGCGGCATACATAAAACCGCTGAACAACGGTACGGCCCCGATCCGCAGGACGCCCTCCGCCTCATAAGCCCAGGAGCCGACGTCGGTTTTGAACAACTCCATTACTGTCCCCACCACGTGGAACAGCAGGATCACCCGCAGTTCCCGGAGGGTCTCGAGCCTGAAGCTGATCATCAGAACTTGGACCACAATTGCGGCGATGGTCAGGAAGTCGTTCCTAGCGAGGCCCGCGTTGTCCGGGTACCAAAGCCGGGCAGCGATGATTACCGCGAGCAAAGCCGCTCCGAACACACATGCCCAGGCCTGCTTCAGCCCGAACACCACAAACTCGGTGAGCCCTTCCCGGAGCCGTCCCCCGCGGGCGCGGTCCAAATATCGGTGGGCGGCGTCGTCGATGGACTGCTCAACCGAGGTGAAATTACGCATGGTCGGGCATTCTGCTTGGCTTGATTTGGCTCAAGTAATAGTCCCTCGGCCAGTGCCGGACACGCCGCGGCAACCGCGGGTAAACGCGCCCCACCATGCGCATCGTACGTTCGTAGCGCCGCGCCTGGCCCGGACCCCAAGCGAATCCGAAACCTTCACGAACATGCTCAGGCAACAAGCCTGCCGTGACGAAGCGTGCCAGCGGCATGGCCAGGCGCATCATGGCCGGCCCCGCTTCCGGGTACAGCAGATCCCGGGCGATCTTGCGGGCCTTTTCGTCTGGCTGCAACGTTGCCACGCGAGTATCCCAATACGCGGCAAAGGCTGCACGATCTGCCGGCCACTTGTGAGGCGGAAGCTGCAGTGCCGTCCCTATCCGCGCATAGTCGCGGTACATACGGTCGGCCGTTTCGTCGTCGAGCGGCCCATGAACCTGCTGGTAAACGGTGACCGCCGTGTTGTAAAGAGTAGCAACGACCCACAGTTGGGAATCGGCGTCGAAGGCGTTGTAACCGGCTGAAACATCGTCGGCGTTCCGACGAACAGGCGCGTGGGCCCGATTGACGGCGCGCCGCACTGCCGTGACCTGTTCCTCGGTGCCGTAAACCACGGCGTAGACATAGGTCAGCGTGGCGCGGAGCCTGTCCTGCGGCCTGTGGGCGAAGTTGCTGTGGTCCGCCACTCCGTGACCGACCCGGGGGTCGGCAATCTGAAGGAGGATCGCGCGGCCCGCACCGGCGAGAAGAATACCCTCCGCGCCGATGTCTGCAAGTCCTCGAGCCATCTGAATACTGTAGCGCCCTAGCCTTGGAGCCCCACGACGCCCTGAAGAACACCCAACTGATGCTCGAACAGCTCATCGCGAGCGGCAAAGGTATCGCGTCCGTACTGCCCAAAAACCTCAAAGCTGACCGCCCCAAACACTGACGTCCACACCAGCACACCGCGCGCCATGGACGCATCGGGAACTGCGAGGTTCATTTGGGTGCGAATCGCGGCCAGATCTTCGGCCAAGGCCGGAGGAATCACGACGGCGGACGTCACCTGTGCGTCCAGGGCACCTGCCCGGTAGGCGGCATCGAAAACGCCCACCAGACGGACGATGACGCGGGTTCCTGGCACCGTGGTGCGCTCGCCCGGGGCTTGATACCCGGGCACAGGGCTGCCGAAGAGCAGGGCGTAGCTGGCAGGTTCGCGAATTGCCCAGGTGCGCACGGCATGTGCCAGCGCTTTGAATTGTCCGGTGAAGTCATGCGCCGGCATGGCGTCCACCGCCGCATCAACTTCGTCGCCGAGCTCGTTGTAACCGTCGATCAACAGGAGCGTGAGGAGTTCGTCCCGGTTCTCTACGTAGCGGTACACAGCAGAGGACACGACGCCGAGATCCCTCGCCACTGCACGGAGGGACAGCGCGGCTGCTCCGTGCAGGGCCAAGTGTTCCCGACCGATCCGAACAATGTCGGCGATGGTCTGAGTGCGGGCACGTTCGCGGGGGGTTGGGGGCTTCTCCTTGCTCAGTGCAGCGGCAGGTTCGGCTGGAGTCATGACCTCAGCATGCCACAACAGAGAGCGCTGTCAACAAACGAGAGCAGTGCTCTTGACTTTCGGTATGTGCTCAGTCATTCTGAATTAAGAGAGCAGTGCTCTCGGATCAACATCCGACCTCGAGACCTAGAAGAAGGCACCCATGTACGTCGTCACAGGAGCAGGACCCGTTGGCTACACCGTCGCGGAGCAACTGGCAGAGCAGGGTCATCAAGTCCGGGTGCTGACGCGCTCGGGCAGCGGCCCGGAGCATCCCTTGATAGAACGGGTCCGGGCGGACGTCTCGGATCCTGCGCAGTTAGATGAGGCGATGAACGGCGCCGCCGCAGTCTTCCATTGCATCCACGGCTCCGCCTACCGGGCAGCAGCGTGGGCCGCCGAACTCCCCCACGCCGAGCAAGTGGTGATGGATGCAGCAGCGGCCGCGGGCGCCATCGTCGTTTTTCCGGAAAGCCTGTACTCGTACAGCGAGCCGGACCGGATCATGACGGAATCGAGCCCGCGGGAAGCTACCGGTGGCAAGCGCGGCATCAGGACCGCATTGCTGGCAGCCCGGCAGGCGCATGCGGCCAGCACCGTCAGCGTTGTTGCCGGCGATTTCTTCGGACCCCGCGTGAAGATGGCACATGCCGGGGAGCGGATGGTGACGCCGATCCTGGCGGGCAAGGCAGTGCAGTTCATCGGGTCAATCAACCAGCCGCATTCCTTCACGTACGTCCCGGACCTGGCCGCCGCCATGATCGCAGCAGCCCGGCAGCCCGAGCTGTGGAACACTGTGCTGCACGCCCCCACAGGCCCGGCAGTCACCCAGCGGGAGATGGCCGCAGCGCATGCGGAGGCCGCAGGCGTTGCTGCACCCAAGGTGAGCGCCGTGCCCGGATGGGTGCTGCGGATCGCCGGAGTTTTCTCCACGGATATGCGCGAGCTTGCCGAATTGCTGTACCAGTTTGAGCGCCCGTTCGTGATGGATTCCTCGCAGAGCCAGAAGCACCTGGGTCTCGAGCCGACCCCCTTGGCGCATGCCGCTGCAGCAACCGTGACGTGGTGGCGCAGCACCGTTCAAGTAGGCGCGGGAGGCTAAAGGCCGTCGTTATAGTTCCAGTGCTCCTGCCAGCGCCAATCGATGGGCTCACTGAGGCGCTGGTACCGGATGTCGGTGGACAGGCGCATGGTGCCGTTGAGGTCGGCGTTGTCCAGGGCCGCGTGGACAATATGCGCCGAGTGGACCACCACGTCACCAACCTCGTAGTCGGTCACGAGCCACCGGGCATCCCGCTCGTCCGCCAGCCTGGGGAGGTCCGCAGTGATGGAGGCGGCCGGCATCTTCAGCGTCCCCTCACGCTCCTCCGCCATCACCCAGTGGTGACTGCCCTCCAGATAAGCCAGACCGCCCCGCTCTCGCGGACAATCACCCAATGGAATCCACATGGACAACACACGATCACTGCCTTCGCGGAGATACACAAGATCGTAGTGAGCCTGGGTTGCCGTTCCTATGCCGCTGTCACCGGGCTTGGTGTGGCGAATGATTTTTCGCCGATGCAGATGGACGTCATCTTCGAGGAACCAGGCGAACCAGTCGGCAATCCCCTCTGCAGTGCACAGTGCTTGATACTCCGGCCCGGGAACAATGTGGTCGAAGAGGCCCCGGCGCAACGCAGCACGGTCCACGTCCCCGGGCGCCGCAATGCCCGCACGGGGATCCGTACCCTCCGCGTACACGTTGGCTCCGCTCAACGAGTCAAAATAGAACTCCCTGAAATCCAGCAGCTGTTCCGGGTTCAACTGCCCCTTCAAGTAGAGGTACCCGTCCTTTCGGAGCCCGGCCCACAGCGCTTCACGGTCCCGTCGCTGGGAAGGGGGTACCGGTTCCAGCTCGGCGAGGCGGGATTCCGATTCGTCCAGGACGTAGCCATTCGAAGTCAACATAGTCCCCACTGTGGCAGTGGTGGGCGGTCACGTGAATGGACTCCGGTTTCTGAGGACTTGGACTTTTGTGAGGCTTTTTTGGCGAGTGGGGCCGGCTTGCCGTTGGCGTTTGTTTTGCGCCCTTGGCCGGGGCAGCATTGGCCCATGGACGATTGGTCAACATACCGGCATCCGGCGTCTCCCCTGAGGGATCTTGGCCTGGCGTGCCTGGGTGCCGGTGAGCAGAGTGGGATGTTGCCGTCCTTTGCCGGTCGAACCCTCAGCAGCCATGCCATAGTGCTGGTGAGCGAAGGATCCGGGCACTTCACTGTGGGCAGCAGGCGTTTCACGGTCCAGGCTCCTGCGATCATTCGGCTTTTCCCCGGAGTCAGCCACGGGTATGGACCTGGGCCGATGGGGTGGAAAGAGCATTGGTTATTGTTCACCGGACCTACGGCGAGGGCATTGGAGGAGCTGGGGTGCTTCGTGCGGAGCCAAGCTCTCGTGCAGCTTGATGGCTCCTCGGAGGTCGGCCTGGAGGAGTCTCTTGGACTTTTTTCCGCCCTCCGCCAAGCTCTCCTAACGGGTGGACCACAAGGAGATCTGGACGCCTCCGTACTCTGCCAGCGGGTACTGATCCAGACGGGCACGCAGCCCAGTCCGGTCACCATCGACGCCCGGGCAAAAGACAACAGGCTACTCTCCGCACTTCGCGAAGGGGCCCACCTGCCGCTGACGTTGTCCCAGCTGGCCGCCTCGCTCAAGGTCCCGGTTCCAGAGCTCCGGCATGCAGTGCAGAGCGCTACCGGTGTTGGTCCCAAGGAGCTCATCATCCAACTCCGGATGCAGCGCGCCCAGTCGCTGCTGGCTGACACGGACCTTCCCGTTCAAAGGATCGCGTCCCTCACCGGCTATGACGATCCCGCTTATTTCAGCCGGCTCTTCACCAAGAAGACCGGGTCCTCGCCAAGCGGTTTCCGCCGGGAACACCAGCGTGCTGACCCTGCGGACCACCACACGTGGGATGTCTGAAAATGTTCGAATCATGGATTTCCTGATGGCTGGCTGAAACGCTGGATGGAGTGCACAGGACGCCTCCGGAAACGTCCCCACAGCACGGATAACACTCTTGGAACCACCCCACGGGACACTCAATGAGGAGATCTTCCATGTCCACTTTCGCCATCAATCGTCGTCAATTGCTGCAGACCGGGGGCATCGGCGGGCTCGCCGTAGCACTGTCGGCAATGTCCTCCGGCGCCGCCCAAGCCGCTCCAGGCAGGCAGACCACGGGAGCCCCGCAGATCACCGACCTTGGACCCGCCGTCGTTCAGTTTTCCCTCATGAGTTCACTGCTGGTGGGCGACACCGTCTACATCGGGTCCCGCAACCTGAACCCGGTACGGGTGATTGGATACCACCTCCCCACCGGCACCATCACGTCACGGACAGACCTCGGCTCGGGGTACAGCATCCAGGCTTTGACCGCCGACTCCACCGGCCGCTACCTGTACGCAGGTGTTCTGCGCGATGGAATCGATGGAAAGCCGAACCTGTACCGCTGGGACCTCAGCACGCCCAACGTGCCGGCAGTGGGCGTGGGCGAAACCGGAGACCGCGACATCCGGGCCCTGGCCGTGGCCCCTGACGGAAAGGTCTACCTTGCCGGCGGAGGGCTAACCACCAATGCACCTTCCCTGTGGGAATTCGATCCCGCCACGAATGCCATGACCAGCTGGGGCATACCGGACCCCGGAGCCACCATTGCCCAAGCTGTGGCCGCCACTGCCAGCCACGTGTATTTCGGCACGGGCAGCACGCTGGGAGGCGGCAACGGATCAAGTCCCGGCCGCCTGTTCGCCTTCGACCGGACCACGAAGACGTCAACCAACATCCTGCCGGCAGAAGTAGCAACCGGTGTCTCGGTCACCTCCCTCAGCGTGCTGAACGGGCAGCTCGGAGTGGGGGTCAAGGGCCCCGGTAAGTCCGTGCTGATCAACCTTGCCAACCACGCCCAGTACACCATCATCGCCAAGACGGGCGTCATGTTCAGGCAACTGGGCAACGACGTCTTCTTCGTCAAGGAACCGGGCGTGTGGTCTTACAACATGGTCACCAAGAAGATCACTCAAATCCTCACGGAAGATGTGGGTGCCATGTGGGGCTTGGATGTCTACGGCAGCAAGGCGCTCACAGTGTCTTCCTATGACGTCATTGAGATCGATCCCGTGGCGAAGACCGCCGTCAAGCATGACCTCCAACAGGCCGGAGCGCCGGGCGGACCTCAGCTATGCATGGGTCTCGCAGCGGGCGCCGGGGACGTTTATGTGGGCGGCACCGGAACCATTGCCAGGCACCAACTGGCCACGGAACAGGTGTCCTATCTCCGGGCAACAGGTGAAGCCAAAGACGCCGTGATGGTAGGCGGTGTCCTCTACACGGGCCAGTACAACTCGCGGGGAATCTACGCCTACGATCCCGCCACCGGGCAACTGCCCTACCAAGTGGCCGCGTTGCCCGCCGGGCAGAACCGCCCCTTGGATGTCTGCTGGGACGCAGTCAACGGGCTGGTCATTGCCGGAGCCCAGAACGACACCGGAGGTGGCGGCTGCTTCGCCGCCTACAAGCCTTCCACCACGCAGGTCATCACCAAGGTCAACCCGATCGATGCCCTCCAGATGGTCCGTGCCGTGGCGACCAAGGACGGAGTGGCCTACCTGGGTGGCGACAACATCTACGCCACCGGTCCCCGCAGCACCGTGGTGGCTTGGGACCCCGTGGCCAACCAGGAGTTGTGGCGCCTGGATCCAGGGCAGCCTCAGGGCATTGCGGCGATGGCGATCCATGGCAAGTTCCTTTACGGCATGTCCCGCAAGGCTGCCGGCCTGTTCGTGATCGATCTGGATACACGGCAGGTGGTTCATCGGGGTGACCTGAGCGCGGTGTGCACGGACTTCGGAGCTCTTCAGGTCAGCCGCGGGATTGTCTACGGCGTCTCCGACACCACGGTGTTCCGCATAGATCCGATCACTTTCGCCGCCTCTGTTGTTGTTGCTGACATCAACGGCGGTTGGTACAGCGGACCGCACATCACGGCGGATGAAGACGGATTGCTCTATACGCTGCGCGGCCCGAACCTTGTCCGGATCGACGATCAGCAGACCATGCAAACCATGCGGCGTTAGCCCCATGTAAGTAGCAGCAGATGCCGTTCTGAACCCTCAAAACGACATCTGCTGCTACCCAGTTGGGCTAGCTGTGAACAGGCCAGCCAGCACGGAGCACGCAGCACCCCGGGCCAGGGCCACAGGATCTGCAACGGCTGCATCAAACAGTGGAGGCGGAGTGTTGGCGTGAAGGTACTGACTCATAAACGCGTGCCTGGTCTGCTCGGCAAACGTCCCCAGATTAGCTTCGGGCGCGAAGCCCACCACTACCTGCTCGGGCCCGAGGACCTTGGCGGCGTTCGCCATGCCGATACCCAGATGCAAGGCGGCGTCGGCAATCAGGCTGGAATCGACGTCGGGGTCTATCTTCCGGTTCTGGCCGTTTCGCTCCAGCTCCTGCTGCATGCCCCACAGGCTGCCGCGGGTTTCACAGCAATCTTCGGCTCCGCAGTGGCAGGGCCTGGCCGGTCCGGGTCCGGTGATCGCACGCGAATGGGCAAAGCCGCCAGCCGCGCCGTTGAAGCCGCGCTGGATGCGGCCTTCAATCACGACGGCGGCCCCCAAGCTGGTGCCGACGCTGAAGATGAGCATTTCGCGACCTTTGAAAACGTCGTCGAACAGCAGACCGCGTGCGTAGGCGTTGACGAAACTGTCCACGACGACGGCTTGGCCCACAGCCTCTTCAAGAAGCATTTGGAATTTGATGTCAGTCCAGCCCATCGCCCCGCTATGCCGCACCAGACCGCCGGCTTGATCCACCACGCCGGAAACGGCTGCGCCCACCCCGATCAGCCTGGACTCCATCTGCCCTGCCGCGGATCGAACAGCCCGGGCAGCGGCCGCTGCCGCCTCGTCGGGCTCGGTGGATGCCAACGGCTCGCTGTGCGTTGCCACCACGTCACCGCGCAAATCGACCACGACGGCGTGTGCCTCCGTGGCGGACAGTCTCACCCCAGCTGCGAAGACGCCTTCGCGCCCCAGCTCCAGGAGACGCGCCGGACGGCCACCCGTGCTGGGCGCAATCTCGGTTTCCACCAGCAGCCCGGAAAGGACCAGCTTGCCGGTGATCCCGGTGACGCTGGCTGCGCTCAAACCGGTTTGGATCGTGATTTTGGCGCGGGATACCGGCGCCTGTGTGCGGACGATGTCCAGCACCAGGGCCTCGTTGATCTCGCGGATCAGGGCCTTGCTGCCTGCGCGTGGCTTCATAGCTCGTGGCTCCTGTTGTTGCGTCGCAAGGGATCTCCCCCATTCTGGCATCCGCGGTCCGGATGTCTTCACACTGTCCATTGTACTTACTTTAGTCATTGACAAAAGATATTGAAGCTGGCAATCTCGGTCTCATGAACATCAACAAAGGCGTTGCATCACCCTGCTCGCCCCCCACAGCAGCCCGGCTGCGGATCCTGCTGAGCATCCCGGACGCCGAACGGGCAGCGTTCATCTCTCCCGAAACCCGCACTGCCCTCAGCGAGCTGGGCGACATCACTGAAATCGCCCCCGCCGAGCTCCAGTCCTTGGATGCTTTCGCGGCCGCTGCCGCAGACAAGGACGCATTCATCACCGCTTGGGGATTCCCCCGTCTCGACGCCGAACACTTGGCAGCGGCGCCGAACCTCAAGTGCGTCGTCCATGCAGCGTCTTCGCTGCACGCCCTGGTCAGCGACGACTTCTGGGCCGCCGGCATCCCCATCTCCCAAGCGGGCGCAGCCATGGCACCGGCCGTCGCGGAACTGTCTCTGACCTTCACGCTGAATCTGTTGCGCCGTGTGCACTTGTTGGATCACAGCCTCCGGACGGGAGCCAGTTGGGACGACGCCCGCAACGTCAGCAGGGCCCGCGAAATCTCCGGGGCCCGCGTTGGGGTAGTTGGAGCGTCCAGGACAGGACGCCGCTACATTGACGCCTGCTTGGCACTCGGCGCCAAGGTGTCCGTCTACGACCCCTACATTCCCGCGGGAGATCCCCTCGCGGCCCACTCAGCAAACCTGCACGATCTGATGGCTGGCAGCGATGTGGTGGCGATCCACGCTCCGGCCACTCCGGAAACCGAAGGTCTCATCGGTGCTGCCGAGCTTGCCCTGCTTCCGGACGGGGCTGCGTTGGTGAACACTGCCCGCTCCACCATCGTGGACATGGATGCCCTCTACAAAGAGGTCCACTCGGGCCGGATTGATGCAGCGCTGGACGTCTTCGACCACGAGCCCCTGCCCACGGACAACCCCTGGCGTTCCCTGCCCAACGTGCTCCTTACGCCCCACCTCGGAGGGGCCACCGCGGACTCCAGGCGCCGGGCCGGCGGCATTGTGGTTGACGAACTCCGCCGCTACATCAGCGGCGAACCCCTGGAACACGCCCTCACCCGCACCGACCTCGAACGAATGGGCTGAAAATGCGCAACATTCTCCTGATCCATTGCCACGATCTGGGCCGCTTCCTGGGCACGTATGGCGTGGAGACCGTCTCCACACCCAACCTGGACGCCCTGGCAGACGAATCCACCCTCTTCGAACAGGCCTTCGCAACGGCCCCGCACTGCAGCCCTGCCCGCGCCTCACTGTTCACCGGGACGTATCCGCAGAGCAACGGCGTCCTGGGCCTCACCCACGAGCCGTTCGGCTGGGACCTGAAGGAACCCTCCCAGCACATCGCCTACAGGTTGAAGTCGGCCGGCTATCAGACCGAGCTGGTTGGCGTGCACCATGAATCCCGGGTTCTGGCCGACGATGTTGTGGCCGGCAGGCTTGGCTTCGACCGTGCCCGTACGGGAGGTGCGCGGGACGTCGTCGTTCATCGCGCCACTGACGCACTGCGTCGGATGTCCGGCAGCGACCGTCCCTTCTACCTTCAAGTGGGCTTCACGGAACCGCACCGGGTGCCGTCCGAACGGGACCGCCCAGGCGTCATGGGGTTCCTGGCCGACGGCGTGAACCCGGACGTCTCGCGGGGGCATACAGTCCCTGCCCACCTGGTGGACAACGATGGCGCCCGCGAGGAAATCGCCGAACTACAGGGCGCCGTGAAGCACATGGACGAAGGCGTGGGCAGCATTCTCGCGGAACTCGATTCCTTGGGCCTCCGAGACCAGACACTGGTGCTGTTCACCACCGATCACGGCCTTGCGCTGCCCCGCGCCAAATGCACCTTGTACGACGCCGGACTGGGCGTTGCGCTGATGCTTCGCCACCCCGGCAACGCGGCATGGTCCGGGAGACGCGTGACGGACATTGTCAGCCACGTGGACGTCCTGCCCACCTTGCTGGAGCTGGCCGGACTGCCCTTCCCGGAAGGCCTCGCCGGGGCCAGCCTGCGTCCGGCCGTCGAAGCAGGCGAGGCTCCGCGAAGCCACTGCTTCAGCCAGTTGAGTTACCACACGTATTACGACCCCAAACGATCAGTGCGGACATCCACGCACAAGCTGATCGTCAACTTCTCCAACGCACCACGCGCCATGGATCCCACCCAATCCTGGATTCACCGCAGCCTACCGGCAGACCTTGGCGGGCCAACCATCGGCACCAGCCCGGCGCTGGAACTCTACGACCTCACCGTGGATCCAGAAGAACTGGACAACATCGCAGGCCAGCCGGAGCAGTCGGAAATCCTCAGGGATCTCTCCGCAACCCTCTTCGACTGGATGCGGGAATGCGGCGATCCCCTCCTTACCGCCCCCGTAGCAGCCAGCCGCCACAAGCTCGCCCTCGACGCGATCCACGAAGCCACCCTCACCCGAAAGTAGTCACCATGTTTACTCTAAAAATGCGCACCGCCACTTTGGCCACAGCCGTCGTCGTTACCGCGGCTTTGACGCTCACCGCTTGCGGTTCAGCCGGTTCGTCAACGTCCGACGGCGGCCAGGCCACCGGCAAGGTGACGCTCTGGATGTACCCCGTCATCAAGGACGAGACCGCCAGCAAGAAGTTCTGGCAGGACACTGAGGCAAGCTTCGAGACGGCCAACCCCGGAATCGACCTGACCATCGAGCTCCAGACGTTCGACAAGCGGGACGCCCAGATCTCGGCGGCGCTTGCCGCCGGCTCGGGACCCGACGTCGTACTTATTACGCCTGACCAAGCAGCCACGTACCGTAACGTCCGCGGCCTGCTGCCAGTAGATAAGGCTGTTGAGCAGGACAAGGACAGCTTCTACCCCGGCACGCTGGAGGCCGCGACGTTCGACGACGAAGTATTTGGCGTTCCGCTGTTCCAGAACATCAACACCACCGCTTACAACACCAAGATCTTCGCGGACGCAGGAGTACCGCTGCCCAAGACCTGGGATGACCTGCGCAGCGCGGCGCCGGTTCTGGCGAAGAAGGGCGTCGCCGTGATGGACTACGCCGGAAGCCCCGAGCAGACGCTCAACCTGTCCTTCTATCCGCTGCTGTGGCAGGCCGGCGGAACGGTTTTCACCGATGACGCCAAGGACATCGCTTTCGATTCCGAGGCCGGTGTTTCGGCACTCCAGTTACTGATCGACTTGAAGAAGCTCGGCGGGCTTCCCGCGGATGCGGCCACCGATGGACCCAAGGTTGAAGGTGCTCCGATCGCCACCGGCAAGGCCGCGATGCGGGCCACCACGTCATTGCCGGAATTGAAGCAGATGCGCGCCGCGCTCGGGGCCGAAAACGTTGCACTGGGCGCTCCGTTGCAGGGCAAGGTCCAGGCGACCTACGGCAACCCCGGTTTGCTGGCACTGACCTCCATCAACAAGAAGGAAAACCGGGAAGCCGCCTACAAGGTGATGAGCTACTTGAGCTCGGCCGAGTCCCAGAAGGCCCTCAATGCCGCCGCGGGAAACCTCCCCACCCGGACGGACGCCGCGGCATTGGGCACGGACGCGGACTCCCTGGCCATGGCAGAAGCTTTGAAGACCGCCAACCCCGGAGAATCGTCACCTGTTGCACGCCAGGTCATGGGCGCCCTGGCTCCCAACATCCAGGCCGCCCTCCGCGGTGATGTCACCGCCAAAGAAGCCCTTGACCGTGCAGCCACGGAAGCCCGCGGCATCCTGCAGCGCTCGGCATCCTAAGCCCGGCCCCACCACCGATTGGTCACCCCATGTCCATAAACACCCGAACCAGAAACACGCTGGCCGGCCGACATCCCGAGTTGACGGCCCCACAGCTCAAGCCTTTCGGGGCCAAGAAAGCCCGCAGCCGCGAGGCGCTAGCCGGCATCCTGTTCGTGCTTCCCACGCTGATCATTTTTGGCCTCTTCAAATTCCTCCCCATCTTTGGGGCCGGAGCCATGAGCCTGACCGAGTACAGCCTCAACGGTGATTTCGAGTTCCTGGGCGCAGATAATTACGTGCGCCTGGCCGAGGACCCCAACTTCTGGCAAAGCCTGCGCGTGACATTCCTGTACGTGGCGATCTTTGTTCCGTTCATCATCGCCGTGTCACTGGCCGGGGCCGTCCTCCTGGACAAACTGGTCCGGTTCACCGGCACCTTCCGGGCGTTGCTCTTCATTCCGTACCTCAGCTCGTTCGTGATGGCCGGCATCATCTGGACCTGGATCTTCTCCACCGACGGTCCGCTCAATGCCGCACTGGGCGGCTTAGGCATGGGGCCCGTTCCCTTCACCTCAGGCCCTCAACTGCTGGTCCTCTTGTCCCTGGCCGTGGTGTCAGTGTGGAAAGGCTTCGGCTACTCCATGCTGATCTTCCTGGCCGGCCTCAAAGCCCAGCCCGCTGAAGTCCACGAAGCCGCCCGCATTGACGGGGCCGGCGCGTGGAAATCATTTTGGTACGTGACGCTGCCGCTCCTGAAGCCCGTGGTGTTCTTCGTCCTGGTCATCGAGACGATCGTGGGGTTCCAGGTCTTCGACACCATCTACGTGATGACCGGAGGCGGACCCGCCCGGGCCAGCCACAGCCTCATCTACTTCCTGTTCGATGAAGGCTTCAAGTTCTTCGACTTCGGCTACGCATCGGCCATCGGCGTGGTGCTGTTCGTCATTGTGCTCATCCTCTCGCTCATCCAGCAGCGCTTCTTCGAAGGTAAGGACTCCAAGTGACCGCCACCCTTTCCACTCCAGCTGGTGGGCGTCACCCCGCCGGACGTCCCGTCCAAGGCCCCGCCGGGCATAGTCCCCGGCGGAATACCGAGAAGCGCCGCCAGCGCACCCTGACATGGGTGTTGGCAGTAATCTCGCTCTTCACCGTTGCACCGCTCATTGCCGTTGCAGTGCTGGCGCTCTCCCCCGCCGACGCGCCCACGTTGCCGTATGCGCTGCCGTCGTCGCTGACGTTGGACAACATTGTCCGCATCTTTAATGTGGGCGAGTTTCCTCTCTGGCTCTGGAACTCGTTCCTGTACTCGGCTGTGTCCGTGGTGGTTGTGTTGCTCACGGCATCCATGGCCGCCTACGCGTTGGCCCGCAAGAGGTTCCCGGGACGGAACGCGCTGCTGTGGGCCATCATCGCCACCATGATGGTGCCCGTCCAAGCCACCCTGATCCCCACGTTCATCCTCATCTCCAAAATGGGCGGGGTGAACACCCTCTGGGGGCTGATCCTGCCCACGCTGGCCAACGCCCAGGCGATCTTCCTCATCCGGCAGTTCGTACGGGATATGCCCGAGGAACTCTTCGATGCCGCCCGCATCGACGGTGCCGGCGAATGGCGGACGTTCTGGCAGATCGTCCTGCCGCTGATCCGTCCCGTGCTGGCGACTCTGGCAATCTTCGTCTTCCTGTGGCACTGGAATGATCTCCTGTGGCCCTTGGTGGTGGGCCAGTCGGACGCAGCCAGGACGCTCACGGTGGGCTTGGCAACGTTGAACACCGAGACCGCCTCCACGTCCAACGTTATGGCAGCAACACTGGTCAGCTTCATCCCGTGCCTGGTGATCTTCGCCCTCCTGCAAAAGCACATCGTCGCCAGCATCACGCACAGCGGGGTCAAAGGATGACCTCTGCCGCGCCGATCCGTTTTGGGCTCATCGGGGTCGACTCCCCGCACGCGCCTTCCTTTACGCGCCTCTTCGGCAATGGCATCGACGGCGTGGTCCCCGGCGGCACGGTGACGCACGCTTGGAAGGGGGAGGCGTCGTCGGACTTTCCTTTGAGCCGCGACCGTATCGGCAGCTTCGCGGACGAGGTGAGCGGGCTCGGCGTCACCATGTGCGACTCGCCGGAAGCGGTGGCCGAGGCTTGCGACGCCCTACTGATCGTGTCCTCGGATGCACGGACGCACCCGCGCTACTTTGAGCGGGTGGTGCGATACGGCAAGCCGATCTACGTGGACACGCGCTTCGCCCCGACTCTCGCTGAGGCACGACGAATGCTCGCCCAGGCCCGGGCTTCCGGTTCCTTGGTACTGGCCGGGTCACCCAAGCGATTCACGCCGGAATTCCAGAGGGCTCTTGGTTCTGCCACCGCTCGACAGGTGTGGCTTGACGGTCCGCTTCCAACCCAACCGGGCCACCCCGGCTTCGCCTGGTACGGCGTGCACCTGGTGGACCTCGCCGTTGCGGCGCTTGGTTCTGTCGCCACCCGCACCGGAAAGGCAATGGTCGACGCCGAGGGGCCAGGAACGGCTGTCAGGCCAACCTCGGTGACGGTCGACTGGGGCGACGGCCGGGTGGCGACCATGAGCGGCGAATCCGAATGGACCCCGCACACGCTGGGCCGGATTGAAACCACCGAGGGTCTGGCCACCTTCTCGATCGAAGCCGGGCCCCCGATGCTGGTGGGCCTCCTTGAGGACATTGTGGAATCGTGCCGCAGCGGCAGGCCCAATGTGCCGCTGCCCGAAATCCTCAGCATCGTGGCCATCGTGGAAGCAACCAACAGGAGCCTCGAAACGGGAGTCCCCGTGACAGTAGGCAGCTAGTGACGCACCCAAATGTTAGGAAACCCATGGCAGAAATCATCATTGTCCGCGACCAGGCCGAGGCTGGCTCCCTCGCCGCTTCCATCATCGCCCAGCAGATCAGTTCGAATCCCGCTACCGTGCTGGGCCTGGCTACGGGCTCCACCCCACTCTCCACGTACGCAGCTTTGGCGCGGGCCGTCCGTGACCATCGGATCGATGTTTCCGGCGTACATGGCTTTGCCCTGGACGAGTACCTCGGGGTTCCTCCGCAGCACCCGGAAAGCTACCGCTCGGTCATCACCCGCGAAGTGGTTGAGCCGTTGGGATTGAATCCGGATCAGGTCTTCACACCGCGCGGAACTGGCGAACACATTGGCCGGGCCGGGGCGGAGTACGAAGCCTTGATTGCCGGGGCCGGTGGCGTCGACCTCCAGATTTTGGGCATCGGTTCTAACGGACACATCGCCTTCAACGAACCGGGCTCCTCGTTGGCTTCACCCACCCGGATCAAGGCCTTGGCGGAGCAAACCCGCAGGGACAACGCCCGATTCTTCGGCAACCCTGACGAGGTTCCAACGCATTGCATCACCCAAGGGCTGGGGACCATCCTCCGTGCTAGGCACTTGGTCCTCCTGGCCTTCGGGGCGAACAAGGCACATGCCGTTGCCTCAGCGTTGGAAGGACCTGTCTCCTCGGCCGTGCCTGGCTCGGTGGTTCAGCAGCATCCCCACGCCACGGTCATCATCGATGAAGAGGCCGCGTCCATGGTGGCGCACGCCCAGTATTACCGGCATGCCTGGCGATCGGCGCAGGAGCTGAATGCAGTAGGTTTTTAGCGGGGGCAAACGCATCCCGTATTCCATGAAAAGGGGACCGTACATGGGGCAGGATTCACTCACATCCGGCTGGAAAGCATTCTGGAACCGGGGCGGGTGGTGGCGGTCCCTTCTCTTGGTGGTGCTCTACATGGCCTTCTATCTGGGCGCCGGCCTGCTGATCGGTGCGGTCGCGGGAGACCAGATAGACACGGAGGACATCTTCCGCACGCCTCAGAGTGTGTTCTTCGGCATCACGTTCTCGCTGATTGTTGGCAGTGTGGTGCTGCTGGCCTTCTTGTCCTCCACAGGCTGGCTCAGGCCGCTCTTCGCGCCGCAGCCCATCAAGGGGAAGTGGTGGATGTGGGTAGCGCCGTTCTTCTTGGTGGTCGCTATTGTCCTTCGCTTCCTGGGCATCGATTACGGCAGCTATGAGGCCTCGGTGGTGGTGGTCACCCTCCTCACTGGCTTGTTGATCGGCTTCGCCGAAGAGGTGCTGACGCGTGGCATCGTAGTGAAAATGCTGCGGGACTCAGGGAAGTCCGAGTGGGTGGTCATGGTGCTTTCATCGCTGATTTTCGCCCTCCTGCACGCAGCCAACGCCCTTTCCGGTCAACCGATCGCCACAGTCCTGGTGACTGTCGGTTTCACCTTCGGGTTCGGGATCTGCATGTACCTGACCCTGCGCGTCACTGGCAACCTGATCTGGCCGATCATCCTTCACGCACTGTACGATCCCACCCTTTTCCTCGCCACAGGCGGCATTGACCAGGCAGCCGCCGGCCCGCAGAGCCCCTTCCTGGTGCTTGCCGGGCCGGCCAACATGATTTACATCCTGATCGCTTTGGTCGCATTGATTGTGGTTCGAGGAAAGGTGCAGCGCGCGCCTTTGTCCGAGCCTGTGTTGAGCTAGTTCCACCAAACAGAAGCGTTCGACGGCGGGTTGCCACCCGCCGTCGAACGCTTCTGTTGTGCTTGCAGTACTTGGTGCGCTGTTAGGCCTGGCTGATGTCGATGCCTGTGACCGGGGCGCCGGCCCGCTCGTAAACGAGGGCGACGGCGCCCTTCGCGAAGCCACGCGGTGGCTGCGCCAGGCGGAAGGCCGCGGGCACGCCGGCTCCGTCGGGGAACAGGCGCTTACCCGAGCCAAACGTGAGCGGGTAGAGGTACAAGTTGAGCCGGACCACGAGGTCTGCTTCGAGTAATGACCTGGCGAGGTCGCCGCTGCCGATGACGTGGATGTCTTGGAATCTGTCCTTCAAAGCTTCCACGTCCGTAACGTCCGGCAATGCTGTGGTCCCTGTCCATCCGGGGTCTCTCAGGGTCCGCGAGACCACAAACTTCGGCAGGGCGTTGAAGGTGTCGGCAATGTGGTCACTCTGGTTGGGCCAGAACCCGGCGAAGATGTCATAGGTCCTGCGGCCCAGCAGCAGCGCGTCCATCCGGTCGATTCCTGCGACGATCGCCTCGCCGCTCTCCTCGTCCGAGTAAGCCGCCTGCCAACCTCCGAACTCGAACCCGCCCGACGTATCCTCGTCGGGACCGACCGGCGCTTGATACACGCCGTCGAGGGTGATGAAAAGGTCAACGGAGAGAATTCCCAGGGTGTGCTCCTCTTGGTGAGTTCTTCCAGGGCTCTTTGATGCGCGCCATGCTAGTCCGGACGCCGAGTCGGCGGGAGGGTCGCGCGGTAAGCCGGGTGGGGCTATTCTGGCGCGCATGGCCCAGGCAAGCTCACCAGCACGTGCGTGGATCGGGACGGTTCTCTTCCTGTTCCTCGCCCCTGGCATCGTGGCAGGACTCGTTCCCGGGCTGATCTCCGGCTGGCGGTGGTTTGACTGGGGCTCAGCGTGGATTGTGTTGTTCTTTGCGTGGAGCGCCATCGCTGCTGGGGTGGCCTTCCTCCTACACGCTTTCGCGTTGTTTGCCGTGCACCGCGGAACGCCCGCTCCTGTGGCTCCCACTGAAACGCTGGTGGTGAGGGGCGCCTACCGCTTTGTGCGCAATCCGATGTACCTCGCGGTGCTGAGCATCATTCTGGGCCAAGCACTGCTGTTCGGAAGTTGGGGGCTGGTGATCTATGCGGTGATTGTCCTCGCCGCGGTAGTCGCGTTTGTGAAGGGCTACGAGGAACCAACCCTCACCGAGACCTACGGCGAGCAATACCTGAACTACCGACGCCATGTCCCGGGGTGGTGGCCGCGGTTCACGCCGTGGCGGGGGTGACTTCAATTGTTGGCGTTACCGCCTAAGTGTGTTCGGTCTGTCCCTCGTCAGGTTCTGCCCATTCGAGGGCAGCGACCAGGTGGCTTTCGTTGGGCAGGGCTTGCTGTTCGGAGGCTGGGAGCTTGTCGTATGTATAGGCGGCGACTGCCATGGGTGAGGTTGACCGCCCGAGGCTGTACCTGACGCTGCGGTCGTTCTTAGTGCCGCAGATCAGGATGCCAATCGTTTCGTTGTGATGCTCCCGGCGAAGCATGTCATCCACAAGGGCAACGTAAAAGTTCAGCTTGCCGGCGTACTCAGGCTGGAACTTTCCTGTCTTGAGCTCTACGACGACGTACCGGTTCTGGTCCATGTGGAAGAACAGCATGTCGACGTAGTAGTCGTCGCCGTCGACATCGAAGTGGACCTGCCGGCCAACGAACGAGAATCCCGGCCCGAGTTCCCTGAGGGTTTCAGTGATTCGGCTGGTAAGGGCCAGTTCAAGGTCCCGTTCGGCGACTTCCCCCGACAGGCCGAGAAATTCGAAGCTGTAGGGGTCCTTGGCCATCTGCTGGGCCAGTTCGGAATCTTGTCCAACAAGCCGTCTGACAAAGTTCGATGGCGCCGCGCCTGTCCTTTCCAACGTCCGGTTCATGATCATGTTCAGCAGGACGTTGCGAGACCAGCCGTGGTCAACTGCGGCGCCAGCGTACAAATCCCGGTCCTCCGGCATGTCTAGTTTGTCCAACAGCACTGTGATGTGGCCCCACGGCAATTGTCCAACGGCTTATTGGACAATTGAATCCGGCCAGGCGGCTGCGAATCCCCGCATATAGAAAAGGTTGGATCGCGATAGGCCCTTCATCTCCGGGAACTCTGCACGGAGGTCCTCGGCCAGGCGTCCCATGACCCCGCTCCCCCATTGCTCCGCCTGCTGGCGCTCCAACACAGTCTTCCCGATCGACCAATACAACTCGATCAGCTGTGTGTTGACGGTTCGACGGGCGGTCTGACGCGCATCGCGCACGCGTTTCTTGAGCGCGTCTAAGAGATCTTTGTAATCTGCGGGTAAAGCCAGGGCACGCGAAGCAGTCATGCACACAAACCTATTGACCGCCACTGACATTTCTCAGAGCTGCTCCCCCTACTCCACGTCCTCCCCCGGCACGGTGGACTCCCGGATGATCAGTTTCGGGGCCAGGCTCACGCGGCGGAGGGCCGGCGAAACCGCAGAGCCGGTCTTTCCGGCAAGACGTTCCATGCACATGGCGACGGCGGCGTGGCCTACGTCCCGCTTCGGAGGGGCGACAGATGTCAGGGGCACGGGGGCGAGGTCCGCGACCTCGTCGTCGTAGGCCACGATCGCCAGGTCCTCCGGGACGTCAAGCCCCGATTCCTCGGCGAGGTTAATCAACGTGATGGCTTCCTCGTCCGGGAGCACCAGGGCCGCGTGCGTCTCAGTGCGACGGCAGTCTCTGAGGAATTTCGCGAACTCTTTTTGGTTGTTGCCTGCGCCCACCACTGAACGAACGTATTCCATGATGGGCGCATCGGTTTCGAGCCCCAGCTTGGCTACCATGCGCTCGTGGCTTTCACGGAGCCACGGCGCTGTGGGGCTGGTGGCGATGGCAAGCCCTATCCTGCGGTGGCCCAGGGATGCGAGGTGCTCAAGTGCAAGCTCGGCACCATAGCTGTGATCGGACATCACGGATTCGAACACCCGGCTTGAACGTTCCACGAGCACTACGGGGATTCGCAGCCCGGACAGCAGCTCGAACGTTGGAGATCCGGGTTCAAGGGATCCGGCGGTTGCCAACAGTATCCCGTCCACGGAGTTGGCCACCATGCGTTGGAGCTGCCGGTGTTCGTCCTCCGCGGAGTAGTTGCTGACCCCCAGAATCAGCCGGGCATTCAATCCCCTGGCGGCTGATTCCGCGCCGCGGATGACCTCCGGAAAGTAGTAGCCCGTGGTCGGGACAATAAGGCCCAGGGTCGCGAGCGGCTGGCGAGATCTCCTGTGAACAGTGTCGCCTTGCCGTTCGGAGGGGACGGGAACGGCACCGCCGTGGACCCGGCGCAGCAGCCCTTGGGCAGCAAGCTGCGTCAGGTCCCGGCGGATGGTCATGGTGGACAGCCCGGTCTTCTCCGCGAACCCATTGACGGTCAGGGATCCCCGCATTTCAAGCTCGCGCAGAATCTTCTCGTGGCGTTCGCCGCTAAGCATGCCCACCCTCTCCGGAATCCAGATGTTCAAACAAGCATAGGTGACCGTATGCACGTGCGTTGCGGGGCCCGCTCTGCGCGGTAAATACTCGCCAGAGAGCGCAAAGCAGGCCCCGCAACGCCGGGCACCTACCGCCGGGGGTGGTCGTTGATCCGCACGAGGTTCCGGCCCCGCATGGTGTAGAGGTAGCCGTCCTCATCGTTGTTAATGTGCGAGCCGCTGTACCAAGCGCCGTCGATGTCGGCCACCACGGTGGCAAGCTCGAAGGTCTTCGGGTCGAAGCGGAAGACGTGGGTGTTGGAAACGCCATACACCGCGCCGCGGTTGGTGACCAGGGCCGCGAAGCCGTAGCAGACGGAGCTGATATCGGCTTGATGCACCACTTTGCGCTTCGGCAGGTCTATGACAAAAACGCTGCCCTTGCGGGAGATGCCGTAGAGATACTTCCCCTGCACAGCCAGGGCGGAGACGCCGGCACCCTGGCCTGGATCGATCCGCCACAGCTCCTTGCCCGCAATGGGATCGAACGCCACTACTGTCCCTGCCCCGGTGATGCCCGGGAGGCCGCCGCCTAAGTAGGCTACGCCCTCGCGGCTTGCAACAGCGCGAACCAGCTGGACGTCGTCGATGGGGTTGACGAAGAAGCCCTTTTTTCCGGTTCGAGGGTCGTAAGTCCACAGCGAACCGCCGCCTTCGGTGTCTGCCTGGGTGACTACCAGGACAAGCTTGTTGCGCTCGTCCCAGCACACATCCAGCGGCCGGTTCTGTTCCTTGGGGAACTCCGCCACTTGCGTGATCGAGTTTCCGTCAAGTGGGTTGTAGCTCCAGATGCCCTGGCCGCTGTATTGGCCTGTATAAAGGGCCCCATCCACGACGATCGCGTCCTTCGCCTCGCCGGGGGCCCTCATGTTCGTGACGTGGCCATCCTTCAGCGAACGCCGGGCGATGACGCCATTGCCACCCACGTAGACGTAGCCCGCGCCAGCAGCAATTCCCATCACCGTTTGAGGATCCGACGGCGCACCGGCCTCACCCAGGTCAGTGGTCTTCGATGTCCCGGCAACGGGGTCGATCTCGGCGATGAAGCCATAACCGGAGGTGACCAGCAACTTCCCATCCCTGGAATCGACACCCCAGACTTCCCCGAGCGAGGGGCCCTCAAACGGCACGGCAGCGATCGTGTTCGATGCCAGCGAGTAGGCGAGTAGTCCGGTCTCGTTGGCGAAATAGACGTTGTCCCCCATCACCGCGAAACTCTTGGCCACCTTGCCTTCCGAGACCGCAAGTGCGTACGACGAGTGGTTGGCCAGACTGAGAGCGGCCATCTTGGCGTTCTCCAACGATCCCGCGGAGCTGACCACAAGCTTGTCCCCCACCACTGCGAGGTCGCGGATGCTGGGATCTGGCAGGATCTCGGACGGAGTCACGTTGGTGAACTTCCTGGATGCTGTGTCGTAGGCGTAGAGGCAGGCCCGGCTGGCGCCACTTCCGCCGTTGAGCGTGCTGCCCGCACCGAAGAACACCGTGGCGTCCGTCGCGGCCACGGCGCGGGCCAAGGTTGCTCCCGCGTCCGGGATGCCAAGACTCGCTACCTGGCCGGTGGCGGGGTTGTATTCCCACAGCGCTGGTGCGGTGCTGCTTCCGCCGCCAACTGCATAAAGCCGGCCATTGGGTGCAACGCTGATGTCCCGGACATCCCGGTCTCCGATGTAGCCGATCGCCGTAGCCTTGGTGCCGAGACTGTTGAGGTCCCAACGGAACAGGTTCGGCAGCGTGCCGGCGGCTTTCTGGAGGACACCCGCGTAAAGGTACCGGCCTGAAGGATCGGCGGCCAACGTCTGGATGGAGTGGCCGTTGCTGAGTTCGGTTTGGCCGATGACCTTGCCCGTAGGGACGTGGAAGGCAATGATCCGGACCGGCTCCAGGTTGCGGGAACCGATGTACAGAACATCGCCAACCAGCAGGCCGCTCATCAGGGAGAACTGTACGACGGCGGGACCCAGGTCCAGGATTTCCGTCGCCTTGGGCTTGGAGCCCAGAAGGGCGGACGCCGACGCCGGTTGGCCGGCTGCCAGCCCGATGGCCGCGGCGAGCGACGCTGCTCCGCCAACTTGAAGGACTGACCGTCTGCTGATGTTCGATTTCTCCATTGGAATCCCTGTTCTTAGGTGATGGCTTTTCAGTAGTCGCCGTTTCGGGTGTCCAGAATTCATAACAGCGTGAAGCTGACAGCGTCCAGCATTTCTGTCCGTTCAAACAGAATTGACGGCGAAGTTCCACAGCCAAGTCAACCGAGACCTTTGAACTCGTCACTCGGCAATGTTTGAAAATGTTTGAAATCTTGTAGATGTTCGAAGCAGCGCGGTTACATGGATTCACCTCATGTGGCCCCAACCACACAAACCTTCTTCGCATCGCAAGTCTTCAAAGGAGAACACCATGAAGCGTCGTCATCTCTTTGCCGGAGTAGCTGGCTTGGCCGCCAGCACTCTGTTGCTGGCCGCCTGCGGTACTGGCCCCACCCCAGCGGCAGCGCCCACCCCCACGGAAGATCCCTCAGGATCCATCACCTTCTGGTCCTCGTTGGCAGGCATGGACAAAGTGGCCGAAGCGTTCAACGCCAGCCAGGACAAGATCAAGGTCAGCTTCGAAACCATCCCCAACGGTGCCAACGGTGGCTACGCAAAACTCTCCACCGCCATCACGGCAGGCAACGGCCCTGACGTAGCCACCATCGAATATCCGCAGCTGCCGCAGTTCGTCAGCAACAGCCAGGTGATCCCGCTCGATGGCTTGATCAACAAGGCCGAGACCGTGGAAAAGCTCACGGACGAGACCAAGGCTTTGGTCCAGTTCGGTGAGAAAACCTACGCGCTTCCGTACGACGCAGCCCCTATGCTCATGTGGTACCGCCAAGACATGCTGGCAAAGGCCGGCGTCGAGGTCCCCAAAACCTGGGATGAATTCGAACAGGCCGGCAAAAAGCTCAAAGCCGTAGCGCCTGACTCCTACCTGGCCAGCTTCAACCCCAACGAGGTAGCGGCGAGCGCCGGATTGGCCTGGCAGGCAGGTGCCAAGTGGTTCGGCACCGAGGGTGACAGTTGGAAAGTGGGCGTCAATGATGAGGCCACGCAGAAGGTTGCCTCTTACTGGCAGAAGCTCATTGACCAGAAGATCGTCAAAGTCAGCCAAGCCTACAGTGACGAGTGGAGCCTGGACCTGGCCAACAGCAACGTAGTTGGCGTGCTGGGTGCCAACTGGAGCGCCACGGGCATCCAGAAGCGCACCGAGGCCAGCGGTCAGAAGGGCCAGTGGATCGCTGCGGAACTGCCGACGTGGGGCAACGAGTCCGGCGCCTTCTATGGCGGATCCAGCTTCAACGTGACCAAGAGCAGCAAGAATCCGGCCGCGGCCGCCAAGTTCGTCGAGTTCCTCACCACCAGCCAGGAAGCCATCAAGGCCCGCGGCAACACCGGCTCCGCTTTCCTTGCCTTCCCGGGCCTGACGCCGGTGGCGCAGAAGGCGTATGACGCCAGCTACTTCGGCAACGACATCTACGAGGTCTTCACCAAGGCGTACGGCACCATCACCCCGGGCTGGCAGTGGGGTCCCAACTGGGACATCACCAACACTGCGCTCAAGGACGCCTACGGCAAGCTGACCACCGGCGGTACCATCCATGACGCCGTGGATACTGCCCAGGACGCCACCGTGGCAAGCCTGAAGCAGGCCGGCCTTTCCGTCAAAGAGTAACTCCGCCACCGAATAGCCACACAGGCAGGGGGCCTCAGGATGAGGCCCCCTCCAAGCTAGGAGAATCCCATGGCCACCCAGGCCCTCACCACCACAGTGCGCCGCCGAGGCCGTGCACTGGCGGGAACCGGCGGAAGGACTGCCGCGCTGTTCCTGGTTCCCTTCTTCGCGGTCTTCGCGATCGCCATGATCGCACCGGTGATCTACTCCCTGGTGCTGAGTTTCCACTCGCAGCAGAAGTCCGGGCTGGGCTTCGGGGAAGCCAAGACGGTCTTCGTTGGACTTGAGAACTATGTGCAGGTCTTCCAGTCCGAAACGTTTGTGGAAGGCATCGCCCGCCTTGGCTTGTACTGCCTGATCTACATTCCCTGCATGGTGGGCGGCGCAGTGGTCTTCGCCCTCCTCCTGGATGCAACGGTGGCCAAGGCGCGCAAGCTCTTCCAGCTCCTGGTGTTCCTTCCCCACGCAGTACCCGGCGTCATCGCCGCCCTCATTTGGGCCTATCTCTACACCCCGGGTATCAGTCCGCTGATCCAGGCTCTCCAAGGCGGCGGGATCCAGATCAACTTCCTCGACGCGCACTTGGTTCTTCCGTCCATCGTGAACATCGGCGTCTGGGAGTGGACCGGTTACAACGTCATTATCCTGTTCACCGCTTTGCAGGCTGTTCCCCGCGAAATCCTGGAAGCCGCCCGCGTGGACGGTGCCGGCGAAATCCGCGCGGCCATCAGCATCAAGTTCCCGCTGATCCTTCCGGCGCTGAGCGTGATCATGCTCTTCACCATCATCGGAACCCTGCAACTGTTCACGGAACCGTCCATCATCTCCAAAGCCACAGCATCAGTCACCAGTACTTGGGTTCCCAACCTCTGGGCCTACGACGCGGCCTTCATCCGTCACAACCTCAACCAGGCCGCGGCTGCCTCCATCATCATCGCCGGACTGGCCGCAGTCCTGTCCCTGGCCGTCACCCGCCTTAGCTCCAGGATGAACAAATCATGAGCGCCTCAACTCTCCCCCGCCCCCGCACCACCCCGGACACAGCAACTCCCCGCCGCGCCGGATCCCGTTCCAACCGCACCGGATCCAGCTCCAACCGCGGCGGTGGCTTCGCCAGCAAGCTCACCGTCAACGGTCTCCTGATCATCGGCTCCGCCTACATGGTGGTACCGGTCCTGTGGCTGGTGTTCGCCTCCACCAAGAACGCGGCGGACCTCTACGGCACCAGCGCCTACGCTCTGGGGAACTTCTCCTTGTTCGAGAACATCGCCAACGTGGCCAAGCAGGACGGAGGCCTGTTCTTCCGATGGCTGGGTAACTCCGTGATGTATGCCGGTGTTGGCGCCGTGCTGGGCAGCCTGATTTCGGTGATGGCCGGCTATGCGTTCGACAAGTTCCAGTTCCGTTGGAAAGACTCACTCTTCGGTTTCGTCCTGGTGGGCGTCCTGATTCCCAACACGGCCACGGTGCTGCCCATGTACCTTCTGGCCTCCCTGGTGGGCATGACCAACACCATCTGGGCCGTCCTCATCCCAGTCCTGTGCAACCCCTTCGGTGTGTACCTGGCGCGGGTTTACTCCGCCAGCTACGTTCCTGCCGAAACCCTTGAAGCCGCACGCATGGACGGCGCCGGACCCATCCGGTCCTTCTTCTCCCTGGGCCTGCCCATGATGATGCCCGGCTACATCACCATTGCCCTGTTCCAGTTCGTGGGGGTGTGGAACAACTTCATGCTTCCCCTGGTGATGCTCCAGGACCAGCAATTGCTGCCCGTCAGCGTCGGCATCTCCATCTGGCAGGGCTACTCGGTACCGCAGCCTGAATTCACACCAATGGTCATCACGGGTTCTCTGCTGTCCATCATTCCGCTGCTGGTGGCCTTCATCATGCTGCAGCGTTTCTGGAAGTCCGGCCTCACCGCAGGGAGCGTCAAGTGACCACAGCCCAACTGAACGTCGCCCTCGCCATGGGTCCCGGCGTCGTGTCCCGTGTCTTTCCGCCCCGCAGGCTCGAGTCCTTGGCCCCCGGGCTGCGGCTGCTCAGCCCGGAGCCCATGGAAGAGTTCATGTCGCCGCGCTCGCTGGAACTCCTCGCAGAAACGGACATCCTCATCACTGGCTGGGGCTGCCCGAGGCTCGATGCCGCAGCCCTGGCCGCGGCCCCTCGCTTGACCCATGTCCTCCATGCAGGCGGCACAGTCAAGCACCACGTAGGCAATGAGTGTTGGGAAGGGGGCATCGAAATCAGCACGGCTGCTGATGCCAACTCCATCCCCGTGGCTGAATACACGGTGGCCATGATTCTCCTGGCCAACAAGCGCGTCCTGCAGATAGCCCGGAAACTGCACTTGGAGAAAACTGAGATAGAGCCCGATCAGGTTTTCCCGGACATGGGCAATTTCGGCAAGCGCGTGGGCATCATCGGCGCCTCGAGGATCGGCAAGCACGTCATACGCCTCCTGAAGTCATACGACGTTCAGGTAGTGGTGGCAGACCCGTTCCTGGACGATGCAGCGGCAGCAGCGCTCGGCGTCGAACGCGTGAGCCTGGAAGAGCTTGTGGCAGTCTGCGACGTCGTCAGCCTCCACGCGCCGTCGCTCCCGTCTACCCGCAACCTGATCCACCAAGGGCTGGTGGCCAGTTTCAAGCCGGGAGCTACCTTCATCAACACCGCACGAGGCGAACTGGTGGACCAGGACGCGCTGCTTCGGCGCATCGAGGAAGGCGACCTTTACGCTGTCCTGGACGTCACCACCCCTTGGGTGCTCCCTGCCGATTCCGGGTTCTACACGCACCCCAATGTGCTGCTCACGCCCCACCTGGCGGGTTCCCTGGGCATGGAACTCGAACGCATGGCCGTCAGTACCATCGAGGAAGCACATCGAGTGTCGCGCGGCGAACCACTCCTCCATAGGCTGCACGCGAAGGACCTCGCCTTTACGGCCTAACGGCTGGCATACTCAATCCCATCGCTCCACCGACTCAACAAACGGGGGCATGAGTGCCAAACGAGAAGGATCTTTCAGGGGCTGCCGTCCGGCTCGTAGGGTCTTCGGCACAGGGCTTGAGCACTGCCCAGGTGGCAGAGAGAGTGGCCACGGGGCAAACCAACGCGTTCGTCCAAGACACCAGCCGCAGCGTGTGGAGCATCGTCCGCGCCAATGTGCTCACCCTGTTCAACGGCATCATCCTTGCCTGCTTCATTGTTCTGTTCGCGATCGGCCGCTGGCAGGATGCGCTCTTCGGCTTCAGCGCCATCGCGAACGCGGTCATCGGCAGCGTCCAGGAATACCGGGCAAAGCGGGCTTTGGACCGTCTGGCCCTGTTGAACGCCCCGCATGCACGGGTGATGCGTGATGGATCAGAGGCAGAGATCGCCTTGGACGATGTTGTGCTGGACGACACCCTTGTCCTGAGGGCTGGAGACCAGGTGCCGGCCGACGGTCTGGTGTCCGGGTCACGGGGCCTCCAAGTGGACGAGTCCATGCTCACCGGCGAATCCGATGCTGTGGAAAAGACCGACGGTGACCGCGTGCTCTCCGGATCCGTGGTGGTGGCAGGCGAGGGCTCAGCCGTAGTGGACCGGGTGGGCGCGGACTCATTCGCGAACTCGCTCGCGGCGGAGGCCAAGAGATTCTCCTTGGTGGCCTCTGAGCTCCGGTCCTCGATCGACCGGGTACTGAAATGGGTCACCTGGTTCGTGGGTCCGGTGGCGTTGTTGGTTTTGAATGCGCAGATGATTGCCCAAGGCGGGTGGGCCGAAGCCTCCGCAAGTGGCGCATGGCGCGAGGCAGCGACGGCGACTATTGCCTCCGTCGTCGCCATGGTTCCCTTGGGTCTGGTGCTGATGACCAGCATTACCTTCGCTGTGGGGGCGGTAAAGCTGGCCCGTCAGCAGGTGCTGGTGCAGGAGCTGCCCGCGGTGGAAGGCCTTGCGCGGGTGGACATCATCTGCCTCGACAAGACCGGGACGCTAACCCAAGGCGACATCGTTTTCGACGCCGTGCACCCGCTCACCTCTCGTCCGGGTTGGGAGTCGGTTCTTTCCTGGTATGGCGTGCAGAAAGATGCCAACGCAACGGCCCGCAGCCTCGCGGGGCACTTCAACGAGCCAGCCGGCCACCCGCTTGACCGGGTGCCCTTCTCGTCGGCCCGCAAGTGGAGCGCGGTGATTTTCGACGACGGGATGTGGATTCTGGGCGGCCCCGAAATGGTGTTCCCGGACCACGACTCCAGCGATCCCGTGAAGCGGCAACTTGCCACCCAAGCCGCGGAGTTGGCAACCACCGGCCGGCGCACGCTGGTCCTTGCCCACGGCACACCCACCGACGACGAGACCGTTCCGCCAGATGCTGTCCCCGTGGTCCTCCTGACGTTCAAGGAGAACATCCGTCCGGACGCTGCGGAGACGCTCACTTACTTCGCAGCACAGGAAGTGGATGTCCGGATCATCTCGGGTGACAACCCACAAACGGTGGCCGCGATCGCCCGGGAAGTCGGCCTGGATGCACCCCACGGTTTTGACGCCCGGGAGTTGCCGGATGACGATAAGGAGTTCCTTGACGTCATCAACAACAACGTGGTCTTCGGCCGGGTGACACCTGACCAGAAGAAGCGGATCGTCGTGGCACTGAAGGCTGCAGGCCGCACTGTTGCCATGACTGGCGACGGCGTGAATGATGCCCTTGCCATCAAAGAAGCGGACATCGGTGTCGCCATGAATTCCGGTGCCGCCGCCACCAAGGCAGTGGCCCGGCTGGTGCTCTTGGACGGCAAGTTCTCGCACCTGCCCAGCGTGGTGGCCGAGGGCCGGCAGGTCATTGCCAACATCGAGCGTGTGTCGATGCTGTTCCTCACCAAGACGGCCTACGCGACGTTCCTTGCCGTCTCGTTCGGCATTCTCCTGCTGCCTTTCCCGTTCCTTCCCCGGCAGCTCTCGGTGACTGACGGCCTGACCATCGGCATTCCGGCGTTCTTCCTGGCCTTGCTGCCCAACGCCCAGCGCTACGTTCCCGGTTTCCTGCGGAGGTCACTCACGTTCGCCGTGCCAGCGGGTGTGGCCGTGACCCTGGGCCTGGCCTCCTACGCCCGGCTCGCCGCGAACCTGCAAATTCCGGAAGCGGAGATCAGGACCGGATCCACACTCATCCTGGCGATCATCGGCATCTGGATCCTGGTGGTGCTCTCGCGACCGGTCACCCGGTTCAAAGGGATGGTCATCGGCGCCATGATGATCGGGCTGGTAGTCGTCTATTCCGTGCCGATTGCCCGCGAGTTCCTCCAGTTCACCGACCCAACGCTCCCAACGGCGCTACTCGTCCTGGGAACATCCGTGGCTTGTATCGCGCTGATCGAGATTGTCCGCTTCGTGCACCGCCGTGTTGCCTACCGGGACGCCCAGGAGGCCCTGCGTCAACGAGTCTCGAAGTAGCGCCGCCCGCGGCCGACCCACAGCGGGATAACTACGGCCACCGTTGCGATGGATTGCGAGATCACAGCGGACCAATCTCCATCAGAGGCAATAATCAGGTCCAGCACGGCAAAGGCCAGCCCGAGCAGCATGACCGCTGTGGCGCCGCGGCGGGCAGCTTCGCTTCCCCGCGCTACTCCGGAGGCCAGCCCGATCACCAACAGGCCGAACAGGACCATCCCCGCACCAAACAGCGTGATGGGCAAGGCAATGCCACCGGACTGGGCCTCCGGTGTGTACCGCAGGAAAATCGTCAGGATCCCCAGAATGATTTGAGCGATGCCACCGATGTACATCAGCACCACCGAGAACGTCACCACACCAGGCCGCTTAGGGCTTTCCCCCGTCGTCATGAACTGAGCATAGTGGAGGTACCCAATGGTCAGGGTGGCTTCAATCGATTGGAGTTACCTCTGAATCCCAGTGACTATGGACAACTCCGGGAGTAGCCTAGTTCCAGTTGATTTAGTGGATTTCTGTCCGGCTGGGGTTTCTGCCGTGGGCCATGTGCGTTCGTCGCTGTCCGACCTTCTGGGGGTACTTTCCGACGCCGTCGCCCCTCAGCATGTCAGGTTCGACGACGGGTCCCCCACCGCCGTAGTTCCCCCGCCAGACGCTCCGGTTACGGTCCGGGCTGTCACGCTCAGCCGCGTAGGAAGGTCCCGCAGCGAAGGGCCGGTCCTGGATCTTGAGCTAAAGGTGGCCGTGGAGTGCCATGGACCCGAGCAGTTGGACAACATGGAACAACTCCTCCTCGCGGTGGAACTCCACAGCCAATATTCGGTGGTCTCCAATGGGGAACTCCAGTTTGAGGAGTACTCCGCAGCCATCGAACAAGGGCTGGGTTTTCTGGTGCGTATCCCTGTTTCCCTCCCTTTTGAGGAACCGTCGGAGCTGCCTGTCCCGCCACAAACAGGCACGTCCGGAACCGCGCGACGCATCCGCGGAAGACTGGTGGACGGACACAACAAAGGCATCCCGGACGCGTACATCCACGCCCATTCCTCCGCCAACGCTGTGGTCAGTGATGCCACAGGACACTTCGAGGTGTTGGCCTCCTCTGAGGAACTCCAGCACTTCGCTGTTGCGGTGGACGGCACGGAGCGGGAGGTTTCGGCCAGCACCAAACGGCAACCGGTGATTATTCGCTGGCTCTGATTTTGGAACCATTTACTCGGGCGGGGCGGTGTCATGAAAAGATCTACCATGCGTCCGATGCAGCACTCCAGCAAACTTCAAAATGTCCGCTACGAACTCCGTGGGCCCATCCTCCAAGCGGCCAAGGCCATGGAGGCGGAGGGGCATCGCATCCTCAAGATGAACCTTGGGGACACAGCACCGTTTGGACTGGAGGCGCCGGAGTCTGTTGTGGTGGACATGATCCATCACCTTCGCGGCGCACAGGGTTACAGCGATTCCAAGGGCATCTTCTCCGCCCGCACAGCCATCTCGCAGTACTACCAGACGCGCGGACTGATGACCATCGGCGTCGAGGACGTCTTTATTGGCAACGGCGTCAGCGAGCTCATTTCCATGACCTTGCAGGCCTTCATGGAGAACGGCGACGAAATCCTCATCCCGGCACCGGATTACCCCTTGTGGACCGCAGCCGTGACTCTGACCGGCGGCAACCCCGTGCACTACCTCTGTGATGAGGACGAGAACTGGTGGCCGGACATGTCCGACGTCGAAGCCAAGATCACGCCACGAACCAAGGGCATAGTGATCATCAACCCGAACAATCCCACCGGCGCCGTCTACCCCCGCCACATTTTGGAGCAGTTCGCTGCGCTGGCGAGGAAGCATGATCTAGTGCTGTTCTCGGATGAGATCTACGAGAAAATTCGATATGTGGATGCTCCCCATATCCACACCGCGGCGGTTGCTGAAGACGTCTGTGTCCTGACGTTCAGCGGGTTGTCCAAGGCCTACCGAATGCCCGGGTACCGGGCAGGTTGGGTTGCCGTCACGGGACCCCGGACCGCGACCATCGCCTACCGGGAATCTTTGGAACTGCTCGCCTCCCTGCGGTTGTGCGCCAATGTTCCTGCACAGCACGCCATCCAGACGTGCCTGGGCGGATACCAAAGTATCGAAGCACTCATACGTCCAGGCGGCCGGCTCCGCGACCAGCGGGACCTGGCGTGGAAACTCCTCACCGCAATCCCGGGCGTCAGTTGCGTTCCAGCAGCAGGCGCCATGTACCTGTTCCCAAAGCTGGATCCGGAAATCTACCCCATTGAGAGCGACGAGAAGTTCGTCCTCCAACTCCTGCAGGAGCAGAAGATCCTGGTCTCGCACGGATCGGCATTCAACTGGCCCACTCCTGACCACTTCCGCTTCGTGATCCTGCCGGCTGTAGAGGACATTGAGGAAGCCGTGCGCAGGATCGACCACTTCCTGGCCGCTTACCGGGACCGACCCGCGGACGCCCCCAACTAAGCTGCACTTACCGCGCGGGGTCCACCATGGTCATGCCGGCGGGATTGGCCTGATCGAAGCCGGGCAGCAGTGCCGCAGCGTCTTCCAAGCCAATGGTGCGTTCAATGAGCAGCTGCGGCTGGAGCGCACCCTGTTCAATGAGCGCCATCATGCCCGGATAGTCCACAGCAGCCATGCCGTGACTGCCAAGGAGGTCCAGTTCCCAACCGATCACACGTGCCATGGGTACCTGCGGGTTACCGTCGATGGAGGGCAGCAAACCGATCTGAACATGCCGGCCGCGCCTGCGGAGGCTAAGGATCGCGTCTGCGCAGGTCTGTTCACTTCCGACGGCGTCTACCGCCACATGGCTGCCTCCGCCGGAGAGTCCGTTGATTGCGGCCGGGATGTCAGCGCCATCAGCGAGCACAGTATGGTCCGCACCCAAACGTGCGGCCACAGCCAGGGCTTCGGGGTTCCGGTCCACGGCAATGACCCTTGCTCCCATGGCTTTGGCGATCATCACGGCGCTCAGCCCGACGCCGCCCGCGCCCACAACAGTTACCCACTCGCCTGCCTTGACCTGCGCCCGCGCTGCCAGCGCACGGTATGCCGTGGCGAAGCGGCAGCCGAGGCTTGCCGCCGTCGTAAATTCAACGCCGTCAGGTATAGCCACCAAATTGCTGTCGGCAGCGTGCAAGGCCACAAACTCGGCAAACGATCCCCAGTGGGTGAAACCGGGCTGCTGCTGGTCCGGGCAGACCTGTGCGTCGCCGGCCAGGCACCATTCGCAGGCGCCGCAGCCGCAGACGAACGGGACGGTGACGCGGTCGCCCACCTTCCAGCGCTGGACGCCTTCCCCGACGGCGTCGATCACGCCGGCGAGCTCATGGCCCGGCACGTGGGGCATGGCGATGTCATCGTGTCCGGCCCAAGCATGCCAGTCACTGCGGCACATGCCCGTAGCCAGTACTTTCACCACCACGCCTCCCACGGGAGCCTGGGGCTTGGCTACTTCCCTGACGTCGGGCTGGGTTAGGACCTCATCAAAAACTACTGCGCGCATCGACTGACTCTAACAATTTGCCGCCCCTGTCACACTTTCGGCACCGAATCCGACATCCCTATGTAAGGCACCACCACTGAAGGGAAAACAGCATGCCCCGCATCAATATTGGCCGCAGCAACAAGCTCGGCTACGCCGCCGTCATCGGACTCGAAGGCTACGCCCGCAAGTCAGTCGATCCCGATCTGTACGAACTGATCAAACTTCGCGCCTCCATTCTCAACGGCTGCGGCTTCTGCGTGGACATGCATGCCACCGACGGCCGGAAGCGCGGTATCCCTGAAAGGAAGCTGCATGCCGTAGCGGCGTGGCAACATTCGAAGGTGTTCTTCGATGCACGCGAGCAGGTAGTTCTTGCCCTGACGGACGCGGTAACCCAACTGGGCCCGGAGACTGTCACAGACGAAATCTGGAACGCTGCTGCCACGCATTTCGATGACAGCCAGATGGGCGGCCTGATCCTCGCCATCTCCACCATTAACGTGTGGAACAGGATCGCCGTCAGCACACAAATGGAGCCGCCCGTAGATGAGAAGAACCCGATCGTCTGAGAGGTAGCGTTGGCAGCATGACTCTTGCGGTGTCGGCCACTTCGGCGTGGCAGAGCGAACGGAATCGCCTCCTGGGGATCGCTTACAGAATGTTGGGCGACTTCGGACACGCGGAGGACGTCGTGTCTGAAGTGGCGATCGATGCCGTGCAGCGAGAGCGGAAAGCCGACGCGGACCGTGTGGATTCCTGGCCGGCCTGGCTCACAACCGTGTGCGTCCGCCGCTCTATTGACCGGGTTCGCCAGCTCGCCGCCGTGCGCGAGGACTACACCGGCCCCTGGCTGCCCGAGCCGGTGGACACCTCCAAGCTCCCGGACGAGGCGGTGGCCAACCGTGAACTCCTGTCCTTGACCCTGCTGCACTTGGCCGAGCAACTGGCTCCCGAGGCGAGAGCGGCGCTCGTTTTGCACCGGGCCTTCGGGATGTCCGCCATCGACATCGGCGAAATCCTGGAGAAGACCCCCGCGGCCGTGCGCCAGATGATTTCGCGGGCGGAGCGTCGGCTGGAGATCGATCCGGAGGCACCCGCTCCCCGGGCCAAGGATCGAGCGGCCTTGGAGAAGCTGGTACGGGCAATCGAGCAGGGTGAAATTGACACGGTTGTAGCCATGCTGGATCGGGATGCCGTTCTCTGGGCCGACGGCGGAGGCAAGGTCAAGAGCGCCATGAACCCGCTGTTCGGGGCGGCCAGGATTGCGCGCTTTTTCGCGGGCATCCTCGGCAAAGCAGTGGTTTTCGATCCCGTGCAGCCGGTCCGCGCCTGGCTCATCGAGGTCAACGGCGGAACGGCTTTGGTGCTCAGGCATCATGGCCGCTCCGACGTCATTGAGGTGGACGCTGCTCCGGATGGGAGCATCCGGGGGCTCCGACAACTGTCCAACCCGGACAAACTGACGCGGGTTTCGCTCTGCCCCTGACGTTTTGGCCCTTCTTTGGCCTTCCCGGCCGGCCCCTGTTGCCTGAACACCGGACTTTGCTGCGGCAAAGATGGGCCACTTCGGCGGCTGGGTGGGTCACGACGCCACAGCCACCCGACGGCGGAGGCGGGCTACCAGCGTCGCGGCGAGTAACGCCGTCGTGATTTCCAGTCCGATCACCAGCAACAATCCGGCAGCGCCGGAGGTATCAACAGCGTTCGACGCCGGTCCCCCACCGTGCGCGTGTCCGGAACCGCCCGCTCCCAGCAGCAGGACGGCGTGGAGGCCCACCATGGCCAAGGCCGAGGTGGTCACCTGGTGGAGTGCGCCCACGCGGCTGTGGCGCCAGATATGAACCGTGCAGGGAACGCAGACGGCCGCCAGGCCAATCATGACGATACCCAGCCAGGCCTGGTGGTGTCCCGAGGCTGCGAGCCAGAGATGCACCAGGCAGGAGACTGCCGTGAGGGCTGCGCAGATCCGGGGGTGCAGGACAGGCCCGGAGGCCCGAACCCGCCCTGCAGTCGTTGTCATTGTGAGTGTCCCGGGTGGGGTGTTAGTGGCAGTGCCCGGCGGGTTCGCCGTGCTCTTCGCCTTTGCTGGCAGATTCCGGGGTGTGGCAGCTCGAACCGGAGGCATTGGCCGGCACATCCAGGACAGGGCTGCGGTCGAAGAAGCCTTCCGGGCGGAGCTTGAAGCCAACCGTGTCCACGGGCATGATCGGCCAATCTTCTACACGTGGGAAGTGCGTCAGCCCGAAGGTGTGCCAGAGGACAATGTCCTGGCCATCAATGTCGCGGTCCCGGGCCACGTAGGCCGGCAAGCCGGCGCCGCCGGAGTGCTGGTTCACGAAGTCGCCCGTGGGATAGCGCTCCTCGTCGGAATAGCGCGTGACCCATAGGTCCTTGGTAGCGAAAGCCGCGCGCTTCGCGATTGATGAGCCTGGATCGGCCAGCAGTGTGGGTTGGTTCTCGGCGTGTAGTTTGTAGCCAACTGGCTCGCCGAGACGGTTCCTGGACTCGGGGTTGGAGATGATCCACGTCCTGCCAGAGCGCGCGTCGGCTTCCCGGACGGCTTCGGATTCCTTGGCCAGCACAGTGCGCTTCCGGGAGAACGCGTTGCCACGCTCATTGCCTTCACCCATGGCTTGGCGGACTACGTCTTCTTCTTCCACGCGGTTGGTGAACCCATCGATGGCCATGTCCAGCCGGGCGCTGAAGAGGTGCTGGTGGAAGGGGGCTCCGAGGCCCGGGGCGAGCTGGGAGATGTTGTCCGAACCGCCCTCCGGGAACGCGCTGGTGAACACAATGCCCGTGGCTTTGGCTTCAAACTCGATAGTGCCGTCCAGGTAGAGGTACCAGTAGAACCCGTAGTCGTAGTTGCCGATAGTGGTGAAGAAAGAGATCACCAGACGGCGGTTGCGGCGGGTGTAGTTGATGCCGGTCCAGAGGTCTGAGTGCTTGGAGAGGATGCCCCAGTCTTCCTCGTGCATGCAGATGCCGTTGCGGATCTCGCGGGGGTTGCCGAAAGCGTCGCTGATGACAGGGCTCAGGTAGGTGATGTCGCCCAGGCAGTCACAGCCAAGCTCCAGGGAGTTGGCATACTGGCCTACCAGGTATTCGCCGGTGTCGAAGTAGTTCTGCCATGACCGGATGGGTGAGGGATCGCCATAGGGAACCACCATTTCTGCGATGGAAGCTCTGTTGATGATGGGTCGCTTTTTGCCGCCGTCCTGGAAGGCGAGGTTGTGGAGGACGACTCCCTCGCGGACATCGAAGCCGACGTCCACGCTCCATTTTTCCCACTCCACGTGGTTCCCGCCGCTGACCGTGAAGCTCGGCCCCTCCGGCTGGGTGATGCTGATGGGCTTCTGGGTTTCGCGGAGCGGACCGGTCAGTTCAGGATCCGTGTAATTTCCGTGCTCTGTGGGGATCGGCATCACGCCGAGATCGATGACTTGTGTGACTTCCTTATTGACCACGTCCACATAGGCCACCAGACCGTCCACGGGATGTGCCCAAGCGCTGTCCTCCGGGAAGTCCTGCACGAAAGCGAGGCCACGCAGGATGCGGCGACCTTTCTCGTCGTCGTACTCGAAGACACCGGCGGAGAGCGGCGCGACGCGGACTTTCTCTACGTCCAGGTCGCGGGCCGCAAGCGCGGCGAGCCAGCGCTCGTCGGTTGCGAGGAGTGTTTCCACCACCTCGAACTCTTCTTCCAGCACGGGGAGTTCGCCGGAGACCTTGGTATCCAGTTCGATGGCGTTCAGGATCTCGCCGCGGGTCACGGACACGAGGATGTCGCTGGGAGCTCCGCCGGAAATGTCATGGATGAAGACGCGGAAACGGCGGTCCTGCTCTGACTGGCCACGGGATGGGTCCACCAACCCCAAGTAGGCGATTCGCTTCCCGGAGCCAAGGTGGCCGGCGGCCTGCAGGATCCCCTGCACCTGGGAAATTTCGGCGCCCTTTGCCAGGGCGTACTGCGTTTCCTCAATGGCGACGGCTTCAGTTGCTGTCTCAGTTGCTGTGGGCGTCATGGCTGCCTCTTGTCCGGGACCTATGATGGGTCAGGATTTATTTTCTATAGATGTAGAGAATAAACAAAAAGTAAGATGGGTCACAAGACCTGTCCGCCATTTTTTTTCAGGGAGCCCCGTCAGTGCCAAAGATTGTGGACCACGATCAACGACGCCTCGAGCTGGTGGATGCAACCTGGCGCATCATCGCGAGGCTGGGGATGGAGGGCGCCACCATGCGGGAAATCGCCGAGGAAGCAGGCTTTGCCAACGGCGCTTTGAAGCCCTACTTCCCCACCAAGGACCTGCTGCTGACGTCGGCATTCGGGCACGTGTTCAACCGGACGAACCAGCGCATCGCCACGATGACTGAAGGGCTATCCGGGGTGGCGGCACTCCGGGCGTTTTGCGCCGAAGTCCTGCCGCTGGATGAAGAACGGGTCAACGAAGCACGCATCGTGATTCCGTTCTGGCAGAAGGCACTCAACGACGCTGACATGGCTGCATTGCACAGCGCGTCCATGAGCCAGTGGCACACCACCATTGCGGCGCATTGCGCAGCAGCCCGCACGGCAGGCGAGATCAAAGCCCCCATCGGGGACGCCGCCGTCGCCGATCACCTGCTCAACATGATGCTCGGCGCGCAGATCGTGGCCGCACTATCCCCCGCCGAGCACTTCTCCCTGGACCTCTCCGGGCAGTTGGAGAACTACCTGGCGCTACTGGCCGGCTAGCTAGCTAGTGGTGCCCGAGGCCACCACCCCAGTACCTCCCGGGTCGATGACCACCGCGATATTGTCGTTGATTCCTTGCCACATGTAAGAGGGAGAACCGAAGACTGCAGGAGCTACGAATGGCTAGGGCTCTAAGGTCAGCCTTGGCGGGGGAAACCCGCCCTGAGCACCCACGGCCCGCACTTCCAGTAGCTTCTTGACCCAAAGACTGATTACATATTCATAGCGATACCGATATGATTATGAAATGGCATTGAGTATCCCCGAGCTGGCGAAGCGCCTCAACGTCAACGAGAGCCGAGCGCGGCAGCTCGTCCAATCCGGACGTATACGCGGCCAACGAGTGGGCGGACGCTGGGTTGTTGAGGAAGCCAACGCTGCCCAGTACCGGTCTGGAAAGCCCGCCGGCCGGCCACTGTCCGAACGCAGCGCCTGGCAACTCGTGTCCTGCTTCTGGGAAAACAGCCCACGGCACTCTCTCCTTGATTACCTCGAACCCTCCCCGGTCGAGAAACATCGCCTGAAAGAGCGCATCAGCCGGCTGCAGGACTCCCCCGACTCACTCAAGCTTCTCGCAGCATGGCTTGCCAATCGCGCCGAAAGATTCGAGTTCTCTTCCAGCCAGGACGACATCGCCGAGCTTCGGGAGGACAAACGAATTCACCTCTCCGGAGTCTCTCACCCGCGCTCTGGGCTGCTTGCCAACTCAGAGGTTGAAGCATACGTGCGACGCGACGAACTCAAGGACATCGTCAAGGACTGGTTCCTGGTTGAGCCATTCCCCGGCAAGAGGCCGAATGTAATCCTCCGCGCCGCCGACCAAGTCCCCGACGAACTTCCCCCACTAGTGGTGGCGGCAGACTTGGCCGAACGGCCCGGTGTCCGTGAACAACAAGCCGCACGTGAAATCCTCAGGAGCGTCCATGCCCATTGAACTTCCCGCAATGCTCACCGAACAGCAGGAAGCGTGGCAGGCTGTCTTCGAAATCCATAGTGTGATGCCGCAGGGTTGGGTCCTGGTCGGCGGCCAAGCGGTTTTCCTGCACGCTATCGAACGAGGTGCCCCGTACGTGCGACCCACCAAGGACGCCGATATGGCGTTGGACATCCGGGCATACCCCACGATGCTTCACGATTTCACTGAGCTCCTCGTGAGGCTCGGCTTCGAATCCGCTGGAGAATCCCCGGAGGGCTACCAGCATCGATGGGAGCGCGGCCAAGCTTTGGTGGACGTTCTCATTCCGCGCCATCTGGGCGAACGCGCCGAGAAGAGACGCGGGTTTACCGGCGGGACCACGATTGCTGCACCAGCCAGCCAGCAAGCGCTCGATCGCTCCGAAACCGTCGGAGTTCAAGCCGGATCAGCGTCCGGCAGTGTCAACCGGCCCACGATGCTCGGTAGCCTCATCGGCAAAGCGGCAGCGCTGACCATCATCAACGACCCCCTACGGCAGCGACACATCGATGACTTCCTTACTTTGGCCTCTGTTGTCCGAGCCTCTGACCTTCGTGGCGTCACCTACAAGCCCGCCGAACGGGACCACCTGGCAAACATGCTTGGTCGCCTTGCCAATGAACCGGAGCTCATGGAACAAGTGCCGGAAGGCTCCGAGGGCGTGGAACGTCTGCGCATCTCGCTGAACTAGTTAGCTAGCTGGTGGCGCCCGACGCCACCACGCCGACACCCAGCCCGGCGATCACACCGCTGCTGACATGCTCGACGACGGTACTCACCTTGGGGCGCTTGAGCCACCTCATCGCTTTGAACGCCACCACGGCGATCATCGAGAGGTACACAAAAGCGACCCCGGCAACAACTGCGCCCAGGATGAGCGACGTGCCCATGGTGTCCCCGCCGTGTGGGATGAACTGCGGGACCACGGCCAAGTAGAACAAGCCAACCTTGGGATTCAGCAGCGTGGACAGGGCCCCCGCGCCCAGGGCAGAGAGCCGGCTGTACGGCAGCGGCACCTCAATACCCGTGCCGTTGACGTCCGCCTTGGCGGCTCTCGCGGCCTTCCGGGACCTGATGAACGACGAGACGCCGAGGTACAACAAGTACAGCCCGCCAGCGATCTTCAGCCAGCGGAAAAGTTCGGCCGATTGTCCCGGGATCGCGGCCAACCCCACGCCCACCAGTCCAGCCCACACGATGGCGGCAGCTGCCGAACCTGCGGCCGCTGCGATTCCGGCACTGGGCCGGTTCAGCGCGATGCGCAACACAAGGAAGGTGTCCGGGCCGGGTGTCACGGCCAGGATGAGGCATAGTCCAGCGAAGGCTGCGAGGGATGCAAGAGTCACCCCGCCGATTATCCGGCACCCATAGGCCGTTGGAAACCGTTCGCTTCCCGTCAAGGGCTGTTCGTTCAACGACAAGGCACATCCCCGTGACGCCAACCACACTGGAAGCATCGCCGCGTGCCTCAACGGCCGCCAAGACTTACTACCCGAGCGGAGTACCAATGGAGACTTACGACGCCCTGCTGGCCTCGATCACCCCGGCCACCGGACAGAACAGCCGCACTATCTTTGATCCCGCCACCGGCGAGGCTGTCGGCGAAGCCCCCGTCCACACGGTGGAGGAGCTCGAAGCCGCCATTGCAACCGCCGCAGCAGCGCAACCTGCCTGGGCTGCCGTGGGCCACGACGCCAGGTCCGCCGCCCTCATGAAGGCTGCCGACGCCGTCGAACGTTCCGCAGAAGAACTCGCCCAATTGCTCTCCCGCGAGCAAGGGAAACCACTGAACGGCCCGAACGCGCGCTTCGAAGTCGGCGCCTGCGCCGCCTGGCTCCGCGCCACGGCAGCTACGCCGCTGGACCCCGAAACCGTGGTGGACGACGGCGAAACCCGCGCCGAACTGCACTACCGGCCCATTGGCGTCGTGGGTGCCATTGGCCCCTGGAACTGGCCCATGATGATCACCGTCTGGCAGATCGCCCCGGCCCTGCGCATGGGCAACGCCGTGGTGGTCAAGCCCTCCGAGTACACTCCGTTGTCCGTGCTGGCACTGGCTTCGATCATCAACGAAGAGCTGCCCGAAGGCCTGCTGTCCGTGGTCTCCGGCGGCCGCGACGTCGGCGAAGCACTGGCTTCGCACGATGCCATAGGCAAGGTCATGTTCACCGGCTCCACCGCCACGGGCAAGGCGATCATTCGCTCGTCCGCCGATACCGTCAAGCGGCTCACGCTGGAGCTCGGCGGTAACGACGCCGGCATCGTCCTGCCCGACGCCGACCCCAAAGCCATTGCTGAGGGGTTGTTCTGGGGCGCATTCATCAACACTGGCCAAACCTGCGCTGCCCTGAAGCGCCTGTACGTTCACGAGTCACAGTACGAGGCCGTGTGTTCAGAACTTGTTGCTGTCGCTGCTGCGATGCCCATGGGAGTTGGTTTGGATGAGAACAACGTCCTGGGCCCGCTGCAGAACCGGCAGCAGTATGACATCGTGGCCCGGCTGGTTGAGGCCGCCAAGGCCTCCGGTGCCCGCGTGCTGCTGGGTGGCAACCCCGACGCCGACGCACCCGGCAACTTCTACCCCACCACGCTGGTGGCCGATATCGACAACGACAACCCCTTGGTCGCAGAGGAACAGTTCGGACCAGCCCTGCCGATTGTTAAATACGGCACCGTTGATGAGGCCGTCGCCAAGGCGAATGCGCTCGACGTCGGACTCGGCGCCTCAGTCTGGTCCTCCGACCTGGGTGCCGCACGCGAAGTCGCCTCCCGCATCCAGGCCGGCACCGTGTGGATCAACAAGCACGGTGCGGTAGATCCGCGTATTCCCTTCGGTGGCGCGAAGCAGTCCGGCTATGGCTTGGAGTTCGGCGCCGAAGGCCTCAAGGCTCTAGGGGTCCCGCAGGTCATCAACGGCTGATCTCCCCTCCCAGCTGAGTCGCAGTTCAGGCCCTTTGAGCTCTCTCATAACGGCCTGAACTGCGACTCAGGTGGGTTTCCGAGTGTCTCCGGGACGGGTGGCGAGTGCCGTCGCGAGGATGATCATGCCGGACGCGGCTACGACGACGGCGCTAAGGGAGTGATCAAAACCCCATGACTGGCCAAACCGGACCACATTCGAGGCGGCGAAGGCCAGCACGCCCGCGCCTGCAAGGAAAGGCCGCCGGGAACTGGCACCCCACACGATGACCGCGATGCCGAAGTAAGGGCTGTAGTTGAAACCCCTAGCCACATCAGCGAAGAAGAACGCCACGGCCACAAAGCACATGAGTCCGGCAGCGATTGTCCTGTGAGCCACCTGCCGACAGTAGATGTAGACAGCCAAGGCTGACAGCAGGCTCAGCGCATGCACCGCAACGTGCCATGGCAACGATACCTGCCCGGGGTCGCCCACGCTGCCTGAAAGCAGGACTGCCCAGACGAGCGTTGTCAGCCCCATCGCAGTTCCTGCAAACCTTGTAATTCTGTGCTCGTTGAAAGCCGTCGTGTGGTCTCGGAGCACGTTGGCAGTGGTCATCGTCGGTCCCCCATCCTTGCCCTGAACGTAGAAGAGGCGGCTCCCACTTGTCCAGTCACAGGGTGGACGCGGTTGGGTGGCCGGGCGCTCCGCGTGTAAGCATGAGCAGCATGTCCCAGAAGATTGCGTACCAAGGTGAGCCGGGAGCCAATTCGGATCTCGCGTGCAAGGAAATGTTCCCAGAACTCGAAAGCGTTCCCTGCGCGAGCTTTGAGGACGCATTTGAACTGGTGTCCACTGGCGAAGTGGATCTGGCCATGATCCCCATTGAGAACTCCATCGCCGGACGAGTGGCCGACATCCACGTCCTGCTACCCCAGTCCAAGCTGCAGATCGTGGGCGAATACTTCCTGCCCATTCGCTTCGATCTTTTGGGAATCCCCGGCAGCACCATTGAGGGCGCCACGGAGGTCCACAGCCACATCCATGCGCTGGGACAGTGCCGGAAAATTATCCGTGAAGCTGGCCTCAAACCCGTCATTGCCGGTGACACCGCCGGGTCAGCCAGAGAAGTCCGGGACTGGAATGATCCCCGCAAGCTATCGCTGGCACCGCCGCTCGCCGCAGGGCTTTATGGGCTGGACGTCCTGGCCTCAGGCGTGGAGGACGACCCCACCAACACCACACGCTTCGTGGTCCTGGCACGGGAGCAGGAACTCCCCACAAAAGAAGAGCTTCCCGGTCCCGCGATCACCAGTTTCGTCTTCCGCGTCCGCAATGTTCCCTCGGCCCTCTACAAAGCACTTGGTGGCTTCGCGACCAACGGGCTCAACATGACGCGCTTGGAAAGCTACATGGTGGGCAACGAATTCGCGGCCACCATGTTCATCTCGGACGTCGAGGGCCACCCTCAGGATGCCCGCCTCCGACGTGCCCTGGAGGAGCTGGAATTCTTCACCACCGAGGTCCGCGTCCTCGGCGTCTACGCCGCCGACGCTTACCGCGAGCGGAACACGGTCAGCGCCTAGCTACTGGCCGCTGGCAAGCTCTCCATACAGCGTCTGGACCCGTGCGCTGATGTCATCCCGGACAAGGCGCATACGTTCCATGCCCTCAATGCCGCGCTCGGAGGGTTCGTCGGTCTCCCAAACTTCAAACAGTTTCCCGGCAGGCGGATCGAGCTTGGCTTCCGTCCCCAGGACCACGACGGCGTCAACGAGGCTCAGGACCTCGTCGGTAACAGGCTTGGGGTACTCCCCGGTGACGTCAATGCCCACTTCGGCCAATGACTCCACGGCTTGCCCGTTCAGGGAGCCTCCCGGCTTGGTTCCGGCGGAATACACTGTCACGCGATCGCCGGCGAGCTCCCGCATGAGGCCAGCTGCGAGTTGGGACTTGCCCCCATTCTTGCTGCAGACGAACAGGACTGCGGGGTGCTTCTGGGTCATGAGAGTGTTGCTTCTTTCGTGAGGGACGCAACCAAGGTCTTGACGCGTTCGTGGATCTCGTCGCGAATTTCGCGGACGGTGTCAATGGACTGGCCGGCGGGGTCGGTGAGTTCCCAGTCTTCGTAGCGTTTGCCGGGGTAGATCGGGCAGGAGTCTCCACACCCCATGGTGATGACCACATCCGAGGCCCGCACAACATCGTCCGTGAGTGGCTTGGGATATTCCCTGCTAAGGTCCAAACCCATCTCCTTCATGACCGTCACGACGTTTGCGTCCAGCTCCGAGGTGGGCATGGAACCGGCTGAGCGGACCCGGATCTTACCCTTGGACTCGACGTTGAGCAGGGCTGCGGCCATCTGCGATCGGCCTGCGTTCTGGACGCAAACGAAGAGGACTTCGGGGATCCCTGAGGCGAGTGAGCCTTTGGATTTGGCCAGCGCGTGGAGCCTGTCGTTAGCAAAGTGTTCGGTGGTTGCGGGCAGGTAGGCGCTGATTTTCGCAGTACGTGCCAAGGCTGCGTAGGACTCGAAGACGTAGCGTTCCACCGTTTCGGCCGCGAAGATCCCGGCGTAGCGCACGGAGAGCCGGTCGCTGATGCGGTGCAGGAGGTCGGTATTGTCTTGCAGTCCAAGACTGGTTTCACGAATTTCGGCCATGACATTGCTCCAATGTTGAGTGGTGACTGGCTCTTTTAGTTGTTGCTGCCGGAGCGGCCATGCACGAGTCCGGTCGGAAACCCGACGAATGCTGGTTCGGGTGCCGCGCAGCAGCCGGTTTCTGCCTCTCGCTTCGAATCAGTGACGGGAACGTCACAGCTAGTACCCGCGTCGGAGGAGCAGACCCCGGTCTCCGGCAGTTCAAGGTGAACGGTATCCGCCGCAACCTGATCCCCCGCCAGGGCGGCGGCCACGGAGCGGACTTGCTCATAGCCAGTGGCCAGCAGGAAGGTGGGCGCACGGCCGTACGACTTCATGCCGACGATGTAGAAGTCCTTCTCTGGATGGGCGAGCACCTTCGCGCCATGCGGCGGGACCGTGCCGCAGGAGTGGAATTCAGGATCGATCAGCGGCCCCAGTTCCGTAGGAGCTTCAACAGCAGGGTCCAGGTTCAGCCGCAATTCCCGGAGCATCTCAAGGTCAGGGCGGAAGCCGGTACACGGGACGATGACATCTGTTTCCAGCGTCCGTCCGTCAGCTGACTCCACCGTCAGTCCGGAATCAAGATTCTTCAGGGCTGCGATGCCGAATCCCGCGTGCAGTTCGATGGCGCCGGATTCGACGAGTCGGCGCAGCCGCGAGCCGAGCTGGCCACGGGCAGGCAGGCCGTCCGCGTCACCGCCGCCGTAGACCTTCTGCGCGGTAACGCCGCGGATGGCCCAGAGGATTTTGGTCTCAGGATTGCTTTTGGCCACATCGGCGAGGTTGATCAGCGTGTTCGCAGCGGAGTGGCCTGCGCCAACCACCAAGACTCGTCGGCCAGCGAACGAATCCCGATCCCGCCCGGAAACATCGGGCAGGGGCGAAGAGATGCGGTCTGTTGCACGGTCTTCGCCGATGGCGGGCAACCCGGAGGTTCCCAGCGGGTTGCGGGTCGCCCAGGTGCCCGAAGCATCGACGACGGCCGACACTATGTAATCGCGCACCTCACCGGCAGCATGTTCAACCCGGACCATAAACGGCGTGGTGTCACGGTCGCGTACATGGGTCTTGTCGAGTCCGGCACGCGTGACGGCGATGACGCGGGCGCCGGTCTGCAGGCGGGAAGCAATGGCGGGGAGATCTGCCAACGGGGCGAGGTAGTCATCAATGAGTTCCCCGCCATAGGGCAGCGCGGTGGGACGGGGCGATTCCCAGCCCGTGGGCTTAAGCAGCCGGACAGCCGCAGCGTCGAGATTGAATCTCCACGGGGAGAAGAGGCGGATGTGGCGCCATTGTTCGATGGCTGCCCCTGTAGATGCACCGGCTTCGAAGATGATCGGCTCGAGGCCGCGTTCGAGTAGGTGCGCTGCGGCTGCCAGCCCAACGGGGCCTGCCCCAATGACTGCGACGCGGAGGTGCTTATCCATGTTTACTCGTATCCCTGTAGTTGACGCTTAGAAGTGGGTGGGCTCTTCAACCAATGCGGTGGCGATGCTGTCGGCGTCGTCCAAGGCGGCGAGGTATCGCTCAGCATCGAGTGCAGCGGAGCAACCGGTGCCCGCCGCTGTGATGGCTTGGCGATAACGGTGGTCTACGGCGTCGCCGCAGGCAAAGACGCCCGACAGGTTGGTGCAAGTGGTGGGTGAGTCCACCTTGATGTAACCCTCAGAGTCGAGGTCCACTTGCCCCTCCACGAGTTCAGTCCGCGGCAAGTGACCGATTGCGACGAAAATACCGGTGGCCGCTTGCTCGCGGGTTTCGCCGGTGCGGGTGTCCGTGAGGGTGACACCTGTGACTTTGGTGTCGCCGTGAATCTTGGTGATAGCGGAGTTCCAGGCGAAGGTGATCTTGGGATTGTCCTTGGCTCGCTGGGCCATAATGCGCGAGGCCCTCAGCTCATCCTTGCGCACCACCACTGTGACGGACTTGCCGAAGCGGGTCAGGAAGGTAGCTTCCTCCATGGCGGAATCTCCGCCACCAACCACAATGATGTCCTGTTCGCGGAAGAAGAAGCCGTCACACGTGGCACACCAGGAGACACCGTGCCCGCTGAGTTTCTTCTCTTCCGGAAGCCCAAGCTCCTTGTAGGCAGATCCCGTAGCGAGGATCACGGCAGGTGCCTCGTGGGTCTCGCCGGCTCCGGTGACCACACGCTTGAGGTGACCCTTGAGATCAACCTCAGTGACGTCGTCGAACACTATCCGCGCGCCGAACTTTTCCGCCTGCTCCTGGAGCCCATCCATGAGCTCGGGACCTTGGATCCCACCCGGGAAGCCTGGAAAGTTCTCTACTTCCGTGGTGTTCATGAGGGCCCCGCCAGCGGTGACCGAACCGGCCAGAACCAAGGGCTTTAGGCCCGCGCGGGCAGCATAGATGGCGGCAGTGTAGCCGGCAGGGCCGGACCCGATAATGATCAGCTGTTCGTTACTCACGGAATCGCTCCTGGCAGTTGGGTTACTTGGCGACGGGGATCAGCGAGGCAATGAGGCCCTCGATGCGGGTCTTGATCTCATCGCGGATGGGACGGACAGCTTCCACGCCCTGTCCCGCGGGGTCCTCGAGAACCCAGTCCTCATAGCGCTTGCCCGGGAAATACGGGCACTCGTCTCCGCAGCCCATGGTGATCACGACATCGGACTCCTTGACGGCTTCCGTAGTCAGGACCTTGGGAATCTCGGTGGACATGTCGATGCCAAGCTCAGACATGGCTTCAACCGCAGCCGGGTTGACTTTGTCTGCCGGCTGGGAGCCGGCTGATCGAACCTCGACGGCACCTTGAGAGAGGTTTGTAAGGAAAGCTGCGGCCATCTGCGAGCGCCCCGCGTTATGAACGCAGACAAACAGAACGGATGGCTTCTTGGCGGTTTCAGTGCTCACGGGGTCTCCTGGGTCGGTTTGGGTCGGTTGGGATCATTCCGCACCAATGCCGCGATGAGTAATATTGATATTCATCGATGCATTGAGTATCGGCCTATAGATTGATCATTGTCAATATATGAAAATCGGGGACTAAGCTGCCCGCAAGCGAGGGGCGAGATCATGGACGCGGCGCGAGATATCGGCGAATGCATCCTCAAACGCCTCCTTACTGGCGATCCGGACAGGATCCGGGATTGACCAGTGAATGCCGCGCAATCCCGTCAGTTCCTCGTGTGCGTTATCGCAGACGGTGACCACTAGATCCTCCTCGCTCGCCACTTGGTCTATCAGGCAGGGTTTTGCTCCCGCAAGATCCAAGCCATGACGGCGTGCGACCTCCACCGCACCAGGCGCCACGTGTTCCGCAGGATGAGTTCCCGCCGACACGGAGGGGATGTCACTGGCTGTTCGCCAGAGCGCAGTTGCCAACTGCGAGCGCGCACTGTTTCGGGTACAGACGAACAAGACCCGCCGAGCGCCGTGCTCGCGGCCGGGGGTGAGGCCCTCCAGTGCCCCTGCAGCCAGCCTGACATAGCTGCGGCGCTTGTCGGCCTCCGAACGATGCCGAACGGCCAAACCTGCAGCTTCCATGGATCGCAAATGGTGCGACAGCAGATTTGCGGGCATGCCCAATTCCAACTGCAACTCCGTGGGCGACAGGTCCCCCAAGGTCAACAGATCCACGATGCGCAGCCTGGCGGGATCAGCCAAGGCCGCATACTTGGCTGCCCGCTCCAAGAGACTCGAGTTTTGCTCAATGTTCATTGATTCAATTTTGACTGAACTACTTTCATCAGTCAAGCTGTTCCCATGACTACTCATTCGCCCGGGTTGTGGCGCCGCGCCCTTGCTGAAGCTTTGGGGACCTGCCTGCTAGTCGCCATCGTTGTGGGCTCAGGCATCGCGGCGCAGCGGCTCTCCCCCAATGATGTCGGCCTGCAGCTGCTCCAGAACAGCACTGCTACCGTGCTCGGTTTGACTGTCCTCATACTGGTCTTTGGGCCAATCAGCGGGGCGCACTTCAACCCGGTAGTGTCCCTGGTGGACTGGATCCTGGGCAGACGAGCCAGCAACGGGCTGGCGCTGAAGGAAGTTGCCACGTACGTTGCCTCGCAAACTGCGGGCGCGATCGGTGGCAGCGTGCTGGCGAACGCCATGTTTGAGGTCGGCACGTCAATCTCCACTAAAGACCGTGCAACCCCTGGCCACCTGCTGGGTGAAATTGTGGCCACGGCCGGGTTGATTCTTCTGATTTTTTCCCTGGCCGCCACCAAGAGGGGCTCCTTGGCGGCCCCCGCTGTTGGGGCCTACATCGGGGCGGCCTACTGGTTCACGTCATCGACCTCCTTCGCGAACCCTGCCGTGACAGTCGGACGAATCTTCAGCGACACGTTCGCAGGCATCGCACCCGATTCCGCACCGGCCTTTGTCCTGGCGCAAGTGATCGGTGCCGCCGTTGGACTCGGCCTTCTCCTCATGCTTTTCCCCGCAGGTTCAGGCATCGCGGAGGATGTCGTTGTGCCGCACACAGTGGACGAGCGGGCTTGATCTACCCTTGCACCCAAGGGTTATTCAGAAGTGAAGAAGAATGGTCAGCGGGTCGAACAGATCCCCAACCTGCTTCCTTAGGGGGCCATCCAAGCTCGCGAACCGGCGTATATTGATGATCGTCAATGTTCCGGCATAATAGGTATATGACCGCACTACCCACACTCGCGCCGGCCAACGGGCAAGACTGCTGCGAGCCGACGGGCCAGCCTGCCCTGGGTGCAGAGGAAGCCAAGCGAAAAGCAATGGTGTTCAAGGCCCTCGCCGACCCCAACCGGCTGCGGCTTCTATCCATGGTCAAAGCCGAATCTTCGGGCGAATCATGCGTCTGCGACCTCACGGAGCCACTGGGCCTCGGCCAGCCAACGGTGTCGCACCACCTGAAGATCCTGGTGGACGCGGGCCTGCTACACCGCGAAAAGCGCGGTACATGGGCATACTATTCCCTGGTCCCGGGCGCATTGGACGGCGTTGCCGGCATCCTGGCCAAGCTGTGACGGTCACGCTTAGGGCAATGGAGCCTCACGACTGGTCAGCCGTACGGGAGATATTCCAGGAGGGCATCGATACCGGCTTCGCCACGTTTGAATCATCCGCCCCCGACTGGGATGCCTTCAATAACTCCAGATTGCCTGAGCACCGATTCGTGGCAGTCAGCAAGGAGGGCACCATCCTCGGCTGGACCGCGGTCTCACCCATTTCCTCACGACCGGCCTACGCCGGCGTAGTTGAGCACTCCATTTACGTGGCTGGAGCCGCCCGCGGCCAAGGCGTTGGGAAGCTGCTTCTGCAGGCGCTCGCCACCTCCACGGAGGCGCAAGGAATCTGGACCATCCAGTCCAGCATCTTCCCGGAGAACCAGGCCAGCCTTCGGCTGCATCAGGCCAATGGTTTTGCCATCGTCGGGCGGCGGGACCGTATTGCTCGCGTGAGCACCGGACCCGCCGCCGGACAATGGCGCGACACCCTGCTGCTGGAGCGCCGCTCGCCGGTCATTGACTGACGATTATCGGCCGACCGACGCCTCTTCCTCCTCGCGAGGAGCGATCTGCGCCGGCGAAGACTCACGCGCCAGCTTTCCCGGCCACCAGATCTTGCTGCCGATATCGTAGGCCAGCGCGGGAACCAGCAAGGAGCGGACCAGCACCGTATCCAGCAGCACACCGAACGCCACAATAAACGCGAGCTGGACCAGGAACATGATGGGGATGACACCAAGGGCCGCGAAGGTAGCGGCCAGGACCACCCCGGCAGAGGTAATGACACCGCCGGTAACGGCCAATCCCCGCAGGATTCCCGGACGTGTCCCATGCTTCAAGGACTCTTCGCGGACACGACTCATCAGGAAGATGTTGTAATCCACGCCAAGTGCTACCAGGAACACGAAACCGAAGAGCGGCACGGTAGCGTCAGCGCCGGAGAACCCGAAGACTCCATTGAAGACCCAGGCCGAGACACCCATCGCAGCACCGTAGGAAAGCACCACAGAGAGCACCAGCAGCACGGGTGCCACTACCGAACGCAGCAGGAGCATCAGGATGAACAGGATGACCACCAGCACGATCGGAATGATGACCACCAGGTCGCGTTGCGCAGTGGTGTTGGTATCCAGTGCCGTCGCCGTCACCCCACCTACCAGAGCGTCGGCGTCGGCCTCCTTGACTGCCACCCGCAGCGACTTCACCGTCTCTTCAGCCTCAATCGAATCCGCAGCTGAGTTCAACGTCGCATTGATCAGGACCCTGCCCTCGCGGACAGCCGGATCAGCAGGAGTCCCGGGAGCGCCGGTGATGGGAACATTTCCATCAGCCAGCAGGTAAGCGTCGCCCACGCCGTCGGCCGCTTTGACCTTCTCCAGCACTTGCTGCGCAGCACCTTCGGAAGTCACCACGACGGCGGGGCTGCCGCTGCCGGCGTCGAAGTGGCGCGCCAGCGCTTCCTGGCCGTCGACGGCGTCGGATGCGGAAAGAATGACGTCCGTTTGCGGAACCCCGTTGGCCTTCAACTGCATCAAGCCGGTCGAAGCGGCAAGCAGCAGCAGGACCGAAGCCACCCACACAACGCGCGGCCGCTTGGAGACCAGCCGACCCGTGGCGCGCCACAGACCCTTTTGCCCCTCAAGTCCGGTGACAATCTCTGGTTCGCGTTCGTCGTCGGGCAGCAGTTTGGGCCGGAAGGGCCAGAAAGCGGATCGTCCAAGCAGAGCCATCAATGCGGGCAGGAGTGTGAGTGCGGCGAACAGGGAGCAGAGGATGCCGGCAGCGGCCACAGGACCAAGGGCCTTGTTGGAGTTCAGGTCCGAGAAGAGCAGGCAGAGCAGTGCGATGATCACGGTGGCACCCGAGGCAAGAATTGGTTCGAACGATGCCTTCCAGGCCGTAATGACTGCCAGCGTGCGGTTAGTGGTGTGAGTCAGGGCTTCACGGAACCTCGCAACATACAACAGTGCGTAGTCGGTAGCCGCACCAATCACAAGAATTGAAAGGATGCCTTGGCTTTGGCCGTTCAGTTGGATCCAGCCGAGCTTGGCCATGCCGAACACCAGCAGAATCGCGGCACACAATGCGAAGACCGAGGTGAACAGCACCGCCAGCGGCAGCACCACCGAGCGGTAAACCAACAGCAGGATCACAAACACGGCCCCCAGGGCAACCAACAGCAGAATGCCGTCGATTCCGCCGAACGCGTTGACGAGGTCGGCGGTCAGGCCAGCCGGCCCGGTGACGAACGCCTGCATTCCCTCCGGGGCACCGGGCTGCACGACGTCGCGCAGCTCCTGGACCTTCTCCCGCAGCTCATCGGAAGACGCCATGGGAACAATGAACTGGACGGCTTTGTCGTCTTCGGACGGAATAGGCCCGACGACGGCGCTCCCCAGCTTGAGTGCCTCGATGTCGGCTTTCAGTTGGGCTGCTTCGCCCAGCTGAGCCGGGGTGAAGGGGGTGCCGTTCTCCACGATGACCACCGCAGGAATCTCTTCCGAGTCCCTGAACTTGGCCTGCCAATCGCCGGCTTCCGTGGCTTCGGCGCCGGCGGGAAGGAAGGATGCCTGGTCGTTTGAGGAGACCTCTTCCAATCGCCCAAAGGTGGGGCCGCCGATGCCGGCAATGCCGAGCCACGTAATGACAAGCACCACGGGCACTAGCCAGCGGAGCCAGAACGGTACTTTCTGCGAGTTCATGAGACCTTCTTCTTCGGGGATGACCGGCGAGCTTTATTCCATCATAGATTATCTCTATCATGGAACTATTGGAAGCTCCGATTGCTGTTGATGCCGGATAACCGGACCGCTGGGAGTAATATCCGGAAGGCAGCAAATATGAGACGACTGGCAGGAGGGCGGACATGTCGGACCCAACAGTCCCGCGACCTGAGGCGAGCCGGCCCGAGAACTCAGCCCCCCAGGAACTGGTTCGCCTCCTGCAGGACTTCACCCTCGAAGCGAACCACTACGTGGACGCTGCAGGTGGCCGAAACGACATGCACCGCACGGACCTGAATGCACTCGCCGTCATCATGCGCCACTCCGCAGCCGGCAAAGTTGTGACGCCCGGCGTTCTCCGCGCCGAACTGCGGCTCAGCTCCCCCGCCACCACTGCGTTGGTTGATCGCCTGCATGCCTCCGGACACGTGGTCCGCGAACGCCTTGGCACGGATCGCCGGCAAGTCCAGTTGCAGATGACACCCAAGGCGTACCGGGATGGCAGCGCAATGTTCATGCCGCTGGCTATCCGGATGGGCAAGGCCATGGCCGCGTACAGCCCTGAGGAGCTGGAGCTGGTCACCCGGTTCATGACGGACATGGTGGAAGCCACCCTCGCAGCCCGCGAGGAAGCCACCCAACCCGACGCAACGCGCTCCACCTAAATTCACCTTCAAAGTTGTAGCGTTTCCCTATGAACGCGCAGCAGCCTGAAGATGTCTATACCCACGGGCACCACGAGTCGGTTGTCCGGGCCCACGCCTCACGGACGGTCGAGAATTCGGCCGCGTTTGTGATCCCCCATCTCACCCCCGGAACGTCAGTGCTCGACGTCGGATGCGGACCAGGCAGTATCACTTGCGACTTCGCCGGGCTGGTTGCGCCCGCTCAAGTCATCGGTTTGGACCGGTCCGCCGACATCGTCGCTCAAGCCACCGAACTGGCCACCGAGCGCGGCGTGGACAACGTGGCCTTCCAGACAGGCAACATCTACGACCTCGACTTTGAGGACGAGTCCTTTGACCTCGTCCATGCCCACCAAGTCCTCCAGCACCTGACCGACCCCGTCGCCGCCCTCCGCGAGATGCGTCGCGTGGCCAAACCCGGGGCGATCGTTGCCGTCCGCGACGCTGATTTCCACGGCATGAGCTGGTACCCGGAAGTACCCGAGCTGGACGACTGGATGGAGCTCTACCAAAAGATCGCCCGGCGCAACGGCGCAGAACCCGACGCCGGCCGACGCCTGGTTTCGTGGGCTCAGCAAGCAGGTTTCACCCAGGTGGCGCCGACCAGCAGCAACTGGCTTTACGCCACCGCACAGCAGCGCGCGTGGCAATCCAGGGTGTGGAGCGAACGCGTGCTGCACTCAGCCTTCGCCGAGCAAGCCCTTGAGTACGGATTCGCCAACGAGGCCGATCTCGCCCGGATCGCCGCTGGCTGGCATCGATGGGGCGCTACCGATGACGGTTTCTTCCTCATTCCGAATGGTGAAGTCATAGCCCGCGCTTAGTCATCACAGAAAAAGGTAGTCCTCACAAAAAGTTTGCCCCACCATGTAGAAATGCCCACCGCAGTTCCGACCCTTGAGTGAAAGCACCCACAAAGGGCGCTCCTCATAAGGAGTTTGAGATGAAATACATGATCATGATGTTCGGGTCGGCCGAGGGCATGATGGAGACCGCCGACCCCGCCTGGATCCAGGAAATGATCGGATTCATGATTCAGATCGACAAAGACCTGACGGAGTCCGGCGAGATGGTGTTCAACGCAGGCCTGGCCGATGGCAGCACCGCGAAGCTGGTCAAACAGACCCCCGGCGGCGTCATTACCACGGATGGCCCTTACGCAGAGTCGAAGGAGTCGCTGGTGGGCTACTGGGTGGTCGATGTAGCCAGCGAAGAACGTGCCGTTGAGATCTGTTCAAGCATCGTGAAGTACGCACAGGTGGTTGAGCTTCGCGCAGTCCAGGAAGCTCCGCCACAGGAAGCTTTGCCGGAGGTCTAACTGGGTTCCCCGCGGGAAACGCGACTCGAGGACCTGCTGCGCACGTTGGCGCCGCAGGTTCTCGGCGTGCTGGCACGTACGCATGGACAGTTCGATGCCTGTGAGGATGCCGTCCAGGAAGCGCTCCTTGAGGCCGCTCTTCAGTGGCCCTCCGGGCTCCCGGACAACCCCAAGGCGTGGTTGATGGCGGTCGCATCCCGTCGGCTGGTGGATTATTACCGAAGCGAAGGCGCCCGACGAGCCCGCGAAGAACGAGTCGCGGCCATGACCGTGGATTTGTCCTACAGCTCCCTCCCGGAAGCCGACGACACCCTCACCCTGATGTTCCTCTGCTGCCACCCGGCGTTATCGGCACCGTCGCAGCTCGCCTTGACGCTCCGGGCCGTCGGAGGACTCACGACGGCGGAAATCGCCTCGGCCTTCATGGTCCCCGAATCGACCATGGGACAACGCATCAGCCGCGCGAAACAAGGGATCCAAAAAGCGGGAGCCACGTTCAGCATGCCGCCGGCTTCCGAGCGCAAGGCAAGGCTCGGCGTCGTACTTCACGTGCTGTACCTGATTTTCAACGAAGGCTACGCTGCAAGCTCGGGTCCGTCGCTGCAGCGCGAGGAGCTCACCACTGAAGCCACCCGGGTGGCGCGCCTGCTGGTGGCCGTTGCACCGCACGAACCGGAGGCCGTGGGCCTGCTGGCGTTGATGCTGCTGACCGATTCCCGACGCACGGCGCGTGCGCTGCCGGACGGAACACCCGTGCCCTTGGCGGAACAGGACCGACGGCTCTGGAACCGGACGCAGATCGAAGAGGGCATCGCGCTGCTTTCCTCCGTGCTCGGGCGCGGAGCCGCCGGGCCGTATCAACTTCAGGCGGCCATCGCGGCCGTTCACGCGGAGGCGGTCTCCGGCGAAGAGACAGACTGGCCGCAGATCCTCGCGCTGTACAGAGTCCTTGAAGCAGTTGCACCCAGTCCCGTGGTCACGCTGAACCGGGCGGTAGCGGTGGCCATGGTTCATGGACCGGCCGCCGGACTCGACCTGCTTGTCGGGTTGGATGGCGCGCTTGGCCGGACGCACCGCTTGGACGCCGTCAGGGGCCATTTACTGGAGATGTCGGGCGCCTACGTGGAGGCCCGCGCAGCGTACCTCTCGGCTGCCAAGAAGACCGGAAGCCTGCCCGAACGAAAGTACTTAATGGGGAAAGTAGCGCGGATGGACGAGCAATAACCCATATAGTCGAAACCATGGAACAGCGCATACTTGGCAAGACCGGCCGGTCCGTCTCCACCGTCGGACTGGGAACGTGGCAACTCGGAGCCGACTGGGGTTCCGTCACCGAAGAGGACGCCTTTGCCGTCCTTGAAGCCTCGGTGGAAGGCGGCGTCAATTTCTTCGACACCGCAGACGTTTATGGAGACGGCCGCAGCGAGCAGTTCATCGGACGCTTCCTCCGGGCACATCCGGACCTGGACCTCACCGTTGCCACCAAAATGGGCCGCCGCGTGGATCAGGTCCACGAGAACTACACCTTGCAGAACTTCCGGGCGTGGACCGACCGTTCGCGGAGGAACCTGCAGCAGGACAGCCTGGACCTCGTCCAATTGCACTGCCCTCCCACGTCCGTCTACAGCAGCGACGAAGTTTACGACGCCTTGGACACCTTGGTCAGTGAAGGCGCCATCCGCAATTACGGCGTCAGCGTCGAGCGTACGGATGAGGCCCTTGAAGCCATTAAGCGCGGGAACACCGCATCCGTGCAGATCATCCTCAACGCTTTCCGCCTGAAGCCCCTCGACGAGGTGCTGCCGGCAGCCAAGGAAGCAGGCGTTGGCATTATTGCCAGGGTGCCGCTTGCCTCCGGTTTGTTGTCCGGGAAGTACACCCCGGACACCGAGTTCCCTGAGGACGACCACCGGAATTACAACCGCGACGGGTCTTCCTTCGACGTCGGCGAGACGTTCTCGGGCGTCGATTTCGCAACCGGTGTTAAAGCCGCTCAAGAGTTTAGTGGATTAGTGCCCGACGGCGTCAGCACCGCACAAGCGGCCCTCGCCTGGGTCATCGCCCAGGACGGTGTCACCTCGGTCATTCCCGGTGCACGATCCGCTTCGCAGGCGGCCGCAAATGCCGAGGCCGGTGGGATGCAATCCGTCGGGGCAGGGCTGGCTGAAGGAGTTCGGGATATCTATGACCGCTACTTCGGCGAAGCGATCCACCCGCGCTGGTAGCTGCCGGGCCGCCGTCGGGCGTTAGCTATCACCAGCCGCTGCGCGTCGGCGTATGTCCTTTCCGGGCTTCCTCGGGCATCGGCATCTCGGCGCGCAATCCGAGGAGCCGGATGGGACGGTCCGGCTCCATTTTGGCGGTGAGGTCCAGGGCCCGCGCGAGGACTTCATCCCTGTCAAAAGTCTCGGGGATCTTCCTGGCGTAAGTCTTGGTGAAGAACGGTGCATAACGGACTTTCAGGGTCAGCCCGATCACCGGGCGCCCCTCCGCTGCGACGTCTTCCAGGACCTGCGCCGTCAGTTCCTTCACGGCGTCCTCGATGTGTGAGGGGTCAGTGAGATCCTGCTGATACGTGGTCTCCCGGCTGTGCCCGCGGGCGACCCACGGCGTGTCATCCACCTCGCTGGAACCTTCCCCGCGTCCCAACCGGGCGTACCACGGGCCCATCTTTGGCCCGAATTCAGGGACGAGATCCTGGGGATCGCACGCAGCGAGCTCTGCCACCGTGGTGATGTGGTGCTTGGCCAGCCGCTGCGACACTTTGCTTCCGATGCCCCACAACTCCTTGGTGGGCCGACTCCCCATGACGTCCAGCCAGTTCTCTTTGGTCAGCCGAAAGATGCCTGCCGGTTTGCCGAAATCCGTGGCGTTCTTTGCGCGAACCAACGTGTCGCCGATGCCCACGCTGCAGTGCAGCTGGGTATGTTCCAGGACGGCGGCTTGGAGCTGCTTGGCATACCCTTCAGGGTCCTCAGTTTCGACGCCCACGAAGGCCTCATCCCACCCCAGCACCTGCACGGTGGCTCCCGGCTGTGCGCGGAGGGTGGTCATCACTACTTCCGAGGCGGCGAGGTAGGCCTCCTGATCGACCGGCAGGATGATGGCGTCGGGCACTTTACGGGCTGCGATCCTCAGGGGCATCCCGGACCCCACTCCGAAGGCCCTGGCTTCGTAAGACGCCGTGGACACCACGGCCCGTTCCGTAGGATCTCCCCGGCCACCCACAATGACCGGTTTGCCGGCGAGTTCAGGCCGGCGCAGTACCTCGACCGCCGCAATGAACTGGTCGAGATCAACGTGCAGTACCCAGGGGATTCCGCTCACGGCACCAGTTTGCCCTACGGCCCGGCCCCGTGGCTGTACCTTCACCACCTTCTTTGATCCGCGGGGGCGCGAGAATCAACCAATTCCGAGTGCATTCCGCCTCGTCAGCCGCCAAAGTAGGTGGTGAAGCAACGCGTCCGGAGAACCCACCTCACGGGCATAAGCTGAGATGTGCAGTTTTCACTTTGGCTGGCCCTGGTTGGCGCCGGCACCCTGATCAGTTTCACTCCCGGCGCCGGTGCCATTTTCACCATGAGCAACTCGCTCAATTCCGGCTTCCGACGCTCCATCTGGGGCATTCTCGGGCAGCAGGTGGCCCTGGTCATCCATATCGTCATCGTGGCCTTGGGTGTGGGTGTGCTGGTTTCCAACTCGCCGGTGATCTTCAACGTCATTCGCTACGCGGGCGCCGCGTATCTGGTGTACCTCGGTATCCGGCAATTCCTGCACAAGCCGGACTTGGACAAAGAGAAGGTGGACACCCAGAAGAACGAGTCCGCCCTGTCCATGTTCCAACGCGGCATCTGGGTGAACCTGCTGAACCCCAAAGCCATTGTGTTCTTCCTGGCGTTCATGCCGCAGTTCATCAGGCCGGACCAGCCGCTGCTCCAGCAATATGCGGTGCTGACAGTCACCGTCCTGGTCATCGACATCATGGTGATGTGGTTCTTCTTCGCCCTGGCGGCGCGGTCCTTCCAGCGATTTACCCATGACCAAAAGGGCCAGAAAGTCCTGAACCGCGTCTTCGGCTGTCTGTTCGTACTCGTGGGCATCCTGCTCGCAGTCATCCACTAGCGGGGCAAACCCTGGTGCTGACTGGATGACCGCGCAGCAGGTTTACTTCGCGGTGTCGAACCCCGTATAGGAAGCGCAGCTCCGCCCCCCTGTCTCCTAGCTAGGAGACGTAGATCCCCGCACCACCAACGAGCTCCCGAGCGTCACCTGCGATTCCTCCAGCGGCAGGCCTTCCATCAACCCGCGCAGCTGCTCCCCCGCCTTGCGTCCCAAGGGCGTCGCCGGCAGGTGGACGCTGGTGAGGCTGGGGTTGCTGGTGGCCGAGTAGGGCAGATCATCGAAGCCTGCCACCGCCAGTTCCTCAGGGATGCGTACACCCTCAACCCGGGCTTCCTGCAGTACGCCATAGGCGTGCGTATCGGTACCGCAAACGACGGCGGTGACCTCCTCGCGTTGCCACTCCGGCCAGGCAGCAGCGAACGCAGCGGCGGCGGCACCGACGTCGATCGGGGTGCTGACCACATGCCCATCAGCCACGGAAAGTCCACAGGATGCAGCCTCTGCAAGGAAGGCTTCGCGCCGCAACTGGAAAGTGGCTGTACCCGTCACGCCGTCCACGTAGGCAGCCCGGGTGTGTCCTGAAGCCGCCAAGTGCCGGGCCAGCTCGCGGGCGCCTTGGGCGACGTCGAGATTCACGGAAGGCGCGTAGGACTCAAGGCCCGGCGCGTCCAACAGCACCAGAGGGCCCGAGGGGGACAGTTCCTCCAGGAACTCCGCGCTGGGTGCACCTACCAGCAAGCCGGCAGGGCGGAGTGCCAGAAGTTTGCGGACGTCGTCAGCCTGCGGTGATTCTCCGGCGTCGGTTACGGAGAGCAGCAGCTGGTATTCGGAACCCAGTGATTCCCGAACGCCCGCGATGACGTTGGCAAAGAAGGGGTTGGAAACATCCGGCGTCACCAGGATGACAATCGAGCTGACACCGCGGGCCAGGGAACTGCCAATACTGTCCACCACGTAGCCGAGTTCGGCGATGGCAGAACGGACCCGGGAAATGTTGTCCTCGGATACCCGCCCTTGCGTTTTTCCGTTCGCCACCAGTGACACGGTCGCCGTCGAAACGCCTGCCCGGGCGGCCACCATCGCAGCCGTCACGCGAGGTGAGCGGGGCGCGCGACCGTGGCGCCGATCCAGGGATTCCATGCATCGATCGTAGCGTTCATAAGCGGCCCTGACCTGCGAGAAGGCATCAAGCGCTTGACGCAAAGGACGTCAGCAACCACGTTAAGCGTTTGACGTAGCCTGCAAAGCAGTGCCAGAATTCCCCTGAATGCTTAGCGCCCCGCCTCGGGCAAGTACCAGGCAGGCCCCAATGACGTGGAGAGAAACGTGGACCCCAATCCCATGACAGCACGCAAGAAGATCATTCTTGACTGCGACCCTGGCCATGACGACGCAGTGGCATTGCTGCTGGCACACGGCAGCCCCGACATCGAGCTGCTGGCGGTGACCACCGTGGTAGGAAACCAGACTCTGGAAAAGGTGACCCGGAACGCCCTCTCCGTAGCCACCATTGCCGGCATCACGGGCGTCCCGTTCGCCGCCGGCTGCGACCGCCCCTTGGTGCGCACCATCGAAACGGCCCCCAGCATCCACGGCGATTCCGGCATGGATGGCCCTGAACAGCCCGAGTCCGCAATCGAACTGGACCCGCGCCACGCCGTCGATCTCATCATTGAAACCGTCATGGCGCATGAGCCGGGCACCGTCACTTTGGTCCCCACCGCGGGCCTCACCAACATTGCCATGGCCGCCCGCAAGGAGCCGCGCATCGTGGAGCGCGTGAAGGAAGTCGTCCTCATGGGCGGCGGCTACCACGTGGGAAACTGGAGCGCCGTGGCGGAGTTCAACATCATCATCGACCCCGAAGCCGCCCACATCGTATTCAATGAAAAGTGGCCCGTGGTGATGGTCGGCCTGGACCTCACGCACCAGGCGCTGGCCACGGACGAGGTGGTGGACCGCATCGCAAAAATTGGCACCAAGCCGGCCAAGTTCGTCCTGGAACTCATGGACTTCTTCCAAAAGACCTACAAGGATGCCCAAGGCTTCGACTTCCCGCCGGTCCACGACCCCTGCGCAGTCGCCTATGTCATCGATCCCACCGTTATGACCACCCGCAAGGTCCCAGTGGACATCGAATTGCAGGGCAAGCTCACCCTCGGTATGACCGTTGCAGACTTCCGCGCACCCGCACCGGATGACTGCCACACCTCCGTTGCCGTGGACCTGGACCACAAGAAGTTCTGGGATTTGGTAACCGATGCGATTGAACGGATCGGCGAACCAATGCGCGACGCCGGCGCTGACGCCACCGCCGTAGCCAAAACGGTACTGGCGGGAGAGTCCCACTAATGACCACGCTCACCGAAGCCAAATCCACCCGCGGAAACGTCACCGCCCTCATGGTTGCATTGCTGGCAGCCTGCGTGGCCTTCCAGCTCAACGCGTCCATGCTCAGCCCGGCCTTGGTCACCATGGGCAACGAACTCAACACGGACCAAGCCACCATCGGCCTGTCCCAGACCTGGTTCTTCACCGCCGCAGCCCTCTTCTCCCTCTTCCTCCCGCGCCTGAGCGACATCGTGGGCCGTAAGAAGATCCTCGTTGGCATGATGCTCCTGATGGCGGTGGGTTCGGTCATCGCAGCAATGGCCCCGGACGTCACGTGGCTGTTCGTGGGCCGCATCATCCAAGGCGTTAGCGGCCCCACCGTTCCGCTCTGCCTGATCATGCTCCGCTCCGCGGTCACCAACCCGCGCAAATACGGCACTCTCATGGGCCTCATCACCGCGGTCAACGGCGGTGTGGCCGGCGTCGACTCATTCGTGGGCGGGTACTTCGCTGAAAACTTTGGCTTCCGCAGCATCTTCTGGCTGATGGTTGCCCTCGCGTTGGTAGCCACGGTCCTGATCGCCGTCCTGGCCGGCGAGAGCAAGCCTGGCGCAGGCACCACCATGGACTGGCTGGGCGTGTTCTTCATCGTCATCGCCGTCGGCGCCCTGCTGACCGCCCTGAACGAGGGCGCCAAGCTGGCCACGGCCTTCGACCCCGGAACCCTGACCCTCGCGATCGTGCTCACGGTGATTGCCGCCGTCGCGTTCTTTGCGTTTTGGACGGTGGAGAAGCGCGCCAAGCAGCCCATGGTGGAAACAGTGCACCTGCGCCAGCGCTCCACCTGGGCTCCGCTGCTGACCACCACCCTCACCATGACCGGCATCTTCGCGGTCATCAACGGCATAGTCCCCGCCTATGTTCAGGCAGCTGATCCCGGCTTCGGCGTTGGCCCCACCGAGATGTCGCTCATTATCCTGACCCCCTACGCGCTGCTGGGCTGGCTGTTCGGCCCCATCAGCGGCCGGCTTGCCCCGGTCCTCGGTTACACCAAGGTCCTGCGCATCGGCTTGCTCGGCAGCCTCGTTGCCTTGGCGATCATCGCTTTCTTCGGCCTGAACAACCTGCCGATGATGATCGTGGGCACGGCCTTGCTGGGCATCATGTACGCCGGTACCGTCAACATCATGCTGAACGGACTCGGCGTGGTTCTCTCGCCGCAGGGCAACCCAGGCTTCCTGCCTGGCATGAACGCCGGCGCCTTCAACCTCGGTGCCGGTCTCAGCTTCCTTGTCCTGCCCGCGGTCCTCGTCGCCACAGCCTCGTTGAATGATGACAAGGCTTCTTATTTGACGGTGGTTGTGGCTGGTCTGGCCATCACCCTCGCAGCCTTCGCAGCGTCACTCCTGATCCCCAAGCCGGTTGACGCAGAAGTGACCGAGGACGAAAAGGTGGCCGCATGACCAGCGCACCCAAGGCGGGAATCGTCGTCGTCGGCTCCCTTAACGCAGACCTGACCATCTACTGCGACCGCCTCCCCCAACCAGGCGAGACAGTCCACGGGAACGGTTTCGCGGTGAACCCGGGCGGCAAGAGTGCCAACCAAGCGGTGGCCGCCAGTAAGCTCGGTGGGCAAGTAGCCTTGATCGGCGCTGTAGGTGACGACTCCAACGGCACCATGCTCCTTGACTCCACAGCCAACGCCGGAGTGGACGTTTCGCGGGTCCGACGCTCCGACGTCGCCACCGGTGTCGCAGTCATTTCCGTCGATGCCGGCGGCGAGAACAGCATCATTATCTCGGCCGGAGCCAATGGCACCCTGAGGCCGGCGGACGTTACGCCCGACGGCTTCGAGAACGCGGCTGTGGTGTGCCTCTGCCTGGAGGTGGGAATCGATACTGTGATGGCCGCCGCCCAAGCGGGGCACGACGCCGGTGCGACAATTCTGCTCAACCTCTCGCCCTACGCCGAGGTGCCGGAGCGCTTGGCCGGGCTGAGCGATGTGCTGCTGGTGAACGCCCATGAGGCGTCACTGTTTCTTGGCGCAGAAGCCGACGTACCCGACGTCGAGGCCAGTGCGGAGGCATGGGAGCCGGTCCGGAGCCAGTTTGCGGACCGGGGTTTGCTAAGGGTTCTGGTGACCCTCGGCGCACACGGTTCCGTAGTCCTGGATTCGTTGGCGCGTGGCGCTCAAGACCACATCACACGCATTGCCCCGACGCGTGTTTCTGCCGTTGACACCACGGGTGCCGGCGATGCCTTCACTGGTGCTGTCGCTGCACGTTTGGCCGCTGGCGAGTCCCTCGCTGATGCGGCGTCTTTCGCTTCGGTGGCCGCCGCGTTGGCTGCAACCAAGAAAGGGACACAGGCCGCGTACCCGGGCATCGCCGACGTCGAGCGGCTGCGGGGCGCTTAGTCCCGGCGCCGCACCCAACTGGGTCGCAGTTCAGGCCGTTTTTGAGCGCTCAAACGGCCTGATCTGCGACCTACTTGGGTTAAGCGGATTTGCGGGCTGCTCGCTGGGTCGCGCGCTCCACGGCCTTGCGGGACAGTGCACCGTGGCCGGCCATAAGCCGGGGCACCACAACGTAAACAGCCGCGGGAACCACAAGGGCGGTCAGCAGCAGCGCCCTCAAGACGGGGTGCCACGAGTCCATGATGGGTCCAAGCAGCAGCATGCCAAGGGACACGAGCGGGAAGATGGCCAGCCACGTAATCACCGCCCGAACGTGCACGGACGGCATAGGCGGGCGGGCGGCCGGCGCTGTGGGGCCGGCGGCGATCTCGGAGGTTGTTTGTGTGGTCATGGCATTCTCCAACTAAACGGTTGCTTTTGGCTTGGGATCACAATAACCCCGCTCGCCAGCAATTACAACCATCTAGTTGGAAACTGGTAATATGACCCTATGGCGTGGGACACAGAGCGAACCAAGGGGCGGCTGCTCGAAGCGGCAACGTCCGAGTTTTGCGCGCGTGGACTGGCCGGTGCCCGCATTGACCGCATTGCCGCTGAAGCGGGCGTAAACAAGGAGCGGATCTACCAATATTTCGGCAACAAGAATGCACTTTTCGACGCCGTCATCGTCACCGCCTTGAGCTCACTCATGGACGAAGTACCCATCGAGGGCAGCGGACCCGAGGCCATGGCAGACTACGCCGGCAGGCTCTTCGACCATCACCGGAAGGACGCAACGGCACCACGGCTCCTGTTTTGGGAAGGGCTCGAACGCGGCGCGGAAGTTGTGGGACTGCCGAAGCGGATGGCCAACTGCGCCTCCAAGGTCAATAGCACCATCGCCGCCCTCCCCGGCATTTCCAGGGAGGACGCCGGGGATCTCCTCATCACTATCGTGAGTTTGTGCGACGCCGCCCCCGTCCTCCCTGCACTCGACGGACTGATGGCAGGCGACGATCCGGGCAGGGCCGAAAGGCGACGCGCCGCCGTCGTACGCACCGTCTACCTGGCCGCCGCAGCGTTGGCCGCCGAAGCGCAGGAAACCACTCCCGCGTAGCGCAAGCATCCGCCCAAAGCACATGCGTGACAGCTTTGACAGGAAAAGTGACTCACTTGTGAAGTTCCCCCTAGCCAAGAGGGGGCGCCATGAATCATGCTTGCTGCATGTACTCAACGACGAGCCCATACCGCATCATCACGGTCTGCACCGGAAACATCTGCCGCTCGCCCATGGCAGCGCTCATGCTGACCGAAGCCTTCGAAGCGGAAGGGCTCGGCCGGCTTGTAGTGGTGGACTCCGCGGGTACTACAGGGTACGAGGTGGGACACCCCATCGACCCCCGCGCCGCACGTGTCCTAACTGCCCGGCACCTTGCATCGGAGGACCACGTTGCCCGTGAATGGCGGCGGGAATGGTACGCCGAACGTGACCTGATCCTCGCACTGGACGTTGACCATTTCGGCTGGCTCCAGGAGGGCGCGCCGGATCATTCTTCGCTCGAAAGAGTTCGGATGCTCCGCAGCTTCGATCCCCACATGGCGGGGCGCAGCTCCCTGGACCTGGGCATCGAAGACCCTTGGTACGGCGGGCACGCGGACTTCGATAACACGTGGACGCTCATCAAGGCCGCCGTTCCCGGGATTGTGCAGTATGTCAGGGCAGCTATCAGCTCCGCGGAGGCCGCCGCAGGCCAGGACCACCAGCAGGTAACCTCTATGACATGACCCCTGCACCTGTGATCATCGCTGTTGACGGCAGGTCCGGCGCAGGAAAAACCACGCTGGCCGTTGAACTGGCGGCCCGGTTGCGGCAGCACCACAAGGTTTCACTGTTCCATCTGGAGGACATCTACCCCGGCTGGAACGGTCTCATGCCCGGCATCGAGCGGTACGTTGGCACGGTCCTGAAGCCGCTGAGCACCGGCCAGGCGGCGGAATGGACCAGTTGGGATTGGGAGAAGCATTACGACGGCGGCCTGAACGTCACGCTGCCCGCCGAGATTGTCATCGTGGAAGGCGTAGGAGCGGCGGCGGACGCAGCCCGTCCCATGCTGGACGCCGTGGTGTGGGTGGAATCCCCCGGCGACGACCGCCGTCGCCGGGCCCTGACCCGTGACGGAAGCACGTACGAACCGTACTGGGACAGCTGGGCAGCCCAAGAGGATGAGTGGCTTTCAACCGATGAGGTGATCGACGCGGCTGACATCCGCGTGCAGAACCTTGCGGATGGCAGCGCACCGGATGATGTCCTGCAGGCGCTCATGTACCTGCCTTCGGTTGCTGCCATCTTGTCGCCCGAACTCAGCGCCCGCCGAGGGCTCCAATTGCGCTCCGAGCGCCTGGCGGAGACCCCTGACGCTGCGCTTCTGTTCGATTCCCTGTACGGCAAGTCCACGAACGCGGTGTGGTTGGATTCTTCCAATGCCTCCGCCGTCGCTGGCCGGTCCCAAGCGGCGGCCCGCAGCCGCTTCAGCATTCTGGCGGACGACGGCGGCACCTTCGGCCAGTCGGTACTGCACCGGTCCGGCATGACCCACGTCACCGCCGGTTCCGCCACCGTGAGCACGTCCGGGCCGTTCTTCCGCTGGCTCGACTCCGTCTGGGGCCGCCGCGCCGTCCGGGCACCCCGCGGTTACGACGGCCAGTTCACGCTTGGCTGGCTCGGCTACTTGGGATACGAACTCAAGCGCGAAACCGGCGGCAATGACGTTCCCTCCGACACCCCGGACGCGGCCCTGCTCTTTGCCGGCCGGGCCGTGGTGCTTGACCATCGCGAGCAAACTGTCTGGCTGCTCGCCCTGGACGCGCCCGACGCCGAGGAGTGGTTCCGGGAGGCCCGCGCCGCCGTTGAGGCTGCAACCGCCCCTGATTCCGCCGCCCTTGACGCCGCCGTCCCGGGCCCGCCCGGCACCGTTCCCGAATTCACCAGCCGGGACTCCGCCACGGATTACAAGCGCAAAATCGCGGACTCCCAGCACGAAATCAGCGAAGGAAACTCCTACGAGATCTGCCTGACCACCACGTTGGAAGCCTCCGCCGGGGACTTGGATCCTTGGGCAAGCTACCTCAGCCTTCGACGCCGGAACCCGGCGCCGTTCGCCAGTTACCTTCGGTTCGGCGAACTGGTGGTCGCGAGTACGTCGCCCGAGCGGTTCCTTCGCATATTGTCCGACGGCGGCATGCGCGCGGAGCCGATCAAGGGGACCCGGGGCCGGTCCTCTGACGCATCCGAGGACGCCGCTTTGCGGCACGACCTTGAAACGTCGCTGAAGGACCGCGCGGAGAACATCATGATCGTGGACCTGCTGCGCAACGACCTCAGCCACTTCGCCATCCCGGGCTCGGTGACCGTCAGCCGGCTGTGCGCGATCGAGAGCTACGCAACGGTGCACCAAATGGTGAGCACCATAGACGCGCACCTTCGTCCGGGAGCTCCGCGGGCGGAAGCCCTGGCCGCAGCCTTCCCCGCCGGGTCAATGACAGGTGCGCCGAAGATCAGCACCATGGACATCCTCGACCAACTCGAATCCGGTCCGCGGGGCATCTACTCCGGCGCCATCGGCTACTTCTCCTTGAGCGCGGCCACGGACCTTGCCGTGGTGATCCGCACCCTGGTGGTCAATCCCGACGGCACTGGCGGGCGAACCCTGTCCCTCGGCGTGGGTGGCGCTATCACCGCGGATTCCGTTGCGGACGACGAGTACGAGGAAATACGGACTAAGGCATTCGGCGTACTGTCCACGCTGGGCGCTGCATTCCCGAGCTGAGCCGCTAGTCCACAGTTGAGGACTACTGGAGCGTCGCCGTCAATCTGGCTACGTTATCCACATACTTTGCCAGCGGGGGTCTATCCATCCAGTCTTCCAACATAAGCTCACGGGACACCTCGCGATACGTGGACTCCACGGCCCGCATGAGGTTCACGGTTTCGGCGCCGAGGAGCATCACCGAGACCTCCATGTTCAGGGAGAAGGAGCGCATGTCCATATTGCTGGAACCAAGAACGGCCACTTCGTCGTCGATGGTGAAGTGCTTGGCGTGGAGGACATACGGCGCCCGGTACAAATAGATACGAACCCCTGCATCCAGCAGGGCTTCGTAGTAGGAACGCTGGGCGTGGTGAACCAGGAACTGGTCCCCTTTTTCGGACACGAAGAGCTCTACTGCGACCCCTCGCTGCGCTGCCGTGGTGATCGCGTACAGCAGGGAATCGTCAGGGACGAAGTAGGGGCTGCAAATGGAGATCGTGTGCTGCGCGGAATAGATCAGGGTGTTGAACAGGCGGAGGTTGTTTTCGGTGGCGAAACCCGGGCCACTCGGCACAACCTGGGCTGTGACGCGACCAGGCGCAGGCTGCGTGGGCAGCCGAAGCTGGTCTTCCAGGGACTCGTCGGTTTCGCTGAGCCAGTCAGTCGCGAACACGACGTTCAAGGTGGCGACGATCGGTCCCTCAAGCCGGGACATGAGCTCAACCCATTTGCGTCCTACTTTGTGGTGCTTCGGGTTGTTGTAGGAAGGCTCGATCAAGTTCTGCGAGCCTGTGAAAGCGACCAGTCCGTCGATCACCATGATCTTGCGGTGGTTCCTCAGGTCCGGGCGCCGCCATTGACCGTGAATGGGTAACAGCGGGAGCATGCGCTTCCACTGGATCCTGCTTGCCTTCAGCCTTCGGATCAGGCGGCGGTATCCCTTGACGCGAAGCGTTCCAATGTGGTCGAAGAGGAGCCTCACTGTGACACCGCGCTCGGTCGCTTTTTCCAGTTCAGTCAGAAGTTCGTCGGTGACGGAGTCGCTGCTCATGATGTAGAACTCCGCGTTGACGTAGTCCTTGGCGCCCCTGACAGCCTCGGCCATGGCTTTGATCGACTCCTCGTAGCCGGGAATCAGTTCAACCTTGTTGCCGTCCACCATGGGCAACGAACCAAGCCGGTGGTTCAGCTCACCCGCCGACTTCACCCATTCCGGGCCTGAATAGACACTCACGGGGTCGGCAAGATCGGAGGTGACGGCACGCACGCGCCGATTCACTTCTTCCTGCTGCTCACGCCGGCGCTTGGAGAGCTTGAAATTGCCAAAAAGGAGGAAGAGGACGAACCCTACAGATGGGATGAGGAACACAGCCAAAAGCCAGGCCATGGCGGTGGTGGGACGCCGGTTGCCGGGAATGATGCCCAAAAGGACGATGCGCATGATCACTTCCGCGATGGCCCACGCGCCTAATAACCAGGTCCACTCCTGGCCAAACGGAAAAGGAAAGAGCACCTGCAAACCCCCACAGTCCAAGAACAACAGTGACCACAGCCTATCCGGCAAAGTCATGCGTCACGGCCCAGCACTAAGCTGGGACCATGACTTCACCTGCTCCCACGGTCCTGGTTTTCCTGGACCCCGCCTTCGAAAACGGACGTATTGCCGATTCAAGCCAGCCTCAGCTCATGGCCACTGACCTTGGTGCCACCCGCGGCGACGGAGTGTTCGAATCACTCCTCGCTGTTCAGGGACGTCCCCGCAAGGTCCAGGCCCACCTGAACCGGCTGGGCAGTTCCGCAGCAGCCTTGGACCTGGTACTTCCTGAGCAGGATGCCTGGCGCAAGGCGATCGATACCGCCATCAACGAGTTCCGCGGCGTCCACCCGGCCCCCACACCGGAGGAGGACGAGGTTGTGGTCAAGCTGATCGTGACCCGCGGTGTCGAAGGCGCCGCAAGCCCCACATGCTGGGTGCAGGCATCGCCCTCACCTGCGGGCAGTCGCCGTCAGCGCGAGACGGGCATCGACGTCGTACTTTTGGACCGTGGTTTCGACACCGAAGCCGGCGAGCGCGCGCCGTGGTTGTTGCTGGGTGCCAAGACGCTCTCTTATGCAGTAAACATGGCAGCTCTTCGCTTTGCCCATAAACAGGGCGCAGATGACGCCATCTTCACTTCAACGGATGGCCGCGTCTTGGAGGGCCCAACCTCCACTGTTTTGCTGGCTCACCTTGAAACGGTCGATGACGGCGAAGGTTCCGTGAAGACGGTACGCCGCCTCATCACGCCGCAGCATGACAGCGGAATTCTGCCCGGCACCTCGCAGGGCGCACTGTTCGCGGCGGCGAAAGCTGCGGGCTGGGAGCTCGGCTATGGGCCGCTTGTGCCGCAGGACCTGTTTGATGCCGACGCAGTCTGGCTTATTTCCAGCATCCGTTTGATCGCTCCTGTGAACCACATCAACGGCAAGGAAATCGGTTCGCCGGCTGTTCGGAAGCAGCTCACTGCCGAACTCAATGAGCTCTTCGCTGGCATCGAGTAAATCGTTGGGCTTCCTAGGCTTTTCGCTTACTAAGCCCCGCTAGAACCTAGCAGGTCACAAGTAGAGTAATTGCTCGCATGACTTAATGATTAGAAACTCTTGGGCTCGACCGTGGGCGCCCAGTGCGTTCAATCACGTTTCTTATCCTCCTTGAAATGGTCATTCGTCATGTGATGAATCTTGTTCTCGTGTTAGTTGGATCACGTCCCGCTAGTGCAACTACTTCAGACTTTGCTGGCTAACTTCCCGGAGGGAATATGGGACTCAGCTCCCCCACAGAAGCCGAAGCATCGGCAACCGAGGCACAGCCCCAGACTGGCGCCTCACAAACAGGACTTCGCCGGTCCATGGAGGCCCGGCACCTGGTGATGATCGCCATGGGCGGCGTCATCGGCTCTGGCCTGTTCGTTAGTTCCGGATACACCATCTCCACGGCCGGCCCCTTAGGTGCCGTCATTGCCTTCCTCATTGGCGCCGTGGTGGTCTACCTGGTGATGGCATGCCTCGGGGAACTCGCTGTTGCGTTCCCCGTCTCAGGTGCCTTCCACATATACGCCGCCCGCACCATTGGCCCGGCTACTGGCTTTGCCACCGCCTGGTTGTACTGGCTCTGCTGGGCTGTGGCTTTAGGTTCCGAGTTCACCGCAGCGGGCCTACTCATGCAACGCTGGTTCCCTGGCGTAGACGTCTGGATCTGGTGCTTCATCTTCGCCACGGTCCTGTTCACCCTCAATGCCATTTCATCGCGCGTCTTTGGTGAATCGGAGTTCTGGTTCGCGCTGATCAAGGTTGCCGCCGTCGTCGGCCTGATCATTCTGGGCGGCGCCGCATTGGCTGGCTTCCACCCTCTGGCCGCTGGCGGGTACCCGTCCTTTGGCGAGAACTTCAGCACGCCGGAAGGGCTCTTCCCTAACGGATTCACTGGTGTCTTCGTCACTTGCCTTGCGGTCTTTTACGCTTTCTCAGGCTCCGAGCTGATCGGCGTTGCCGCGGGAGAAACCGCAAATCCCGGCGCGAACATCCCCAAGGCGATGCGGACCACCGTCATAAGACTCATGATCTTCTTTGTTGGTGCGATCGTGGTTATCGCCGCCACCATTCCCTACGAACAAGTCAGCGTGGACGAGAGCCCGTTTGTCACGGTCTTCTCCATGCTCGGCATCCCCTACGCCGCGGACATCATGAACTTTGTGATCATCACGGCACTGCTTTCCGCTGGCAACTGCGGACTGTTCTCCTGTGCACGCATGCTCTTCTCGCTGGCCGACGAAGGCCACGCCCCCAAGGCCTTCCGTAAACTGACCAAGCGCGGGATCCCCATGGTGGCCCTCTGCGTCAGTATGCTGGGCGGTTTGGCTTCGCTGATCAGCAGCGTTGTTGCCCCGGCCACCGTCTACTTGGTGCTCGTTTCCGTGGCCGGTTTCGCCACCGTGGGTGTTTGGATGTCCATCGTCGCTTCACATTTCATCTACCGCCGGACGTTCATCAAGAACGGTGGAGACCTGAGCACGCTTCCGTACAAGGCTCCCCTGTTTCCGCTGGTACCGATCCTCGCGTTCGCGCTCTGCTTGGTATCGCTGATCGGCATCGCGTTCGACCCCAACCAAGTGGCTGCACTCCTGTTCGGCGTTCCGTTCGTGGGTGCCTGCTACGCCATCTTCTACTTCAAATACGGACGACGCCGGTCGCTCAAGAAAGCCGTGGCCGCCTAGAACCTTAGGTTCTGTGACTTCCTGGCCTTCTGTGGAAGTCAATCAGCCCCTGGGCAACCCTTCGCGGTTGTCCGGGGGCTGATCTCGTTTCAACACGGTCAGGGCTCTCCTTGGGTGGTGCCTTCGCCACCTACTTTGATTCTTAGATGGCCCCGACACGCCTGCTATGGGGGGGTGTCACACCCCTGTTGAACGCCAAAGTAGGTGGTGGCGGTACGCCCTGGCTGGATCCTCTGAGAACTTACGACGGCGGCCCTCGCCTTGCCTGCCCGCGCTTTCCTCCGCAGCCTCCTGACCTCTTTGGAAGTCAATCAATGACAAAGGGGGGGGACGACCCCACGCCTCGTGCCGCCACCACCCACATTGAATCCTGGATGACTCCGACACGCCCGCCAAGGGGTGTGTCACGGCCCTGTTGGACGCCAAAGTAGGTGGTGGCAACACACTCGGCCAGCGACGGGATCTATTTCTTGGCTGCGCGTACCGGGTGCTCGCTCAAAATGGACAGGCGATTGAAGGCGTTGATCCCTATTGCCGCCATGCAGAGGACGCTGATCTGCTCGTCACTGTAGTGCTGGCGTGCCTGTTCAAAAAGCTCGGGGCTGGGCCTCGACGAGCTCATACGGGTGATCTGCTCAGCCATCTCCATCGCTACCACCTCAGGGGGTTCAAACAGCTGAACTTCCTTGTAAACGGCAACGAGGGACAGCCTCTGTTCCGTCTCGCCGTATTTGAGGGCGCGCCGGTGATGAAGGTCCAGGCAAAAAGCGCAGCCGTTGATCTGCGAGCACAAGTAGTTGATGAGCTCAAGGGTACGGCGCGGGATGCCAAGCCGGTCAGCTTCGTCCACGAGTTGCTGGGAATAGTGGCTCAGTGTCGCGTAAAGATCCGGCTGCTGCTTGTCCAGATAGCCGGCCAGACGTGGTTTTGTTTCCTGTTCAGGCATGGTTGGAGCCTAACGCAACGGGGTTCCTGTCCCCGCTTCAGCTCCTGAATGCGGAGGCGAGGGAGCCCCTACCCCAAACCCGGGGGATATGAGAGAAGGCCTACTCGCGGGCGGTGGGGGTGTCGGCGGCGAGGCGGATGCCGTGCTCCGCCAGCCACACCGGATTGAAGGCCTTGCTCAGGTAGTTCGTGCCGGCGTCGGGCGCTATGGCCACCACCACCGAACCGCGGGGTGCAGCCCGGGCCACCCGCAAGGCCGCCGCAACAGCCAGCCCGGACGACGGACCCAATGCGAGTCCTTCTTCATCCAGAAGCCTGTGGACGGTGGTGTAGACCTCGTCGTTGGGAATGCGCAGGAAACGGTCCACGATGGCGCGGTCGAAAGCCTTGGGCCATTCAGCTTCAGGCCAGGAGTTGCCCACGCCGTCAACCAGGATCTCGCCGGGATGTCCACCGCTGTAGGCAGAGCCATAGGGATCGGCGCCAACAACTTCCACATGACCACCCGTCCGCGAGGAAGCCGCCTGTTCCTTCAAGAACCGGCCGTTCCCGCTAATGGTCCCACCTGTGCCGATGCCCGCTACGAAGTGGGTAACCAGGCCACCCGTCTGCTCCCAGATCTCCGGCCCCGTGGTTTCATAGTGCGCGGCGGGATTGGCAGGGTTGTCGAACTGCATGGGCCGCCACGCGCCGGGCGTCTCGGCGGTAATCCGCGCTGCCACGGCACGGGCGTTCTCCGGCGATTCGGACGGCGCGTTCCAGTCCGTGAGGATCACTCGGGCACCGTAGTTGTGCAGCGCAGCAAGCTTCTCCTCGGAGATCGTGTCGCCCGTAACCACCACCACCGGGTGTCCGGTCAGGTGTCCAATGAGGGCGAGCCCGATCCCGGTGTTGCCCGACGTACTTTCCACAATCGTGGCGCCGGGTTTCAGCTCGCCAGACTTTTCCGCCGCCCGAACCATACTTAGCGCGGTGCGGTCCTTGATGGAACCACCCGGGTTTTCGGACTCGAGTTTGACGTGGATTGTGCTGCCCAGGCCGTGACTCAGCGCTTCCAACTTCACCAGCGGCGTGTTGCCCACTTTGTCCAGGACTGAAGCATCGAGCCCGTCCGGGATCGGGACAGCCGCGTGCACACCATGTTTGCGGATCGCGGTACTCACCACGTTTCCTCCCCTGCCTCCGAAAGTTCCCGGTCGACGGCATCCCGCAATTCCACCCGCGCCCGCTCAACCAAGTCAGGAGCCGCTGGCCGGTCGGCAAGCACATCGGCCAGTCTTCCCACGACCACGCCTGTCCCCTTTCCGAGCGGCTGTGCGGCTCCCGCTTCAAGCAATAAGTACGACGCCGTCAGCGCCTCGATCACCATGAGTTTTTCGGCAGCCTCCAACGACCTTTGGAGCTGCTGCAGGGCGAGCGGGGCAAGCGTCGAATGGTCCTCTACGTCCGCAGAAAGTGTCGGCGCCCCGAGCGTCGCCGGTGCGGCCAGGAACTTGAGTTCGGCCAACAGGCCAGCGGCCGAGTACCAGAGCAGCCCGGGAAGTTCTTCTTGGGCCAGACCCTCCCCGGAGGATGCTGCCTGCAGGTGGCGGGCCCGGATAGCCCGTTGCGGAGGGTACAACTTGGCGATGCGACGTTCACTGGAAATCCCGACGTGAGCCAAGGCCAGGCGCAGGCCCTCAAAGGCGAGAGCCAGCTGCATCGGTTGGAAGTTCCCGCCGGACACCACCTGCCCGGAGTCGATATCGACCAAGGGATTATCGCCGCGGCCGTTCAACTCAACTTCCAACGCAGTACCGAGTTGCGTCACCAGGGATCGGAAAGCCCCGTGCGTCTGAGGCGCGGCCCGGAACGATAACGCATCCTGCACCGATACTTCGGGACGAACATCCTCCAACCACCCACCGCTCAGAAGACGGCGGACCACGGCAGCCGACTCCCGCTGCCCGTCCACCGCCTTGGCCGCCTGGATTGCCGGCGAAAACGGGCTGAGGTTCCCGCCGCCGTCGTACCTTGCGATCGTCTCCAGGGAGAGGGAAAGTGCGACGTCGGCCAATTCGGCCAGGTGCTGCAACCGCACCAAGGCGAGGGTTCCTACGCCCACCGAGTACGCATTGGCACTGACCAGGGCCAGGGCCTCGCCCGGCGCGAGAACAAGTGGCTGGAGGCCGGCGTCGGCGAGCGCCTTGGCGCCTGGGATCAGCGTACCGTCTGCGTCGAATGCTTGGCCCTCACCCAAGGCGACCGCCGCGACGGCGGCAAGTTGGGTCAGGTCCGACGATCCCACTGAGCCTTCCCGGGGAATGGCGGGGAAGATTCCCCGATTGAGCATTTCGGCGTAGAAGACTGCTGTTTCGGGTCGCACGCCGGAACCACCGCGGCTGAAACCGATAAGCCTGGCAAGGATTACGGCCCGGGCAGCAGCACGGTCCAGATACGCGCCCACACCACTGTTGTGATATCTGACCACCTGTACCTGGTAAGCCAGGAGCGACTTCTCCTCCACAGCCGTATCCCGGCCTGATCCAAGCAGGGTGTTGAGCCCGTACACTCGCTTCCCGGAGGCCGCGGTGAGCTCAACCAGTTCCCTCGACTTACGCATTGAAGACAACGCTTCTTGGTTGAGTTCCACATGAATCGAGCGATTTTCAGCGGCCAGCGCCACAGCGGTCGCCCGCACCGGAGCCGCACCGATCAGGAAGGTTCCAGATTCAGCCGACACCATCAGAAGTCCAGGAGATTCTGCCGGAAACCACCATTGCCGTAGCTCTTCCTCAACAGACCACGGCGCCGCAGTTCAGGGGTGAGTTTGTCCAGCACACCGTGTACGGTCACCGGGTCCACGAAGCCCGAGAAAAGGAAACCGTCGCCGCCCACTTCAGACCCAGTCGACTCCAGATAATCGGCGATTTCGCCAACCGTACCAATGATCGAATCGCCCGCTCCTCCGCTGCGCGCCTGCAGGATCTGCCTCAGTGTGGAACCAGGAGGGGCCGCCTTGGCGAAATGTTCCAGCGTCCCTTGGTTGCTGTTGGTGCTCAACTCGGGCAGCGGGGCGTCAAGGTCGAACTGTTTGAAGTCGATCACTGAAAGGTAGGAGATGGAGTTGAGTTGGCTGTCGATGTCGCGTTGGGTGAGTTCCCGCCGCTGCGCCCGCAACTCCTGTGCCTCGGCCGTGGAACCAACAACGGTGGGCTTCAGGACGAAAAGAACCTTGACGTCGTCGGGGTCGCGGCCGGCTTTCGCAGCTTCAGCGCGGATCGAATCCCGGTAGGACTTCATCCCGTCAACGCCCCGGGCCAAGGCGATGGCGACGTCGGCATGCCCGCCCGCGAACGCCTTGCCCCTGGGTGAAGCTCCGGCCTGCACCAGAACGGGTTCTTCCGGTAGAGGAGCAGTGTTCAGCGGACCCCTGACCTTGAAGAAGTCGCCCTCATGGTTGATCGGGTGCACTTTACTGTGGTCCGCGAACACCCCCGCCTCAACGTCCTCAAGCACAGCGCCAGGTTCCCAACTCCGCCAGAGCCGCCTGACGACGTCGACGAATTCCTCCGCTTTCTCGTACCGGAGGTCGTGTTCGATCTGCTGGTCCAACCCATAGTTCTGCGCGGCGAGGTCGCTCCCTGAGGTCACCACGTTCCAACCGAGCTGCCCTTTCGAGAAGTGTTGCAATGTTGCCAGGAGCCGGGCGGCAGTGAAGGGCGGGTAAAAGGAAGCACTGACCGTCGGGACGATTCCAAGGTGCTCCGTGGCGGAGACAAGGTACGGGACCAGCGCCAGCGGATCGTGCTTCGGAGCGAAAGACGCGTGGGCCAGGGAGACCTCAGCCGTGCCGCCGTAGGTGTCCGGGACGGTGAGTGAATCCTCAATGATGAACAGGTCCAACCCGGATTGCTCAAAGGCCCGGACAGCATCCTGGTACAGGGCGGGTTTCTTCCAGTCGTAACCCAGGCTGTAGCCGGGAGTTCCCCAGCCCTGGACGCCAAAACCGTGGCCCACGAACCATCCAAAGTGCAGCATGGGCTTGAGTGTAGAACTGCTCTGTCCGTTCACCGCGACCTGATTTCATGCGAAGTTACAGGGGGTCGTACTGCGTCAATTATGCTCCCGGGGCGTCACATTTGGGCGGGACTGATGACGGTCAGGATTTTCCACATACGGTCGTCGCATTGTTTCGAAAACAGCATGGGTCGGGAATGATCGCTGTATGAGTTCACCCACCCGTTCTTCCGCCAAGTCTTCCGCCAAGGACCGGCTTTCGGGCGTGTGGGCGCTCAAGGGCTACAAACGCGAATGGCTCCGGCACGACCTCGTGGCGGGTGCTGCCCTCTTCGCCCTGCTGGTACCCGCCGGCATGGCCTATGCGCAGGCGGCTGGCCTTCCACCCGTCACCGGGCTCTACGCCACCGTGGTCCCGTTGCTGGTTTACGCGGTGGTAGGGCCTTCCCGCATCCTGGTCCTCGGCCCCGACTCTTCCCTCGCCCCCATGATCGCCGCGGCAATCGTGCCGCTGGCGGCGGGTAGCAGCGAAAAATCGGTAGCGCTCGCCGGACTATTGGCCGTGTTAATGGGGGCGATCATGCTGGCCGGGGCTGCCCTGAAGCTCGGGACCATCACCGGACTGCTCTCCAAGCCCATCCGGCTCGGGTATCTGAACGGGATCGCGTTGCTGGTGGCCCTTTCGCAGCTGCCGGCGTTCCTGGGGATAGAGGCCGACGGCGACATTTGGCAAAAGCTCGCGAAGGTCACCACCGGGGTGCTCACCGGAGGCGTAAACCTTCCGGCGCTGCTGCTGGGTCTGGGTTCCCTCGCCCTTATTTGGATCCCCAAACTGCTGAAGTGGAAGGTACCCGGCGTCCTGTTGGCGGTGGTCGGCTCTTGTCTTGCGACGGCGTTCTTGGGGCTGAACGACGACGTCAAGGTCACAGGGGTCCTGCCCCAAGGCCTGCCGATGCCCGCGCTCGGCGGCATTGGCTGGGCCGACGCAGTGGCCCTGCTTCCCGCGGCCGCGGGTATTGCCCTCATGGCCTTCGCGGACACCGGAGTCCTGTCCCAAACGCTGGCTGCCAAAGAAGGGAAGAAGGTTTCCGGCAACAGGGAAATGGCAGCCCTCGGAGCGGCCAATGCTGCCACGGGCCTGCTGGGCGGATTCCCCATCTCCGGCAGTACATCGAGGACCCCCGTCGCCGTGGATGCTGGCGCCAAGTCCCAAATGACGGGTGTGGTGGGTTCGGTGTTGGTGCTGGCGTTCATGCTGCTGGCTCCCGGTGTGACCGAATTCCTACCCTCCGCAACCTTGGCCGCCGTCGTGATTGCTGCCGCAATCGCGCTGGCGGACCCTGCGGGCGTCAGGCGGCTCCTCAGCCTGAGCCGGAGCGAATCCGTGGTGATGCTGGCGGCGTTCCTGGGCGTCCTCACGGTGGGTGTCCTCCAAGGAATCGTGGTGGCAATCGCCCTGGCGCTCCTGGACTTCGTTCGCCGGGCTTGGGACCCCTACCGCACTGAACTCGGCTCGCAGGAAGGACGGCCCGGCTACCACGATCTCTCGCGCCACCCGGAAGGCGAACGCATCCCGGGACTCCTCATTCTTCGCTTCGATGCACCACTGTTCTTCGGCAACGGACAGGTTCTCGCGAGCTTTGTCCGCGAGCAACTGGACGAAACTTCGGACGATATCTCCCACGTAATCCTGGCGGCAGAACCCATCACAGGCATCGACACCACCGCCTTGGATGACCTCGTCACACTGGATGAATGGTTGGCCCGTCACGGTGTGGATCTGGTGTTCGCCGAGCTCAAGGGCCCGGTGAAGGACAAACTGCTCCGGCTAGGAACGGCAGCCCGTTTCACGCCGGACCACTTCTTTTCCACGGTGAGTGCCGCCGTCCGCGAGCTCAAGGACGAAGAGTGAAGCGGCCGCCGATTACGCAACATGACGACGGCCCAGCCGCCCGCAAGTGCGGCCGGATGCCCGTGGATGTTACGTTTTTCTTGAGTAATGAGCACCAGCGCAAAGCCCTGACTTGCTGGTCGGCAACCCTCTCTCCGGCGGGGTGCCTCAGGTGACTACTCGGCGTATCGACAACTCGTACTGCAAGCGTGACTGAGGAGCACCAGCTATGCCTGAACCCACTGAAGAAAAACTCTCTTACCGCCTGGTGACAGGGCCCGATACCCGCGACTTCTGCGAGCGCATCCACAATGCCCTTGCTGAAGGGTACGTCCTCCACGGCAGCCCGGCAGCTACGTTCAACGGCACGGACGTCATCGTCGCCCAAGCCGTTGTCCTGCCGACCGCGATCGCCACGGCGGATGCCGCCGTCGCGAACGCCGTTGATCAGCTGGAGAACTACGACGACGACGAAGCGTTCGAGGGCCACGCATGAGCTACGCAGGTGACCTGACGCCGCACGACGCGTGGGCCAAACTTCAAGAAGGCGCCATCCTGGTTGACGTCCGGACCGAGGGCGAATGGGCCCACATCGGCATCCCGGATACCAAAGCCACGGAGAACGACCCCCTGTTCATCCAATGGAACCTGGCCGGCGGCATTCCGAACTCCCGTTTTATTGAAGATCTTCAGCAGCAGGCGCCCGAGGACGACGGCGTTGAGCTGGTGTTCCTGTGCCGTTCAGGGCAACGCTCCATTTCTGCGGCCATCGCTGCAACCCAGGCCGGCTTTACTGCCTACAACGTCCTCGAGGGCTTCGAAGGCGAACCGGACCGCTACGGCGAGCGCACCGTCAACGGATGGAAGAACCGTGGCCTGCCAACGAATCTGGGGACCGAGTAAGTGACTTTTAATCCCGATGCCACTGGCTGGAGCCCTGACACCCAGGCAGTACGCGGTGGCCTTGACCGTACCAATTTCCAGGAAACGTCCGAGCCCGTTTTCCTGAACTCCGGCTTCGTCTACGAGTCTGCCGCTGCGGCCGAGCGCGCCTTCACCGGCGAGGATGAACGCTTTGTTTACTCCCGCTACGGCAACCCCTCCGTGGCCACATTCCAGGAGCGGCTGCGGCTGCTCGAAGGAACCGAGGCGTGCTTCGCGACGGCGTCAGGAATGTCCGCGGTGTTTACCGCCCTGGGTGCACTGCTGGCTGCCGGCGACCGCGTGGTTGCTGCCCGCTCGCTGTTCGGCTCCTGCTTCGTGATCCTCAACGAGATCCTCCCCCGGTGGGGCGTGGAGACGGTCTTCGTTGACGGACCGGACCTGGAGCAGTGGCGCGAGGCCCTGTCCGAGCCCACCACCGCGGTGTTCTTCGAGTCACCGTCCAACCCCATGCAGGAGATCGTCGATATCGCTGCCGTCAGCGAACTGGCGCATGCGGCCGGGGCGACAGTGGTGGTCGACAATGTCTTTGCCACTCCCCTGCTGCAACGCTGCGGTGAGCTGGGAGCAGACGTGATCGTGTACTCCGGCACCAAGCACATCGATGGCCAGGGACGGGTCCTTGGCGGCGCGATCCTGGGCACCAAGGAATTCATCGATGGCCCGGTCAAACAGCTCATGCGGCACACCGGCCCGTCGCTTTCGGCGTTCAATGCCTGGGTGCTGACCAAGGGCTTGGAGACTATCGGGCTGCGCGTGAACCACAGCTCGGCTTCTGCTTTGAAGATAGCGGAGTGGCTCGAGCAGCAGCCTGCCATCAGCTGGGTCAAGTACCCGCTGTTGAAGTCCCACCCTCAGTACGAGCTTGCTGCGAAGCAGATGAAGGCCGGCGGTACTGTGCTGACTTTCGAGCTTTCGCCTTCGGCAGGGCGTTCAGCCAAAGAGGCCGCTTTTGCCTTGCTGGACGGCCTCCGCGTCATCGACATCTCCAATAACCTGGGCGATTCCAAGTCCCTCATCACGCACCCGGCAACTACCACCCACCGGGCGATGGGGCCTGAGGGCCGTGCGGCCATCGGGCTCTCCGATGGGGTGGTTCGCCTGTCTGTCGGCCTTGAAGACGTGGACGACCTCATCCTGGATCTGGAGAAGGCACTCAAACAGGTCTAACCTTGCTGCCATGAGCGGGAACCATCCCTATCGCCGTGCCGGAACAGTGATCGTTGCCGGTACGGCGGTGTGGTTCATCGGAATTTCGCCGGTCTCACGCGTCTACATCACCCCTGATGACGACGAGCGCCTCCGCATGCTGCAAGCCGGCCAGCGCGGCTGGGTCACGGGTCAGCACATTACCGCCGTAGGGACCGTCGCAGTGCCTGTGGGATTCGCGGCGTTCGCCCGTGCCGTTCCAGCCTCCGGCATTGCACGCAGGCGGGCCAAAAAGTGGGCTTACGCTGCTGCAGCCGCGTTGCTTGCCGGTGCACCGCTCTTCGTCTCCAGCGTTGCCCAGCGGGCTTCCGACATTGAAGGGTTCGCCTACCGCCGCGGATCCAGCGCTCCATTCCTGGCATATTCCGGGCTCCATGTTGTGGCGTTGGCCGCGCTCGGCGGGAGCCTTCTTTCTTTGCCTGCCAAACGGTGGATCGGCGTCACCGCAGCGGCCGCCGCGCCCATCTACGGAGCCGTCCTTCTGGCCAAGAAGGACATCCCACCGCTCTTCTTCTACCTTGTGGAGGGGACCGTCGGCGCCTACCTGATGGCCTGGGAGGAGCCGGAGGACACGCCGCCTACGGTCTCCTAACCCGGGTCAGGATGGGCGGGGGATCCTTAGGGGCATCGGCGGCAGAGCCGCGCACGGTCACCTTCGCAGCATGCCCGACGACGGCGGCCAGGGCTTCGTTGGTGGGTGGGCTTCCGGTCTGGGTTTCCCCGTCGCGCTGCCTTTTGTTGTAGCGTTCGGCGGCTTCCCGTTGTTCATGTGCGCCATTGCCCCGTTCGAGTAAGTCCGAAATTCCTGCTTTGACGAGCTCCAACTCATTCTGGTCGTCAAGGACCGGGCTCAGGTAATCAACCAACGCCCACACGACGTCCGCAGCTGGCTGGGGTAGGAAGTCACCAAAGTCCAGGAGATCTCCGCGCAGACCCGAATTGCTGGCCTGCCAACTCGCCATCCGCAGGAGTGCCGTGGGCACCGCGGTGGGTTCGACGCCGTCGAGCATCTCCAAGGATGCTGTTTCCACCAAAGCCCGCACGAGGACTGCCATCAGAGCTGCGTCCTCGGCACGAAGGCAGACATCGGCGACGCGGACTTCCACAGTGGGGTGGTTCCTGGAGATGCGGGCGTCGAAGTAGATCATGCCCTCATCCATGATCACGCCCGTATCCAAGAGACGCTTCACGATGCGTCGATAGGCAGTAAGGGAGCCAAAAACCGAGGAAGGGCCAGACGTCGGCCAGCGGTTCCATGCTTGGGTGCGGTAGCTGTCGAAGCCGGTGGGCAGCCCCCGCCAGTAAGGCGAGTTGGCGGTTAGGGCTGTCAGCACGGCGAGTTTGTCCCGGATGTGGTCCAGTACCACCACGCCTTCCTCGGGCGACTCCACCGAGGCGTGCACGTGGAACCCGCACGTCAGCTGCTCCGTGGCAATGATGCCGAAGCGTTCCAGCATCGCGGCATACCGGGGGTCCGGAGTGGTGTGCGTCACCGAGGCCAAAGGAGACGTGGCGATGGCAGCAACCCGCGCTCCATGCTGCCGTGCGGCCTCGCTGGCCATGGCCCGGCCACGGCGGATCTGTTGCAGGAGCTCGTCATAACTATGGCACGGGCGGGTCTGTGTTTCGATCTGCTCCAGCTTGAGCTCGTGGCTGAGGCCCGTGGCGGTGTCAGGTTCATCGTGGCCAGACAGAAGGGCGTCCGCGAGGGCCAAGGGCTCGCCTGTCACCGGATCAACGATGAGCAGTTCTTCCTCAACCCCGAAAGTCCGCATGCTTCATTCTGCGCCAGGAGGGCTGGCGAGGACAGGGGCTTGTGTTTCCGGGACTTCGACCGGCAGCAGGGCGGGCTAGTCCTGGAAGTACTCGATCTTCGCGCCAATGGTGTTCAGGCGTTCGGCGAGGTCCTCATAGCCACGTTCGATCACGTAGATGTTGCGAAGCTCGGAGGTTCCACGGGCCGCCAACATTGCCAGGAGCAGGCAGGCAGCAGGTCGCAGGGCCGGCGGGCAGCCGATTTCCGCGGCACGCCACTTGGTAGGCCCATTGACGTAGATCCGGTGCGGATCCAAAAGCTGCACTTGGGCGCCCAGCTTGTTGAGCTCCGTCAAGTAGATCGCACGGTTCTCGTAGACCCAGTCGTGGATCATGGTCTGGCCCTCGGCATTGCCCGCAATCACTGCAAAGAACGGCAGGTTGTCGATGTTCAGGCCCGGGAACGGCATCGGGTGGATCTTGTCCTGCGGGGCACGGAGCTCGGAGGGCTTCGTGGTGACATCCACCAGCCGGGTGCGTCCATTGCGCGCCATGTACTCGCCGGAGATTTGGAGGTTTTGGCCCATTTGCTCCAGGGTGGCAAGCTCGATTTCCATGAACTCGATGGGAACCCGGCGGATGGTGACCTCGGAGTTGGTCACAATGCCTGCGGTGATGAGGCTCATTGCCTCGATGGGGTCTTCAGACGGGAAGTACTCAATGTCTACATCAATGGCTGAGCGTCCGGTGATCTTCAGTGTGGTGGTTCCGACGCCGTCGATGTCCACGCCCAGGCCCTGCAAGTAGAAGCAGAGGTCCTGCACCATGTAGTTGGGGCTGGCATTCCGAATGATGGTGGTGCCCTCACGGTGTGCGGCCGCCATGATGGCATTCTCCGTCACGGTGTCGCCGCGTTCGGTCAGAACGAAGGAACGGTGGAGCTCGTCGGCAGGAGGTGCAGTCACGGAGTAGAAACCGGACTTCGCTTCCACCTCGAGGCCGAACTGGCGAAGCGCCTGCATGTGCGGTTCCACGGTGCGCGTCCCCAGATCGCAGCCACCGGCATAGGGCAGCAGGTATTCGCTGGTTTCGTCCAGGAGCGGACCGAGCAGCATGATGACGCTTCGTGTGCGTCGGGCGGCATCAACATCCATGGATTCCAGCTCCAGGACCTCGGGGCGGCGGAGACGGAGGTCGCTTCCGTTGAGCCACGTGCATTCCACGCCGATGGACGTCAATACTTCGACGATCCTGTTGACTTCCTCGATCCGTGCCAGCCGACGCAAAGTGGTGGTTCCGCGGTTGATCAGGCTGGCACACAAGAGGGCTACGCCGGCGTTCTTGCTGCTGTTGACGTCCACTTCCCCGGAGAGGGTCCGTCCGCCCTCCACCCGGAGGTGGGTCATCTGCGGCTTGCCCACTTTGACGATGGAGCGCCCGAAGATGGCTTCAAGCCGTTCGATCATCCGGAGGCTGAGATTCTGTTTGCCCTGTTCCATTCGGGCTATTGCGCTCTGGCTGGTTCCCAGTTCAGTAGCCAGCTGCCCTTGCGTCCAGCCTTTTTCGCCGCGGGCGTCGCGGAGCAGGAGGCCTACATTCTCGGCGGTAGGTTGCGTCATAACCAAAAAATATCACAAATGAGCTAGAAGTGAAGAGCAAAACTCCGATCCAGCGACATGCATCACACCATACCCGTTCTGTGCGATATAGAGCACGATGCCGGAGGCTCCCCCTTGGTGAACGCCTTCCCTCAGTTTCATCAAGGGCAGAGCTCCCCATTGTGCCCTAACAAGGGTTTAGCGAAGGATGTACGGGAAAGCTCAGGGGGAAATATGCCTTTCTACGGCGCCGACGTCGATCAACTCAAAGCACTATCAAAAGCGCTCGCCAGCGGAGCATCGTTGCTGACCAGCCGCGCCCGGGAACTCGACTCCTTGATCGCCCAAGGCGGTTACTGGCAGGGGCACGATGCCAAGCGTTTCGCCTCCGAGTGGCAGGGCCACCTACGGCCCCTGCTTGAAAGGACCTCACGCGGGATAGAGGAAGCGTCCCAATCCGTGCTCACCAATGCCGACGAGCAGGCTGGCGCGTCCACTGAAGGCGGTGCGGGCCCAGCCGGTTCCGGAGGGTCAGGAAACTCCGGAAACCCTGGCAGCGACGCAACAACAAAGACAGCGGCAGCCACCAACCCCACCCAGCCCACGCCCCAGGAAATCCTGGACCAGTACCAAGTAAGCGACGCCGAAACCACCAACTGGCCCGGCGACTGGGATCCGCTGCGATTCGTGGTTGACCAGAAGGTGGTAACTGAGAAGGAAGCGGAACTCCTTAATGGCCTCGGCCCCTTTGAGCTGAACGCTTTCAAGGGCATCCACGACGACGCGTTCAGTGTTGCCGACGAGCGCTTCCCCAGCGAAGATCGCAACGATGACCAGAACGATGCCTTCCGCCACGCCTATTGGAACGCCCTCATGGTGAAGGAGTTCGGCGCGGACTGGGCAGAGGATTACGCTACGGCCCACGAACAGCTACCCGGGAACCCGGCTCCCCGCGAGGCCATGGATCTGTACAACAATGAAGTTGGCCGCAACGTTGCCATTGCCAATCCGGACGCCAGCGCTGAGGAACTTGCAGACTTGATCGAGGACGCCGTCAACAATGGAGACACCGTGGTGGTGGGACCTGACCTTTTGCCGCACCCGTCAAACGAGGTCCCCGCTGACCAGACGGGCGATGCCGGCAACGCCGAGCCCGCCCCTGGTGAGGACCCGGAGTTCAACGACGAGTCCAGGACGACATCGTGACTGTTCCAAGCGCCAACAACTTGCGACGCCGCCCCAAGACTGCGGCGCTCCGCGTCACCGTTACCAGCTTGCTCACCTTTGTCCTGGCCTGCGCCTTGGCATCCTGTTCCCTCGGAGGATCCGTCATGCCCGAAACAAACGATCACCTCAACGATCAAGTCCTGGAGTCGGCCAAAAACGGCACATCACTCAAGCTGGCCGACGCCACCGACTTTGACTGGGACCAAGCAGGTTTTGTCACGTCGGGCACCCCGGCCAAGGACATTGAGGAGGCCTTTGGCGAACCCCTCACCAAGGAAAGCCGCTATACCGCTTCACCGGCCCTCTTCGTCTTCCTGAAAGACGGCAAGGTCACCAAGGCGGTCCGCATTGTCCCGGACGCATTCTCAGGGGCTGACGCCAGGAAGAAGTACGGCCGCGACGTGGTGCTTACGCCGCAGGAGGGGCAGAAGGGCTTCCTCAGCTGGCGCGAATAACCCGCGCAGAGTTAGACCCGCCAGTACCCCAAGGCATCGATCCGGTGCTTGTCCACTCCGAGTTCTTTCCGGAGATGCTTGACGATTGCCCGCGTACTTGAGGCTTCGCATGCGATCCAGAAGAAGTCTTCGCCCACGGAAACGGTGTCCGCCGTGAGCGCACCACAGACTTCCTCCAGTAAAGCGGCACCGTCGCGTTTGCGCGGAATCCAGGTGACGACGTCGGAATCGGAGATACGCACCTCAAGCGAGGGGTCGGCGTCGTGCTGATATTCAAGCCAAGCGGTCACTGCAGCCGCGCCCGCGGCAACACGCTGCCGCTCATCCAGGAGCGAATTGATTGCCGGGATGGACGCAGGATCGCCCACCACCCAGATTCGGCGCGGGGCGGGCTGCGGGAACGTGAAGGAACTGCCCTGAACTGTCGCGTCGATGGTGTCACCGGGCCGCACGGAACGGGCCCAATCCGCGGCAACGCCGTCGTGCATCGCGAAGTCCATGCTGAACGTACCATCCGCGGGGGAGGCGTTGACCAACGTGTAGGCGCGCTGGTGAGCCTTGCCGGATTCATTGAACCAGAGCCGGATCCACATGGTGGGATGCAGGCCGCTGCGCTCCAGCAGTCCTCCATCACGAACGTGCACGCGGAGGAAGTCCGGGGTGATCTCTTCCCGACCTGTGACCTCAAGGGTGAAGTCCTTGGCACCCATGACTTTGAGGACGACGCCTTCCCAATTGCGCTTCAAGCAACACTCCTTCACGAAGGTCCACGATTTGTGAACGGGGCCAAAGCCATTTATCTTGAACTTAAGTAAGCCTAACCTAAGCTCGAAAGCAGCCAGAGATTATGACGCCTGCCCCGACGCACCCATCCGCCCCGGCAGGCGGCCCCGGAACGTACCGTGACGAGTGGGGGATTCCGCATTTGTGGGCCGGTTCCGCCGATGAACTCGCCTTTCTCCAAGGCATGAATGTGGCCACGGACCGCTCATGGCAGATCGAGCTGGAACGGTGGCGTTCGGAAGGCCGCGCAGCAGAGGTATTGGGCGCCGACGTGGTGGTCTGGGACCGTTTCGCCCGCCAAGCCCGGCTGGATGACACCGCACGTCGCTGCTTTGAGAACCTCGACGCCGCCACTCAGCGCTGGTGCGGACACTACGTGGCGGGCGTCAACCAGGCCCTGGCAGACGGCCGACGTGGCGGGCCCGAGTTCGAAGAATCCGGGAGCTTGCCCGAGCCGTGGCATCCGTGGACTCCGCTCGGCGTCTTCCTGGTGCACCACATCCTGTTTTCCACGTTCCCCAACAAGCTGTTCCGGGCCCACGTCGCGCGGACACTCGGCGACGACGCCGTGAGCCTATTCAGCATCGAAGCACCCGTTTGGTCAGGCAGCAACGCTTGGGCAGCGCATGGCTCGGCGACGACCAGCGGGCTTCCCATGATCGCCGGCGACCCCCACCGCCTCATGGAGCTGCCCGGCGTCTACCAGCAGATACGGCTCGCCTGCCCTGAGTTCGATGCGATCGGGTTCGCGTTTCCGGGCGTTCCCGGCCTCCCCCATTTCGCCCATACGGGCAGCACCGCTTGGGCCATCACCAACGCAATGGCCGACTACCAGGACCTTTTCATCGAGGAGTTGCGCCGGGTCAGCGACTTCACGGGCGAGCGCATCGAGGCGCGCGGAGCGGAAGGCTGGGAACCCGTCGTCGTGAGTTCCGAAACCATCCGCGTCCGCGACGGCGAAGCTGTGTCCGTTGAGATTATCGAGACCGATCGGGGTCCGGTCATCTCGGAAACGCCCGACGGCGGAGCCCTCAGTTTGCGCTTCCCGGCCGGGGTTGAGGGGCGGCTGGGGTTCGATGCCCTCCTGCCGCTGCTGCGGAGCCGGAACGTCTCCGAGGTGGAGGCTGCATTCGATGCCTGGGTTGAGCCCGTTAACAGTGTGGTGGCGGCGGACGTTCACGGGTCTGTGAGGCATTTCCTTGCCGGGCTGGTCCCGCAGCGCAATCCGGCCAACCGGCGCCTTCCTGCTCTGGCCTTCTCCGCTCGTCATACCTGGGACGGCCAGTACGTGATCCTGCCCCGTACTGAGGTCCAGCAGTTCGCCGTGAGTGCGAACGACCGCGCGGCAGGCGGCGGTGATCAAGTGGCCATGGAGTTTGCACCTGCGCACCGTGCCCGGCGCATCCGGGAATTGCTGGAACTGGCTCCAGGACCCTTGTCCGTAGACGTTATGCAGGCCATCCACACGGACACGCTACTGGGTCCGTGGCCATTGTTCCGGTCGCTGCTCTCCGGCTTGGACGCCGGGGATCTGTCCAAGGAGGCCAAGGAGTTGCGGCTCCTTTTGTTGGACTGGGATAGCCTCATGGAGGCCGGCAGCCATCGCGCCGCCGTTTTCGCTGCGTGGCGTGGTGCCCTGGTCCAGCGCCTGGCACGCCATTCCGCGCTTGCGCCCCTGAATGAGCCCACAGGCTACTCACCCCTGTTCGGGCCGTGGTTGTCCGTGGCGTCGCGCATCGGTTTTGCCCTTGAGACCCTGCTGATCCGTGGCTCGGAGCTTGGCATCAGCGTTGGAGTGGAAGCTGCCGCGGCGCTTGAAGACGCCGCGTTGGAGGAGTCCATGCTGAATGGTGCTGCCTGGGGCGACCGGCACAAGCTCTTGCCGGTCCATGTCCTCCCTGGCCCGCTCGCATCATCGGCACCCACCGCCGACCTCAGTGGAGATACCGGATGTGTCCTGTGCACCGAGAGCCTCCCCGGCGTTGATGACCGGAGCTTCCGCGGACCCGTAGCCCGCTACGTTTGGGACCTGGCCGATCGGCAAAACAGCCGCTGGATCGCGCCATTCGGTGCCTCCGGCGTACCCGGCCACAAACACTTCGCCGATCAACTCCCACTCTGGACAGCCGGGGAACTCGCCCCGGTGGTCACTGACTGGTCGCTTCTGGCCAAAGACACTCCCTGACTCATTCCCGTTCCCGCATCAGCCCCGAAGGAAACCATGACCACCACCACCCAGGACTTCTCCGTCCGCACCACCGTCTACTCAGAAGACCTCGAAGGATGGGGTGCGCTCCGGATTGTTCCGCTGGTTCCCAGCGAGGACATCGACCTCATCTTCGAATGGGTCACCCAGCCCCGTGCAAAGTTCTGGGGAATGACGGGAAACTCCCGCGAAGAAGTCCTGGGGATCTACGAGTTCCTTGACTCGCTGGAAACCCACCACGCTTTCCTTGCCACCCTTGACGGGGAGCCATTGGCACTCTTCCAGACGTACGAACCCCTGCACGATCCCGTCGGCGAAGCCTACCCCGCCCGCGAGGAAGACATCGGCATGCATCTGCTGCTGGCTCCGGCAACGCGGCCGATTCCGCATTTCACCCCGCGGCTGGGCACGTCCTTGATCAAGTACATGTTCTCCCTGCCGGGCAAGGACCGGATTGTGGTGGAGCCGGACTCCCGCAATGCCAAGGCCCTTCGTCGTCTGGAAGCGACGTGCTTCGAGCTGGGACCCATCATTCAGCTGGCGGAGAAGGAGGCCCAGCTAGGATTCCTGACGCGGGCGGGCTTTGATGAGATCCAGGAGCAGCGGGCGCGCTAGCGCCAGACGAAGCTCCAGGTTCCCGCACCTACAGCCGCCAGCACTGCGCCGGCCGCGATGACCAGACCACCAAGGACCACCCATACGTCCAGCAGTGAGTACCTTGATTCGCGTGCCCACGTCCGTTGCCCGCCCCCGAAGCCGCGCGCTTCCATGGTCACCGCCAGCCGCGATGCCCGCCGAACCGCCTGAACCAACAGACCGAAACTCTGGCCGAGCGTGGCTTTCAACCGTTGGAAGGGGCTGCCTTGGGAACCGACTCCACGGGCTCGGCGGGCCATTCCGATGGTCTGCCACTCCTCCGCCATGAGCCCCACAAGCCTCATGGCCGCCAAGGATCCGAGGACAAAGCGGTGCGGCAGCTTGGCCTTCTGTGCCAGCGCATCGGCCAGGTCAGTGGGATCCGTGCAGGTCATCAGCAGGATCGCCGGCAACGCGATCGCCAAACCGCGCAGCATGAAGCCCAACCCCAGCTCCAGGGAACCTTCGCTGATGGACCAGAGTCCGACGTCGAGCAATACAGCGCCGCTGTCCGCCGCCACTATTGCGGTACTCCAGCCGCCGATCGCTGCCGCGATGGCCAAGGGCCAGGCCCGCTGCCACAACACCCTGATAGTGAGGCCGGCAAGCGGGAAGAGAGCCAGTTCCGCAACGAGCGCCGTCGACGCAGAGACCCAGTCGATGGACAAGGCCAGCACCAGGGAAATCAAGAAGACCGACACGAACTTCGCCAATGGGTTGGCGTAAGTGAGCAGGGCATGGTTTCCGCGGATGTTCAGTGCATCCCTCACGCTGCACCCGCTTCCTGATGCGTTGCCCTGCCCTGCGATATGGGGCCGAGCCGCAGTTCGGTTCCGCCGAGTACTGCGCTGAATTCCTGATCGTGGGTCACCGAGACCACCGCGGTCCCTGCGTCCAGCAACTCGGCAAGGAACGACGCCAGTTCGGCCCAAGTATTCGCGTCCTGGCCAAACGTGGGCTCGTCGAGCACCAGGACTTTGGGGTGCGCGGCCAGCACCGTGGCCACCGAGAGCCGGCGCTTCTCCCCGCCGGATAGCGTATACGGATTGGCGTCGACGAGATGTGTGAGCCGCAACCGTTCCAACAACTCATCCACGCGTTCCTCGCCATGGCCCAGGTGCTTTGGGCCAAACATCAACTCGTCCAGCACATTGCCCGTGACGAACTGGTGCTCAGGCTCTTGGAACACCGTCCCGATCCGAGAGATCAAACGGTCCGCTTTCCATTTGAACGGGTCGATTCCCGCACCCTCGGAGAGCTCGACGGCGGCACTCACCTTGCCGTCCACAGGCGCCAAAAGGCCGGCCAACGTGAGCGCGAACGTGGACTTGCCCGCACCGTTTGGGCCCGTAATGGTCAGTGCTTGTCCTGCCCGGACCTGTGCACTGATGCCCGTTTGCACCGGTATGGGCGGGATGGTTTTGAACCCTTTGCGCCGTGGCTTTTCACGGGAAACAGAAAGGTCCTGGGCTGCGAGGAGAAGCTGCGCGGTGTCGGGCTCATTGTGCCGCCCCCGGGTTGCCGGGACGTACCCGGGCACCCAGACGCCTGCCGACATGAGCATAGTGCGGGCCTCGGAAAGGACCTGGTCCGGAGGGCCGTCCAAGAGGACGCCGCCCGTGACCCGCCCGGCCCCTGCGGCCGTGCTGGACCCTGCGGCCGACCCCGGCTGCAGGACCACAATCCTGTCCACCAGGTCTTTCCAGACGGACACACGGTGTTCCACCACAACCAGCGTGGCGCCGGTCTTGTCCAGGCATCGCCCAACAGCATCACGGACCTCGAGCACCCCTGCAGGATCCAGGTTGGCTGTTGGTTCGTCCAGCAGGATCAGCCCGGGCCGCATTGCCAAAATTCCTGCAAGCGCAAGGCGCTGCTTCTGGCCGCCGGAGAGCGCCGCCGTCGGGTGATCCAACGCCAGGCCGCCACCCGCAGCGGTACGCAACCCGACGTCGTCGAGCGCTTCATGGACGCGGGACCAAATCTCGTCACGGGGCACGGCAAGGTTCTCCGCGCCGAAAGCAACGTCGTCGCCAACCCTCGACAGAACCACCTGTGTCTCGGGGTCCTGTTGCATCAATCCGGCGCGTCCCCGCTGCTCGCGGGGCGCACCGCCGTCGATCAGCAGGGAGCCGGTCTCATCCGAGTCGTCTTCCTCATCCCCCAACACTCCGGCGAGGGCATGC
>NZ_AKKK01000040.1 GCF_000281065.1 Arthrobacter sp. M2012083
CGGGGTGGGAAATCTTTGGTGGTTACAACTGTGGTGTTGTGTATGTAGTTGTTGGTTCCTGGAACAAGCGGGTTGTTGTTCGGGAACCACATAGTGGACGCGTGCAGTGTGTTGTGTGGTGTAAGTTGTTGGCCTATTAGTACCGGTCAGCTTCACGAGTCTTTAGTCCTCGCTTCCACATCCGGCCTATCAACCCAGTGGTCTGGCTGGGGGCCTCTCACACATAATGTGTATGGAAATCTCATCTTGAAGCGAGCTTCCCGCTTAGATGCTTTCAGCGGTTATCCCATCCGAACGTAGCTAATCAGCGATGCACTTGGCAGTACAACTGACACACCAGAGGTTCGTCCGTCCCGGTCCTCTCGTACTAAGGACAGCCCTTCTCAAATTTCCTGCGCGCGCAGCGGATAGGGACCGAACTGTCTCACGACGTTCTAAACCCAGCTCGCGTACCGCTTTAATGGGCGAACAGCCCAACCCTTGGGACCTACTCCAGCCCCAGGATGCGACGAGCCGACATCGAGGTGCCAAACCATGCCGTCGATATGGACTCTTGGGCAAGATCAGCCTGTTATCCCCGAGGTACCTTTTATCCGTTGAGCGACGGCCATTCCACAATGTACCGCCGGATCACTAGTCCCGACTTTCGTCCCTGCTTGAGATGTCTCTCTCACAGTCAAGCTCCCTTGTGCACTTACACTCGACACCTGATTGCCAACCAGGCTGAGGGAACCTTTGGGCGCCTCCGTTACTTTTTAGGAGGCAACCGCCCCAGTTAAACTACCCATCAGGCACTGTCCCTGACCCGGATCACGGGCCGAAGTTAGATGTCCAAAGTGACCAGAGTGGTATTTCAACGATGACTCCACCCGAACTGGCGTCCGGGCTTCAACGTCTCCCACCTATCCTACACAAGCCACTCCGAACACCAATACCAAACTATAGTAAAGGTCTCGGGGTCTTTCCGTCCTGCTGCGCGTAACGAGCATCTTTACTCGTACTGCAATTTCGCCGAGTTTATGGTTGAGACAGCGGGGAAGTCGTTACTCCATTCGTGCAGGTCGGAACTTACCCGACAAGGAATTTCGCTACCTTAGGATGGTTATAGTTACCACCGCCGTTTACTGGGGCTTAAATTCTCAGCTTCGCCCTTACGGGCTAACCGGTCCTCTTAACCTTCCAGCACCGGGCAGGAGTCAGTCCGTATACATCGTCTTGCGACTTCGCACGGACCTGTGTTTTTAGTAAACAGTCGCTTCCCCCTGGTCTCTGCGGCCCACACCCGCTCACGGAGAGCAAGTCTCCATCACGGGGCAGGCCCCCCTTCTCCCGAAGTTACGGGGGCATTTTGCCGAGTTCCTTAACCATAATTCTCTCGATCGCCTTGGTATTCTCTACCTGATCACCTGTGTCGGTTTGGGGTACGGGCGGCTAAAACCTCGCGTCGATGCTTTTCTTGGCAGCATAGGATCACCGGATCCCCCCGAACGGGGGTCCCATCAGATCTCAGGAACGTGCTCGAAGCACACAGGAACGGATTTGCCTATCCCTGACCCTACATCCTTAGACCGGGGCAACCATCGCCCGGCCCGGCTACCTTCCTGCGTCACACCTGTTAATACGCTTACCTCCCGGGATCAGGTCCCGCGCTCGGCCAAAACCCACAACACCACAAGGGTGAGCGGGCAGGCTCCGGGCGGTTAGTATCCCCCGCTTGGCATGGGCGGTTTTTCGCCGGTACGGGAATATCAACCCGTTGTCCATCGACTACGCCTGTCGGCCTCGCCTTAGGTCCCGACTTACCCAGGGCAGATTAGCTTGACCCTGGAACCCTTGATCATTCGGCGGACGGGTTTCTCACCCGTCTTTCGCTACTCATGCCTGCATTCTCACTCGTGTAGGCTCCACCGCTGGTTTCCACCGCGACTTCACTGCCCACACGACGCTCCCCTACCACTCCACACCCCTGAACCACGAAGGCTAGGGCATTATGTGAAATCCACAACTTCGGCGGTGTACTTGAGCCCCGCTACATTGTCGGCGCGGAATCACTTGACCAGTGAGCTATTACGCACTCTTTCAAGGATGGCTGCTTCTAAGCCAACCTCCTGGTTGTCTTCGCAACTCCACATCCTTTCCCACTTAGCACACGCTTAGGGGCCTTAGTTGGTGGTCTGGGCTGTTTCCCTCTCGACTATGAAGCTTATCCCCCACAGTCTCACTGCTGCGCTCTGACTTACCGGCATTCGGAGTTTGGCTGACGTCAGTAACCTTGTAGGGCCCATCGGCCATCCAGTAGCTCTACCTCCGGCAAGAAACACGCAACGCTGCACCTAAATGCATTTCGGGGAGAACCAGCTATCACGGAGTTTGATTGGCCTTTCACCCCTACCCACAGCTCATCCCCTCCATTTTCAACTGAAGTGGGTTCGGTCCTCCACGACGTCTTACCGTCGCTTCAACCTGGCCATGGGTAGATCACTCCGCTTCGGGTCTAGATCACGCCACTACACTCGCCCTATTCAGACTCGCTTTCGCTACGGCTACCCCACACGGGTTAACCTCGCGACGTAACACTAACTCGCAGGCTCATTCTTCAAAAGGCACGCCGTCACAGTTACTTGTGATTACTCACGACTGCTCCGACGGATTGTAAGCACACGGTTTCAGGTACTGTTTCACTCCCCTCCCGGGGTACTTTTCACCTTTCCCTCACGGTACTGGTCCGCTATCGGTCATTAGGAAGTATTTAGGCTTATCAGGTGGTCCTGACAGATTCGCACGGGATTTCTCGGGCCCCGTGCTACTTGGGATACTCCCCAGGCCGTGCACAACATTACGGTTACGGGGCTCACACCCTCTCTGGCCGGCCTTTCAAGACCGTTCACCTATGCCTGCACCTCACCTCACTGGTCCGGCAGAACCAGAACGGAAAGTCCCACAACCCCGCCCATGCAACGCCCGCCGGCTATCACACATGGAAACGGTTTAGCCTGATCCGCGTTCGCTCGCCACTACTAACGGAATCACTATTGTTTTCTCTTCCTGCGGGTACTGAGATGTTTCACTTCCCCGCGTTCCCCCCACGCACCCTATGTGTTCAGATGCGGGTCACACAATCACCTTGCAGCGTTGTGCGGGGTTTCCCCATTCGGACATCCTGGGATCAACGCTCGGTTATCAACTCCCCCAGGCTTATCGCAGATTCCTACGTCCTTCTTCGGCTCCTAATGCCAAGGCATCCACCGTGTGCCCTTAAAAACTTGACCACACAAGATCAATAAACTTACTCGAGAGAACCACGAGCCACCAGGGCCCAAGGTTCATTCATAAGAAATTGCTGTAAGAACACACACAAAGGTGTGTGTCCTAGATGCTCGCGTCCACTATGTAGTTCTCAAACAACAACCCCATCAACCAGACCACCACCCATCACAACCCACACAAACGCGCGGACCAAAACAGTGACCGGGGTACCGGAAGCAGGAACAAAAGAAACACCAGAAGATGCCCTCTGCATTGCTGCAAAAAGGTCCTGTTGCCTCAGGACCCAACAGTGCGCCAAACACAACCCCACACACACCACGCCCCGGCAGCTTTCCCAACAACACCACACCCCC
>NZ_AKKK01000041.1 GCF_000281065.1 Arthrobacter sp. M2012083
AGGAGGGCGCCGCAACCGCGGCGCCCTCCGGTGTTTTTCGTTTCTGCTGATTTTGGAGCCAGCTACTTCCTGCCGATGAACCAGTCCTGAAGCTTGCGCAGGCGGGCCTGCAGCTGCTCTTCGTTCGCCTGTGCCACAGCGGGACCCCCACATACCTCACGCAATTTGGTATGAACCACTCCGTGGGGAGTGCCGGTGCGGGCGGACCAGGCGGCCACGTTCTTAGCCAGCTCGTTGCGCAAGTCCATCAGCATGCGGTGGTCAGGAACCGCAGGCGCGGCGGCAGCTGCCAAGGGTGACTGGCGCTTCTTGCGCGATTGCTGTTCGTGCTGGCGCTGACGCAACAGCGTGCCTACCTGTTCGGCGTCAAGCAGCCCTGGAATTCCCAGGAAGTCCAGCTCTTCATCCGAACCGATATCCGCGCCGGTGCCAAACTCGCCGCCGTCGAAAAGGACACGGTCAAAGGAGGCCTGGGAATCCAAAGCCTCGAACTTGCCCTTGGTGAGCTCGTCTGAGGCCTTGTCCTCGCGGTTGGCCCCCGCCATGAGGTTTTCTTCCGGGCTGAAGAGACCGTCGTCGTCCTTTTCAGGGCGGTCCAATGCGTGATCGCGTTCGGCCTCCATGGTGTTGGCCAACACCATCAGCGGCGGTACGGACGGAAGGAATACCGACGCCGTCTCCCCCCTCTTGCGGGCTCGCACAAAGCGGCCCACGGCCTGGGCGAAGAACAGCGGCGTTGAGGTCGACGTGGCATAGACGCCTACTGACAGGCGTGGAACGTCCACGCCTTCGGACACCATGCGGACAGCCACCATCCATCGCTGGTCCCCCGCAGAGAATTCCTCGATCTTGCTGGAAGCCTTGGAATCATCAGAGAGAATGACTGTAGGCGATTGGCCCGTTATCTTCTTCAGCTGACCGGCGTAGGCGCGGGCGTCATCATGGTCCGTGGCAATCACCAGGCCGCCGGCGTCCGGCACGGTCCGCCGAACCTCGCCGAGCCGTTTGTCTGCGGCCGCCAGGACGGCAGGGATCCACTCGCCCGTGGGGTTCAAGGCAGTCCGCCAGGCCTGCGAGGTGATGTCCTTGGTTACAGCCGCTTCCCCAAGGGAGGCCGCCATCTCATCGCCGGCACTGGTCCGCCAGCGCATCTGGCCTGAATAGGCCATGAACAGGACAGGACGCACCACGTGGTCCCTCAGTGCGTTGCCGTAGCCGTAGGTGTAATCAGCCTTTGAACGGCGAATACCGTCCCGGTCCTCGGCGTATTCGACGAAGGGAATTGGCGAGGTGTCCGAACGGAAAGGGGTGCCCGTCAAGGACAAGCGCCGGGCAGCAGGATCAAAGGCCTCCCGGAGCCCGTCTCCCCACGAAAGGGCCTCGCCGCCGTGGTGGATTTCGTCCAGGATTACCAAGGTGCGGGCCGCTTCGGTCTTCGCACGATGCAACATGGGTTTGCTCGCTACCTGCGCGTACGTGACGGCAACACCGACGAATCCCCGGCCGTGTTGGCCATCGGAGTTCTTGAAGTTGGGATCAATGGCGACTCCCACTTTCGCGGCGGCGTCAGCCCACTGCCGCTTCAGGTGGTCAGTAGGCGCCACGATGGTGACGCGGTTGACCACACCGCTGTCCAGCAGGGTGGTGGCGATGCGCAGCGCAAAGGTGGTCTTACCAGCGCCGGGCGTTGCCACAGCGAGGAAGTCCTTCGGATTGCGGGTCATGTAGAGGTCGAGGGCCTCCTGCTGCCACGCACGGAGCTTGGGCGCTGTACCCCAGGCTGCACGCTCAGGGTATGCCGGAGGCAGGGATGGTCCACCAAAAAGTGTTTCTGTCATGCTGACTCCCCCGGCCTGATGGCAGCGACGACGATCTCCGACCATCCGGGCACGCCAAAGCGGGCCATGGGACGGTGATGATCAGAAAGGGCCGGAGTTCTCTTCCCACCCACTACTTGGAGTTGCCCGGGCCGCCGTTTTTTCCACCGTCGTTACCGGGGCGGAGGCCTTCGTAAATCTCCTTGCACTCCGGGCAGACCGGGAACTTCTTGGGATCGCGCCCGGGCGTCCAGACCTTGCCGCACAGGGCAATGACGGGCTCGCCGGTCAGGGCCGACTCCATGATCTTTTCCTTGCGGACATAATGCGAAAACCGCTCGCGGTCGCCGGGCTCCACTTCCTGGCGCGTTTCTTCGCGCTCAATGGTGGCAGTGGACGTTCCGGCTCCGGAAAGCTCGCGCATGGGGTCGTTTTCGAATGGATCCGGAGGAAGCGTAGTCATGCCAAACATCTTACCGTCTACAGACCCTGCCACTCCGGCTTGTTGTCATAGGTGTGCCGATAATAATCGGCCAGTTTCAGCGATGAAGCGGCCGCCTCATCCACCAAAACCGTGGCGTGCGGGTGCATCTGAAGGATGGATGCCGCGCAAATGGCAGCCACCGGCCCCTCTACGAAATCCCGGACAGCCTGGGCCTTCTGGGCGCCCGTTGCGACCAAAACCACATGCCGGGCATCCATGATGGTGCCGAGGCCCTGGGTCACCACATGGTGGGGAACGTCGTCGATGCTGTTGAAGAAACGGGCGTTGTCCTTCCGGGTCTGCTCGATCAGCGTCTTGATGCGCGTCCGGGATGCCAGGGAGGAGCCGGGCTCATTGAAGCCAATATGTCCGTCCGTTCCGACGCCCAAAATCTGGAGGTCGACTCCACCGACCGCCTTAATGGCGTCTTCGTATTCCTGGCATGCAGCCTCAAGGTCCTCGGCCGCGCCATCCGGCCCATGGACGTTCTCCGGCTTGATATTCACCCGGTTGGTGAATTCGCGTCGGATAACCTCGCGATAGGACTCTGGATGTCCTGCTTGGAGCCCCACATATTCATCCAATGCGAACCCATGCGCCTGGCTGAAGTCCAGTCCCCCGGCCTCGTACCGGCTGGCCAATTCGTCGTAAATGGGCAGCGGCGACGACCCCGTTGCCAAACCCAGGACTGCGCTGGGCTTACGGCGTACCAGCGCTTCGATGGCATCGGCAGCGAGCGCGCCGATCTGCTTGGCGCCAGGGAGAATGACAACTTCCATCGTCACGGCCTTTCTTAGTTATGAGCTATCTGACAAAGACGTTATCCCATGTCCCATCTACGGGCATGGTTGTTACGCAGGCTAGCGGTTGACGCTGAGCTGAGCGAACATTTCCGGACCCCGGGCATCCAACCATTTTCCACCGAGGCGGACGCCAAGCACGAAGAGGATGACGCCGAGTAAAGGCCCGACTACCAGGTTGACCCAACCGGCTTCCGGCCCCCCGCTGAAAGCCTGGACAGCCACCAATGCAAGCTCCGGAACGAGGAGAAGCGCCAAAACACCCATACCGACGGCTTGCACTGCCAACGTCTGGGCCACATTTCCCGGCGGTTTCTTGAACGGGCTGTCCCCCGGCAAAGGTACTGCGATGTTATAGCGGGCCGAAATCACCGAGGAGAGCCCCAGCCCGGTAAAGAGAGTTCCCAGCGACAATCCCAGAAGGTTGGGGAGCCACTGCCAGTCCCCAGTGACGAAAAGCGGCCCAACAGTAAACACGAGTACCACCGGAAGTGAGATGGCCAAGCAGGCCAGGGCGCGACCCAAGCGATCGTCAATGCCCCGGACCCCCGCCGCGAGGTGGAGTGCAAAAGCTGTGTTGTCATACGAGACATCGGCGCAGATGGACCAAGCCATCATGAACGCTGTCAACGGTCCCAGAAGCATGAGCAGGCCGTAGCTGCCACTCTGTGATCCGCTGAAGAAAAAGATGACGGGAAACAACGGAACAATCACCAAGGAGGCCGCATACCTTGGATCCTTCATCCAATAAATCAAAGCCCTGGCAGCAACCGCGCCCGCGGGAGTCCCGGGAAGAAGGGCAAACAGTCCGAGTTTTCCGCCCTTCCTGGCCGAGCCTCCGGAGTAAGGGGGCGTCACCAAAGCACGCTGCAGCAGAATATGCCAGCACAGGAGGAGGCCGGCGATGGTTGCTGCGGAGATCAGGAATTTCAGGCCTGCGGCACCCAGGTTGCCCGACTCCAGGTCGCCGCCCAAGGACCAGGCCGCACCCAGCGGCGTCCAGGACACAGTGCGGGCCAACACGGGCAGGTAATCGGCACTCCCGCGAACGCCGTCCACAATCCCCACCATGATGGGCCCCAGCAGCATCAGCGGGATGAAGACAATGATGCTGCTGAGGTCCTTGAAGCGTCGCGAGGAGGCAAGGCCGGCCGTCGCCGTTGTTACCACCTTGGACAAAACGATGCATGTAAGGGCACCCAGAATGGCGCCCAAAAACGCGCCGGCTACTGCCGGAACGCTACGCCACCAGGTTCCCACCGTGCCCAAGGCGGCGAGCAAGGTAGCCAAACCCGGTATACCGATGAACCCCGCCAAGGCAAGCCCAGCCAGTAGTTGCCTCGGGGGGATCGCGAACGTGGTGAAGCGAGCGGGGTCCAAGGTCATGTCCGCTGCGGAAGCGACGAGCGGGATAATGGCCCATCCCAGCACCGTGGCCGCACCACCCAGCACCACCACTGTGTGGGCAATCTCAGCATCAGCCCAACGCAGCGCAATGAGTCCGCCAATCAGAAGGGAAAGGACGCCCAAGGCATAGAGCAAGCCAAGTGCCATGCCCACCAACTGCCACGGGCTGCGTTTAAATCCGTTAAGAAGCAGGCGCCACTTCAGGTTCAGAAGGTGCGCAACCATTCCAGCCCCTCCGTCCGGTGTCCGCCGCCCACCAATTGCACAAACCGTTCTTCCAAGGTGGAGCCGTTCCGGACCTCGTCCACAGATCCAGCCGCCAGGACCCGACCGCCGGCAACCACCGCGACGTGGCTGCACATGCGTTGCACGAGGTCCATGACGTGGCTGGAAACGATGACAGTGCCGCCGGAAGCGACGTAACTCTCCAGGATGCCCCGGATGTTGGACGCCGAAACGGGGTCCACTGACTCAAAGGGCTCATCCAGGACAAGGAGGCGGGGCGCATGAATCAGCGCTGAGGCCAAGGCGATCTTCTTGGTCATACCGGCCGAGTAGTCAACAACCAACGTGCCGGCGTCTGCCTGGAGATCAAGGGCGGCCAGCAACTCAGAAACCCGGGAGCCCACAACATCACGATCCATGCCGCGGAGCAGCCCGGAATAGGTGACCAACTGTTCGCCCGTCAGCCTGTCGAAAAGGCGCACCCCATCCGGCAGGACACCCATGAGCTTCTTGGCTTCCAAGGGCCGCGCCCAAACATCAACTCCATGGACCAAAGCCGTGCCAAAGTCGGGCCGCAGCAGGCCGGTAGCCATGGACAGCGTGGTGGTCTTGCCGGCACCGTTGGGGCCAACCATTCCATAGAAGGACCCCGCGGGGACCTCCAGGCTCACGCCATCGACGGCGATCTTCTCACCAAAACGCTTGGCCAGGCCGCGGATGGACAGCGCAGCCAACGGGGCGTCCTCGGCAGGACCACGTGAAGGCAGCGGGAGGGCACCATCCTGTAATTGATCGACCGGCTGGGTTTCGGGGGCCTGGTGCGTTGCCGAAGCTTGTGGCGGTGCGGAAACCTGGGGCGGTCCGGAAGCGGGCGTGGGTTCATGGCGTGGTTCCGTCATGGACCCAGCCTAACCTTGCCAACACGAAGCTGAGGAGGTCCTAGAAGCCGTGGCGGGGAACGGCTCGCTGGTACTGCGGAACCCACGGAATATCGTGGCCCAGTTCGTATGCAGCCCTGAGCCACCAGTGCGGATCCCGCAATGCCGCCCGGGCCATGAAAACCGCGTCCGCCCTGCCGTTCGCCACAATATCCTCCGCTTGCGTGGCACTCGTAAGCAGGCCCACCGCCCCGGTGAGGACTCCGGCGTCGTTCTTTACCTGCTGGGCGAATCCAGCCTGGTAACCGGGCACAGCCCTGATCTGCTGATGCGCCACTGCGCCGCCGCTGGAGACGTCCACAAGGTCAACGCCACGTTCGGCAGCGGCGCGGGCCAGGCGAACAGAAGCCTCGACGTCAACGCCGCCGTCAGTCCAATCCGACGCGGAAATGCGGAGCAGAAGCGGCATGGAGTCCGGAATGACTTCCCTGACTGCATCCACCACCGCGAGCATAAGCCGATTGCGGCCCTCCTCATTTCCACCCCAGCCATCGGTGCGGGTGTTGATGAGCGGGCTTTGGAACTGGTGCAGGAGATACCCGTGGGCTCCGTGGATCTCCACAGTATCGAAACCCGCCGCCACTGCCCGGCTGGCAGCGGACGCAAAGTCGGCCACCACGCCGTGGATTTCCGCGTCGCTCATGGCTGCCGGCGCGGCGTAACCGTCAAACGGATCACTGCTTGGCCCAACAGTGACCCATCCGCCGTCGGACCGGGGAACAGAACCGGAGCGATCTGAAAACGGCCAATACGTGGATGCTTTGCGCCCCGCGTGGGCTAGTTGCGCCCCAATCTTGCAGTCGACGGCGCCATGCCGGTGGACGAACGCCACTATCCGCTCCCAGCCGGCCGCCTGCTCATCGGAGTACAAGCCAGCGTCCAAGGGGCTGATTCTGCCTGCAGCGTTCACTGCAGCCGCCTCACTCAGGATGAGACCGGCGCCGCCGGCTGCGAAAGAACCCAAGTGCATCAAGTGCCAGTCGTTGGGGACGCCCTCTCCGGTCTCCGGGTGGCAGCTGTACTGGCACATGGGCGATACCCAGCCACGGTGTGGGACGGTAAGCGAGCGCAGCTGAAGCGGAGTGAACAGCGCGGACGGCACTAGAAGAGAACCCTCGCGAGCCCTTGGCGTGCCTTTGCTACCCGTTCGTCCTGGGTACCCACAACCTCGAAGAGCTCAAGGAGGCGCACGCGGGCGGTCTCACGCTCGGGACCGAAATTCCTGCCAATGAAGGTGATAATGCGGTTGAAAGCGTCATCGATGTGGCCCCCGGAGATGTCGAGGTCAGCCACAGTTAACTGGGCTTGGACGTTGTCCGGCTCTTCGGCCGCGAGTTCCCGGAGGCTTTCGGCCTCGGGGGCGGAGAGCTGGTCCAATCTGGCCATCAGCTCAACCTGGGCCAAACCGGCCTTGGCATCGGCGTCTGCCGGCTGTTCGAGGAGCGCCTGCTTGTAGGCTGCGGCCGCGCCGGCGTAGTCGCCCACCTCGATCGCGTCAATGGCTGCCTGATGCAGTGGCGGCAGTGGCGCGGGTTCCGCATCCTCCCCGGGTGCGGCATCACCGATGCTGCCGGTGACCCCGTTTGCTGCAGCAACCTTGAGGAGTTCCTCAACCAGGTTTCGGATCTGTTCGTCATCCGCTGGTCCTTGGAAGAGCGGGACGGGCTGTCCCTTGACCACGGCAACTGCTGTGGGAACTGCCTGAACCTGGAAGGCCTGCGCCAGTTGCGGGAAGGTATCCACATCGGCGGCTGCAAGCACCAAGCGACCACCGTAACTTTCCACAACGCGTTCGGCGGCATCGAGGACGGCGGGTGATTCGGGCGCGTAGCGCGACCACAGAAGGAAAAGCACGGGGATCTGTGCGGACAATTGCACCAGATCCTGGAAATTCGATTCGGTTGCATCCACTCGAAGTGGTGCATTGCCGGCACTGCCCGCTTGGGGTGTGCCATCCGCCGGCGATCCGCCCTCCGCCGAAGCAGAGGGGGGCGGCACCGGTGGGGCGGCCGGGCGGCGCAGCGACGACAGGTCAACGGCACCGCGTAGATTGAGCTGGCTGGCAGCGGCTGGAGTGGGTCGGTATCCGGGCGAACTCATACCGTCCACTCTAGCCGCTGCCCTG
>NZ_AKKK01000042.1 GCF_000281065.1 Arthrobacter sp. M2012083
GCAATGATCCAGCCATAATTTCAACCAATTGAAAAACAATCGGTATCAACAAACTTGGCACACTATTGAGTTCTCAAACAACAGACCCCCCAAAACATCACCCACAGCACACCACAAAAGCAGCGCACCCAACAGGGCCATTGGAAAAGAAGAGTTATTTTTTGGCCGCCTACCGAACCGTACACACCTTCCGGCTTTCCGTTTCGCACCCGGCGACTCAGAAAACAATACACGCCCCACACCCCCAACGCAAATCCACCCCCAACCCAACCCCACACACCCCCAAAACCCCACCCCACCGCCGTCGAACACAGCCCCCTAGCGGTCCATCAACTCACGCATGGCCGCGACCACCGCCGCGGGATTCTCCTCAGCCATGAAGTGGCCGGTGTTCACCGTCATGTGTTTTAGGTCGGGCGCCCATGGACTCCAAAGAGCAGCCGCGTCATAGCCCAGCACCGCTCCCCAGTCCTGTTGCATCACAGTCACGGGCATGGACAAAGCGCGCCCGGCCTTCCTATCCACCAGATCATGCGAGATGTCGATTCCCGCAGAAGCCCGGTAGTCGGCAACGATCGACCACACTGCCTGACCCGATGCCTTCAGATACTCCTCGCGGTACCGTGGTGGGATCGCCCCAGGATCAGCCGTCCACCCGTCTATGAACGATGCAAAGAAGGAGTCTGCAGTCGCTTCGATCATGGGCTCGGGGATTCCCGCTGGCTGTGCCATCAGGTAAAGATGCCAAGCAACTTTGGCATCCGCACCCCGGAGGATATCCCACATATCCAACGTCGGTAGCACATCCAGAACCAGCAGGTGGCTGACGACGCCGGGATGGTCCAAACCAGCCCTTACGGCAACCAAGGCGCCACGGTCGTGACCGGCCAGCGCGAAGCTATGGTGTCCAAGTGCCCGGGCCGCCGCGACGATGTCCGCGGCCATCGTTCGCTTCGAGTACGTTTCCTCCCCTTCCGCTGCCGGTTTATCGCTCGCCCCATAGCCACGAAGGTCCGGGCAGATGACAGTGTGGTCCGCCACCAAGTCTGCGGCGATATGCCTCCACATGAGGTGCGTCTGCGGAAAGCCATGCAAAAGTACGACGGCGGGCCCGCGCCCCGCCACTGCGACGTTCAGTTCGACGTGAGGTGATACTGGGACACGGTGATAGGTAGCCTCGGGCAGAAGTGTCAAAGTCAATGGAGTCTCCATTCATTGTTGGTAGAACCACCCTCCTGCCAGCGAATCAGCAGCGAATCAGCTGGAGCCGTGGCAGGCACGGGACGCCCTGTGTTGTCTTACTTCCTCACTACGATTGACCCGTGGCTACTGCGTCAATCCAAAATACTGTGCAGATCCGAGTCCTCGGCCCCCTCCAATTGAGCGTTGATGGAGAGGTGCGGGAACTATCCAAGCGCCGGCACAGGGAAATCCTTGGCATACTCGTTGCACTGCGAGGCCGCTACATCTCGACGGCGTCCGTCATTGACGAACTCTGGGACGGTGCACCGCCACCGGGAGCTGTGGGAGCAGTCCGCACTTTCGTAGGTGAGCTTCGCCGCATCCTGGAACCCCATCGGCTACCCCGCACCCCACCCTCAGTGCTCGTTACGGTGCGCGACGGGTACGCCCTAAGACTCGAAGTCGACGCCGTTGATGCCTGGAGATTCGATTCGGCAGTGACCCGAACAGCTGGAGCGACGCCCAATCAGGCCGAATCACTCTTGTTCACTGCACTCAGGGAGTGGCGGGGTGCAGCCTTTCAGGAATTCGCCGAGCGACCGTGGGCCCTCCCTGAGGTGAGACGGCTGACGGAGATGCGGCAGACCGCCGTCGAGCGCTTCGCCTCTGCGTGCCTGGACTGCGGGCGTCCGGCGGAGGTCATCGGCATGCTGGAAGCACAGGTGGAGGAGAACCCGTGGCGCGAAGAAGGATGGCGCCTGCTGGCTATGGCCCTCTACCGAAGTCACCGCCAAGGCGACGCACTGGCGGTTCTTCGGCGGGCACGGGCGCAGCATGCCAACGCGCTTGGGCTGGATCCAGGTCCGGCGCTGGTGGATCTGGAGAGCAGGATGCTCCGTAGGGATCCCCGGTTGCACCGACGGGAACCCCTCGGTTTGGCCAGGATTGCCACCGCTTACTCAAGAAGCGGTACGAGGGTTCAGTTGGAGGCCTCGAACGCGGTGTTGGGCAGCTTGGCAGTCGCCGGCAATCTTGAGACAGCTCGCACCCAACGCATAGAGGCCATCCAAGCTGCTGCAAAGATGAACGATCCCGAACTCGCCGCCCGCGTCATTGGAGGCTACGACATACCCGGGATGTGGACGCGCCCGGATGACCCCGCGTCCGCCGCCATCGTGATTGCCGCCGCGGAGAATGCGCTTGGAGCCAACCCAGGCCTCAGCGCCCGAAGCCGTGCGCGTCTTCTGGCCACCATAGCCATGGAGTCCCGGGGCACCGGCGTTCGCCAGTCGGAGGCCACCGAAGCGGAGTCGATCGCCAGGAGATTAGGCGACGCGCAACTGCTCTGCTTCGCGCTCAGTGCCCGGTTTATGCAAACCTTCACTTCAGCCGGACTTGCAGCTGAACGCGCCGATATCGGCCAAGAGCTGATAACAACAGCGTTCGACGCCGATTCGCCCACCTTTGAGATCAACGGGCGGCTGATTCGTATGCAGGCACTGTGCGCCGTTAATGACATCAGCTCGGCCAGCTCCGAGGCCGATACGGTGGACCGACTCGCACAGCGACACGAGAGACCGTTGGCAACGGTGTTCACCCAATGGTTTCGATGGACTTTCCTCGGCAACAGCCTGCCGCCTCCGCTTCCTGCAGAAATGCCTGGCTTCACGGACGGAATCGAGGCTTTGGCCACTCTAGGCCGCGAATTGCGCGAAGCCACTGAGCTAAGCGACGGCGACTTTGGCCCCTATGATCGCTGGGTTCGGCCCCTTTTACTGGCAAGGGCAGGTTCTCGTGGCGCGGCTGCAGAAGCTCTTCGGGACCTTCCGGATCCCTCCTCGGATCTTTTGCTCGAGGCGACTTGGTGCATAGTTGCCCAGGCAGCCAGCGAACTGGGCGAGCTCTCTGTGATCCGCCGGGCATTGCGTGCCTTGGAACCGGCCAGAGGCGAACGGGCTGCCGGAAGCGGCGTGGTGGACCTCGGCCGCGTTGATCACTACCTGGAGCTGCTTGAGGTGGCATCAGCAGCGAGGTAGGCGGTGGTTAAAGGGGTGAAGCCTCCTTGGGTGGTGGAGGCTTCTGTTTTGGGGTGGTTGTTAAATGCGGGAGACCCCCCGACCCGTGGTGGGTTGGGGGGTCTCTACCTAATGGTTGTCCGGCGGTGTCCTACTCTCCCAC
>NZ_AKKK01000043.1 GCF_000281065.1 Arthrobacter sp. M2012083
GCGGGTCTTGGCATCAAAAGCCAAGACCCGCCGTCATCATGCTGTTACGGGTGGCCGGGCAGGGACTCGCACGCGATGCGGTCGCCGTCGGAGTCAAGACGCGCGACGTCGCCGTACCACGGGTAGTAGGTGTCGAACCAGGCCTGTGCGGCCTGCCAAGTACTGAAACTTGTGCAGTTCTTGGAGTCACCAGGGTTGGCCGGAGGCTGCGGTGTTACCGGCGGCGGAGGGGAACAGTTGTTCCCCGTGATTCCGCCGGTGCCACCGTTGACGAAGCGGTACATGAACGCGGCCATGGCGTCACGGGCCACCGGCTGGACAGGGTTGTAGGCGCGGCAGCCGTAGCCGATGTCCCAACCTGTGGAGATACCCTGCGATGCCAGCCAAGTGATCTGTTGGTAGAACTGGCTTCCAACCTGGACGTCCACGAACGGCGAGGTACTGGGTGCCGAGAACGCCGGATTGCCCCCGAACCGGTAGAGGAAGGCGGCCATGGCGTCACGGTTGACCGGGCTAAGCGGTCGGTAGGTCTTGGAACCGTCCTGCTCCGTCCATCCTGTGGAGATGCCGCTTGCCGCGAGCCACGTTATTTCCTTATAGAACTGGCTCGACGGGGTGATGTCGGAGAAGGGCGACGTCGCCGGGGGAGTGAAGGCAGGTTTGCTGGCCAGGCGATACAGGAAGGCCGCCATGGCGTCGCGGTTTACGGCATTCAGCGGCCGATAGGTCCGGCTACCGTCGGCTTCCACCCAACCGGTGGAAATGCCTTGGGAAGCGAGCCACGAAATTTCCACATTGAATTGGGTGGACCCGTTGACGTCACTGAATGTGATGGGGCCCGGATCAACGGGTGTGGATTCAACAGCGATGGTTGGCACGGGAACCATGCTGGTTCCGCAACCACCCTGCAAAGTGGACGAAATTGCTGCGGATTCAGCCGCATCAACGGTCAACTGCCAGCGGTATTTCACCAGCACCCAGTCCGTGACGTATTCGCAGGCGGTTCCGGCCAACGGCGGCATCCATTCTGCTGGATCGCGGTCGCTCTTGGACTGGTTTACGTTGTCAGTGACGGCTTCGAGAGCCACGTCCAGGGTGAGGTCGTTGGCGTAGTCGCGCCGCTGCTCGGCCGTCCAGGCGCTCGCGCCGGAACCCCAGGCTTCCGCGAGGGGAACCATATGGTCGATGTCGACGTCGGACGCGATGGTCCAGGCGCCGCCGTCGTACCAGGAGTTCCACTGACCCGTGGCTACGGTGCAGCCAGAGCCGAACGTCACCGGCGACAGTGACTCCAGTTGGAGCACCTCGGAGCGTGTGTCGCAGCCGTCGCCGTCGGCATCTATCCAATGCTGAAAGAGATCGCGGTCGTAGCCGGTGTTAGTTTCAGTGGTGACGGATAAGGACGAGAAAAGTGTTGAAACGCTTGCCGTTTCTGCGGCCATAGCGGTTTGCGGCATAAAGACAGCCGCCGACGCGGTCAGCGAAAGTGCCGCCAACCACGAAAGTGCCTTGGGCATCTGGGTTCCCCATATTCGATTGTGTGCGCTCTGAGCAGCGCATTCACTCGGATGCTACCTGCGGGGGCCGACAGATAAGGAACATGGTTACGGTGTGGCGTGGCGGGGCTGTGTCCGTCAGACTGATGATCGGCACATGGATGTTGGGGATCTTGTTGAAGACTGTGGATGCCCTCCACCTTGGGCTGGATCAACATTCTCCGAAAGGCATCACCATGACACAGCCGCACCCCGACAACAATCCGGATACCCCGGAGGGCAACCAGCCTCCGGCGCCGCAACAGCCGGATTATTCCACTCAGCCGCCGCAGTACGCGCAACCGCAGGTGCCCCAGCAACCGCAGCCTCCACAGCCGCAGTACGGGGCCCAGCCTCCTCAGCCTCAGTACTACGCGCAACCTCAGCCGCCGCAACCGCAGTACGGGGCTCAGCCGCCGCAGCCCAACATGGCTTACGGTTACCCGCAGCCGAAGTCGAAGATCGCTGCCGGCCTCTTGGGAATCTTCCTGGGTGGCCTCGGCATCCACCGCTTCTACCTGGGCTACACCACCATTGGTGTCATCCAGCTGGTTCTCACGGTAGTGCTGGGCATCTTCACGTTCGGATTGGTGGGTCTTTGGGGGCTCGTGGAGGGCATTATGATCCTTGCCGGTGCTGAGTACTTCAGGAGGGACGCCAAGGGCGTTCCCCTTCGCGACTGACGCGGGAAGGCAAAACTTTGAGCAACGTCATTCACGACAAGCCCGAGCAACTCGAGCAAATCAGGGCGGGTCTCCTGCAGGGCGAAATAGTCTATGCGGTCTACGACTGCATCGGTGTTGGTACCGGCTTCGTCGGGATCACGAACATGCGGGTCATCCTGCAAGACAAGAGCTTTGTGGGCAACAAGCTCGCCATCGTGTCCGTGCCGTACAAGAACATCCGGTCCGTCTCCATGCTGTCCAACAAATCGATGATGGGCCGGTTCGCTTCTACGTCGAGCATTGGCATAGATACCGGGGGAAGCATTAAAGAAGCCGATTTCCGCGGTGACGATAAAGCCCGGCACGCGCACGACCTGATTCTTTGGAACGTGCTGACTACGAAGTAGTTTTCGGCTGCAAGAGGGCGGCCGGAGCATCCGGCCGCCCTCTTGGCTTAGATCAGTCGTATTTGTCGCATCATCGGGCAGCGGGACCCTGGCATTAGAGCGTGCCGAATTTGCTGTTGTAGCGGAACATGAACGCTGCCATCGCATCGCGGTTCACGGGCAACAGCGGCTTGAAGGACTTGGTGTTGCCTGTTTCAGCCCAACCCGTTGAGATGCCTTGAGCTGCAAGCCAAGTGATCTCCTTGTAGAACTGTGCTCCCACAGGGACGTCTACGAACGGTGAGACCTCGGGGGCCGTAAATTCTGGCTCGCCCGCCAGGCGGTACATGAATGCAGCCATGGCATCGCGGTTCACTGGCTGCAGCGGCCGGTAGGTCTTGGTCTTGTCAGCCTCTTCCCAACCGGTGGAGATGCCCTTGTCAGCGAGCCAGGTGATCTCCTTATAGAACTGTGCTCCGACTGGCAGGTCCTTGAATGGGGAAACACCGGGCGCGGTGAAGTCAGGTTTCCCTGAAAGCCTGTACATGAAGGCAGCCATGGCATCACGATTTACGGGGCTCAAGGGCTTGTAGGTCCTGTTCCCGTTCGCTTCCCAGCCAGTGGAGATTCCCTTGCTGGCCAACCAGAGGATTTCCTTCTCGAACTGGGCATTCAGCGGGACGTCATCGAATGCTTGGGTGCCTTGCGTGGCTGTGGCGTAGCTCAGCGTTCCGATGTCTGTGTTCCGGCCAGCGGCAGTTGAAACAGTCCTGGCGTTTGCTTCATTGAGGACGTTGCCGGAGAAGATGGGCCCGGCACTGTCATCGGGGGCAGCTGAAACGAAGTAGTTTGCCGTGCTCAGGCCGGTCACTTTGAAAGTGCCGTCGGCTTCAGTTGTTGCTTCTCGGGTCACCAGGGCGCCGTTCTTCGTGTAGACGCGAACCGGGACGGCAGTGAGGGGGACTCCGTTGGAGTCCACCACTTTGCCGGAGACGGTGCCACCCACTCGTGAAGGTGCGTTGATGTTGGTGAGGGTCTGCCCGCCGGCTACGGTGACCGGCGTTGCGCCTCCCAGCCCCGAGCTCTCTGGAAGGTTGTTGTAGTACTGGCCTTCTTCGAGTGTGGGGCGGCCGGAACGGTTGAACTGGACTTTGTAGGTGCCTGGAAGGAGATTGCTCACTGCGTAAACCCGGTCCGCTGTGCTGTAGCCGCTCTTGACCACAGAACCGTCTGCTGTCACCACTTCGACATCAACGTAGCCATTTGAGGAGGCGAAGGACCCGGTGATCGTTGCGGCCGGAACTGCCTTGTCTTTCACCCCCGTCAGTCGCTGTCCATCAGTGACCGTGATGGAAGGTGAACCTGCAGCGGAGACCACCCCGCCGAGCCACATGGAAGCGACGATGGGATCGTTCGAATTAAAACTCAGTTTGTACGTTCCAGCTTCCAAGGCACCGATGCTGAAGACTCCGCCTTCCTCCACCCACACACCGGAAACAACCTCGAGGTCATCAACGGACCTGGCCTCTGCAGTGATGGAAAAGGGTGTAGCACCAGCAGGAAGTGCCAGCGTGCCGGAGATTATCGCGGCCGGTTGAAGGTCCTGGTTGATCCCGCCAACAACATCGCCCTGCGCGACGGTGATCTTCTGCGCTTGCTCGTGGTCCTTGACTCCTGGGTAGTAGGCCTGAAGCACCGGGACCGGTTGAACCGACGTGCTGAAGTTCAGCGTGTAGTCGCCGGGGGCCAACGGGCCCACATCGTATGAACCGTCCGGAGCAACAGCCACGCCCTCTTGATACGAATCTGAGCTAACACCCACGTACACGTCAGCAGCCTTGGTTCCAGCGGGAACCGAGACTTTGCCTTGAATACGCCCGCCGGTGGACATTTGCTGGTCAATCCCGGTCACTGCCGTGCCTACGGCGACGTCCACCCGTGTCGATTGCTCATAGACGGCGGAGCCGTAGTACGTGCTGTACACGTGTTTGGGGCTGGCATCCTCCTCGAAGCGCACCGAATATTCACCCGCTGCGAGTCCCACTATCGTGTATTCGCCGCTGGGATTCACCCCCAGGGTCCGATAAGTCGGGCCAGATACGGTGACCTTGACTTTGTTCACGTCCACACCCGCAGGAACCGTAACCGTACCCGAGATGCTGCCCGTGGCCGCGGCGACGGCAGGGGATGCAAACCCGCTGGGCAGAGTGGCCAGGATAATTCCTGCAACCATTGTTAGTGCGAGCCTGAAACGGCCACGCGAAATTGCCCTCATGGGTCCCCATATTCCGTGCGATTGAAGGGCCTCGAAACAACGGGCCCGAGGTGATCATAAGGGCTCTGTGTGGAGTTAGCCGAAACGCCTTTGTAAATAGTCGCGTGCAGATTCGCGGGAAACTCTACTCGTTGGCTAAACTCATGCTGGCCGTTGACTTGCGGCCCCATTCCGCGCTCTCTCGGGGCGTTTATGCAGAGGGCGTTTCGTAGTGAAAAACCGGCTAATAGCAAGTGTGCGCTCCCGTTTGATGTTTGCCGGTATTGCCGCAATGGTGGGGGCTGCCTTGCCGGTGATTCCCGCCGTTGCCGATGACGCTCTGGCTCCGGTAGCCGAACTGCGAGCTACGCCCACCGAGTCCGTGCCGGTTCCCACGGATCAGTTCATCGTGAAGTTCAAGGAACGGGCGGGCATTCAGTCCGCCGACCGTCAGTCCTCCCTTGGCCGCGCGAGCACCGCCTTGGGCATGGCCGTTAGTTCCTCACGGACTACCGCGTCCGGCCAAGAGGTGCTCAGGATGGACCGGAAGCTGGACGCAGGTGAGGCCACTGAACTCGTGGCGGCCCTGGCAGCGGATCCCAATGTGGAGTACGCCGAACCGGACACCATCATGCGGCCTTTCGCGGTGGCGCCCAACGACCATTTCTATAACCTTCAGTGGCCGCACATCCCAGGGGCTGGCGGCATGAACGTCCTTAAGGCTTGGGATATCAGCCAGGGCGAAGGATCTGTAGTTGCCGTTATTGACTCGGGAATTCTAAGCCACACCGATCTGGACACGAACGTTCTGCCGGGCTACGACATGTTGAGTTTTCCGGAGATGGCCAAGGACGGGGACGGGCGGGATCCCAACCCCCGCGATGAAGGGGATGCTACCTATTACGGTCAATGCGGACCCGGGTCTCCAGCGGAGGGCGACACCTGGCACGGAACACATCTGGCCGGAATTGTTGCTGCGGTTGCCGGCAACAAAATAGGCGTTGCCGGCGTGGCTCCCAAAGCCAAGGTGGTACCCATTAGGGCCATGGGGGTTTGTGGTGGATATTCCTCAGACATTGCTGAGTCAGTCATTTGGGCCGCAGGCGGAGCCGTTCCCGGCGTACCCACAAACGCCAATCCTGCGCGCGTCATCAACCTTAGTCTTGGTAGTCCGGGACAGTGCACTGCCATCTACCAAGACGCTTTCGACTTTGCCCGGAGCAAGGGTGTATCTGTGGTGGTCTCAGCGGGCAACAACAGGATCGATGCCTCGGCGGTTGCGCCTGCCAACTGCCAAAATGTCCTTGTGGTCGGTGCCACCACACGCACGGGAAGTAAGGCGTGGTACTCCAACTTCGGGGTAAACGTTGACGTGGTTGCGCCCGGGGGAGACATGTTCGGCCAGGCGCTCAATGGTGTGGTGTCCACGCAGCACTCGAACGATTACTTCTTCAAGCAGGGAACCTCCATGTCTGCCCCGCATGTATCTGCGGTAGCAGCAATGATGTATTCCGTGCTGCCGGGTTTGACGCCGGCCGAGGTGGAACAGAAGTTGAAGGCAACTGCACGGCCGGTCAGCGATTGCCCGGGTGGATGCGGGGGCGGGCTCGTGGACGCCGGGGCGGCTCTTGCAAACGTTGCCGCAGACGCTGTCCCGATTGTCCCCGGCACTCCCACAATTTCCGGCGACGCGATAGTTGGTGGGACTCTAACCATGTCTCCCGGCACGTGGGGGCCTGCTGGTTACGTCGTTACCGAGCAGCAGTGGAAGCGAAATGGCGTGGTTACTAATGCCACCGGGACTCAGTACGTTGTGGGGCCTGAAGACTTGGGCGCTAACATCACAGTGACAGTGACGGGCAAGAAGCCGAAGCAACCCGATGTATCTGTAACGTCAGCGCCCACCCAACCCGTGGCAATTGGGAAACTGACCGTTGCCGAACCCGCCATCAAGGGCGCTCCGTACGTCGGTGGTTTGCTGACAGCCGACGTCGGCATCTGGGCACCCACGCCCGTGGACCTCGCCCTGGAGTGGCGACGCGATGGAACTCCCATCGACGGCGCCACAGGACAGACCTACACCATTACTGATGCGGACCTGAGCAAGGCGATCACGCTCAAGGTTTCCGCATCAAAAACGGGTTACCAGCCACAGTCAATCATCAGCGCGCCGACTAGCTTGGTGGTGGCTGCAGATAGAGCAGTAACTCCAGAGCCAGTCGTCTTCACGGATGCGCCGTATACGGACAATGACACCTACGTCATCCCAGAGATTGCGGGCATTAACTACGTTATCGACGGCGGGACGGTCGCTTCCGGGACTCATCCGGCCACCGGCCGGGTCACGGTCTCAGCAGTCGCCAAGGAAGGTTACGTGCTGCTTCCGGGTGCCACCACTTGGACGGAGCGATTTAGTGCCAAGGGCCCGGATTTCGTGCCGCCGGCCGACTCGCCGTTCACGGACGTCCTGACCACCCAGCAGTTCTACAAGGAAATGGCGTGGCTCGCAGATCAGGGCATCTCCAAGGGTTGGACAGCGGCTGACGGGTCGGTGGCCTATAAGCCGTTGACGCCTATTAACCGTGATGCCATGGCCGCCTTCCTTTACCGGATGGCAGGTTCGCCGGCTTATACTCCGCCAGCCACCTCGCCGTTCAAGGATGTGCTGACCACCCAGCTGTTTTACAAGGAGATGGCGTGGCTTGAGGACCAGAAGATCTCCTCCGGTTGGACAGAGAACGATGGCTCACGAACGTACAGGCCTCTGACGCCGATCAACCGCGATGCCATGGCTGCCTTCCTGTACCGTCTCGCTGGGGAGCCCCGGATCGACAACATGGATCTCCTGCCTTTCAAGGACGTGGTCCCGGGCCAGCAGTTCTCCTACGAAATGGCATGGATGTCAGAGATGGAAATCTCGACGGGTTGGGTCGAAGCCGACGGTAGCCGGGTCTACAAACCCCTTTCGCCGATCAACCGGGACGCCATGGCGGCATTCCTTTACCGCATGCCATAGCCATGGCACAGTGAGCGGCATGACTCGAATCCTGATGATCGGCATCCACGCCAGCGCGCTCGACTACAGCAAGCTCCCTCCCGGACTCGATGAAGCCATCATGACCGAGCGGATCGAGGCCGGATTCGGGGCGACCATCGCCGCCGGCTTTGATGCTGTGTCCTGCCTTATTGGAACTTCACCGGACGAGGCCGAATCGGAGATCCGTGCAGCGTTCTCGCGTGATCGTTTTGGTCTGGTGATGGTCGGCGGCGGCATCAGGATGGTCCCGGATTACACGGAACTCTTCGAGCGGGTGATCAACACGTGTAGCGCAGAGTCGCCGGGAATCCAGTTCTGCTTCAACACCTCGCCGGAGACCACCCTGGATGCTTTGCGGCGCCACATCCACCCCTAAGCCGCCGCGGGAACATAGTAGCGCGTACGTGTTAAATGCGCGGCAGCGTGGAGTATGGGCGACTCGGAAGGTTCCCTGCAACCCATGGCCGGACGGGCGGTTCCAACGGAATTTCACCGCGGCCGTCGCGGATCACCAAGACCACTGCGCCTATCGCAGCGGCCAGGGAAATCATGCCCATAAGGACCAGGGCAATTACCAAAGCCAGAGACATCGCCATACCCTCTGCCTTCAATTTTAGTGCTGTTTCTTCGTGAGGGCGCAGCCATTTCCCGCTCATCGAACGTCGACGCACCCACAAGCGAGTGCGTCGTGGAGTGCGGTTGACGCTAGGGTCGAGGGCATGGCGGTGTCCTTTAGCGGTGTCAATGAACCAACGATTCGCCATTCCGTGACCGGGCACCATCCAGTCCCCATGCGCTGGTACTACCCGCCAGGCGAAGATTCGGAGACGACAGGAGTTCGGACGTTGGTCTGGGCGCATGGCGGCGGCTTCTTCTCTGGTGGTCTCTATCAGCCTGAAGCACACGATGTGGCCTGGGCGCTTGCTCAACGAGGACTGCCGGTGGTCACGGTTGATTATCGCCTTGCTCCGGTTCCGGGGCTCTCTTGGATCCGCAGGGGAGACGTGCGGCCCCGGGGACGGTTTCCCCTCCCGGTGCAAGACCTCTTGACGGCGTTTCGAAGTGTTAGCAGCCAGTCTGCAGGAGGGGTGGTCCTTGGTGGTGCAAGCGCCGGGGCCTGCCTTGCAGCCGCAGCAGCACTCCAAGCTCTCGACATGGGCTCAGCACCTAAGGGTGTCATCCTTGCCTACGGCTTTTTTCACTCCTCGCACACTGCGTCCCGCGAGATCCAACGACGGGTTCGCGATCACCGCCGGCTGACACACTCCCGGTTGGTTCTGAACGCCGTGAACCGTAACTACGCGGGCACACGAGCGGCGCTGTATGACCGCTACGCGTTCCCGGGAGGCCACGATCTGGACGGCTTCCCTTCGACACTGATGATCAATGCAGATCGCGACGCCATGCGCGCATCGGGTGACCGATTCGCTGCCGAACTGAGAAGCGCGGGAGCCGACGTCGAGCAGCACACGCTCCCCGGGACCCCGCACGCCTTCCTGAACCGACCACGCCTGGACGCCTTCACCACGGCCATCGATCTCATGGCCGAGTGGTCTCTGACTGGTTAGCGGAGGCGACGCCGGAACCCGACGCCGCCTCCTTCCCGGCTCACGGGATCGGAAGGCCCCACCCCATGAGGTCTGAGTGCATCAGGCGCAGGGGTTTCCCTGGCTGACGATGCCGTCTTTCACCTGCTGGTAGCCAGGACCAGCGGTGTAGTTGTTTGTTCCGTTGTTGTCCCATGTTCCAGCCCCATTGTTGAAGGCTGCGGTAATTCCGGAAGCTCCATTGAGGGGGATGGAGGTGGCTACCCAGCCAGGGCATGAGACAGTCATGGCTACGCCCGGGGCAGCGGTCCATGCTCCGGTGCCCACCCGATAGTGCGCGTTATAGGCGGACCAATTCTTGGTGGTTGAGTAGAACAGCACTGTGGTGTCTGTCGGTCCGGGGGTAGATGCACCGCTGCAAGGATCGGCATGACTAACCACATTGCCGTTCACCGCCGCGATCCCACCGTCCAAGGCATAGTTGCTGGTGTTGTTGTTGTCCCATACGCCGCTTCCGTTGTTGAACGCAGCCGTTGCCCCGGTTGAGCCGGCGGGAATGGTGTAGGCGACCCAGCCAGTGCAGGCGGCGGTCATGGTCACACCCGGTGCGGTGGTCCAGGCTCCGGTGCCTACCCGGTAGTGCATTTTGTAGTCGCTCCAGCCCTTGGCGGTGGAGTAGTACACCTTGAGGTTGCTCGCACCTGGTTCGGTTTGTCCGCCGGCTTTTGCATTGACATGCAACGCAAGGGCGGCGTTTTGACCCACGGTGGCTTGGAATGTTCCCGATGCTTCTACGGTCACAACGTCACCGGCAGAACAGCCGGTGGAGGTGGGGAATCCCACCGTCACGTTGCAGTAGCGGCCCGCTGGAAGGGAGCTTTGAAAGGTCCGCGTAAAGGCACCACCACGGTTGATCGCCACGTAGCCTTTGTCACCACGACCAAAAGCGAGAGCATTCGATCCGTTGTCCCACTTGTTCACGACCGGCGCACCATGGCTTGCATTGCGGAAGGCCACCATGTTTTCGATACTGGTTTGCGCATGCTTGCACGTCCAGCCATTCTGGCCGCACACGGGATCCATGACTTCCCCGTTGGAGGCAACCGCCGGTCCTGTCTCGTTGTTGGAGAAGGAATAACCCGAATGGATCGACGGGGATCCGTAGTTCCATGCCAGCGTAAAGATCTGGGCAAGATCGTAGTTTGCCCCGTCCTTGTAGGTGAGCGTCTCACCATTGCGCTCGGTGTCATGGTTATCGACGAAAACTGCGGCGTTCTGGTGAGGTAGGAAGCCTGCCCAGCTGGAGCCAATGCCATTGCCTGTGATCAGCCAGTTGATGTTCCCGCCGTTGAAGGCCTCTTTGAGTTTGCGGGCGAAGGCAAACTCGTGGATATCACCGTTGCTGGTGTATTCCTCCGGCTGGATCGGTTCGTTGGCCCGGATAACTTCCTGGACCACGTAGAGCCGGGCACGGTCATTGACCTTGGAGAGAATTCCTTGCATGTCGCTGGCCGCAATATGTTTGACGGCGTCAATCCGGAACCCGTCAACTCCCAGGCCCACCAAGTCGTTGAGGTATCCGGCAATTCTTCCCTGAACGTAGGGGGAGGCCGTGTTGAGGTCAGAGAGGTTGACCAGATTGCACTCCTGAACTTCCCAGCGGTCTTGGTAGTTCGCGATGTCCCTTCGGCACGAGTGAAAATCCTGCCCTTGGTAGTTTCCGGGATAGTCGTAGTGCTGGAAGGTGGTTCCTGCCCAACCCGTTCCGCCGGCGCTCTTACCGGACATGTGGTTGATCACGGCATCCGCGATAACTTTCACACCGGCGGTGTGGCAAGTGTCTACCATGTGCTTGAACTCGGCACGCGTGCCCAGCCGTGACTCAACCTTGTAGCTGACCGGTTGGTAGTGGGTCCACCACTCCGGGCCTTGAACATGTTCTTGCGGGGGAGATGTCTGCACATACCCGTAACCGGCCGGGCCGAGGTTCTCTGTACATTCACGGGCTATGGCGTTCCATGTCCAGGAGAACATCACGGCGGTAGCGTCTTTGGGTCCGGGAGCTGCGGCTTGGGCAGGCGGAGCAGAAGCTGTGGAGGAAAACAGGGTGCCGAAGAAGGCCAGAAGGATTAAAGCGGCTAAGAACTGAAAGCGCTTCCTTTTATCAGGAAAGTGGACTGCGACGTCCTCGTCGTGTGTTGGCATGGAGGTGAGTCTCCTCAATGATGGGGCCGCTACAGGCCGGGAATCCTAGGCAGCGACTGACGCCGCCCCACAGATCGGGCGGCCGCGTCACGATGACGGCTACCCATCAAGGTAGGCGGAGTTTAGTCATTAAACAAGAGCGTCGAGGCAAAAATTGGAAGCGCTTGCAGGTAGAGGGCGGGCACGCCCGAAGCGTCGAAAAGGCTAAGTGTGGAAAGGGTTGCGTGGCAGTTGAAAAAGCTGGGCGAGTCAAGGCCCTAAAGCTGGGCTGTCGCCTCTTGTGACGGGGCGGCGGCGGGAGGAGCGGTCAGCGCGACCTCCTCGACGACGGGCTGGTACCGGCGCGCTGCGGGCTCCCAGAGGGTGTTCCAGCGATCCTGGGCGGATTCGCTGGAGGCGGGGGTTCCTGAATGGTCCGGGGCTGCATTCATTGTGTCTCCGAAGTTAATTTGGACTCAAAATTTAGTGCCTGAAGTATTATGTGACTTGAGCTACAGAGAGGTCAAGACCCCATGAGCGCCCCTTCCTCCTCGCCGACGCCGCAGATGCTTCGGCGGGCAAGCCTCAGATCGGTCTTGGACTTCATGCGGGCTTCCACCATCGTGACGATCTCGGACGTCATGGAGGGGACGGGGCTGGCCCGGGCAACTGCCATCTCTGTGTGTGAAGAGATCATGGACCGGGGCTGGATCACGGAGCTTGAAAACCAGCGCGAGTTCGGTGAGTATCTCAAAGGACGGCCAGCCCGACGGTTCGTTCTGAACCAGGACGCAGGGTACGTCGTTGGCCTGGACGTGGGAGTCTCCAAGGTGACGGCCGTGGTGTCAGACCTTCGCGGAGAAATCGTGGGCAGGGCGAGTCAGCAGTTCCGCGGAGTTCAGATCACGGCTGATGACAGCATTCCCGGCTCCGATATCAGTCCCCGCGAACGTATATCAGCCATTGACAGTACGGCGTGTGACGCCCTCGGCCTGGCCGGCGTCACCCCCGATGCGGTCCTCGCAGTCTCCGCCGGAATTGCGGCCCCGGTGGGCCGTGACGGCGATGTTTTGGTGACCCAACCCTTCTGGGCTCTTTTGGACGTTGGCTTGAAATCTGCGCTGAAGGATCTTCATGGGTGGACGGTGTTGCTGGCCAATGACGGAAACTTGGCGGCCCTGGGCGAGCGTTGGCGCGGTTCGGCGGTGGGCGTGGACGACGTCGTGGTGATCCTCGCCAGTGAGCGCTTTGGTTCCGGAGTGATCGACGACGGCAGGCTCCTGCACGGCTGTGGCGGAGGCGCCGGGGAGCTGGCGTTCCTTAAGCAGGTTGAGGGGGTGGGGGATACCTTTGGGATTGCCCTGATGGCACGCACGTGGGCTGGCGAGGCCCTCGCTGGAAGTGACGACACGCAACTCCGCGAATATCCTGCAGAGGCAATCGAAGCCGAACACGTCTTCGCCGCTGCCCTCCAAGGTGACGCTGTGGCACGGCGGATTCTGGATCGGCTTGCCGATCGCATGGCGAGGGTTATCGGGGCTGTCGCTACCATCCACAACCCGGAGCTTGTAGTGATAGGTGGCGCCGTAGCCAAGTCAGCAGGCGCACTCCTGGACCCAATCGCTGACCGGCTGCCCCAATTCACCGCAACCCCTCCGCGGCTGGCCGTTTCACCACTGGGCGACTCGGTGGTGACCATGGGTGCTGTCCGAAGCGCGCTGGATTTCGTCGAGAAGGAAACCCTGGATATCGAGCTGCACCACAACTAGGCCAGCAGCTCCGAGAGTTTCGGGTGCAGATGCTCGGTTTCAACCGCAGTACGGGCCTGTGCCGCCGCTGCCGTCAGGGCATCGTCAATGGTGCCGCCCTGGAGTGTCGCGGCCAGGAAACCCGTCATGAAGGCGTCACCGGCACCATTGGTATCAACCACCTCGGCCGGAAAAGCACTGACCTCGTGCCGCGCTCCGGAAGCCTCCAGCGCAATGGCACCCTCTGCTCCGCGGGTGCAAACAGCCAAGCGGGGCCCGCGTTCCAGGCAGGAGCGCATAAGGTCCCACGGGTCCTCTGCGCTGTCGTCACTCATGAACACCGTACTGGCAGCGCGAAGGAATGGTTCATGGAATTCCGACGACCCGTCGTAGTCGTGAAGGTCCGCCCAGATGGGCGTCTGCTGAGCGTCCAAGCGTTGCAGCAGAAGCGCGCCGAGTTCGCTGAGATCAACGACGGCGACGTCGGCGGCAGCCACCGCCTCAGCGGCGATGCTGAGTTCGTGCCCGGTGGGCGTGGACGGAACCGCAACGTACAGCGACACCCGCTTGCCGTCGTCGGACATTAAGTTGACGTGGCGTTCGGTCCGCTCGGACGCCAAGGGCTCGACGGCGACTCCGGCTGCCGTAAGGGCGCTGCGGATTCGCTGGCCGTCGGCATCAGTTCCAAGAGGCGAACACAACCGCACGTCAACGCCGAGGCCGGCCAGATGCAGGGCTTTGCCAGCGGAAGTCCCTCCAATTGTGTGCCACGAACGGCGGGCAAACTGCATGTGGGGGACAGGTTCCGGAAGGTGGTCGAGGAGGATGAGCTGGTTCCACGATGCGGGGCCGCAGACAGCTACGGAGGGAGGTACAGGCATGGCCATATCCAATCACCCATTCGACGCGCTGGGATAGAGGTGCCATGGCGATCGCCCGGGTTGGCAGCCCCGGAGGGCTGTGCAACGTGCATGATCCCGTCCTGCTGGCACTGCACATTGTCCAATGACCCCTGAATACCCCATGGATACTGTGAAGTGAATCACTCGAAAGGAATGCATGTCATGTCCACCTCCGACACAGGGCACGATGACTACCCCATCACCAGGGTTCCCGCAACGAAGCGGAAGCACTGGTTCGGCATCGCGGTCCAACGCTTTGGTCAGACTTCTGACCTGAGCCAGTTTCTTCTCGGGGCAACTTTTGGCTTCGGAATGACCTTCTGGGACGCCTTCTGGGCCTTCACCGTCGGCGCCTTGATTGTGGAAGCACTCATGATTTTCGTCGGCATCGCCGGCATGCGCCAAGGCCTCACAACTTCCATGCTTGCCCGTTGGACTGGCTTCGGCCGGGGCGGTGCGTCAGTTCTCGGCCTGGCGATCTGTATTAGCCTCATCGGCTGGTTCGGCATCCAATCAGCCATTTCCGGCGCCGGCTTGAACCAAATCGTCCCGGAAATTCCCGCATGGGCCTGGTCGCTGGGCTTCGGCCTTGTGGTCACGCTGATCGTGGTCCGGGGCTTTGAATCAATGCAGTGGTTGGCCAATATCACGGTGCCGTTGTTCATGATCCTGATCGGCTGGGCGGCGTGGGCAGAACTGAGTAACCACTCCGTCAGCCAGCTCATCAACGATGCCCCTCCGGGTCCATCACTGGATTTCGTTACCGCAACCACCATTGTTGCTGGAAGCGCAGTACTCGGGGCAGTCATCACACCCGACATGACCCGTTACAACCGGACAGCTGGCGACGTGGTCAAGCAGACCGTCGTCGGCATGACGCTCGGCAACTACACCATCGGGATGATCGGAGTCCTGCTGGCCCACGCCGTAAAGACGGCGGACGTCACACAGATCATCTTCTCCTCGGTGGGCTGGGTGGGCATCCTGATCATCGTGCTTGGTACATCCAAGATCAACGACTGGAACCTCTACAGTGCCGGCCTAGGCGTCGTGTCGTTCTTCAACAGTGCCATGAACAAACGCCTGAACCGAGGGCACGTCACCCTGCTGCTGGGTGTGGTGGGAAGCGTGCTGGCGGCCATCGGCATCCTGGACAAGTTCATAGACATCCTCATGGTGCTGGGCGTCGTCTTCCCGCCGGTGGCCGGCATCATCATGGCCGAGTACTTCGTCGTCAAGAAATGGAGGCCGCTCCTGGAAGCAAACCGCGACTCAGGACTCCCGCCAGCCAAATCGCCCAACTGGATCCCTGCCACTTTCGTCATCTGGACGATCTCGGCGGCACTGGGCTACTTCGTCACCTTCGGGCTCCCTGCCCTGAACTCCCTGGCCGCCGCGTTCATCCTCTATATCATCGCCGGGAAACTGAACCTCCTGCGGTCCTACGGCGACACCCAACCAACCAATGAACCCACCACAAAGGAAGAATCGGTAACTGCACCATGAGTAGCCTGAGAATCGGCATCGACGTCGGCGGCACCAATACAGACGCCGTGCTGTTGGACGGCGGGCAGGTGCTCGCCACCACCAAAGTACCCACCACGAAGGATGTCACCAGCGGCATCACCCAGGTGCTCACGGCACTCAAGGAACTGAACGGCTTCAGCCCGGACCACATCCGCGGCGTGATGATCGGAACCACGCATTTCATCAACGCCCTCATCGAGGCGCGGGACCTCAACCCAACCGCTGCAATCCGTCTGGGCCTGCCCGCCACGGCTTCGCTGCCGCCGTTCACGGACTGGCCTGATGCCCTCACCAAAGCAGTCAAGGGCCGCGCCTACATGGCCCATGGCGGTCACGAGTTCGACGGCCGCGCCATAAGCCCCTTCGACTCCGACGAAATTCGACGGCACGCTGCGGATATCGCGTCCCACGGTATCCGTTCCGTGGCGGTTTCCAGCGTCTTCTCACCGGTCAACGACGAGTTCGAACAGCGCACCCTGGCCATCCTCCGCGAAGAACTCGGCCCGGAATTCCCCGTTTCCCTCTCGCACGAAATCGGCAGGGTAGGGCTCTTGGAGCGCGAGAACGCCACCATCGTCAACGCCTCCCTGGCCGAGATGGCGAACAGAATTGTTGATGGCTTGGCGAAGGCCGTCCTGGAGCAGGGCATCACGGCGCCCCTGTACGTCAGCCAGAACGACGGCACACTCATGGACATCGAATACACGCGACGCTACCCCGTGGCAACATTCGCTTCAGGGCCTACCAACTCAATGCGCGGCGCGGCGGCGCTCTCCGGCTTCACTGATTGCCTGATCGTGGACATCGGTGGCACCACTACCGACGTCGGCGTTCTGGTGAACGGTTTCCCACGCGAATCAAGCACACATGTCCGGCTCGCGGGCCTGCGAACCAACTTTCGGATGCCGGACGTCCTTTCCGCGGGCCTCGGCGGCGGGTCCCGCGTGCGGACCGATCAAGGGACCGTGGGCCCGGATTCCGTGGGTTACCGCCTCACCGACGAATCGCTCGTCTTTGGCGGGTCTGTCCTGACGGCAACGGACATCGCCGTCAGGAGCGGAAGGGCCGACGTCGGTGACTCGTCTTTGGTGAGCCACATCAGTGACGCTGTGGTCCGGTCAGCCCTGCAACAGATCGACCGGACCATCGCCGACATTGCTGACCGGATCCGGACCTCGTCCGCGCCTCTGCCGGTTGTCGCCGTCGGCGGTGGATCCATCCTGCTGGCAGACAAACTGGATGGCCTTGGAACAATCCACCGACCCTCAAACTTCGACGTCGCCAACGCATATGGTGCCGCTATCGCACAGATCAGTGGCGAGGTGGACCGGGTGTCCTCCATCGCCGACGGCGACCAAAAGCGAGCGATGGAATCGGCGCGGCAGGAAGCCGTGGACCGCGCTGTTGCTGCCGGGGCCAACCCGGACACAGTGACGATTGTTGAGCAGGAAGCCATTCCCATTCCCTACCTGCCCGGAAATGCCATGCGCGTTCGGGTCAAGGCAGCCGGCAACCTCACGTTAGGAAAGTGAAATGACCCTGGAAGTGACACACCGCCGCAAGCTGAAGAGGATCACTGTGGAGGATATTGACTCGCTGGCTCGCGGGGCGGCCATCCTCGGAACCGGTGGAGGCGGCGATCCCTACATCGGCGCCCTCCTGGCGAAGCAAGCCATCGAAGAGTTGGGTCCCGTGGAACTGGTGTCCCTCGAGGACTTGGCAGATGACGCCTTCATTGTTCCCGTGGCGGCGATCGGTGCCCCAACGGTTGCCGTTGAGAAGCTCGACACTGTGGAGAACCTCTCCCTGACCATCCAGAAGCTCGCCGCATCCTTGAACCGGGCCGCCACTCACACGGCATGTCTGGAGATCGGCGGATCAAACTCGATGCTGCCAATCGTTGCGGCCGCACAGCTGGGAATTCCCCTGATCGACGGCGACTTGATCGGCCGGGCGTTCCCGGAAATACAGATGGGAATGGCACCCCTGTACGGAATTCACGCCACTCCCATGGCTCTTGCCGATGAGAAGGGAAACACGCTTGTCATCGAAGCCATTGACTCTTTTTGGGCGGAGCGATTTGCCCGGCAGGCTTCAATCGAAATGGGGTGCAACGCCTTCAACAGCACCTACGCAATGACCGGAGCCCAGGCCCGAGAGAGTTTCGTAGACGGATCCATGTCATTCGCCATCACCATTGGCGATGCCGTTGCCAACGCGCAACACAACAACCTCAACCCCTGTGATGTGTTGGCGGAAACGCTCAGTGGTCGCATTGTTCATCTGGGAAAGGTGGCTGATTTACAGCGCCAGACCACTGGCGGCTTCGCCAAAGGCCAAGCCATGATCGAAGGCATGGGGCCCGATGCCGGCTCCGTTCTTTCGCTGCACTTCCAGAACGAGCATCTGCTGGCCACCAAGGACGGCGCGGTGGTGACTACGACGCCGGACCTCATCATTGTGGTGGACGCCGAATCCGCAGAACCGGTCACCACCGAGAACCTGCGCTACGGCCAACGCGTCTGCATCCTGACTGCGCCCAGTGATCCGCGGTGGCACACCACGGAGGGCCTCGAACTGGCAGGGCCTGAGTACTTCGGCTATGGCGTCCCGTCGCACAGATGGGACGGGACCTTGGAAGAACACACCGAGTCAATCGAGAGCTACCGCGCCTGACCGCCGTCGGAGTCCAGTCGCCGCGTCTCCGACCAAAAGTTGGTGGCGCGGCGGTGGCATTATGGGAGGGTAACCATCGAGGAGAACGGGAGCGGCAGAATGATTCCCCCGATCCCGCTGTGGTCCGTCATGAACCATCTCCCTGCAGGCGTGATGGAGAGCGTCGGGGAACAGGGCGATAAGACCGTATCGTCGCTGATTGCCCTCACCGGTTCCCTCGCCGACGTCAATCGCCAGGTCCGCGAACGACGCAACCTCGACGGCGATCCGCTGGTTCTGCAGGGCAGCATTGTGCTGCCTCTGGAGCCGCTGCCGTCCGGTGTGTCCTGGGACGTTGAAGCGCTGTTGGCGCTCGCGGCGGCGGCCGGCGTCGTGACCCTTGCGGTAAAAATGCCAACTGACGACGGCGCGTTGCCGCCTAACATGAAAAGGCTCGCCGAGCGTTTGGGCATGGTGGTGCTGACAGTGCGCAACACCTGGCAATTCGGCATGGCGACGCAGGAGCTGCTCTCCGGAGCGGCCCACATTCAAGGCATGTTGATCTCACGAGTGGCATCCGAATGCCGAACACCCTACGGTTCGCTCAATCATTTACTGCAGCGGATTGGAGTGGCTATCGGACGTGAGGTGACGCTGGTGGATCCTTCGGGAAAGCTGATTTCCGCTGACTCCCAAGGCCGCGAGATCGGTCCGGAGACAACAGTTTCACCGGGTTCACCCGCGGAAATCCTGACGCCGGTCCACAGGGAGCAAGAGAACAGTCCGCGGCTCAGGGTGGTCACCGGCCGCTCGCTGGATCAAGAGCGGTCCGCCCTTCGCGCAGCCTTGGAAGTAGCGGCGATCGCGGTTTCTGAGCTGCTCTCCCGTCAACGGCTGGAGAGGGAACGCGACGCGCGACACCGTATCGCTTTGCTGGGTCAGTTGATCGACGACGCTGGCGATGTTACCCCGTCCTTCCGGGCGAGAGCGCTCGAATTGGGCTGGACTTTGGACGGCTATCACATCGCCTTCCGCGTGATCACACGGGAATCCGTAGACCTTGTGGCTCGAAAGCCGGATTTGGACCGTGTGTTGATGCGGGAAAAGATTCAGGCAACAACTGTTGAGCAGTCGGACGGTTGGTCCGGATGGATCAGCTTCCCGTCCAAGCCGGGGCCCGCGGACGTCAGCCGCGTCAGCAGTTCGCTGCGCCGTGCCCAACGGGATCTTGCGGCTACGATTGCAACGCAATTCGGAGTGGGCCGGCTTCAAGCCCAACCCGAAGGGATCGTGAGCTCGCTCGAGGAAGCAAACGATGCCGCACGGATCGCCGGGGCCAGGGAAAACTCGGGATATTTCGTTCATGTGGACAGGCTGGATATGGCCCAACTACTGCTGATCTGGACCCGCACGGATACATTCAGGCCCGCTGCACGCGAGCTCCTTGCCCCGCTGCTTAAGTCCGGCCCGGAACTCTTGAAGACTCTCACCACGTTCTTGGACTGCGAATCCTCATTGACGGAAACAGCAGCAATCCTCAACGTTCACCGCAACACTGTCAGCGACCGCATCAGGCGAATCCAGTCGCTCATTGCCATCAATCTGGAGGACCCGGAAGCGCGGCTTGCCTTGCAGTTGGCTTGCCGCAGTGTGCTGACGGATACGCCGGAGTAGGAGTGGATCTATATCCTTAAGTGATGAGTGACGTAGCGCGTTCCACCATCGCCTTCGAAGGGCACTTCGCACGGGAGCTCCCGGAGCTTGCCATCGCCTGGCGTGCGGAGGAAGCTCCTGATCCGCAGCTTCTGGTGCTCAACCAGCCACTCGCCGTCGAGCTTGGTTTTGATCCTGACTTCCTCCGGAGCCCGGAAGGCGTACGGCTGTTGATCGGCAATGCCCTGCCGGAAGAAGCGACTCCGGTGGCTCAGGGCTACGCAGGTCACCAGTTCGGCTGGTACTCGCCGCGTTTGGGGGATGGACGTGCTCTTTTGCTGGGTGAGATTGCCGGTGCGGACGGGACGCTTCGCGACATCCATCTCAAGGGTTCGGGACGCACTCCCTTTGCCAGGAATGGTGATGGCCAGGCGGCGATTGGTCCCATGATGCGCGAGTACATCGTGAGTGAGTCGATGTGTGCCCTGAACATTCCCACCACCCGGTCCCTCGCGGTTGTGGCCACAGGGCGACAGGTTCAGCGCGAGACTCTGCTTCCGGGGGCCGTCCTGACCCGGGTGGCCAGCAGTCACCTGCGAGTCGGCAGTTTTCAATATGCCAGGGCATCCAATGACATGGATCTGCTGCGCCGGCTTGCTGATCATGCGATTGAACGCCACCACCCGTCGTCGGCCGGTGAAACCAACCCTTATCTTTCGCTCCTGAAGGGCGTCATTTCAGTGCAGGCGAAACTTGTGGCGCAATGGATGCTGGTCGGATTCGTGCACGGTGTCATGAACACCGACAACATGACGGTTTCCGGTGAAACAATCGACTACGGTCCGTGCGCCTTCATGGAGGGCTTCGATCCCGGTGCCGTGTACAGCTCCATTGACGACATGGGACGTTACGCCTACCGCAGCCAGCCGGTGGTGGCGGAGTGGAACCTTGCACGTTTCGCCGAATCCATTGCGACCCTGATCCACGAGGATGAGGAGCAGGCGGTGCACCTTGCTGTCGAGGCGCTCAATGGATTCCGGCAGGAGTACAGCGCCACGTGGTTCACCGGTATGAAGGCCAAGCTTGGGCTGCCTGAGGGAATTGACGACGACGTGGCCTCACCTGTGGTGGATGAGCTCCTTCAGTTGGTCCAGGAGACTCGCGCGGACTACACCTCGTTTTTTCGTAGCCTCGGACTGGCAGCCCGTGGGGAGGCCGAGCCCGCGCGCCGGCAGATCCTGGATCTGTCGGCCTTCGATGCATGGCTGGAACGCTGGCGGGCGCTCAGCCCGGATGCCGATGCCATGGACAGGGTCAACCCGGTCTATATCCCACGGAACCACTTGGTGGAGGAAGCCCTTGCTGCCGCAACTGAGGGGGACACAGGCCCCACGGAGCAGTTGCTGGCGGCCGTGTCCGACCCGTTCAGGGAACGCCCGGGCTTGGAAAGGTACGCCGAGCCTGCGCCGGAGAGCTTCGGCCCCTACCGGACCTTCTGCGGCACCTAGGGAAACGCCAAGGGCAAGCGACCCGAACGGCGTCGCTTGCCCTCAACTTGCTGTTCCCGTGGCCTAGCTCCAGACGGCCCGGACCACCATATCTGCACCGGCAGCCAAATGGCGGCCGGTGTGGCCTGCATCGAGAACGCACACGTCCTCTGATTCAGCTGCGCCTGTTGATACCAGGCACTCTGCTGCCCTGAAACTCAAAAGGTCTACGGGGAGGCTGTCGCCTATTTGGAGTTCACTCATGATGCCCTTTTTGCTTGTCCGGGCGTCACACTAAGTGTCTATTGCCCGGTGTTTTAGATAGAGAGACTTTCTCCGTGGGACGCCGGACTTCATCAGCGGATAACTCCATACTGCTTGATAGGCGAGCTTTCGTCTACGCGGGATTACCTAACACCTAGTTGAAGTTTGCATGGCGGACGATTGCGAGGAGCTCTTCGCGGAGGTCCTCGGAGTCCAGATTGATAGCTGAGAGCACATTGGTCTCTTGTCGGTGGGATTGCTCCAGCAGCGTTAGGCCCAAGTCGGTAATGGATATCAGCTGGCTTCGTCGGTCGAATCGATTGGGTTCACGGCGGATGAACCCGCGCGATTCGAGCCTGGATAACAACGGGCCCATGGTTTGAGCTTGCACGCGGACGCTTCTTGCGAGGTCTCCAGGCGTAATAGGCCCTGCCGTCGCAACAGCGTCAAGAGTAAGGACCGCCGGATAGGTCAATCCCAGCGGACGCAGTTTGTCGTTCCATGCCAGTTCCACGAGCCGCGCCGCCGTGGACAGCAGTCGGCTGGTCGGCCATAGTTCCATGTCAGGCATTCAGGCACCCCCACGCTTTCCAAAATAGTCAGCTTACTTACTAGGCTACATCAGGCCTGTATCGGCCAGAGCCTTGCTTTAGTCTTCGCTCTTGGGGTGGGGGGCGGTTTTCGTGACGGCTGTCGGATTCATCTGCAGAAATTCAGTGGTCGCGCAGCATGTCGGCAGCCCGAATATTGCCCCGGTAGGACGCGGGACCTTCACTAGCCGTGGTCATCCGGGCGGGGTTCAGTGCCTGGACAACATCGCGGACGAGATAGCTACAGGACAGCCGGTTTAGGCGAGGGAGAGGAAGAGCTTTTCCAGCTCTTTCTTGTCCATCGTTGCGTCCTTCTGGACGATGCACTGTTCAAGGCCGGTGGCGATGATGGCGAACCCGGCCCTGTCGAGTGCTTTGGAGACGGCTGCGAGCTGGGTGACGACGTCCTTGCAGTCCCGGCCTTCTTCCAACATCCGGGTGACAGCGGCGAGCTGGCCCTGGGCGCGCTTGAGCCGGTTGATCACAGGCGTGAGTTCTGAGGGATTGAGTTCCAAGGGTTTCTCCAAATGTCCGGGGGCTTATCAAATCTTATACCCCCTAGGGTGTTTTGACTACCCCCGGGGGTATCAATAATACTGGGTGGGGTATTCATCCTTCCCCCCAATCGAGAGGCCAGCAATGACTTCCCCCTCCACGGCTCCCGCCGTCACCGCGCTTGCTCCCGAGACCTTGAGGTCCTGGATTACTGAACACCAGGACCTCGTCGTCATCGATGTGCGCTCCGCCGTCGAGTTCGAATCCATGCACATCCGCGGCTCCTACAACGTCCCCCTGCCGCTTTTGTCCGAGCACACTGAGGAGCTCGCCGCCCGCCTGGGTTCCCGCGTGGTCCTGGTTTGCCAATCCGGCGCCCGCGCCGAGCAGGCACGCCAGCGCCTCGACAAGTCAGGGATCGACGGTGCTTACGTCCTGACCGGCGGGGCGCCAGGCTTTGCTGCCGCCGGCGGCGATGTCGTCAGGGGCAAGGGCCGCTGGGACCTGGAGCGCCAGGTCCGACTCGCCGCAGGTTCCCTGGTGGTCCTGGGACTGGCCGGCGGCAGGTTCGTCTCCCCGAAGATCCGCATCCTCGCCGGCGCCATTGGCACTGGCCTGACCTTCTCGGCCGCCACCAACACCTGCGCCATGGGCCAGGCCATCTCGGCCATGCCGTGGAACAAAGCTGCCAAGGAACCCACCCGCGAAAGCGCCATCCTGACCCTCCCCGCCGCTGGTGCCCGGGAGGAGGCCAAAGCCTCATGACCATCACCCTGCTCCTGGTCCTTGCCCTCGCGGTAATCATCGGACTCTCACTCGGTGTCCTTGGCGGCGGCGGATCGATCCTCACCGTCCCGATCCTGGTGTACGTGGCCGGGTTCGAGGCCAAGGAAGCCATCGCGGCATCGCTCTTTGTCGTCGGCGTCACCTCGGCGGTGAGCGTGTTCAGCCATGCCCGCGGCGGCAGGGTGATGTGGCGGACGGGCCTGATCTTCGGCGCGGCCGGCATGGCCGGCGCGTTCGTCGGCGGGCTCCTGGGTGGCCATATCCCGGGCCAGATCCTGCTCATCGCCTTCGCGGTCATGATGGTGGCCACCTCCGTGGCCATGCTCCGCGGCCGGAAGAAGAAGTCCGACGACGGCGCCGCACCCGTCAAGCATGAACTTCCCCTTGGCAGGGTGCTGCTGGATGGGGCCGTCGTCGGGCTCGTGACCGGCCTGGTCGGTGCGGGCGGCGGATTCCTTGTGGTGCCTGCCCTGGCGTTGCTGGGCGGCCTGCCGATGTCCGTTGCCGTGGGCACTTCCCTGGTGGTCATCGCCATGAAGTCCTTCGCAGGGCTCGCCGGTTACCTCACCACCGTCCAGCTCGACTGGGGCCTCACCCTGGGCGTGACCGCCGCCGCCATCGCGGGCACCCTTGCCGGGTCCACACTGGCAGGCCGCATTCCGGAAGCTTCGCTGCGCAAGGCGTTCGGCTGGTTCGTCCTGGCGATGGGAACCTTCGTCCTCATCCAGCAGGCCCCAGCCGATCTGCGGTGGTTCATCGCCGCCGGAGTCGCAGCCCTCACAGCAGTCACTGTTGGCGTGTGCTGGTTCTTCATCAGCTCCTGCCCCCTGCGCAACCGCAGCGGCCGCCGCCGCAACATCCCCTTACCCGCCTGAACCAACCACCCCTACCTAAGGAGAGCCCCATGGGCCTCATCAGCAGCTCCCTGAAGAAAGCCTTCATAGCCATTTCGAAGGAGAAACCCAATGGCTGAAATCACCATCACTGAAGCCGAGCAGCGGCGCTCTACCGCCTGCATCCTCGATGTCCGCGAGGACTTCGAAGTCGCCGAAGGCATGATCCCCGGCGCCCTGCACATCCCCATGGGCCAGCTGCAGGCGCGTCTTTTGGAACTGGACCCCGCGGTGCCCGTCATTGCGGTCTGCCGCAGCGGCAACCGCAGTGCCGCTGTGGCCGAAGCGCTCAACGGTGCGGGATACAAGGCCGACACAATGGCCGGCGGCATGACCGCCTGGACGCGCGCCGGGCTCCCCACCACCTGACCCCGCAGTCCCGCAGAAACTAACCAAGCCAATGCCTGAAAGGACATGAAAGACGAAGGCAACAATCGACATCACCGGACTCGAGGAAGTCATACAGGCCGTGAAGGACCTGGCCATGGACAAGCTCCGCGCCGAGGCCGCACAGCAACAGCCCTAACACCCGGAGCAAAAACACTGGCAAATCCAGCGTTCGGGAATACCCCCAGGGGTATCCTCGTTGAAGTCAGCGAGAACGACGAAACTTCCCTCCACCCCTTACGAAGGAGATCACCCAAGATGCTTATCGAGCGCATTTACGATGAAGACCTCGCCCAGGCCAGCTACCTGATCGGCTGCCAGGCCAACGGCACCGCCGTTGTTGTTGACGGCCGCCGCGACATCGCGGTGTACCAGGAACTGGCTGAGAAGAACGGCATGAAAATCGTGGCCGTCACCGAGACCCACATCCACGCCGATTATCTTTCCGGCACCCGCGAACTCGCCGCCGCCACCGGCGCGAAGATCTACGTCTCGGGCGAGGGTGGTCCGGACTGGCAGTACGAATTCGACGCCGAACGCCTCTACGACGGTGACAAGATCGCGATCGGCAACATCAGCATCCGGGCCCTCCACACTCCGGGCCACACCCCCGAGCACCTGTCCTTCCTGGTCACCGACGGCGCGTTTTCCGACCAGCCCGGCTACCTGCTTTCCGGTGACTTCGTTTTCTCGGGAGACCTGGGCCGTCCGGACCTGCTGGACGAGGCGGCCGGCGGCGTCGACACCCGCTTCGAAGGTGCCAAGCAGCTCTTCGCCAGCCTGCGGGACAAGTTCCTGACCCTGCCGGACTATGTACAGGTCCACCCCGCCCACGGCGCCGGCAGTGCCTGCGGAAAGGCACTCGGGGCCATCCCGTCCTCAACGGTTGGCTATGAGCGGCTCTACTCCTGGTGGGGTCCCTACCTCGCCGCTAACGATGAGCAGGGCTTCATTGACGAACTCCTCGACGGCCAGCCCGATGCGCACGCGTACTTCGGACGGATGAAGCGGGAGAACCGTGAAGGACCTGCCGTCATGGGTGAGCGGACACCATTGCCCGAGCTCGCCACGGGCATTGTTGCTGCGGGCCTGGCTGAGGACACTCTGACCTTCATCGACACCCGTTCCAACAGTGAGGTCCACGAAGGCACCGTGACCCGTTCCCTGAACGTGCCGGCCGGAAAGTCAGTGGCCAGCTACGGCGCCTGGGTAGTGAACCCCGAAACGGACAAGAACCCGCTGGTGTTGCTGGCACCGGACCAGGAAGCCGCACAGGACATGTGGGACCACCTGGTGCGCGTCGGCATCGACAACGTTGCCGGCTACGTCACCAGCATCGAAGGACTCCCCATGTCCACACCGAAACTGATCCAGCCGGAGGAGCTGCAGGACTTGGACGCCGCCATGGTCGTGGACGTTCGCAACCGCAGCGAACACATCGCCGGGAACATTCCCGGGTCCTACCAGCTCAGCGGCGGCCGGATTATGTGGCACCTGGACAAGCTCCCCACCGAAGGAACCATCGTCACCTACTGCCAGTCCGGTGTAAGGAACTCCGTCGCGGCCAGCGCCCTGCGCCGTGCCGGGTACGACGTCGTCGAACTCGACGGCAGCTACGCCGCCTGGGACGCCTTTCAACAGACACGGCACAACGCCGACGCATCAGCCTAGAACCTACACCAACCCCAATGCTGCCCGGGCAGGTCCCCCCTTCTGCCCGGGCTTCCAGCCCGGGCGCGCGCCCCACGCGCCCGGGCACCTTCATGTACCCGCACAAGGAATGGACCGCCACAAATGCCCGGCAGCACACCCCCGCGCCCTAACCCGGGATCAACGGACGCCGTACTGGGCCTTCGGCAAAACCTGGCGCAGTTCATGCTGCTGGTGGCCATCAACGCCCTCGTCGGCGGGACCCTCGGACAGGAACGCACCGTCCTGCCCCTTCTTGCTTCCCAGACATTCCACCTGGATCTCTACACCAGTGCGCTGACGTACATCCTCGCCTTCGGCCTGTCCAAAGCCGCTACGAACTACTTCGCAGGAACACTCTCTGACCGGTACGGCCGCAAACCCGTCCTCGTCACGGGCTGGCTGGTCGCAATACCCGTACCGCTCATGCTCATCCTCGGCCCGTCCTGGGAATGGATCGTGGCCGCGAACGTGTTCCTCGGTATCAGCCAAGGCCTGACCTGGTCCACCGCGGTGATCATGAAGATGGACCTGACCGGCCCCCAACAGCGCGGCCTCGCCATGGGCCTGAACGAAGCGGCAGGCTACCTCGGCGTCGCCGTCACCGCCCTGGCCACCGGATACATCGCCGCCACCTACGGGCTCCGGCCCGGCCCCTTCCTCCTGGGAGCCGCTTACATCGCCCTAGGATTGGGCCTATCAGTCCTGACCGTGCGCGAAACCCGTCACCATGCCAGGGCCGAGGCCTCCCAGCACGTCAGTGCACACAGCAGCGCCCACGCCGGACTCACCACAGGCCAGATCTTCACCCTTACCAGCTTCAAAGACCGTTCCCTCTCCGCGGCCAGCCAAGCCGGCCTGGTTAACAACCTTAACGACGGCGTCGCCTGGGGCCTCTTCCCGGTCCTGTTCGTCAGTTCCGGGCTCAACCTGAACCAAGTGGGAATCCTGGCGGCCGTCTACCCCGCGGTCTGGGGCGCCGGGCAACTCTTCAGCGGAGCCGCCTCAGACCGGTGGGGCCGCAAATGGCTCACCGTGGCCGGCATGATCGTCCAAGCCGCGGGACTCGCGTTAGTCGCCGCATCCCACAGCTTCGGGCCCTGGCTCATCGCCGCAGTCCTCCTGGGACTCGGAACAGCCTTGGTCTACCCCGCCCTCCTGGCGGCCATCGGCGACGTCGCCCACCCCACTTGGCGGGCCCGCTCCGTCGGGATCTACCGGCTCTGGCGCGACGGCGGATTCGCTGCAGGGGCACTCCTGTCAGGTCTTCTCGCAGACCTGTACGGGATTCCCGCAGCCATCGCGACCGTCGCTGCACTCACAGCCGCGTCCGGTCTGGCAGTCGCTGTACGAATGCGCGGCAACGACCATATAACCGGTTAGTTGTGCATTTAGCACCGCAAGTGTTTTCCCCGACTCAACACGTGGAATGCCCGGTTGCGCGTTCGCGCGACTCAATATTCCTTGCTCTACTTATCCTTCACATTCGGTGCAGTACTTCTGCCCGTTGGTTTCCCTTGCGAGTTGGCTGCGGTGGTGGACCAGGAAGCAGGACATGCACGTGAACTCGTCGTTCTGGATGGGAACAATCTCAACTTGGAGTTCTTCGCTGGAAAGGTCCGCGCCGGGAAGTTCGAAGGCTTCAGCCAGCTCCACTTCATCCAGGTCGATCGTGTCCGTGCGTGCAGCACCCTTGGCCGGTGCCAGCTCGGCCAGAGGTAAAGCTTGTTCCTCTTCGGGCAGGGCCCGCGGTGCGTCGTAATCGGTGGCCATGGTGGTGAACCCCCCTTGTAGAAGTGCCTGGTTGGTTATTTGCGCACTTTGTAACCCAGGAGGTTTGGACTGTATTCCCGCTAAGTGGCAGACGCGGCGAGAAGGACGGTGGACACCAGCCAATCTGGTGTCCACCGCTCCCTGTTTAAGAAAGGTCGAACGCGGAACGTCCCGCGCCCCGCTCGGCGCCGTGCACCTGCAGGGCGTGGCGCATGGCTTGGCGGTTGTCTTCTGCGAGTTCAGGTTGGTCAGCGACTCGGTAGAGGTCCGCTGCCCACTGAAATTCATCGGCAGCAGCGCGGAAGCGGGCTTCGTCGAAAAGCCGCCTGCCGATGTGGTGACGAACGTAAGCTTCCTCTTCCGGTGTCCGGACTGTTCGGAGGGCTTTTTCGTGGAGAACGGCGGCCTCATGCCACCGGTACTGACGCTGATTGATCTGGGCAAGGACCAGCAATAGCTCCCGGCGGTCAGGCGTGTGGGGGAGTAGTTTGAAGCCTTCGTCCAAGGCTTCAGTGTCCCGGCCAAGTAGTGCAAGGTACCTGATGCGTTCCACGGGAGGACACTCGCCGGCTAACGCAGCTTCCAGGGCTTGACGGTCGATCACCACGTCACGGAACGTGGCAGGATCAGTACGCCAAAGACTTGCAGTATCTTCCACCGTGATGTGCCCCCCATAGGCTTGTTACGGAGCCAACTGAGTCGCAGCACTGTTAATGGCAGGCTGCCGGAACCTCCATGATCTCATGAACGGTTGGGCCCGCAAGTTCGCCTCAGCCTCGCTGGCATCAGTGGAGCTGGCGGTCCGGGGGAGTAGCCCGCCAAGAGTGGAAAGGGACTGTCAGCCCTGCGCGTGTTGGTGCGCAGGTGAACGGCCCGGCGAGTGCCACCAGGTCAGGCGCCAACGGCACAACACGTACCAATTGGAGGTCGTTGCTGCCCAAACCAGCCCGGATGGTCAGGGCGTCGCCCGAGCGGCTGATCCGAATACGGATCTGTCCACCGTTCCATTCCGGGACAGGCGCCAAGGACCAGTCCGAGTAGCGGTCCGTCACTACCGCGCCCACTTGAGCGGCGCCGTCGGCGAATTCCACGCCGGCCTTGATCCAATGCTCGGCACTGATCCGGACGAAGATGCCCGCTTGGTCGAACTGTTGGGAGAACGCGGCGGTGAACTCAACCTCCATGGCACTGTCCTGCGGGAAGGGCGCGAGCAGCGCGTGCTCGGTGTCGTGGATGAATCCGTAGGACGTGACGCGCCAGGCGTCGCTGCTTTCGGCTGCGGTCACCAGAAGGTCACCTGCCTGCTCGACGGCGGCAGCCGGCTGGTTGGTCCACTCGCCGCGGCTCCAAGGAATGTCAGTTGGCACAGGGCTCCTCGATGTTCATGAATGGGTAGGTTATCCGCGGATTCTTACTTCCGATAGCTCGTCCGTCCAGGTGCATGAGCAAAAAGCCATGCACCCCAAGAGGCCAAAGCGATCGCAGCTACTGCCGCCACCATAAACGTTCAAACGTAGGATCCTGAAAGGCGAGAAAGATGATGGAGACATCACCACTCGTGACTTACTGTCGGATTAACCCATTCCTTGGCGTCCCTTGAATCGATGGCCCATACAACCCCTTTGTTTTAGACGTTCCGGAATGAGGGCTTCAGCGTATGGCCGGGGTGGCCGGTTTTGTAGAGCCTCGGACAAGCCGCAGGCATGTCCAGCCATTAGAGAGCAAACATACAAGTGTCCGCTAAAGGATCCTTCAACGAAACGCCGTTCGATTCGTGTCACACCGCGCACCGCTTTACAGACATCCGCTGAGGGATTAAGAGAAAGGCTGGGTTGCGTCCCTCAGCCGGGCGATTCCGTTGGCTATGGCTTTCGCGTATTGTCGTCGGTCGAATTTGAAGGGGCCGAAGGCTCCGTAGTCCCAGCTTGGCCGATGGGGCTGTGCTAAGTTGGACCAAATAACGTTGCTGCTGTCAACGGTTATCCTGACGGCAAGCGGCCAGCAACCAACTTCTCCGCATTGGCACCCCAACAGCCATGCTTCGCCGGGTTTTGGCCATTGGTTGGCCTCGGTCCCGAGGTAGTAGCGCGAGACGTTGCCAAAGTCGAAATGTTCCGGGACAAGACCGCCGTATTCACCTGCGGGGTCGTAGCCGCGTGTGGCTTCGTAGGAGCCCACAAGCATTATGAGTGAAGTTCCGTCGACCTCGGGTGTGAGTGCACCTGCACCGTTCAAAGTAGCCTCGGCGCGAATGCGCAGTTGGTTCATCACAAGTTCATGATTGCACGGACGCCGCGAGTCGCTTCTTCCCATCGCCAGGAACTAGACGAGCTCCGTTCGGAAAGGGATCCCGATCCGGGCGGTCTACCGCCTCTCACTTTTCTGACTACGCAGAGTGTTGATCGCCCTAACGAAGATGTAAATCGAACCGGCCAGAAGTAGGGCATACGCCACCGTTCGCCAAGAAGCGCCGTTGTCAGCTATATCGGTTCCCGCCAGCACCAACCACAGCACGATCCCCAATCCGGCGTAGACGGTCGAAAAGCGGGGTGCTTCCATCCTTTCACGTTGTCCCCCGTAATACCTTGTGATGGCCATATCGATTCACCCAGTCGGTTTTTGGTTCAAAGCCTATTCCTGTGAGTCAAGGAGCAGGAGGCGCCTCAGGCTCTCTGCATTGTTGGGCTGCATCGCGCGGCCCGTTGAAGGATCGGCTTACGGACGCTGGCGTGTGACCGTTAGCTCCGGGTCGTGAATTGGATTTGGATGTGCATGAGCTCAGTGCGTGGAAGCGCTGCGGTGACGACGCCGCCGCCTGCCAGTTGGGCTCCGATGCCGTAGACGAACGGGTCCGTATCGACCTCTGCACCGGGCATATCGACTCCGTTGATGACGGTCCTGGCCTGGCTGTTGACCATCCG
>NZ_AKKK01000044.1 GCF_000281065.1 Arthrobacter sp. M2012083
AACTCGGACCTGAACAACGTCACCCTCACCACCTCCGCCGGCGCCACCGCATCGCTGCTCACCACCGATGCCACCAACGGCCTGCAGCTGACCATCGAAAACTGCTCCGTAGCCTGGACCGGCGCCGCAGCCCCCTACAGCTGCACAGGCACCAAAACCACCGTGGTCGCGTCCTCACCGGTGATCGCAGCGAACAAAGTCCTGACCAACCTCACCTCCCTGACCTCGGCCAAAACCGACAACCTCAAAGTCACCACCGCGTTCCCCGCCACCGCGAACAACGACTTCCAAGGCGCCACCTCCACCATCGCCTTCGCCTTCACCGGCACCCAGCGCACCGAAACCACCAAATAAGCGCTGAAACAGAACGACAAAAGCCCCGCCGGGCCTGGTCGGGCGCCCCCCTGCCCGATCAGGTCCGCCGGTAAAGCCAAACCCAACTACGAAAGGAACGCCAGGCAATGAGCACCATCACCAGCATCAACGAACCCGCAGTCCAGGGCCGGCGTTCCGCCCCGCAGGCTCTCGAAACCGCAGCACGAGTTACCGGGGCGGGTACCGCAGGGACTTCCGCCTCCGCGACCCGGCCCTCCGCCGTCGTGGTTCCGACGGAAGCTGACATCGCAGCGGGCAGTGGAAAACCGGGTGCCTTCCGCCGGATTGCCGGCACGGTGGGTAAGGGCATCGGAGTGGGCATGCTGGTCCTGGCCGCCATGGTGTTTCTGTTCCTGGCGATCGGGCCGCGTATCTTCGGCTACCAAACCTCAACCATGCTCACCGGTTCCATGGCCCCGCTGATCAACCCGGGCGACGTCGTCGTCACCGTCCCGACCCCCGTCAGGGACATCAAGGTAGGCGACGTCATCACCTACCACATCCCCGTGGAAGACCAGCGGGTGGAAACCCACCGCATTACCGAGATCACCACCACAGCCGACGGAGGATTCGCAGTCCAAACCAAAGGCGACGCCAATAATGGCATCGACCCCTGGATCGCCACCCTCCAAGGCAAAACCGTGGACAAGCAGATCGCCACCATCCCCTACGTCGGCAACGCCATCCGCGCCCTCCGCGAACCCATCGTCATGAACACCCTCATGTATGGCGCCCCCGCCATCCTGGTCTTGGGAATGCTCGCGTCCATCTGGACCAAGGACCCCAAAAAGTCAGTGCTGGAAGGCGCCGCAGCCCCCCAGGTATCCAGCGGTGAGTGAGGACCCGGGCCCCACGCAGCAGGCGTACATTTTGGAACCTTGCAGGCTGCAAGCGCTGGCTGATGAGTTGGGAGACTCAACACCAGCGCTCCGTTTTCTCTCCACCTACCTGTCCATGCTGCCTGAACGGATTCTCAGCATCTCCAGTGGCCTGTGCGAGCACGACGTCAACGCGAGCATGGATGCCATCCTGAGCCTGAAGATTTCCTCGGCCATGGTGGGCGCGCTGGACACCGAGGACCAGTGCCGGGCCATCGAGGGGATGATCCGGGAAGACCACTTCGACTCGGCTGTCCAGGCATTTCCGGCTCTTCAAAACTCTACGGACCGCTGCCTCGCTGCCGGACCCCAGTTACTGGGGAAGGCCCGGGAGGCGCTCTGCCCGAGGTCCAGGCCGCCCCACTAGGGTCTGGCGCTTATCGTAGTGTTCAGCGCTCAACAGGCACGCTGGTGTCTGCGGCCTTGACCTCATGCGGCACAAGAAACAGCGCGGCTACTGCCAACACGCCAGCGGCAGCGAACACATAGAAGCCGGCAGGGTAGGCAATGTTTGCGGCAACCAAGGTCCCCGTCACGGCAGGTCCAACAATCGCGCCGAGCCTACCTACCCCTGCGGCGAAGCCCAGGGCGGTTCCGCGGAGACGGGACGGGAACAGCTGGCTGACCCAAGCGTAGACCAGCACCTGCGAGCTAAAGACAAAGACGCCAGTAACAAATACGGCAGCGTTGAGCAGGAACTCGTTTTGGATCTTGACGCTCAGAATGGCCAGGAACACGGCCGAAAGGCCGAACCACATCAGCACGATCTTCTTGGTCCCATGCTTGTCGGCCAGGATTCCGGCCAGGAACAGGCCCGCGACAGCGCCCAGGTTCAGGACAAGCAGCAACGTCAGGCCAGTGCTCACGGGGTATCCGGCGGCCGCCATCAGCTGCGGCAGCCACGTGTTCAGGCCGTAAACCAGCAGCAGCCCCATAAATGACGCGATGCCAATGCCCAGGGCCACCATGGGATAGGGCTTCTGCAGGAGGTCGCGGAACCCGGTCTTTGGCTTTGTGCCCGTTGAATGCTCGACGACGGTCGTTGTGTTCGCGGGGTCACTCGCCTTCAGTTCGCTGGTCTTGGTCGGGCCAGACTTGGCCGAGCCGGGCCTGGTAGAGGCGGCTTCGGGGAGCGATTCCGGCAGCTTGACCCACAGGAAAGGCAGGAGCAGCAGCCCGGCCACACCGCCGATGATAAACATGAGTCGCCAGTTCGGAACGATGAAAATGGCCAGGAGGGCCGTTGCTACAGCGCCAACGTGGTACCCGGTCATGGTCCGGGTAGTGGACTTGCCGGCGGATCCGGCGGGAGCGTAGTCGTTGATGTATGCCAAGGCCGCGGGGAGGCAGGCGCCCAAGCCGAGCCCGGCCAGCATGCGAAGCAGCGAGAAGACGGCGACGTTCGGGGCAAAGGCAACTCCGATGGTGAACAGCGAGAAGCTTGCGACGCAGGCGATCAGCAGTTTACGGCGTCCGAACTTGTCTGAGAGCGGGGCGATGAAGAGAGCGCCAAGGCCCACGCCCACCAAGGAGATGGTGGCGGCGAAAGTGGCTCCGACTGCGTCGAAGCCTAGCTCGCCGGTCTTGATGAGTGTTGGGATGACGGTGCCGAGGACCACGAGATCGAACCCGTCCAGGACCATGGCCAGCCAACAGAGCCAGACAGGCCATTGGGAGCGGTGGGCAGATGACATCGTTGGCATAGCGTCCTCGGTGGTTAGTGCCGACCCTAGAACGGTCGGTCGGTCGGTTATGAGAGTTGTATCACCGCATGATGTTGCCTGGCACACGTTCTACCATTGAATGGAAGCTTGTGGGTACGTGTAAGCGAGTGACCCCAACAGTGACCGAGTAACAGTGGTCCGGAAGTAGTGCCCGAGAACAGTGACCGATGAACCAGGGAGCACGTCATGGCCAACTCAGCATCCGGCGATTCTGTGGTGGACCGCATTGTGCGGGTCATTGAGGCCTTTCCTGAAGGAGTGACCTCGCTCCAATTGAGCGAACTGGCCGACCGCGCCGGACTGCCGCTGTCATCAGCTCATCGGCTGGTCCGGCAACTTTCCGAGCATGGACTGCTGGATGTTGGTGCCGGCGGGACTGTTCGCCTCGGACTGCGTTTGTGGGAGCTCGTCAACCGGAATTCGCCCACACTGGCTCTGCGACAGGCCGCCATGCCCTTCATGGAGGACATTCAGCAGGTCCTCAACCAGAATGTGAACCTCGCCGTATTGGACGGATGGGAGGCGCTTTTTGTTGAGCGGCTTTCGCGGCGGGGATCGGTAGCCAACCGGGCGCGGATCGCCGGGCGCATGCCTGTCCATATTTCCTCGGCAGGGCTGGCCCTGATGTCACACCAGCCGCGGGAGCTGCAGGCGGAGTACCTCGAACAGTTCGCAGACCCATCCGGAAAAGTGACTGCCGACGTCGTGCGTCAATTCTTGGCGGAGGCGGCTCAACAGGGCTACGCCCAACTGGCTGGGGTGGTGGACCCGGACACGTGGGGTATTGCCGTGCCGGTGATGAATGCTAAGCGACGGACCGTAGCGGCGCTCGGAGTAGTGGTTCCCCTTGCGGAGATGCGGCTGCAGGCTCTGGTGCCCGCGCTCCAAACGGCGGCTCGGGGGATCGGACGCCAACTGGGGGACTAGCCCATCCTTCCGTTCAATGGATTTCCTGTAACGCCAATCACGCCATGCGGGCCACACTGATTTCAGATTCATCCCGCTTCCGAACAAGCCGGGATCCGCAACGAAGCGAGGACAGACCATGGCTCGAACACCAATCACCACCCAAGTCGCCATCATGGGAGCAGGTCCCGCGGGCCTCATGCTCTCCCACTTGCTGGCAAAACAGGGAATCGAATCCGTGGTGGTGGAGATCCGCAGCCGCAAGGAAATTCAGGAGACTGTCCGCGCTGGAATTCTCGAGCACGGCACCGTTAACCTGCTGGTCGATTCCGGCGTTTCGGACCGGGTGTTGCGCGAAGGTGACCGGCACGACGGCATTGAACTGCGCTTCAACGGTGAGAGCCATCGCATCAATTTCAAGGAACTGGTGGGGGAGTCCGTCTGGCTATATCCCCAGACGGACGTGTTCATGGACCTCGCCGCGAAGCGCGAGGCCGACGGCGGCGACGTCCGTTACAGCGTCACCGAAACCAGCGTGCATGACCTTGAAGGCAAGCCGAAGGTCAGGTTCACCGATGCCGATGGCCAGGATTTCGAAATCCAAGCCGACTTCCTGGTGGGTGCCGATGGGTCGCGCAGCCACTGCCGCTTCCAGATCCCCGAAGCAAACCGCAAGTGGTACTTCCACGAGTACCCGTTCGCATGGTTCGGAATCCTCGCTGAGGCACCCCGCAGCGCCGACGAGCTCATCTATGCCAACTCTGCGAACGGCTTTGCCTTGATCAGCCAGCGCACCGAAACTGTTCAACGCATGTACTTCCAGTGCGACCCCAAGGAAAACGTTGCCGACTGGGATGACGAACGCATCTGGTCCGAGTTCCGCAAGCGCGTCAACGGCAACGGCTTTGAGCTCAAGGAAGGGCCCGTCCTGGAAAAGATGGTCCTGCCTTTCCGCAGCTTCGTGCACACCCCCATGCGTCACGGCAATCTTTTCCTCGCGGGCGACGCTGCGCACACCGTCCCGCCCACCGGCGCCAAGGGCCTCAATCTGGCTATCCACGACGTCAAGGTGCTCTTCGAAGGCCTCGATTCGTTCTACTCGAACGGTTCGACTGCGCTGCTCGATTCCTACAGCCAGCGAGCCCTGGACCGTGTGTGGAAGGCCCAGCACTTCTCGTACTGGATGACGTCCATGCTGCACACCGTTCCGGGAGCCGACGACTTCGATCGCGCCCGACAGCTTGGTGAGCTTCACTCCGTTGTCACATCTGAGCACGCCAAAGCGTATCTGGCTGAGTCGTACACAGGCTGGCCGACTGCGCGGTAGGTCTGGTCGCGGGTCGCAAGTGGGCGGCAGCGGCGCACCCCGATTAACGTCAGCCGGGCCACGTCACCTTTATGTTCTTTGGGGTGTGTGGTGGTGGTTGCGTCGGGGTGTTTGTTGGGGGTCGAGGTGGGGTGGGGGGATGAACCAGGGGACACCGGTTGTGAT
>NZ_AKKK01000045.1 GCF_000281065.1 Arthrobacter sp. M2012083
TTCCCGAACAACAACCCGCTTGTTCCAGGAACCAATAACTACATACACAACACCACAGTTGTAACCACCAAAGATTTCCCACCCCGAAAAACAGCCCACACCAGGCAAAACCACCGGGGAACGGGTAACAAGGTTACGGCGGTCATAGCGTGGGGGAAACGCCCGGTCCCATTCCGAACCCGGAAGCTAAGACCCACAGCGCCGATGGTACTGCACCCGGGAGGGTGTGGGAGAGTAGGACACCGCCGGACAACCATTAGGTAGAGACCCCCCAACCCACCACGGGTCGGGGGGTCTCCCACTTTAACCACCGATCTATACACGTATCCGCTTGGCAGTAGTGGTCGTTCCCGCCCCTGGATACAGCCGCTAATGCGTGGTAGTTGGGTGGCGCCGCGCTTGTGAGACTTGCCACGGCACGCCCCAAAGGTGCTTCCGGCGTTCGGTCGCCGTGGCGGGGTCGAATAGAATTGAACCAGATATACGAGTCGGCAGACCAGTGCTGCCGGCGGCGTGACAACGAAATAAGGGTTATGAGCGACTACGCACGCGCCAGTGGTCGGCTCGCAACAGGAGGAATCCACCATGGCTGAGCACAACGGCGGCAATCGCGGCGGCAATCGCGGAAACTTCGGAGGGAACCGTGATGACCGCGGTTCGTACCGCGCCAACAATAATTCCGGCGGGGACCCCCGTGGCTTCCGGTCCAGGGAGAACCGGGACGGCAATGACCGTCCGGCCCGCGATGGTGAGCGTCGTCCCTTCAACAATGACCGTAACGACCGTCCGGCTCGCGATGGTGAGCGCCGTTCCTTCGGCGGCGACCGTGACCGCAAGCCTTTCGGTGACCGTAATGACCGTCCGGCTCGCGACGGTGAACGCCGTTCCTTCGGTGACCGTAATGATCGTCCGGCTCGCGATGGTGAGCGCCGGTCCTTCGGCGGCGACCGTGACCGCAAGCCTTTCGGTGACCGTAACGACCGCCCGGCCCGCGATGGTGAGCGTCGTCCCTTCAACAACGACCGTGGCGACCGTAAGCCCTTCGGTGACCGTAATGATCGTCCGGCTCGCGATGGTGAGCGCCGGTCCTTCGGCGGCGACCGTGACCGTAAGCCTTTCGGTGACCGTAATGATCGTCCGGCTCGCGATGGTGAGCGTCGTCCCTTCAACAACGACCGTGGCGACCGTAAGCCCTTCGGTGATCGTCCCGAGCGTGGACC
>NZ_AKKK01000046.1 GCF_000281065.1 Arthrobacter sp. M2012083
AGTTGGGGGGGGGTTTTCCCCGCCACAAGCTCCCAGCCAGCTTCCTGACAGGCGGGGTTGGAAGCCGGGTGGTCCGGGGTTCAGGCGATATCGACGTCCATATGGTTTCCCATCCCTTGGGAGGCCGTGGCGTGGAACGCACCCGAAAGCGCGACCTTGGGCGTCTGCGGGTAGCGGTGGGATTTGCCATGGCCCTTGTGGTGCCTGTGCTCCTGCAACTGCTGCTGGCAGCAGCACCTGCACACAACATCGCTACGGCAGTCCTCATCCAGCTCACCGGTTCTGTAGCCGTCGCCTTGATCGGTGGACTCTGGCCCGCACTCCTGGGCGCCCTGTGGAGCAGCCTTCTGGTGAACTACTTCTCCATTCCGCCGCTGGGGACCCTGACTATCAACGACCCCCAAAACCTGCTGGCACTCCTTGTGTTCGCGGGAGTCTCCTCCGCTGTGGCGGTGGTGGTGGACCTCTCCGCGCGGCGCTCGAAAGAAGCCGCGCGGGCCCGGTCTGAAGCAGCCACGCTCGGGGACCTCACCCGCGGAGCGTCCACAGCCGAAGACCCCGTCCAAGGTCTCTTGGAACAGGCCTTGGACGTCTTCCAAGTCCACACCGCTGCTCTATACGTTTCCACCGTGGCGAAGAGCAATTCGTCCCCGGGCGGCGAAGCGTGGCAGCTGGTGGCGTCCGCAGGCAAGCCGCAGACCGACCCGGACGATAGCGAAAACATTGAGCAAGTTGACCGCAACACCCGGCTTGTCCTCACCGGAAGGGTCCTGCCAGCCAGCGACCGCCGACTCCTGGGCGCCTTCGGGGCACACCTTTCTGCGCTGCTTGAACGCCGCCAACTGGCAGCCACGCGCCGTGAAGTGATCCGCCTGGTCGAGAGCAACACCATGCGGACATCCATCCTCCGGGCTGTGTCCCATGACCTGCGCACTCCGCTGGCCGGCATCAAACTCGCAGTGGGAGGACTTCGTCAACCAGATGTTAGGTACACCCAACAGGAGGAAGAGGAACTACTGGCAACCATCGACGAATGCTCGGATCGCCTGGACGGGTTGGTAGGCAACCTGCTGGACATGTCCCGCATCACCTCGGATTCCGTGAACGCCCTCATCAAACCCCTCCGCTGGTACGACGTCATTCCCGCAGCCCTGCACGGCATCACACCTGGCCGGGTCAGGGTCGACCTCCCGCCGAACATGCCCGCAGTGGACGCCGACGCCGGCATGCTGGAGCGAGTCATTGCCAACATCGTGGAAAATGCGGTGAAGTACGCGCCGGACTCGGACGTGGTCATTGTGGGGGCCGCTGGCGGCCTCAGCACTTCGACGTTGGCTGGCAGACCGGCCGGCGAGCTCCGCATCATCGACCACGGGCAGGGTGTACCAGCAGCCAATGTGCTCAAAATGTTCCAACCCTTCCAAAGGCTCGACGACGTGCCTGCAGCCACGGGCGTAGGTTTGGGTTTAGCTGTGGCACAGGGCTTTACCGAAGCCATGGGCGGGACGCTCACCGCTGAAGAAACACCCGGCGGGGGGCTGACCATGCTGGTCAGGTTGCCCCTTTCCACGGGCCACTCCTTTGACCCACAACAACGCCTCACGCCTCCTGAGCTTCACGCACTGCCCGCCCCGAAAGGCAATAAGTGAACACCATCCTTGTTGTGGACGATGACCCGCACATCGTCCGGGCGCTCGCCATCACTTTGAAAGGGCAGGGGTACACGGTGGTCACAGCAACCGACGGGCAATCGGCACTACACGCAGCCGCCCAACGGCCCATCGCAGTGATGATCCTGGACCTGGGCCTACCCGACATGGATGGCACCGCCGTCATTTCTGCCTTGCGGGAGTGGAGCTCCCTTCCCATCCTGGTCCTGTCCGCCAGGCATGGGTCCAGCGACAAAGTGGAGGCTTTGGACGCCGGGGCGGACGACTACATCACCAAACCCTTCGGGCTGGATGAACTGCTGGCGAGGCTCCGCGCTTTGATGCGTCGCAGCATAGAGCCCGGCGAAGACATCACCACAGTGGAAACCAGCTCCTTCACCGTGGACCTGAAGAAGAGACAAATCATCAAATCAGGGCTGGATGTTCGGCTGACTCCGACGGAGTGGAACATCCTGGACATCCTGCTGAGGAATCCGGACAAGCTCATCACCCAGCAGCAACTCCTCACGGAAGTCTGGGGACCCGCCTACGCCAAGGAAGCAAATTACCTTCGCGTCTACATGGCCCAGCTCAGGCGCAAGCTTGAGGAGGAACCGGGCAACCCCCGGCATCTGATCACCGAGCCGGGCATGGGCTACAGGTTTGTTCCGTAGGGTCCGCGATCCCCGGCGTTATGCTCCGGCTTTTTCGGCCGCCGCCTTCAGGTCTGCCGCGAACTGGGTGAAGCTGGCATCAAAGGACGGAATCTTCGATGCAAAGAGGGGAAAGATGGGACCGCCGATTTTCTCGGTCATCTCAAACCGGGACCGCCCATCATTGGTCTCCGTAATGGTGTAGACGCGGGTCCCGAGGGCGTCACCCCAGGAGAGCTTGGTTGGTGCCTGGAACTCCTTGACCTTGAGGGTGAAAGTACGGCTCGGATCAAGTTTGGAGACCAGCTTTATTTTCGAGCCTGGAGCGATTTCACCGTCTACTGACACGATGGTGGAATTCCACGCCGGGTAGTCCTTGGCGTTGGTCAGAAGGAGCCAGACAGCGGACGGGGGTGCGTCGATTGTGGTGGCGATCCGCGTTTCCCGGCTGAATGTCTTACTGGTTGTGGTGGCAGTTCCGTCAGATGTTTCGGGCATGGCTTACGACTCCTCTACGCGGGAATGCAGTGATGGTGCTGATGCTACAGGGGCGCTGCCAAATTGAAAGCCATGAATTGAGGGTCGGCTTCGCACAAACGGGTCACAACTTTCTGAGTACAGCCTTGGATGAATACAGGCCTGAGTGTATTATCCAATTGCATGGAAGCCCTTACGCATGCACCCGTGCTGGCCCGGTTCGGTTATGCAATTTCAGATCCGACCCGTGCGCAGGTCCTCTTGGCACTAGCGGAGTCTCCGTCGTATCCATCCGACTTGGCGGACGCAATTGGAGTGTCCCGGCAAAGCATGTCCAACCACCTCACCTGTTTGCGCGGATGTGGGTTGGTAGTTGCTGTTCCGGATGGCCGACGGACCCGCTATGAACTTGCCGATGCCCGGCTGGGTCACGCCATCAAGGACCTGGTGGACGTGGTCCTCGCCGTCGACCCGGCTTGCTGCGCACCCGACGGGACATGCCTGACATGAGCACCGCGCTGACGCTTACGGCCCCGGAACGCCGTCTGATACTCATGCGGCGCATACGGCTGTTCGCAGCCGCGACCATCAGCTACAACCTCATCGAGGCAGTAGTCGCATTGTGGGCCGGCGGTGTTGCCGACTCCTCCGCGCTCATCGGCTTTGGACTGGACTCGATCATCGAAGTCACTTCCGCTCTGGCGCTCTCCTGGCAGTTCGCGAGCAAAGATCCGGAACGGCGCGAGCACCTCACTCTGCGGATTATTGCCTTCTCCTTCTTCGCCCTCGCCGCGTTCGTGTCCTTCGATGCCATCCGTTCGCTCACAGGAGCAGGGGAAGCGCAGCATTCCACGCCCGGCATCGTGATTGCTGCCCTGAGCCTGGCAATCATGCCTGTCCTGTCATGGGCACAGCGCCGGGCGGGACGAGAGCTCGGTTCCAAGACCGCCGTCGCCGACTCTAAACAGACTCTGCTCTGCACCTATCTCTCGGCCGTCCTGCTGATTGGCTTGGTTTTGAACAGCACGTTGGGCTGGTGGTGGGCCGACGCCGGCGCGGCACTGGTCATCGCAGGCATCGCTGTCCGGGAAGGTATCAACGCTTGGCGCGGCGATACTTGCTGTTCACCCATCAGCACGCCCTCGCCGTCTACAAGCCTGGCGGTAACTTCAATCACCAAGGGTGCAGGCGCCCCACCAGCAGATGCCTGCTGCGCGGAATGCCGGCCAAAGGCCTCCGCGATTACTCCACGGTGACCATTACCGACGGCCAGCCCGAGGCCCCGTCCGGCACCGGATCGGCGCGCTTGTCCGTCTGCGTTTCGCCGGTTCCATCGGTGGCCCGGGCCTTGACGTAGTGAATGCCGGGCGTAGCGTCCCATTCGTAGGACCACTGGCGCCAGGTAATCGTGGAGGCTTCAGTAGAGAGCGTCGCTTCCACCCACTCGCCATCGTCGATCTGGACTTCCACCTTGGTGATTCCGCGCGTCTGCGCCCAGGCGGTGCCGCCCACGGCGACCTTCCCTGCCGGCATTTTCGCGAAGGACGCCGGTACGTCCACACGTGCCATGGTCTTGATAGGGCCGCGCTCTGACCAGCCGCGCTCGGTCCAGTAAGCCTTGCTGTCCGCGAAGCGGGTAACCTCCAGCTCCACCACCCACTTAGTGGCGGAGACAAAGCCGTACAGCCCCGGGACCACCATCCGCACGGGATATCCGTGCTCCACAGGAAGAGGTTCATCGTTCATGCCAATGGCCAGCATGGCATCGCGGTCATCCTGCAGGACCTCCAGCGGTGTGGAAGCACTGAAGCCGTCGATGGATCTTGAGAGCACCATGTCCGCGCCCTCCTTGGGCTTGGCCCTGGCCAGGACGTCGCGGATGGGAAGGCCCAGCCACTTGGCGTTTCCCACCAGATTTCCACTCACCGGGTTCGATACGCAGGTGAGGGTGACGTGAGACTCGATCAGATCGGCGTCGAGCAGGTCCTGGAAGGTGAGGGTGACCTCCTCCTCAACCATTCCGTGCACTCGCAGTTCCCAATCATCGATGTTGATTTCCGGGACGCTCAGGGCCGTATCAATGCGGTAGAACTCACTGTTGGGCGTCAGCCAGGACGTAACTCCGGCAACCGGGGACTGGACGCCGGCCGGTACAGCGGCCGCAGCCCTGGCCGGCGCCGGTAGACGGAGGGCCTCGCGGGCCTGGGCTATATTGTTGCGCGCTGCACCCAGCAGCCGCCCACCGGTCGCCGCGATTCCGGCGGCCACCGCTGTGATCCCGGCAGCGGCAAAGAAACGACGGCGGCTGGTGCCGATGCCTCCAACCTGATCCTCGACGTCGGCTGCTATGTCAGCGGGCGCTTCCGGCCACGCCTTCAACCCCCACAGCGGCACCAGGAGGCGGCGCAGGACGACAAGGCCGGCGATTGTTCCCAGCACCGAAGGGATGGCGTCGGCGGGTCCAACGCCGGCCCGAGTCAGGACAGAGGCCACAATCACGACGCCCATGAACAGCACGCCCAGGACACCCAGGGCCCACTTCCGGTAAGCCACCACGCCCAGCACACAAGCGAGCACTGCGATGGTCACACCCATGCCCACGAACAGCGCAACCTTGTCGTTGGTACCGAACGTGGCAATCGCAAAGTCCTTCATCCACGACGGCGTGAAGTCGATGAACGTGGATCCCAGCGCAAATACCGGGGTCGCCCTGGCAGTGAAGAATGCGCCGATCAGCTCTGCAACGGCGAGAACGACGGCGGCCGACACCACGCCTGCCAGTGCGGCCATCATGGTGGGGCCTTTAGCCCGGGTTCCGAGGTTTGTCATGTAAATGGTTCGGAGCGACGGGGAGCAGGGATTGGTGAAACATCCTTCAGCTATTCACGTGGCGCCGCCGTGACCAGGCGCGACAGCTCGGTGCCCGGTGCCGCGAGCCGGTCCACGGTGTCGAAGATGAACTGCTGCATGGCGGCGGCGGCCGCTGAAGGTCCGACGTCGTTGCGGCGCGCCAGGTTGACGGTTCGCGTCAGGGAGGGACGCACTAAACGGGCACTCCGCAGCCCGGGTCGATCAATGACCACCATGGCCGGCACCACCGCTACACCCAGCCCGCGTTCCACGAACCGAAGCACGGCGTCCATCTCCCCTCCTTCGACGGCGATCACAGGTTCGAGACCGGCGGCGGAGAACGCAGCATCTGTGGCCACGCGCAGCTCATAACTGCGGTTGAACGCCACCTGCGGCACATGCGCAAGTTCCTCAAGTGTGAATTCTTCCGGTGACCCTGATTTCGCAGCGGATATGACCACCAGCTCCTCGGAAAGCAGCGGGACCAGCTCAGTGCCCGGCACGGACGGGTCGGTTCCACGCGTGACCACCAAGGCCAGATCCAGCGTGCTTTCATTGAGGGCCTCAACCAGAAAACGCGAACCGCCTTCAGTGATGTGCAACTCCACGCCGGGATACGCGTTGCGGAAAGCGGCCAGCACATCGGCAACCAGCGAGACGCACAAGGTAGGTGGGGCGCCGAGGCGGACGCGGCCGCGGCGCAATCCTGCGAGTTCCTGGATCTGATCCTGGGCGGCCTGGGCATCGCCGAGCATGCGCCGCGCGATGGGCAGGAGCAACTCCCCCGCGTTTGTCAGTGTCACCCCTGAAGGCCGACGGTGAAAGAGCTCTGTGCCGAGATCAGCCTCAAGTGCTGCGATCTGCCGGCTCAGTGACGGTTGGGCAAGATACAGTTCCTCGGCCGCGCGTGTGAAATGGCCTACTCGAGCCACCATCTCAAAGGAACGCAACTGGTCTAGCTTCATGGTCATAGCATAAACGCATCGGGATGAGGCAAATAATTCATTGGAGACATTGCGGCATTCCTCCTACCGTTGCTGATATGAACCTCTCTTCAGCTCCAGAACGTCTCTTGTCCACTTCGGTGCTGGTCATCGGCACCGGGGGCGCCGGGTTGCGCGCCTCCATTGAACTAGCCCAAAGAGGCGTCCAAGTTCTCGCAGTGGGTAAGCGCAGAAAGCATGATGCTCACACAAGCCTGGCCGCTGGTGGCATCAACGCTGCCTTGGGCACCATGGACCCGGAAGACAGCTGGGAACAGCACGCCGCAGACACCTTGCGGGAGTCGTACTTCCTGGCCGACCCGACCATCGTGGAAACCGTAGCCCGGAACGCGGCCCGCGGTATCGAGGACCTTGAACAGTGGGGCATGCCGTTCGCGCGCGAGGAGGACGGGCGCATCTCCCAGCGCTTCTTCGGCGCTCACAAGTATCGCCGCACCGCCTACGCCGGGGACTACACCGGGCTGGAGATCCAGCGCACGCTCATGCGCCGCGCGGCAGAGTTGAACGTACCCATCATCGACACCGTGTACATCACCCGGCTACTAGTGTCCGACGGCACCATTTTCGGGGCCTATGGTTTCGACATAGTGGATGGCACCCCCGTCCAAATCCACGCCGATGCGGTCATCCTCGCCGCCGGTGGCCATACGCGCATCTGGCGCCACACGTCCTCACGACGCGATGAAAACACCGGCGACTCTTTCCGCCTGGCTGCCCTGGCCGGTGCCCGGATCCGCGACGCCGAGTTGGTCCAGTTCCACCCCTCCGGCCTGCTGGAGCCCGACGACGCCGCAGGAACCTTGGTGTCCGAAGCGGCACGCGGAGAAGGCGGCATCCTCACCAACGCACTCGGCGAGCGCTTCATGGAACGTTACGATCCCGAGCGCATGGAGCTCTCCACCCGGGACCGCGTGGCCCTGGCCGGATTCACCGAGGTTGCGGAGGGCCGTGGGACTGCGAAGGGCGGAGTTTACCTGGACGTCTCCCACCTGCCTCGAGAGACCATCATAGAAAAGCTGCCCAGGGTTTATCGCACCTTGATTGACCTTCAGATGCTGGACATCACCACTACCAAGATGGAGATCGCACCTACCGCTCACTACTCGATGGGCGGAGTCTGGGTTGCACCGGAGGACCACGGAACGGGAGTGAACGGACTGTATGCCATCGGAGAGGCATCCTCGGGGCTGCACGGAGCCAATCGCCTCGGGGGCAACTCCCTGATTGAGCTGCTGGTCTACGGGCGTATCACCGGAGAGCATGTGGCCGAGTACGTACGTTCGCTCACCGATGTGCATCGGGATCCTTCGGCAGTCGGGCTTGCCCGCAACGAAATGCAGAGCCTGCTTAACGGGAAGGGTACGGAGTCGGCGCGTCGGCTGCAGCGTGAACTGCGGAATCTGATGACCGAACATGCCGGCGTAGTGCGCACCGAGCAGGGGCTGCTGGCGGGACTCGGGAAGCTGGATGATCTGGAGGGACGTGCGCAGTTCGTTACAGCGCACCCGGACATTGCGGGGTTCGACGATCTGGCCCACGCCTACGACCTTCTGGGTTCCCTCCTCGCCGCACGAGCCACCTTGGAGTGTGCACGTGAACGCCGCGAGACCCGCGGAGCACACAACCGGGCCGACTTCCCAACGCTGGATCCAGCGCTGCAGGGAAATTTTGTCTGGTCACCAGGTGAAGGTGTCAGCTTCGAAACGTTGGCCCCGGCCCCAGACTCCTTCCGAGCCCTGGCTGAGGCTCACGCCGAGGACTCTGTCGCAGGAAAGCTTGTGGAGTAGATAGGGCGACTCAGGCCGCCTACGCTGCTCTCCAGCGCTAGTCCCCCGAGCTTGGCGTCGGCCACTTCCAACGGCCATCCGGAGTGATCTCGTATGTCACTTGGCCGAACAGAAGGTCACTTGTGCCGGCGGGGTCGCCGCCGTAAGCCCGGTACTGGGCTTTGGTCCGTCCGCCTCGCCGGCTCATGAAACGCACGAACCACCAAACCAACGCCGCCGCGCATATCAATGGGATAAAAACGAGCGCCCATTGCCGCACGCCCATCCAGTGAAGGCTGAAAAGCGGGATCACATAGCCAAGGGCGCCCAGGATGACCAGTTGAAACCCGATCCAGAAACGAAGTGTCCCGTTGGATGGTCGATTGTGGATGTCGTAGAGGTAGTCGTCCAGTGATTTCACCTTGTTTTTACCGTCAGTTGGCGGCTCAACTGGCGGTACAACTGGCTCCCAATAGTCCGCCCGGCCGGTAGAGCTTGGTTTCGGTGAACCCCGCAACTTACGGAGCTGCGTCGCCCGGTATTCCTGGCGGGACAGCGTGACTGCATAGAAGGTGAATGCTCCGCCTCCGGCGGTCAGAAACAGCGCTCCCCACATTGGGCTTTGCCCCTGCCCCAGCGGAGCCAGGAACAGCACCACAGAAAAGACAGTGAGTACCGCGGCAACGACCGCGAGAATTCCCATCCCCCACCATGTGCTGACCTGGGCCTGCCCACCACCGGGCGTAAAGCCAATTTCGTCTGCAGGGTAGCTGTGCAGGTCACCGGTACTGGTGTTGCGGAGTACGCGCTTTTCCCCGGCGGCCACTGCAGCCTTGTGCTCTGCGTACACGTCATCATTGCGCCGATGGCGGTCGGAATTCATGGTCCGGTCTTTCTTTCAGGTCAGCTGGTCAGAGGTTCACAACGTGCTGGGGTCGGCAGTGATCAGCCCTATTAGGCCCAATATAGGTAACGCAGAAACAATCGGGCCGGCAATCAGGATCCAGGTCGTCCCTGGGTGCCTACGATAACCTCTCCCGCGCAGCTTGCCGGCCCATAGAGCAGCGTAGATGATGCTGGCGATCACGTACGGGATCGTCAGCAAAACTGTCCCCAAACCTAGCCAAATGGTGGCCTGTAGAACGCTGCGCCCGCCTTCGCTGTACATGTCAGCCGATCCGGACATAGCTGCCCCGAAAAGAAGCAGCAGCAGGAGCACCAGAAGACCTGCAAGGATCAGCAGGATCGTCCGAAATGTCCTGGCCCACGCCGGCAGCGGCGGAGGTTGGACCTGTCCGGGGTGACTCGGGAAATAATGCGGGGAGTACGGGTTGTGAGGTTCCACGGTGCTCTTCCTACGGAGGGCTGGTGCAGGGATTAGGCGGGGTGAACGTGCACAATAATGACCTGCACGTCCTTTGAGCCGTCATAGCGGAGGTCGTACGAGACCCGGAGGCCTGTTGAGGTGCCCGGGGCCAAGGAGAAATCGCCCTCATCTTCAGGCCGACTGGACATCGATTCGATCCAGCCCTCTGCTGACTCGCCGGGAATTCCGTAGCGTTCCACGCCGTCGCGGATCAGGGCGGTGAAGTCCTCGAACGAATCGGCCTTGAGGAAGTACGTGATTTCGCCGAAGTCGGACCTGTCATTCATGCCGTTAAGCCGGAGCCGATCCGTCTTAGCGCTGATCAGTCCCGTCGGCGCTTCGATTTTCAGTTCCATCAGGCCATCAGATATGAGTACATCCGGAGCTTGGCTGGTGCCGTTTTCGAGGCCGACACTCTCTTTTGTGAGCTCCCCGGACGTCATGTCGAAAACAGCCATCCTCGACTTCTTGATCTGCTCGATGCCCGCGGGGTTCAACCTTGCGTAGGTCTTCGCGCCAGTTAGTGCGGAAGGCGCCGTTGACGCCGTCGCCGGGCCGTTTGGAACAGCAGCAGCGCAGCCTGTGAGCACCAACGATGCGAGCAAGAAAGTGGCAACCAAGCCCTTCATACCTGTCCCCCTGAAGTATGTGACGGTCAGGTCAGTAAATCACCCGCGGGCGTGACCAGTGAACTTCCTACGGGGGCAGTTGTGCCCATTGCGCCGACCGCGGAGCATCGGTCACCTGCCTTAACGCGGACATGAGTCCGATCTCCGTTGGGTGGTCAACCTGAACGGCGAACGCGCTGTTATCGGGTTGACCACGTTCCACGAATCGATCAACCCGGAACTGACGAGAGAGGCACGGGCCGTCTTCGACTCGATCGTCTTCAAGTCCGCCAAATGACCAGCCGGTGCCACTATCGCGTCACACACTTTTTTTGGGGGAGGTTGTAGTGGGTGCTTTGCGTGGGTTTCAGGCCTTCAATGAACGACGACGGCGCGGTGCGGCGGGGACGGTCGCCGTCGCAATCGTGCTGGCACCGTTGCTGGGAACTTCGGGTCCACCCGCCGAGGCCAGCGGAATCAAGGATGCGGCACACTCAAATCTCGGAACAGCATCGAGCGCCGTCGAGAACGACTTTAATGGGCACCACAAACCTGACATTCTGGCCCGTGACGGCGACCAGCGACCTATGGCTCTACCCCGGAAACGGCTCGGCGGGATGGATGCCACGTGTGTTGGCAGCCGGCGGCTGGAATAACCAGACTAATAGCTTAGGGATCGGCGACTTCCAAGGTGACGGATTCGTTGACGTAGCCGTCTCAAACCGTGGCGGGATGTGGATAGAGCGCGGAAATGGACAGGGCGGTTGGCTGGCCCTAACGTGGGCGGGCTACGGCTGGTTCTTCGGTTCAGAGGCAATCGGTGTCGGCGATTTCAACAGTGATGGCACGTCTGATGTCGTGGGTCGCGACAATTCGGGTGTCCTGTGGCTCTACCCTGGCGACGGAACCGGCGGCTGGTTGCCACAGAGGGTGACAGGCGCCGGTTGGAATGCCATGAACTCCCTTGTTGGACCAGGCGACTTCAATGGGGACGGGAAGAACGACATGGTCCATATAAGGCTCCTCCAAGTTGTCTGCGGTTCAGGGCTTGGGGCCTTCGCAGCGCGGACTTACCACCAAATGCACAAGCCTAAGAGGACGAGATTCAGCCCCACAATGATCCAAAAAGGGACTGTTGGAGAATGACCCTCAAACAACGAAAGGACCCTGCTCGCAAGCAGCATCAGAGCTAGGACACCAAAAAAGACCGCTTGCACCTTCGTGGGCTGCTGCTTCCTTGTCGTCATGGCTTGGGCCTATCGATGGCCGCGATATTCCTTGAGTCGGGCAGCGACCGTGCGAGGCGATCAAGCTTGGTCACCACGACGGTGTCTCTGTTTCGGCATGCGGCCTGAGCTTTGCCAAGGCCGGGCCGTTCCCGCTGGGTGCCTGTGAATCTGTGATCCACGTGGGTAGCGTTGGGATCCACGGCGGCCGGCGCGAGGGCATCGCGATGGGCGGTCAAATCTTGAGTGTTTGTGCAGACACGGGCGTGGCTGAAAAGCATGACGCCGAGTGTAGCGTTTAGGGCGCCCCTGGACCGGGCAGTTTCGCGGGCGGGTCTTACGGGAATCCGAGGACCCTGAACGGCCGGAATTTCACGCCCGCAAGATCGGACTGAACGGCGGCCGATGGAGGACCGGCTTACGGGCATGTCTGATCTTGTGTGAATATTCCTTTTCGCGGCTGGATCTGCCGTTATCGCAGTGCCCGCAGCGTGGGTAACCTTGCTGGCCATTGGGAAGGAGGGTCCCAGTCTGGTGGTACCGGCCGTTACGGCCCTTATAGGGGCTGGCGCAGGTGCCCTCGTGGCTGCCCGATTCTGGGACGACCGGCAGACGCTGTTACAACGTGCGGATGAAGCAATAAACCAAGAAAAGGCATAAGCCGCCTAGCAATCCTTTACCGAGTTGACCGGCGTCTGCCCCGGTAGAGGGTCCTCCAGCGTGCGTCTCCACCGTCAGGGTTGATGGGTTTGTGGATTACTTGGGCCCTGGCATCAAGTGCAGGACGGGCCAAACATCCGGTCACCTTTTTCGAGTGTTTGCTCTCAATCGCGTGGTGGTGAGCACCACGCTTCATAGGAACTTCGGTAATACCTGCGCAAACGTTTCTGCCTTGGTTACTAGCCACTCGACGAGTTCTTGCGATTGGTCCGCAGCTAAGAAGTTTCCGGGACGTGTGATTCCCAGCGAGGATGCTTTGCGACCAGGTTTATCGTCCCACTCCAAGTCGAAGCCTAGCTCGGCTTCGAGCGCCTCGCGGCGGGCTAGTAACTCGTTGAAGAGGTCCTTGTCATCGTGGATCCAAAACGATGCGTGGGCCAGTTTCTTCTGAGAGTTAACGGCAAGTGATATTAGGCCGCGTGGATCGCCGATTCTGACGTCGTACCAGTTCCGAGCACCGGCCTTCCCCCAAGATCTGATGGTCGGTGCATTCGAGCGCCCGTATTCGCGCACTCGCTCGAAGAACTCTAGTTGGGCGTCACTTACGGATATGCGTCTCCCTGCTTTGGGCTGAAGCAGGGTTTTCGTGCGTCGTGAGGTGATCGCATCCTCGTCGACGTCGAGACCTGCCGCATCCGCGAGCTCTTCAGCACCCATGAACTGCGCTGGGTCGGCGTGTCCTCGTGCGTCGAACCGGAGCCCCTCCTTCGCAAGTAACACGCGCGGGTCATCACTGCGGCCAGGTTCCGTCCACCGGAACCCGGGAGATATAGTCCCGCCGTTCTGCAGGACTCGCCAAGCGTTGGGCATCGGGTAGTTCGCGACAATCGCAGCCAGGGGCTGGGCCCAGGTGCCGGCCACGATGGCCGCGTCACCGTAAGAAGTCCAGCGTCCCGCTGGTATCTCAGCGAGTATCCCGGCGATCTGGCTTCGCAGCGCCGACGGCTCATCATCACCAGTCGCAATGTTTTCATCGGGGCCCGGCCACAGTTCAATGATTTTTTCGGCAAGAGCGCAGCTCCTGGCGTTGATTTCCTCAGCACCCCAGGAAGCGTGTTCAGCGATTTCGTGGTTCATGAACAAGCCGCTCTGGGCAAGCATCTCACGCTTCTCGTGGAATGGCCTGTTGCTTAGTTCGCTGTTGTAACCACTCAGAGTGAGGTTGCCGAGCGTGTGAACGAGCCGTTCATGTTCGTAGTCGATGTCAGCGTCGGCACCGAAACCCTCAGCAAATGTCTCCCTTACCGACGCCGAGAGCGTCTGCGGCAAAACGTGCTCGATGGTCAGCCGCTTAGGGTCGATTTCCACGATTTCTTTCGGCCGGTAAGCCTCTTCCAGCCACTGAAGAATGAGCTTTTTCTGCGGGCCGCGGCCTTGCCAATAGAACGCAATGGTCGTGACGGCTTCTCGCACTTGGAGGTCGGTTGCGAAGTACTTGCGGCCCCGGGACAGGTAATCGCGCAGTGCACTGTCGATTGCGTCTGAGTCGCTAATCGCACCCACGGCCTGGAGCAAAGTGCGGTTAAGGTTGGCTGTGGCACGCCCAATAACGACGCGCCGCACGAAGTATGACTCTAGATACATCAGAGCGCGAACGACTTCGTCTTCACCAGCCCTACCGGCGGCACGCCGAGTAAGGATCTGCATCACCACCGGATACGCGGTCGTGGACCCCCACGCCCGGATCCTGGTCAAGCGGCGACGTATCTCTGGGTGTTTCTCTCCTTCAGGGGCGAGAATCGTTGCCAGCACATCACCGAGCTTGGCGATCCGGACCACTTCAGCTTCGACCTCGTCGATGCCTCTGAGAGTCTCAAAACGTTTTTGTTGTCCGACGTATGTGTCTGCTTGTTTCGCACGTTCGTCTCGTTGAACGAGGTCCAACCAGAACAAAAGCTCAAGATTTTCGGAGCCGAGCCTCTTCTCCAACGGAAGCCAAATGTTCTCATAAACCCTCTCCGCACGGTCACTGAGCCGCATGAACAGGTAGTTCTTCAGTAGGTCACTTTGGGTAAGCCGGAGCCCAGTGTTGTTCAGCGACTCAAAAATGCGATGCGCATTGTCGGACGGCTCAGCCGTAACAACCACGAGTGCGAGACCGCGCACCACGGCGGCTTCGAGCATCTCTAGGTCATGTGGATCGTCCGGATCGTCAGCTGCGGCGATCTTGGACCGGAAAAACCGATAAGCCTCTCCCACTGCGTCCTCCCCGCCAGCCTGAGGCGATCGATGCAGCACCGCAGCATATGCGGACCGATCCGCTTGGGTTGGAAGCACCTTGAGCGGCTTGCCGCTGTCGAAGACGTTGATTAGGTACTGCGCGTCTATACCGTTCGCCCGATCGGTATCTCCGGTCTCAATCAAATGGTCGCGGAGCGCCGCCAAGAGAAGAGTCAGCGTGGTTAATCTCTGTTGGCCATCCACGACAAGGAATTTGTTGACCCCGATAGCGCCGAAATCAGGACTGCTTGCCAGCACCAGGGAACCTATGAAGTGCGAAGCCTTCGGGTCCTCGCCAAGAACTCGTCCCAATTCGACGACGTCTGACCATAGCTGGTCGAGTTGCCTCTTCCCCCACGAGTACACGCGCTGGTAGAGCGGAACCTGGTACTGCTTCTTTCCTTCCAAAACCCCCGAGAGAGTCCCGTTTTCCGCTCGAACCACGCATGCCTCCTAGACCTGTACAAGCATGAAATGAGGTTACACAGAGAGGGCTCTGATTCCGTTTCAGGTATGGCCTATGTTCGGGTCGCTGGAATCGCCTTAGATCCTGTGCACGCATGCCCGAAAGCCGGTGGCTCAACGGACGCTTTACGCGTCCGGTAGGGGATCCTCTCCGGGCAGTGTGAGCCAAAATCATGGTTAGAGACGACTGGTGTCATGATTATCGGGCCTAAGGTGCTGCAGCTCGCAGAAGATTTGTTGATGAACGAAGGACCTCAATGACCGACCATCCAACGAGATTCACAACTCAGGAATTGCGCGAGGTGTTCGATCTGCTGATACGGCACATCGAGAAACGCCATGGCTCGACCATAGAGGTGGATGCGGACTATTTCTGGTCCATCCAACCTGATGAGATCTACAACGTCTATGACCAGCCGACCGAACTCACCATCGGCCAGCTCACTGAATCCCTGGACAACATCAGAAGCGTCGCTGCAGATCCCGAACACGCCGTTTCTTACGCTCTCGTGTGGTTAGGGGACATTCTGCGGGCGACCGGTCACAAGTTGGTGAGCTAACGCGGAGGCGTCCGCTTGAGGATCCTTGAACGGGCAGCGACGGCCGGCCGTCCACCGACTTACGAGCTGCGATTGGCGTGGGGTCCGCCATCGCCCGCAGCCTTCTAGGAACTGCCATTCGTCAGCTTCGGTTTCCTGCTACAAATGACTCGATGCAAAGTTCAAATAGTCGGACTCCGCCGCCGATCACCTTTCGTCAGGGAGTCGAGTCAGACTTCTCCCCGTGTGCAGAACTCTGGATGCACGCCCTGGCCGCGCGCGACAGCACACCCCGGGATCCACAAGTGAAGCGCAGAGCGCTAGAGAAACTCACAGGCGGAAGAAACATCCTCTTCATTGCAGAAAGCGCTTCGAGGATCCTTGGGTTTGCGATGGCAACGGACTGCACTCAACCAGGTGCGGCTCGAACGGCGCACCTCACCCTCCTGGCAGTGGACCCAGAAAGCCAGTCTCAAGGCTTAGGAAAATCGTTACTGACGAGAATCACTAACTCGCTTGCGATTGGGCAGTTCGCAGAAGCCACTCTCAGGGTTCTGGCAGAAAATCCTACTGCCCGCAGGATTTACGAGAGCACGGGTTGGCAGCCCACAGAGTACGGAATATTTGATGATTCCGGGCGGCCCTTTATCCGCTACGTACTAAGCCTTAAAGAACCAATCTCATGACGAAGCCGGGAGCAGGGTTCCAGCGACACCGGCTCTGGAACCCGCCGGAATCCTGATGTCATCAAGCGCCCGGTAAAGGATCCTTGACCGGACGCGGACGGGACCAGAACATTGGCTCTGGAAGAACCTGAGATGGCCACTCACCGGTCCGCTGTGACGATATACACTCACGCCATGAGTCCTTGGTTCAAAAAATCAACAGCAACGTCGCCCTTAGCCGAAGCGCCCGTGTATTTCGTGTCGGCGTCCACCCCCATAAAGGCCTCACGCGAGTTGATCTGGGACCTCATCAAACCTGCGGAGAAAGGTCCGCTCCTTTCACCGGAAACTGTGTGTGGTTTTCGTGCTCCTGACGTGGAAGGCCTCGGTGAGATCCAGGTATTTATCTCGGTACGGGCCGGCGTCGAGCACGTGTCTGCAGTGGAGGTGATGGAGGAGATCCCTCGGGAACTGGCAATCACCCGCACCATGGGGGACGAAGACCCAGCAGCACGACTGCGGTACGCCCTGCACACTGCGGACGATGGCACGTCAGTTTTCGAAGTTGGGAAATACTTCACACTGCCACCCGAAGAATCCGAAAATCTAGCCAGGTATGAGAGGAACTACGAACTTTTGTGCCAACACTACGTCGAACGAGTGAGGTCGTTTTTCGAATAGCCCCATCGTCTGCTAGCTGACCCCTCAAGTTAAGTGTGTCGAAAAGGGATCCTTGGGTTCTTGCGGTGATTGCAACACTTAGCGGATGGGTGTTGTCATGGCAGGGTATTCAATTCATGTGAGGCCTGATCTTTTGCAGGTTTTTTGGGCCGGGATGCAGGCTGGTGATTTCATTACTGATGCCGTTGTTCCGATCGATACGAGCCGGCGTACCGGGCGCAGGGTCTTACTTGAAGCCGGTGGTGTCAGGCCTCGGCGGGGCCGTGATCTGAAGGGTCGGTGCCTGACCTTCGCCCAGCGTGAAGAGATCGCGGTATAGCGCGCCCAGGGACAATCTCTACGGCACATCGGCGCCGTGATCGGCAGAGCGGCTTCCACGATTTCGAGGGAGTTGCGGCGCAACTCGGTGGCAGGATTGCCCTACCGGGCAACCTCAGCGCACGCACTGGCCTATGTGCGGGCCTCGCGCCCGAAACCAGCCAAACTCCACACGAACACCGCGCTGCGTGCGAAGGCGGAAGAGGACCTGACAAAGAAGTACTCACCCGAGCAGATCTCAGGAAGACTTCGGGTTGAGTTCCCTGATGAGCCGGAGATGAGGGTGTCACCCGAGACGATCTACCAGTCCCTTTACGTGCAGTCCCGCGGGGCGCTGAACCGTGATCTGGCCGTGTGTTTGCGCACCGGGCGGGCTATGAGGCAGCCCTGCCGCAAGGCCGGCCAGCGCAAGAACCGGATCCCGGGAATGATCAACATCTCCGAGCGTCCTCCCGAGGTTCAGGACCGGGCCGTGCCGGGGCATTGGGAAGGTGATCTAATCATCGGGAAAGGGAATCAGTCCGCGATTGGGACGCTGGTCGAGCGGAGCACTAATTACACGATGCTTGTGTACCTGCCGGACGGATACAAGGCCGAGCAGATGCGAGACGCCCTAGCAGCCAAGATCAAGACGCTCCCCGAGGCGCTGAGGCATTCCCTCACCTGGGACCAGGGCATCGAAATCCAGGACTGGAAAAACGTGAAAATAGACGCCGGCATCGACATCTACTTCTGCGATCCGCACTCGCCCTGGCAGCGGGGCATCAACGAAAACACCAATGGCCTGCTGCGCCGGTACTTCCCCAAAGGCACGGACCTGAGCATCCGCAGCGCCGAAGACCTCGACTGGGTCGCACAGGAACTCAACGACCGGCCACGCAAAAGGCTAGAGTTCAGAAAACCGATCGAATTGATCGAAGGACTCCTGTTGCAATAACCGCCTGAATCCGCCGATCCTTGACCGGGCGCTGTGCAAATCGGTGTCATGGATCGCTCTTGGCGGCCTATCTGAGGAATGGTTCGTCCATGAAGTAATGTGCCAGAAGATGCGTGCATGGACGACCGGTTGACGGGCGCAGCCGTGGCTGTAAGGGCCCAATGCGTAAGTGGCCTGTCCTGCTAGGTAACGGGGCACCTGGTCCAATTAGGCGGATGACTGATAACTGGTCCACCGAATGACAGGAACTTACATGGAAGATGCCATCCGTGAGTCTCGCTTTTTACAAGCAATGACCGAGGTCGCCAACAAGGTGCTAGAGGCCGAACGTGAGCACATCTACGACCTGGTCATGGAGGAGGCCGAGCAGTTCATTCGCGAGTTCCTTGGATCCTCCCACGATGGCGGCGCATATGCCCTCTGGATGGAAATCAGCGACCTCTACGACAGTCCAGCTGGTCCGGCGTCCGAGGAAGCATGCGAGAAGATCGGACGCAAGGCAGCCGCAGAATGGTTGTCCGTCGACAAATCATCTCCTAACGAGATCGACAAGTTCTTCGCTCGATGGCAAACCCCGGAGCCATGGCAGATTTCGTGACAAGCGTCCGGTTGTGGATCCTTCACCGGACGTAAGAAGGCCTCTGGAACGGTTCTACCTATTGCTGTCCGGGGACCGCCGCTTTTCTTTGAGTGCTGCACGCAGGGTAGCGACGATCAGGATGCCCATTGCCGTTGCGGTGAACCATAGGCCCGTTGAACCCTGAACAGCGAGAACTACGGAGACGATCAGGACCGCTACTGCAACGACGAGCAGTCCCCATCGTCCGGCGGTCATCTTTTCCCCAGTTCTGTGGGCTTTTGGATCATGCCATTGTCGAACCAAGCCAGCGGTACATGAGAGCATGCCATGCCGCGAGCCTACCCACTCGGGCATCTACTGCAAGTCACAGCCGCAGGACGCTCCTCGAAGGGCGTCCGATCAACGATCCTTTAAGGGACGTCGGGCGTCCGAAAGACCACCGGCTTGCGGGCGGATCAATGAGATACGGAGCCTAGACCAAATTCCCTTTCATCTCCCCATAGAAGCAGGCAAAAACGGGGGGCAGACAAGGCGAGCTCGTACCCACGGATGGACGATCTGTCAGCCGAAGCCGGCCGGGCACATTAGAATCACTCGCATAGCTCTCAGGCGGATGCCTTCATCAGGAGATAGAAGATGACGCTAGGACAACTGGAGAATGTGATTACTCGTGCCAGCCTCTGAATCAGATTCACCTTGGTGGTGGGCATGGAATGCCAGCGTGGCCCCATATGGGGTGCTGCTGGGGTTGCTGGTCAATAACCGCGTTAGTGCAGACGAGTTCGAAGCTTTATTCCTTCCTCTATATAAGGGCGATCTCACCAAGTGGTCGGAGGAAATCTATAAGATTCTCGATCAGTTGTTCTACGCGGTTGACGACTACAACCACGATCCGGACCTTCGGGACAACGATGTCAATGAGAACGAACTAAGAAACAGGGCCGCCCTGGCACTTAGAGAATTGAGGAAACTTGCGGTGACGCCTGGCCCCACTGTTGCTGGATAAGCGGCACCAGCACTATCTCGGGTCGCAAGATAGGAAGCGATCTGAGCAGTGAGCATTCAATCACCGCCAAAGATTATCTACGTGAGAGCCTTGATGATGCCGCCGAGCCCGTCCGTGTAAGTGCCCGTTAGACGATCCTTTTCCGGACATGAGAGCCGAAACTCGTTCCCGTTTACAGGGTGCCGTCGTTTGGTTCATAGTCGAGGCATGAGACCGGCTAGCATTCTTCCCGAGGACGCCCCCGACCCGCGGGCCGGATGGGCCGAGCGCCTGAAGCTGATGCCCATTCCGGTGATGGGGCTCGCGCCTCAACCATCGTTGGAGGACAC
>NZ_AKKK01000047.1 GCF_000281065.1 Arthrobacter sp. M2012083
GCGGACCGGCGGGCCAGTGACGTGTCCGCGGGCGCTAGCTGCGGAAGTTCACGAACTGCAGGTCGGCCTCTTCGAACTTCTTGAGGATGTTCATGGTCTCCTGCAGGTCATCACGGGACTTGGACGTGACACGGAGTTCGTCGCCCTGGATCTGGGACTTGACGGACTTGGGGGCTTCATCGCGGATGATTTTGTTGATCTTCTTGGCGATGTCCTGGGCGATGCCCTCCTTGATGGTGCACTCCAGGCGAAATTCCTTACCGGAGGGGAAAGGCTCACCCTGATCCAGGGACTTCAGGGAAATGCCGCGCTTGATGAGCTTGGACTGGAAGACGTCCAGGACAGCCAGGACGCGGTCCTCGGAATTGGCCTTCATGAGGATCTTTTCGCCACTGAAATCAATCTCAGCGCCGACGCCCTTGAAGTCGTATCGCTGTGCGATTTCCTTCTGGGACTGGTTGAGCGCGTTGGCGACCTCTTGCTTGTCTACCTTGCTTACGACGTCGAATGTGGATTCGCCTGCCATGACTCTCCTTAGGTTGGGGGCCCTGTGAGGGCGGGTTGGTCTGGCATCCAGCCTAGTACGGAAGGCATGGGTTGGGGCCGTGGACTTCTTTCACAGTTCGCTCACAGCACATGCAGGGTTGGAACTGAGGGTGCTGGTTGAGAGTTGTACCAGTTGGAAGAACGCATCCACGGAGGATCAGCATGAGCAGCAAGGCCGTCCAGTCCATCAGCAAATCCGCATCTGCGGCAGCAGGCTCCATCGGCACGGCTGCAGTTGCCGCAGCCAGTGCCGTAGCTGCCGCGGCCGTGGCAGCGTCGATCGTCCTGAGCCCCGTTCCCGACGCGGCTTCCCGGATGGACGGAGTCCATGCTGATTTGCTGCGGGCCGTGCAGCTCAACCAGATCACCGCCGAGCAGGCCGAGAAGTTCGAAGCCAAACTGGCCGGCAGGATCCTCGGGGAAGCCTGAAATACCGCGAAATCCCGGGCGTCCGGCCTCGATTAGATTCTTCGCAGAAACTTCTGTAAGGTTATCTCTGCCTTCGGTTACCGGATCCAAAAGAAACGGTCTCCGGAAGTGATCTTCTTTTGAAGTTCGGCAGATTACCCGAGCGGCCAAAGGGGGCTGACTGTAAATCAGCTGGCAACGCCTACGGGGGTTCGAATCCCTCATCTGCCACCCAAGGAAAATCCCCGGAACCACTGGTTCCGGGGATTTTTTGTGTCCCTAGGGACGCGCGTGGCGGCGACGGGAGCTTCATGTCCGCGGGGGTGTGCGGCTGTCACCCACTTTGAACCGGAAAGCCGGGTGACACGCCGGAAGCCACGGCGTGTCACGCCACGTGAGGCCTCGAAGTTGGTGGTGAGCGTACGGCCAAACCAGAGGTCGCCTGGCAACCCGTTGCGGGACGCTGGACTAAGCCTCGTGCCCCTGCCTGGGCGCGGTCGCTTGCCGGAGTTCCGCGATCTCCATCCGCAGGGCCGCGATCTCCGTGACCAGATCGGCCATCTCGGCGCGGACGGGTTCCTCGGCCGCCGCAGCCTTGACTTCCGCTGCCGCTGCAACGCCTTCGGCGTTCTCATCGATCCGTTGGAGCAGCCAGGAAGCGATGGAGGCTGTCACGATACCCAGGACCGCGATTCCGCTCATCATGAGGGCTGCGGCGACGATCCTGCCGATGGGGGTTACCGGGTAGAGGTCGCCGTAGCCCACGGTGGTGATGGTGGTGATGGCCCACCACGCGGCATCCCCGAAGGTGACGATCTTGGCATCCGGGGCGTTCTGTTCGACATCCAGCACGGCCAGTGCTCCGATGAGGATAAGCATCGCGGCTGCTCCTGCTACATATGTGGCGACGCGTCCGCGCAGGGTTTCACCGACAGTGCGTTGCAGCACGGAGAGCAACGTGACCAGCCGCAGCAACCGGAGTGGCCGGAAGAAGGGGAGCACGACGATGAGGAGTTCGTGCAGGTTCCACAGGAACCAGCGCATCCGGTCTTCGGCAAGCCAAAGGTTGACGAAGTAGTCCAAGGCGAAGATTCCCCACGTGATCCAGAGAACAACTTCGAAAGGTATTGCCTCGGCACCGCTGATGCGGCCGATGACCTGCCACGCGTAAGCCGTGAGGAAAATCAGTGCCGTGGCCATGAGGGGCCATTCAACGAGGTCCCTGTATCGCGCTTGAGTCATACGGGAATACTAGCCACCGCGGAGGCACTCACCAGCTTCAGGCAGCCGGTGTCTCCAGCCAGTAGCCGTCCAAGTGGTGAATCAGTTGACGGCCCAAGCCGCCCTTGAGTTGGATCCACAGCGTGCTGCGATCGTTGGTCATGCCATCGATGGTTCCCTCGATCCGGTTGCCGCGGGCATCCTGGAGGACCACGTCCTGGTGGCGGGAGAGTTCCGGCCAAACGTCGCCTTGCGGCCTGGCGGTTTGCAGCGTGCTCAAAGGGTCCCCCTTAGGTGTTCGATCAATATGAGTTTCAGATATTGTGCACGTCTTTCATGAACCGGCGGTAAACGTTAGTGCAATCGTTGTACATAAACGGGCTTTCGGCTAGGAGCCATGTCCATCATGCGATCCGCATATTCCCCCAGAAGTTACCGACGGGTAACATTGAGCCATGCACTTGCTACTTCGTACCCTCATGCTGCTGTTCACGTCGTCCAAGCGTTCGCCCCTTGGTGTTTGGGAAGAGTCATCGCTGCCGTTGCGGGTTCTGCCCACTGACATCGACATCGCGATGCACGTCAATAACGGCATGTACTTCTCGCTGATGGACCTCGGCCGTTTTGACCTCATGGTCCGCAGCGGCATCTGGACAAGGATGCGCAAACGGGGGTGGAGCCCGGTGGCAGCCGGCGAGACCATCGCTTTCCGCAAGTCGTTGCAACTTTGGCAGCAATACACCATCGAAACCCGCATCATCGGGCTGGACACCAAGGCCATCTACTTCGAACAACGCATGGTGGTGGACGGTGAAATCTATGCACGGGCACACATTGCCACTCGACTGGTCCACAAGGGCAAGCCTGTCACTCAGGAAGAAATCATCGCCGAGTTCGGGACGCCGCCGGCTGACCTGGAACTGCCCGAGTGGATCCACGAGTGGCGCGAAAACAATGCCCTTCCCGGAGCGCGTCGTCCCGCCCCACACGTCTGGAGCTAAACCCCTACGTCGCGTCGTTGCAGCGCCACTGCTCCGAGAATGATCAAGGCTAGCGAGATACCGTACAGTCCGGCGCCGGCTCCCCAGTCAGCACCGTTTGCCACGGGCGAGTTGCCGTACGCCCAGTGGTAAGGGGACAGGTTAAGCAGCCATTCGACGTCGGGACTTTGCCGCCCTACTGCGTTGAACACATATCCGAGGACGGCCACGGCGGCGCCCGCCGCGATCCCATACACTTTCCGGCCGCCCAGCGCTCCGGCGCAGAGCGCAGCTGTCCCGCTGAGCAACGCCAGGGCGGCGAACAGCAGCACCGCTCCGGCGAGATGTCCGACGTCGATGCTTAGCTGCGAGGGCCCGTTCAGTCCCAGCACCAGCAGGAAGACGAGCGCCGACAGCAGCGCGATTCGAACCACTATGGCCAGTGCGCGCTCGAGAACTACCTGCACCCGGGTGACACTGTGGGCGAGTGTCAGTTCCAGCAATCCGGATTCCTCGTCGCCACCCACGGCCGCTGCGCCCCAGCCGACAGAGGCCATGGACATCAGCAGGAAGCCGATCAGCCCAAACATGGTGGCTTGGGTGTAACCAGGGCCTGACGCGATTTGATCGTAGTTCAGGGCTTTGGTCATTTCGGGGGGAAGCGCGTTGATCAGGTCCTGCATCTGCGCACTGCCTCCGATCGAGGGATATAGCGGCAGATAGAGCATGCACGCCGCAGACAAGCCCACTGCCCATGCCAACGTGGAACGCCACGAGTCAGTCAGGGCCTTCGTGAACAACGGGAGAACCTTAGGCACGGTGTGCTCCTTCCGCGCGGGGGCCGGGTCTGTGACCATGTGCAGGAGTTTGCGCGCTTCCAGGGGACTCGCTGTTCCCCACTGGCTGTCCGATGTAGAGCGTCAATACCGCTTCCTCCAGGTCGGGTTCCTCGAGGACCAGATCCATCAGGTTCAGCCTGGCCAACTCCTGGACCAGGGGCTGGACACGGCCGGAGAGTGTTGCCGTAGCCTCGACTGCTCCGGCGACGTGACCGTCGGCCTTGATCTCCCGTACTGCCACGTTGGCCACGCCGGGCACCCTGGCCAGCAGCGCGCCGACGTCGTGCGGTTCCGTTCCGGTGCTACTGAACCGAAGCTGCCGGACGGCTGCCGTCCTGAGCGCCTCCACGGTGGAAACGGTGACGATTTCGCCGTCGCGGAGGATGGCGACGGCGTCGGCGGCCTGTTGTACTTCGCTAAGGACATGCGAGCTAAGGAATACCGTGGCACCCTCATCCACGGCCTCACGAACCATCGCGTGGAACACCTGCTGAACCAAGGGATCCAGGCCGCTGGTGGGTTCGTCGAGCACCAGGAGTTCCGGCTTGTGCATGAAGGCCTGCAGGAGTCCGAGCTTCTGTTTGTTGCCTTTGGAGAGCTTCCGGGTTTGGCGATCGAGGTCAAGGTTCAGCCGCTCGGCGAGTTCGTCGACGTGCCGTTGCTCAACGGGTCCGCTGATGGCCGCGAAGTGTTCCAGCACGCGACGGCCCGTGGTCCTGTTTTCCAAATGGAGTTCGCCGGGAAGGTAGCCGATCCTGCGGCGAAGGGCAGTGCCTGCCTGGCGCGGGTCCTGGCCCAGCACCGAGATGGACCCGGCGCTGGGCCTGATGATGTCCAGAAGGCAGCGCATAATGGTGGTCTTGCCCGCTCCGTTCGGCCCGATGACGCCGAACACTGTCCCCGGTTCCACTGCGAAGTTGAGCCCATGGAGGACTTCCCGGGCTCCGAATTTCTTGCGCAAACCCTCGACGACAATTGCCTGGGTCACAGTGCATGCTCCCTTCCGCCGCTGGTGTTGTCTTGCTGCAAGGCGTCGCGGGCCGCATCCAGGAACCGCGAGTCGGTGTAAAAGCCGTGTGTGTAAATCTCCAGGGCGGGCAGCGTGAGTTGCCGGAGAAGGTCGGGACCGATGCCGTGGGGCTCCAGGCCGACTGTCCCCAGCGTTCGTGAGAGGTGCCGGCCCAGCAAGAGAATCGACAGGCTGTTGGAGGCTATGACGACGGCGGTGGACCGGACGTCGTCGAACTTCCGGATGGTGCCGGCTTCGATTCCGGCGTGGATGATGTCCTGTGTCTGCCTGACGACGGCATCAAAGAAGGCGTCGCCTGCCTCGGACTCATCGATGAGGACGCGGCGGATGTAGGCGATCTCGTCCAAGTACTGGTCGGGGTGGTTGAGGTAATCCCGGAGTAGTTGCCCCGTGGACTCCGGATCGCTTTTCTCGCGGCCCTGCGTCGCTGTTTGCGCCAGGACGTGCTGGTCGCAAGCGTAGCGGAGCCCGTCTTTGCTACCGAAATGGTGGATGACCAGGCCTGGACTGACGCCCGCAGCAGCGGCTACCGCCCTGACAGTTGCGCGAACGAACCCTTCGCGGCCGAAGAGCCCGATGGCGGCGTCGCGGATTCGCGCACGGGTTGTTAAATCTTCTGCGTTTGAACGCATGTTTCATAGACTAAACAGCTGTTCAACCGGGATCAAGGGGTTGCCGAAAAGGCGTGGTTCCGCATTTATTCCCGGTGACGCGGGAAGCGAACAGGGCCCGCCTCCACGGGACTTAGCGGGAAGGGTCGCGTACCGTGGAACCATGGCTACAGTTGACATCACTGGAGAACAGTTCGCATCGACCATCGAGGACAACAACATTGTCCTGGTGGATTTCTGGGCGGCCTGGTGCGCCCCGTGCCGTCAGTTCGCCCCCACCTACGGGGCAGCTTCCGAGAAGCACACTGACGTAGTGTTCGCGAAGGTAGACACCGAGGCTGAGCAGCAGCTCGCCGCTGAAGCCGGGATCACATCCATCCCGACGCTCATGGCATTCCGCGAAAAGGTCCTTGTCTTCTCGCAGCCGGGAGCCCTCAACGGCCCGCAGTTGGAGCAGGTCATCGAGGCCGTGAAGGGTCTGGACATGGACGAGGTCCACGCCCACGTTGCCAAGGCGCGTGCCGAGGCCCAGGAAAACTAAGACTTTGCGGCGGCTCGAAACATCGAGTTCGCCGGAACGCATCGAGGTCGCCGGAAAATTCCGGCGACCTCGATGCGTTTAAGGCGTTCTCGCAGTCCTGCAGCGATTTCGCCGGACTGAAGCAGGTAGAGCCTAGAGCCGTTCCAGCTTGACCGGCTCGGCGAGCAGCGCGCTGAGGGACTCGTTCAGGTCCTGGACGGCGATGCCCTTGGAGTGCTTCTCCAGAAGCTCCTCGGATTCCCAGCGCTCAGTCAGGACAAGCTTCTCTTCGGTGGCCTCGGTCAGTTCATAGCGGATGCAGCCGGGCTCGTTGACGACCTCGTCGATCGCGATGTCCAAAGCGAGCTTCACGCGGAAGAATTCGCCTTCGTTGGGGATGAACGTGGCCTGCAGGTCAATGGGTTCACTCATGGCTCCAACCCTACCGGCAGGACACGGCGTCGCTGGAGGCGGTTACGGTTCTGTTGCGCGCCGTCCCTTGGTAGCGTTCCGTCATGTTGTCCTACACTGCCGGAGACGCTGATGTCCCGTTGCTCGAAGAGACCATTGGCGCGAATTTTGAGCGCATCGCGGCCCGGTTTCCCCTGCGGGACGCGCTCATCGAAGCGGCTGCGGTGCCGGGCGCTGACGCCCGCCGCTGGAGCTACCAAAAGCTGAACGACGACGTCGATCGCCTCGCACGCGCCCTGCTCGCCATGGGCGTGGCCAAGGGCGAGCGGATCGGTATCTGGAGTCCCAACTGCGCCGAGTGGACCATTCTTCAGTACGCCACGGCCAAGATCGGCGCGGTCCTTGTCAACGTCAACCCGGCCTACCGGAGCCATGAGCTGGAATTCGTGGTGAAGCAGAATGGCATGCGAATGCTGGTGGCCGCGCCAAGCGACAAGCACAGCGACTACGTGGGCATAGCCAGGGATGCGGCCCGCAACTGTCCTGATCTCCGGGAGATCGTCTTCCTCCCGGGAGAGCCGGAACAGGGACTCTCTGTGGGCGTCCCGGAAGCCGACCACGAAGTCACGTACGCCCAACTCCTGACCCGGGCAGACGGCGTCGGGCTTTCAGCGCTTCGGGATCGCATGGACGGCCTTGACCCGCACGATCCCATCAACCTTCAATACACCTCGGGCACCACGGGATTCCCCAAGGGTGCCACGTTGACGCATCACAACATCCTCAATAACGGGCATTCGATCGGCCGGCTGCTGAACTACACCGAGCACGATCGCGTGGTGATCCCCGTGCCGTTCTACCACTGCTTCGGGATGGTGATCGGGAACGTGAATGCGCTGAGCTTTGGGGCTGCGACCATCATTCCCGGCCGCGGTTTCAACCCGTCGGCGGCGTTGGAAGCAGTTCAGGACTTCGGCGGGACGTCCCTATACGGTGTGCCCACCATGTTTATTGCCGAGCTCGCACTGGAGGATTTCGACTCCTATGATCTCTCCACGCTGCGTACCGGAGTCATGGCCGGTTCCCTGTGTCCCATAGAGGTGATGCGCCGGGTCATCGATGAGATGCACATGATCGATGTTGCCATCTGCTACGGCATGACCGAGACCTCGCCCGTGTCCACCATGACCCGGGCGGGGGACACAGTGGAGCAGCGGACCAGCACGGTGGGCAGGACCCTGCCGCACCTTGAGAGCCGCATTGTCGATCCGGCATCGGGTGAAGTGGTGGAGCGCGGCGTCATCGGTGAGCTCTGCACGCGAGGTTACTCGGTGATGCAGGGCTACTGGGGCCAACCGGACAAAACGGCGGAGGCAATCGACGCTGACGGCTGGATGCACACCGGCGACCTCGCCCGCATGGATGACGACGGCTACTTGGTGGTCGAGGGCCGGATCAAGGACATGGTGATCCGCGGGGGAGAGAACATCTACCCGCGGGAGATCGAGGAATTCCTCTACCTCCACCCATCCATCCAGGACGTGCAGGTCATCGGCGTTCCCGACCAAAAGTACGGGGAAGAGCTCATGGCTTGCATCATCCTCAAGCCCGGGACGGAGGCACTGACCGCCGAGGATCTGGCCGAGTACTGCCGCGGGAAACTGGCCCGCTACAAAATCCCGCGTTATATCGACGTCCGCGAGTCCTTCCCCATGACGGTGTCCGGCAAGGTTCGGAAGGTGGACATGCGACAGGAGGCGGTGTCCCGGCTGCACCTGTAGCTGAATACAGGCCGTCAGTTGGTATTCCGGCTGATCGTCCGGATTCCCACTACAAGTCCGACGGCGGCCGTCACCACAGCGGCCACGAGCCCCCACATCGTGTCCATCCCGATACGCCCGGCAAACAACTCCCGTTCGGCATTGACCAGATAAGTCAGGGGATTGAACAGGCTGGCCACTTTCATCCACCCGGGGCCGGCCTCGATGGGCAACATGATGCCGGAGAGGATCATGAGGGGGAACAGCAGGGTTTGCTGCACGCCCCAGAAGATCCATTCTTTGTTCTGCGACACCAAGGCAAGCGCATAGGACAACGCGCCGAGCCCGATCCCGAAGATGCCCAGGATGACCAGCCCCAACACCACGTGCAATGGATGGAAAATGAAACCAAACGGGATGCAGACCACGGAGATCAGCAGACCCTGCAACACCAAGGGAGCCCACTCCTTCAGCGCCCGGCCAATCATGAGCGAAGACCGTGAAAGCGGCGTGGCCAAAATCCGTTCATAGGAACCGGTCATCAGTTCGTACTGCAGGTTTGACCCGGTCATGGAGGTGCCGAACAACGCGATCATCACCACCACTCCGGGAAGGAACCATTGCAGTGTGGATTGGCCCCCGAAGGCCGGAGCGCCCACGGCCGAGCCCAGCAGGGGCCCGAACAACCCCAGGAAGACCAGCGGTTGGATGAGGGAGAAAATCAGCGAGAACGGATCCCGCAGAGGCAGCAGCATCTCCCGCCAGAACACGAACCACGTGTCAGTGACTACGCTGCGCGGACCACGTTTTTGGAGGGCTGCACCCGGGGCGACGGCTTGTTCAATCATCAGACTTCAGCTCCTTCCCGCAGGCTGCGGCCGGTCAGTTCCAGGAAAACGTCGTCCAGTGTGGGCGGTTTCAGTTCGAGCGACTGGGCGGGAGCGCCGGCGTCGTGCATTTCCTTCAGCAACCCCGGCGCCAGTTGGGCACCCTGTGCCAGCCGAAGGCGGAAGCGGACCACGCCGTCGTATGCGTTTTCCTCCATATCGCCTTCCGCGGCCGCGCGGCCCAGCAGACCCCGCACGTCGGACGCGGAACCGGCGGCAACTTCCACGGCGAGGAGGTCCCCGGCGAGGTTCGCTTTGAGCCGTGACGCGGTGTCGTCGGCAATGATGGTCCCGTGGTCGATCACGATGACGCGCTCAGACATGGAATCGGCCTCATCCATGTAGTGGGTGGTCAGCACAATGGTGGTCCCGTGCTCCTCGCGCATCCGCATGATGTGCTCCCAGAGGTTGGCGCGGTTCTGGGGGTCCATTCCGGTGGACGGCTCATCGAGGAACAGCAAACCAGGGGAGTGCATCAACCCGAGGGCCACATCCATGCGGCGTCGTTGCCCGCCGGAGAGTTTGATCACGGTGCGCTTTGCGAGGTCGCTGAGGTCCAGGGATGCCATGAGCGTTTGCGCACGGGCTTTCGCGTCCGTGGTGTTCATTCCGTAGAACCGGCCTTGCATGATCAGTTCGTCGATCACGCGGTAGCTGTGCCCGCCGCCATTGCCCTGGCCAATGTAGCCGATCCGGGCGCGCACGCCCGCCGGGTCCTTGGCCACATCAACGCCCGCTACGGTCGCCGACCCCGACGTGGGTTTCAACAGGGTGGTGAGCATCCGCAGGGTTGTGGACTTGCCGGCGCCGTTCGGGCCAAGGAAAGCGACAAGTTCGCCGGGGGCGACGTCGATGTCCACGCCCTTCACGGCCTCGACGGTTTCCTTCTTCACGGTGAAGGTCTTGGTGAGCTTGTTGGTGTGGATCACGGTCACTCCAGGGATGGCAGGTGATGGCTCCTAGGCGCCACGCTATACCCGTGCATGAAGGCCGTCCATGCTCTTGCGGACAGCTCCCGTCCGCAATCAAAACTCAGTGGCGGCGGTGATCCTGAACCGTCATCCTTGGCCCGAAAGTGGGTTTGCGGAAGCCGCTCAAATACAGCATCCGCACCAGGCGCTGCCTTTGTCCGCGCCATGGTTCCAGCAGTTCGAGCATGCCGGCGTCGTCGGTCTTTTGACCTGTCAGGGCATACCCCACGTAAGACGCCAGATGGTAGTCGCCCACGGAGATCGAGTCCGGGCAGCCGTGGGTGCGTTGGACCACTTCGGCTGCCGTCCAGATGCCGATGCCAGGAATGGTTTGCAGCTTGGCGCCAGCCTGCGTTGAGCTCAGGTTCGCCAGGCGTTCAAGAGCGACGGCGGACTGCAGCGCCCGCATTACGGTCGCCGAGCGTTGTGGTCCGACACCGGCCTTGTGCCACTCCCACGAGGGGATGGCCAGCCACTGCTTGGCAGTAGGCGGGACCAGGAGTCCGGCAGGAGCCTTGCCCGGGGCGGGTGTTCCGTAGCGATACATCAGGTACCGGTAGCCGCGCCTTGCCTCCAAAGTGGTGACCTTTTGCTCCAGGATGGTGGGCACCAGGGAGTCAACCATCCGCCCGGTGGAGGGCAGCCGCAGAGCCAGGTTCCGGCGTCGTGATTCTGTGACCAGCCGTGGAAGAGTGGCATGGAAGGCGGGCTCGTCGAATGCCGACCAATCGTCATCGGCGCCGAGCAACCGCGGCACTCCCGCGACGGCGTGGTCCGCTCCCGGTCCCCAGGCTTGGGCATCCACGAAGGAATCGACTCCCAAGCCGCCTCCCGAAAGCCTCAACGTGACCGGCCCCAAGGCAGTGGTGAAGGCCATCCAAAAACCGCTGGTGTGCGCTGCAAACGACGGATCCGCGTTGCCCCGCATGAGCGGAAACATGGTCTGGTCCAAGCGGAAGGAACCGCCTGGATGCCACCGGACGGCCGCATCTGCCGCGGCCGCAACAACGGTCGGGGCTTCTGCGATGGTCATGTTTTCATGGTCCCACGCCCGGCTGACAATCTGCATCCAGGGACCCCTTACGGTGGCAACCGCCCGCCGCTAGACTCCCTGATGTGGCGTGGGTGGGCCGCGCCATATCCAAGGAACACATCCCAGGAACAAGGAGCACGAATCATGGCCGCCATAGTGCATTTCGAGATTCCGACGGACAACACAGACAGGGCCAACTCTTTCTACCAGAGTGCCTTCGGCTGGAACCTGAGCCCCATGCAGGGGATGGACTACACGATCGCCATCACAGCGCCTTCCGACGAGCAAACCGGAACACCCAAGGAACCAGGAGCCATCAACGGAGCCCTGTTCCCGCGCACGGACAATCTGAAGACCCCCATCCTCACCATCGATGTGGACGACATTGATGCCGCACTCGGACAGATCGAGTCGGCAGGTGGCAGTGTGGTCCAGGCCAAGGACGCCGTACCCACCATGGGCTGGTACGCCTACTTCAAGGACACGGAGGGCAACGTCCTGGGCGTCTGGCAGAACGACACCTCTGCCGGCACCTAGCGAAGGCGCTGGGTCAGTCCCCGTAGCGACCAGGCGGTAACTTTGTATCTATGAAGTACGCCCAGTCCGTGTTGGACCTCATCGGCAATACGCCCCTCATCAAGCTCAACCACGTCACGGAGGGGATCAAAGCCACCGTCCTCGTGAAGCTCGAATACGTCAATCCCGGCGGATCCATCAAGGACCGGATCGCCGTGAAGATGATCGAAGAAGCAGAGAAGGACGGCAGGCTCCAACCGGGCGGAACCATCGTTGAGCCGACCTCGGGAAACACCGGAGTGGGACTGGCGCTCGTGGCCCAACAAAAGGGCTACAAGTGCGTTTTCGTGGTACCGGACAAAGTGGGCGAGGACAAGCGAGCCGTGCTTCAGGCCTACGGGGCGGAAGTTGTGGTGACGCCCACCGCCGTCGCGCCTGACAGCCCGCAGAGCTATTACGGCGTCTCCGACCGGCTGGTCCGGGAGATCCCCGGCGCCTTCAAACCGGACCAGTTCTCCAATCCCGCCGCTCCCGGCAGCCACTTCGAGTCAACGGGCCCGGAGATCTGGCAGGACACGGACGGCCGGGTTACGCACGTGGTCATCGGCGCCGGAACCGGCGGCACCATCACCGGCACAGGTCGCTACCTCAAGCAGGTCTCTGCGGACCGTGCGGAGTCCGACGGCGGCCCGGTCAAGGTCATCGGCGCGGATCCGGAAGGCTCGGTCTACTCAGGCGGAACCGGCCGACCCTACTTCGTGGAGGGCGTGGGTGAGGACATGTGGCCCGGCAACTACGATCCTTCCGTGCCGGATGACGTGATCGCTGTGTCCGACGCCGACTCCTTCTCCATGACCCGCCGCCTCGCCCGGGAAGAGGGCCTCCTGGTGGGCGGTTCGTCCGGCATGGCCGTGGTCGCGGCGCTCCAGGCTGCCAAGGACCTGGACGAGTCCGCCGTTGTAGTGGTGATCCTCCCGGATTCCGGCCGCGGCTACCTTGCCAAGATCTTCAACGACCAATGGATGCGTTCCTACGGCTTCCTCTCCGGCGGCGAAGAGGCTTCCGTGGGTGAGGTACTCAAGTCCAAAACGGGCGAGATGCCGGACCTGGTCCACATCCACCCGAATGAAACCGTCCGCGATGTCATCAACATCATGAACGAGTTCGGTGTCTCCCACATTCCGGTGCTCTCACAGGAGCCGCCCGTCGTGATGGGCGAGGTCATGGGCGCCGTGGACGAGCGCAGCCTCACCAGCAAGCTGTTCCGTGGAGAAGCGAAGCTGTCCGACAAGATCTCCGTACACATGGGGGACCGGCTTCCCGTGATCGGCTCGCTGGAAACCATTTCCGCCGCGCGCGAGCTGCTGTCCGACGTCGATACCGTCATGGTGACTTTCGTTGGAGCCCCGGTGGGCATCCTGACGCGACACGACCTTTTGGCGTACCTGAGCAACTAGCGCCACCCTGATCCACCCCTTCAAACCCAGAGGAGCTTCCATGTCTGCCAGCAACAACGCCGGCTTCAACACGCGCGCCGTCCATGCCGGACAGGCCTTCGAACCGGTGACCGGTGCTGTGGTGCCCCCGCTGCACTTCAGCTCCACGTACGCCCAAGACGGCATCGGCAACCTGCGCTCAGGTTATGAATACGGCCGCGGCGGCAACCCGACCCGCGACGCCCTCCAGGAGCAGCTTGCCGCGCTTGAAGGTGGAACCGCTGCGTTTTCCTTCGGCTCCGGGCTTGCTGCCGAGGACTCGCTGATCCGGGCCCTCGCCAGGCCAGGCGATCACATTGTCCTGGGCAACGACGCCTACGGTGGAACCTACCGCTTGATCAACCGTGTGCTGGGTGATTGGGGCATCGGCAACACGCCCGTGGACATGTCCGACCTCGACGCCGTAGCCGCTGCGGTTGCGGCCAACAAGACGCGCATGGTCTGGGTGGAGACGCCCTCCAACCCGATGATGAAGATCACGGACATCGAGGCACTCGCCGCCGTAGCGCACGACGCCGGTGCCCTCCTGGTGGTGGACAACACCTTCGCGTCCCCCTACTTGCAGACTCCGCTGGCCTTGGGGGCCGATGTCGTGGTCCACTCCACCACCAAGTACATCGGCGGCCACTCCGACGTAGTGGGCGGTGCCATTGTGGTCAAGGATGCCGAGCTTGCCGGGAAGATCGGTTTCATCCAGTTCGCCGTTGGTGCGGTGTCCGGCCCGATGGATGCCTTCCTGACTACCCGTGGCTTGAAGACCCTTGGCGTTCGTATGGACCGCCACAGCGAGAACGGCCAGGCCGTGGCTGAATGGCTGCTGCAGCGTCCCGAGGTGGAGGCCGTGCTCTACCCGGGCCTCCCGCACCACCCCGGACACGAGCTCGCTGCCAAGCAGATGAAGAAGTTCGGCGGCATGGTCTCCGTACAGTTCAAGGGAGGCGAGGCGGCTGCACGCACGGTTGCCGAATCGACGTCGGTGTTCACCCTTGCGGAATCGTTGGGCGGCATCGAGTCCCTCATGAACTACCCGTCGGAGATGACGCACGCTTCCGTGAAGGGCACGGAGCTGGCTGTCCCGGTGAACCTCCTACGGCTTTCGTGCGGCATCGAAGAAGCCGAGGACCTGATCGCAGACCTTGAGCAGGCCTTCGCCAAGATCAGCTAAGTCCCCGACTAGCCGGAGATTCCCTCGCGGCCGTCTTCTTCACGGCCCGTCAGGCGGCGGCGGAACGTGGTGTCTTCGGCAGAGGTGATTTCCAGGTCGTACCAGCCGTTCAGGGTCTCCCAACCGATCTTCCTGGTGTGTCCCGGCTTGAGCTTCAGGGTCTCGACGCCGTCCGCATACTGCAGCGACTTCAGCCCCAGGCTTACCGTTGCGGTGCCGTTGTTGCGCAGCTCCAATTCAACGTCCTTCTTGCCGCGGCGACCGTTGACGGTGACGTCGACGCCCGACGCCGCACCCGCCGTCGTGCCTTTCAATTCGTACTGGTACCGGTTGGGGCCGGTGACGACGACGTCGAAGGCGCCGGAGGCGACAGGGAGGTCCACGTTCTGCTGGCCGAGGACGTCCACATGCCGTGGTTCGGTGACTTCGCCTGCGTAGCCGTACCCTGCATAGTCGTACAGGGTGAAGTGGGTGGAGCTGGTGCCACTGTTCGCTAGCGTCAGGGCGAGCTTACCGGGCTGCACCGCTGCCGAAACCCGCGGCCTGTAGGGGAGCGGGCGGGCCGGCCGGCTGCCCGTTTCCTGGATGGGCGCTACTTGGACAGCCGGGGGATTCGGGCGCCAGCGGCTGATCTTGGCGGGGACAGCGTCGGGGTGCTCAAGAGTGGGAGGCGTGCCAGGGGATGCGAAGTTGAAGACGCCGGTCAGGTCACCGCAGACTTCACGGCGCCATGGGGAGATGTTCGGTTCCTCTACGCCGGTCCAACGCTCCAGGAAGCGGAGCACCGACGTGTGGTCGAAGACTTCCGAGCTCACGTAGCCGCCCACAGTCCACGGTGAAACAACGGTCATGGGCACCCGCGGGCCAAGGCCGATGGGCCGTGCTGTCGTCCAGTCAGTGGACTCGCCTGACGCTGGTCGCGGCTGGACGGGCGGCGGGACGTGGTCGAAGTAGCCATCGTTCTCGTCAAAGTTCAGGAAGATGGCAGTGCTGTCCCAGGTATCAGGGTTGCTGGCCACGGTGTCCAGGAGGCGGTAGACGAAGTTGGCACTTCCCACCGGCGTGGAAGCCCCGGGGTGCTCGGAGTCGGCTGCGGACGGTACCAACCAGCTGACCTCCGGGAGCGCGCCGTCGGCGATGTCTGCGCCGAGGCGGTCCAAGAGAGTGTTGGGGCGTCCGCGCCACATGGCTTTGTCGAACAGGGACCGCTCGGCGTCGTTGAGGGTAGCGCGGCCCTGCTCAAGTTGGGCGAGGAGGCGGTCCTGCTCGGCTGGGGACTTTCCTGCGAGGTGGTCGTAGAACTCTTCTGTGGTCCTGAGATTTCCGTCCACGGATGCCAGCATTTTGCGGCCGATCGCCTTGAACGTCTGGAAGTACTCCACGGCGTTGTCGGTGAAGTTATCCCAGTCCTGGTAAATCTGCCACGACACACCGGAGTTCTCCAGACGCTCGGGGTAGGTGGTCCAGTCATATCCGCCGTGATCGTAGCCGTAGGCCGCATTGGTCACGGCACGCTTGGTGCTGCCGGGCTCATTGCCTGTGGTGCCGCTCCAGAGGTAGTTGCGGTTGGGATTGGTGGAACCGTTGACGGAGCAGTGGTAGGCGTCGCAGATGGTGAAAGTGTCTGCGAGTTCGTATTGCAGCGGGATGTCCTGGCGCTCATAGAAGGTCATGGTGGAGGCGCTCTTGGCGGGAATCCATTTGTCACACCAGCCGTTGTTCCACGCCGTCGTGGTCCCGTTGAACGAGTGGTCCAGATCGCCCAGATACTGGATATCGGAACCCGGCCTTCCAGCCAATTCAGCGGCCTTGCGAAGGGAGAACGGCAGGACAGTTTCGCCGGTGGCCCGGGGCTGCTCGAACATGGACTTGCCATTGGGCAAGCGGGTTACGGACTTGTCGCCGTATCCCCGGACGCCGCGCAGCGAGCCGAAGTAGTGGTCGAAAGATCGGTTCTCCTGCATCAGGACAATCACGTGCTTGATGGACTGCAAGCTTCCGGGCGGGACCGGCCTGGCCATGGCAGCTTGCACCGAAGGAGGCAGCAGGGAGCCCGCTGCAGCAAGCGCCGTCGCTGCAGCCGCCGTGCCGAGGAAGCCGCGACGGGAGAAACCGCCGGTTCCGTCGGTTGAACGATTCACCATATCAGGGGTTGTCGAGGACATTCCGGGGAGCCTTTCGTTGTCGGAGTTGACTGGGCCAGCGTAGGCATGGTGAGTAAACCACTGATGAAACTGCGGCAAACCGGCGGGGTGTGTCTTGCCGCAGCGGCACTCATCCGGCGTAGCAATACCTAGCTTTCTTTAGGGAAGTCAGCTAGTTTGGTGCGCATGCCTCTTCGTTCCGACTGGTCCGCCCGCACGTGCAGCCTTGCCCGTGGCCTGGATGTCCTCGGCGATCCTTGGGGGAGCCTGGTCCTCCGCGAAATCTTCTTCGGCAACGGACGCTTCGACGCCATCAAGCAACGCCTTGAAGTAGCGGACAACGTCCTCAGCAAACGACTGGGCTGGCTCCTCGACGCCGGGCTACTGACCCAGCGCCCGTACCAGGACGGCGCGCGCACACGGAAGGAATACGTCCTCACCCCCAAAGGCGAGGACGCACTTCCAGTGCTCAACGCCATCATCATCTGGGCCGAGAAGCACTTGGACGCACCCAACGAGGTCTCCCATATGAAGGTCATCCACACTGACTGCGGGCAAGCCACGTTGTCAGCGGACACGTGCACCAACTGCGGGGCCCGGCTGACCGCAGGCAACACCAGCTGGCACAGCCTCAAACGCAGCGACCACCCACTCCCACTCGCCATCGCACCCGCCACAGCTTCCCCTGAAACGGAGATCCCCGCATGACCGCTCCCGACGTCACCGGGGCCCCGCCCGAAAACCCCGGGACACGTGCCGGCAAAACAAGCAACGGCACAACTCCTGCCGGCAAGAACCGCCGTCTCCACCCCGCCTGGATCGTGGCCGCGGTTGCCTTTCTGGCCCTGGTTGGAGCCGCAGGATTCCGTGCGGCGCCCGGGGTGCTCATGGTCCCGTTGCAGGAGGAATTCGGCTGGTCCACCACTGTCCTCTCCTTGGCCGTCAGCATCAACCTGGTCTTGTTCGGCTTGACGGCCCCTTTCGCAGCGGCCCTCATGGAACGCTTCGGCATCCGGAAGGTCACCTCGCTGGCGCTGTGCCTCATCGGGCTGGGCTCAGCATTGACCGTCTTCGTGAACCAGTCCTGGCAGATCCTGCTCACCTGGGGACTACTGATTGGCTTGGGCACCGGTTCCATGGCCTTGGTCTTCGCTGCAACCATCGCCAACACCTGGTTCGCCAAGAGCCGTGGCCTGGTCATTGGCATCCTGACCGCAGGAAGTGCCGCCGGACAGTTGGTGTTCCTGCCGTTTATCGCCGCGCTTGCCCAGAACCCGGGCTGGCGTGGCGCTTCCTTGCTCATCGCTGCCGGTGCGCTCGCAGTCGTCCCGCTGGTCCTGCGCTGGCTGCGGAACTCGCCTGCCGACGTCGGGGTCCTGCCTTACGGTGCAGAGCTGCCTCATGCCGGGAAGCAGGGGGCTGAGGAGCCTGACGCTAAAGCCGTCGACGCCGGGACAACCGCGACGACGCCGAGCCGGCCCGCCGCTCTGGCTGCGTCGCCCGGATCAGGGGATTCCCCCAATGCAGCGATCCGTGCCCTGCAGGTCCTCAAACGGGCAGCCAAAGTCCGCACGTTCTGGGCCTTGGCTGCGGGTTTCGCAATTTGTGGAGCCACCACCAACGGTCTTATCGGCACGCACTTCATTCCGTCGGCGCACGATCACGGGATGCCGGAAACCACGGCGGCAGGTTTGTTGGCCGTCGTCGGAATCTTCGACATCGTGGGGACCATCGCGTCCGGCTGGCTGACCGACCGTTTCAACCCCAAAGTGCTGCTGGCGGTTTACTACCAGTTCAGGGGGATCGGCCTGCTGGTGCTGCCGCTGCTGCTGGGCTCGTCCGTGGAGCCAAGCATGATCATCTTCGTGGTGGTCTATGGGCTCGACTGGGTTGCCACCGTGCCTCCCACTGCAGCTATCTGCCGCTCGGTGTTCGGTGCCGATGGTTCCGTGGTGTTCGGCTGGGTGTTCGCGGCCCACCAGCTCGGCGCTGCAGTGGCCGCCCTCCTGGCCGGGTTCATCCGCGACGCCACCGGGCACTACAACTACGCATGGCTGGGCGCAGCTGCCATGTGCACGGTGGCCGCGGTAATCAGCGCCACCATTCGCAAGGACGCCGTGAAGAAGGAACCCGTGGCAGTTGCCTGACAACACGATCCCCTGGAGTCGTTGTGAGGCCCGCTTTGCGCGTTATTCGTGCCCGAAAGCAAGCAGAGCAGGCCTCACAACGGGGGTGCATTCGTTGTGAGGCCCGCTTTGCGCGTTATTCGTGCCCGAAAGCAAGCAGAGCAGGCCTCACAACGGGAGCTTAGCCCGCTTCGGTGATCCGGAACGTCAGCGTCCGCGCTTCCGGGCGCAAAGCATAGTCCGGCCAGACATCCGGTCCACAGGCCCTTGACCCCAGCCCGTGCTGGGCGGCATCAAGGTACAAGTACCTGCCCTTGCTCGCCGGCAACTCGTGCGGGTGTGCCGCCGCGGCGATCTCTTGGGCTGTGTGCCGGGAGAGCGTGAAGCCGGGGAGGCGGCCACGGGAGTCCGGGATGGCGTCGAGCTGCAGCCAGGAACCGCCATGGTTCTGCAGGTCCACCGTACGAACAGCGCTTCGGTGGCCCGTTTCCTGCGGCTTGGCGTAATTCACCGAAAGCTCGTCGATGCCCGCCGAGTAGCGGCCCACAAGCGCCGCGTGCATGCTGTCCGGGTAGGATTCACGGGGCCCTGCGCCGAACCAGGAGGCACCGTCCACTGAGCCGGGCAGATCAAAGCGCACCCCCACCCGCGGCCAGATGATGTCCCATCCCGCGCTCGGAACAATGTCTAAGCGGAGCCACAGTTCGCCGTCGGATAGTTGCCAATTCTCCTCCACAGACACCCAATGCGCGGCGTCGGCTGCTGCGAATCGGGTCCGGGTCACCATGCTGCTTTCGCTGGCTATGACCTTTTCCACCCGGGCCGTGAGCCTGTCCAAACCAGCACCGCGCCACACCTTTTCCATCGAAGGTGCAGCAACGCCATCACCGTTATTGAGCCAAGGATCGGCGAGGTCGTAGCTGCCGCGTCCAGCGCCGGCGTCGTTATCCGTGGGAGCACGCCACAACTCAAGCCGCGGCCCGGACACCGGCAGCCCCGCGAGCGAGACCAAGCGACCATCCTCAAAGACACCAGGACCCAGCGAGACGGTCCCGGAAACCTGCGAAGCTGCCCGGCCGGCTGATGCCAAGGGGCGAGGGGCCGCCAAGCGCGGACGTGCCGTGGCCAATTCCAGCTGCGCGGCGGAGATGACATGCCCGGCTTCGGCCCAGGCCGTGTCCTTGCGAAGCGCCACCTCCACGGTCAGCCACTGCTCGCCGACTTCCGCAACATCAACATCAGGCAATCCGATAAGCGCCGAATCCCCGGCGGCGAGGGGCGCACCCGATGCAGTGACGACGTCGAGCTCGCCGGAAGCGGTCACTAGACCGTCCACTTCTGTACGCCAGCGCAGTACGACGTCGGACGCATCTGCCGTGTGCCTCAGGTTGGCGACCGAGACGAAGCGCTGCGGGCCGCCGTCGTGGATTTCCGTGCTGAAGCCCAGGCGCAGGGGAGCGACAATCTGCTTGTACTCGAAAAGCCCCGGGCTGGGCGTGGAGTCGGAGAGGATCATGCCGTCCATGACGAAGTTGCCGTCGTGGACAACCTCGCCGAAGTCGCCGCCGTAGGCGAAGAACTCCGTGCCGTCGGCCGTGGTGGTGCGGATACCGTGGTCCCGCCACTCCCAGACGAATCCGCCATGAAGCCGCGGGTAGCGGTCCACCAGGTCCTCGTACTGGTCGATTGCGCCTGGCCCGTTGCCCATGGCGTGGACGTACTCGCACAGGATAAACGGTTTGGTGCGCTGGCGTGCGGACTCCGCAGCGGAGCAGCCCAGCAGCAGCGAACCGGAATCGTCGCGGCCAATGGCCTCAGTTTCCGGAACCGACGAGTACATCCGCGAGTAGACGTCCGTGTACGCGCCGGTGTAGTCGCCCTCATAGTGGACGGGCCGCCCCGCATCGCGGGCGTGCGTCCACGCGGACATCGCGGCGAGGTTGGCGCCCGTTCCGGACTCGTTGCCCAAGGACCACATGACGATTGAAGGGTGGTTCTTGTCCCGCTCCACCGTCCGCTCCATGCGGTCCACGTACGCCTCCCGCCAGGCCGGGTGGTCACTGGGATTGCCTACCCAGCCGTGCCGTTCAAAGCCGTGCGTTTCGAGGTCGCACTCCAGGATCACCCAGAAGCCCATCTCGTCCGCGATGTCCAGCAAACGAGGATGCGGAGGGTAATGGCTGGTTCGGATCGCGTTGACGTTGAACTGCTTCATCAAGGCAAGGTCGGCGCGGGCAAAGTCTTCGTCGAACACGCGGCCACGGTCAGGATGCGTTTCATGACGGTTCACGCCGTGGAACACCACACGGCGGCCGTTGACCAGGAACTGATCGCCCTTGATCTCCACGGTACGGAAACCCAGGCGCAGCGAAATGGTCTCGCCTGGGCTTTCCACCGTTGCGTTGTAGAGGCGCGGAACCTCCGCGGACCAAGGTTCGACGCCGGTGATCGCCACCGGGGCGACGTCGGCAGGGGAGTTCCAGACGACGTCGACGTCCAGTTCCGGCACTGACAGCCGAACCGGGTAGGCACCCTGGTCCGCTGTGATCTCAGGATCAATGGTGCCTGAGCCGGCGGTGTAGGACGTGCGCAGCCAGACGTCGTCGATGCCCTTCTTGGGGCGGGCTTGGAGAGTGACGTCGCGGAAGATGCCCGGCATCCACCACTGATCCTGGTCCTCCACGTAGCTCGAAGCCGACCATTGATGGACCCGAACAGCGAGTACGTTGTGTCCCGGGCGGGCGGCATCAGTGACGTCGAATTCCTGGGCCAGCCGACTGCCTGTTCCTACGCCGATCACGCTGCCGTTGAGCCATACCTTGTAACGGGATTCGACGCCGTCGAACCTCAGGACGAGGCGCTCGGCATCGCTCCAGTCCGTGGGCAGATCGAACGTTCGGCGGTAATCGCCCGTGGGGTTCTCGTCAGGGACGTGGGGGGCGTCAGTGGGGAAGGGAAACTGGACATTGGTGTAGATGGGGCGACCGTGGCGGCCGTCCCCCTCCAAGACCCAGTGCGCCGGAACCGGGATCTGGTCCCAGGCGGAGTCGTCCAACCCTTCCTCGCCCACACCTTCGATTGCCTCACCCGGGGGAAGAACACCGCGCCCGCCGGGTGTGCCCGGAGCCCCTGGGAGAAGGCGGAAACGCCACTGCCCGTTCAGGGACAGGGTTGGTGCGTCAGAGTGCAGCCAGGAGCGGGCCGGTAGTCTCTTTCCGGCGCCGGGACCGGTATCGGTGATGTAGTTGGCGGTGTTGCTCATTACTTGACGGCTCCTTCTGTCAGCCCGCCGCGCCAGAAGCGCTGCAGGACGATCATGGCGATGCTGAGCGGAATGATGGAAAGCAGCACCCCGCCCGTGGTCAGTTCATAGAATTCGGGCAGGCGATCAACCTGGCTCAGCCAGTTGTTCAGGCCCAGCGTGATGGGGTAAAGCTCGGAGTCGGACAGCATGACCAACGGCAGGAAGTAGTTGTTCCAGATGCCCACCAGCTGGAACAGGAACACGGTGACCAGGGCCGGCGTCAGGACCTTGAGCCCAATGGTGTGGAAGATGCGGAGTTCGCCGGCGCCATCGATCCTGGCGGCCTCGATCAGCGAGGTATCAACAGTGGCCTGGGCGTAAATGCGGCAAAGGAACAGCCCAAACGGGGAGACCAGCGATGGCAGCAGGACACTCCAGTAAGTGTTTGCCAGACCCATCTGGCTAAACAGCAGGAAGAGCGGCAAGGCAGTGGCCGTACCGGGAACCAGCACGCCGCCCAGGATGGTGCCGAACACCAGGTTGCGTCCCCGGAACTGGTACTTGGCCAGCGCATAGCCCCCTGCCGCAGCGAAGTATGTGGCCAGGAGTGCGCCGATGCCGGCATAGATCGCCGAGTTCAGGAACCAGCGGCCGAAAATGCCGTTGTCATAGCTGACCACTCGGCCGATGTTTTCCCAGAGGGAGAACGTGGGCGCGAACCAGAAACCGTTGGTGGAGAAGAGATCGGCCGTGGACTTTGTGGAAGCAACGAAGACCCAGTACACGGGAATCAGGAAGTACAAGGCGACCACCACCAAAAGTGCGGTGACGATGATGGTGGATGACCGTCGTCGTCCGGCTGAGCGGTCCGGGCCTGCTGAAGCCTTGCTGCGGACGGTGGTGGTGATGGGCTTCGTGGCTGTGGCGGTCATGAGGACTTCCTGTTCGTCAGTGCGAGGAAGGCGAAGGAAAGGGCAAACGCGGCCACGGCGATGATGACCGACTGGGCTGCTGCGACGTTGTAGTCGTTGTAGGCAAAGGCAGTTGTGTAGGCGCTGAGGTTGGGCGTGTATTGGCTGTCGATAGCCGGCGCCACGGTCTTGAGGACTTGCGCCTCAGCGAAGAGTTGCAGGGTTCCGATGATGGAGAACACAGTGGTGAGCAGGAGGGCCGGACGAATCAGTGGGAGCTGGATGCTCCGGGCGACGCGCCACGTGGTGGCACCATCCACTTTGGCTGCCTCGTAGAGTTCCACCGGGATGGCTTTCAGCTGCGCCACGATGATCAGCATGTTGTAGCCCGTGTAGCTCCAGGTGACGATGTTCGCGATGGACCACAGCACGCTGTTCGCGCCGAGGAAATCCGGGGTCAGGCCCACAACCTTGGCGACGTCAAACAGCGGGCTGAGGCCGGGCACGTACAGGAAGGACCACAGGATGGTGGCGATGACGCCCGGCACGCCGTAGGGGAGGAAGTAGGCGGCGCGGAAGAAGCCGGGCCATTTTGCCGAGGCCGATTCGAGCATGAGGGCCAACGCCGTGCAGAGGACGATCATGACGGGCACCTGCACTACGCCGAACAGCAGCATTCGGCCGATGGAGGCGACGAAGCTGCCGTCGGCAAGTGCTTGGGCGTAGTTGCTGAAACCGGCGAATTCGCTGGTGACGCCTGCCTCACCGAAGAGTCCGCTGCGGGTCACTTTGGTGAAGCTGGACATGATGGCCACAACAATGGGCAGCAAGAAGGTGAGGACAAAGAGTCCCAGGAATGGGGCGAGCAGGAGCCAGGGCGCGCGTGCTGCGGCGCCCGCGCGCTTGCCGGAGCTCTTGCCGGGGCGGCTGGTTCCGGCGGAGCGCTGGGCGGTGGGTGCGGTGCGGGTGGTGGTCATGCCGTTTCCTTCCGGATACTGAGGCCCTTGTTCTTGAAAACGGTCATGATTTGCTGCTCCGAGGCGGCAACGGAGTCCACCAATGAGGTCCCGAAGGCTTTCTTGCGGAAGCCGTCGCTGAGGATGTTGAAAGACTGCTGGGTTACAGGCCACCAGGACCAGTCAGGGTTCTGCTGTTTGGTAGCGGGGACGAAAACTTCCTCGTTGTAGCGCTGGCCGCCGAAGAATGCCGACGGTTGCTGCCGCTCCGTGCCGATGAACCCGGGGTTGGGCGACCAGCCGATGCCGCTGTTCTTGATCTGGGCGTCGATTCCCTCTGCGGACGTGGTCAGCCATACCGCAAACTCGACTGCTTCCTTGGGATGCTTGCTGTTGGCCAGGACTGCTGCCGTTGAACCGCCGAGATAGCTTGAGCCGAAGCCTGTATCGCCCCACGTGGGCATCGGTGCTGCACGCCACTTTCCTTCGGAGCCGCTGACACCCTGAACCAAGGCATCACCCCAGCTGCCGGTGATGGTCGAGGCAATCCCGCCCTTGGCGGCAGCCGCAAACCAGCCGGGGGAGAAGGCTCCGTACGCTGTGGTGACGAGGTCGTCGTCGATCGCTTTGTCGAAGAAACGCGCGGTGTTGAGCGTGGCCTCGTCGGTCATGTTGATGACCCAGCCGTCCTCCTCCGGGCGCAACCATTGCGCGCCGGCCTGCCCCGCGAAAGAGGCAAACGGAGAGGCATCACTGATAGGGAAACAGTCCAGGTAGCTGTCCACGGAGCGAAGTTCGGCGGCCAGCGCAGCCCATTCGTCCCAGGTTTTCGGAGCGGCTCCGCCCACTTTGTCCAGGACGGCCGGTTGGTAGAACATGCCCATGGGCCCGGCGTCCTGGGGGATACCGTAGATACCCCCGGTGTAACTGACCTGCTTCCACAAGGTGGGGTCGTACAAGTGGGCGTGATCTTCGGCGCCGTAGCGGGATACATCCACCAGGCCGTTGACCAGCATGAACTCCGGGATGGAGCGGAACTCCACCTGCGCCAGGTCCGGTCCGCCTCCTGCTGCCAGGGCCGAGTAGAGCTTCTGATATCCGCCGGAGTTGCCGCCCGGGATCCACACCACGTCCACGTGGATGTTCGGATTGGCTGCATTCCAGACGTCGGCAACCTTCTGGAAATCCTTGAGCCAAGCCCAGTAGGTCAGTCGCACGGGCTCGCCGGCGGCGGGGATGGTTGGTGCAGCGTTGACGGACTGCGTTCCGGGAGTAGCGCACCCGGCCAGCAAGCCCATGGCTGCTGTTCCCAGGCCTGCGCCCAGAAGTTGTCTTCGCGTGAATGGGGTCATGAGCCTTCACCTCTTCGTGTCAGGTTTGACGATGACGCGGGCTTGGATTCGAGGGTCCCGCCGCGGCAAGTGTGACCACGGTAACAGAAAATTCGAGTACCCACTCGAATTTCATAATGAAGCCGTAACACGCATGTACACTGGCTAGCCATGACCACAAAGGACGTGGGCCGCGCAGCGCGGCGGGGCCCCTATGCGAAATCGGAAGAACGGCGCCGGACCATCCTGGACGCTGCCCATGAGGTGTTTGCCGCCCATGGCTATCGTGGTGGATCCCTCCAGGACGTTGCCGACAAGGTGGGACTGAGCCAAACCAGCCTGCTGCACTATTTCCCGTCCAAGCGCGATCTTCTGATGGCAGTCCTGGAGCGCCGCGACGAAATCACCGGCGATGCCTTCCCGGACGACATGGAAGATGGCTTGGTTGACTCGGTGATCCGAACGGCGCTCTTCAACGAGAACATCCCGGGCGTGGTTGAGTTGTACACCGTTCTGTGCGCGGAGTCGGTCACCGATTCGCACCCGGGGCGGGTTTACTTCACCGAACGATTCGAACGTCTCCGCAAGAGCTACGCGCGGCGGTTTGCCGAGCTGGCCGCGGAGGGCAGGCTCCGCCCCGGCGTCGATCCCGATGAAGCCGCCATGTCCCTGGTTGCCCTGTGGGACGGGCTTCAAACGCAATGGCTGCTGGCCCCCGAGGAGGTGGACGTGGTCAAGGGCCTGCGTGGCTACTTCAACTTAGTGGTCCTCCCCGAACCCTCACCCAATTAGCTCGCATTTCAGGTCGTTCTCAAACCTGGAAACGACCCCATCTGCCAGTTGGTTGGCTGGCTAGCCGCGGAAGGCCCCAATACCCGTGATGTGCTGCCCCAGGATCAGGGTGTGAACCTCGTCGGTGCCTTCATAAGTCCGCACTGACTCCAGGTTGTTGGCGTGCCGCAGTGGCGAGTAATCCAGTGTGACGCCGTTACCGCCCAGGATGGTGCGGGCCTCTCGGGCGATTTTGATGGCCTCGCGGACGTTGTTCAGTTTGCCCATGGAAATCTGTTGGGGCTGAAGGTGGCCGGCGTCCTTCAAACGACCCAGGTGAAGGGCCAGCATGGTGCCTTTCTGGATCTCCACCAGCATGTTCACCAGTTTCTCCTGCGTCAACTGGTAGCCGGCCAGCGGGCGGCCGAACTGGAGGCGCTCGCCGGCGTACTCGAGCGCGGCTTCGTACGAGTCCCGGGCAGCTCCCATGGCACCCCACGCGATACCGTAGCGCGCCTCGTTCAAGCAGGAGAACGGCCCTCTAAGTCCAAGGGCACCCGGGAGGAGGGCCTCAGGACCCAGCCTCACGCCGTCGAACTTTACATCGCACTGAACCGAAGCGCGCATGGAGAGCTTCGGCTCGATGGGTGTCGCGGACACGCCGGGCGTTCCGGCTGGAACAACGAACCCGCGGATTCCGTCCTCGGTGTTTGCCCACACCACCATGACGTCCGCCATTGACGCGAGGCCGATCCAGCGCTTGGCCCCGTCCAGGACCCATCCATCGGTGGTTTCACGGGCAAGGGTTGTCATGGAAGACGGGTCCGACCCCGCCGTCGGCTCCGTCAGGGCAAAGCAGCCGATCAGCTCGCCCGCAGCCATCCGCGGCAGCCACTGCTCTTTCTGCTCCTCCGAGCCCCACTTATGGATCGCGGTCATGGCCAAGGAGCCCTGCACGGAGACGAAGGTGCGGATCCCCGAATCGCCGGCTTCCAGTTCCATTGCCGCAAGGCCATATTCGACGGCGGTCCTGCCGGGACAGCCGTAACCCTCCAGATGCATGCCCAAGACACCGAGCTCGCCCAACTCCGGGGCGAGCTCGCGCGGGAAGTGAGCGTCCTCGTACCAGCGCGCGATGTTCGGACGGATCCGTTGCGCGGTGTAGTCGCGGACCCGGTCGCGGAGGGCCAGCTCGTCCGCAGTCAGCAGGGAATCGAGGGCAAGGACGTCGGAGGTGTTCGTCGTTGAATCGCTCATTCCAGCATCCTAGGTGGCTAACCCGCAGGCCGGCAGCACAGCCTACTCGCCGCGGACCGCCCCAACGTCTGCGCGTTCACCTGTGAAGTAGCCACGGGTGGAGGGTGCGAAGCGGCACACCACGGCCAAAACGACGCCCAGGGCCAGCAGCAGCACGCCGCTGACGAACGCACCGCCAATGCCGAAGATCTGGGTGTCACCGTAGGCCGGGTCCCACATCTGGACTGCAGAGATGAAGAACGCCACCGTGAGGGACAGCGCCCCGAGGAACGGCAGGATGCCTCGGAACCACAGGTTGCGGGCGGAATCCCGGAGCGTAGAGCGGAAGAACCATACGCAGGAGAAGCCCGTCAGTGCGTAGTAGAACGCGATGAACAGGCTGATGGCGCTGATGGAGTCCGAGAGCAGGTTTTCGCTGAGGAAGCTCATGGCCACGTAGTAGACCACGGCCACCGCACCCATCACCTGGGTGGAGAAGCCCGGCGTCATGAAGCGCTCGTGGACCTTGCCGAATCGGGGCGGCAGCGCACCGTGGACGCCCATGGACAGGGTTCCGCGGGCAGTCGGGAGGATGGTGGTCTGTGTGGAGGACAGGACGGATGCCAGCACAGCCACGATGATCAGCCAGCCCCAAGGGCCCAACACAACGTCCTTCATGGCCAGGAAGACGTCGTCCTGGTTGGCCTCGTTGCCCAGCCCGATACCGTCGGTACCGATCGTGGCGTACATCATCACCAAAAGGGCCACGGATACGTAGATCGCCACCAGGACAGAGGCCGAAATCACGGCGCCACGGCCGGGGGTCTTGGCCGGGTTTTCCGTCTCTTCGTTCAGCGCAAGGCACGTGTCCCAGCCCCAATAAATGAACAGTGCCAGCAGGACACCATGGACCACGGCGCCGGGGTCGGCAAAGGCGCCGGCCGGGTTGAACCACTCGAAGTCGAAGGCCTGTCCTTCAGGCGCTCCACCGGCGATCCGGAAGACGATGGCCACCGCGAAGATTCCCAGCGAGATGTACTGGATATAGGTCAGGGTGCGTTGGACGTGCTCGCCCAGCCGGATTCCGCGATGGTTCACATAGGTCATGAACACGATGAAGAGCACGCCGGTGGCGGTCACCAGCCAGGTGTTGTCGGCCAGGGAGCCGTCCCCGATCAGCAGCCACAGATACTTGCCTGCGATTTGCGCCAGGTTTGCCAGTACCACCACGCCTGCGAGGGCTACGCCCCAGCCGCCCAACCATCCGGCCCACGGCCCGAAGGCCTTCCGGGCCCAGAAGAACGTAGTGCCGCAGTCGGGCATGGCGCTGTTGAGCTCACGGAATGCGTAGGCAATGAACAGCACCGGGATGAAGCCGAGGATCAGAATCAGGGGAGTGTAGTTGCCGTTGACCGCGACAATGAGGCCCAGCGTGGCCGCCAGCGAGTAGACGGGTGCGGTGGACGCAAGGCCCAGCATGACGGAGTCGCCCAGGTCAAGGATCCCGGCGTGGAGGCCCTTGGAAGGTACGACGGCGGTACGGTCGCCGCCCGCTGAGCCGCCACCCGGCGTCGAAATTTCAGTGCTCATAGTGCAGCTCCGTAGGAAGTAGCAGGGGGCGCGACAGGCGCCGGGGCGTCGATGGTGTTGGGGACAAAGCGGCAGAAGTAGTCCGTGATGGGTCCGTCGGATTCGCGGATGCCGCACCCCACGGATTCGCCATCCACTACCCAGAGACCCAGGACGGGATGGTTCCCGTCAAAGTCGGGGAGGGAATGGTACTGCTGGAAGCACCAGCCTTCGCGCCCGTAACCACCGGGCTGCTGGATTTCGATGCCCGGGGCATGAATGCGGATGTTGTCGCCCTCACGTCCGTGCAGTGGCTTGGCCACCCATTCCTTGAGGGGACCTGGATCGCCGAGGTAGGCGGGAAGCAGGTTCTCGTGGTTGGGGTAGAGATGCCATAGCGCGGCCAGCAAGGCTTTGTTGGACAGCAGCATCTTCCACGCCGGCTCAACCCAGCGGGGGTTGTGGGCGCGCTGAAGGAGGCGGTGTCCGAACGGCTCCTTCATCATCAGTTCCCATGGGTACAGCTTGAACATGGTGCTGATCATGAAATTGTCCAGGTCCACGAACCGGTTCAGGTTGGGGTCCCAGCCAATATCGGACATGTTGATGCCAATGGTTGTCCACCCGCCTTGGCTTGCTACATCGCGCATGTAGGCCGCAGTCATCCAGTCCTCGCCGGATTCCTCCGCCTCCGAGTGGGCAACGTGCAGGGTGCTCATGCCGGTACGGAACTGCAGCTTCTTCCACTGACGGATCAGGGCCTCGTGGATTCCGTTCCACTGGTCCTTCTCCGGGAAAACGTCCTGCAGCCAGAACCATTGGGCTACGGAGGCTTCAATCAGTCCGGTGGGGGTATCGGCGTTGTACTCCAGCATCTTGGCCGGACCGCCCTTGCCGTCATAGATGAAGTCGAAACGACCGTAAATGTCCATGTCGGCGGCCAACAGTGATTCGCCGGCGAGTTCCAACGCCTGCTGCCCGATGCCGATATCGCCCATGGCCCCGGTGGCCAGGTACTTCGCGGCCTCCAAGCACATGATGTGCATGTCCTCGGCCGTCTTCTCGAGGGTTTCCACCTCGTCCATGGTGAATTCGTAGTACGCCGATTCGTTCCAGTATTCGATTTTCCGGCCATCGGGCATGGTGGTAGTGGAAAATACCAGGCCCTGTTCTTCGATCTTTTGCTTCCAGTCCGGCCTGGGCTCGGAGGGCAGTCGACGCACGCCTAGCCTCCCGAGCTTCCGCCGCTTTTGGAGCTGCTGCCGAAGCCGCCGCGGCTTACTGTGCCGCCCTTGGTGCTGTAACCCTTGGACGTCTTGGCGTCCGTAGGCACGTTCTTGGTATAGCTCGGGTAGGAGCTGCGGTTCTGGCCCACGGCGGGCACACTGGCTCCGCGTGAGTAGAAGTACCAGGCGTAAACGCCTGAGCTTCGGCCCGCAGAGCTGCTGTTGTCGCACTGGTTGTCGTCAACACGCTCCCCGGTTTCCTCATTGAAACAGACCTGAGCGTAGTCGGCTTCCTTCTCGTTGCTGGCCACGATCGCTGTGATGGTTCCGGCCAGGAGGGCAGTCACACCGAGACCCACCACGACGGTGCGACGCTGCGAGCGCTTTTTCTTCTTTGCCGCCTCGGCCTCACCGCGTTCGCGTTCCTTGGCGAAGGGGTCGACCACGGGGAGGGGCTGGCCGGGCTGGGGTGCCCCGGCTGGGAATGCTCCGCCCTGCGGTGCCGCTGCAGGAGCTTTTTTCCTCTTCCCCGCGCTCCCGTTGCCGGAGCGGCCTTTCACGGAGCCGCCTTGCGCCGGGTCGCTCTCCACGGGCGTGAACAGCTCAGGACGGAGTTCAGGTTTGGGTACCTGCCATGGAGGAGGCTTGGGCTGGTTGTTGCCCGCTCCGAAGTCGCCGTTGTTGTCCCTGCCGCTGCCGTTGTTGCCGGCCGCGTCAGGGCTGTCTTTCGGGTCCATGTGTATCCCCCTGGATAGACCGTTGAAGTGTCCGGCGCCACGCCGGACCAGAATGCTCAGAGCAAGCCTAGTCCTTGTGCGCGGTGCAGGCACGGGTGACAGCCGTAAATGGGAAGAAGTCCCCATCTACGGAACCATGTAAGGATGTAGCCATGCCAGGACCCGAAGCACAAAGCAACGTCGACGACGGCGTGCTGCTGCGGCTTCCGCCGGTCCGCGGCATTGGCTCCGTCCGCGTCATCATCGGCCTGGTGTTGGCTGTCTTGTTGCCGCCCGGCATTGAACTCATGGTCACTGTCTTCGGGTTCCGCAACTTCGCCATGATCATGCTGTTGCAACTGGCAGTAGCTGTTGCGGTGGCGGCCATCGGTGGTTTGTGGCCGGCAGTGGTCGCCGCGGTGCTGGGTAGCTTCCTCCTCAACTACTTCTCCGCCGACCCCGTTGGCTCCCTGTCCATCGCCGATCCCACCACGTTGTTCACGTTGGTGGTTTTCCTTGCCGTGGCCTGTGGGGTGGCGCTCGCCGTGGGCCTCGCAAGCCGCCGTGCCCAGGAGGCGGCACGCTCCGGGGCCGAGGCCACGGCCCTCAGTGGGCTCGCGCTGCAAATCCTTAGCTCGGATGGGAGCTTGGAATCGTTTCTTGAAAAAGTGCGGAGCAACTTGGGCATGGAGGCGGTAACACTGCTGGGTTCGTCAGGCCAGGCGCCCGGAGCCCCGAGCGTGGCGTCAGCCGGTACCCAAGCCGAGTTGCGTGTCCTGGCGAGTGCCGGCCCGAATCCGCCGTTGACCCATGCCGCCGCCGACCATGCCGCCGTCGTCGATCCCCACTACACCCTGCTGCTGCGGGGCGGGCCGTTGTCAGCGCAACACCAACGGTTGGTGGCAGCGTTCGGGGCTTTTGTGGTGGCTGTCCGGGAGAGGCAGCAACTGGTGAAGAGCCGGCGGGATAACGTGCGGTTGGCCGAGGGCAACAAGATGCGGACGTCCATCCTCCGCGCTGTGTCGCATGACCTTCGGACGCCCTTGGCCGGGATTAAGCTCGCTGTCAGCAGCTTGCGCCAGGAGGATGTGCATTTTCCGCCGGACGTTGAGCAGGAGTTGCTGGAGACCATCGAGGACTACGCCGACCGGCTGGACCATTTAGTGGACAACCTCCTGGACATGTCGCGCATCACGGCGGACGCGGTCAACCCGCTGTTGAGTGGAATTGTGTGGGCTGAGGTGCTGCCGCAGGCGCTAAGGGGAATCCCACAAGAGCGGTTGCGCAATGAACTCCCGCCCAACCTTCCCCCGGTCCAGGCCGACGCCGGAATGCTCGAGCGCGTGGTGGCCAACATCGTGGAGAACGCCGTGAAGTACGCACCTGACTCAGACGTGGTCCTCAGCGCCCGTGCGGGCGCCGGCATTACCTTGGGGGACCGGCCCGCCAGCGAACTGAGGATCGTCGATCACGGCAGCGGAGTTGGGCAGAAGGAGGTTGTGGACATTTTCCAACCGTTCCAGCGCTTTGGTGATTCGCCGTCGCGCGCGGTGGGAGGCGGAGCCAGCACTGGCGGCGGGATTGGTTTGGGATTGGCTGTCGCGAAGGGTTTCAGCGAGGCCATGGGCGGCAGGCTCACAGCGGAGCCGACGCCGGGTGGCGGGCTGACCATGGTGGTCACCTTGCCGCTGTGGACCGGGGGCCCACAATGACGCTGGTGCTGATCGTCGAGGACGAAGCCCGTATCGCCAGGGCCATGCAGATCACCCTTCAAGCACATGGCTACCAGGCACTGACGGTGGGCAATGGCGCAGACGCCCTGCAGGCCGCTGCCAAGCAACCTGTGGAGATCGTGGTGCTGGACCTTGGCCTGCCGGACATGGACGGGGTGGAGATCATCCGACGCATCCGCGGCTGGAGCAATATGCCCATCATTGTTCTGTCTGCCCGGCATGCCTCGGAGGACAAAGTTGAAGCGCTCGACGCCGGTGCGGACGACTACGTGACCAAGCCTTTCGGTTTGGATGAGCTGCTTGCGCGGCTAAGGGTCGCTTCGCGCCGCGTTGTGACCGAACATGAGGAACCAACGCTGGCCACTACGGACTTCATGGTTGACCTGGCAGGCAAGAAGATTCTCAGGGATGGCTCGGAAGTGCGCCTGACGCCCACCGAATGGAACATCCTTGAGTTGTTGGTCCGCAATAAGGGAAAACTGGTGAGCCAGCAGCAGATCCTTACCCAGGTCTGGGGACAGGCGTACGCGAAGGAAACACAGTACCTGCGCGTATATATAGCCCAGCTTCGGCGAAAATTGGAGCGGGATCCGGCCGCGCCGCGGCACCTGCACACGGAAGCCGGCATGGGCTACCGATTCGATCCTTAATCTTGGAGCTGCCCGTCCGTACACTGGTGACCATGAACACCGCATCCCTCCTTGCCGTCTGCCGTGTCCACCAGTTGCTGCCCGACCCCGAGGGGAGTGTGGGAGTCACCGGCATGGACAAGCGTCCGGTGGAGGGGCCAGTCAAGGTTCACAAACTTGGGCTCCACGGGGATGTCCAGGCAAACCGGGTGGACCACGGTGGGGAAGACCAAGCCCTGTACGCGTATTCGCAGGCGGATGCGGACTACTGGTCAGGTGAGCTGCAGCGGGAGTTACCTGCCGGCGTCTTCGGTGAGAACCTTCGCGTGGCCGGAATCGAAACCACCGGCGCGGTCATCGGGGAACGCTGGAAGATCGGCCTGGATGTGGAGCTGGAAGTCACGTCGCCGCGCGTACCGTGCGCTACGTTCCAACGGGTGATCGGCGAATCCCAATGGGTGAAGCGCTTCACGCAGGCCGGCCGGGTTGGAACCTACCTCCGGGTGATCAAGACGGGCACCATTTCCGCCGGAGACCATATCCACCGCACCTTCGTCCCCAAACACGGCATTACCGTAGGGCAGTGGTTCAGTGAACCCACCCCTGAACTGGTGCAGATCCTGTTGGATGCGGATGCCGATGGTGAGATCCGTTTGCAGGAGGACTACCATCCGGTCTTCGAAAAGGTACTGCGGAGAAACGGGCTCTAGAACCCTGGTGGGGGAGCCTTGCAACGCGGTGTGAACAAGCTCACCCGGACTTCGTGGACTCTCGACTCGCGGTGATGGGCCTCCGTGCCCTACACTTGAAATATCCCCCACTCCGGAAATCCCTTTATCCTGCCCAATTCTTGAGGCAGGACTGGTAAGTGTTGGGGCCCGCAAATGTGTGCGGGCATTTTCATAGGGAGAGCCGGCTAAAGAAAACGCTGTACAGACTGCTGGGATAGCAGCCAAGAGATGCAGCGGGAAGTCCTGCCATGGGATTGCGATAGCGCCGGACTTCTTGCGAAAGCAGGGCACCTTTTCCTGTTTCTCGCGACGAGTAATGCGGCCAGCCCAACCGGGCCGCGCCGACTGCCCTATGGATGAGGAATTTCCCCCTATGACCGAAAATCTCAACGAAAACTTCGACGCCAACACTGCTGAGTCCGCTGATGTAGCAGAGACCTCCGCACCCGCCGAAGCTAAAGCACCGGCTGCTGCCGCTGCCCCCGTCGAGACCGCTGCAGCTGAGACTGCAGCACCCACCTTCACTGAAGCTCCTGCCCCGAAGGCAGAAGAAGAGGAAGAAGAAGGCGTCCGCTTCGTCGATCTTGGCATCGACGGACGCGTTCTGGCCGCCCTGCAGGATGTCGGCTACGAAAAGCCGTCCCCCATCCAGGCAGCCACCATCCCGCTGCTCCTCGAAGGCCGCGACGTAGTTGGCCTCGCCCAGACCGGTACCGGCAAGACCGCAGCGTTCGCTGTTCCTGCCCTGTCCCGCCTGGCCGAACTTCATGACCTCAACGGCCCGTCCCGCAAGACCCAGGCCCTGGTCCTGGCTCCCACACGTGAACTGGCGCTCCAGGTTGCGGAGGCTTTCACCTCCTACGCCAAGCACATTGATGATTTCACCGTGCTCCCGGTTTACGGCGGCTCGGCTTACGGCCCCCAGCTCGCAGGCCTTCGCCGCGGTGCCCAGGTTGTTGTAGGTACCCCCGGCCGAGTCATCGACCACATCGCCAAGGGCTCCCTGGACCTGTCCGAGCTCCAGTACCTGGTGCTGGACGAAGCTGACGAAATGCTGCGCATGGGCTTTGCCGATGACGTGGAGCAGATCTTCCAGCAGACTCCGGAAACCCGCCAGGTTGCGCTGTTCTCTGCCACCATGCCGGGCCAGATCCGCCGCATGTCCAAGCAGTACCTGAACAACCCGGCCGAGATCTCGGTGAAGTCCAAGACCACCACCGGCGCCAACACCAAGCAGCGCTACCTTCAGGTCATGGGCCCGCACAAGCTGGATGCCCTGACCCGCATCCTCGAGGTGGAAGAGTTCGACGGCGTCATTGCCTTCGTGCGCACCAAGATGGCTACAGAGGACCTCGCTGACAAGCTGAAGTCCCGCGGCTTCCAGGCTGCCGCCATCAACGGCGACATCCCGCAGCAGCAGCGCGAGCGCACTGTTGACGCGCTGAAGGAAGGCCGCATTGACATCCTCGTGGCCACCGACGTCGCGGCCCGTGGCCTTGACGTTGAGCGCATCAGCCACGTGATCAACTACGACATCCCCCACGACACCGAGTCCTACGTGCACCGCATCGGACGTACGGGCCGTGCGGGCCGTTCCGGTGACGCCATCCTCTTCATGACGCCGCGTGAGAAGTACTTGCTGCGTTCCATCGAAAAGGCAACGCGCCAGCCGGTGGAGCAGATGCACCTGCCGACGGCTGAGACCGTGAACACGCTGCGTCTGGGCAAATTCGCCGAGCGCATCACCGAGACCCTCGCGTCCGAGGATGTTGCAGCGTTCCGCGACCTCATCTCCTCCTACGAGGAAGAGCACAACGTTCCGGCATCGGAGATCGCTGCAGCCTTGGCCGTCATGGCCCAGGGTGGACAGCCGCTGCTGGTCAAGGAACTGCCTGCCGCTCCTGAGTACCAGAAGCGCGAGCGCTCCAAGGACGGCTTCGGCTCACGTGGCCCGACCCGTGCACTCACCGAGGGCAACGCCACCTACCGGATCTCCGTGGGACGCCGTCAGCGCGTCATGCCGGGCTCCATCGTTGGCGCCATTGCCAACGAAGGCGGCATCTCGTCCGCACAGATCGGCGGCATCGACATCCGCTCGGACCACTCCCTGGTGGAGCTCCCGGCAGACCTGAGCCCCGAGCAGCTGCGCGCACTCTCCCGCACCCGCATCGGTGGCGAACTGATCAACCTTGAGCTGGATAACGGCCGCAGGCCCAGTGGCGATCGTGGCGGTTACTCCGGTGGCGGCGCTGGCGGACGTGGCGGCTATGGCGACCGCGAAAACCGTGGCGGCGGAAACTTCAAGGGTGCCGGTGGCTTCAAGAAGGACTTCCGCAAGTCCGACGGCGAGCGGACCTCCGCTGACCGTGGCGGCCGCTCCTACAGCGACCGCTCCGAGCGCACCGCAGGCAGCTTCGGCGACCGCGATCGCGGACAGGCCAGCGGTTCACGCTTCGGTGGTCACGGTGATGGCGCACGCAAGCCCCGCAGTGGCGGCGAAGGCGGACACCGCGATTTCAACCGCAAGGGCAAGTGGTAAACACTTCCTTGGTGATCATCACTAAGTAGTTCCCGTCAGGGGGTCGGCTTTCGAGCCGGCCCCCTGACGCGTTTAACCCCTCGTTCCGGGCTTTGTTCGCTTTTCAGGCCTTCTGCGGTGGGAGTACTGAACGACACCGGGTTCCACGGGGCCGGGCCCGGCCGTACGATCGAGGCACGGCTGAACACAAGCAGAAATCGGGAGGGTGCTCCATGGGATTGCTGGATAACGTGAAGAAGAACCTGGGCTTCGGCGGCAAGGACGCTGGTGAAAGAAGCGTGGCAGCTCCTGTAGACCAGAATCAGGGTGCTGTAGACCGGAGTGCGGCGAGCCAGGCAGCGGAGGATGCTGCCGCCGTCGAGGTTTCCGCCGCGGACAAGGCTGCTGCGGAGGCTGCTGCCGCACAGGCGGCCCAGCAGCAGGCTGCTGCGGACGCCGCAGCAGCGCAGGAGGCCGAACAGGAGGGTTTGGAACCCGAGGCCCCGGAAGTTCAACCGCAGGCGCAAGAGGCCGCCTCTGAGGCCGCCGCAGGGACCGGCCAGCCCGGGCCGGTGGCACCGCGGGTCACGGAGGTTGTGGTGGAGCAGGGAGACACCATGGGTGGAATCGCTGCGCAGTACGGCGTGGACCTTGGAGCCCTCATCGCCACGAACGCAGATACGGTGCCCAATCCGGACCAGATCTACCCCGGGCAGGTGCTCCGGCTGCCCTGATTCGGCAGCCCAAAGAGGCAACGGCGATTGCCAGGGGCGCGAGATATGGATCAGGAAATCTGCGTCTTCGCAAATTGTGTCGGCGCCGTTTTTCCGCGTTTTCTCGCCGATTTGTAGCTTCCGAAAACGTCCGGTAGAGTATTTACTCGTTGCCCCCCTAGCTCAGTGGTAGAGCGCGTTCTTGGTAAGAACGAGGTCACCGGATCGATTCCGGTGGGGGGCTCTGGATGAGGGCCTGTGTCAAGGCGGTTTTGACCGGCTTGACACAGGTTTTTCTCATTCGTGGCGGTGTAGCTCAGTTGGTTAGAGCGCACGACTCATAATCGTGAGGTCGGGAGATCGAGCCTCCCCACCGCTACAGAGCAAGGCCCCGCAGCATTCGCCTGCGGGGTCTTTTTTTGTTCAGTGGGACAGAATGGGTCCATGAGCCGAATCGCAATCATTGGCGGCCACGGGAAAGTGGCCCTTCATCTGTCCCGCATTCTTAGTGGCGAAGGTCACGACGTCACGTCTTTCATCCGCAATCCCGATCATGTGGCAGATGTCACGGAGACCGGCGCAACTGCTGACGTGCTGGATGTGGAAAATTCGACGACGGCGGAACTCGCCCAAGCGCTCGAGGGCCACGACGCCGTGGTCTGGTCGGCCGGGGCGGGCGGAGGCAATCCCGCCAGGACCTATGCCGTGGATCGTGACGCAGCCATCCGCTCGATGGATGCGGCGGCCGAGGCCGGCGTCAAGCGGTACGTGATGGTGTCCTACATCGGAGCCGCCAAAGATCACGGCGTCCCGGAAGACCACCCGTTCTTCGCCTATGCCGAGGCCAAAGCGGCGGCAGACGACTACTTGCGAAGCACCGACCTCGACTGGACCGTCTTGGGCCCGGGAACTTTGACGAACGAGCCCGCGACCGGTCTGATCGAAACGAACCCAGCCAACCCCGGCAATGACACGGAGACCTCCAGGGCCAACGTTGCCTTGGTGACAGCGGCCGTCCTGGAACTGCCGGGGACCATCCACCGGACCATCAGGTTCAAGGATGGTACCGACGATGTTGTGGACGCCCTCACGGAGGACTGACACAGCACTGCCGATTCAGACGTTGCCTCATCGCCGGGATAGGCCTGTGCACCGGGATATGTTGGTAGGGAACTTTTTCGGCTTGGCCTGGGGAAGTGCCGTGTAACTTCAGGGGAAGCAGGAAAATGGATCAGTTGGCGCTCATTGTCGGGTTGCTGCTTGCAACGGTGGTGGCAGTGGGCTTGGGGGACAGGCTCCGGCTTCCCTACCCCGTCCTGATGCTGCTTCTGGCTGTTGCGCTCACCTTCATTCCGGGCTTCCCCGAGTTTGAGATCTCGCCTGAGCTGATCCTGCCCATCTTCCTTCCGCCCTTGCTTTTCGCAACGGCGCAGAAGAGTTCCTGGGCGGTTTTCCGCGTGCGCTGGCGGACGCTCCTGCTGATGGCTGTGGCCCTGGTGGTAGTGTCCACGGCCGTGGTGGCTGGTGCTGCGTGGCTCATGATCCCGGGCATCGGTATTCCGGCTGCCATTGCACTGGGTGCCATGGTGGCCCCGCCGGACCCTGTCGCCGTGGAGTCCGTGGCGGGCCGCGTGCACATGCCGCGCCGGCTCATCACGGTTCTTCAGAGCGAGGGCCTCTTCAATGACGCCGCGGCAATCGTGATCTTCCAGGCAGCGGTGGCGGCAACACTATCCGGTAAGGAAGTGGGCCCGGAAGTTGTTCCGCAGTTCGTCATTGGCGCTGCGCTGGCTGTTCTGATTGGCATTGCGATGGGCTGGCTGACCAAGTTCATCACCACGCTGGTGACCTCCATGGTTGCCCGTAGCGCAGTGACCTTGGTGGTTCCTTTTGCCGCATACATTCTCGCTGAAGAGCTGCACGCCTCAGGTGTGGTGGCCGTCGTCGTCACCGCCTTGGAACTGCAGCGTCATACGCGGCCGCAGGACGCCGCAGAGCGGATTACGCGCACCGCCTTCTGGGACGTGGTGGAGCTTCTGGCCACAGGGCTCGCCTTTGGACTGGTGGGACTGGAGATCCGTCACGTCATCCGCGATGAAGGTACTGCCATTTTCGGGATGATCGGTATGGCTGTGGTGATCTGCATCCTGGTGTTCGTGGTGCGCTTCCTCTGGCTGGGTCTCCTCGCCCTCACTGCACGTAAGCGCAGAAACCTGTTGCAACCGACGTCGCCCAAGGAAGTGCTGATCCTGACATGGTGCGGCATGCGCGGCCTGGCCACCTTGGCGCTTGCTTTGGCACTCCCCATGACCTTGCCGGATGGCAGTGACTTCCCGGCCCGTCACGAGATCCTGGTGATTGCCTGCGCGGTGCTTCTGGCCACCTTGGTCCTCCCCGGACTCACCCTGCCATGGCTCATGCGCGTCCTGGACGCGACGGAGGACGGATCACATGAACAGGATGCCGCCAAGGTCCTTGCCAAGCGGGCCCAGTCGGCTGCCGTGGCTGCTTTGAAGGACCATGACCTCATGAAGGAACTCCCCGCCGAGAAGGTGGCCTTGGTCAAGGAAAAGATGCGCCGCCTCCATGCCGAGCTATTGGATGGCACGCTGCAGAACGAATCCGTTGCTGAGAAGCGCAAGCGTGGACGGGAACTGTCCATCGCCGTGCAGACCATCGCACTCGATGCCGCCCGCCAGGAAGTGGTGGCAGCCCGCAACGAGCCAGGCACCGATCCGGAAGTGGCTGACAGGGTCCTCCGGCAACTGGACCTGCGGACAATGTCCATGCCGGACTAAGGTCCAAGCCGGACTATGTTGTTGCCACCTCGGGTCAATCCCGGATCAGCCCGCGGCAATCTGCTTTGACAGTGACGCCGGATTGAGATCCAGTGCGTTCTCTTCCACATAGTCCAACGCGTGGCGGATCGCGCCGAGGGACACAATGCCATCTCCCAGCGCTGACGTTGCCAGGCGCGGGGGAGTGAAGGTGAAGTCGGGCACGTGCTTTTCCATGGCTGGGATCAGGGTCCGGGCAGAATCCGCGACGGCTCCGGCGATAACCACCAGTTCGGGATTGACCAAGGTACTGATGGAGCCAATCACGCGGGCCATGCGGTGCGCCATACGGTCCATGACCTTGCGCCCTGCCGGGTCGCCTTCCTTTGCCGCCCTGAAAACCATCTCCGCCGTCAGGGCTTCGGGATCACCACCGCACAGTCCGCGCAGTTTGGTGTCCGCGCCGGAATCGAGGGCTTCCCTGCCCCAGAGGGTTGCGTAATGGGCAATGCCGTAGGTGTCGCCCACCCCGTCTACGTTGTCCAAGTATCCCAGCTCGCCAAAGCCACCAACCTGCCCGTGGAGCAAGCGGCCGGATTCCAGGATGCCGGACCCCAAACGGTCGCCGGCCAGCATGACTACCAGGTTGTCGACTCCCTGTGCGCTGCCCTGCCAACGTTCTGCGAGGGCTGCGAGGTTGGCATCGTTTTCCAAGAGTACGTGCCAACCGTGGCGCTCGGACACGATCTTGCGGACATCGAACGATTTCCAGAATTCCTGTGCCCTGAGGACCTCGCCCCCGCGGCTGACCGGGGCAGCCACGCCAACAGACACGGCTAGGACGGAGTCGGCGGATACGCCCGCCTTTTCCAAGGCCTCTGCCGCGATACTGTCCAGCACGTCTGCGCGTTCCTTGGCCGGGACGTTGTAGGCACGGAAAGGCCTCGTGACCTGGGACAAGGGCCTACCGGCCATGTCGGCCACAATCGCTGTGATCTTGTTGGCGCCGATGTCAATGCCGATCACGCTGGCTGCACTGTCGTCAAAAATGAAGCGCCGCGCAGGCCGGCCTTTGACGTAGTCACCGGCTCCTCGCTGGTTCTCCAATTCCTGGAGCCATCCGAGGCGGACCAGTTCGTCGCAGATTGAAATGACGGTGGCTCGTGACAGCCCGGTGGCAGCCATCAGCTCGGTGCCGGTGACGATGCCCGCACCGCGCATGGCTTTGAGCATGGCGCTGGCGTTGACCCTGCGTACCAGTTGCGTTGACGGTGCGGTCCCGGTCTGCATACGGAGCTCCCACTCTCAGCCGTCCTATCGGAGTGATAGAGCGGTCTCTCTAAATTTAGTGCATAAATTTAGATGACGACGCATTTCACCAAACTCTTGACCCTGTGGCGGCCATCACTCACCATGGTTAGCGATAGGACGTAAATTTACCTCCTATCTAAACTTCGGGTGGCGATGCGCATGGTCCGCCGCACGATGGAAATGCGGCCACTGAGGTCCGCAAGACGAAAGGGCTACGGTGTCTGTGAAATCGACACGCAGGAAACGCTTTGCAGCAATGGGCCTGGGCTTGGCACTGCTCGCCGGCCTACTCTCCGGCTGCACCGGGGACCCGGGGGAATCGGCCAAGGAGACCATCCGCTTCACGTTCAGCAAGCGGGAAGCCATCGGGTTCATGACCAAACTTGTTGCCGACTATAACGCGTCCCAGGACGAAACCGAGGTGGTACTCGACACTTCCGGCGTCGACGTCGTGTCCGCGAGTTTTGTTCGCGGAAATCCGCCGGACATCGCCCTGGCCAACTACAACATGGAGACGTCCCGGTTCGTCCAGCGCGGAGCGTTGAGCGACCTGTCAGGGACGGAGGCGGCATCCCGCGTCCGCGAGGACCTCCGGCCGCTCATGGAACAGTACGGTTCGTATCCCGGCCGGACCAGTGCCCTGCCCTATTCGGTCATGGCGTCCTCCGTGATCTATAACAAGGAAATCTTCGCTGCCAACAACATTGCCGTGCCCACCACCTGGTCTGAGTTGATCGCGGCGTGCGAAGCGCTGGAGGCGGCTGGAGTAACGCCGTTCTATGCCACCTGGAAGGATGACTGGACCATTGCCCAAGGGTGGTTTGATTACTCGGTAGGCGGCCAGGTGGACACCCTTGACTTCTTCAAGAAGCTTGATGCTGAAGGCGTGGATGTTGGGCCGGAGTCTTCAGTTTCATTCCAGAAGGACTTTGACCAGCCCGTCCGGAAAATGTTGACGCTGGCAAAGAGCTACGTTAACAAGGACGCTGCGAGCCGGGCGTACGGCGATGGCAACCTGGCGTTCTCACAGGGCAAAGCTGCAATGTATCTGCAAGGTCCGTGGGCCTTCAGCGAGATCGCCAAGACCGCTCCCGACCTGAAGCTCGGAACATTTCCGCTGCCGATGACTGAGGACCCCAACGACTTGCGCGTCCGCGTCAATGTGGACCTCGCGGCTTGGATTCCGGAGGCCTCCAAGCATAAGGACGCTGCGCGTGGCTTCCTCGAGTATCTGTACCGGCCCGAGGTGATTGATGCTTACAACAAATCGCAGCTGGGTTTCACGCCTACCAAGGAGACCGCAAATGTCCCGGACCCTCGGATTGAGGGAATGGTGGAGTACTACGAAAACGGCAAGGTTTATCAGGGTCCCTCTGTGCTCGTTCCCCGCACCATCCCCATCATGAACTACACGCAGGCAATCGTGTTCGGCGCACCCCCTGCATCCACCCTCCGCACCCTCGACGCAGATTGGGCGCGCCTGGCGTTCCGCCAGTAGTGCAGACCATAGGGAGTCAGCTACATGTCCACCATCACCACCCCCACAACATCCAAGCAGGGACCTCAAAAGCAGGGCCGCCAAAAGCAGGGTCACCAACCCCCGCGCAGCAGGCGGCGCGTTGAACCGATCTTCTACCTTTTCCTGGTGCCCAGCCTCATTCTCTTCACGCTGGCCATCACGATTCCCGGCATCATGGGCATCTTCTTCAGTTTCACGAACTCCATAGGAATCGGTGACTGGGAGTTCATCGGCCTCACCAATTACATCGCGATCTTCAGTGACCCGGCGATCCTGCAGAGTTACCTCTTCACTTTCGGATTCTCCATCGTCACAGTGATCGCGGTGAACGTGGTCGCCTTCCTTCTGGCCGTCGGGCTCACTGCGCGCATCCGGATGAAGTCGGCGCTCCGGACCATCTTTGTCATTCCCATGGTGGTTTCCGGCATCATCATCGCCTACGTCTTCAACTTCCTGTTTTCGAACTCCCTGCCATCCCTGGGCGCCGCGGCAGGAATTCCATGGCTGGAAAGCAGCCTGCTGGCCAATCCGGACCTCGCCTGGATTGCGATCGTGCTGGTCACGGCCTGGCAGGCAGTCCCCGGGGCTCTGCTCATCTACATTGCGGGCCTGGTTGCGGTGCCCGGCGATGTGTATGAGGCCGCGGAAATCGACGGAGCGAGCAAATTCCAGCAGCTTCTGAAGATCACGCTTCCGCTGGTAGCCGGTTACGTGGTCATCAACATCATTCTCGGGTTCAAGGGCTTCCTCAACGCCTACGACATCATCGTCGGGCTGACGAACGGAGGCCCGGGAACCTCTACGCGGAGCATCGCGATGACTGTCATTTCCGGCTTCAACGGCGGGGACTACGCCTATCAGATGGCCAACGCGACGATCTTCTTCGTGGTCGCCATCCTCATCTCTCTCGTACAGCTCTCGTTGACTCGCGGACGGAATGCACTGTAATGACCAACCAATTGATGACCAAAAAATCCAGTTCCAAAGTTGAACGCGTCAACTGGCCGGCAACCACCGTCCTCGTCCTTTGTGCCGTGACTGTGCTTCTTCCCCTGTATGTCACGGTCTCCATGGCTTTCAAGACCCAGGGGCAGGCTGTTGATGGCAATGCTTTCTCCTTCCCCGCACCCTTCAGCCTGGAAGGCTTCGTCCAGGCCTGGACCCTCACGAACTTCCCGGTGGGGGCCGCGATGTCGTTGCTGGTGACGGCGGGAACCGTACTTGCCACGATCATCCTGGCCGCCTTCGCCTCCTACGCGATCGTGCGGAACTGGGAGCGGCGGCTGTTCAGGTACTCGTTCTTCTACCTTCTGGGGGCCATGTTCATCCCCTTCCCTGTGGTTGCGCTGCCGCAGATTCAGCTCACAGGCCGCCTCGGCCTGGACAACCCGTTCGGCGTGATCCTGCTGGCCACCATGTTCCAGCTGAGTTTCAGTGTCCTTCTCTTTACCGCGTTCCTCCGATCGATCCCGATGGAACTGGAGGAGAGCGCCAGGATAGACGGCGCAACAACCTGGCAGACCTTTTGGAAACTGATCTTCCCGCTGCTGGCACCGATGAGCGCAACCGTGGGGATCTTCGCGTTCCTCTATGCATGGAACGACTTCATGATGCCGTCGCTGATCATTTCCGATCCGGCAATGCAGACGCTTCCCGTGCGGCAGAACCTTTTCCAAACGCAGTTCAGCAACAACTATCACGTGTCCTTCGCCTCTTACCTGATGGCAATGGCGCCGGCGATCGTCGCTTACTTGTTTACGCAGCGCTGGGTCATGGCCGGTGTGACACAAGGTGCCGTCAAGGGCTAGCAGTTGTTGACCTTCCCGGACCGGCGTTTCATACTGGTGCGGAAGATAAATTTAGATTCTAAATCAAAGGAGTTTCGTGAGCACTTCCGCCACTCAGGCACACCGCACCGACGCCCACCGCATGTCCGATCCGAATTGGTGGCGCCAAGCGGCCGTCTACCAGATCTACCCGCGCAGCTTCTACGACGCCAACGGTGACGGACTCGGAGACATCAAGGGCATCACGGCCAAAGTCCCGTACCTGAAAGAGCTGGGGATCGACGCCGTCTGGCTGAGTCCGTTCTACCCGTCGGCGCTCGCAGACGGCGGCTACGACGTGGACGACTACCGCAATGTGGATCCTAAACTGGGGACCCTCGAGGACTTCGATGAGATGGCCGCAGCCCTGCACGGTGCAGGTATCAAGATCGTGGTGGACATCGTTCCCAACCACTCCTCCGACCGTCACGAGTGGTTCAAGGAAGCGCTGGCCTCACCCAAGGGCTCCGCGGCCCGCGGCCGCTACATCTTCCGCGACGGTCGGGGCGAAAATGGCGAGCTGCCGCCGTCGGACTGGGACTCTGTCTTCGGCGGACCCATCTGGGAGCGGATCACCGAACCTGACGGCACGCCCGGACAGTGGTACCTGCACATCTTCGCCAAGGAGCAGCCGGACTTCAATTGGGAGAACCCGGAGGTCCGTGAAGACTTCTTGAAGACCCTGCGCTTCTGGTCGGATCGCGGCGTGGACGGTTTCCGCATCGACGTTGCCCACGGCATGGCCAAGGATCTCTCCGAGCCGCTGCCCATGAAGGCTGACCTGGAAGCCAAAGCCCACGGCACGGACGGCTTCACCGACGGTTCCCACCCGTTCTGGGACCGCGACGAAGTCCACGAGGTCTACGCCGAGTGGCGCAAACTCTTTAACGAGTACAACCCGCCGCGCACCGCCGTCGCCGAGGCCTGGGTCCACGAGTCCCGCCGCTCCCGCTACGCCAGCCCTGAAGGACTGGGCCAGGCCTTCAACTTCGACCTTCTGCAGTCCGACTACGACGCTGCCTCCTTCCGGAAGATCATCACGGACAACCTGGTAGCAGCCAAGGAATCGGGGGCCTCCTCCACATGGGTCTTCTCCAACCACGACGTCGTCCGCCACGCCACCCGGTACGGCCTGCCCAAGGGTGGCTCCGTAGCGCAGGGAACCAATGCGGCGCAGGACATCACTGGGGACAAGCCCAAGGGCCAGGACGGCAAGGGTTGGCTGCTGGCCGGCGCGCCGGCTGAAGAGCTCGACGTCGAACTTGGCTTGCGCCGTGCGCGCGCCGCGACGCTCTTGCTGCTTGCGCTCCCCGGCTCCGCCTACCTCTACCAAGGTGAAGAGCTCGGCCTGCGTGAAGTCTCGGAAATTCCTGACTCCGAACGCCAGGACCCGTCCTTCTTCCGGAACCCCGGTGTCGAGATTGGCCGCGATGGTTGCCGTGTACCGCTGCCGTGGACCGCGGAGGGTGCTTCCTTCGGATTCGGCGCGGGTAAAGCACACCTTCCGCAGCCGGAGTGGTTCAAGGACTATGCAGTGTCCAAGCAGGAGGGCGTGGAAGGTTCCACCTTGGAGCTCTACCGGAAGGCTCTGAGCCTGCGTAGCGAACTCCAGACCGATGAGGAACTTGAGTGGGTGGAGACCGGCAACCAGGACGTGCTTCACTTCGTCCGCCCCGGTGGCTGGCATACAGTGACCAACTTCGGCAGCCAGCCTGTGGAGCTTCCGGAAGGAAACGTTGTGGTCACCAGTGCTCCGCTGGAGGATGGCAAGCTGCCGGCCGACACCACCGCGTGGATTGTCGGCAACGCGTAAGCGCTGCGGCAGAATCCTAAGTTATGACTACTGAGAACGGGCGGGGACGCCTCATTTACGGCTGCATGGGACTCGGTGGCCCTTGGGACGGCACGTCCTATGGGCCCTCGGAGATCGATCAGGCCGCTGCGGTGATCGAAGCCGCCCAAGGGATCGGCATTGAGCTTTTCGACCATGCGGATATCTATCGCAGCGGAAAGTCCGAGGCCGTCTTTGGTGAAGTCCTCGCCCGTTCACAGGGTCTGCGCGACAAGATCCAGCTTCAGACCAAATGCGGGATAAGGCTGGGGGAGCGCGGACTGCAGACGCATTACGACCTCAGCGGTCACGCCATCCTTGAACGGGTCAACGAAAGCCTGAAGCGGCTGCAGACGGACTACGTGGACGTGCTGCTCCTGCACCGGCCCGATCCGTTGATGGACCCGCGCGAGGTGGCGGACGCCGTCGGACAGCTCATGGCCGAAGGCAAGGTGCGGCAGTTGGGTGTGTCCAACATGTCCGGCGCCCAAATCGCGTTCCTGCAGGACGAGTTGGAGGCGCCGATCGTGGCGAACCAGCTTGAAATGAGCCTGCTTCGCCGGGGCTGGCTGGAGAGCACCGTGCTGGTCAACCATGCGGAGAATCTGGAATACAGCTTTCCGCACGGGACTCTTGAGCACTGCATGGCCAAGCGAATTGAACTTCAGGCATACGGATCGTTGGCCCAGGGTCGCTATACAGGTGCGCCGTCCGCGGAGCATTCGCCGGCCGAGTCGGCGACAGCGGACATGCTTGAAAAACTGGCGGGGGAGAAGAACACCACGCCGGAGTCGGTGCTGCTGGGCTGGCTGATGAAGCACCCGGCCAGGATCTCGCCGGTAGTGGGAACCACCAACCCTGCCCGAATCGCTGCTTGCGGCGATGCCGCCTCCGTGGCTGCCGGCATGACCCGAGCCGAGTGGTACGGACTGTGGGTGGCGGCGCGGGGAAGCAACATCCCCTAACGCAACTGAGCCGCAGTTGAGGCCGCTTCCAACACTGAAAACGGCCTGAACTGCGGCTCAGATGGATTACAACAGCAACACATGCTACGAGGCGTGGCTGATCGGAGCGACCACGGAGTAGGTGCTCGAGTCACCCTGCAAGGCCTGGCTTGGCTTGCCGTCGATGCTCACCGGGATGTCGCCCGCGATGGTCACGCGGTTGAGCTTGCGGGGCTGGCCGTCGTAGTTGTCCGGTGCGTAGTGCTGCGTGATGCGGTTATCGAACAGGACCACCTGGTTGGGCTCCCAGTTCACCCTGACCACGTTCTCCGGCCGCGTTACGTACGCCTGCAGCAGGCGGATGATGTCCTTTGATTCAGTGTTGGACAAGCCCACGATCCTGAGCCGCTGCGCGAAGCCCCCAATGAACAATCCGCGCTCGCCGGTCAACGGGTGGACCCGCACCACGGGGTGGGCGGTTTCGAACTTCAGCCGGGTGAATTCCTTGCGTCGTTCTTCCGCATTGGAGTGCTCAAGGTTCTTGGGCACCGAGTAGTCGTAGTCGTTGGTGTGGATGGCCCACAGGGTGTCCGCGAAGTTCCGCAATTCCTCCGGGAGGTCCTGGTATGCCCCGGCCGAGGACGCGATCAGGGTCTCCCCACCGTAGGCGGGGAGATCGATGCTGCGCAGTGTGGAGGCCTGCGGCGGGTTCACTACGAAGGTGACGTCCGTGTGCCAATTGTTGGCCGAGCCATTCTCGCTGTCCACGGGCAGGACATTCTCTTCGCCGTCCACCGAAGCCACCGTCGGGTGCGCCTTGGTGAGCGGGCCGAAGTGGCTGGCGAACTTCACCTGGGCTTCATCGGTGAGGATGTTGGCCTCGCGGAAAACAAGTGCCTTGTGCTCGTTCAACGCAGCCCGGATGTGCGCCACAGTTTCTTCGCTCAGGTCACCGCTGATGTCCAGGCCACGGATTTCGGCGCCGATGCGGGAACCGAGTTTGGCGAACTCGAGTTTGGTTTCGGTGATAACTGTCATGACGTGTTCCTTACTTGTTGTTGTGGTGATGGTTGCGGCAGGTGCCGCGGGGTGGGTCAGGAAGCGGCAGCGCCAACAGCGGTCCGCCAGCGGGAGAAGTGCTTTTCAAGGGCCACCAGCAGGAAGTTCACGCCGAGCCCCAGCAAGGACACCGTGAGGATGCCCGCGTACATATCCGGGATGAGGAAGCTGCTCTGCGCATTCACAATCAGGTAACCCAGCCCAGCCTTGGCTCCCACCATTTCAGCGGCGATCAGCACCAGGATGGAGGCGGTGCCGGCCATACGTATACCCGTGAAGATCGTGGGCACTGCCGACGGGAGAATGACCTTCTGGAAGAGCTGGAAGCTGTTAAGCCCCAGGGAGCGAGCGGCCCTGATCAGCAGGGGATCCACCGTCTTCACACCGGCAATGGTGTTGAGGAGCACCGGGAAGAAGGCCGCGTACGCCACGATGCTGATCTTGGATTCCTCACCGATGCCCAGCAGCAGCGTGAACACGGGTAGAAGGGCAAGCGCCGCTGTGTTTCGGAAAAGCTCCAGCAAGGGGTTCAGGACTGAGTTCAGGCGTCCATACCAGGCAATGAGCAAGCCCAGCGAGACACCCGCCACCAGCGCTGCGCCGAAGCCGGCCACGGACCGGGTGAGGCTGGCCGCGATATGGCCCTGGATGGTGCCGGCTTCGAAAAGCTTGCCCCAAGCCAACAGCACTTCATGCAGCGGCGGAAGGAACACCCTGGTGGACGGGCTCGCCAAATACGTGGGTCCAAGTTCCCACAGCGCCAGGAAAGCCAGGACCGCTGCGGACTTCCACAGACCGGACCCCACGGCACCGGCGACGCGTCGCGCTATGCCGGGTGCCGGCGTCGTACGCTTTTCAGTTGCCACCTGAGTAACGGAACGTTCGACGGCGGCACTTGGGTCAGCCGCGGTACTCGCCCTGGACGCTGTGGCGGCAGTTTCGGCTTGAGTGAGTGTGGTGGTCATCAGGCGGCGCTCCTTTCGGTGATGGTCGCCGGTTCGTCCGGTGCGCTGCCGTCCGGCAGGATCTTGCGGTGGCCGGCGTCCTGGGCCCGGCGGACTTCGTCGTGCAGGAGCGTCCACACCTGGTGGCGGTGCTCCACGAAGGCAGGATTGGAGCGGATGTCCTCGTCGCCGTCGCGGTCCGGGATGTTGATGTCCACGATCTCCTTGAGCCGGCCGGGGCGGGCGCTCAGCACAGCAACGCGTTCGCCGAGGTACACAGCTTCATCGATGCCATGCGTGATGAAGACGATGGTCTTGCCGGTGGCCTTCCAGATCCTGAGGAGCTCATCCTGAAGCTGCTCGCGGGTCTGGGCGTCCAAGGCTGCGAACGGCTCGTCCATCAGCAGCACATCCGGCTCGTAGGCCAGGCTTCGGGCGATGGCAACACGCTGCTTCATGCCGCCGGAGAGTTCGTGTGGGTAGCGGTCCTCGAAGCCGGCGAGCCCCACCAGGGCCAGGTATTCGCTGGCCTTCGCGGCCCGTTCGCGGCGGTTCAGCTTCTTGCCATCCGGACCCACACCTTCGAGCCCGATGGAGACGTTGGCCGACGCCGTCCGCCACGGGAACAACGCGTACTGCTGGAACACCACGGCGCGGTCCTTGCCCGGCCCTGTGACGGCTTTGCCGTCCACCAGGACTTCACCGGACGTGGGCGTGGAGAGCCCGGCCAGGAGGTCCAGGAGGGTGGTCTTGCCCGAACCGCTGGGCCCAACCAAGGTGAGGAATTCGCCGTCGCGGACGTCCAAGCTCAAGGAATCTATGGCGGTGAGGCGCGTGGCGCTTGTGGTTTTGGTGGCCCGGACCGTGAATTCCTTGGTGACGTTCCTGAGGCTGATTTTGGCGGTCATGGCTATCCCTTCGCTGCCGCGAGCTCGTTGAACTCGTTCGTGTAGTACTTGGAGGGCGTGAGCTTGTCCTTGACGATTCCCGACGAGTTCAGCCAGGCCTCCCAGCGGGTGAAGTCCTCATCCTTGACCACACCGTTTTCCGGAACGCCGGGGCTCTTCCAGAACTTCAGGTTGGCTGTGCTCTCATTGCGGCCACGGCTCTCGATGATCTTGGTGTAGCGCGCAATGACCTCATCGCGGGGCGTTTCAGTTGCCCACTTGAGTGCTTTTGCGATGGCCGTGGTGAAGGTCCGTGTGGTGGTGGGGTTCTTCTCGATGAAGTCGTTGCGGAGCACAATCTGGCCGCCGGCGAACGTGCCGAACAGCTCGTAGTCGTTGAACAGCGACCTCAACCCACCGGCCTCGATAGCCCGGTCCTGCAGGACGCCGCCCAGTGTTCCGACGTCTACTTGTCCGCGCCGGATGGCTTCTTCGGTGTCATTCGGCGCGAGTGGCACCAGTTGGACTTGCTTGATCTCGTCCTGGCTGAGCCCGTTCTTTGTCAGGTAGGTGTTGATGACGGCCTCATGGTGGGCACCGAGGGTGTTCACGGCGATCTTCTTGCCGATCAGGTCCCGCGGTTCCTTGATGGCGCTGTCCGCCTTCACGTAGTAGCCGCTGAAGTTCTTCTCGTCGGCACCGTAGTAGTTGATGACACCCTTCACGGGCGCTCCGGCTTCGATCAGCTTGGTGACGGCGCCGGTGAAGGCGCCCCCAAAATCGGTCTGGTTCGTGGCCGCGGACTGGATGTCCTGGGGGCCGCTGGTGGTGTTTCCCACCCACTTCAGCTTGACGTCACCCAGGTATCCAAGGTCTTCCGCCAGTTCCGGGAAGGTGACCTGGTTGGCCCAGCCTTGGTACCGGAGTTCCGTCACTTCAGTGCCGGCTTGGCCGCCTTGCCCGGCTTCGGCTGCACCGCCGCAGCCGGACACCGTCAGCGCTAGTACGACGGCGGCCGCGACGCTCAGCAGGGGCAGATGCAGTTTCATGGGAGCTACTTTCGATGGGTTGCGATGTTGTTGGGTGGCCGGCTTACGCAAGGGCTTGGGAGCCTTGCAACGGCTTGGGAACGATGTAAACCCATTCCGACGCCGGCTGGGAAGTGCTGCGGTAACTCCCGGAAACCCTGCGAAACAGCCCGAAACGGAACGAAATCCGGGGCCATTCCCGGCAACCCTGGGACACAAAGACGCCGTGTTGAGTCCCGTGAACAACGGCGACAGGTGGGGAGGTTATGACTGGCGCGTACCGCCGTCGGGCGTTCATACTGCGGGACCCCACAGTCATATGGGGTTTAGTTCGTATTGATCCTCACAACCGGGCGGAATTCTTCGCTGTGCGGGGTGCCGGACGGATACGGTAGATACATGACGTCTAGCATCGCCGCCGAATCAGTTCGGCCTACCCGCAATATTCCCGCCGACATCGCCCGTTCCTGGCTTCTTGTGAATGCTATGAAGACGGAGCTTTTTGACGAATCCGCGGGTTCACGGGCAGACGCCATCATCCTTGACATCGAAGACGCCGTCGACCCTTCCCAGAAGGACATTGCCCGCGAGAATGTCATCAACTGGTTGACCGCCGGTGGCAAGGCATGGGTCCGCATCAATGACGCCACCAGCCCGTTCTGGGCGGATGACCTCGCTGGATTGCGCGGCACCCCGGGCCTGCTCGGCGTCATGCTCGCCAAGACCGAGTCCGCTGACCAGGTCACAGAGTCCTACCACCGCATGGACGGCAAGACTCCCGTCATCGCGCTGGTTGAGTCCGCCCTTGGCATCGAGGAAGCCAACCACATCGCCCGTGCACAGGGTGCTTTCCGTCTTGCTTTCGGTTCCGGCGACTTCCGCCGCGACACCGGCATGGCGGCCACCCCTGAGGCCATGGCCTACCCGCGCGCAAAGCTCGTCGTCGCCAGCCGCGTTGGCAACCTGCCGGGCCCCATCGACGGCCCTACCGTCGGCACCAACCACCCGATCCTTCGCGAGCAGACGGGCATCACCGTGACCATGGGCATGACCGGCAAGCTCTGCCTGGCCATCGACCAGACCACCGTGATCAACGAGGTCATCAGCCCCACGCCTTCGGACGTTGCCTGGGCCACGGACTTCATGAGCGACTTCGAGGCCAACGGCCGGGTCATCCGCGATGGTTCCGACCTCCCTCGCCTGGGCCGTGCTGAGAAGATCATGAAGCTCGCAGTGGCCTTCGGAGTCCAGCCTTCCCTGTAAGCATGCTTGTTCACGGGGTCGCTTGGGACACTTCGTTGCCGTCGCTGCGAATGTTCACGCCGGACGCGGAGTTCAGTGACGTTGCGTTGGCCCAGGGTTCAGCCTTGGGCCTGCGCGTTATTCCCGGCTTGTGGTGCCTTGGGCACACCAAAGTCCACGGCCCCGGGGATCGGACGCATGTCCCGTGCCGCAGCGGTTCTCCAGCTGAGCGTGGGAAGCAATGTGGAGCATGCTTCGCGCGGGACGACTCCCGGCTGATGCACGACTTCCACCGCGGCACCTCCGTTCCCACCGGTCTCCGCGCCTACCTGATGCAACCGCACTGGCTCTACGTGGCCACTTTCGGAAACGGTGCCACAAAAGTGGGGACGGCCTCCGCACCGCGGAAATGGAACAGGCTTGCCGAACAGGGCGCTGTGCACGCCTCCTATGTGGCGCAAGCCGAGGACGGCCGCGTAGTTCGTGTTCTCGAGGACTTGGTGACCCGCGAGCTCGGTCTCGTCCAACAGGTCCGTTCCGCCGCCAAAGCCGCAGGACTTGTGGAGCCGCGTGCCGGCGTCGAGCTTTTGACGCTGAACCGGCAGCATGCCGGCCAGGTGCGCGAACTGCTGGGTGGCCTGGCGATGTCCGGTTACACGGTTGTGGAGGAAGAGTGGGAACGGCCGGCTTTCGCCGAGCGGCTCTGTGTTGCCGCTGACGAAGGAGCTCGTCGCCATCCGTACCCGGCAACGTTCGACGGCGGCGGGCACGGTTTGCGGATCCTCTCGCTGTCGGGGGCGATCGCCTTGGCGGGCCTGCCGGACGCTTCGGGTAATGAGGTAGAGGGCATTTTTGTGGCAGACCTGGGCGCTTTGAAGGGTCGCAAGATCGAGTTCGGCCCGCACACCACGGAAATCCCGGCGTTGCAGGACTCCCTGTTCTAGCTGGTTGTGGGGCCCGCTATGCAGGGTATTTCGGGGTTTTAGGGTGCAGAGTAGGCCCCGCAACGTGCGCCGGTAGACTTGGACGGTGCTAGAAGAATTTTGGGCCACCGCCTCCACGTCCTATAAGGCGCTGGTTTTCAGCGCAATGGGACTCATCGCAGTCGGGCTCGTGCTGTCCATTGTGGGGAACACCTCCGGTAATCAGGGCTTGGCCATAGCTTCGTTGCCCGTCATTGGCGTTGGCTTGCTGCTTCATGTTGCCGGACTTGTGGTCCGCGGCCAGAAGATCCGCAAGAGCTATAAGAAGTAACGTCTTCACTCAAGCAACGCGCTGCACTCGAGCTCCCGAGGCCCGATAGGGTTGGAGCATGAGTATCAATCCGGACCTGCAGGGCCGAAGCTACCCTGCCGCAGAGGTATACGACGTCGGCCGAGAAAAGATCCGCGAGTTTGCCACGGCCGTGAAAGCCAACAACCCCGCGCATTTCGATGTTGAGGCGGCCAAGGCCCTGGGCCACAGCGACCTCGTAGCCCCGCCGACATTCGCCATCATCGTTGCCCAGCGTGCTGACGCCCAGCTGGTGCAGGACCCGGAGTCGGGCATCGACTTCTCCCGGGTGGTCCACGCCGACCAGCGGTTCACGCACCACCGCGCCATCGTCGCCGGCGACCGCCTTGTTGCCGAGCTGCACGTTGACGGAGTGCGCGCCATGGGCGGGGGAGCCATGATCACTACCCGTTCAGAGATTTCCACCGAGGCGGGCGAAAAGGTCGCCACCACCACGTCGTCCATCTTGGTCCGCGGAGAGGGACAGTAACCATGAGCCCCACATTCGAAGAACTGAAGGTCGGCCAGGAAATCGGCAACCGCAGCATTGATGTCACCCGCCAGGACCTGGTCAAGTACGCCGGGGCCTCGGGTGACTTCAACCCGATCCACTGGAATGAATCGTTCGCAACCTCCGTGGAACTGCCGGGTGTCATCGCACACGGCATGTTCACCATGGGTGCCGCAGTGCAATTAGTGAGCGACTGGGCAGTGGACCCCGCCGCCGTCGTCGACTACCAGACCCGCTTCACCAAGCCCGTCCTCGTCACCGACACCACCGGGACACATGAGGCCGGCGCCGTCATCGATGTCACCGGCGTGGTGGGAGCGCTCGACGCCGATGCCCGCACCGCACGTATCGATCTCACCGTGGTTGCGGGCGGACAGAAGGTCCTCATGAAGTCACAGGCGGTTGTGAAGCTCTCTTGAACCAACCGAACACCTCCCAACGGCGCGCTACCTCGACTGAAATGTCGCGGTGGCGCGCCGCTGTTCTGGCTTCATACGCGGCAAGCGGTATTGCATTCGCCACGTGGGTTTCCCGCCTCCCTGCCATCCGCGACGGACTGAATCTCACGCCGGGCGGCATCGGTCTTTTGCTCATGTGCATGACGGTGGCATCGTTCATCTCGATCTCAGCCTCGGGGCTTATTGTGCTGCGGCTCGGTCCCAAGCTGACCACGAGGATCGGCAGCTGCATGGTGGGCGCAGGGCTGGTCATCGTGGGTGTGGGCACCTCTATTGCAGCCAATCCACTGGTGGTCGCTGCAGGCTTGGTAGTCCTTGGCCTGGGCACGGCCAGCTGGAACACTGCGTCCAATGTGGAAGGTGCGTCGCTTGAACGCGAGTTGGAGCGGCACATCATGCCTCACCTGCACGGTGCTTTCAGCCTCGGAACCGTGGCCGCTGCCGGGTTCGGTGCCTGGGCTGCTGCCATCCACATGCCGGTGTTCTGGCATTTCCTGATCTCGGGCGTCGTAGTAACGGCGTCGGTGGTGGCAGCAACGTTCTGGTTCCGTGCCGAAAAGACCGCCGCAGATATGCAGACCTACCGCTCGAAGGAAACGGATACCTTCCAGGATCCTTCCACGGGTCCGCTGCCCATCATCACTGCCGGTTCGGCCGGCCCTCAGGCGGACGCGGGCAAAGCCGCCGTTCCACTGGATAACAAGCGGCTCGTGGCTCTTGCCTGGCGTGACCGCCGTACTTTGCTGATCGGCGTCCTCGTCCTCGGTTTGGCCTTGGCAGAAGGAGCCGCCGGGGACTGGGTGGCATTGGCCCTCGCTGACGGCTACGGGCAGTCCGATGCCGCTGGGGCTGTCGGTTATGGGCTCTTCGTCACCTTCATGACCATCGGCCGTTTCACCGGCACTGTCATCCTGGATCGTTTTGGCCGCGTAGTGGTGATGCGCTGGTGCTCGGCCACCGCCGTCGTGGGCCTTGCGATGTTTGTTTTTGCTCCGGTCCCGTGGCTCGCGTTCGTGGCCTTGGCCGTGTGGGGCCTGGGTGCCTCACTCGGATTCCCCGTGGGGATGTCTGCCGCTGCGGATGATCCTGTGCACGCAGCGGCCCGTGTGTCAGTGGTGTCCACCATAGGCTATGGCGCCTTCTTGTGTGGTCCTCCGCTCCTGGGGCTACTGGCGGAACATTTCGGCATCCTGCATTCACTGCTGGCGCCCTTGCTGTTGCTGGTGGTCAGCTTCTTCCTGGCGCCATTGGCCGGTCAGCAGAAGGCGCCGTCCGCGCAGCCCAACGAAGCCCGTTAGGCTTGATTGGTGACCCAAACGCTGCTTTCCGAACTGACCACTGCTGCCGTTGGCGGCCCCGCGGGCAACTATGTTGAGGCCCGCACAGAGGCAGAAATTATCGACGCCGTCCGGTCCGCCGACGCTGCGGGGGAAAAACTCCTGATCATCGGCGGTGGCTCGAACCTGCTGATCTCCGACGACGGCTACCCGGGTACAGTCCTGAAGATCGCTTCCGAGGGCTTCACAGTCAACTCGGAGGACAGCTGCGGAGGCGTATCCGTGGTGGTGCAGGCGGGCCACAACTGGGACGCCCTGGTGGAATACTCGGTGCTGCACGCCTGGTCCGGCCTGGAGGCCTTGTCCGGGATACCGGGAGCCACCGGAGCCACCCCGGTGCAGAACGTGGGAGCCTATGGCGCAGACGTTTCCCAAACCATTGCAGCTGTCCGTACCTGGGACCGCGAACGCAATGCAGTGCAGACGTTCACCAACTCCGAACTCAAGTTCGGCTACCGCGACTCCATCCTGAAGCAGACCACCGTCCAGGGTTCACCCCGCTATGTTGTGCTGACCGTCGAGTTCCAGCTGCCACTGGGACGCATGAGCGCCCCGGTCCGGTACGGTGAATTGGCCCGCGTGCTGGGCGTAGAGGCCGGCAAGCGTGCGTACTCCAACGATGTACGGAGGGAAGTCCTCCGGCTCCGTGCGTCCAAGGGCATGGTGCTGGATCCGGAAGATCGCGACACCTATTCCACGGGCTCCTTCTTCACCAACCCGATCGTGCCAGCGGAGCGTGCCTCAGCTCTGCCGGAGGACGCGCCCCGATATCCCGCTGGTGAGTACGGGCTCGTGAAGCTCTCCGCTGCGTGGCTCATAGACCAGGCCGGATTTGGCAAAGGCTTCGGTCTGGAGGAATCCAGCGTCTCCGGTGGGCGGGCTTCCCTGTCCACCAAACACACACTTGCCATCACCAACAGGGGTTCAGCCTCGGCCGCGGACATGGTGGCCGTCGCACGCGAGGTGCGTACCGGCGTCGTCGAACGCTTTGGCATCGAACTGCACCCGGAACCCTTGTTGATCGGCGTCAGCCTCTAGCGAGTGCGCCTCTCGGCTATCGGCAGGACTTTGTTGAGCAGCAGGAACGTGAGGCCGCAGCTGACCGCTCCCAGCAGGAAGATCTGGCTAAAAGCGATACTTTGCGGCGACGGTCCGCTGGGCATGAACAGCCCGGCCGTGGCGAAGCCGACCAAGCCCAGGAGCAGGACGATCGCTCCGAGCAAGAAGCTGCGGACCTGGGCAGCGGCTGCCGGGTAGAACCAGGGTTCGGGGGCGTCGTCGTCGCGGTCGGCTACGGGTTGGGTGGCGGCAGCGGTTCCGATGAGAAGGGCGGCTGCCGCAGTTGCCACCAGGCTTACTGTCTGGATGGCCTGCATTGAAGGGGAAAGGCTTACTCCGGTCCCTACCGCCACGATCAGCCCGGCTCCAAGCCCGGCGAGCGTGCAGAACCAGCCGGCGGTAGCCAACCACCGGCTCATCGGCCGCACGAACGGAGCTAGATCACCAAAAAGCATGAACCCATCCTAGGATCTACTGCTGGGTGACGGCTGGGAGGCACGGCAAGGTTCCCTGTGCTGGCCGGTCCTCTTAGGATGAAGCATGCCTGCAGAGAGAACCACTCCCACTCCGCGCGTTATGGGCCGGTTGCGGCTCGCCAGCCAAGGCCTGTTGGGTGGCTTCACTACAGCTTCGGACGCGGTCCGGTGGATGACAGCCATGCAGGCGCAGGACCTCGGCTCAGCTTTGTGGGCAGTAGGACAGCGCGTTCCGGGCACGGCTGCGTCGGACGTCCGGGCCGTCCTCGACGACGGGACGGTGGTCCGTTCGTGGCCCATGCGCGGGACATTGCACTTGCTTGCCCCCGAGGACCTCCGCTGGATTTTGGGCATCACCAGTGACCGGCTGATGAATTCACTGGCAGCCCGCCACCGTGAACTCGGCATCACGCCCCATGACATCAGCCATTGCCGGGACATCGCGTTCAAAACCCTTGAGGTCCTCAAGGCAGAGGGCGCGCCAGGAGCCACACGGGAGCAGCTGTTCCAAGCGTTCGAGGAGGCCGGCCAGTTCACCAAGGCGCAGCGGGGCATTCACGTACTGGGGAGCCTTTGCCAGCGCGCGTGGCTGGTCCAAGGGCCGATGGCAGGGACCAACGGCAAAGTGGGTGTGCAGCAGCTGTTCGTGCCGTTCGACGAGTGGATTCCGGACTCGAGGGAGCTGGGACGCGAGGAGGGAATTGCCGAGCTGCTGTTCCGCTACTTCCGGAGTCGTGGCCCCGCCACCATCAAGGATTTTTCGTGGTGGAGCCAGGTGCCCATGACCGAAGCGCGCAGGGCCCTGAACGAGGTACAGGGCCGCCTGGTTGAGATGCCGTTCGACGGCACCAGCTATTGGCTCTCGCCGGAAACAGCAGAAATGCTCGACGACGGCGTCCCCGGTTCGCGCTCGTTCCTGGCACTTCCGGGGTTCGATGAATTCCTGCTCGGTTACCAGGACCGGAGCCTGGTGCTGGCTCCCGAGCATGCGGAGTTGGTGGTGCCTGGCAAGAACGGAGTGTTCAAACGGATCATGGTGTCCGGGGGAGAAGTGGTGGGAACGTGGGCCAGGACGGTGAGTGGCAAGACCATAGGTGTGGTGCCGGAACCGTTCACAGGACAGCTGGGTCCGGCCGCTGAGCGTTCGTTCCAAGCCCAGGGCCGTGCCTACCTGAAGTTCATGGCCGCCTGAGACCTCAGCCAGAGCCCGCCGGCAGTCCCCCGTATACGTGGAAAACCCGCTGTTCCGTTGCTGGGCAGCCACGGAACAGCGGGTTGGCGACGTGCTAAGCCGGGCAGGGCTAGAGCTTGCCCGTCACAATGTTGAGCATGCGGCGGAGCGGCTCGGCCGCACCCCACAGGAGCTGGTCTCCCACGGTGAAGGCGCTGATGTATTCCGGTCCCATTTCGAGTTTGCGGATACGGCCCACGGGGATGTCCAGGGTGCCGGACGCTGCCACGGGGGTGAGGTCCGCCATGGAGGCTTCCTTGGTGTTGGGAACAACCTTGGCCCATTCGTTGTCCTTGGCCAGGAGGTTCTCGATTTCGGTCACGGACAGGTCTTCACGCAGCTTGAGCGTGAGGGCCTGGGAATGGGACCGCATTGCGCCGATGCGGATGCACAAGCCGTCCATGGCGATGTGGTCCTTGCCAGCGGTGCCGTTTCCGGTGCCGAGGATCTTGTTGGTCTCCACGCCGGCCTTCCACTCTTCCTTGGACTGGCCGTTGCCGAGGTCGGCGTCGATCCACGGAATGAGGGAACCGGCCAGCGGCACACCGAACTGGGTGGCATCAACGCCGGTGCGCTGGGCTGCGAGGACCTTGTGGTCGATTTCGAGAATGGCCGACGCGGGATCGTCCAGTTCGCTGCTGACCTCGTTGTTGAGGGTGCCGAACTGGTTGAGGAGCTCACGCATGTGCCGGGCGCCGCCACCTGAAGCTGCCTGGTATGTCATGGAGGTGCCCCACTCGACCAGGTTGTTCTTGAACAGGCCGCCGAGCCCCATCAGCATGCAGGAAACCGTACAGTTGCCGCCAATGAAGTCCTTCACGCCACCGGACAGTCCGGCGTCGATGACATCGCGGTTGATGGGGTCCAGCACGATGATCGAGTCGTCGTTCATGCGCAGGGTGGACGCAGCATCGATCCACAGGCCATCCCAGCCGCGGTTGCGGAGTTCGCCGTGGACCTGCTTGGTGTAGTCGCCCCCTTGGGCGGTGACAATAATCGGCAGCTTGGCCAGCGTCCCAATATCGAACGCATCCTCGAGCTTGCCGGCCCCATCAGCGAACGACGGGGCGGCACCTCCTGCGTTCGAGGTGGAGAAAAATACCGGGTTGATGTTGGCAAAGTCGTTCTCGTCCTGCATGCGCTGCATCAGGACGGAACCGACCATGCCACGCCAACCGACCAGTCCAACGGACGGATTAGCTGCTGTAGTCATTCACCAAGTCTAAACTTTCGGAGCAAAGTGCCGCTGTTGGTTACGTCACGCGCACAATGCCCGACGGCGGCACTCGCCGAAGCGATCAGGCGGACTCAGTCGCGGGGACTGTTACGCCGGGTGGGCGGCTCGAAAGTCTTGCCGTTCCGGTACCGAAGACGCGAGGCCTTGCGTTCCTTGAAGTAGAGGTACCAGGACGTAGGAATAATCCAGAGGCCGAAGACGATCCCAAACACGATCTGGCCCCAGTTGACCTCTTCTGTGCCGTCGACGAACAGCTTCACCATCAGCACACCCACCACAGTCATGATCAGAGTGATCAAGATGCTGAGGAAGAGGAGACCACTCGCGGAATTGATGGGCTTGACGGCGCTGCCGACGTCACCCTTGTACACGCCGTACTCTTCAACTGTCAGGCCCTGCCGCTCCGCCTCAGCCTCTACCTGCCGCGCGTAGTAACCCTTCCTTCGCCCACGGCGGTCGTCCGGGTGGCTCATGTGCCGGCTTGGCCGCGGGTAGCCAGGATCCGCCCCAGGAGACCGTTGGTGTCCAAACCTGTGGTCTCGCACCCCAAAAGTTTCCGGCCACCACAGCCCCCAAATCTGTTCAACCAACCGCTTCTGCGTCCAGTCGACCCTACGCCGTCAAGCCATGAGCCACGATGGGGAGAAGTACCCCGCCCTCACGCGACTCATCAGCGGCAGCCTAGAGGCCGGCGTCGTGTTCTTGCAGCAGGACGGCTTTACGCTTGCGCAAGGCAAAAAAAGCACCAAAGGCAAACACCTGTGTGACAACGATCAGCACGATAATCCCGGCAATTCTGTTGCCGCCCAAGATCATGGTGAGACCCACGATGGCAGAGATCAGGGCGAAGAGCGGCAGCAGCATATAGCCCAGCACGAACAGGGTTTCTGGTTTTTTCAGCATGCGGGCTTTCCTAGTTTTCGTTCCGGCGCCATGTGGTGAACCGGTAGTTGGTGCCGTTTTTGGCGGTGAGCCAGCCTTCGGAGGGGGCTACGGCGTCGAAGGTCCAATCCCCACCGAGTTCCGGAGCGAAGGTGTCGCCTTCGAGCTCGGCATCAATAATGGTGACGACGGCCAAGTTGGCGATACCCATGGACTGTTCAAAGATTTCGCCGCCGCCAATAATCCACACTTTTTGGCCACCGGGCGCGAACTGCGATTCCAGCAGTGCCGCATCGAGGGATGAAACCACGACGGCGCCCTGGGCCTCGGGCGTGGAGGCCCACTCGGCGTTGCGGGTCACCACTATGTTGGTGCGGCCGGGGAGCGGACGGTACTTTTCGGGGAAGGACAGCCAAGTCTTGCGGCCCATGATGACAGGGTGGCCCGTAGTGAGCTGGCTGAAGTGCTTCAAGTCCTCGGGGAGGTGCCAAGGCATGGCGCCGTCCTTGCCTATCACACCGGACGTGGTTTGGGCCCAGACCAGTCCGATGCCCGTCATGCGTGCCGCGGTCTCCTGGGTGAAGATGACGCCGGGAAGCTGGGATGGAGTCTCAGGGGTAGCCATGCTCATACCGCGATCGGAGCCTTGATGGTGGGGTGGTGGCGGTAATCCACAACCTCGAAGTCATCCAGCGTGTAATCGAAGATGGAGTCCGGCTTGCGAAGGATCTTCAATTGCGGGTACTCATAGGGCTCGCGGCTGAGCTGCTCAGCAACCTGGTCAACGTGGTTGTCGTAGACGTGGACATCGCCGCCGGTCCAAACGAATTCCCCTGGTTCGAGTCCAAGCTGCTGCGCCACCATGCGCGTGAGCAGGGCGTAGGAGGCAATGTTGAAGGGGACGCCAAGGAACGTGTCCGCTGAGCGCTGGTACAGCTGGCAGGACAGCTTGCCGTCCGCCACATAGAACTGGAAGAACGCATGGCACGGTGGCAACGCCATGTCCTTGAGCTCGGACACGTTCCAGGCAGACACGATGTGGCGCCGGGAATCGGGGTTGGCAGCCAGATTGGTCATGAGCTCGGAAATCTGGTCGATGTGGCCGCCATCAGGAGTGGGCCAGCTGCGCCACTGGACGCCGTAGACGGGACCCAATTCGCCGTCAGCATCCGCCCATTCGTCCCAGATGGACACACCTTGGTCCTGCATCCATTTCACGTTCGAGTCGCCGCGCAGGAACCACAGGAGTTCCACTGCCACGGATTTAAAGTGGACCCGCTTGGTGGTGATGAGCGGGAAGCTCTCGGCGAGATCGAACCTCAACTGGCGACCGAAAACGCTGCGCGTTCCGGTTCCGGTGCGGTCCGACTTGTGCGTGCCGTTGGCCATGACATCGCGCAAAAGGTCTTCATAAGGGGTGGGGATGCTCACGAGTCCAGCTTACTTGTTTCGGTAAGGCGTCCCCGAAGCATTTCCACGCGCACGTTAGTCGTCAAAAGGCTTGACCTGCTCCACTGACACGATTTTCCGTTCAGATCCCCGCGCTACCTGGCAAACAATGACCTCACCCGGCGACAGGTAGGGATCAGAGGAAGGAAGCAGGTTCCGCAGGACCTGTGACATGTGCTGGCCCAGTTGCTTCAGCGCCGTGGGCAGGGCGGGGCGATGCGTACACACGGCGATCGGCACCTGCTTGTCGAACAAAGCTTCAACAGCGGCTGCGGTCTTCTTGGGGGAGCGCTGGTGGGTGTGCTCGGTGAGTGCTTCCACCAGCTTTACTTTGGCCCCGGTGGCCTTGGCGTAAGGGGCGATAGTGGCGACACAACGCGCCCAAGGGCTGGTCACAATACGTTGCGGTTTCCACACGTCCAGGAGACGCTGGACGGCCACTGCCTGGCGCTGGCCGGTTGCTGCCAAGGGGCGGTCGCCCTCGGCCTTTGTCCATGAGGAGCGCGGCTTGGCTTTGGCATGGCGGATCAGTACCAACGGCCACGTGTCCAATTCCCCGCGGACGTGGGCCTTCTCGAGGTATTCGAGGGGCTCCACGTCCGTAGGGTTGCTCAGGAAGCTGGCCGCCCGGTCCGGGCTGCACCACATGACGCTGTCCACTTCCTTGCCGTCGGGCCGAAGCTGCGCTCCGTTGACCTTGACCGCCCAGTACCGGACCACCTTCAAGCCTGCAGCCACATGGTAGTGGATGGCCGGAAGGGGTATGCCCAGTGGGGCCTGTAGCCCAATCTCTTCCCACACTTCGCGGGCGGCGCATTCAGGAACTGTTTCGCCGGCGTCGAGCTTTCCTTTGGGCCATGACCAATCGTCGTAACGTGGACGATGGATCAGGAGGACCTCAAGTCCACCCTTTGTGACCCGCCAAGGAATGGCGCCGGCGGCGACAACGGCCACCGACTCACCGGGATGGTCTGTTTGATCCGCCACAGGGGTATCGCTGTTCAACTGGGTCCTTACCGCCGGGCCGCAGCGCGCTGGCGTGAGCGGGAAGCCAGAAGCCAGGACTGCATGTCCAGCAAAGGCTTGCCGTCTTCGTCCAAGTGGTGCCTGGTCCAGTGCCCCTGATCGTCCAGGTGCCAACTGGCGGTTCCGTCGTCAACATAGCGACGCATCAGGTCCATGACCGTTGCCGTGTCTTCCTTGCTGGCCAGCTGAACCAACGCTTCAACGCGGCGGTCCAGGTTGCGGTGCATCATGTCGGCAGAGCCGATGTATACCACGGGCTCGCCGCCGTTGCCGAAAGCAAAGACGCGTGAGTGTTCAAGGAAGCGGCCCAGTACGGAGCGGACGGTGATGTTCTCGCTGAGCCCCGGCACCCCCGGGCGCAGTGAGCAAATGCCGCGAACCACGACGTCCACCTTCACCCCGGCCTGTGAGGCGCGGTAAAGGGCATCGATAATGGCTTCGTCAACCATCGAGTTGACCTTGATCTGAACCAAACCGGGGACACCCGCACGTGCATTGCGGATTTCGGCCTCGATCCTGTCCACCAGCCCGGCACGTACCGAGCGGGGCGCCACCAGCAACCTCTTGAACGTTGACTTCGGGGCGTAACCGGAAAGCTGGTTGAACAGCTTGGAGAGGTCTTCGCCCACTTGCTCATTAGCGGTCAACAAGCCTAGGTCCTCGTAATAGCGTGCCGTGCGCGGGTGGTAGTTGCCGGTGCCGATGTGGCAGTAGCGGCGCAGCCCGTCCACTTCCTGTCGCACCACCAAAGACAACTTGCAGTGGGTCTTCAAACCCACGATGCCGTACACCACATGGACGCCTGCTTGCTCCAGCTTTCGCGCCCAGGAAATGTTGGCCTGCTCGTCAAAGCGGGCCTTGATCTCCACGAGGGCCAGGACCTGCTTGCCTGCTTCCGCGGCATCGATCAAGGCATCAACGATGGGGGAGTCACCGGATGTCCGGTACAGGGTCTGCTTGATGGCCTGCACCTTGGGATCGGCTGCTGCCTGTTCCAGGAAGGCCTGAACGGACGTGGAGAAGGAGTCGTACGGGTGGTGGAGCAGGATGTCCCTGCGGCGCATGGCGGCAAAGACATTGGCTGCCTTGGACGTCTCGGACTCATTCAGGTACCGCGACGTGTGGGGCACATGCTTGGGGTAGTGGAGGTCGGCGCGGTCGATGCCGCTGATAGCGGACAACCCGCGGAGGTCCAACGGTGCGGGCACGGAGTAGACCTCGGACTCTTCGACGCCAAGCTCCCGGATCAGCAGTGCCTTGATGTTCGGGTTGATGTCCGTAGTGACTTCCAAGCGGACCGGCGGGCCGAAACGGCGACGCAGCAGTTCCTTCTCCAAGGCCTGCAGAAGGTTCTCGGCGTCGTCCTCTTCAACTTCCAGGTCCTCATTGCGGGTAACGCGGAAGGTGTGGTGCTCCAGCACTTCCATGCCGGGGAAGAGCTTGTCCAAGTGGACAGCGATGACTTCTTCCAGGGCGATGAACCTGGCTACGCGGCCCGGGATTGCTCCGGCGCGCGGTCCGTCCACGGAAATGAGGCGGGGCAGCTGATCGGGAACCTTAACGCGGGCGAAGAGCTCTTTGTCGCTGATCGGGTTGCTGACGATCACGGCAAGGTTGAGGGAGAGGCCCGAGATGTAGGGGAAGGGGTGCGCAGGGTCCACAGCCAGCGGCGTCAGGATGGGGAAGACCTTCTCCTGGAACATGATGCTGATCCGGTGGCGGGCATCCTCATCCAGTTCATGCCAGTGCATGATGTGGATGTGCTCGTAGGCCAATGCGGGACGGATCTGCTCCGCGAAGACCCGTGCGTGGCGTTCCTGCAGCTTGTGGGCCTCTTCGCTGATCTGTTCCAGCACCTCAATGGGACTTAGTCCCGCAGGGGAGGGCACGGCGAGCCCGGTGGCGATGCGGCGTTTGAGGCCAGCTACGCGCACCATGAAAAACTCGTCAAGATTTGAGGCGAAGATGGAGAGGAAATTGACACGTTCCAGCAGGAAGAGGTCAGGATCTTCGGCGAGTTCCAGCACGCGGGAGTTGAAGGCCAGCCAGCTCAGCTCGCGGTCCAGGAAGCGATCCGGGGAGATGTCGCCCTCGGGCTCCAGGCTCGGCGCGAATTCCGGAATATCGATGCGGTCCTGGGTGGCTCGCGAAGCCGGCACTTCCGAGGATCCGAAGCGCGGGGGCAATGTTGCACCCTTCGAGGTGGATCCGGCGGTACCGACGGGGTCCGGCTGCATGGGGTTCTCCTAAGCTCAGGACGGGGTTTCCTCCCACATTACAAGCAATTTCGGTGCTCGAATCCAAGATGTCACCGGCTTTCCGTCCGGCGATCTCCCGAGGTTAATTTTCGGTTAACGGACCGTACATTACATCGGTGTCCCAGCGAACGAAGCCGAGTTTCTGATAAAGGGCTACCGCGGCCTGGTTATCAGCGTCCACGTAGAGCATCACAGCATGCAGGTCCTGGTCTTGGAGGTGCTTGATGCCCGCAACCGTGAGGGCCTTGCCAAGCCCCAAACCTTGCGCTGCCGGTGTCACGCCCACCACGTAGACCTCCCCGATGGCCGGATGGGGACCTTGCCGGGGGTGGACCTTGGTCCAGTGGAAACCCAGCAGCTCACCTTCAGTGTTCACAGCCAACAGGAAGCCTTCAGGATCGAACCAATCCTCGGCCTTGCGTGCCTCAAGGTCCGCGAGTGTCATGGACCCCTGTTCGGGGTGGTGGGAGAATGCGGCCTTGTTGGCTGCCAGCCAGGCCTGCTCATCCTGGCCCGGAACGAAGGCGCGGAGCGAAACACCGTCCGGGAGTCCGGCGTCGGGCAGTGATGCGGTTGAAGACATCAACCGCATCTTCCACAGTTCGCGCATTGGACCGTAGCCAAAGCGCGTGGCCAACTCGGCAGCGGCCTCGTGGTTGCCGTGTGACCATGCGCTCAATCCGTCGAGGCCCCGCTTGCCCTGCAGCGCGCCCAGCAGCCTTCCAGCAACGCCCTGGTTGCGGTAGCTGGGGTGGACGGCCAACTCCAGGACACCGCTTCCGTCTTCACTTTCAACGACGACGGCGACGCCCGCCAGGTCTTCAGCCGTCGCCGGATCTGAATCTTCGTCCGGGGCATAAAGCACGAAGGACAGGACTGAATGCTCGCCCGAGTCCGCACCACGCAGCATCACAAACGTCTGTTCGGAGAAGGGCGGGTTCCCGTCGGACTCCCCGGCGGCAGCGGCGAGGGTTTTGACGTCCCTGAGGAGTTCGGTGTCCAAAGCTCCGGCGATGATCAGTACGGGCCAGTTTTCCGGGTGCGCGTGACTCATGATGCAAGGCTATACGTCCGGTGCAACCCTGATGATTTGATGTCACTGGAAATGGGAGGTAGTCTCATTATCTCGTTCGGCATTGCGGTATGTCCGTGAGTCAGCGCAGGGGGGATCCACCAGTGGGGTGGCCTCGATACGTTCGACCCGTATGTCCTCCACCACGAAGCAAAGAAGAGGCCAGGATCCGTGTGGATCCTGGCCTCTTCTTTGGTTTCCTTCATGTGTCTGTCCCGGTCGCCGCTCAGGCTTCGGACAACTCATCGTCCGGGAGGCGGACAAGGGTGAGCCGGTAGCCAACGTTGCGGACTGTACTGATGAGGTTCTCGTGATCCACGCCGAGCTTGGCCCGAAGCCGCCGGATGTGGACGTCCACTGTCCTGGTGCCTCCGTAGTAGTCGTAGCCCCACACCTCGGTCAGCAACTGTTGGCGGGTGAAAACCCGGCCCGGGTGCTGGGCCAGGTACTTCAGGAGTTCGAACTCCTTGAACGTCAGGTTGAGTGGCTGTCCGCTTACGCGGGCGGTATAGCTTGCCTCATCAATCACGACGCCGGCCGCCCGGATTTCGGTCTGGGTTTCCTCTTCGCCGGGGACGGCACGCGCCATTGCCAGCCTGATGCGGGCCTCGACCTCCGCAGGCCCGGCGGAGTCCAGCACAATGTCATCCACTGCCCAGGCTGATGAAACGGCAGCCATGCCGCCTTCCGTGAGGATCAACATGAGCGGCGCACTGAGGCCGGTGGCCTTCAACAACTGGGTCAGTGAGCGGGCGCCCACCAGATCCTTCCGGGCATCCAGGAAGACAATATCCGTGGGGTCGGTCTCCAGTAGCGCGGTGGGTTCTGCCGGGAGGATGTGCACGCGGTGGTTCAGCAACTCCAAGGCAGGCAAAATGTCCACCGAAGAGCCGGTGCTGTTCGTTAGGAGCAGGATGTGCGACATAGTTCCTCCAATGGGCTTTACGCGCATCATCGGGCGTCGAAACCGGAGTCTCACCGGTCGGTCACAACGCATTGGCGGCCTCTCCCGTTGTAACGGGATCGCGGCCAACACAGTGCGCTGTTGAAGTCTGAGTATACCCATCAGTGCCTTACGACACATGGATTCGTGACGGGGAAGCGCTGGAATTACGACATATTGGCTCGGCTTAAGGCAGGATTGTCGAGAGGTCGTAAGGCGCATCGGATTGAGGTCGGCACACAGTGAAGTCTTGGAGCATCGGGGTATTCGGACTCGTGGCGCTCGCAGCCATCGTGGCCAGCACCTTCGTTTCCCGGGAAGCCATGGTGGGCGCAGGCATCGTGGCGTCAGCGGCCGTCGGGATCGGCTGGCCGCATTTCCTGGCTGTCCCGGCCAAGAAAACGCTGGCTGCCGTCATTGCTCTCGCGGGCGCGGGCTCTGCTGTCACTGCTGCCTACATGCCGGCGCCCGGATTCCTGGACGGTACACCCGCGTTCGTGGCTTTGGGCGTGATGGCAGTGTTCGTTGTCCAGTTGGTCAGGGGCACCGGGCAGGCCCAGCGCTTGGAATCCACCCTAGGCTGCTCTGCCGGCGTGCTGCTGAACTGCCTTGGCGCGGGATGGATCGCCAGTGCACGGTTCAACGGTGTCAGGGAAATGGTCCTTGTGGCCGGACTCAGTGCCGCGGTTGCCCTGCTGGTGGGAATCATCCGTTGGCCGGACAGGATCGTGGCTCCGCTCGGCGTTGTGATGGCTGGGCTGATGGGACCGCTGGCAGGTCTTGTTTTCTCCGACATCGCGGTGCTTCCGGCCGCTTTGGTTGGTGTGGTGGTGGGTTCCGTCCTGGTGTGCTTCCGGCGGATGACCACCCTCCGGAGGGGACGCCTGAACATACCGGCCGCGATAGGAATGGGCGTAGCGCCCGTTTGGGCTGTGGGGGCCTTGGCTTACTTCATAGACAAACTACTCATCTACTAACGGTTAGGATTGCATCATGTCTGTACTCGCATTTGAAATCTTCTTCCTCGTTCTCCTTGGCCTGGCCAGCGTCGCCATGGCCTGGTTCGCGGGATTTGTCGTTTACCGCCTTTTCAAGGGCCAGAAGTAACCTTCTGATCCTGCAGCTCGACAGAGGTAATCGTTGTGCCTATTGAGATCCCAACAGATCTGACGCCTGAACTCGTCCCCCTTTCCTGGCTCATTGGTGAGTGGGAGGGCCGCGGCCGGCTCGGCAGCGGAGACGAGGATTCCGAGCATTTCGTCCAGCACGTTTCCTTCACCCACAACGGGCTCCCGTACTTGCAGTACCGGGCCGAGACCTGGCTCAGTGACGACGCCGGCGAGAAGTTGCGCCCGTTGACCGTTGAAACGGGGTTCTGGGCCTTGGAACGGAAGCTTGAAGAGGGCGACGGCGGCCCCGGCCTGATACCGGCCGACATCGTCCCCGTCCTCAAAACAGCTGACGAAGTCGAGGAACGTCGCAACAAGGAGGGTGGCTTCGATATTTCGGTGTCAATCGCCCACCCCGGCGGAATCACCGAGCTCTACTACGGCCAGATCAAGGGACCCCAGATCCAGCTGAGCACCGATATGGTGATGCGCGGAAGCCACTCCAAGGAGTACACGGCGGCCACACGCATCTTCGGTTTGGTTGATGGCAACCTCCTGTGGCGTTGGGATGTCGCTGCCAGCGGCAAGGCTCTCGAAGCGCACGCCTCGGCATTCCTCCACAAGGTGTCCTGACCCGAGGCCTCACTGTACGTTCCATGGCAACCAGCAGAAGGAGCAGATAGTGAACAACCTCAAACCGGAGGGCTACAGCGGGCTCAAGGCTGTCTTCTTCAATGGCACGCTGAAGCCCTCGCCGCAGCTCAGCAACACCGACGGCCTGATCAAGATCAGCCGGGACATCATGGAGAAACAGGGCGTCAGTACCCGCCTTATCCGGACCGTGGACCACGACATCGCCAGTGGTGTGTACCCGGACATGCGCGAGCACGGCTGGAAGACCGACGAGTGGCCCGAGATCTATCCGGCTGTCCGCGACGCTGACATCGTTGTGGTTGCCGGGCCGATCTGGTTGGGCGACAACTCGTCCATGACCAAGAAACTCATCGAACGGTTGTATGCCCACTCGGGCGAACTGAACAGCAAGGGGCAATGGGCGTTCTACCCCAAAGTGGGTGGCTGCCTCATCACCGGCAATGAGGACGGGATCAAACACTGTTCCATGAATGTGCTGTACAGCCTTCAGCACATCGGCTTCACCATTCCGCCCCAGGCCGATGCCGGGTGGATCGGCCCGGTGGGACCCGGACCCAGCTATCTTGATGAAGGATCGGGCGGGCCGGAGAGTGACTTCACCAACAGGAACGCCACCTTCATGACGTGGAACCTGCTCCACATGGCCAAGCTCCTGCGGGATGCCGGGGGAATTCCTGCCTACGGCAACCTGCCGGAGGAATGGAAAGCGGGCACCCGATTCGATTTCGAAAACCCGGAATACCGCTGACCCGCAAGGACTTCTACTACATATGACTTACAAGAGCCCCCTGTTGTCGCGCCCTGGCGCCGTTGAAGATACCGGGCTGGATGCCGGCGTTGCGGCTCACTACGGTGAACCACTGCGTGAGCAGCGCGCCCTGGCGACCGGTACCGCCGTCGTCGATCTTTCGCACCGTGGCGTGGTGACCGTGACCGGCCCGGATCGGCTCAGCTGGCTGAACACACTCTCGTCCCAGCAGCTCACCAATCTCCAGCCCGGGGTCGCCAGCGAACTGCTGCTGCTCAGCGTCCAAGGGCGCATCGAGTTCGACGCCCGCGTCATTGATGACGGCAGCACCACATGGCTGGTCGTTGAGACCGCCGAGGCCGCACCGCTTGCTGAGTGGTTGAACAGGATGAAGTTCATGCTCCGCGTCGAGATCGAGGACGTCTCCGAGCAGTGGGCCGTTTTGGGCGCCACCAAGCCGGTGGAGCAGCTGTCCGGGCGCTTGGTATGGGAGGATCCATGGCCGCACGTCAGCCCGGGGGGATACGCGTACAGCATCGTCCCCGAGGAATCGCATCCGGGGCTTGAACGCCCTTGGTTCGAGTACCTTGTACCGGCCACCGAGTTGGAACAATCCGTGGAAGGCCTTCCCTTGGCAGGCGCCATGGCGGCAGATGCCTTGCGGGTTGCAGCGTGGCGGCCACGCCTTGGCGCCGAGACTGATGAAAAGACGATTCCCCACGAGCTGGATCTTTTGAGGACCTCGGTGCACCTGAACAAAGGCTGCTACAAGGGCCAGGAGACCATAGCGCGTGTCCACAACCTTGGCCACCCGCCCCGGCGCCTCGTGTTCCTCCAGCTTGATGGGTCGCAGCACACGTTGCCGGCTGTCGGCAGTGTCGTATTTGCCGGGGAGCGCAAGGTAGGTACTCTGACATCGGTGGCGCAGCACTTTGAAATGGGACCCGTTGCTTTGGCCGTGATCAAGCGGTCCGTTTCGGCGGAGGAAACCCTGACGGTGATGGACGGTGAGGAGCCTTACATCGCAGCCCAGGAAGTGATCGTCGCCCCCGACGCCGGCCAGGTTGTCGGGCGCCAGACCGGATTCCTGAAGGGACCCCACCGATGACCCAAGCCACAGGCCCCGACGACGAAACGTTGGCCCTGGCCCACGCCTTGTTCGATGCTGCCCGCGAAGGTGATACAGAACTGTTGCGGGGCTACTTGAACGCCGGCGCTCCTGCCACGTTGACGAATGCCGCAGGTGACTCCCTGCTGATGCTGGCGGCCTACCACGGGCACGAGGAAGCCGTGCAGCTCATCCTCCATCACGGTGCTGACGTAAATGCCCCGAATGATCGCGGACAGACGCCACTCGCCGGAGCGGTCTTCAAGGGATACACAGGTGTGGCGCGGGTCCTGCTGGATGCGGGAGCAGATCCCGACGCCGGAACTCCCACGGCGCGCGAGGCCGCCTCGATGTTCGCCAGGTCAGAGATTCAAGCCCTCCTGGGGTAACACCCAGGCAACGCGGAGAGAGCCCGGTCATAGCGACCGGGCTTTCTTGCGCCTGGATACTCCACGTGGAATAGTTGTTGTGGAATATCTGAAGGAAAAGGGGGGTCGTCGTGGCCAAAGTCGCGGAACTGACGCCGCTCGGTGTCGCCTCACTGGCGCTCCTGGCAGAAGAACCCAGGCATCCTTACGAGATGTACCAAGTGCTGATGGCACGCCATGAAGACCGGCTCGTCAAAGTTCGTCCCGGCACGCTTTATCACGCAGTGGGCCGACTGGCGGAAAACGGCCTTGTGGAGGCCACGGGAACGGAACGCGAAGGCAACCGTCCCGAACGGACGACGTACCGGATTACCGCCGCAGGTCATGACGCCCTCAACGCGCGGCTCCAAGGCATGCTCTCCACGCCCGTCAACGAATACCCCGTGTTTCCCCACGCAATCGCCGAAGCCCATAACCTTCCCGCGGATGTGGTGATGGAACTGCTGGCGGAGCGGCTGCTAGCCCTCGGCGCCGACCTCGACTTCCTCGTTCATGCCGAAGCAACCGTGACGGCCAAGGGGCTGGATCGCAAGTACTGGATCGACATCACATATCAACAAGCAATGCGTCGCACGGAGATCGCGTGGATCCGCGAACTCCTCGAGGAGTTGCGCAATGGGCGCCTGCCCTGGGATGAACCCCGGCCAACTCCAACTGAACTTTCATACAAGCCAAAGGAATCCCTTGGAAAACGTAGCTAAGCCGTGGCCCGCCCTGTGGTCACTGGTGGTGGGCTTCTTCATGATCCTCATCGACACCACTATTGTGTCGGTGGCCAACCCTCGGATCATGGAGGGCCTCAAGACGGACATCAACGCCGTCATCTGGGTGACCAGCGCGTACTTGCTGGCTTATGCAGTGCCCTTGCTGATCACTGGCAGGCTGGGTGACCGCTTCGGGCCCAAGAACCTGTACCTGATCGGCCTCGTCGTCTTTACGCTCGCCTCGCTGTGGTGCGGACTCTCCGGTGACGTCACCATGTTGATCGCGGCCCGTGCCGTCCAAGGCTTGGGTGCCGCCATGATGACTCCCCAAACCATGGCAGTAATTACGCGTATCTTCCCGCCGGACCGCCGTGGTGCAGCCATGGGGTTGTGGGGAGCCACGGCCGGCATGGCCGTGCTGATCGGACCGATCCTTGGCGGCTTGCTGGTGGACAGCCTCGGCTGGGAGTGGATCTTCTTCGTCAACGTCCCCATCGGGATCGTGGCCTTCATCCTGGTGATGCGTTTCGTGCCGAAATTGACGACCCATAGCCATACGTTCGACGTCGTGGGCGTGGTGCTTTCCGCCGTCGGTATGTTCCTGCTGGTCTTTGGCATCCAAGAGGGCCAAACGTACAAATGGGGAACGGTCGCAGGCTTCGTTTCCGTGTGGGGGCTGATCATCACGGGCCTCATAGTCCTGGTGCTGTTTGTCGCCTGGCAGTGGCTCCTTGAACGCCGCGGCGGGGAACCCCTGCTGCCGCTTGGCTTGTTCAAGGACCGCAACTTCTCCTTGGGCAACACCACCATCATGGCCGTTGGGTTCACGGTGACCGCCTTCCCGCTGCCCACCATCTTCTACTACCAGACCGTGCGAGGCCTGACGCCCACGCAGTCTGCGTTGCTGATGATTCCCATGGCCGTCATTTCAGGTGCGCTTGCCCCGTTCGTGGGCAAGCTCATAGACCGTGCCAACCCTCGCTGGTTCGCGTCCTTCGGCTTGGTCTGCCTGGCTGGGGCATTGTTCTGGACGGCGTCCCTGCTGGGGCCGGATACTCCCATCTGGATGTTCCTGCTGCCCAGCGCACTGCAGGGTGTTGCCAATGCATTCATTTGGGGGCCGGTGTCCAACGCCACCACCCGTAACCTGGAACCACGCCAGGCAGGGGCCGGTTCCGGCGTCTTCAACACCACGCGCCAAATCGGTGCTGTCCTTGGTTCGGCTGCCATCGCCGCCCTCATTCAGTCGCGGCTCGCGGCGGAGTTGCCCGCAGCTTCCGCCGGGGCTCCTGTGGGCGAAGCCTCCATGGGCGGAGTGTTGCCCGAGGCGCTCCACGCAGGATTCTCTACGGCGATGAGCCAGTCCATCTTGTTGCCCGCCTGCGCGATTCTGCTGGGTGCCGTGGTGGCGTTGTTCTTTGGCAAGCCGAAGTCGGTCAGAGGCTGGGGCGGTAAAGCCGCTGGAGAACCGGCCGTACAGGAATCTGTCCGGAAGTAGCAGGTGTTCGGTGCCGGGACCAGCCCACTTTTGGGCTGGTCCCGTCCTGTTTAAGGAAAGTTCCCGCCCTCTACTTGCCCAAAGCCGGGCCAGTTCGGTTCCTTTTTAGCCGAGGAGTACGCTCGCGTGGAGCCCGCCGGTGGCAAATCCCAAGCTGCGTGCCATCGCAAGCGCTCCGGTGTTGCTGACATCGGCCTTCCACTGAAGGGTCAGCCCGGATGCCAAGGCTTCGTGCGCAGCGATGGACGCGGCCAAGGTGCCCAAACCGCGCCGTCGCCAGGGAGGCGCAACCAGGACGCCCATATTGGCCAGGATGCCTTCCCACTCGGCATAGGCGCCGCAGGCCACGGGCGTGGGCTGGTCCTCTTCGGGGTGCATGATGGTGAAGCGATGCTCGAGCCCTTGCAAGCCAACTTCATTGACGTCATCCGGAGGGCACAAACCCTCCAGGCTGATTGCTTCGGGGTTGCCCTGCGAAACCGTAAGTTCGTCGGAGGGCTGTTGGAGCGGTAGATCGTCTGCAAAGAACAAGGCGGAGGAGCCAAGCCCATGCCCGCCGTGTGATCGCGTAATGGTCAGCAGCGTCACGTGTTGGGCGAGCTGGGTGTCAGCGATTGCTGCCGCATTATCCAGGGCCCATTGCGGTCCCACGAGCGCCGAGACACCAAAGAGGCGGAGGAAAACCAAGGCCCGCGCGGAATTATCCACGCGGACTATACGGTTGCCGGGGTCCCCTGGGTCTACCGAAGAAGTGGTGAGCCGGGCAGCCGCGCTGGCGAAAGCGTCGTCGTCGAGCCCCAAACGGCGAGCCCACGCCAGCTGGATAATGGCAGCAGACGTGGGCTCAAGAGTCATGGATTCAGCCTAGCCGACTAGCCGAACAGCACAGACGCTTCGTCGTAGCGGTGTTGCGGGACGGTCTTGAGCTTGCCGAGTGCTTCTTCGAAGCCCACGTGGGAGATGTCAGTACCCTTCAGGGCCACCATGGTGCCCCAGCGCCCCTCCACCACCGAGTCGATGGCTGCCATGCCCAAGCGCGTCGCCAGGACGCGGTCGTAGGCGGTGGGGACGCCGCCACGCTGGATGTGGCCGAGGATCGTGGCCCGGGTTTCAATGCCCGTGCGCGCTTCGATTTCGGGTGCCAGCTGATCGGCTATGCCGCCAAGGCGGGGACGGCCGAAGGTATCCAAGCCGCGCTCGGAGTGCGGGGACTCCATGTGGTCCGGGACGAAGCCCTCGGCAACCACCACCAGCGGCGCACGGCCACGGTCGTGGGCTTCCTGGACCCATTCAGTGATCTGCTCGATACTTGCCTTCTGCTCCGGAATCAGGATGGCGTGGGCGCCTGCTGCCATCCCGGCGTGCAAAGCGATCCAACCGACGTGGCGGCCCATGACTTCGGCGATCATGCAGCGGTGATGGGATTCGCCGGTTGTACGCAGCCGGTCGATGGCCTCGGTGGCGATCTGCACGGCGGTATCGAAACCGAAGGTGTAATCGGTGGCATCAAGGTCGTTGTCCACGGTCTTGGGGACGCCAACAATCTTCAGGCCCGCGTCGGTGAGGCGCTTGGCAGCTGCCAGCGTTCCCTCGCCCCCGATTGCGATGATGGCGTCGATGCCAAGGCGTTCCATGTGTGCCTTGATGACGTCCGGGCCACCGCCGTTTTCAAAGGGGTTGGTGCGGGAGGTGCCCAGAATGGTGCCACCCTGCTTGGCGATACCGCGGACCATGGTGCGGGGGATGTCGATGACATCACCTTCAACTACACCGCGCCAGCCGTCGCGGAAGCCCACAAACTCCTGGCCGTGGATGGCAATGCCCTTGAGGACTGATCCCCGGATCACTGCGTTGAGGCCGGGGCAGTCGCCACCGCTGGTAAGAATGCCAATTTTCATGTTTGCTCACTCATGGCTTGGAGGAATACGTGCAGAGCGCCACGCTGAGCTCCCCATGATTGTAGACGCGCATGTGGGGTGGGACACAAATGGTTACTTTTGCCCCTGGCCGTGCGGTATTGGAAACCTGGCTGAAAACAACGAAACGCCCCGCCAATTGGCGGGGCGTTCCATTTTTTGGGCTGGCCGTAACCGGCAACTACCGGGAACGCTGGCTGATAAAGGATTCGAGTGCGATCTTGTTGTTCTGGTCCGGCAAGATGAGCCAGCCCAGGATATAGACCACGAATGCGGGGCCGGGCAGCAGGCAGAAGAGCAGGAAAGCGACCCGGACGTACGCTACGTCGACCCTGAGCTTTGCTGCGATTCCGCCGCAGACTCCGCCGAGCCAGCGTTGCGGACCACGCTTCAGGCCGAAGCCCCTGACGATGCTGAAGAACTTGTCCATGGCTACACCCTTCCCTGTTGCGGTTGCTTTGTCACGTTGCTGCTTCCCATCACTTAGCCGGGCTCTTCGGTGTGCCGGAACCCTTGCGGGCCGACAGGAGACCGCCGACAACCAGGGCTGCTCCCGCGCCGATCATCAGGCCGATCAGGACATACGTACCGTTCAGCGTGACCCAGCCGAGTGTCGAGATGACGATCAGGGCCGCGAGGGCGATCACAATCAATCCCCACACCACTGTGCCTATCCGTGCCTGCCGGGGTTCGTCGTCGTCCGCATGTTCCACCTTGAAGCTGGGCTCCAACGGCGGCGTGAGCGGGATCTGCTGGAGGCTCGGCTTGGGAAGGGCCTCCGTGGGGCGGGTTTCCCTGGGCAAGGCCTCCGTGGGGCGGGCTTCGGTATTACGTGGTTCCTTGGGCAGTGGCTCGGTGGGTTGGGCCTCGCGTGCGTTCCCCGGCTCGTTGGTGCTCATATCAGTTTCCTTCCTGGATGGTCACGTTGCTGAACGTGCCGTCAATTTCCACCACGAGGTTGGCTCCGGGCTTTTCGGTGTTGTAGAGCGTCCTCTCGTCCTGCAGCCGGCCGCCTCGGTCCGTGCCACGTTCGTTGAGGTTGCCGAACGTCATGTCCGCCCTGACCTCCACAGGGACGTCGTCGGGGATGATGACGGTGACATTGCTGGCGGTGGCATCTACCGGAATCAGCACCTCGGAAACCAGCGGGGGTGTCATGGTGATTTCGCTCAGGTCCACCACGCCTTGTGCTCCGGTAACATCAATGCCTTGCCGTGCCTGCTCCAAGCTGGTGGGCGCCCAGTTCACGTCATGGAAGGTGAAGCGGTCGCCGTCCCTGGGGACCACATTGAAGATTCCACCAATGATGAGGGCGGCTACGGCGAGGAAGCCAAGGAAGCCTGACGTCCGTCCACGAAGTCCCGCGATGAGGATGCCCAAACCGAGTACGGCGGCACCTGTAGCCCAAACCACGGCGTTGCCCGAGTTGCCCAACTCGATGACGTTTCCGACGTCGAGCGCTTTCAAGGTACCGCCGGCAAGAAGGGCCGCACCGGCTGAGACCGAAACGATCGCAGCCCCAGGACCGTTGCTCCTGGGAGCAGCGGGCTTGGGCTGCCAGCCTTGTGGGGGAGTGGAACCGTAAGGAGGACGAGGGCCGGAGGGCGTGGACGGTCCTGAGGGGCCAATCGGCCCTGACGGGGGAACTGCCCCGGAACCGTGGCCATGACCGGATCCGTAGCCTCCTGCCGGGCCATAGGCGCCCCCTGTGGAAGGACCTCCGTAGGTTTTGCTGCCGGGCTGGCCACTGCCGTAGACGGGCACACCGGTGTTGGCGCCGGTGGTCGTGGTGGACGCGAATGACGTGGGCGTACCGTAGGCAGCTGTGCTGCCGGAAGAGTACGGTGCCGCGGAGTAATTCTGATGGCCCACAGGTGGTGTTCCCTTCGAAGCTTTGTTGCGTTGAACCAGGAAGTAGATGAGATAGACGACTCCGCCCATCCAGAAGAGCGTCCAGAACAGGCCAGGGAGTCCATCCCAGCCCCAGCCCCAGAATCCGCGGCCCAGGCTCGGCAGGCCAATAATGGTGGTGATCAACGCACCGGTCATGCCCCCTGACCATCGGCCCGCGGCGGCTTCCTGCACGTGGATGCGGCCGTCAGGCTCCGGGAGGAGTGCCCAAGCCACGCCGTACAGCAGCACGCCGACGCCCGCGAACAGCGCAAGGACGATGAAGATGCCCCTCACAATCAGGGGGTCGATGCCGAACCGGTGGGCCACTCCGCTGGAGACGCCGCCGATCCAACGGTCCGGTCCCCGGCGGATGCCTTGGTTACGGATCCAGTCGAAGAAATTCTGCTGGGAGGTTGCAGGTGCGCTGCCGGCTTGCGGATACCCGCTGCCGGCGGCGCCGGCTCCCGAGGGAGCACCGGTTTCGTCGGGTGCCCCGGAAGGTGCTCCCGAAGATGCCCCGGACGTTGCACCCTGGGCGCCGGTGGAAGCGCCGGTGTTGGCGCTGGAGCCGGATTCGCCGGCGGTGCCTGGCGTTCCGGGTTCCTCTGGGTTCATGCTGTTCGCGTTCATACTTCGATCCTGCCGCCCGGGCCATCCTTCCCTCTACTGGGGGATACCCTGATTGATCCCTGAAGGACCCCCGAACAACGCCGGATTGCGGTCCGGGGCACCCTGATCCGTGTTTGGATTGGTGCATGACAACCGTTGTGCAACGCCCCACGCTGGTCCGCAGCAGCGACCGCATGATCGCGGGCGTTTGCAGCGGTTTGGCCGATCATTTGGGCTGGCCGGTCAAGTTCGTCCGGCTGGGCATGATTCTGGCTTGCTTCGCGGGGGGAGCAGGCGTGGCCTTCTACGCATGGCTGTGGACCATGGTTCCCACCGCGGACGAGAACGCCAAGCGCAACGCCCGCCGCCCGGCGTCGCCCATTGCTCCTGCGGTGAGCCTCGCGCCCGCCTCCGGGGCCACAGGCCCTTCCGCGGCAACAACGTACGACGCCGGACCCTCGCCGACCGTGGCCGGCGCGCCTCCGGCTTCGGGTTCAGTCACGGGCAACGGTTCTGTCCTCGGAAATGCAGGTGCCAGGCCTGTCGCCGAACCTTCTGCCTTTGGCAGTGCCGCGTCCCCGGGGGATGGGGCAGGATCGCGGAACTGGGCCGGATCTTGGGACGAAGCAACCAACGGCACCGGAAGTACGTTGTGGTCCTGGTTCACGTTTCGCAAGATCCAGTACGGCAAGGAAATCCTGCTCGGTGCAGCCTTGCTCTTGGTCGCTGCGATACTGATCGCCCGCCAGTTCGGCGTTGACGTCCCCTTGGGCACCCTTATTCCGGCCGCGGCCATTCTTGGTGGCGCGGCGATTGCCTGGATGCAGCTCGATGAGACCCGCAGGGCCGGCCTGGTGGACAAGACCAAGGCCGACCAAGCCGGCGGCTGGACGCGCTTGGCAGCGGGTTTGGCGTTGGTGGTGGCCGGCGTCCTGGTGATGGTGTCCGGCTCGGGGTCGTGGGAGCAGACGTGGCTGGCGTTGCTTGCCTCCATCGCTGTTTTGGGCGGCGTTGCCTTGGTACTGCTGCCGTGGGGGCTGAAGTTCTGGAAGGACCTCGAAACCGAACGCGCCGGCCGGGTCCGTGAAACTGAACGCGCGGAGATCGCTGCCCACTTGCACGATTCCGTGCTTCAAACACTGGCGCTCATCCAGCGCAGGGCAGGATCCGAGCAGGACGTGATCCGGCTTGCAAGAGCCCAGGAACGCGAACTCCGGTCCTGGCTGTTCAGTGATCCTGCCAAGGAATCGGGCCTTCTGGCAGACAGGATCAAGGCTGTCGCCGCGGAAGTGGAGGACTCCCATGGGCATGCCGTGGAGGTTGTCACTGTCGGGGACACTGACATGACGGACCGGCACGAGGCGTTGGTCCAGGCAGCCAGGGAAGCCATGCTCAATGCGGCCCGGCATGGTGGCGGAACGGTGTCCGTGTACCTGGAGAGCACCGCCGGTAGTACGGAGATCTTCATCAAGGATCGTGGCCCGGGCTTCGACCCGGATGCTGTCCCGGATGACAGGCTGGGTGTCAAGGAGTCGATCATCGGCCGGATGAAGCGGCACGGCGGCACGGCGGTCATCAACAGCAGCAGCGATGGAACGGAAGTTCGATTGGGCCTTCCATCTATAAGTCCGGATGCCAGCGACCTGCGGAACAGCGACCTGCGGAACGGCGAACAGCGGAATGGAGAAGCGAAACAATGAACAACAGCCCTGAAACTGGTGCCGGACGCAGGGTGCGCGTGGTCATCGTGGACGACCACACCATCTTCCGCTCCGGATTGAAGGCGGACCTCGACGAACGCATGAACGTGGTTGGCGAGGCCGGAACGGTGGAGCAGGCCGTTGCCGTCATAGCCGCGACGCGCCCTGAAGTAGTGCTCCTGGACGTGCATCTTCCCGGCGGGTTGGGCGGTGGCGGCCGTGAAGTCATTGCCGGCTCCGGCGCTTTGCTCGGAACCACCAGCTTCCTGGCCCTGAGCGTGTCCGACGCCGCCGAGGACGTGGTGTCGGTCATTCGGGCCGGAGCACGTGGGTACGTCACCAAAACCATCTCCGGCAAGGAGATTTCCGATGCCGTTATTCGCGTGGCCGATGGCGACGCCGTCTTCTCGCCACGCTTGGCGGGCTTTGTGCTGGACGCTTTCGGGACCGCTCCCGCTGACATCGCCGACGACGAATTGGACAAGCTTTCTGCCCGCGAACTCGAAGTCATGCGGCTCATTGCCCGGGGCTACAGCTACAAGGAGGTGGCCAAGGAGTTGTTCATCTCCGTCAAGACGGTGGAATCGCACGTGTCGGCAGTCCTGAGGAAGCTCCAGCTGTCCAGCCGCCACGAACTCACCAAGTGGGCAGCCGAGCGTCGCCTCCTCTGAGCGCTGGCGAACACACCCGGAGCCGAATTGCGTTCCGCCGTCACCCACTTTGATGTCCATGCCGCCCCGACACGCCTCGCGGTGCCCGTGTTGAGGAAGCTTGCGGGGCCAATGTGGGTGATAGCGGCACCGTCCCCTCCACAGGAGCCGACAGAAGCTGGAGGTTCCTGACCTTCTTTGCAAACAAAGCAGCCTCCGGGCAACCTGTTCAGGTTGCCCGGAGGCTGATCCAGCTACCAAAGGGTCAGGAAGCCACGCTTCAGCCCTAAAGACTGATTACTTGGCCTTGCCCAGGAACTCCTGGATGCGGCGGACACCCTCGGCGAGGTCGTCATCGCCGAGTGCGTAGGACAGGCGCACGTAGCCGGAGGGACCGAAGGCCTCGCCCGGAACCACGGCAACTTCGACTTCGTCCAGGATGAGCGCTGCGAGTTCCGCAGAAGTCTCCGGGCGGACGGGACCGTTGGAGGTCTCGAATTCCTTACCCAGCAGGCCGCGCACGTCCGCGTAGACATAGAAGGCACCGGTCGGCGTCGGGCATTCAACACCATCGATCGCGTTCAGGCCGGCGACAATCGCCTTGCGGCGTCGGTCGAACGCAACTTTCATCTCGTCGACGGCGGTCAGCGGACCCGTGAGGGCTGCTGCGGCTGCGATCTGCATGATGTTGGAGACGTTGGACGTTGCGTGGGACTGCAGGTTGGTGGCGGCCTTGATGACGTCGGCAGGGCCGATCATCCAGCCAACGCGCCAACCGGTCATGGCATAGGTCTTGGCAACGCCGTTGAGGATGACAACTTTGTCGCCCAGTTCGGGTGCAGCCGTGGCGATGGACGTGAACTCGACGCCGTCGTAGGTCAGGTGCTCGTAGATCTCGTCAGTAACAACCCAGAGGCCCTTGGATGCGGCCCACTTGCCGATCTCCGCAACCTGCTCGGGGCTGTAAACAGCGCCGGTGGGGTTGGACGGGGAAACGAACAACAGGATCTTGGTCCTGTCCGTTACAGCGGCCTCAAGCTGCTCGACAGTGACCAGGTAGCCCTGTTCCGGTCCGGCGAAGACCTCAACGGGCACGCCGCCGGCGAGGCGGATGGCTTCCGGGTACGTGGTCCAGAAGGGCGTGGGAATGATGACTTCGTCGCCCGGGTCCACGAGGGTTGCGAACGTGTTGTAGACGGCCTGCTTGCCGCCGTTGGTCACCAGGACCTGGGAGGGATCAACCTGGTAGCCGGAGTCCCGCAGCGTCTTCTCGGCGATGGCCTTCTTCAGTTCGGGGAGGCCACCTGCGGGGGAGTAGCGGTGGTACTTCGGCTGGCCTGCCGCCTCAATGGCGGCCTGGACGATGTAGTCCGGGGTGGGAAAATCAGGTTCGCCGGCACCGAAACCGATCACGGGACGTCCCGCGGCCTTCAGTGCCTTGGCCTTGGCGTCAACGGCAAGGGTGGCGGATTCTGCAATGGCGGAGATTCGCTGTGAAATGCGGGCGGTAGTTGTTCCGGCAGACATCTAGGTACCGTTCTTCGCAGGCAGCTCGAGGGCTGGATGATGGGATTCGACGTAAACTACCTTATGCTGTTCTGCGGAGCTCCCGGGTGCCTGCAGAACTTTGTGACTGATAATGCTGGTCACAGGCTTTGAGGGCTGGGAGGTCCGGAATCGGGCCGGTTCGACTATCGCGAAATTCTTGCGTAGACTGGTTCACCGGTGTTGAAAAGCACCACAGGCTGAAGTGCGGCCTGAAACAATGGATTCGATCCATAGGGTAGTGGCGCAATTGGTAGCGCAGCGGTCTCCAAAACCGCAGGTTGCAGGTTCGAGTCCTGTCTGCCCTGCGCAAGCTGTTCCGGCGGAAACGCCGGAACACGCGCAGCAACCATGGCTCTGATCAGAGTCGGGTCAACGACTTTGCAAGGTGAGTGAGGACCAGGTGACCGAAACAGCTGCCAGCAGCTCGAAGGGCCGTCCCGCCAAGAAAGCCGATCGCGGCTTCTTCGCCCGTATTGCACTCTTCGTCCGCCAGGTGATTGGTGAACTGAAGAAGGTCGTTGCGCCCACCCGCAAGGAACTGATCAATTACACGCTCGTGGTGCTGGTGTTCGTAGCCATCATGATGCTCATCGTCAGCCTGCTGGACATCGCCTTCGGGACGGGAGCCAGCTGGGTCTTCGGTGGCACAGGGGCTGTGGACCGCTAAGCGGATCTGTCCGCAAACTGTGTGAATTCCTTGATTCTTCAGGGATTTTGCGGGGTTTGCGGAATTGAGCCATTTAAATAGGCATGTTAGGCAATGAGGAAGCAGGAGACCAAGTGTCTGAGCAGGAGCTCGAGGTAAACGAGACTGAGCTGGGCGGAACCGCCGAGGACTCAGCCGACGCCACGGCAATTGTCGCGGAAGAGTCCGAGGTTGATTCCGCTGCGCCCGAATCTGCCGACGCCGACGATTCCGAAGAGGACTTCGAAGCTGACGTGGACGCCGAGTCTGATGACGCGTCGGACGAGGTTGCCGGCGACGAGGAAGAGTCCGACGGCGACGACCTGGCAGCCGCTGCTGCTGCAGCACCGGCCGATCCGGCTGAGGAGTTCAAGGCCAAGCTGCGCCGCCAGGAAGGTGACTGGTACGTCATCCACTCCTACGCCGGTTACGAGAACCGCGTGAAGGCCAACCTTGAGACCCGCATCCAGACCTTGGACATGGAAGATTACATCTTCGAGATCCAGGTTCCCATGGAAGAGGTCGTCGAGATCAAGAACGCGCAGCGCAAGGTCATTAACCGCGTGCGCATTCCCGGCTACGTCCTCGTCCGCATGGACCTGACCGACGCTTCCTGGGGCGCCGTCCGCCACACGCCAGGTGTCACCGGCTTCGTGGGCAACGCCCACAACCCCGTCCCGCTGCGGCTCGATGAGGTCTTCTCCATGCTCGCCCCGGTCTTCGAAGAAGAGCAGGCAGAGCAGGGCAAGCCCGTCAACAAGCAGAACCAGGCTCCCGTGGCCGTCGACTTCGAGGTCGGCGAGTCGGTCATCGTCAAGGAAGGTCCGTTCGAGACTCTCCCGGCTACGATCTCCGAGATCAAGCCCGAGTCCCAGACCCTGGTGGTCCTGGTCTCGATCTTCGAGCGCGAAACCCCGGTGACGCTCGCATTCAACCAGGTCACCAAGATCTAGCTGATTCCAAAATTTCGCTCCAGTCCTGCCTGCTTAGCAGTTCGGGAGCGGCCGGTCGCCTCGCCATGGCGGCCACCAACCTGGGACGCGCTCCTGTGTCCCAGGAAGCTATTGAGAGAAGGACCCTACATTGGCTCCCAAGAAGAAGGTCACCGGCCTCATCAAGCTGCAGATCCAGGCAGGTGCCGCTAACCCGGCTCCGCCGATCGGTCCTGCGCTTGGCCAGCACGGTGTCAACATCATGGAATTCTGCAAGGCGTACAACGCTGCAACGGAATCCCAGCGCGGAAACGTTATCCCGGTTGAAATCACGGTCTACGAAGACCGTTCCTTCACCTTCATCACCAAGACCCCGCCGGCTGCAGAGCTCATCAAGAAGGCTGCAGGCGTCACCAAGGGTTCGGCTACCCCGCACACCGTCAAGGTTGCCAAGCTGACCCAGGCACAGGTCGAGGAAATTGCTTCCACCAAGATGGAAGACCTCAACGCCAACGACATCAAGGCAGCTGCCCTGATCATCGCAGGTACCGCCCGCTCCATGGGCATCACCGTAGAAGGCTAGTAACCTTCGAAGGCCCTTGCGGCCTTCACTCGCCGGGCAACCGGCATCTGAAACATTAAAATGTCGCGGGATCCTTGCCGGATCCGCGACTTGTGGCAGGGCCCAGCGCGGTCCGCAGACCACAACTGCACAAGGAGAAATAGCAGCATGGCAAAGCGCAGCAAAGCATATGAGGCAGCCGTAGCCAAGATCGAGGCAGACAAGGTCTACGCCCCGATCGAGGCCATCACCCTCGCGAAGGACACCAATCCTTCCAAGTTCGACGCAACCGTTGAGGTCGCTTTCCGCCTGGGCGTCGACCCGCGTAAGGCTGACCAGATGGTTCGTGGCACCGTCAACCTGCCCCACGGCACCGGTAAGACCGCCCGCGTCCTCGTTTTCGCAACCGGCGACAAGGCTGAAGCAGCTATCGCTGCCGGCGCCGACTTCGTTGGTTCCGATGACCTGATCGAAAAGATCGCAGCCGGCTGGACCGACTTCGACGCCGCAGTGGCAACCCCTGACCTCATGGGCAAGGTTGGCCGCCTCGGTAAGGTCCTCGGCCCGCGTAACCTGATGCCGAACCCGAAGACCGGTACGGTTACCCCGGATGTCACCAAGGCTGTCAACGACATCAAGGGTGGCAAGATCGACTTCCGCGTCGACAAGCACTCCAACCTGCACTTCATCATCGGCAAGGTGTCCTTCGACGTCAACAAGCTGGCTGAGAACTACGCAGCAGCACTGGAAGAGGTGCTTCGCTTGAAGCCGTCCGCTTCCAAGGGCCGCTACATCCAGAAGGCTACCGTTGCCACCACGTTCGGTCCGGGCATCACCGTTGACCCGAACGTCACCAAGGTCCTCGTCGACGCGTAAGCTTCGCGAGCACTTGCTCTGATAAAAGGACCGTCCGGCTTTGCCGGGCGGTCCTTTTTCTTGCCCTTTTCCCTGTTCACCACCGGGGGAGAGCCGTAGGCTGTGGTGCGTGCCGACGTCGAACTCTTTCGCCATCTCCGGGTTATCCGTGGAGCGGATCCCGGTCCCGGAAAGCCCCGATGCGAACGGCGAGCCCGATTTCCGGGCCTTCCATGACCTGGAAGTTGCCCACCACATGGATCTCTGGGGCAACCTGGACCGTTGCTCCACTCTGGCTGAGGCTGTCCTTTTCTGGCAGGGCAATGAATACGAAGAACGGCACGTCTTCCTGGCACGTCTCGATGGTTCGGTGGTGGGCAGCGGCACCCTGACCTTACCGCTGAGCGAAAACACGACGACGGCGGGCGTGGACGTCCTTGTTCACGCTGCCTATCGCCGGCGCGGTATTGGGACGAGGATCCTTGCTGTCCTGGAGCAGGTGTCCCGCGAACGGGGTCGTCTTTCCTTTGACGGCTATTGCGGGGAGCCCCTAGCTCCTGTGATGGCAGGCGCTGAACTCCTTGAGGCAAAGTCCGGAACCGGCGGGGTGCTCGTGAACTCTGCGTCGGCGCGCTTCGCTGTCCATCATGGGTATTCGCTGGAACAAGTGGAAACGAACAGCACGCTGCCGTTGCCCGTCCCGGAAGCACTGCTGCATGATCTCGAAGTAGTGGCGCTGCAGAAGGCAGCGGGCTACAGCTTCATTGCCTGGCAGGACCGCTGTCCTGATGAGTTAGTGGAAATCTTCGCCAGGCTCAAGAGCCTGATGAGCACCGAGGTGCCTCTTGCCGGGCTCGGCTGGGAAGGTGAACGGTGGGATGCTCCCCGCGTTCGCCAAGAGGAGGCGACGTGGCTGGCCGGAGGGTCTGATTCCGTGGTGTCGGCGGCCCGCCATGACGCCACCGGTGAACTGGCTGCCTATACCGTGCTTACCCACCGTTCTGCCTTGCCCGCCGTCATCTACCAAGAGGACACTTTGGTGGCTCCCGGGCACCGGGGCCATCGCTTGGGCATGCTGGTAAAAATAGCCAACCTTCGGCGGGCGGTGGAGCTATGGCCGGACGCCACATCGGTAATGACATGGAACGCCAGTGAAAACCGACATATGCTGGCCATAAATATCGCCCTTGGATTCAAGCCTTCCGGCTTTGAAGGCGAATGGCAGAAACGGCTGGGATGACTGTAGACGAGGCGAAGACCGTTCAAGTCGAGCAGCTGTGGGTGCCTGACACCCTGGACAGCCCCGACGCCGCTGATTTCCTGGACGCCGTTGAAGTTGGCCGCCGGGTACGCATGGAGACGTGGGGGAGTGACGACCTCGCCTATACGCCATTGGAAAAGCTGTTGGAGTTTGCCGATCCCTACGAGCGCCAAATCATCTTGGTGGCAAAGGTTGAGGGCGTCATCGTGGGCACAGTGGATATTGCCTTGCCGTTGGCCGACAACCTGGACTTGGCCGAGTTCACCTTGGACATCCTTCCCGAGTTCCAAGGGCAAGGTGTTGGCCGTCAGTTGCTGGAGGCGGCGGAGCAGCTCGCCCGGGCGGAAGGACGCACCATGGCACTGGTGGACACTAACCATCCGGCAACCTCGCTCACGGAGATACCCGAGGATCAGTTGATCCCGGGCAGCGGCGCCGGCTTTGTACCTGAGAGCAGCAGGGAGGTGGACTTCGCCAAACGGGCCGGGTACACCCTTCAGCACATCGAACAATTCAGTTCATGCGTGCTGCCATTGGATTCCAAGCTGGTGGGGGACTTGCAGCTTGAAGCCGAAGAAGCCAATGGCGGCCGGTATACCCTGCATCACTGGACTGACCGTTGCCCCGAACCATGGCTTGAAGCCGTGGCCGCACTGGAGAACGCTGCCGGCGAGGTAGTCCGTGACGACGCGGACCAAGACGCGCCGGAAGTGGAAGCGAGCGGAATGGTCTTCGACGCAACGGTGCTGCGCGAAACCGAGGACGCAGCTTTGGCGCAGGGCCGGCGCACGGTGGTGACCGCCGTCGAACATATTGAGAGTGGAAGGCTGGTAGGCCTGACAACCATCAGCGTCCTCGCGCACCGCCAGGACGTGGTTTTCCAGGACGATACTTTGGTCCTGCAGGACCATCGGGGCAACAAGCTCGGTTTGTTGATCAAGGTTGCCAACATGGAACGGCTGAGTGAGCAGTTTCCTGACGCCCGGGTCATCTATACCTGGAACGCCCCCGAGAACAGGTACCTCCTGACCGTGAACAAGCAGTTGGGATTTACCACCGCGGGTGTCACCGGGCTGTGGCAGAAGGAACTTCCGGGCAGGCTCACAGGGGCTACGTCGTCAGACTAGGCAGGGTCGATTTGGTTTGCCGAACACTCTCCCGTAACCTTGAAGTACCAAAGACCGTCGGTTGATGGGAATCCACTCTTTCGAGCACAGCTCAATTCTGTAGCTGCGCCCTTGAGGTAAAAGTGAATTCCTTGACGAAGGACCCTGAACATAGGGCGGCCGGCGCAGGTGAACGAAGCAAGTCTCCACGGATCAAACTGTGTTGAGCCAAGCCCCGTGCATCTGCGCGGGGCGTTTTTAGTTTTCAGCTCTCGTGAGCGGGGACCCGGAAGACCGGCTTTATTCCCCGGAAGGAGGGTTATGACAACGCCTAGCAAGATCTCCGCAGTTGCAGAGATCACCAACGATTTCAAGGAATCGAACGCGGCTGTCCTGACCGAATACCGCGGGCTCACTGTTGCACAGCTCAAGGAACTGCGTGTTGCGCTCGGCCAGGACACCAAGTTCTCGGTCGTCAAGAACACCCTGAGTGCCATTGCAGCCAAGGAAGCTGGAGTTGAAGCATTCAACGATCAGCTCGCCGGCCCTACTGCAATCGCCTTCATCAAGGGTGACGCTGTTGCTGCTGCCAAGAGCCTGACGGACTTTGCCAAGGCCAACAAGCAGCTGGTTATCAAGACCGGCGTCTTCGAAGGCAAGGCATTGGACGCAGCAGGAGTTGCCGCACTGGCAGCCCTCGAGTCCCGCGAGCTGCAGCTTGCACGTGTTGCTGGTGTCCTCAAGGCTCCCGCATCCGCTGCTGCACGCATCATCGACGCCCTGCGCCTCAAGCTTGAAGAAGAGGGCGGCGCATCTGCACCGGCCGCTGAAGAAGCCCCGGCCGCTGAAGAGGCTGCTGCTGAAGAGGTTGCGGCTCCGGCCGAAGCCGCTGAAGCTGCAACCGAAGAGAACTAAGTTCTCCCCTCAATCAAACTCTGGTGCACGGACAGGCTTAGCCCGGATCTGCACCAACTAATGGAAGGACGCCACCATGGCGAAGCTCAGCAACGAAGAGCTCATTGAAGCTTTCAAGGAACTGACCATCATCGAGCTCTCCGAGTTCGTCAAGCTCTTCGAAGAGACCTTCGAAGTTACGGCTGCTGCTGTTGCAGTTGCTGGCCCCGCTGCCGGCGGTGCTGCTGAAGCTGCTGAAGAGAAGACCGAATTCGACGTCGTTCTCGAAGCTGCTGGCGACAAGAAGATCGCAGTGATCAAGGAAGTTCGCGCCATCACCTCCCTCGGCCTCAAGGAAGCCAAGGACCTGGTTGACAGCGCACCGAAGGCTGTTCTCGAAGGCGCCACCAAGGAAGCTGCCGAGAAGGCAAAGGCTCAGCTCGAAGAAGCTGGCGCCACGGTTACCCTCAAGTAACTCGTCTTGCTTGTGGAAGTCCCGTCCGGTTCTCCGGGCGGGGCTTCCTGCGTTTAACGCATCCAAGGTTTCGGGCACCCAAGTAGGTAGCAGCTGAGGCCGTTTGGGGCTCAAAACGGCCTCATCCGCTACTTAGTTGGGTTCGCTGATGTCCGCTACTACCGCGCCCAAGGCGGCCGTGAGTGCGTCCGCATCAACGAAAGCACTCCGGCCATGCGCCCCGGCGCCCATGGAGATACGGCGCCCGGTAATGGTGGCGTCGGCATAGACGGGCCACGGTGTGGTGCTGCCAAGCGGAGTTATGGTTCCACGCTCGTAGCCGGTGGCGGCCAAAGCGACGTCGGCGTGGGGGAGCGAGAGTTTGTTGACACCCACCAAGGCTCGCAGCTTGGGCCAGGAGATCTGGCGGTCCCCCGGAATGAGTGCGAACAGGAAACTGCCATCACGGTGTTTGACCACCAACGATTTCACAATGTCCGCGGGACTGATGCCCAGGATGTCGGCAGCCTCTTCCAAGCTGCGGGCAGCTGGACGTTCGACGACGTCAACGTCCAGGCCGCGCGCGGCGGCGTCAGACAAGAATCGTTCGGCACCCTCCATCCCGGGCACAGGCACTGCTTCAGTCATCAGTCGCGGTACAGGAGGAGGGCTTCACCCTGTCCTCCGCCTCCGCACAAGGAGACAGCCGCTTTTCCGGTTCCCCTGCGCTTGAGCTCGTGCGCGGCATGCAGCGCGAGCCGCGCTCCGGAGGCCCCGATGGGGTGGCCCAAGGCTATGGCGCCGCCATGGATGTTGCACTTTTCCAGTGGGTAGCGGAGGTCCTTGAGGGACTGGACGGCCACCGAACCGAAGGCCTCGTTGATTTCGATGAAGTCCAGGTCCTCCGCTGTCCAACCGGCCCGTTTCAATGCCTGCGCTATGGCGTTCGATGGCTGGGAGTGCAGCGAGTTATCGGGTCCTGCGACTTGCCCGGGCTTGCCAACCACAGCCAGGTAGTCCAGCCCGTTGTCCTTGGCGAAGCGGCGACTGGTCAATACCAGTGCGGAGGCGCCGTCGGACAGGGGAGAGGAGTTGCCGGCGGTGATGGTGCCGTCGGTAGCGAAAGCAGCCTTGAGTGGCGCCAGCGTCTCCAATGAGGTGTTGGGCCTGACGCCTTCATCCGCGGTGAGCACCAGGGGATCGCCCTTGCGCTGCTTGACACTGACCGGAGCGATTTCGACGTCGAAAGTTCCGTCCGCAATTGCGGCTGCAGCCCGCTGGTGGGAGGCTGCCGCAACTTCATCCTGGGCCTTGCGGTCGATCCCGAGCGTGACGTTTTTCGTTTCCGTGGACAATCCCATGGACTGTCCGTCGAAAGCATCGGTGAGGCCGTCGTGAGCGGCGACGTCCAGGGCCTGAATGGCTCCGTAAGTCCAGCCTTGGCGGGAACCCGGGAGGAGGTGCGGCGCGCGCGTCATGGATTCCTGGCCTCCGGCAACCACCACTGTGGCATCACCGCTGCGGATCATGCGTGCTGCATCAATGACGGCTGTGAGGCCGGACAGGCACACCTTGTTGATAGTGACGGCAGGGATGTTCCAGCCGACGCCCGCGGCGATGGCGCTCTGCCGGGCGGGATTCTGGCCTGCACCGGCCTGAAGGACCTGGCCCATGATGACCGCGTCCACTTGTTCGGCCTTGACACCGCTGGCCGCGAGTGCGGCAGATATGGCATGGGCACCGAGGTCGACGGCGGTGAAGCCCGCCAATTGCCCGTTGAGCCGACCCTGTGGCGTACGGGAAGCAGCAAGGATGACAACGTCATTGTCGTCAGCGGAGTTGGTCATGATCTCTCTTCCGATCCGGGAGTGGGTGTAGCAAGGCTATCGCGGAGAGCGCTCCAGCCAACTTCTTCAACAATTGTGCCGTTCCTCCCATTCCTTGGCGGGTTCCTCAGGTACCTGCCCGGGCATTGGTGCCTGCAGCAACCGTGCTTGCAATCACGGACGATCTGGGGTAGACAGGAAGGCTACTTTGCCGTATCGTAGATATTTGCGTCTTCCCTGTTAACCTTCAGCCTTCATATAGCGGTGGGCTTTACCTCTCAGCTGCGTCATTGACGTGCCGTTCCGAAACGTGCACTGCCAAAAGCGGACTGGGTCCGGGTCATATAGCGGAACCGGAACAAGTATCCTGCGGAGCACTCTGCAGGATGCAAACGGGGGAGATCTGAAAACGCCTGAAGGTCTGTGGAAGGATCCCTCTTGGTCGCCTCGAGCACCTCTAATAACGAAACCGCTAACACGGCAAGCACCGATGGTGCCACCCGCCGCCTCTCATTCGCAAAGATTCACGAACCACTTGATGTTCCGAATCTTCTCGCCCTGCAGACAGACAGCTTTGACTGGCTGGTCGGAAACGAACGCTGGCAGGCGCGGGTAGCGAAGGCTGTCGAGGAGGGCGACCTCAGCGTCGCCACCACCTCCGGACTTGCCGACATCTTCGAAGAGATCTCCCCCATCGAGGACTTCCAGGGCACTATGTCCCTGAGCTTCTCCGAGCCGGAGTTCGCTGACCCGAAGTACACCATGGCCGAATGTAAAGACCGTGACGCCACCTACTCGGCCCCGCTGTATGTCAAGGCCGAGTTCATGAACAACAACACGGGCGAAATCAAGCAGCAGACCGTGTTCATGGGCGACTTCCCCCTCATGACTGAAAAGGGAACGTTCGTCGTCAACGGCACCGAGCGTGTCGTTGTCTCCCAGCTGGTCCGTTCGCCGGGCGCCTACTTTGAGCGCACCGCTGACAAGACCAGTGACAAGGACATCTTCACTGCGAAGATCATCCCGTCGCGTGGCGCATGGTTCGAACTCGAAATCGACAAGCGCGACCAGGTCGGCGTTCGCCTCGACCGCAAGCGCAAGCAGTCGGTCACGGTTCTCCTGAAGGCCCTTGGCTGGACCGAAGGCCAGATCCTGGAAGAGTTCGGCCAGTACGACTCCATGCGTGCAACGCTGGAGAAGGACGCCACCGAGACCCGCGAAGACGCGCTTCTGGATATCTACCGCAAGCTGCGTCCGGGCGAGCCGCCCACAGTTGAGGCTGCCCAGTCCCTGCTGGACAACCTGTACTTCAACGCCAAGCGCTACGATCTTGCCAAGGTTGGCCGTTACAAGATCAACCGCAAGCTCGGCATCGACCGTTCCCTTGGCGACAAGGAAGCATCGGTCCTGCACGTTGAAGACATCGTCGCCATGATCAAGTTCCTCGTTGCGCTTCACGCCGGCGAGAAGACCCTCATGGGCAAGCGCGACGGCGAAGACCACGAGCTTCGCGTCGACGTCGATGACATCGACCACTTCGGCAACCGTCGCATCCGCGCCGTGGGCGAACTGATCGAGAACCAGGTCCGCACCGGCCTCTCCCGCATGGAACGCGTCGTCCGCGAACGCATGACCACGCAGGACGTCGAAGCCATCACGCCGCAGACACTGATCAACATCCGTCCCGTCGTGGCAGCCATCAAGGAGTTCTTCGGAACTTCCCAGCTGTCGCAGTTCATGGACCAGAACAACCCGCTCTCGGGTCTCACCCACAAGCGTCGCTTGTCCGCGCTTGGCCCGGGTGGTCTGTCCCGCGACCGTGCAGGCATGGAAGTTCGAGACGTTCACCCGTCCCACTACGGACGTATGTGCCCCATCGAAACTCCTGAAGGCCCGAACATTGGTCTGATTGGTTCGTTGGCATCCTACGGCCGCATCAACCCGTTCGGCTTCATCGAGACGCCGTACCGCTTGGTCTCCGAGGGCGTCGTTTCCGACGAAGTCCAGTACCTGACGGCTGACGACGAAGCCGAGGTCCTAATCGCACAGGCCAACGCTCCGCTGGATGCTGACAAGAAGTTCGCGGAAGAGACCGTTCTTGTCCGTGCCCGTGGTGGTGGAGGCGAGCCTGTCCTGGTTCCCGCTGCCGACGTTCAGTTCATGGACGTTTCCCCGCGCCAGATGGTTTCCGTGGCAACCGCCCTGATCCCGTTCCTTGAGCATGACGATGCCAACCGTGCACTCATGGGTGCCAACATGCAGCGCCAGGCCGTGCCGCTGGTCCGTTCCGAGGCTCCCTTCGTGGGCACCGGCATGGAGCGCGCAGCAGCCGTCGACGCCGGTGACGTTGTCATCGCGAAGAAGGCAGGTGTGGTCACCGAGGTATCCGCCGAGCTGGTTGTCATGATCAACGACGACGGTACTGAGACGAACTACCGCATCAACAAGTTCGCCCGTTCCAACCAGGGCAACTGCTACAACCACCGCGTATTGGTCAGCGAAGGCCAGCGCCTGGAAGTTGGCGGCATCATCGCTGATGGTCCCGCAACGGACCAGGGCGAGCTCGCCCTTGGTAAGAACCTGCTCGTGGCATTCATGTCATGGGAAGGCCACAACTTCGAGGACGCCATCATCCTCTCCCAGCGCATTGTTGCTGAGGATGTACTTTCCTCCATCCACATCGAGGAGCACGAAATTGACGCCCGCGACACCAAGCTTGGTGCCGAGGAAATCACTCGTGATATCCCCAACGTGTCCGAGGAAGTCCTTGCAGGCCTGGACGAACGTGGCATCATCCACATCGGTGCCGAGGTTGAAGCCGGCGACATCCTGGTCGGAAAGGTCACCCCTAAGGGTGAAACCGAACTGACCCCGGAAGAGCGCCTTCTGCGCGCGATCTTCGGTGAGAAGTCCCGTGAAGTCCGCGACACCTCCCTGAAGGTGCCCCACGGCGAGTCCGGTACGGTCATTGGCGTGCGCGTCTTCGACCGCGACAACGACGACGAACTGCCCCCGGGCGTGAACCAGCTGGTCCGCGTCTACGTTGCAGCCAAGCGCAAGATCACCGACGGCGACAAGCTCGCCGGCCGTCACGGCAACAAGGGTGTTATCTCCAAGATCCTTCCGATCGAGGACATGCCCTTCCTTGCAGACGGTACCCCGGTGGACATCGTCCTGAACCCGCTGGGTGTTCCGGGTCGAATGAACGTTGGCCAGGTTCTGGAAACCCACCTCGGTTGGGTTGCCAAGACCGGTTGGAAGATCGAAGGCGAGCCGGAGTGGGTCAAGAACCTCCCGAACCTGCCCCGTGAAACCGGCCAGACCACCGTTGCCACCCCGGTGTTCGATGGCGCCCGCGAAGAAGAAATCACGGGCCTGCTTGACTCCACCAACGTGACCCGCGATGGCGACCGCCTGATCGACTCCTCCGGTAAGACCCGTCTGTTCGACGGCCGCTCCGGCGAGCCGTTCCCGGACCCGATCTCCGTCGGTTACATGTACATCCTGAAGCTCCACCACTTGGTGGACGACAAGATCCACGCGCGCTCCACCGGCCCGTACTCCATGATCACGCAGCAGCCGCTGGGTGGTAAGGCTCAGTTCGGTGGCCAGCGCTTCGGTGAAATGGAAGTGTGGGCGCTCGAAGCTTACGGTGCCGCTTACACCCTTCAGGAACTCCTCACGATCAAGTCGGATGACATCCATGGTCGTGTGAAGGTCTACGAAGCCATCGTCAAGGGCGAAAACATCCCTGAGCCTGGCGTTCCCGAGTCCTTCAAGGTCTTGATCAAGGAAATGCAGTCGTTGTGCCTGAACGTGGAAGTCCTTTCCACGGACGGAACAACGATCGAAATGCGTGACTCTGATGACGCAGTCTTCACGGCTGCGGAAGAACTGGGCATCGATCTGTCTCGTGCAGAGCCCAGTTCCGTAGAAGAGGTCTAGCAGCTGTTCCGGCGGGCAGCCTCAACAACTGTCCGTCGGAACAACTCCCTCTTCCCGTAACCAAGACTTCAGAATTTAGAGAACAAGAGAGAACAGGGACCATATGTCCAGCGAATCCTCCTTCGGCCTCATGCAGATCGGCCTCGCCACCGCGGAAGACATCCGCGGATGGTCTTACGGTGAGGTCAAGAAGCCGGAAACCATCAACTACCGCACGCTCAAGCCCGAGAAGGACGGCCTCTTCTGCGAGAAGATCTTCGGCCCGTCCCGCGACTGGGAATGCTACTGCGGTAAGTACAAGCGCGTCCGCTTCAAGGGCATCATCTGCGAGCGTTGTGGCGTTGAAGTCACCCGCGCCAAGGTGCGTCGTGAGCGCATGGGCCACATCGAGCTGGCCGCGCCTGTAACCCACATCTGGTACTTCAAGGGCGTTCCCTCGCGCTTGGGCTACCTTTTGGACCTGGCACCGAAGGACCTTGAGAAGGTCATCTACTTCGCTGCCTACATGATCACCAGCGTTGACACCGAAAGCCGTCACGCTGAACTGCCGAACCTCCAGGTCGAGCACGACCTCGAGAAGAAGCAGATGGTGGACAACCGCGACAGCGACATCGCCACGATCGCCCGCGACCTTGAAGACGAGCTTGCCCGTCTTGAAGGCGAAGGCGCCAAGGCTGCCGACAAGAAGAAGGCCCGCGACTCTGCTGACCGCCAGATGGCGAACGTCCGCAAGCGTGCCGACGCCGACATCGAGCGCCTTGAGCAGGTTTGGGACCGCTTCAAGAACCTCAAGGTCGCTGACCTTGAAGGTGACGAAGGCCTGTACCGCGAACTGCGCGACCGTTACGGTCTTTACTTCGAGGGCTCCATGGGTGCCGAGGCAATCAAGAAGCGCCTCGAGACCTTCGACATGCAGGCTGAAGCTGAGTCACTGCGCGACACCATCCAGAACGGCAAGGGCCAGCGCAAGACGCGTGCCTTGAAGCGCCTGAAGGTCGTCAACGCGTTCCTGACCACCAACAACAGCCCCCTCGGCATGGTTCTCGACGCCGTACCGGTGATCCCGCCGGAACTGCGCCCGATGGTCCAGCTGGACGGTGGCCGCTTCGCGACCTCCGACCTCAACGACCTCTACCGCCGTGTGATCAACCGCAACAACCGACTCAAGCGACTGCTTGACCTCGGTGCTCCGGAGATCATTGTCAACAACGAGAAGCGCATGCTTCAGGAAGCTGTTGACAGCCTCTTCGACAACGGTCGTCGCGGCCGCCCCGTCACGGGTCCCGGTAACCGCCCGCTGAAGTCCCTGAGCGACATGCTCAAGGGCAAGCAGGGTCGTTTCCGCCAGAACCTCCTCGGCAAGCGCGTTGACTACTCGGGCCGTTCGGTCATTGTTGTCGGCCCGCAGCTGAAGCTGCACCAGTGTGGTCTGCCCAAGCAGATGGCCCTGGAGCTCTTCAAGCCGTTCGTGATGAAGCGCCTGGTTGACCTCAACCACGCACAGAACATCAAGTCGGCAAAGCGCATGGTGGAGCGTTACCGTCCGCAGGTTTGGGACGTGCTGGAAGAGATCATCACCGAACACCCGGTGCTGCTCAACCGTGCACCTACCCTGCACCGCCTTGGCATCCAGGCCTTCGAACCGCAGCTTGTGGAAGGCAAGGCAATCCAGCTTCACCCGCTGGTTTGTGGCGCTTTCAACGCTGACTTCGACGGCGACCAGATGGCAGTACACCTGCCGCTGAGCCCGGAAGCCCAGGCCGAAGCACGCATCCTGATGCTGTCTTCGAACAACATCCTGAAGCCGTCCGATGGCCGTCCGGTGACCCTTCCTTCGCAGGATATGATCATCGGTCTCTACCACCTGACCACCAAGCGCGTCGGCTCCGCCGGCGAAGGCCGCATCTTCTCCTCGGTTTCGGAAGCCATCATGGCCTACGACGCCCGTGATCTGCACCTGAACTCCCAGGTGAAGATCCGTCTGGACGACTTCGTGCCTTACGCAGGTTGGGAAGCTCCGGAAGGTTGGGAGCCCGGTCAGCCGGCTCTCGTTGAAACCTCCCTGGGCCAGGTCATCTTCAACCAGACGCTGCCCGAGGACTACCCGTGGGTTGAGGCTGTTGCGGACAAGGGCGAACTGTCCCGGATCGTCAACGACCTCGCCGAGCGCTACCCGAAGGTTGTTACCGCGGCAACGCTGGACAACCTGAAGGACGCCGGTTTCTACTGGGCTACCCGTTCGGGTGTCACGGTTGCCATCTCCGACATCGAGGTGCCTACCTCCAAGCCTGCCATTTTGGCCGGTTACGAGAACATGGCTGCCAAGATCCAGGGCCAGTACGACAAGGGCCTGATCGACGACGACGAGCGTCGCCAGGAACTGATCGAAATCTGGAACAAGGCAACCAACGAAATCGCCCAGGCGATGCGCGACAGCCTGTCCCCGATGAACACCATCAACCGCATGGTGTCCTCCGGTGCACGTGGTAACTGGATGCAGGTCCGCCAGATCGCGGGTATCCGTGGTCTTGTGGCGAACCCGAAGGGTGAGATTATTCCTCGCCCGATCAAGTCCTCCTACCGCGAGGGCCTGTCGGTTCTGGAATACTTCATCGCCACGCACGGTGCCCGTAAGGGCCTGGCCGATACCGCTCTCCGTACCGCCAACTCGGGTTACCTGACCCGTCGTCTGGTGGACGTTTCGCAGGACGTCATTGTCCGCGAAGAGGACTGTGGTACCGAACGCGGTCTGGTCACCCCGATCGCCGTGCCGGATTCCAACGGTGAGCTCGTCCTGGACGAGAACGTCGAGAACAGCGCCTACGCACGTACGCTGGCTGTCGACGTCGTCGATGCCCAGGGCAACGTCCTGGCTGCCGGCGGCACTGACTGCGGCGACGTCGTTATCGACCAGCTGCTGGCTGCAGGCATCACCGAGGTCAAGGTCCGCTCCGTACTCACCTGTGAGTCCAAGGTCGGCACCTGTGCACTCTGCTACGGCCGGTCGCTGGCCACCGGCAAGACCGTGGACATCGGCGAGGCCGTGGGCATCATCGCCGCACAGTCCATCGGTGAGCCCGGTACCCAGCTGACCATGCGTACGTTCCACACCGGTGGTGCTGTTTCCGCCGGCGGTGGCGACGACATCACCCAGGGTCTGCCCCGTATCCAGGAGCTCTTCGAAGCCCGTACTCCGAAGGGTGTCGCACCGATTGCTGAAGCAGCCGGCCGCATCACCATCGAAGAGTCCGAGCGCCAGATGCGCTTGGTCATCACTCCGGACGACGGTTCCGAAGAGATTGCCTACCCGGTGCTGCGCCGTTCACGTCTCCTCATCGAGGATGGCGAGCACGTCAGCGTCGGCCAGAAGCTGATCAACGGTCCGGTGGACCCGAAGCAGGTTCTGCGCATCATGGGCCCCCGTGCCGCACAGAAGTTCCTTGTGGACGAGGTTCAGGGCGTTTACCGCAGCCAGGGTATTGGTATCCACGACAAGCACGTCGAGGTTATCGTCCGCCAGATGCTGCGCCGCGTGACCGTCATCGAATCCGGCGACTCCGACCTGCTCCCCGGTGAGCTTGCGGAGCGCGCCCGCTTCGAGGACGAGAACCGCCGCGTCGTGTCGGAGGGCAAGGCCCCGGCTTCGGGTCGTCCGGAACTCATGGGTATCACCAAGGCTTCCTTGGCTACCGAGTCCTGGCTGTCCGCAGCTTCCTTCCAGGAAACCACCCGCGTCCTGACGCAGGCGGCCATGGAAGGCAAGAGCGATCCTCTGCTCGGCCTCAAGGAAAACGTCATCATCGGTAAGCTCATCCCGGCTGGTACGGGTCTGCCCCGCTACACAGAGGTCACTGTGGAGCCGACGGAGGAAGCAAAGGCAAGCCTGTTCACGGGCCCCAGCGCTTTCACCGACTTCTCCTACGACGCCCTGGGTGGCGACGGCGCTCCCGAGTTCCACGCCATCCCGTTGGATGACTACGACCTCGGCAACGACTTCCGCTAAATCGGCAAGTTGACGCTGTAAAGGTCAGGTCCCGTACTCCACGAGTGCGGGGCCTGACCCGCTTAACTACGGCTTTCGTGTGGCAGACCAAGGGAGTGGAGGACGACGGCGGCAGCCGGCCTGCGCCGTCGTCCTCCATACACCCGATTAAGGCGCCAGATCAAGCCGTGCTAGACTTTTGGTAATTGTTCTGTGTGGCAGTGGATGAAGGCCGCCGCAGCATCATTTTGGTTTTGTTCTCATGGTGCTGGGTGGAGCCTGTTTCCGGGTTGCGGGCAACATGCGCAACGAATGCCGCACTTTTGCACGCCTACCGGAGTTTCGGCCGGCTGCACGAGCAACGCCAAAGTTCCCACGTTTACACCGGCTGGCGCCTGTGTGTGGGGGCAGAGATCAAACAACGGAGAACACGAAAGTGCCTACGATTAACCAGCTGGTCCGCAAGGGCCGCACGCCGAAGGTCTCCAAGACCAAGGCTCCTGCGCTGAAGGGCAGCCCGATGCGCCGCGGTGTTTGCACCCGCGTCTACACCACCACCCCCAAGAAGCCGAACTCGGCTCTCCGTAAGGTGGCACGTGTGCGCCTCAACGGTGGCGTAGAAGTTACCGCCTACATCCCCGGTGTTGGCCACAACCTCCAGGAGCACTCCATCGTGCTCGTCCGTGGTGGTCGTGTTAAGGACCTTCCGGGTGTCCGCTACAAGATCGTCCGCGGCGCACTCGACACCCAGGGTGTCAAGAACCGCAAGCAGGCTCGCAGCCGTTACGGCGCAAAGATGGAGAAGAAGTAATATGCCTCGCAAGGGTCCGGCCCCTAAGCGGCCGCTAGTTTCCGATCCCGTTTACGGCTCCCCGTTGGTCACGCAGCTGATCAACAAGGTTCTTGTCGACGGCAAGAAGTCCACCGCAGAGCGCATCGTTTACGGCGCACTCGAAGGTGCACGTGCCAAGTCCGGCGGCGACCCCGTTGCCGCTCTCAAGAAGGCCATGGACAACGTCAAGCCTTCCCTCGAGGTGCGTTCACGCCGTGTTGGTGGCGCTACCTACCAGGTTCCGGTTGAGGTCAAGCCGGGTCGCTCCACCGCCCTCGCTCTGCGTTGGCTCGTGGGCTACTCCAAGGCCCGCCGTGAGAAGACCATGACCGAGCGCCTCCAGAACGAAATCCTGGATGCCTCCAATGGTCTTGGTGCCGCTGTGAAGCGTCGCGAAGACACCCACAAGATGGCCGAGTCCAACAAGGCCTTCGCACACTACCGCTGGTAAAAACTTTCCGGACGCCGCCGGCTCACTGAGCCGGCGGCGAACGTGTAGTCCATCCGAAAGGGAGACCCCGTGGCACAGGACGTGCTTACCGACCTTAATAAGGTCCGCAACATCGGCATCATGGCCCACATCGATGCCGGCAAGACCACCACTACCGAGCGCATCCTGTTCTACACGGGTGTGAACCACAAGATCGGCGAGACGCACGACGGCGCTTCGACGACTGACTGGATGGAACAGGAAAAGGAACGCGGCATCACCATCACGTCTGCCGCCGTGACTTGCTTCTGGGACAAGAACCAGATCAACATCATCGACACCCCCGGCCACGTTGACTTCACGGTTGAGGTTGAGCGCTCCTTGCGCGTCCTCGACGGTGCAGTAGCAGTGTTCGACGGCAAGGAAGGCGTGGAGCCGCAGTCCGAGACTGTTTGGCGCCAGGCTGACAAGTACAACGTTCCGCGCATCTGCTTCGTCAACAAGATGGACAAGCTGGGCGCTGACTTCTACTTCACCGTAGACACCATCATCTCCCGCCTTGGTGCCAAGCCGCTGGTCATGCAGCTGCCCATCGGTGCTGAGAACGACTTCATCGGTGTTGTTGACCTCCTCGAAATGCGCGCCTTGGTTTGGCCTGGCGACGCAAAGGGTGACGTCACCATGGGCGCTTCCTACGAAGTTCAGGAAATCCCGGCGGACCTCCAGGCCAAGGCCGAAGAGTACCGTGCACAGCTCGTTGAGACTGTGGCCGAGGCTTCCGAAGAGCTCATGGAGAAGTACCTCGAAGGTGAAGAACTCACCCTCGAAGAGATCAAAGCCGGCATCCGCAAGATGACCATCAACTCTGAGCTCTACCCGGTGTTCTGTGGTTCTGCCTTCAAGAACCGCGGTGTCCAGCCGATGCTTGACGCCGTTGTTGACTTCCTGCCGAACCCGCTCGACGTCCCGCCGATGATCGGTCACGATCCCCGCGACGAAGAGAAGGAACTCACCCGCAAGCCGTCTGCAGACGAGCCGTTCTCGGCCCTCGCCTTCAAGATTGCTGCGCACCCGTTCTTCGGTCAGCTGACCTTCGTCCGCGTGTACTCCGGTCACGTCGAGGCAGGCGCCCAGGTGGTTAACTCCACCAAGGGCAAGAAGGAACGCATCGGCAAGCTGTTCCAGATGCACGCCAACAAGGAAATGCCCGTCGAGGGCGCTACCGCCGGCCACATCTACGCAGCCATCGGTCTGAAGGACACCACCACGGGTGACACCCTGTGTGACGCCAACAACCAGATCGTCCTCGAGTCCATGAGCTTCCCGGAGCCCGTGATCTCGGTTGCCATCGAGCCCAACACCAAGGGTGACCAGGAGAAGCTCTCCACGGCCATCCAGAAGCTCTCCGCTGAGGACCCGACCTTCCAGGTCTCCCTCAACGAAGACACGGGCCAGACCATCATCGCCGGCATGGGCGAGCTTCACCTGGACATCCTGGTGGACCGCATGCGCCGCGAATTCAAGGTCGAGGCAAACGTTGGCAAGCCGCAGGTTGCTTACCGCGAAACCATCAAGCGCGCCGTTGAGCGCCTTGACTACACGCACAAGAAGCAGACCGGTGGTTCGGGTCAGTTCGCAAAGATCCAGATTGCGATCGAGCCCATGGACACCGCCTCCGGCGAGCTGTACGCGTTCGAGAACAAGGTCACTGGTGGCCGCGTTCCGCGCGAGTACATCCCGTCCGTTGACGCTGGTATCCAGGATGCACTGAACGATGGCGTCCTGGCCGGGTACCCGGTTGTCGGCATCAAGGCCACGCTGATTGATGGCGCGTCCCACGACGTTGACTCCTCGGAAATGGCGTTCAAGATCGCCGGCCGTATGGCTTTCAAGGAAGCCGCACGCAAGGCGAACCCTGTTCTGCTTGAACCGCTGATGGATGTTGAGGTCCGCACACCCGAGGAATACATGGGTGATGTTATTGGTGACCTGAACGCCCGTCGTGGCCAGATGCAGTCCATGGAAGACGCAGCAGGTGTGAAGGTTATCCGTGCACACGTTCCGCTGTCCGGCATGTTCGGTTACATCGGTGACCTGCGGTCCAAGACCCAGGGTCGTGCTGTGTACTCCATGACGTTCAACAGCTACGCGGAGGTCCCCAAGGCAGTAGCCGACGAGATCATCCAGAAAACCCGCGGCGAGTAATCTCCCGGTAACGGATGCAATTCCGGTATCGGGAAGGCATCTGAGCGCTTGAGGCGGGGCTGCGGCGACAGCCGCGGCCCGGCCCCTGCGCAAACAGGCTCGAGGAACTACCATTGGTTCCTGAATCTGCAATTTCACCAAAACCAAGCCCCCAAGTAGACTTGCTAAAGTTTCTGCCGCGAAAAGCGCGGCCGAGGAGCACTTCACTTGAAATCGTTCTAGGAGGAACCTGTGGCAAAGGCAAAGTTCGAGCGGACTAAGCCGCACGTCAACATCGGCACCATTGGTCACGTTGACCACGGTAAGACGACGCTGACTGCCGCCATTTCCAAGGTGCTGTACGACCAGTACCCGGATCTCAACGAGCAGCGCGACTTCGCGTCGATCGACTCTGCTCCGGAAGAGCGCCAGCGCGGTATTACCATCAACATCTCCCACGTGGAGTACCAGACCGAGAAGCGCCACTACGCACACGTAGACGCCCCGGGTCACGCTGACTACATCAAGAACATGATCACCGGTGCTGCCCAGATGGACGGCGCAATCCTCGTGGTTGCCGCAACCGATGGTCCGATGGCTCAGACCCGTGAGCACGTTCTGCTCGCCCGCCAGGTTGGTGTTCCCTACCTGCTGGTCGCACTGAACAAGTCCGACATGGTTGATGACGAAGAACTCCTCGACCTCGTCGAAATGGAAGTTCGTGAGCTCCTGAGCTCGCAGGGCTTCGATGGCGATGAGGCTCCGGTTGTTCGCGTTTCCGGTCTCAAGGCTCTGGAAGGCGACCCGGTTTGGGTCAAGTCCGTCCAGGACCTGATGGCAGCTGTCGACGAGTCCGTTCCGGACCCCGTACGTGACCGCGACAAGCCGTTCCTGATGCCGATCGAAGACGTCTTCACGATCACCGGTCGTGGCACCGTTGTTACGGGCCGCGCCGAGCGTGGAACCCTCGCCATCAACTCCGAGGTTGAGATCGTCGGCATCCGCCCGATCCAGAAGACCACGGTTACCGGTATCGAGATGTTCCACAAGCAGCTCGACGAAGCATGGGCCGGCGAGAACTGTGGCCTGCTGCTCCGCGGTCTGAAGCGCGACGACGTCGAGCGTGGCCAGGTTGTCGTCAAGCCGGGTTCCATCACCCCGCACACCGACTTCGAGGCTAACGTCTACATCCTTTCCAAGGACGAAGGCGGACGTCACAACCCGTTCTACTCCAACTACCGCCCGCAGTTCTACTTCCGTACCACGGACGTAACCGGCGTTATCACCCTGCCGGAAGGCACGGAAATGGTTATGCCTGGCGACAACACTGAGATGACCGTTGCGCTCATCCAGCCGATCGCTATGGAAGAGGGCCTCGGCTTCGCTATCCGCGAAGGCGGCCGCACCGTTGGTTCGGGACGTGTCACCAGCATCATCAAGTAGTCTCTACTTGTAGATCGGTGACGCTCCGGCCCAGCCGGTAGTTAGCTAAAAGAACCCCACCGCTACGGCGGTGGGGTTCTTTTTGCTATAGTTACTCTATCGAATGGATAAAGGCAGTGCAGCTGCTGCGTCCGGCGCAACCTAGGAGCTTCCATGACTGCATTCCTCATACTGCTGCTCATCGTCGGTGTTGGCGGTGTTGGCTTTGCGGTCGGGTTGGCCAAGGGCCGCCGAGGGACTTCGTCCGATGCTTCTTCCATGCCGGACCAAGCCGCATATCAAGCGGGCTACCTCGCCGGCCACTTGGCTGGTTGGCGGGATGCGGAGGCCAAGGGGCAGGCTGCGGAAAGACCTGCGGAAAGACCTTCGAGCGTGACGGTAGTTGCTCCCCCTGTGAGCCCGCCTGTGGCTCCGCCGTACGGTCAGTCGCCCACAGGCTTGCCGGTCCAGCCCTCCATGCCAGCACCAGCTGTGCGGCACCCCTTGCCGAACCAGGCGCGGTATTTCCAACCGCCTACCCCACAGACCGTCAGTCAGCCTGTCCCTCAACCGCAGGCACCTTTGCTTGCTCAGCGGCCTCCGATTGCGCGGGAAACTCCCGAAGCCGCCGCTGCCCGCAAGGCGAAGCGTGACCAGCAAAACATCAACATCACTCTCTACGTGGCCAGCCTCCTGCTGGTAGCTGCGGGGGCGTTGTTCGTGGGCACTAGCCTCCCTGCGCTCTTCCGCTTCGTGGGTATTTGGTTCATCACTGCTTTGTTCTACGTGTCGGGCATGGTGATACATTCCCGCGTTCCCCGCCTGCGACCAGCTGCGATCGCCTTCGTGGGAACGGGCCTTGCGCTCATTCCCGTCACCGGTTTGGCCATGTACAACTTCGTTCTCCACAACGGTCCTGCCGCTTGGCTGGTCACGTCGTTGCTGGGCACGGCTGTTCATGCATACACAGCAGTGAAGTTGGACAACAAGGTCCTGGCCTTCCTTTCCCTTAGCTTCGTCGTCTCAACGGCGTGGTCCGGTGTCTCCGTTCTTGGGGGCGCCTTGGTCTGGTACTTCACGGCACTCATCGGCGTGGCCGTTCTCCTGACTGTTGTCTCCCTGCTGCGTCCCACGTGGCTTCCTCCGTTGTATGTCCGTCCGCTGATGGTGTTGCACCCCTCCTTGGTTCCCCTCGTGGCCGTTGCTGTGACCTTCACTCCGCAGCTTTTGGCGAAGGGGGAGTACGCCTGGGTGATGTTTATGTGCGGTATCTACTTTGCTGTCATGTTCTTCGTGCCGCGGGCCCGGTTCAGGATGCTGCATCTTTACGCTGCCAGGGCTGCGCTGACACTGGCTGTCCTTGGGGTGGTTTGGGATATCACCGCTGACGTGAGCTCCGTGATGTTGGCAGCAATAATCTGCCTCAGTGTTCAATCCTTGGCAGTTGCCTTCGGCGGCAGGAAGTTGTTGCCGCGCTTCTGGTGGCATGACGCCGTCTCTTGTGTGGCCTTGCAACTGATCGCCTCGGCCATACTCACTGTTGTGCTGGAGTTCGGGTCGTTCGAGCTTCCCAACTATGTTCCCCTGTCCCTGACGATGCTGACCGCCATGTTGGTTGGCTGGAAACTGGGCCAAGGCATGGAATTTGCCCCGGCCGTAGTGCTCGGGGTGGGCGGTGCGCTGGGTGGACTGCTGGGTGCATGGACCGTTGCGGCACTCCTGGCTTCAGCCGCACTTTACTGGTTCGTGCGGGCGACTATGAGGCCCGTTGCTTACCGCCAGTATTTGATCCTTGCGGGTCGGGCCGCGCTCACCCTGGCAGTGCCCGCCGGTGTGGCAGGCATGATGACCGGAAATCCGGACAGGACTGCATACTCCTGGCTGGCACTCGTTGCCGGGGCCGCCGTACAGCAACTTGTGAGCGCCGGGCTGGAACGTGGGGGAGTGCGCCTGTTGGCCCCCCAAGCTTCTGTGGCCGGCTTCGGCTGTGTCGCCGTGGCAGGGCTCCTTGTCCTCCCGGTATTCGATGGCAGTGCCGGGCGCCCGGCCGTAGCTGCGGGTGTTCTGCTCGTCTTGTCGGCGGCCTTGGTCTCGGGCCTCCTGATGTTTCCGGGAACCCATCGGGTGCCGGGTGTCCAGGTTGCGTGGCGCCCTACGGTGGCTGAGGTCATCGCTCCGGTCACTTCGGTCATCGCTGGTGGCATGGCAGCAGCCTTCGTGTCCTGGACGCTGGGGAATGCTGTGCTTCTGGCCTTGTTTGCCTACTTTGTGGTCACGGCCCTCCGAATCCCTTCCTCTTTCCACAGGCAGTGCTATTGGTGGCTGGCCCGGGCAACGGGCACGGCGTTGGTGGCGTCGGCCTACGGCGATGCAACTCGCGACGACTGGAGCATTCGCCTCGTCGGTGAAACTCCGGCTGTAGGGCTTGTGGTCGTCATCGCCGCTGCACTCCAGTTGTTCCTTCCCCTGCACGCCGGGAACCGGCGCCGCTACGCTCGTGCGTCCGTCATCGATGCCGGCTCTGTGGTTGTCGTAATGGCCGCGGCCACCACCTTCCTTAGTGTCACCACGGCGTTGGGAGCGTGGAGCGCACGTGACAGCTGGCAGCCGGGTGTTGCCGCGATAACAACTGCCCTTGCTGCCGTCGTGGTCAGTGCGATTCTCCGAAGCCACTCCGCAGCTTGGGTCTTCGCTCCCGCGGCATTTGTGCTGCTCCTGGCTCTTCGGCTGGGGAATATCCGGGACGTCGAAATTTTGCTTGGCATCTTTGCCGCCTACAGCGGTTTCATGATGGGCGTGGTACGCGACCGATTGGTCCGGGGTGGATACCTGCTGGCCGTCCGGGCACTGGGGGGCGCCTTCATCGCTGTGACGGTCGCCGATGTCACCGACTCACCGGCAGCGGTGTCCATCAGCCTGGCCGTGGTGCTCGTGTTGCAGCATGTGCTCACTTTGCTCCTGCGTAGGCGCGGCGTCGATGTCGCTTTCCAAGAGGCAACCGTTCAGGCCACCTTAGGTGCCCAACTCTTGCTGCCGTTCGCCTACTTGCTCGCAGGAGATTACGACGGCGGTGGCCGCTGGGTGGTGCTGATTCAGTTGGCCCTGGTCCCGGCTTGCGCTGCGGTCGCCTGGCGCGTCCTCGGTGCACGTGGATCCCAATACTTCGGTGTCGCGGCGATAGGGGCGGGAGTTATTGCAGCAGGGCCCGCGCTCACGTTCCCTGTACCTACGTGGTTGCACCAGCCACTGCTGGACAAGTCCCAAGTACCCGTTGCCTTGCTGACGCTGGCTATGGCGATGATTGCAGTCAGGGCCGTGTTCCGGCCGGAAAGGACGGCCGCCGGTGCGGTCAGGGGTGTTGCGGAGAGGTGGTTCTGGCTCATCTCTGCCATTGCGTTCACTGTTGCGGGTGGTTTCCTGACGTTGGGTGTTTCCTACTCCCTGACCGGACTGTCTGTGGTGGTCCTGGCTTGTGTTCTGTTCGCAGCCTCACACTTTGAACGGGTGCCGGCTCTTTACGCGGCAGCCGCTCCGGCGGTGCTGGTAGGGGCGATTCCTGCTGTCGACGGGTTGCTCCAAGGACTGCCTGCGGGCATCTGGAGCGATTACGCTGTTTGGCTCATTGGCGGAGTCGGTACCGCTGTGCTCCTTTATTCGCTGAAGACCTTTGGCGGACCCGCCATGAGGGACGAAGACTGGCGGCGGAACTCCCTGTCTGCCGCGGCGGCCTTGGCGATTGCGTCGTCGGCGGTGGTGGGACTGGGGCGTGACGAAACATCCATGGTCGGGTTTATCCTGGTGGTCGCAACCGGGGTGCTGGTGGTGGCTGAGGTTCCACGCGGTAAATGGGTGGCCGCTGAGGCTGCAGGGCTGGTCTCTGTTGCAGCCCTCCAACGGGCGGTGCTCTTTGTGGACGCATCCACGCCTGATTGGTTCTGGGCCGCGCAGTGGTACGTGATAGCTGGTGCCGTTATAGCAGGGCTGCGCTATATGAAGGGGCAGCGGGCAGATGGCTTGATGAGGCTCTGCATTGCGGCCGGCGCTCTGTCCCTGACATCCCTGGGAACCATCGTCGGTGGGACCTCATCGCAGCAACTGTACGTACTCGTGGCACATGTCCTGCTACTGGCCGCCGGCCTTCTGCTGGCGGAGCGGGTACTGGTCTGGTGGGGCGCCGTCGCCGTTGCGTTGAGCATCATGTGGTCGTTGCGCTCCTATGCCTTTGCGTTGCTCGCCCTCGTCGCATTGGGCCTGATTGTGCTGGCGGTGTGGCGCTTGAACCGGAAGCCGCCAAGCAACACAGGCGGACCGCGAGAGGGCGGGAGTCCGAGTGATGCCCCTCCTGCGCGGAGCCATGACGGAATCCGATAATGTTGCAGTCTACGGAGAGGAGCGCACCATGGAATTCCTGATTTTCCTGGCAGTCATTGCGGCTATCGGCGGCGGCGTGTTGTGGGGTCGAAAGAACTTCAAGAGCGAGATCGAACGCGCAAAGCGGATTCGGCGCGCCAACAAGAACAAATAGGGCGACGCTCCGAACTGCAAGGGTCAAGTTAACTCAGGCGGGCTATATGTGCCGGTGACGTGCGCGGCCCAGCGACCTGTACCAGTAGAACGAATCCTTGGGCGTCCTTTCCAAGGTTTCGAAGTCCACATGGATCAGGCCGAATCGCTGCGAGTAGCCTGCGGCCCACTCAAAATTGTCCAGCAAGGTCCAGACGTAGTAGCCGCGCAGATCCACATCCTCGGCGATGCCCCCGGGGCCGGTTGCGGTCAGCGCATGGCCCAGGTGCTCAGCCAAATAGGTGATGCGGTTGGTGTCCTGGACGGGTCCCTCAACGTGGGGAGGTTCGGGATAGCTGGCTCCACCTTCGGTGATGTAAATGGGAGGAAGTGCATCACCGTACCGGTCCTTCATTTCGCGAAGCAGCAACGCCAGGTACTCCGGTGCAACCGGCCAGCCGAAGCCGGTGGTCTCATACTCCTGGTAGGCGGCCAAGTGGAAGGGAACCTTGGTCATCTCCGGCGACCTTCCGGTGGGTATCTCCGCCGGGCCGGGGCCCGCCGCAGCCTTCACCGGGTAGTAGTAGTTGAGCCCATAGAAGTCCAGGGGTTGGCTGATTAGTTCAAGGTCGCCGTCGTGAACTGTGCCCAGCGAGCGGAACCACGGTTTCATAGGCAGGGGTGGCTTGGGGTATTGGCCAAGCAGTATCGCATCGGCATAGATGCGGTTGAGGATCAGATCCAGCGCCTGCGCCATCAGTCGGTCACCGAGACTGTTGCTTGCAGGCTCAACAGGGCAGTGCATGTTGGACACGCCAATCTGTCCTTTGACACCGGCGTTTCGAAGGACCTGGACCGCCAGTCCGTGGCCCAGCAGTTGATGATGCGCGGCAGGCAGGGAGTCGAAAAGCAGTTGACGGCCTGGTGCGTGCACTCCCAGCGAGTATCCCTGAACCGTAACTGACACGGGCTCGTTCATGGTGACCCAGTGCTCAACGCGATCCCCGAAGCGCTCGGCTGCTGCTTGGCAGTAGACGGCGAAGCGTTCGGCAGTGTCCCTGTTCATCCACCCTCCGGCATGCTCCAACTCCAGCGGGGTGTCCCAGTGGTACAACGTGGCCATGGGGGAGATGCCAGCGGCAAGGAGTTTGTCGATCAGGCGATCATAGAAGTCCAGCCCCCGCTGGTTGACGGCGCCCTTGCCGCCAGGTTGGATGCGCGGCCAGGAGAGTGAGAAGCGGTAGGAGTCGACTCCGAGCTCCTGCATCAAGGCGATGTCCTCGTCCGAACGGTTATAGTGGTCGCACGCCACGGTGGGGGAGCCGCCGTCGACAATTGCCCCGGGCTTTTCAGAGAACGCATCCCAGCCGGACGGTCCCCTCCCATCAGCGGTCAGCGAACCCTCTATTTGGAACGCGGCAGCCGCGACCCCCAGCGTGAACCCAGGGCGGAGGCGGGCGGCGAGATCTTCCACGGAACCTGAATCCTGGGCATTCATGACCCCATCATCCTCACCGGATGGGGGCCGGGCAATGGCTCCTATGGGCCGATTGGCCTTTACACCATATTTCCGCCATACTGGATGAGTTGTTCAAGCGCTTCTTCGTGTCCCGATCCGGATAATGCCGGGTGTCAGGGTCCAGGCTGAAGCCCAAACATAACCCTGAACCCCATGATTGCGGTCGAGTTTGCGTGGAAATCGCGACACGCCCGACCGCGGGGGTCGGTGCGCCGACAAGGTGAGGAACCCGGATTACTCCGGATTCAGCTTGTGCGGCGTGTGGTGGTAGATCCTCAAACGCTTCGGCGGCCACATCAACAGGTAAGTAAACAGAGCAGCCCTAACTAGAGCAGCACTAGCTGAAAGAGAGTCAGGCGACATGGCGGGACAAAAAATCCGCATCCGGCTGAAGTCATATGACCACGAGGTCATTGATGTTTCAGCGCGGAAGATCGTTGAGACGGTCACGCGCGCAGGCGCAACGGTAGTCGGCCCGGTGCCGCTGCCGACGGAGAAGAACGTTTACTGCGTTATTCGCTCTCCTCACAAGTACAAGGACAGCCGTGAGCACTTCGAAATGCGTACTCACAAGCGTCTGATCGACATCATCGACCCCACGCCGAAGGCTGTTGACTCGCTTATGCGTCTCGACCTGCCCGCCGACGTGAACATCGAAATCAAGCTCTAGGGAGGTGCTGAGAGACTATGACCGCAACCCGTAACGTAAAGGGCCTGCTGGGCACGAAGCTCGGCATGACCCAGGTCTGGGACGAGAACAACAAGCTCATCCCGGTAACTGTTGTCCAGGCTGACTCGAACGTCATCACCCAGCTGCGCAACGCTGAGGTAGATGGCTACGTCGCCGTCCAGATCGGCTACGGCCAGATCGACCCCCGCAAGGTCACCAAGCCGCTGGCTGGTCACTTTGAAAAGGCTGGCGTAACTCCTCGCCGCCACGTCGTCGAACTGCGTACCGCAGACGCCGCATCCTACGAGCTGGGCCAGGAGCTCTCTGTTGAGATCTTCGAAGCCGGCCAGAAGATCGACGTCGTCGGCACCTCCAAGGGTAAGGGCTTTGCCGGTGTTATGAAGCGTCACGGCTTCCACGGCGTTGGCGCTTCCCACGGTGCCCACAAGAACCACCGTAAGCCTGGCTCCATCGGTGGCGCATCCACCCCGAGCCGCGTCTTCAAGGGCCTGAAAATGGCCGGCCGCATGGGCGCCGAGCGTCACACCACGCTGAACCTCACGGTTCACGCCATTGACGCTGAGAAGTCGCTGCTCCTTATCAAGGGTGCCGTCCCCGGTGCCCGCGGCCAGGTCGTACTCGTACGCACCGCCGTGAAGGGAGCCTAGTTAAATGACTAGCACTGTCAAGGTAGACCTGCCTGCAGAGATCTTCGACGTCCAGACCAACGTGCCCCTGCTGCACCAGGTCGTCGTCGCACAGCTCGCTGCTGCACGCCAGGGTACCCACAAGACGAAGACCCGCGCCGAGGTTTCCGGTGCAGGTCGCAAGCCGTTCAAGCAGAAGGGCACCGGCCGCGCCCGTCAGGGTTCAATCCGTGCTCCTCACATGACCGGCGGTGGCGTTGTCCACGGTCCGACCCCTCGTGACTACAGCCAGCGCACCCCCAAGAAGATGAAGGCTGCTGCACTCCGCGGCGCCCTGTCTGACCGCGCCCGCAACGGCCGCATCCACGTCATCGCTGAACTGGTAGCCGGCACCAAGCCGTCCGCCAAGGAAGCACTGGCTTCGCTGCGTGCAGTCTCCGAGCGCAAGAACCTGCTCGTCGTAATCGAGCGCGCCAACGATGTTGCTGCACTCTCCGTGCGCAACCTCGCAGGTATTCACGTTCTGTACGCAGACCAGTTGAACACCTACGACGTACTCATCTCCGACGACGTGGTCTTCACCAAGGCTGCTTTCGAGGCGTTCGTCGCTGACAAGGCCAAGAACGAGGAGGCCTCCAAGTGAGCGTAACCACCATCAAGGACCCGCGCGACGTCGTGCTTGCACCCGTCGTTTCGGAAAAGAGCTACGGTCTGATCGACGAAGGCAAGTACACCTTCCTGGTGGACCCTCGCTCGAACAAGACCGAGATCAAATTGGCCGTTGAGAAGATCTTCTCGGTCAAGGTTGACTCGATCAACACCATCAACCGTGCCGGTAAGCGCAAGCGCACCAAATTCGGCTGGGGACAGCGCAAGAGCACCAAGCGTGCAATTGTCACCCTCAAAGAAGGCACAATCGACATCTTCGGCGGTCCGCTCGCGTAGCGGAGACCACTTTAACGAGGAAATAAATTATGGGAATCCGTAAATACAAGCCGACTACCCCGGGCCGTCGTGGCTCGAGCGTAGCCGACTTCGCTGAAATCACGCGATCGACTCCGGAAAAGTCGTTGCTGCGTCCGCTGCACAAAACAGGCGGCCGTAACAACTCCGGTAAGATCACCACCCGTCACAAGGGTGGTGGGCACAAGCGCCAGTACCGTCTGATCGACTTCCGTCGTCACGACAAGGACGGCATCAACGCCCGCGTTGCCGAAATCGAGTACGACCCGAACCGTACGGCTCGCATCGCACTCCTGCACTACGTTGATGGCACCAAGCGTTACATCATCGCTCCCAACAAGCTGTCCCAGGGTGACTTCGTCGAGGCTGGTCCTGACGCTGACATCAAGCCGGGCAACAACCTGCCGCTGCGCAACATCCCGGTTGGTACCGTAATCCACGCAGTTGAACTGCGTCCGGGTGGCGGCGCCAAGATGGCACGTTCCGCAGGTGCTTCGGTACAGCTCGTTGCCAAGGAAGGCCGCTTCGCCCAGCTGCGTCTGCCCTCCGGCGAAATCCGCAACGTTGACGTGCGCTGCCGCGCAACCGTCGGCGAGGTCGGCAACGCCGAGCAGTCGAACATCAACTGGGGCAAGGCCGGCCGTATGCGCTGGAAGGGCGTTCGCCCGACTGTCCGTGGTGTAGCCATGAACCCGGTTGACCACCCGCACGGTGGTGGTGAAGGTAAGACTTCCGGTGGACGTCACCCGGTTAACCCGAACGGCAAGCCCGAGGGCCGTACCCGCCGTCCGAACAAAGAGAGCGACAAGCTTATTGTTCGTCGCCGCCGTACTGGCAAGAACAAGCGATAGGAGCCTGGACACATGCCACGCAGCCTGAAAAAAGGTCCTTTCGTTGACCAGCACCTCTTTGTGAAGGTCGCACGGGAAAACGATAAGGGCACCAAGAACGTCATCAAGACCTGGTCCCGCCGTTCGATGATCATCCCCGACATGCTCGGGCACACGATCGCCGTACACGACGGACGCAAGCACATCCCGGTGTTTGTCACTGAGTCGATGGTCGGGCACAAGCTCGGCGAATTCGCTCCCACGCGGACATTCCGCGGCCATGTTAAGGACGACCGTAAGGGCAAGCGCCGCTAGGCGCCTGACTTTACGTCTTAGACGAGAGAAGGAAAGCAATGGAAGCCAAGGCTATTGCGCGTCACATCCGCGTAACGCCTATGAAGGCCCGGCGCGTCGTCAACCTTGTTCGTGGTAAGCAAGCGAATGAGGCTCTGGCAATTCTGAAGTTTGCCCCCCAGGCAGCTTCGGAGCCGGTATTCAAGGTACTTCAGTCGGCAATGGCCAACGCACGTGTCCTCGCGGACCGTGACGGCGTTGCATTCGACGACAGCGACCTCTTCATCACCGAAGCATTTGTTGATGAAGGCCCGACCATGAAGCGGTTCCAGCCGCGTGCCCAGGGCCGCGCCTACCGCATTAGGAAGCGGACCAGCCACATCACGCTGGTTGTCGCAACCCCGGAGAAAGAGGAGGCTCGCTAAGTGGGACAGAAAGTAAACCCGCACGGGTTCCGACTCGGCATCACCACCGACCATGTTTCGCACTGGTTCGCTGACAGCACCAAGCCCGGACAGCGCTACAAGGACTTCGTCCGCGAGGACATCAAGATCCGTCAGCTCATGTCCACCGGCATGGAGCGCGCCGGCATCGCCAAGGTCGAGATCGAGCGCACCCGTGACCGTGTCCGCGTGGATATCCACACGGCACGCCCGGGTATCGTTATCGGCCGCCGCGGCGCTGAAGCAGACCGCATTCGCGGCGAGCTCGAAAAGCTCACTGGCAAGCAGGTTCAGCTGAACATCCTCGAGGTCAAGAACCCCGAGATGGAAGCACAGCTTGTTGCCCAGGGCATCGCTGAGCAGCTGACTTCCCGCGTGGCTTTCCGCCGTGCGATGAAGAAGGCCATGCAGTCCGCACAGCGTGCGGGTGCCAAGGGTATCCGTGTTGCTTGCTCGGGTCGTCTGGGTGGCGCAGAAATGTCCCGCTCGGAGTTCTACCGCGAAGGCCGTGTGCCCCTGCACACCCTCCGTGCGAACATCGACTACGGCTTCTACGAAGCCAAGACCACCTTCGGCCGTATTGGCGTGAAGGTTTGGATCTACAAGGGTGACGTAACTGCCAAGGAACTGGCTCAGCAGGCAGCTGCTGCTCCGTCCCGTGGCCGTGCAGGAGACCGTCCGGGCCGTCCGGGTGGCGACCGCCGTCGTCGTAACGACCGTCCGGCAGCTGAGGCAGCACCCGCTGCCGTTGAAGCACCGGCCGCTGAAGCTGCTGCTCCGACAGCAGAAGGAGGACAGGCTTAAATGCTTATCCCACGTCGAGTCAAGCACCGTAAGCAGCACCACCCGGGTCGTTCCGGCGCTGCAACGGGCGGCACCAAGGTCAGCTTCGGTGAGTACGGTATCCAGGCTCTCAGCCCGGCATACGTAACCAACCGTCAGATCGAGTCCGCTCGTATCGCGATGACCCGCCACATCAAGCGTGGCGGTAAGGTCTGGATCAACATCTACCCGGACCGTCCGCTGACGAAGAAGCCTGCTGAAACCCGCATGGGTTCCGGTAAGGGTTCTCCGGAATGGTGGGTCGCAAACGTCAAGCCGGGCCGGGTTCTCTTCGAACTCTCCGGTGTCAATGAAGAGGTAGCTCGCGAGGCCCTGCGCCTGGCAATCCACAAGCTCCCGTTGAAGGCACGCATTGTGCGTCGCGAAGGTGGTGAATAGAAATGGCAGTAGGGTCGAAGGATCTCGCACCCGCACAGCTGGACGGTTTCGACAACGAGCGTCTCGTTGAAGAACTCCGCAAGTCCAAGGAAGAGCTGTTCAACCTGCGTTTCCAGTCCGCCACCGGACAGCTGGAGAACCACGGTCGCCTGCGCGCGGTAAAGAAGGACATCGCACGCATCTACACCGTTCTCCGTGAGCGCGAGCTGGGCATTCGTGCCGAGGTTGCCGCACCGGTTGTGGAAGCCAAGGAAGAAAAGAAGTCCAAGAAGGCTGCCAAGGCTGAAAAGGCCGAAGTTGAAGCTGGAGAGGACGCCAAGTGAGCGAGAAGGAAACTGTGACGGAAGCAGCAGCCAGCGCTGAACAGCGCGGTTACCGTAAGACGCGTCGCGGCTACGTTGTCTCTGACAAGATGGAAAAGACCATCGTTGTTCAGGTTGAAGACCGCGTGAAGCACGCTCTGTACGGCAAGGTTATTCGCCGCACCTCGAAGATCAAGGCTCACGACGAAGAGAACACCGCCGGCATCGGCGACCTCGTTCTCATCTCTGAGACCCGCCCGCTCTCCGCTACCAAGCGGTGGCGCCTGGTGGAGATCCTCGAAAAGGCCAAGTAAATCCGACGCCGGGCACGCCCGGCAGTGGTTCACTGGAAAGGCCCGCATTCCTTTGGGAATGCGGGCCTTTCCGCTTCTCCAGCCGTTTCGGTTTCAGGCCGTAAACGTGCTAGGATATTGAGTTTGTATGGCGCCACTTGTGCGTCGTCCACTACCTCGTAAACAATCGTGCCGCTGCATACTGCCCCGCGCAGAGTTTTCTGCAAGGGAAGCTGATGCTTGTGGCACGGGCGTTTAGGCCTGTACTGGCAAAATCCAGGCAGGTCAAGAGACACCCCGATCAACCGTTCCGCAAGGCTCATTCCGTATGCATGATTTCGGTCTGAGAACCGGCGCGACGCAAGGAGTAAAAATTGATTCAGCAGGAGTCGCGACTCAAGGTCGCCGACAACACGGGTGCTAAGGAAATCCTTACCATTCGCGTTCTCGGTGGATCCGGTCGTCGCTACGCAGGCATCGGCGACGTCATCGTCGCCACCGTCAAGGACGCTATCCCTGGCGGCAACGTAAAGAAGGGTGACGTCGTCAAGGCTGTCATCGTTCGTACCAAGAAGGAACGCCGCCGTGCGGATGGTTCCTACATCAAGTTTGACGAAAACGCAGCTGTGATCCTGAAGAACGACGGTGACCCCCGCGGTACCCGTATCTTCGGCCCGGTTGGTCGTGAACTTCGCGACAAGAAGTTCATGAAGATCGTTTCGCTGGCCCCGGAGGTGCTTTAGTCCATGGCTAAGATCAAGAAGGGTGACCTCGTTCAGGTCATCACCGGCGCCAAGCAGGAACGTGGCGGCGACCGCGGCAAGCAGGGCAAGGTCCTGCGCGTATTCCCGGACACCAACCGCGTGCTGGTAGAGGGAATCAACCGCGTCACCAAGCACTCCAAGGTCGGTCAGTCGCAGCGCGGCACCAAGACCGGTGGCATCGAGGTTGTTGAAGCCCCGATCCACGTTTCCAACGTTGCTTTGGTTGACCCGTCGACCAAGAAGCCGACCCGTGTTGGTTTCCGTCTCGACACCGTTGAGAAGGATGGCGCTACCAAGACCGTCCGTATCCGCGTGTCCAAGGCCACCGGGAAGGACATCTAATGACTGAGACTCTCGAGACTCCAGTAAAGATCGTTCCGCGTCTGAAGACGAAGTACGCAGAGACCATCAAGAAGTCCCTGCAGGACGAATTCAGCTACGCGAACGTCAACCAGGTTCCCCGCCTGGTGAAGGTTGTAGTGAACATGGGTGTTGGAGATGCCGCCAAGGACTCCAAGCTGATCGACGGCGCTGTCCGCGACCTCACCCTGATCACCGGCCAGAAGCCGCAGGTAACCAAGGCCCGCAAGTCGATCGCACAGTTCAAGCTGCGCGAAGGCATGCCCATCGGTGCACACGCAACTCTGCGTGGAGACCGCATGTGGGAATTCGTGGACCGTCTGGTTTCGCTGGCTCTGCCGCGTATCCGCGACTTCCGCGGCCTCAACGGCAAGCAGTTCGATGGCAACGGCAACTACACCTTCGGTCTGACCGAGCAGGTTATGTTCCACGAAATCGACCAGGACTCCATTGACCGCGTTCGCGGTATGGACATCACGGTCGTCACCACCGCCAAGACCGATGACGAAGGCCGCGCGCTGCTCAAGGCGCTTGGTTTCCCGTTCAAGACCGAAAACTAACTACGTGACAGGTCCGTCCGCGCTGGCTCTTAGGAGCAAGCGCAGCGGAAACCGGTACGAGGAAGGGCTATAGCCCAAATGACTATGACAGATCCTGTCGCAGACATGCTCACGCGTCTGCGCAATGCAAACTCGGCATACCACGACACCGTGTCCATGCCGTACAGCAAACTGAAGGCACGCGTTGCTGACATCCTGAAGGCAGAAGGCTACATTGCCGGCTGGAAGGAAGAAGACGCCGAGGTTGGCAAGAAGCTGACCATCGACCTGAAGTTCGGTCCGAACCGCGAGCGTTCCATCGCTGGCGTCCGCCGCATCTCCAAGCCGGGCCTCCGCGTTTACGCGAAGTCCACCAACCTGCCGCACGTGCTGGGTGGCCTGGGTATCGCAATCCTGTCCACCTCTTCCGGCCTCCTGACTGACAAGCAGGCCGGTAAGAAGGGCGTGGGCGGCGAAGTCCTCGCGTACGTCTGGTAACGGGAAAGGAAGAGAATAATGTCACGTATTGGACGTCTCCCCATCACCGTTCCTGCCGGAGTTGAGGTCAAGCTCGATGGCTCCGTCATCAGCGTCAAAGGTGCCAAAGGCGAGCTGAGCCACACTGTGGCCAGCCCGATCGAGGTTACCCAGGAAGAGAACACTCTCACGGTCACCCGCCCGAACGACGAGCGCAACTCGCGTTCGCTGCACGGCCTGACCCGCACCCTGATCGCCAACATGATCCAGGGCGTTACCGAGGGCTACGAGAAGAAGCTTGAAATCGTTGGTACTGGTTACCGCGTTCAGGCCAAGGGTTCTGACCTGGAGTTCGCTCTGGGCTACAGCCACCCGGTCAACGTCTCTGCACCCGAAGGCATCACCTTCGTAGTAGAGGGTCCGACCAAGCTCTCTGTTGCGGGTATCAACAAGCAGCAGGTCGGCGAGGTTGCTGCCAACATTCGCAAGCTGCGCAAGCCCGACCCCTACAAGGGCAAGGGTGTCCGTTACGCCGGCGAAGTCATCCGCCGCAAGGTCGGAAAGGCTGGTAAGTAAACCATGGCCATCGCAATTAACAAGAAGCGTTCGAACAAGAGCAAGTCTGCTGCACGCAGCCGTCGCCAGCTTCGTATCCGCAAGCGCATCACCGGTACGGCTGTACGTCCTCGTCTGGTCGTCAACCGTTCGGCACGTCACGTATTCGTCCAGGTTGTCGATGACAGCAAGGGTGTAACCGTGGCTTACGCTTCCACCCTGGAAGCTGACCTCCGCGCATTTGACGGAGACAAGACTGCCAAGGCCAAGCGTGTCGGCGAGCTCGTTGCCGAGCGTGCCAAGGCTGCAGGCGTCGAAGCTGTTGTCTTCGACCGTGGCGGTAACAAGTACCACGGCCGCATCGCCGCCGTCGCTGACGGTGCTCGCGAAGGTGGGCTGGCACTGTGACCGTTGAAAATAACGAAAAGGACATTCAGGTGACTGAAGCTGTAGCTGCTGAAGCAACTGAGACCGCACCCGCTACCGATGACCGCCGCGGCGGACGTCGTGGCGAGCGCGGCGACCGTGGCCAGGGCCGCGGCGACCGTGGTGGCCGTGGTGGCCGCGACGGCGGTCGTGAGGCTGAGAAGAGCCAGTTCGTAGAGCGCGTTGTCACCATCAACCGCGTTGCCAAGGTCGTCAAGGGTGGTCGTCGCTTCAGCTTCACCGCTCTCGTCGTCGTCGGTGACGGCAACGGTATGGTCGGCGTCGGCTACGGCAAGGCCAAGGAAGTTCCCGCGGCTATCGCAAAGGGCGTTGAAGAGGCCAAGAAGTCCTTCTTCCGCGTTCCCCGCGTTGGCAGCACCATCCCGCACCGTGTGCAGGGTGAGGCCGCTGCAGGTGTAGTCCTGCTGCGTCCGGCTTCCGCCGGTACCGGTGTTATCGCCGGTGGTCCGGTCCGCGCGGTATTGGAGTGCGTGGGTATCCACGACATCCTCTCCAAGTCGCTCGGTTCCTCAAACGCGATCAACATCGTTCACGCGACTGTTGCCGCTCTGAAGCAGCTCGAAGAGCCCGCTTCCGTGGCTGCCCGCCGTGGCCTGCCGCTGGACGAGGTTGCTCCTGCTGCTCTGGTGCGCGCGCTCCAGAACCAGAAGGCAGGTGTTTAGTCATGGCTAAGAACCTGACTCCCTCCGACGCCAAGTTGGAGATCACCCAGATCAAGGGCGTCATTGGCGCCAAGCAGAACCAGAAGGCCACCCTTCGGTCCCTCGGCCTGAAGCGCATCGGACACACCGTTGTCCGCAACGCTGACGCCGTGACCGTTGGAATGCTGAACACGGTTCCGCACCTCGTGAATGTAGAGGAGGCGAAGTAATGGCAGAGAACAAGACCGCCGAAGAGACTGCTGAGATGCAGCACGCTCTGAAGGTCCACCACCTGCGCCCCGCCCCGGGTGCCAAGACCGCCAAGACCCGTGTTGGTCGTGGTGAAGGCTCCAAGGGTAAGACCGCTGGTCGCGGTACCAAGGGTACGAAGGCCCGCTACCAGGTAAAGGCTGGCTTTGCCGGCGGCCAGTTGCCGCTGCACATGCGCCTGCCGAAGCTGCGCGGCTTCAAGAACCCGTTCCGGGTTGAGTTCCAGGTTGTTAACCTGGAGAAGCTCAACGAGCTGTTCCCGGAAGGTGGCGTTGTCACCGTCGAGTCCCTGGTTGAGAAGGGTGCCGTTCGCAAGAACCAGCCCGTCAAGGTGCTGGGCACCGGCGACATCACCGTCAAGGTTGACGTCACCGCCCACGCATTCTCTTCCAGCGCTGCGGAAAAGATTGCTGCAGCAGGCGGAAGCACCACTGCTCTCTAAGAGCCAGTGGGGCAAATGCCCGTTGTAAAAGGATCCCGGTATGCGGGGCTTCGGCCCTGTATACCGGGATTTTTTGCGTGATTGTGGACTCTCGATTATTCCGACGGCGTTACAAGCGGTTAGACTCGGTTGTTGGGTTTCATTGATCCCATCCACATCCTTGTACTTTCTACTCAGGAGGACGCTTGCTAAGCGCATTCGGCCGGGCGTTTCGGACGCCTGATTTGCGACGCAAGTTGTTGTTCACGCTGGGAATCATCACAATCTTCCGCTTGGGAGCTTTTATCCCCTCGCCTGGTGTGAACTACCAGAATGTCCAGCAATGCTTGAACACCGGTGACACCTCGCAGGGCATCTACCAGCTGGTGAACTTGTTCAGCGGCGGCGCGTTGCTGCAGGTTTCAGTGTTTGCCTTGGGCATCATGCCCTACATCACGGCGAGCATCATCGTGCAGCTGCTACGGGTGGTCATTCCCCGGTTCCAGCAGCTCTACGAAGAGGGCTCCTCCGGTCAGTCAAAGTTGACGCAGTACACCCGGTACCTCACCATCGCTCTCGGACTGCTGAACGCCACCACGTTGGTGTCGCTCGCCCGCTCCGGCCAGTTGCTGCCCGGCTGCAACCTGCCCATCATTCCTGATGAGAGCATCATGACCACCATCCTCATCATCATCACGTTGACGGCCGGTACTGGCCTCATCATGTGGATGGGTGAACTGGTCACGGAAAAGGGTGTGGGCAATGGCATGTCGCTGCTGATCTTCACCTCCATCGCTGCAAGCTTCCCCGGCTCGCTGGGCTCCATCTGGGAGTCGAAGGGCCCGGGTACCTTCTTCATGGTCCTGGCCGTTGGCTTGCTGACGGTGGCCTTGGTGGTCTTCGTGGAGCAATCCCAGCGTCGCGTTCCAGTTCAGTACGCCAAGCGTATGATCGGACGCCGCACAGTGGGTGGCACCAGCACCTATATCCCCATCAAGGTGAACATGGCCGGCGTCGTGCCTGTCATCTTCGCGTCCTCCATGCTCTACCTGCCCGGGCTGATTTCACAGTTCAACCAGCCGGCGCCAGGGGAGCAGATGGCCCCGTGGGTTGAGTGGATCAACAACAACCTCACCCGTGGCGATCACCCCATCTACATGGCACTGTATTTCGCCATGATTGTGTTCTTCACCTACTTCTATGTCGCCATCACCTTCAACCCTGAAGAAGTGTCGGACAACATGAAGAAGTACGGCGGGTTTATTCCGGGCATCCGGGCGGGTAAACCGACCGCGGACTACCTGCAGTACGTGCTTTCCAGGATCACCTTGCCTGGAGCCCTTTACCTGGGCTTCGTGGCTTTGATTCCTTTGGTTGCACTCGTCCTGATCAACGCCAACCAGAACTTCCCGTTCGGTGGCACGTCAATCCTGATCATGGTGGGTGTTGGCCTGGAGACCGTCAAGCAGATTGATGCGCAGCTACAACAACGTCACTACGAAGGGCTTTTGCGATGACGAGAATGCTGATCATTGGACCTCCCGGTTCGGGCAAGGGTACGCAGGCTGAGCGGATTTCCGAGCGCCTCGGCGTAGTCGCCATCTCCACCGGCGACATCTTCCGTGCCAACGTAAAGGGCGAAACCCCTTTGGGCATCGAGGCCAAGAAGTACATGGACGCCGGTGACTTTGTTCCGGACAGCGTCACGAACAACATGGTTCGCGACCGCCTGAGCCAGAGCGATGTCGAAAACGGCTTCCTCCTGGATGGCTACCCGCGCACCACCGCGCAGGTGGACTACTTGGACCAGATCCTCGCTGAGGGTGAGCAGGAGCTCGACGTCGTGCTCCAGCTGACCGCCGATGACGAAGAACTGGTAACCCGACTCCTTGGCCGTGCCAAGGAAACGGGCCGTTCGGATGACAATGAAACCGTCATCCGGCACCGCCTGGATCTCTACCACGAGCAGACCGAGGCGGTTGTGGCCAAGTACGCCGAGCGTGGCATCCTCACGCAGGTTGACGGCATTGGCGGTATCGACGAAGTTACCGACCGTGTGCTGACGGCGATCGAGTCGGCCAAGGCCGTTTAGTTTGTTCTCCACATAGCCCGTAAAACGGCGCTGGAGCGAGGGGTGTGTCCCGTACCGTGAGTGCGGGGCACACCCTTTTCTTTTCCATCCTGCTTTTCAATTTCGGCCACGCTCCCGGGTACGGGAAAATGGTTGAAGCACGAGGCCTGATCGGCCTCTACAGCAAACCTTCCAGAGGAGATCATGGCGTTCGGTCAGCCCCGCATTGAATACAAAACCAACGAGCAGATGCGAACCATGCACCAGGCAGGCCTTGTCCTGAGCCGTGCACTCGACGCTGCCGTTGCGGCGGCCAAGCCGGGTGTCACCACCAAGGACCTGGACGACGTTTTCGCCGCAGTCCTCAACGATGCCGGAGCAAAGTCGAACTTTCTTGGTTATCACGGCTTCCCGGCCACCATCTGCACCTCGGTCAATGAGGAAGTGGTCCATGGCATCCCGGGCGGCAGGGTCCTCAACGACGGCGACATTATTTCCATCGACGGCGGCTGCATCGTTGACGGCTGGCATTCCGACTCTGCCAGGACCGTGATTGTTGGCAAGGTTGATCCCGAAGACCAGCGTCTTTCCGACGTGACCGAAGCAGCCATGTGGCGCGGCATAGCAGCCCTCGCCCAAGGCAAGTTTGTAGGAGACATTGGGAACGCGATCGATGACTACGTGTCATCCGTCCCCGGAAAGCCTTTGGGCATCCTGGAGGACTACGTGGGCCACGGCATTGGCTCAGAGATGCACATGGCCCCGGACGTTTTGAATTACCGCACCAGTCACCGCGGCCCCAAGATCCGTCCGGGCCTATGCCTGGCCATAGAACCCATGCTGGTTCGCGGCGGCATCGAGACCGCTACCCTCGACGACGACTGGACCGTCGTCACCACGGACGGCAAGCGTTCCTGCCAGTGGGAGCACTCGGTAGCTGTTCACGAAAAGGGCATCTGGGTCCTGTCCGCCCCGGACGGGGGAGCCGAGCAGTTGGCACCGCTCGGCGTCGTGCCTGTCCCCATCCCGTAACACCTGCAGATGAAGAGCTGGGCTACTCAAGTAGCCCAGCTCTTCGCATATCCGGGAAGGCAGTTATGCCTTCAGTTTGGGCTTTACATCCTTGGTGTAAATGCCCTCGAGGGTCTTCTTGAGTTCGGTCATGGTTGCTTGGACGTCACCTTGCTGCGTCAGGATCTTGGCCGCCGATTTGGCCATCTCCTGGTCAGCGCCCGGCAGGAACACGCGGGCGTTGTCCTGAACCTTGGTGGCGGCTAGCTGATCCATGGCGGTCTTGATCTGTGGGGTCGCCGCGAGAACCGCCGACATGTCGGCTGAGAGCCTGGTGGGCATGTAGCCGGTGGCGGCTGAGAAAGCGGCGGTGTTCTCCGGTTCGGTCATGAACTTGAGGAACGTCGCAGCAGCCAGTTGCTCTTCCTTGCTGATGCCGCTGGGGATACCGAGGCCCGCGCCGCCTGTGGGGCAGACTCCGCTGGGTGCCTCCGGGCCGCCGGGAAGGAATCCCACGCCCACGTTGAACTTTGCCGCCTTTAGGACGCCAAGCAAGGACCCTGTGGAGGAAATCGTGGACGAGGTGATCCCAGCGGCGAAGTCGTCAGCTGCCTCCTTGGACGAGACGCCGGCCCAGCCATCCTTGTAGATGGTGTCCTGCGCCCACTGCAGTGCGGCGACGGACTGAGGGGAATCGCAAGTGATGTCCCAGTCCTTTGACCAGCCTCCGCCCCAGCCCCACAGGTTGTTCTGAAGGGTCCAGCCTGCGTACCCGGCCAAGGCGGGGTAGATGTAGGCGTACTGCGCACCAGAGGTGGCCTTGAGTTTCGGCGCCCACTCTGCGAACTCTTGCCAGGTGGCAGGCGCCCGATCCGGAAGCCCTGCGGCCTTGAAGTGGTCCTTGTTGTAGTAGAACAGCGGTGTGGAACGGCCGTAGGGGAGCGCCCACTGCTTGTCCTCGTACTTGTAGTCGTCCACCAGCGACTTCTGGAAGTCCTCGATGTTGATATCCAGTTGCTTCACCAAGCCATCAAGGGGAATGATGCTGCCGTTTGAGTAGTAGCGGAACCACCAGACATCCGAGAGGACGACCAATCCCGGCAGGCCAGTCTTGGCCGCCTGGGACGTCTGGAACTTCTGGGCGATCTCTTCGTAGTTGGCGCCCGCCGTCACCAAGTTGACCTTGATGTCAGGGAACTTGGCGTGGAACTTCCCGATGATCGCCTTCTCCACGTCCTGCGACTTACCCGGGTGGTTGGTCCAGAAGTCGATGGAGGCCGCGGGCTTTACCCCGCTGAAGTCGATCGATGCGGTGTCGACGGCGTCTGCCGTACCCGCCGTCGACGGTCCGCCGCATGCGGCAAGGGCCGCAGCTCCGGCGCCGAGGCCGGCGAGTCCCAGGAAATGTCGGCGGTCAAGGTTGGTGCGCATGGTGTTTCCTCTCAATAACGTACTTCGATGCGAATGGTGCGGTTGGAGAAAAATCAGCCGGTGACACTGCCTTGGGTCAGGCCGGCAACGATGTAGCGCTGGAGTGCTGCGAACACCAGCAGGATGGGCACGATCACCAAGACTGCTCCTGCCATGAGGATTCCCCAGCCGGCACCATTGCCCTCCGAGTTCTGCAGCAGGGTCAGGCCCACGGGAAGCGTCATGGTTTCGGGGCGGTCGGTGATGATGAGGGGCCAGATGTAGTCGTTCCATTCACTGACCACGGTCACCAGCGCCACAGTTGCAATCGATGGCACCGAGACCGGGACGATGATCTGCCACAGCCGGCGCCAGTGACCCGCACCGTCAATTTCAGCTGCTTCGAGGATCGACGGCGGCAGGGTCAGGAAGTGTTGTCGCAGCAGGAACGTACCGAACGCCGTTCCCAAGCCTGGAAGAATGATTCCCCACAGGGTGTTCTTGCCACCCATCCCCGCGATCAGGATGTAGTTGGGCAGGATGGATACCTGCGCCGGAACCATGAGCGCCACCAGGATCAGCACGAAGATCACGTTCTTGAACGGGAAACCGACAAACACCAGCGCGTAAGCGGTGAGGATCGCCAAGATGACCTTGATGGACGAACCCACCACCGTAACGATCAAGCTGTTGGCGAAGAACTGCGCGAACGGAACCGTAGTCATGGCTGTGGCGTAGTTCTCCAGGTTCAAGGACTCCGGCAGGATCTTCAGATCCATGGTGACGATCTCGCCCGGTTGCTTGAAGGAACTCAACAACATCCAGAGCAACGGCAGGAACACCACAAGCGTTGCGATGACCAGAGGCACATAACCGGTGGCCACCGTGCGGATGATGTTGGCTTTGGAAAAGGGGCCCAGTGGCTCATTCGGGTTGGGCTTTTGGGAGGCCTCTGGTGAGGAATCGACGACGACTGCGGGTGCGGGCGCGCTCATGAATAGTGGACCTTTCGCTCAACGAACCTCAGTTGGAGAACCGTAATGATCAGCAGGATCGCGAAGAGAATCACCGAAATTGCCGCAGAGTAGCCCGCCCGGTTATAGGCGCCGAATGCCTGGAGGTACGCCTCGTAAATCAGCGTGCTGGTGCCGTTGCCCAGCGGAGTCATGATGCGGATAAGGTCGAAGGCCTGCAATGAACTCAGCATGGTGGTGATCAGTAGGAAGAACGTAGTGGGGGAGAGCAACGGCATGGAGATGTTGAAAAATCTCCGCACGCTGTTGGCGCCGTCCAACGCCGCAGCTTCCATGACGTCCCTGGGCAGGGACTGCAGGCCGGCCAGATAAACCACGGCGCAGTAGCCCAGGTTCTTCCAGACGTACACGATGATGACCATCACCAAGGAAAGCTGGGGATCATTGATCCACTGCGGGCTCTGTTGTCCGAGGCCGCGCAGGACCCAGGCGAGCACTCCGTAGCCGGGATCAAAGATGAACAGCCACACCAAGCCGACACCCACCCCGGAAAGCACATAAGGCGCGAACACCGCGGAACGGGCGAACGTGGTGCCGCGAACCTTGGAGTTCAAGGCAAGGGCAACCAGCAGCCCAAGCACCATGGAACCGCCCACCGTAACCAGCGTGAAGATAGCTGTAGTCCCCAAGACCTTAGAGGCATCCTCACTGGTGAAGAACGTGACGTAGTTCTCCAGCCCAACAACCGTGGCCGAAACCGAACCGAGCGTCCAATCCAACGTGGAGTAGTAGATGTTGTTGATCAGCGGCCAATAGGTGAAGATGCCGATCAACGCCAAGTTGGGCAACGCCATGGCAAGGAAGACCACAAAGTCACGGCGACTGCGACCGGACCAACGCTTCCTGTCAAGACGGGGCTTTGCCTCCGCACCGGCCGCAACCGGCGGCTGTGGGCCTGGCCTGCCTGCAGGCTCAGCGCTGCTGCTATGAATCTGTCGGATAGTCATGAGTCACTAACGGTTTCGGACGAATGTGGGGCGCCTGCTCCCGGACCGGGGCGGCGAAGACAGGCCTAGCTCACCACACCGACAGGCACCGATCGGACGAAAAGGGCGTCCCGTACCGATAGTTGGCTGACACTTCCAGAGCCGTTTACGCGGCGTTACTCGCGTGTTCGAATTCGAGGCTCGGCTCCCACTTGTTGCAGAACTTTCCCCCGATGGCGAGGCCAACCGGGCCGCAACCCTCGGTGCGCTCGGTCGTTCCTCCCCAACGGCCCCCCTAACCTCGCAAGCTCGGCCAGGGAACCCGGCCATCGTGGGCCTACCTTAGACGCGCGCTGCCGGGTCGCACCCGGCCGGCCTTCGAAGCGGGGAGTGAGGCAGGTGGAGAATGGAGCCATGAATTCGATCACCGATGTTGCTGGCATACGGGTTGGGCATGTGCAGAGGGTAGGGAAGGGGTGGTTGTCCGGGGTAACTGTGGTGCTCCCTCCCGTGGAGACTGTGGGGTCCGTGGATGTGCGCGGCGGAGGTCCGGGCACTCATGAGACCGATGCCCTGGATCCCACAACGCTGGTTTCCACTGTGGATGCCGTGGTGCTGACCGGGGGAAGTGCCTTTGGTTTGGCTTCTGCTACCGGTGCCCAGCTGTGGTGTGAGGAGCAGGGGCGGGGGTTTGCTGTTCCCGGGACGGTGGTGCCGATCGTGCCGGCGGCCGCCATCTTCGATCTCGGACGCGGCGGAGACGTCAAAGCGCGCCCCGACGCCGACATGGGCTACCAGGCTGCCGCCGCAGCGTACGCCTCAGGCGACCATGCCGCCGTCGGGCGTGGAAACGTGGGTGCCGGGACCGGGGCCGTCATTGGGCGCGGGCAGTACAAGGGTGGGATCGGTACGTCGTCCATCACGCTCGGTGACGGTGTGATCGTCGGGGCCATTGCCGTGGTGAACGCGCTGGGTATGCCGATCGGTCTTGTCCCGGACGCCGTTCCGGGGACGCCGGCCGCACAAGGGCTCAATACGACGCTCGTGGTGATTGCGACGAATGCTGTTCTGGATGCGGCGGAATGTAAGCGGACCGCCAGTGCCGGTCATGCAGGGTTGGCCCGGGCGTTGAATCCGTCCCATACTTTGGCGGACGGCGACACCGTGTTCGCGTTGGCGACCGGCGCCGTCGGGCTTGATCGCAGCACTGAGCAGGCGCGGCAGGTGTCGCTGATAACGCTCCAAAGCGCCGCGGCTGAAGCTGCCCGGCTGGCAATTCTGGATGGCGTCCTTGCGGCCGCAAGCGTCTCGACGGCGGCGGGCGACTTCCCCGCCTATCAGCCGGTGGGGGAGTGACGGCTGGAGGCAGGTGCGCTACCATAGACGGATTTAACTTTCCGGCCTCATTGGCGTAGAGTTATTTGTTGGTTGTCTGTGCAGCCACGCCCTTTTTAGTGTCGTGGTTCCAAGAGGGCCAAGCAAACAAAAAACGTCCGCTGGATCTTCGGTGCCTAACTGGAGGACGGCGGCAAACAACAGTTAGCGGAGGATATGGCCAAGAAGGACGGGGTCATTGAGATCGAGGGCGTTGTGACTGAGGCGCTGCCCAATGCGATGTTTCGTGTTGAGCTCACCAATAAGCACGTCGTTCTCGCACACATCTCTGGGAAGATGCGACAGCACTACATTCGAATCCTCCCCGAGGACCGGGTAGTGGTGGAGCTGAGCCCATACGACCTCACACGTGGTCGTATCGTCTACCGCTACAAGTAAATTGCTGGGCGGCAAGGCAATAGTGCCTAAGCCGCTCCAGCAGATCAACTGCAAAACACGCAAAGGAACGCCATGAAGGTCAAGCCGAGCGTCAAGCAGATCTGCGACAAGTGCAAAGTGATCCGCCGTAACGGCCGGGTCATGGTGATCTGCGAGAACCCGCGCCACAAGCAGCGCCAGGGCTAATTCCCCTTTCGGGAATCAGCGTCCGCGAGGACAAACCTGGGCTGCTAGCCCACGCAAGTAAATAAAGGCAGCACAAGCTGTGCCAGGACTGCATTACAGAGCCTGGTCAGCGAACCCCCGGTCGGAGGCTGGGGCCACACTGAACGTGTGGGTGTACTGCCTACGACCTCCGGTTTATTCAAGGAGTACTGCCACTATGGCTCGTCTCGCTGGCGTAGACATTCCCCGCGAAAAGCGGTTGGAAATTGCGCTTACTTACATCTACGGCGTGGGCAAGACCCGTGCACACGAAACCCTGGCTGCCACCGGCATCAGCGCTGACGTTCGCGTCAAGGACCTGACTGACGCCGAATTGGTCCAGCTGCGTGACTACATTGAAGGCAACTACAAGGTTGAGGGTGACCTTCGCCGCGAGGTAGCCGCTGACATCCGCCGCAAGGTAGAGATCGGCAGCTACGAAGGCCTGCGCCACCGCAAGGGCCTGCCCGTACGCGGACAGCGTACGAAGACCAACGCTCGTACCCGCAAGGGCCCGAAGCGCACCGTCGCCGGCAAGAAGAAGGCCGGACGTTAATCCCTCGGGATTGATCCGGTTTTCCCCCGATAACTTTCTGTAGGAGAAACAATGCCCCCGAAGACTCGTGGAGCGGTTCGTAAGCCGCGTCGCAAGGATAAGAAGAATATTGCGCTTGGCCAGGCGCACATCAAGAGCACCTTTAACAACACCATCGTGTCCATCACGGACCCGAACGGTGCTGTAATCTCATGGGCTTCCGCCGGTGAGGTTGGCTTCAAGGGCTCCCGTAAGTCCACCCCGTTCGCTGCCCAGATGGCTGCCGAAGCTGCTGCAAAGCGCGCTCAGGAGCACGGTCTGCGCAAGGTTGACGTATTCGTCAAGGGCCCGGGATCCGGACGCGAAACCGCAATCCGTTCGCTTCAGGCCGCTGGCCTCGAGGTTGGCTCCATCCAGGACGTCACCCCCAGCGCCCACAACGGTTGCCGCCCGCCGAAGCGCCGCCGCGTCTAATTAGGTCTTCCCCGCCTGACCGGCCGGGCCTGCTATGGATGGTTTCGATCATCCGTCAGCATGGCCCGGCTGGTCAGGCTGGAAACCGAAGCCGATTTCCACCACCTGTGTTGCGTCATATAGCGGATGCTCGCCGAAAGGAAACCTAAGTGCTCATTGCACAGCGCCCCACCCTGTCTGAAGAAGTTGTATCCGAGAACCGCTCCCGTTTCATCATTGAACCGCTGGAGCCGGGCTTCGGCTACACCCTCGGAAACTCCCTCCGCCGTACCCTGCTCTCCTCCATCCCCGGTGCTGCTGTAACCAGCATCCGGATCGATGGCGTGCTGCACGAGTTCACCACGGTTCCGGGTGTCAAGGAAGATGTCACCGAGATCATCCTGAACATCAAGAACCTTTCGGTTTCCTCCGAGCACGATGAGCCGGTTGTTGCTTACCTGCGCAAGCAGGGCCCCGGAGTCGTCACCGCCGCGGACATCGCTCCGCCGGCCGGCGTCGAATTCCACAACCCGGATCTGCACATTGCCACTCTGAACTCGAAGGGCAAGTTCGAACTCGAACTGACCATCGAGCGCGGCCGTGGCTACGTTTCGGCAGCTCAGAACAAGTCCGGCGACTCCGAGATCGGCCGTATTCCGGTTGACTCGATCTACTCGCCGGTCATGAAGGTAACTTTCCGCGTGGAAGCTACCCGTGTTGAGCAGCGCACCGACTTCGACAAGCTCATTGTCGACGTCGAGACCAAGCAGGCCATCGCCCCGCGCGATGCTGTTGCTTCCGCAGGCACCACCTTGGTGGAACTGTTCGGTCTGGCTCGTGAGCTGAACACCGCAGCTGAAGGTATCGAGATTGGCCCGTCGCCGACGGACGCTGCCCTGGCAGCGGACATGGCTCTGCCGATCGAGGATCTGGACCTCACCGTCCGTTCCTACAACTGCCTCAAGCGTGAGGGCATCCACACCGTGGGTGAACTCGTTGCCCGCTCCGAGGCTGACCTGATGGACATTCGTAACTTCGGTGCGAAGTCCATTGACGAGGTCAAGGCAAAGCTCGTCGAACTGGGTCTGTCCCTCAAGGACTCCCCTCCCGGTTTCGATCTCGCAGCCCGCGCCGCAGCCATCGAAGAGGACGACGCCGCGTTCAGCGACGACGAGCTCTAAACAGCAGATCTTGGCCGCCGGGTCCAGCGATGGACCTGACCGGCTTACATAACAGGAGAAATAACTATGCCTACCCCCACTAAGGGTCCGCGCCTCGGAGGCGGCCCGGCTCACGAGCGCCTGATGCTCGCGAACCTGGCAGCTGCTCTTTTTGAGCACAAGCGCATCACCACCACGGTCACCAAGGCCAAGCGCCTTAAGCCGTACGCAGAGCGTCTGGTCACCTTCGCCAAGCGTGGCGACCTCGCTTCCCGCCGCCGCGTTCTCGGCCTGATCAGCGACAAGGGCGTTGTCCACGAGCTGTTCACTGACATCGCCGGTGCCGTTGCTAACCGCGATGGTGGCTACACCCGCATCACCAAGATCGGCAACCGCAAGGGCGACAACGCTCCCATGGCTGTCATCGAGCTCGTTCTCGAGCCGGTTTCCCCGAAGCAGGCCGTTGTTGCTGAAGCAACCGCTGCCGCTGCCAAGGCTGCTCCGGCTGCCGAGGAAGAGGTCGTTGAGACCGAAGCTGCAGAGACCGAAGCCGCTGAAACCGAAGAGGCTCCGGCCGCTGAGGCAGAAGCCGCTGAAGCTGAAGCTGCTGAGACCGAAGAGGCTCCGGCCGCTGAGGACAAGAAGTAATTCACTGAATTCTTCACAGTAGACTTAAGTCTATGAACGAACGAAAACCCGCTGCCCCCGTTATGGGGGGCGGCGGGTTTTTGCGTGTCCGTCTGGATCTTTCCTACGATGGCGGCCCTTTTAGCGGGTGGGCTCTGCAGCCAGGTCTCCGGACCGTGCAAGGATCCCTTGAGGAAGCTTTGGCGCTTCTACTACAGCGACCGGTTCGCGTGACGGTTGCAGGCCGGACGGACGCCGGCGTCCACGCCCGCGGTCAAGTCGTTCACCTGGACCTGACGGAAGCCGAGTGGCTGTCACTGCCGCGCGGGCACGAACTCGATCCCGCCGTCGCGCTTTTACGCCGACTCCGCGGTGCTTTGAGCCGCATCCTCGGCGACCTGACAGGTGCGGTTGAAGTTCACGACGCCGGTCTGGCGCCGGAAGGGTTCGACGCCCGCTTTTCAGCGTTGTGGCGGAGGTACAGCTACCGGATTGCCGACGGTCCGGAACGCTGGGACCCGGTTCTGCGGGGGATTACCTTGTGGCATAAGGCGCCGTTGAATGTGGAGCTCATGAACGAGGGCGCCTTTGCGTTGCTGGGCCTCCAGGATTTCCGTTCTTACTGCAAACCCCGCGAGGGAGCCACGACCATCCGCGAGCTGCAGCAGTTCTCGTTTGCTCGGGGAAGCGACGACGTTATTGTTGCCACCGTGCAGGCCGATGCGTTCTGCCACAACATGGTGCGGTCCCTTGTAGGTTCCGCCTTGCGAGTGGGGGAGGGTTTGGAGTCTCCGGCGTGGCTGTACACGCGGCTCTTGGAACGAAAGCGCGATGCCAAGTCAGTGCTCGCTGCGCCACATCCGTTGGTACTGGAAGAAGTTGCCTACCCGTCCGACAACGAGTTGCTGGCTCGCGCCGAACTGACTCGGGCGCGGCGGGAGTAGTCCTGTCTGTCCCTGCCTATGGTGAGTTGAGCGGACGTGGGAGGACCCCCTCCCGGCTCTGGGTACCGGAAGGGGGCCGTTGTGGCCGCCCGAGGTCTGGGATCCGCGAACGGCCGGTCTATTTCCCGAGGGACAAGATCAGCCGAATGCCTGCATGATCTTGATGACTGCGGGACCCAGAAGGACTATGAACAGCACCGGGAAGATGCAGAACAGCAAAGGGAACAGGACTTTGACGGGAAGCTTCATCGCCTTCTCTTCTGCTGCCTGACGGCGCTTGACGCGTGCCTGCTTTGCCTGTGCACGCAGGACGTTGGCTATGCCGATGCCGTACTTGTCAGCCTGGATGACTGCGAGGACAAAGCTCCGGATGTCCGGAACGGCGCACCGTTCCGCCAAGGCCTCATAGGACTCTTGCCGTGGTCTGCCTACCTGGATATCCTGCAGCGTCCGCATGAGTTCCTGAGGGAGTGGGCCTGATCCTTGAGAGGCTGCCCTTTCCATAGCTGACTCAAATCCGAGGCCAGCCTCAACTGAGATGAGCATCTGGTCGAGGGTGTTCGCGAACTCAAGCTTGATGGCTTCCTGTCGTTTTATCCCGGTGTTGTAAATCATGAGATCGGGAAGGAAATAAAGAAGCATCACCGCGAAAAGGGATATTCCAACAATGCCCGGGCCGGGGCTGACAAGAAATAGGAGTATTCCGGCAACTGACCCTGCAAGGGCGAGAGCCGGCTTCATGGCTATGAGTTTCGGCAAGGGCATGGATGCCGGTCGCCCAGCGAGGGCGAGCCAATGATCCAATTTTGCTTCGTAGCTTCCTGGAGTCAGCTTTCTGGCAACACCAAGCATGAGAGGTGGGCGCTTCAGGTTTACAGCCGTGCCTTGCGCGAATCCTGATCCAAGGTTGCTTTGGATAGCGACGATGCCCTTCCGGTCAAGGCTGAGCAAAGACCACGCGAAGTACGCGAGAGGCAGAACAATAACGGCAATGATCAGCCAGACTATGGGAGTCATGAGCCCTGCCTCCTAGAACTTGATCTTCACTGTGCGGCTCATCCAGAAGCCGCCGATGACGAATAGGACGGCACTTACTACTACTAAGGCGATCCCTACCGGGTGTTCGGCGAAGAGCCTCATGTAGCCGGGGTTCAACACGGACATGAAGAGGCCCACTGCGATGGGAAGAATCATCAGAACCACGGCGGACATTTTGCCCTCAGCGCTCAGGGCACGTACGTGTCCTTTGATTTCGCTGCGTTCCCTGATGGTTCCTGCGACCTGTTCGAGCACCTCGGCCAGGTCACCGCCCACTTCCCGGTTAATCTGGATGGCTTGACCAATCCAGCGGAAATCCTCGCTGTCCATACGTTGTGCGCAGTCATCTATCGCCCGACGCGGATCCTGTCCGATTCTGACTTCGTTGACGATGCGGCTGAGCTCTTCCGATGTGGGGACTTGTGCCTCTTGGGCTGCTGCTTCCAACGACCTCATGATGCTGTGACCCACACGTAGCCCACCGATCAACATCTGAATCGTGTCCGTGAGCTGGGCATCGAACTTGGCGCGTCGTTTCTGGGTTCTTATTATCAACACCAATTTCGCAAGCAACGGCGCCGCGACGGCCAACAAAACCCCAATGAAAATGTGGAAGAGCAAAGTGCCAATGACTGCCGAGACTATTGCGCTGGCAATAACCGTTACCGTGAAGTCGGCTGGAGAGTGCTTGACTCCGGCCTGGTAGAGAACTTCCCTGTTGAAGGGGCCACCCGAGCGACCCAGCGCGGTGTCCATGAACTGTACGGCTGTCTCGGATACGCGACCCACAGCTGAGTTGTCGTGTGATAACTCGTAGCGGCGACGCTCGATGGGGATGGATCCGTTTCGAGGCTTCAGGACGAAGACTATTGTCAGGATGAGCGCCCCTATGCAAAGTCCGATGGCAGCGAAGAAGAGAACAGGAGAATCCATCGCTATCGCCTCCCAACGGGTTGCGCAACCACGCCGAAGGTGGCCGGCGAAACCTGGATGCCAAGTTCGGAAAACCGGTCGAGGAAACGGGGCCGGATTCCCGTTGGAACTGCCTTGCCCAGGAAACGGCCCTGAGCGTCCAAGCCAGCGGAGTAGTCGAAAAGAAAAGCATCCTGTAGCGTCACGACTTCACCCTCCATGCCTTGTACTTCGGTCACATGGGTGACCCGCCGACTGCCATCGCGCAAACGGGTCACCTGGACGATGAGATCAACGGCGGAGGACACCTGTTCGCGGATGGCTCGTAGTGGTAGGTCCATTCCAGCCATGAGGACGAGTGTCTCCAAACGGGCTATGGCATCACGCGGGGAGTTTGCGTGGACCGTTGACAGGGATCCGTCATGGCCGGTGTTCATGGCCTGAAGCATGTCCAGGGATTCACCGCCACGTACTTCGCCAACAATGATGCGGTCTGGTCGCATACGGAGAGAGTTCCGTACCAGGTCGCGGATGGTGACAGCACCTCTTCCCTCAATGTTGGCTGGCCGGCTTTCCAGCCTGACAACGTGTTGCTGTTGAAGTTGAAGCTCCACTGCGTCTTCAATCGTGACGATCCGGTCAGACTCCGGGATGAAGGAAGAAAGAACGTTCAGTAGCGTCGTCTTTCCGGTGCCGGTACCGCCTGAGACGATCACATTCAGGCGCGCTCGAACGCACGCACTCAACAAGTCAGCCATCTCGTGGCTTATGGAACCCCAGTCAATGAGATTCCTGACAGTGAGTGGGGTATGACTGAATTTCCTGATGGTGAGTGAAGGTCCGTTGACCGCAAGCGGAGGAATGATGGCGTTGACGCGGGAGCCATCCTCCAAGCGGGCATCGACGAGTGGTGACGATTCATCAATGCGGCGCCCCACCTTGGATACAATTCGTTCGATGACCTTTCTCAAGTGGTCGTCGGAACTGAACTGCAGGTCCGTCAAAGCCAAATGACCGTGGCGTTCCACGTAAATCTGGTCATAACGGTTGACCATCACTTCGGTGATCGACGGATCTTCCAACAAACGCTGCAGCGGGCCAAAGCCCATGACCTCATCCGCGATCTCCCGGATGAGGCGTCGCCGCTCTTCCGGCGACAACGGGACCTGCTCGTCATCAATGACGGCGGAAAGTTCATCCACGGCAAAGGTGCGAAGGTCCTCCTCGGAACTCGACGTGTCCCCGATACGATTGCCGATGCGCTCGAATAGTGCATTAGCGGCCCGTTGCTTCAGGCCAGCCAACGCATCGACAGCAGGAGCACTTGGCGCTCCGCCAAGGAGTGGTGCGGCCGGGGAATGCACTGGCAGTGAAGGGACGGGCGAGGTGACCTTGGCAGAGCCATCCTTGCCACCTTCGCCCGAAACATCGACACCAAGCGGAGTGTTCTTTGAAAGCCTTTCCGACAGTTTCACGAGACCACGACCCTTCTGTGTTGCTTGCTCTGCGGTGCAGCGGCCAAGCGGGGATCAAAGCGCTCAACCAGTTTGCGGAGTCCTTTTGTGGCGGAGTCGCGTGTCGTCCCCTGCAGAACCGGCACGCCTCTGTTGGTTGAAAACGGCAGATTGCGGGACCTGGGGATGACTGTGTCAATTGGTACCCCAATGGTTGCTTCGACGTCCTGCACCGAGATGCCACTCTTCCTGTCGGCAAAATTCAGCACCGTATGCCGGCCCTGGGGAAGAAGTTGCAACTCTTTGAGAACGCTGAAGCTCTTACGAAGACCCCGGATACTTGGGACGTCCATACCGCAGACCCAGACTCCGTCGGTGGCAAGCTCAAGTGTCGCCAGGCAGTGTTCCCCCAAGCCGGGAGCGGTGTCCACAACGACGTATTTGAATTCCGTCGCCAGCTGGTTCAGAAGGCGGGACACGTGCTCGGCTGTGATGTAGTCCGATTCGGATGGCCTGCTTGGAGCACACAAAGCATAGATGCCGGCGGGATGCACCGTCAGGAAGGCTTTTAGAACCATGGAGTCCTGGGCTGCAGAACCGTGCACTGCTTCAGTGATCGAGTGTTCCGGCTCAAGCAGGAGACCGGACGCCACATCTCCGAATTGCAAATCCAAATCTACGATGACGACGCTCATCGGAGCGACGGCTCCCAGACCCACGGCCAGATTGGTTGCAACGGTTGTCTTGCCTACCCCGCCCTTCGGAGACATCACGGCAATGACCCGTCCTCGTTCATGCCCTGGCTCGGCCGCAGGCTGCATACCCCGTCGTCGGCTGGCCGCAGCGAGGCAGGCGCGCTCCAGAAGGACGCGGAGCTCATTCACCTCGATCTCGGGGGATATGACATCCCGGACGCCGGCATGCATTGCGCGCAAAACAAGATCGGGCTCAGGCTCGGAGACGAGGAGGAGGCTGATCTCGGGATACTGGAGATCGAAGACGGTCGCCAGCTTCAGTGCGTCGTCCGATTTTACGCCGGGGCCCAAAATCATGACCTCGGGTGGGGCACCTGTCAGTCGCTTGAAGACATCGTCGGTGCCACCTTGCAAAACCTCGGGTGACAGGGTCTCCAGGTCTCCATGGAGTGCTCCAGTAATGGCTTGTCGGACACGGGATTCAAAGTCCCTGACTGCAGTGATCGCTACGAAGCGGCTCATTGGACCAGCCCTCCGAAAGTCGTCGTGGGCGGGTCGCCTTTCACGGTCTTGTCGGTCTGCTTGGACAACCACAGCGTTCCAAACTCTGCGCCAAAGACCATCTTGGCGGCGTTTGCGTCACTAAGGGCAACGGTCACGTAGGCCGATCCGTTAGGTAATGCGACGCCCTTGTCCGTGCCTGCTGACTTTTCGGCGTCGGGTGCCGCTTGTTGAACGGCCGTCACAAGCACATCGTGATAGAGCAGCTCCGTGAAATCTTTCCAGCCGGTGAGATTGGCAGGAAGATTGGCGCCTGCCGGGATGGCTTCATCCAACTTGAATGAAGCATATACAGTGACGGTGTCACCCGCTTCAATGCGACCTCCCAAAATACGCTCAGGAGCCAGAACGAACGTGGCTTCCTGCAATCCCTCAGGAACAGGAACGGTCCCCGGTACCAATTCGTTGGGGTTCACCAGCTTGACGCCAAGCATTTGTTCGCCGGGCTGCAAATCGACGCTGGTGACCTTGCCTTTTTGGTCGCCCAAGGCACTGATTGTTCCCTGGGCAACCGCCGTTTGGGGCAGGGTTTCAGTTGTTACTTTGTTTCCGAGCTCCTCGACCTTGGTTCCGGCCGGGATGCGTTCTTTGACGACGAGTACATTTACGGGTTCGAGCCCTTGCTGCGCCCGCTTATCGGCTCCCTGCACATAGGTAACCAATAAGACGGTGCCAATGACTGCCAACAGCAGTGCGGCAATGCCTCCCAGTAGGCGTGCTTTCACTTTTACTCCTTGCAAATAATAGGAATGGTGAGTTGCCGTATCAGATGCGGCTACTCGGTGAGCGAGACAACGGAGGCCCCATAGTTAGGGATGCCTGGCGTTACTTGCATGCCCTCTTCGAGTGATACGAAGCGGGTGAAGAACCCCTGAAGCCCCCGGCAATTTCCGTTGCAACTTGGAGCAAGAGGGTCCACAACGGCCCCAGAGCCGCTGAACTTGTAACCGGTTACCTGGAATGCCGCGAAACCTATAAGCGTGTATTCCGCATTGCTTCCGTTACCGGTAGCTGAATCGAAGAGGGGTATCAATGCCGGCTCATTCATGATGTTTGCCAGGGCAGTGTTGCAGCCGGTTGCGTTCGGGAAGTGGTTGCCTGTTTGTCCATCCACGGTTGCATCAAGATCGATGTCCGTTGTGCAGCCCGTGTCAGTGAGCAGCCAGCCGAAACCACCAGGTTGATATCCGTTTTGCGCAGCACAGCCGGGCACCGTGGGTGCATTCTCGTCGTACCTGAGGAGGATATGGGTCGGTGTCGGGTCGCCTGTAAAGGTCCCCGTGGAGTTCAAGGATGCAAGTTGCGTTGCTGAGAGGTACTTCTTGAAGACACACTCGCTGACAGTCCAGGGAAGCGTGGTGGCCGTGGAAGGTGCACCCCACGAGGCTTCTGCAGCCGCGCCCACTTCGGCCGTGTCGTACCCCAAAGCCCTGGCAAAAAGGAGCGTGAGATTGTCTTCTCCGTTGGTACGGGCGTTTGTGACGACGCGAACGGTGGTCGCCGCCGGAAACGAGACGGCGGCTCCGCTGGATGCATCGTTTGCATTGTTATTGGCGAAGAAGTCAGCAGTCCCGGAACTGTCGCCGCAGCTGCCGCTGGCGCAATCCGAAGCGACCGCCAAGGCTGCGGCATCGGCACCATTCTGTAACTGTGCTTTCTCCGCATAAACCGCGCCCACATCAACGGCCAACGCGGCGAAGCCTAGGAGAACCACCATCGAACCAGCGACCAAAACCGCAACGGCACCTCGTTCGCCGGACTCATTGGTACCAGCCGCAACCACCATACGGGCTCGGAATTTCGCTAACCACCGCATCTCATCACCCCGACACCTGTCATATTGATTGGGAAGATTCCGGATCCACCGAAGAAGCCAGCATCCAGAAAACCGGTCATTGACTGCAATGAAACGCTGGTCGTGACTTCCACGTTGGAACCGGGTGCACAGTTCGAAGCATTATCTGAAACAGTGACCCCCAGCCCGTCCAAGGCCGGCGCGGCCGCCAAAGCTGCGCCGGAGACGTCCAAGCTGCCGTCCTGGTAGTGCACCGCCGCGTGGCGGGCACCTTCACGCGCCGCTTGCGTGAGGGAAACCTGGACATTGTAGGCGCGCCCGAACTCCATGATTCCGAACAGGATTAGCAGCAAAAGTGGCAGTATGATGGCCAATTCCACGGCCGCTGCGCCACGCTCATTTGTTTTGGATTTCACATCCGTCTCCAAGTCCCAGATCTCAACAGAATGTGCCCTTAAAGCAACGGGTTGGTCGTGGTTGCCAAACGGCAGCCGCGACCAACCACGTCACTGGCTGAGCCTAGAAGACGATGCCGTCGAAGAGGAGATCGACTCGAACACCAAGTGCGAAGGCGGCAACACCGACGACGACTGCGATGGCGGCGACCATGATGCCGTATTCAACCATCGTCGCGCCCCTCTCTTCCTTGGTGAAGCGGTCCTTGACGCCGGCGATGTACGAAGTGATGGTGAACATAAGAGCAGACATTGGAAAATTCCTTCCCAGAATGAATTTAGTGTTTTTAGATTTCTTGGTTATAGGTCCAGCAAATTATCGGAATTTGCTTTCGATTCCCGAACTACCCCCATGTTGCCTTTAGCGGTTCGGAACTCGATGAGATAAGAATTCACCCTGGACGCGCTGCTGAACAATGCGTAGTCGTACTCGAATTCCTGCAACGCATATGACGCGGTCACCCGTAGAAGGGCGGGGGAGTACTCAGTTTGGAAGCCCAAAAGGGGAGGGGCTACTTGGAATAGACAGCAGCCTTACATTTTTGAGGCCATGCAGGGCCCCGGAAATCCAGGAGAACAAGGACTACTGAAGTAGGAGAGTCACACCCAGTGCTGCGATAACCATCGCGGGTCCGTGCGCCGTTTCCACCGTCTTTTCCTTGCGATTCAGGCGCAACATCAGCACCGTGAGCACCCCGCCCACCACAAATCCCAGTAGCCCGCCGTAGAGTACTTGCTTCCAACCCAAGTACCCCAAGTACAGTCCGATGGGTGCTGCGAGCTTCACATCGCCCATTCCGAGGCTTCTCGGCGAAATAAGTCCCAGAATCAGGTAGCAAACGAAGAGTATGAGGCCTCCAGCGAGTGCTCGGAGCAGCTCGGGCCAGGCGGGATCCAGTGCCGCGGACGTGGCAAGGAGAACAAAACCGCCCCCCAGCAGGAACAAAACGAGGGGGTTTGGCAGCAAGTGGAGGGTGAAATCAATTCTCGAAAGCTGCACCCCAACGAGTGCCAATAAAAGGAACGCCGGCAATTCCGGAGTAAAACCAAAGCGCCACCCCAGCAGCGCAAAGAGCAGCGCGGTGATTGCCGCCGTCGTAATCCGGACGGCAGGGGAGGGGAGTCCGCCCAGGCGCGGAAGGCCGCGGGCGATCACTAGCTCGGCAGTAGGGCTGAGCAGCAACCCGAGGAGCGCAATGAGGAGCGGGACGCCGGGGCCATCGGTCATGTTTCTCCCTTAGTAAAAGTGCGCTACCCCTGGGGGCGGTTACCCCATTTTGACCCGGACGCCCTAGTGACGGTATTGTTTAGAGTCGTTGTGCGTGTCCTATCTCGATGACACATGCCTTCCGGGGGATCCAGTTGCAGGATCGCTAACTCCTGAGGCATTTCGAGATCTTGGGATAACTGGTACATAGAGCCCTCACCTCTGCTCCGGTAGCGCATACATAGTAGGTGCACGCCTTATTGCGTGCCGCCTAAAACATGAACGCCAGAACAAGAACGAGGCAAAACCGTGCGTACGTACACCCCGAAGCCCGGCGATATCAACCGCCAGTGGCACGTCATTGACGCCACCGACGTTGTCCTTGGTCGTCTTGCCAGCCAGACCGCAACACTGCTGCGCGGAAAGCACAAGCCGACCTTTGCGTCCCACATGGACATGGGCGACTTCGTCATCATCATCAACGCTGAAAAGGTTGCCCTCACCGGCGCCAAGCTGGAGCAGAAGCGCGCATACCGCCACTCCGGTTACCCGGGCGGCCTGACCTCCGTCAACTACGCCGAGCTGTTGGAATCCAACCCGGTTCGCGCTGTTGAGAAGGCCATCAAGGGCATGCTCCCCAAGAACTCCCTCGCCGCTCAGCAGTTGGGCAAGCTCAAGGTCTACGCAGGCCCGGAGCACCCCCACGCTGCACAGCAGCCGAAGACTTTCGAAATCACCCAGGTCGCCCAGTAGTCCTGGCCACCAAACAACTTTTCATTACAAGGAGAACCGTGGCTCAGAACGAAGAACTGACCGCCGAAGCCGTCGAGGCTGAGGAAACCCTCACCAGCTACACCTCTGAAAGCACATCTGGTGAAGATGCGCCCAAGAAGGAGCGCCCGGCACTGACCGTTGCCGGTGCAGCTGTTGGCCGCCGCAAGGAAGCCGTTGCACGCGTTCGCGTTGTTCCGGGCTCCGGCAAGTGGACCATCAACGGCCGCACGCTGGACAACTACTTCCCTAACAAGCTGCACCAGCAGGACGTCAACGAGCCCTTCAAGATCCTCGATCTCGAAGGCGCCTACGACGTCATCGCCCGTATCCACGGCGGTGGCATCTCCGGCCAGGCCGGTGCGCTGCGCCTCGGTGTTGCTCGCTCGCTGAACGAGATCGACGTCGACAACAACCGCGCCACCCTCAAGAAGGCCGGTTACTTGAGCCGTGACGCCCGCGTCATCGAGCGCAAGAAGGCTGGTCTCAAGAAGGCACGTAAGGCTCAGCAGTACTCCAAGCGTTAATCTGCGCTTACTCGGAAGCCCGTTCCGCCGTTTCGGCGGGGCGGGCTTCCGTCGTTTCAGAACCGACGCAGGGGAGTCAAGAGGGGCGCCGTGTGTGACCCTCCGGCGGCCCCTTGAACAAGTGCTGTCCCGGCGTCGTCTAAACTTGACCCGATGTCTAGATTATTTGGAACAGATGGCGTCCGCGGTCTCGCGAACGGATTGCTCACCGCCGAACTGGCTATGCAGCTCGCGCAGGCAGCCGCCGTCGTACTCGGCCATGACCGCACAAGCGATGGGAGACGGCCGCGCGCCGTCGTCGCCAGGGACCCCCGGGCCAGCGGCGAGTTCCTTGCCGCTGCCGTTGAAGCCGGGCTTTCAAGCTCCGGCATCGACGTGTACGACGCCGGTGTGCTCCCCACGCCCGCAGCGGCTTACTTGGTGGCAGACCTCGACGCCGACTTCGGAGTCATGCTCTCTGCCTCGCACAACCCGGCTCCGGACAACGGCATTAAGTTCTTCGCCCGGGGCGGGCAGAAGCTACCGGACGATGTTGAGGACGCCATCGAGGCGCAGCTGGGCAAAGAGCCCCAGCGGCCGGTAGGCGCCGACGTCGGGCGCATCCAGCGGTTCTCAGACGCCGAGGACAGGTACATCGTGCACCTGCTGGGCACCCTTCCCAAACGTTTGGAGGGCCTGAAGGTGGTCCTGGACTGCGCCCACGGCGCAGCGAGCGGCTGTTCACCGCAGGTGTTCAAGGACGCCGGGGCCGACGTCGTGGTGATCGGGGCAGAGCCGGACGGCCTGAACATCAACGACGGCGTGGGTTCCACGCATCTGGGTCCGCTGAAGGAAGCGGTGGTCAAGCACGGCGCGGACCTTGGCGTAGCGCACGACGGCGATGCTGACCGCTGCCTGGCCGTCGACCATGAAGGCAACGAAGTGGACGGCGACCAGATCATGGCGATCCTGGCGCTGGCACTGAAGGAAGCCGGAAAGCTCAAAGACAACATCCTTGTTGCCACGGTCATGAGCAACCTTGGCCTGAAGATCGCCCTGCGCGATGCCGGCATCACCATCCGGGAGACCGGTGTTGGCGACCGTTATGTCCTGGAAGAGATGCGCGACGGCGGGTACAACCTTGGTGGCGAACAGTCCGGCCATGTGATCTTCTCGGACTTCGCCACCACGGGTGACGGTGTCCTGACCGGACTCCAGCTTGCCGCGCAGGTTGCGCTCACGGGTCGCAGCCTCAAGGACCTTTCGAGCGCCATGACCAAGCTTCCGCAGATCATGATCAACGTCAAGGACGTGGATAAGGCTCGTGCCGCCACGGATGAGGGCGTGGCCCAGGCCGTTGCGGCAGCGGAGCTTGAACTGGGTGAGACCGGCCGTGTGCTGCTCCGCCCCTCAGGTACAGAAGCGTTGGTCCGTGTCATGGTGGAAGCCGCCGACATGGAAACAGCAGAGCGGATCTGCAAGGGTCTTGCTGCCGTGGTCAAGGACCGGCTGGGTGCGCCCAGCGAATTGGCAGTCTAGGAAAGCACACTTTTTGGCCCGCTATCTTGCTCCAGCTGAAGCAGGGGAGCGGGCCTCGGTGTTTAAGAAACTAGAGGTAGTCCGGCGCTGCTTCGAGCCCGAAGTACTCTTCCACGGTGGCAATGCCGCGCGTGGCCATATCCGTGGCTGCCTCCACGCCGATGTAGCGCAGGTGCCAGGACTCGTAAAAGTACCCGGTGGTGTCGTGGAACATCCACGGATACCGGACCACAAAGCCGAACTTGTGGGCGTTGGCTTTCGCCCACACAGCGGCGGGTTGTTCGGCAAAGCAAGGTTGGAAGCTGCAGGCTCCCGCGCCGTCGCCAATGTCGAAGGACCAGCCGGTCTGGTGCTCTGAGTGCCCTGGCCGGGCGGACGCGCGGTCCGCTGTAGCCTGACCGGTACTGGCTACGTACCCGTTGTACGTGGTCACTTGGGTGGAATAAGAACGGTAACCAGAGGCCAGTGTCATGATGACGCCCTCCGCGGCTGCGGCGCCGAACATCTTTTCTGCGGCAGACGCCGTCGTGCTGTTAAGCAAAGCCGCTTCACCGCTGACGGCGAGCCGTACGCCCGGCTGCACCAAATCTGTCGGAACGAAGTCCTGGGGGGCCAATGGCCTGTGCTTGTTGACGACAACCCAAGGACTCGCCGGATCCGTCAGTGAGTGCTGAGGGGCTACGGAATGCGAGGGGGCGGTGCTGGCAGGTATGTCGCTGGAGGGTGCAGGCTCAACGGGTACCGCAACGGGTCCAGGCTCGGTAGGCGTGGCCACGGAAGGCGTTGCGGAGGCCGAAGGGACCTCGCTGGCGGCGTTTGCGGCCACAGGGGAGGGAGCGGTGCTGTCCGGCGTGCAGGCGGCGAGGGCGGCCATTCCTGCACCAGCGGTCAGCAGGCTCGCGAAAACCCTCCGGCTGGGCAGTGGTTGGGGATTGTTCTGCAAGCTAGACCTTCCTCAGCAACATGCGGCGGATGGAGTGGTCTGCGTCTTTGGTAAGGACCAATTGTGCACGTCCCCGGGTAGGAAGTACGTTCTCTTCGAGGTTTGGCTCGTTGATGCGTTTCCAAATGCCGCGCGCGGTGGATTCGGCGTCGTCGTCGGACAGCGTGGCGTAGCGGTGGAAGTAGGACTCGGGCTGGGCGAAGGCTGTGGTCCGCAGCTTCCGGAAGCGGTCTACGTACCACTCCTCGATGTAGGACGTCTTGGCGTCCACATAGATGGAGAAATCGAAGAAGTCGCTGACGGCCAGTCCTTGTTTCCCGTCCATGCGCGGACGGGCGGGGGCCAGGACGTTGAGGCCTTCCACGATCAGGACATCCGGACGCCGCACCACCACTTCCTTGCCTGGCACGATGTCGTAGGTGACGTGGGAATACCAAGGGGCGCGGACCTCCTCAGCACCGCCTTTGACTTCCGAGACGAAGCGAAGAAGGCCGCGGCGGTCATAGGATTCCGGGAATCCCTTTCGCTCCAGTAGATGCCGTCTTTTCAGCTCGGCCAAGGGGTAGAGAAAGCCATCTGTGGTGATGAGTTCAACGTTGGGAGTTCCAGGCCAGCGCCGGAGCATTTCGCGGAGCACACGGGCGATGGTGGACTTGCCGACTGCAACTGAACCGGCAACGCCGATCACGAACGGCGTGCGTTGCGTCTGCTCACCCAGGAAGGTGGTGGTGGCTGCGTGCAACTGGTGGGATGCCTCGACGTACAGGTGCAGGAGGCGTGACAGCGGGAGGTAGACCTCCCGGACTTCCTTCATGTCCAGGGGATCGCCGAGGCCGCGGAGACGGAAAATGTCCTCTTCGTTGAGGGGCTGCTCCATCTGCGCTGCAAGCCGGGACCACGTTTGACGGTCCAGCTCTACAAACGGGGAAGCGCCGTCGCCATTAGCTTCGGTGCGTTGCAAAGTCACGCTCATGATTCTGCCCTCCGCGGGGCAGATCAGGAAATGCAGGGCGACTGGCAGGTGAATTATGAGTGGCAGCTCTCGCACAAAGAGGGGCCAGAGGGGGGATGTCCCACATCAGTTGTTTGCACTAGCCGCTAGGCTTGTACCCATGTGTGGAATCGTAGGCTATGTTGGCAATTCGTCTCGCAAGGCAGCTGGATACAGCGCTCTTGACGTTGTGGTGGAAGGGCTGCGCCGTCTGGAATACCGCGGCTATGACTCCGCCGGCGTCGCAGTAGTCGCTGATGGGACCATCTCGTCCCGTAAAAAGTCCGGCAAGCTGAGCAACTTGATCGCAGAACTGGAAGCAAGTCCCGTTCCTGAGTCCCTGACCGGTATTGGCCATACCCGTTGGGCTACGCACGGTGGACCCACCGACCGTAACGCACACCCACACCTTTCCGACGGCGGCAAGCTGGCGGTCATTCACAACGGCATCATTGAGAACTTCGCTGAGCTTAAGCAGGAACTGCTGGGCAAGGGCGTCACCTTCGAGTCGGAAACCGACACTGAAGTTGCGGCCGCCCTTATCGGTGACATCTTCCGCAACCAGCTCAATGGCGACGGCGGCAACCTCACCGAGGCGATGCGCCTGGCTTGCCAGCGACTCGAAGGCGCTTTCACCCTTCTCGCGGTCCACGCGGACCAGCCCGACGTCGTCGTGGCCGCCCGCCGCAACTCCCCGTTGGTGGTGGGCTTGGGCGATGGCGAGAACTTCCTCGGCTCCGACGTTTCCGGATTCATCGACTACACCCGCCGTGCCGTGGAACTGGGACAGGACCAAATTGTCACCATCACCGCGGACACCGTGGAGATCACCGACTTCTTTGGCGCTCCGGCCGAGGGCAAGGAATACCACGTTGACTGGGACCCGGCTTCGGCCGAAAAGGGTGGATTCAGCTCCTTCATGGAGAAGGAAATCCACGACCAGCCTGACGCCGTAGCGCAGACCCTCCTGGGCCGCTCTGACCTCAACGGCAAGCTAACCCTTGACGAAGTCCGCATCGATCCTGAGCTCCTCAAGCAGGTGGACAAGATCATCGTGCTGGCTTGCGGTACCGCAGCCTACGCAGGCCTCGTGGCCAAGTACGCAATCGAAAACTGGTGCCGGATTCCCACCGAGGTGGAGCTCGCACACGAGTTCCGCTACCGCGACCCCATCGTTGACTCCAACACGCTGGTGGTTTCCATCAGCCAGTCGGGCGAGACCATGGACACGCTGATGGCTGTCCGCTACGCCCGCGAGCAGGGCGCCAAGACAATCTCCATTTGCAACACCAACGGTTCAACCATCCCGCGTGAATCCGACGCCGTGCTCTACACGCACGCAGGCCCGGAAATCGCCGTCGCGTCCACCAAGGCATTCCTGGCGCAGATCACAGCGGCGTATCTGCTCGGCCTGTACCTGGCCCAGCTGCGGGGCAACATCTTCTCCGGACAGATCAAGGACGTCCTCGCGGACCTCAACAAGATCCCGGCCAAGATCCAGAAAATCCTGGACAACGCAGGGCCCCTGCGCGAGCTGGCCCGCAGCATGAAGGACGAGAAGTCCGTCCTGTTCCTGGGCCGCCACGTTGGCTACCCCGTAGCCCTCGAAGGTGCCTTGAAGCTCAAGGAAATCGCCTACATCCATGCTGAAGGCTTCGCCGCAGGCGAGCTCAAGCATGGTCCGATCGCCCTGATCGACGACGGCCAGCCGGTTTTCGTTGTTGTCCCGTCCCCGCGTGGCCGCGATTCCCTGCATTCCAAGGTAGTCAGCAACATCCAGGAAGTCCGCGCACGTGGTGCCCGAACCCTGGTGATCGCTGAAGAGGGCGACGAATCGGTCAAGGATTACGCTGAGCACGTGTTCTACGTACCGGAGACTCCCACTCTGCTGATGCCGCTGCTCACCACTGTTCCGCTGCAGATCTTTGCTGCTGAGCTCGCTGGTGCCAAGGGTTACGACGTCGATCAGCCGCGTAACCTGGCCAAGAGCGTGACCGTAGAATAACGCCATGATCGTTGGCATTGGCGTAGACGTCGTAGACATCGAGCGGTTCGGTCGGCAGTTGGAACGGACACCGGGACTCCGGGACCGATTGTTTGTTCCTGCCGAGCGGGAACTCAACACCCGGTCGCTGGCCGCGCGTTTTGCTGCCAAGGAAGCCGTGGCCAAGGTGCTGGGCGCTCCGGCGGGCATGAACTGGCAGGACTGCTGGATCGGCTTGGACGAGAACGGACCCACCGTTCAAGTCAAGGGGACAGTGCTTGCCGTGGCTGAGGCCAAGGGCGTCAAGCGCTGGCACTTGTCCATGAGCCACGACGGCGGCATAGCCACGGCGACTGTCCTCGCCGAGGGCTAAGCGAACTTCATAAAGCAATGATCAGCGCCTTCACCGGACTACAGATCAGGGATGCGGAACAGCCGCTCCTGGTTTCCGGTGAGGGCGCTGTTCTGATGCAACGGGCAGCTTATGGCCTGGCCCAGGCCGTGGTTCGCGAGGTCAAAAGCAGGCGCAAGCTTGCAGGCGCCAGTGTCACGGTGCTGGCCGGCAAGGGCAACAATGGCGGCGACGGCCTTTTCGCTGCGGCTATGTTGGCCCGTCGCGGAATGCGCACGACGGCGGTACTCGCCGCAGCTGAGGTGCATCAGGATGCGCTGGCTGCTTTTGTCGCAGCTGGCGGGCGTGTTGTCCAGCTGGAGGCCTCGAACGCCGAAGAGCTTGCAGTCCTGTGCGCGGGTGATGACTGCATCATTGACGCGCTGCTCGGGACCGGGGCACGCGGGGGATTGAGGGAAGCTCCGGCCGAATTGGTGGCGTCCCTCCAAGAGCTTCGTCCCCGTTTGGTGGTGGCATGCGACCTCCCCAGTGGACTGGACGCCAACAGCGGGGAAGTGCATTGGCCTGTCCTGGACGCGGATATCACCGTGACATTTGGTGGTATCAAAGCCGGGCTCATGGCGGATCCGGGGGAGGGCTGTGCAGGCCGCATAGAGCTAGTGCCGATCGGGATCGGGAAATCCTTGGAACACGCCAACCCTGAGCTTCGCCGTCTCACTGACTTGGACCTTGGCGCTTTGCTGCCCAAGCCCGGCCGACGTGCGCACAAATACTCGCGGGGCGTCCTGGGAGTAGTGGCAGGTTCGGTGCGTTTCGCGGGAGCTGCCACTCTGAGCGTTCACGCCGCGGCTCTCGCCGGAGTGGGCATGGTGCGCTACCTTGGGCCGCAATCTGCGGCCCAACTGGTTCTCGCCCGAACTCCGGAAGCCTTGTGGGAGACGGATCATCCCGGCCGTGTCCAAGTCTGGTTGCTGGGGTCCGGGGTTGATGGCGAGGAACAACTGCAGCGTGCGAAGGAAGCCGGCACTTCGGCCCTCGCTGACGATTTGCCGGTGGTCGTCGACGCCGGAGCCTTGAGTCTCTTGCCGGAACGCTGCCCCGCTCAGTGGATACTGACACCCCATGCCGGCGAGCTGGCTACCTTGCTGAACTCGCTTCCTGCCACGGGGGAAGTGAAGGTGACCCGGGGCGACGTCGAATCCCGGCCTCTCCACTTCGTGCGGCAGGCCGCCGAGCGGACCGGTGCAACCGTGCTCCTGAAGGGTGCCACCACACTGGTGTCGTCGCCGTCGGGCGTGGTGTTCAGCCAATCCGAAGGCACCGCCTGGATGGCCACCGCAGGGAGCGGCGATGTCCTGGCCGGCGTTCTGGGCGCCCTGCTGGCGCAGGCTGCAGAGTCCATCCGGAACGACGACGGCGCATATGCGGCCTTGGGTCTGGACCCTGCCGACCGCTGGGCTGCCCTGGCCGCGGTTGCTGCGAGCGTCCACGGCAGGGCTGGTGCTCTGGCATCGGCAGATTTCGACGGGGGACCCCTTACAGCCTCGGCGATCGCGGCAGCTGTACCCCGCGTTATTGGTTCGCTCAGCGCGGAATACGACCCAACAAGACCGTAAGGTTGCTGTCGGTGTCTGGGGGCTTGAGTAGGCTTGCAACAGTTGTTCGCATCATCAAGAGGAGAACGCATGGAAGTCTGGCCTGGATCGGCTTATCCGTTGGGTGCCACCTTTGACGGCACCGGCACCAACTTCGCGCTGTTTAGCGAGAAGGCCGAAAAAGTGGAATTGTGTCTCTTCGACGACGACGGCGGGGAAGTCCGCGTAGACGTTACCGAAGTGGATGGTTACGTATGGCACTGTTATCTGCCGCAGGTTCAACCTGGCCAGAAGTACGGCTATAGGGTTCACGGCCCTTACGACCCCGACGCCGGCCAACGCTTCAACCCCAACAAACTGCTGCTGGATCCTTACGCAAAGGCCATCCACCGGCAGATCGACTGGGACCCGTCCCTGTTCTCGTACAACATGGGAGACCCGGACTCCCGCAACGACGAGGACTCGGCGCCGCACATGATGCTGGGCGTGGTCATCAACCCGTTCTTCGACTGGGACGGCGATAAGCTCCTGCGGATTCCGTACCACAAGTCCGTGATCTATGAGGCACATGTCAAGGGCCTTACCCAGCTGCACCCGGAGGTGCCCGAGGAGCAGCGCGGCACGTATGCCGGCGTCGCCCATCCAGCGGTTATTTCCCATCTGCAGAAGCTGGGGATCACGGCCATCGAACTCATGCCGGTGCACCAGTTCGTCAATGACGGCATCTTGCAGGACAAGGGCCTGAACAACTACTGGGGCTACAACACCATCGGTTTCTTTGCACCCCACAACAGCTACAGCTCCAAGGGTGATACCGGACAGCAGGTCCAGGACTTCAAGGCCATGGTGCGGGCGTTGCACACAGCTGGCATCGAGGTCATCCTCGACGTCGTGTACAACCACACAGCCGAGGGAAACCACCTTGGACCCACGCTGTCCTTCAAGGGCATCGATAACTCCGCGTACTACCGCCTGGTGGAAGACGACCAGAAGTACTACATGGACTACACCGGCACGGGCAACTCGCTCAATGTCCGCAGCCCCCACTCCCTCCAGCTGCTCATGGACTCCCTGCGGTACTGGGTGACCGAGATGCACGTTGACGGATTCCGCTTCGACCTCGCATCCACACTGGCCCGTGAGTTCTACGATGTGGACAAGCTGTCCACCTTCTTCGAACTCATCCAACAGGACCCGGTGGTCTCCCAGGTGAAGCTGATTGCCGAGCCTTGGGACGTTGGGCCCGGCGGCTACCAAGTGGGCAACTTCCCTCCCCAGTGGACAGAGTGGAACGGCCAATACCGCGACACGGTCCGCGACTTCTGGCGCGGCGAGCCTTCCACCTTGGGCGAGTTCGCATCCCGGTTGACAGGCTCGGCGGACCTCTACGAGCACTCCGGGCGTCGCCCCGTGGCCTCGATCAACTTCGTCACCGCCCATGATGGCTTCACACTGGCCGACCTTGTGTCCTACAACGAGAAGCACAACGAGGCCAACGGTGAGGGCAACAACGACGGCGAATCCCACAACCGTTCCTGGAATTGCGGTGTGGAAGGGCCCACGGATGATCCCACGGTCCTTGGCTTAAGGGCACGCCAGCAGCGCAACTTCATTGCCTCGCTGTTCCTGTCCCAGGGTGTTCCCATGCTTCTGCACGGCGACGAACTCGGCAGGACGCAGAACGGCAACAACAACGGCTACTGCCAGGATTCCGAGCTCACCTGGATCAACTGGGACAACGTGGACCAGCCCCTGATTGAGTTCACAGCAGCGGTCAGCGCACTCCGGGCCAAACACCCCAGCCTACGCCGCAGCCGATTCTTCGATGGCCGTCCGGTGTTGCGTGGTGAGGGCGAACGTCTCCCGGACATCGTATGGCTGGACGCTGACGCGAGCACCATGACGCCGTCCGATTGGGACGAAGCCCTGGGACGCTCTGTGGGCGTGTTCCTTAATGGCGACGGTATCCATGGCCGGGATACGCAGGGCCGACGGATCACTGACGTCAACTTCCTGCTGTACTTCAACGCCGACCAGGACGAAGTAGGATTCCGGATTCCTTCGGATGAGTACGCGCCCGCTTGGGATGTCATGATCGATACCGCTGGAGAAGGGGCTGAAGCGGGGGTCATCAAGCCCGACCAGATCCTGATGGTTGGCGGTAAGTCACTGGTGGTGCTCCGCGCGCACAGCACGCCGGAAATTGAACCGGATCACTCAGTTGCTGCTTCCCTTGCCGCGCTGACCCAGACGAGCACTCCGGAGACGGCGTCCATCACCGCCCCCGCGGTGACGTCGTTGCCGTTCGATTACAAGGGCGTTGCGCCCGAGGGCAATGACGAAGATGAAGCGAAGGAGTCGGACGCATGAGAACGCCCGTCTCCACATATCGGCTCCAGATTCGTTCGAGCTTCACACTGCAGGATGCGGCTGAGCTCACGGGATACCTGCACTCCTTGGGAGTTGACTGGGTTTACGTGTCACCGATCCTGACTGCAGAAAAGGGCTCGGATCACGGCTATGACGTGACCGATCCCTCTACTGTGGATCCCTCGAGGGGAGGTTCCGAAGGGCTTGCCGCACTGTCGAAGGCAGCGAAGGACAAGGGGCTAGGCATCCTGGCCGACATTGTGCCCAACCACATGGGCGTTGCTTCGCCCAAGCAAAACGCATGGTGGTGGCAGCTCCTGAAGGAAGGCCGCGGCTCAAAGTATGCCGAGGCCTTCGACGTCGACTGGGAGTTCGGCGGGGGGAAAATCCGCATCCCTGTCCTGGGAAGTGACGATGACCTTGATGAGCTGAAGCTCGTGGACGACGAACTGCGCTACTACGACCACAGTTTCCCGCTGGCCGAGGGGACGTACACCTCCGGGGACAACCCGCGCGAGGTCCATGCACGGCAGCACTATGAGTTGGTTGGCTGGCGCCGGGCGGACGCCGACCTGAACTACCGGCGGTTCTTCGCAGTGAACACCCTTGCCGGCGTACGCGTCGAGATTCCCTGGGTCTTTGACGAATCCCATGAAGAGATCGTTCGCTGGTTCCGCGAAGGACTGGTGGACGGCCTGAGGATCGACCACCCCGATGGGCTCGCCGACCCCGAGGGCTACCTCGCGAGGCTGCGCGAGGCGACCGGCGGCGCTTACCTGTTGGTGGAGAAGATCCTGGAACCGGGGGAGAGGCTGCCCGAGACTTTCGACTGCGAAGGGACTACGGGATACGACGCATTGGCCGATGTTGACCGCCTTTTTGTGGACCCGGCTGCGGAGGAGTACCTGAACTCCCTCGATGCCCGTCTAAGGAATGCGGACGCTCCGGCGGATTACCACGCCATGATTCATGCGACCAAGCGCCGTATCGCCGATGGCATCCTGCGCTCGGAAATCCTGCGGCTTGCCCGCCTCGTGCCTGAATCCTTGGAGCTGCCGTTCGCCAAGGTGGCCGACGCACTGGCCGAAGTAATTTGCTGCTTCCCGATCTACAGGACATATCTGCCCTACGGCGGAAAGACGCTCATGGAGTCCGTGGAGAACGCCGCCAAGGAGCGCCCTGACCTGGCAACCGTCCTCAGCCAGCTTCAGCCGCTCTTGCTGGATGAGACCAGTTTGCTGGCCCGGCGTTTCCAGCAGACGTCCGGCATGGTGATGGCCAAGGGCGTGGAGGACACAGCGTTCTTCCGCTATACCCGGCTCGGATCACTGACGGAAGTCGGAGCGGACCCCACGGAATTCTCGATCCCCAGTGGAGTCTTCCACGAGCGCATGGCCCGCAGGCAGCAGCTCTTGCCGCTCTCCATGACAACGCTGAGCACTCACGACACCAAGCGAAGCGAGGACGCAAGGGCCAGGATCTCGGTCATCTCCGAGGCAGTTCCCGAATGGGAGCTTTTCCTCGGAACCGTCCAGGAACTCGCCCCGATCCCCGATGGACCCCTCTCAGCATTGGTCTGGCAATCGATCGTCGGCGCATGGCCCGCAGATCGCCAACGGCTGCAGTCTTATGCCTTGAAAGCAGCCCGGGAAGCCGGTAATTCCACCAACTGGACCGACCCCAACCAGGAGTTCGAGCGCAAGTTGGCTGCCGCCGTCGACGCCGTATTCGACGTCCCGGAGGTAACCGCCGCCCTGACGAACTTCGTGGACGAGCTCGAACCTTATGGAACGTCCAACTCGCTGTCCGCCAAACTGATCCAGCTGACCATGCCTGGCGTGCCCGACGTCTACCAAGGGACCGAATTCAGGGACGGCTCGCTGACTGACCCCGACAACCGGCGGCCAGTGGACTTCCAAGCTCGCATCGCTGCCTTGGCGGAGCTGGATGACGGTGCCAAGCCTGCGTTCACGGATGAGGCCGCCAAGCTTCTGGTGGTCTCCCGTGCGCTAAGGTTGCGCCGTGACAGGCCCGACTTGTTCGCCGGCTACCTCCCGGTAGCGGCCCAAGGCGCTGCCGCCGCACACGTGGTGGCCTTCGATCGTGGGTCCGACCGTCGGGGAGCTCTCACCGTTGCCACGCGTTTGCCTAAGCGTCTGGCCAGGGAAGGCGGCTGGCGGGATACGTCCATCGAACTGACAGTGGACTGCCGGGATGAACTCACTGGGGCCACATACGGGGCCGGTGCTGTGCCTGTGGCCACTTTGCTGGAGCAATACCCGGTGGCCCTACTGGTACCCACGGACTGATTGTTGGACGGTCCTGATGATCTGACCGTCACCATCGTCACTGCAAGCACGCTTAAACACGTACAGGGGAACTTGATGCTGGAAAACGCTGCTGGAAAAAACCGTTACGACGTCTGGGCGCCGAACGCCGATTCTGTTCGGCTGCTGGTCGGAGACCGGGAGTACGGCATGGAACACCATCACGACGGCGGCGCCCGCGGGTGGTGGCGCGCGCCGGCTGATGTGGCGGCGCAGCAAGCCGACGGAATGCGGTACGGCTACATCATTGACGGGGAAGGACCGTTTCCCGATCCCCGCTCGAGGAGGCAGCCAGACGGGGTCCACGGTTTATCTGCGACCTTCGATCCCTCCATGTATGCGTGGAAGGACAACGGATGGAAGGGGCGGAAGCTCAAAGGATCCGTGATCTACGAGATGCATCTGGGTACCTTCACACCCGAAGGAACGTTGGATGCCGCCGCCGGGAAGCTTGACTACTTGGTGGAGCTTGGTGTTGACTTCATCGAGCTGCTGCCGGTCAACGGCTTCAATGGTGTCCATAACTGGGGCTACGACGGTGTCCTTTGGTACGCCGTTCACGAACCGTACGGCGGACCGGAGGCCTACCAGCGCTTCGTGGATGCTGCGCACGCTGCCGGATTGGGTGTCATCCAGGACGTTGTTTACAACCACCTCGGGCCGAGCGGCAACTATCTGCCCAAGTACGGCCCCTACCTGAAATCCGGGGAGGGCAACACCTGGGGCGATTCGGTCAACCTGGACGGGCCCGGCTCGGACGACGTTCGCCGCTACATCCTGGAAAATGCGGCGATGTGGCTCCGGGACTACCATGTGGACGGACTTCGCCTCGATGCCGTGCATGCCTTGCGGGACGAGCGCGCCGTTCACATCCTTGAGGAGTTTGGCGCGCTGGGAGATGAGATTGAGGCGGAAACGGGAATTCCCCGGACCATGATCGCCGAATCTGATCTGAACAACCCTCGGCTCATCTATCCGCGCAAGGACAACGGCTACGGGTTGGAAGGCCAGTGGAGCGACGACTTCCATCACGCAGTGCACGTCAACCTCAGCGGGGAGACTACCGGCTACTACGCGGACTTTGACTCCTTGGCAGTCTTGGCGAAGGTCTTGCAACATGGCTTCCTTCACGATGGCAGCTACTCCAGCTTCCGGGAACGGCATCACGGTCGGCCCATCAGGCACGACTTGGCGCATCCCTCCGCGCTGGTGGTCTGCTTGCAGAACCACGACCAAATCGGCAACCGGGCAATTGGCGATCGGCTCACAGCCTCGCTGTCGTACGGAAAGCTGGCCATAGGCGCTGTGCTGACCATGACGTCCCCCTTCACGCCCATGTTGTTCATGGGCGAGGAATTTGGAGCCTCTACGCCGTGGCAGTTCTTCACCTCCCACCCGGAACCTGAGCTTGGGAAGGCTACGGCGGAGGGGCGGATCAAGGAGTTCGAACGCATGGGTTGGGACCCGGCCGTTGTCCCCGATCCACAGGACCCGGAAACGTTCCAGCGTTCCAAGCTCAAGTGGGACGAAGCAGGAGAAGGCGACCACGCCCGCTTGCTGCAGCTGTACAAGGATTTAGCACAGCTGCGCCGGAACACTCCGGAGCTGGCGGACGCTGGATTCGGTGAGACCTCCGTTGAGTTCGACGACGACGAACACTGGCTGCAGTTCTCCCGCGGCTCAGTCCGGGTGGTTTGCAACTTCGGGGACGAAGCACTTGGGACGCCGCTGACCGGTTCCGTGTTGTTGGCCACCGACAGCGAAGCAGCTCTGGAAGAAGGGACACTGATGCTTCCCGGCGCTAGCGCCGCCGTCGTGCGCGTCCAGTAAGCCCTCCGGACCGAGGGTGACGGCGCCCACATAGCGGACAGCGCCGTCACCCCGGTTTATGCAGTGGCAGGATGGTACGTATGACTTATTCGGCCGCGGAAAACCGCTACGAAACCATGCCCTACCGCCGCGTCGGACGCAGTGGACTCAAGCTCCCCGCCATCTCGCTGGGCCTCTGGCACAACTTCGGCGACGACAAACGCTTCGACGAACAGCGCGCCATCCTGCGCCGTGCCTTCGACCTCGGCGTGAACCATTTCGACCTCGCCAACAATTACGGACCGCCGGACGGATCTGCCGAGACCAACTTCGGGCGTCACTTGAAGGACGACTTCAAGCCGTACCGCGACGAACTTGTCATCTCCACCAAAGCCGGCTACTACATGTGGCCCGGGCCGTACGGGGAATGGGGATCCCGGAAATACCTGATCTCCAGTCTCGACCAGTCGCTGGAACGCATGGGCCTGGACTATGTGGACATTTTCTACAGCCACCGTCCCGACCCCGAAACGCCGCTGGAAGAGACCATGGGTGCGTTGGACTACGCGGTCCGGTCTGGGAAGGCACTCTACGCGGGCATCTCCTCCTATACGCCGGAGCAGACCCTCGAAGCTGCCCGGATCCTGAAGGAGCTCGGAACCCCGCTGCTCATCCACCAGCCCAGCTACTCCATGTTGAACAGGTGGACGGAAGACGGGTCCCCCAACCTGTATGAAGCGCTGGACCAGGTGGGCGCCGGTTCAATTGCCTTCTCACCGCTCGCCCAAGGCATGCTCACCAACAGGTACCTCAACGGCGTGCCGGCGGACTCCCGTGCAGCCAAGGAACGCTTCCTGTCCGAGTCCGCGCTGACCGAAGACAAGCTGAACCGCGTGCGAGGCCTGAACGCCATTGCCGAGGGGCGCGGGCAGACCCTCGCGCAGATGGCCATTGCGTGGATCCTTCGCGATCAGCCCAAGGGTTCGCCGGTGACATCAGCACTTATTGGTGCTTCCAGCGTGGCCCAGCTTGAGGACACTCTCAGCGCAATCAACAACCTGAAATTCACTACAGACGAGCTGACGGCGATTGACGAGTTCGCCGTCGAGTCGGACATCAATCTGTGGGCGCAGAAGTGACGTTCAAGAACTGACATAAACAGCGGAAGTCGGGAGGGAACAAAACCGGCTTCCGCTGTGTTGGTTACAATGCAAGTGTGCGCCGAATGGCGCCGTGCCAATCAGCCGTGCCCTGGACTCAGTCAGGGATGCGCCTGGCACCTGAGGTTATTTCTCAAAAGGAGTTCCGTGTCTTCACATCCGATTCGTGTTGCCATTGTCGGCGTAGGTAACTGCGCCGCATCGCTGGTCCAAGGTGTTCAGTACTATCGCGACGCTGACCCCAAGGCCACGATCCCGGGTCTGATGCACGTCGAGTTTGGCCAGTACCACGTCAACGACGTCCAGTTCGTTGCTGCTTTCGACGTTGATAGCAAAAAGGTTGGGCTGGACCTCGCAGACGCCATCGGTGCCAGCGAAAACAACACCATCAAGATCGCCGACGTTCCCGCCACTGGTGTGACCGTGCAGCGCGGCCACACCCTTGACGGTCTCGGCAAGTACTACCGCGAGACCATCGTCGAGGCCTCGGAAGAGGCCGTTGACATTGTTGCCGCGCTCCGCGAGGCCAAGGCCGACGTCATGGTCTGCTACCTGCCTGTCGGTTCGGACCAGGCAGCCAAGTTCTACGCCCAGTGCGCCATCGACGCCGGCGTTGCTTTCGTCAATGCCCTGCCTGTCTTCATCGCAGGCACCAAGGAGTGGGCTGACAAGTTCACTGAAGCTGGTGTTCCGATCGTTGGCGACGACATCAAGAGCCAGATCGGTGCCACTATCACGCACCGCGTCATGGCCAAGCTGTTCGAAGACCGCGGTGTCACTTTGGACCGCACGTACCAGCTGAACGTCGGCGGCAACATGGACTTCAAGAACATGCTGGAACGCGACCGCCTCGAGTCCAAGAAGATCTCCAAGACCCAGGCTGTTACCTCCAACGTCGAGGCTGAGCTCCACGCCGACGATGTCCACATTGGACCGTCCGACTACGTTGCATGGCTCGACGACCGCAAGTGGGCCTTCGTCCGCCTTGAGGGCCGCAACTTCGGTGACGCTCCCGTTTCCCTTGAATACAAGCTCGAAGTCTGGGACTCACCGAACTCTGCCGGCGTGATCATCGACGCCATCCGCGCTGCGAAGATCGGCTTGGACCGCGGCATCGGCGGCCCGCTGCTTTCCGCTTCCAGCTACTTCATGAAGTCGCCCCCGGAGCAGTTCAACGACGACCTCGCCCGCGACAAGGTTGAAGCCTTCATCCGCGGCGACATCGAACGCTAAACACCCCCGTTACACCAAACGCCCCCGTATTCCGATACGGGGGCGTTTGTCGTTCCCGGACGCTCTATCACTTTCCTCGGGTTTGGGCCGGACGCTCTATCACTTTCCTCGGGTTTGGGCCGGACGCTCTATCACTTTCCTAAAAGGAGTGAGAGAGGGTCGGGTTGAAGGGGTTGGGTTGTGAGAGAGGGGCGGGTTGAAGGGGGTGGATGTGAGAGAGGGCTAGAAAAGGCCAGTGGGGTTGCCGTCAGCGTCCACGTCCATGCGCATCGCAGCGGGTTCCTTGGGGAGGCCGGGCATGGTCATCACCGCGCCGGTCAACGCAACAATGAACCCGGCACCCGTCTTGGGAATCAGCTCGCGGACGTGCACCCGGAATCCCTTGGGCGCTCCAAGCCTGGAGGCATCGTCAGTGAAGGAATACTGTGTCTTGGCCATGCACACTGGGAGTCCTGACCAGCCGTTCCTCTCGATCTCGGCGAGGCGCCTGAGTGCCGGAACTGAGAACTCCACGCCATCGGCCCCGTAGATCTCCTGCACAATCGTTTGGATCTTGTCCTCAACGCTGAGCTCCAGCGGGTACAGGTGGCGGAAGTCGGAGGGCGCTTCCAGGGCCGCCGCAACTTTGGCAGCGAGCTCGTCACCCCCGTCGCCTCCGCCCCCGCGGCCCCAAACATCAGCAACGGCGGCTTCCACGCCTTCTGCTGCGCACCAGGCGAGGAGCCACTCAAGTTCCTCGGGAGTGTCGGTTCCAAACTTGTTGATGGACACAACCGGCGAAATGCCGAACTTCGCGACGTTGCCCACGTGCCTTTTCAAGTTCTCGACGCCGGCTGCCATGGCCTCGATGTTTGGCTCGCTGAGCTTCTCCTTGGGAACCCCGCCCTGCATCTTCAAGGCGCGGATTGTTGCAACCACCACGACGGCGGATGGCGCCACGTCGGCGATGCGCGCCTTGATGTCCATGTACTTCTCAGCGCCCAGGTCTGCGCCGAAGCCCGCTTCGGTGACCACGATGTCCGCAAGCTGCATGGCGGTGCAGGTAGCGATCAGGGAATTGCAGCCGTGGGCAATGTTCGCGAAGGGTCCGCCGTGCACCAACGCAGGGGTGCCCGCGATGGTTTGGACGAGGTTCGGCTTGATGGCATCTTTCAGGAGCATGGTCAGGGCACCCTCCACGCCGAGGTCTGACACAGTGACCGGGGTGCGATCGTAGGTGTAGCCGAAGGTGATGCGTCCCAGCCGTGCCCGAAGGTCGTCGAGGTCCGTGGCGAGACAGAAGACCGCCATGATTTCCGACGCGACCGTTATATCGAAGCCGTCTTGCCGTGGAACTCCCTGTAGTGGGCCGCCGAGCCCGATGACCACTTCCCGTAGCGAGCGATCGTTCATGTCCAAAACGCGTTTGAACGTCATGCGCCGGGGATCGATTCCGAGTTGGTTGCCTTGAAAAACGTGGTTGTCCACGAGCGCCATGAGGGCGTTGTTCGCAGAAGTGATGGCGTGGAAGTCCCCGGTGAAGTGCAGGTTGATGTCATCCATGGGCAGCACTTGTGAGTACCCGCCGCCGGTTGCCCCTCCCTTCATGCCCAGGATGGGGCCCAGGGAGGGTTCACGCAGGGCGATCATCACTTTGTGCCCGGCGCGGGCCAGGGAGTCAGCGAGACCCACGGTGGTAGTGGACTTTCCTTCGCCTGCCGGGGTCGGAGACATGGCAGAGACCAACACCACCTTGCCGGGCGTCTTTCCTTGGGGGAATACCAGCTTGGCCCGGTTGATCTTGGCCTTGTAGGGCCCGTACAGCTCCAGGGCGTCACCATTGATGCCCGCGCGTTCGGCGATGTCTTCAATGGGAAGCATGGTTGCGTGGCGGGCAATGTCAAGATCACTCAGGATCTTGTTTTCAGACATCGTTGTCCTTCGGCTCTGCCCGCAGCGGGAATGGTGCTGCTGGGGTTCTGACACTTGATTCTTACGCTGTGCGCGACAATCTATCAGCCCGGGAGCGCATACGAGCGGAGACTCAGCGCCGCGGAACCAGCAGGCCGCCGACGGCTTCCCGGTAACTTTCCAAGGTAATGGCCGCAGTGCGCTGCCATCCAAAGGACTCGGCGTGGGTGGCGGCGAGCCGGCCCATGTCTTCCCGGGTTTGCACGTCGTCGTAAAGATCCTCAAGGGCGTCGGCCCAGTCTGAGGGGTCGTGCCCGTCCACCAGCAGGCCGGTTCGTCCGTCCGAGATGGCGCGGGAGAGGCCGCCAACGTTGGTGGCGACCACGGGCGTACCGCACGCCTGTGCTTCCAACGCCACCAAACCGAAGGACTCGCTGAAGGACGGCATCACCACTACGTCAGCGGACCGGAACCAGCTGGCCAGCTCCGGTGCCACCACAGGCGGCCGGTGAGTGACGACGTCGGCCAGTCCGGCGTCTTCGATGAAGTGCTGGAGATTGAAGTCCTTGGCACCGCTAAGGGAACCCAGAATAGTCATTTCCAGATCGATGTCAGGCCTGCGCTGGCGGAGGATGCCGGCCGCTTTGACAAAAACCTGCGGGCCTTTGAGTCGCTGGATCCTGCCGGCGAAGAGGATATGGAAGCTGTCGGGCCTGACTCCCCGCAAGGAACGGGACTTCCGCCGGAATGACGGCGTGAACACCTTCAGGTCCACCCCGGGCGGCGCGACGTCAATGCGATCAAGGTCCGCCCCGTAGTGGGAAACCAGTTCGTCCGCCTCGGCAGGAGTGTTGGCAACCAGCCGGGAGGCGCCGTCAACAATCCGCTGTTCGCCTTCTTCGCGGCGCCGTGGCTCAGGCCGTTCGCCGGACTCCAGGACGAGGTTTTTGACTTTGGCCATGGTGTGCATGGTGTGGACCAGCGGGACACCCCACAGTTCTGACAACTCGAGCCCTGCCACCCCTGAAACCCAGTAGTGGGAATGGATCGCGTCGTAACGCCCATGGAGCTGTTGGTGGCGGATCTTGTCGATTTCTTCCACCATGTGGTGCAGAAGGGCCGGCAGTTCCTCTTTGGGGAGTTTGCGCCGCGGACCTGCCATGACGTTATGGACGCAGACCCCCGGTCCGGGATGCTCCACCGCAGGCTGACCGGCTTTGGTGGACCGGGTGAAGATCTCCACCTCCACGCCGGACTCGGCAAGTGCCATGGCCAGGGCGCGGACGTAGACGTTCATTCCGCCGGCATCTCCCGCGCCGGGCTGCTCCATGGGGGAGGTATGCAACGACAGGAACGCCACACGACGGATCAACGGCACCCAGTCCTCCTCACGATCACGGCAATAATCAGCTTTGCCCTGCAGAAAACACTACTCCTGCGCTCGAGTCCCGGGCCGAGCAAACTCCCCTATGTGGACAAGGCTGCTAGCGTGGCGGCTGTGAGCCAAGAACAAAACTTCCACATCCGCAAAGCAACTCCTGAAGACTGGCCCGGCATCTGGTCCATCCTGAAACCCGTGATCCGCGACGGCGAGACCTTTACCTGGGACCGTGACACCACAGAGGATGCAGCCAAGACCAAGTGGATCAAGGAAGCGCCCGGACAAACTTTCGTGGCGGTGCGCCAGGGCACTGGCGAGATACTGGGAACGGGGGAGTTCCACGCCAACCAATCCGGCGGTGGCAGCCATGTGGCCAACGCCGGGTACATGGTGGGCGCCAACAACTCAGGCCAGGGGATCGCCCGGGCGCTCTGTGCCTACTCGCTGACCGAAGCCAAGGCAGCCGGGTTCCTCTCCATGCAGTACAACGCCGTGGTGGAGAGCAACGTAAGGGCCGTGTGGTTGTGGCAATCCATGGGGTTCAAGATTCTGGCCACTGTTCCCGAAGCCTTCAACCACCCGGAGATTGGCTACGTGGGCCTCCACGTCATGTACAGAAAGCTCTAGGCCCACAACTGGCTTAGCCCGGGAAAAGCTGCCTCGTACCCTTCCAGTAGTTGCCGGCCCAAGGGGGCCGAACCTACCAAAGGGTGAGCGGCAAATGCTTGGACAGCGGCCTCGCGCTCGCCGCCGACAACGGCCCGGATGGTCAGCTGTTCAACCTCCTTCACATGCTGCATCAGAGTGAGGAACTGCCCGTCCGGCCGGTCCTGCGGAAGTGGCAGCGCGCCGTCGGGCGTTACCTCGCAAGGAACCTCGACGACGGCGTCTGCCGGCAACCCGGGAACGGCCACCTCTGCGGTAGACGCGGCACGGAACACCGGCGAGTTGGGTACATTGAGGATCAGCTGGGCGGTCCCACCGCCGGAGAGGGCACGCATAACGGACAGGGCAACGCGTTCGTAGCCGCCCCCTGCCAGATCAGACTCGTCGCGCTGCTCCCCATGCGTCCGCGCTTCGGCCAGGTACCCTTCCTCGCGGGAGCGCCGGGCAGCATCCCAGAGCTTATAAGGATGTGAGGCCTGAAGAAGCGACGGGTAGAGCGCCAGTTGCTGGTCATGGATGGACGCTCCGCGCGTCTCGCCTTGCTGTCCAATGGCTGCGGTGGCCTGCGACGTTTGGTAGTAGTAGTACAGGTATTCGTTGGGCAGGCAGCCAAGTTGCAGCAGGGTGTGCTGCCCGAACAACCTCCCCTCCTCCATGGTTTCGAGAGCCGCGGAATCGGACAGCAGATCCGGTAAAAGATCGTGTCCTCCAGGCGCCAAGCGGTAAAGCCAGCCGAGGTGGTTCAGCCCGTAGTAGCCCACGCCGTCGAGCGTTCCTTCTCTAAGGGGCGCACCGGCAGCGCGGGCCGCCCGCTGGACCAAACCACCTGCGGAGTCGCAGATGCCGATCACCCGGCGCCCCAGAACGGGAACCAGCGCTTCAGTGACCATGCCGGCAGGGTTCGTGAAATTGATCAGCCACGCGTCGGGGCAATGGAGCCGCATGGCTTCGGCGAGTTCCAGCATGTGGGGGATAGAGCGGAGCGCATACGAGATACCTCCGGCGCCAGTAGTTTCCTGGCCTAGCAACCCCAGCCGCAAGGGAACCTGTTCGTCCGCGATCCTGCCGGCGGTGCCGCCCGGACGGATCGCCGCGAACACCATGTCCGTCCCCCTGAGAGCCTGCCCAAGATCTGTGGAGACCACGACGGCGGGCGCGGAACCTTGGTCGGCGGGCATGTCCCGGAGGACCGCCTCCATGGCCGCGAGACGTGAGCCGTCCACGTCAAAAAGGACGAGTTCATCCACAAGTCCGGCAAAGGGCCCCGCGCACAAAGCCCGATATACAAGGGGAACCCGGAATCCGCCGCCACCGGCGATCATGAGCCGCATGGTCCGAGTCTATGCAGGCCGGCAAGACTATGCAGCCCAGTACGTGCAGCGTAGTCTGCCGTGCATGGACGCAATACCCCAGCGACGATTCGACCCCCTGGCTGCGCTGCGGTCGGATGGGGATCACCAATGCGACCTCCTGCTGACTGGAACGGTATTCCAGGACATCATCTTCACCGGGCTCCCGCACGCGCCCGAACCCGGCACTGAGGTTTGGAGTGAGGGCATGGGCAGCTGCCCCGGTGGTGTCGCGAACCAAGCCATTGCCGCCGCGCGCCTCGGTTTGCGGACCAACCTCGCGGCAACCTTCGGGGACGACGGCTACGGTGACTACAACTGGCAGATCCTGGAAAGCCAGGAACATGTTGACCTTTCGCTCTCGCAGAGGGTTCCGGGCTGGCATTCACCCGTCACGGTATCCATGTGCGTGAACCAAGACCGGTCCATGGTGACCCACGGCCACCCCGCCCCGATCAGTTCCTCCGAACTGATCGGGAAGCCACCTAAGGCGCTTGCCGCCGTCGCTGACCTGGGCGAGGAACTGGAACCGTGGATGCTCGCAGCGAATGAGGCAGGCACCAAGCTGTTCGGAGTGGTGGGCTGGGACCCAACAGGGGTGTGGTCAGAGCGCCGACTGGACCAGCTGGGAAACTTTTACGCCTTCCTGCCCAATGCCCCTGAAGCGATGGCGTTTACCGGCAAAGCAGACCCCTGGGCGGCGCTATATTCGCTGGCGGACCGGGTGCCCGTGGCAGTGGTAACCCTTGGCCCCCAAGGCGCGGTGGCAGTGGATTCGGAAACGGGGGAAGAGGAGTGGGTGCCGTCCCTGCCCGTGTCGGCCTCAGATCCCACGGGCGCCGGGGACTGCTTCGGGGCCGCCTTCATCGTGGGATGCCTGGCAGGGTGGAGGTTGGGGGACCGGCTCCGGTTCGCGAACCTTTGCGCCTCCTTGGCGGTCCAGGAGGTGGGCGGCTCACTGGCGGCACCCGGTTGGGGTGACATCGCCGACTGGTGGCAGCGGGCGAATGCGCGGAAGGAACGTCAGTCAAGTCAGTGGTTGCGGCGCTTCGCCTTCCTGGAACCGATCGTGAAGGACATCCCCGCGGAAGCACAGCGTCGGGCCCGGGCGACCATTGCGCATTTGTCGGACGCGCAGTAGCTGTGAAAGCCCCACGGCTACTGCGCAGTTAACCCGAGTTCACTGACAGCACTAGAATCTCTAGGGTGACTTACGAAGCAGCTGCAGATATCGGTATCGGGTCGAAGGCCTCCATAGCAAAGTCAGCGGTGCTGGAACGCTCCGCCGTGATTGATCTCGACGCCGTGCGGCACAACGTTCGTCAGTTTGTCGGCATCGCCTCCCCGGCAGCTGTTATGGCCGTGGTTAAGGCAGACGCTTATGGGCACGGCGCCGTGCAAGTTGCCAGGGCAGCCCTCGACGCCGGAGCGGCCTGGCTGGGTGTCGCCCACATTTCCGAGGCGCTCGCCCTGCGTGCCGCCGGAGTTGATGCCCCGCTACTCGCCTGGCTGCATACCCGCGAAAGCAACTTCCAAGCGGCAGTGGCCGCCGGCATCGACGTCGGAATTTCCGGTTGGGAACTTGAAGCCGTGGTGGCTGCAGCCCGGGAGCAGGAACGGCCGGCGCGTGTGCATCTCAAGGTGGACACGGGGCTGGGCCGGAACGGCTGCACCATCGCAGACTGGGACCAGTTGTTGGGCCAGGCCATGGAATACCAGGATCAAGGCCTCTTGCGGGTTGTGGGCATCTTCTCCCACCTCGCCGTTGCTGACGAACCCCAGCGCCCTGAAACCGATGATCAATTGGCTGTTTTTCGCGAAGCCCTCGCCATGGCCGAAGACGCAGGCGTGGATACCGAGGTCCGGCACATTGCCAACACGCCTGCAGCGTTGTCCCGCCCCGACTCACACTTTGACCTCGTCCGAGTGGGCCTGGGCATCTACGGATTGTCGCCCTTCGAAGGGGCTACGTCCGCGGAACTTGGCTTGCATCCCGCAATGACGGTCCGGACTCTTCTGTCCAACTGCAAAAAGGTGCCCGAAGGCCAGGGCGTTTCCTACGGACTCCATTACCGGACCAGCCAGGAAAGCACGCTGGGCTTGGTGCCGCTCGGGTATGCAGACGGCGTCCCGCGGATTGCCACGGGAGGTCCTGTGCGGGTGGAGGGCATCAACTACCCGGTGGTTGGCAGGATTGCCATGGACCAAATGGTCATCGATCTGGGGCCGTTGTCCCCTGAAGCGGCGGCGAACCTCAAGGGCGCCGAGGCTGTCATGTTCGGCAACGGTGCCAACGGCGGGCCCACCGCCGATGATTGGGCGGCCGCGGCGGGAACCAACAACTACGAAATCGTGACGCGCATCAGCCCCAGGGTTCCACGCAGCTACGTCAATGAGATGCCCGCGCGGGCCGAAGTCAACAACGCAGCAGATGCGGCCGCGCTGTGAGCGAAGCACAGTGGGAGCGCACCCTCACGGTTTCGACGGCGGAGCAGACCCATGCGCTCGCAGCAGCTTTGGGTGGGGTGCTTGAAGCCGGAGATCTCCTGGTCCTGACCGGAGAACTGGGTGCGGGCAAGACGACGTTCACCCAAGGGCTTGGCGAGGGGCTGGGTGTCCGTGCCGGCATCATTTCGCCGACCTTTGTCCTGGTACGGATCCACCCCAATCGCGCCGATGGCCCCAGGCCCGGGGGCCCCGACCTGGTCCATGTTGACGCCTACCGCCTGGACTCGGCAGCGGAGATTGACGACATCGATCTCGAGAACACCATGGATACAGCGGTCACCGTGGTGGAGTGGGGCCGGGACCGGGTGGAGCATCTCTCGGACAGCCGCTTGGAGGTTGACCTTCTCAGGTCGGTTGGCGGGGAAGACACGGAAGCCACAACGGACGGCGGCGTCATGGACTTCGATACCGATGACGACGACGAACCCCGCACCATCGTGTTCCGCGGTTTCGGTCCCCGCTGGGCCGAAGCACCGCAACTCCTCGAAATTACTTCACCGGTGGAAGGCAACTGATGCTGATACTGGCCATTGATACCTCAGCGGTTGCCAGTGCGGCCCTGATCTCGGACGATGCCATGGAAAGCGTAGTGGACTCCTTCACTACGGAAGACACCCGAAGCCACGCGGAAGTGCTGGCACCCGGGATCGAGAAGCTCCTGGCTGGTGCCGGGGTCACCGGCGCGGACATCGATGCGATCGTCACCGGCGTGGGACCCGGCCCGTTTACCGGCCTCCGCTCCGGTATCGCGACCGCCCGCACTCTCGCCTTCGTGTGGGACAAGCCGTTGTACGGGCTCATGAGCCTGGATGCCATCGCCTTGGAAGTTGCGGAGTCCACCGCAGCGACCCCCGAATTCCTGGTGGCGACGGATGCCCGGCGCAAAGAGGTCTATTGGGCCCGTTACACCCTGGCCGAGGGCCAGCTTCCGGAACTCGTGGACGGCCCCCATGTTGGTTTCGCTTCTGAGTTGCCCGAGTTGCCGGTGTTCGGCGCGGGAGCAGGCTTATACGCCGATGTCCTCAAGGCGGATGAAGATTTCGCAACCACCCAGCCGGATGCGGCTTCGTTGGGCCAATTCGCCCTGGCAAAGCTCACTGCCGGGCAGGCCTTGCTTGACTCAACACCTCTGTATTTGCGGGAATCGGACGCCCAGGTGCCCGGGCCCAGGAAGCGCGCACTGTGATGGGAGGGACACTGTGAAACTGTCACCCAAGATGGAACTCGAAGGGGTTTCCCTGCGCGAAATGACCGAGGCCGACGTCCCGGCCGTGGAGGTCCTGGAGCGCCGCTTGTTCCCCGTGGACGCGTGGCCCCTGCAGATGTTCTTCGACGAGCTGGCCCAGCCCGAGACACGGCGATACGTGGTGGCAGAGGTTGCAGGGGAGATCGTGGCTTACGCCGGATTGATGTGCATCGAGCCGATCGCGGACGTCCAGACGATCGCCGTCGTGCCTGAATTCGAGGGCAAGGGCATTGGCTCTGCTGTCCTGGCAGAACTGATTGACGAAGCTCGGCGCCGCCGTGCGGAGGATGTCCTGCTGGAAGTCCGGGCGGACAACCCACGCGCCCAGCAACTGTACCTGCGGTTCGGCTTCGAGCAGATCCACGTCAGGCCCCGCTACTACAGGGACGGCACGGACGCCCTGATTATGCGTCTTGAATTGAACAAACCCCAAGAAGGAGCCACAGCGTGAGCGGGCCGTATCCGGAACAGCCAAAGCAGCCGCTGGTGCTTGGCATTGAGTCATCCTGCGACGAGACCGGTGTGGGCATCGTGCGGGGGACCACCTTGCTGACCAACACGGTGTCATCGTCCATGGATGAACATGTTCGCTTTGGCGGCGTCATCCCGGAGATCGCATCACGCGCCCACTTGGATGCCTTTGTGCCCACCTTGCAGGAGTCGCTCCACGAGGCTGGCGTCACCTTGGATGATATCGATGCCATTGCCGTCACGTCCGGTCCGGGCCTCGCAGGTGCGCTGATGGTGGGTGTTTGCGCTGCGAAGGCGCTCGCTGTCGCAACCGGCAAACCGCTCTATGCCATCAATCACCTGGTGGCGCACGTTGGCGTGGGACTGCTGGATGGCAGGGCAGCTTCGGGTGGAGCGCCCGACGCCGTTGCTGCCGCCGGCTTGGGTGCCGGGAAGCTGCCGGAGAACCTCGGAGCACTGCTGGTATCGGGTGGGCACACGGAAATCCTTCGCATCCGAAGCATCACTGACGATGTCCAGCTGCTGGGTTCAACCATCGACGACGCCGCCGGCGAAGCCTATGACAAAGTGGCCCGCATCCTCGGCCTCGGGTATCCGGGTGGGCCCGCCATCGACAAACTTGCACGCCAAGGCAACCCCAAGTCCATCCGCTTCCCGCGCGGGCTCACCCAGCCCAAGTACATGGGCACCGCGGAGGACAAGGGCCCGCACCGCTACGACTGGTCCTTCAGCGGCCTGAAAACGGCAGTGGCCCGGTGCGTTGAGCAGTTCGAAGCCCGCGGCGAGGAAGTTCCTGTGGCAGACATCGCCGCGGCGTTCCAGGAGGCCGTGGTGGACGTTATCAGTTCAAAGGCAGTCCTGGCCTGCAAAGAGCACGGCATCACTGACGTCCTGCTGGGTGGGGGCGTTGCAGCAAACTCGAGGCTGCGGGAACTGACTGGGCAGCGCTGTACTTCCGCGGGAATCAAGCTGCATGTTCCGCCGCTGGACCTGTGCACGGATAACGGGGCCATGGTTGCCGCGCTCGGAGCGCAGCTGATCATGGCCGGCATTGCTCCCAGCGGAGTGGAGTTCGCGCCTGATTCCTCAATGCCGGTAACTACGGTGTCAGTGGCTGCCTGAGCTGTACCAGCTACGCGTCAGGTCCTTTGCGCATCTGTTTCACGAGGTCCATGACCACTGCCTGCAGGTCACCGTTGTGTTCTGCGGCCACCCGGCGCTGCCGCTGGTAGCTTGCTCCGCGCTCGATGATCTTCAGGACGTCTGCCAGTTCTTCTGAGCAACCCAGCTTGGCTGCCACAGGTTCCAGCCGGGCGACGGTTTCCGCGAGGTGCTCCGTGACCAGCTGCTCGTTGCCCTGGGCATCGAGGATGATGATGGCTTCCATGCCGTAGCGTGCGGCACGCCATTTGTTCTCCTGCACATGCCACGGCGGCATGGTGGGGATGCTGCCACCGGCATCAAGGATGGAGGAGAACTCGTCCACCAGGCATTGGGTCAGCGCAGCAATAGCGCCTACTTCTTCAAGTGTGGCCAAGCCGTCGCAGATGCGCATCTCGATGGTGCCCAGGTTCGACACCGGCCGGATGTCCCAGCGGATTTCCGAGGTTGCGTCGATGACACCTGTGGTGAACATGTCCTGGACGTAGGACTCGTAGGCTTCCCATGTTTCGAACTGGAAGGGAAGCCCGGCAGTGGGAAGCTGCTGGAACATGAGCGCACGTTGGGAGGCGTATCCGGTTTCTTCGCCGGCCCAGTAAGGGCTGGAGGCGGACAACGCTTGGAAGTGCGGGAAGTAGTTGACCAGGCCATCCAGAATGGGAAGGACCTTGTCCCGGCGGTCGATGCCCACATGGACGTGAACGCCGTAGATCACCATTTGGCGTCCCCACCATTGGGTCCGTTCGATCAGCTTGGCGTATCGCTCCTTGTCCGTGACGGGCTGGAGCAGGGGCGGGCTGAAGGGGTGGCTGCCTGCGCAGAAGACTTCCACACCCATGGGATCGGTGACTTCACGGACGGCGGCGAGGGAACGGCTGAGGTCCTCTTTGGCATCCTTGACGGTCTCGCAGATGCCAGTGACCAGTTCCACAGTATTGAGGAGCAGTTCGCGCTTGATATGGGGGTGTTCGTCGTCCTCGTTGAGGTCGGGGTGGTTCGCGGCGACGCCCTTCAGGACGTCGTTGGCCACGGAGACCAATTCCCCGGTGCGTGCATTGACGAGCGCCAACTCCCATTCCACACCCAGTGTCGATTGCCTGGATGGCGCAAAATCAATCTGCACGTAGTCCCCTCATAGTCTGTCTCAGCCGGACGCGGTTCCCCGCTGTGGGGCCGCCAGCGGTCGGATCAAGTCTAATGCAGCCGGAACATAGGTGGCTGCTGTGAGCTAGGGACGACAAGCATCATCATTTGCTAATGAGAATGCTTCGCAATAGAATCGAGGCATGCATCTCACAGTCCTCAGTTCCCTGGACAGCCAGTGCCGGGAGTCGGCCGCGGCCAGGCTCGGCCAAACGCACGCCAATTCCGTGGTGGTCCTTCACGATCTTCTGGATGGTTCCCTGGTCCTGCGGCGCGTCTATCGGAACGGCCAGCTGTTCGAACGCGAAACCACGGTATTGGAGCATGGTTGCCTTAGCTGCACCGTCAGGTTGGACGTAGTCCCGACGGCGGAACGCCTCGCCTCATGCGGCTTCGACCACGTTGTCCTGGGCCTCCCGCCCGGCGTTGCAGCAGGGATGGCCGTCACCGGGCTTCGGCGTGGATTGAGCAGCCCTGCGGCGATCGACAACGCCGTGCTGGCCCTGGACCCCGTAGACCTGGACGACCATATCTGGGATCGTCACACGCTCTTCGAATCAGGATTTACATCCATGCCCACTGATGAGCGCACCAGCGGAGAATTTCTGATCGGCGAGTTCGGGCAGGTGGACACCGTCATGGTGCACCCCGGACTGGGTGCCGCGCTGACCGGAGATCCGCGCGAAGGTTCCGCACAGTGGCTGCTGGGCGTCGAATTGCTTGGCCAGTTGGCGTCCCATGCCAGCGTTGTTGGCGCGGCTGACGACTACCGGCCGGGATGCTTCGACGACGCCGAAGCAGCGGCCCGTAACAAGCCCGGCGTCGTGCGTGTGCCCGTCAGCGATGCGGAAGGTTCCTTCCGGACGGTGCTCCATAAAGCGGGTCGACCACTGCATCCTGGACGCTTCCGTGATGCGCTTCCACAGCTGGCGGCCGGCACTCATTGGCTGCGCGGCCGCCTGTGGATTGCTTCAGCGCCTAAAACGCGGATTGCCGTTCAGGGAATCGGGCCACGTGTGTGGCTGGAAAGCACCGGAAAGTGGCTGGCCGACTCCGCTGAATCAGCGCCAGGCCTGATGCGCCCGGGAAAGGCGGGTGCCGACGTCGACTCCCTCCTTGACTGGCATCCCGGCAATGGCGACCGCGGAACTGTCCTAGCCATCACTGGAAGGTCGGATGACATTGATCCGCAGGAAATCAGCCAGCTCTTGGACGGTTGCCAATTGACGGAGGCGGAGATGGAGCAGGATTTCGGCGTCTGGGATGACCCCCTGGAACTCAGCGACGCCCTCTAAACCGAACACCCACACAAAGGAGAATCACCATGAAAGTCAGGAATTCGCTGCGTGCCCTCAAGAAGATCCCCGGTGCCCAGATCGTGCGTAGGCGGGGGCGCACCTTCGTCATCAACAAGAACAACCCGCGGATGAAGGCGCGGCAGGGCTAACAGCACGGCGTTGTTTAATGGGGGAATGCCAATCCTGAACAAAGACATGTCCCTGTGCATTTCGCTTGCGGCCCGGCCCAGCAATATCGGGACCAGGTTCCACAACTATCTGTACGATCTGCTCGGCCTGAACTTTGTCTACAAGGCTTTCGCCCCCGCAGACATCACCCTCGCGGTGGCGGGCATCCGCGGCCTCCCGATCCGGGGCGCCGCGGTGTCCATGCCGTACAAGGAAGCCGTCATCCCGCTGGTTGACGTCATGGACCCCTCGGCCAAAGCCATTGATTCGGTGAACACCATCGTCAATGACCACGGTGTCCTCACCGCTTACAACACGGACTACATCGCGATCGCCAGGCTCCTCAAGGACCACCAGGTTCCCAGCAGCCACACGGTGCTGCTCCGCGGCGCCGGCGGCATGGCCAAGGCCGTAGCCGCGGCCCTCCGGGACGCCGGATTCACCGCCGTAACCATCGTGGCCCGCAATGAGGGCTCCGGCCGCGCGTTGGCTGATCTCTACGGCTTCGGATGGCAGGACGACGTCAACGGCTCAACCGCGGACCTCATCATCAATGTCACTCCGCTGGGAATGGCAGGCGCGGATGAAACCGCCCAGTCCTTCGACGACGCCACTATTGCCGCCGCCCAAGTGGTGTTCGACGTCGTGGCATTGCCGTCGGAGACGCCGCTCATCACCGCTGCCCGGAGAGCCAACAAAAAGGTAATCACCGGCGCCGAAGTCATCGCTATCCAAGCCGAGGAGCAGTTCGTCCTGTACACGGGCGTGCGTCCCAGCCCCGGGCAGGTGCGTGAGGCCTCGGAGTTCTCCCGCCGCTAGCTCTTGTGACGCATCAGGCCGCCACTGGCTCCACGACAACAGCCACTCTTTCCTCGCCGATCCTGGTGAGGACCAGAGTGGCTGTTTTCGCATCCTTGCCCTTGACGGGCTTGGCGGGAAGCAGTTGCTTGCGCAACTCTTCCGGGGTCACTGCCGTGCCGCGCTTCTTGATATCCAGGACCGTGATGCCGTTGCTCTTCACCCACGCCTTGAGCGACTTGACGTTGTAGGGCATCACCTCAAGCACTTTGTAAGCACGGGCGAACGGGGTGTCGTGCAGCTCAGGGGCGCAGATGTAGGCGATGTGTTCGTCCACCAGATGCCCACCCAGCCGTTCGGCGACGTCGGCCACCAGTCCTGCGCGGATCACGGCACCATCGGGTTCGTAGAGGAAGCCCTCAACAGGCCCGACGGCGGCTACCGGACCGCCGTCGAAATCCGCGCCGCTGGTGATTTCAGCGGCACCCTTGCTGCCGATAACCAGCGCCGCGCGACGCACGCCCGGGCGGGCCACTGCGTTGAACCACAAGGTCACTTCGGTAACGTCGCCGCCCACTGAGACCCACTGGGCTTCGCAGCCGGAGGGAACGGAATCGTGGGGGATGCCGGGTCCCATCTTGACGCCGATGGCCCGCCCCGTGGCTGTCAGGCGCTCCACGAAGGACAGTGGGGGAGAGAAAGCTTCAGGGTCCCAGATCCGCTTGGTGCCGGAGGTGGACGTTATTCGACGTGCAGGATCCAACCACACGCCGTCCATGCCGTCCAGCTCCACGGAGGTTGCATCCGCATGGACAACGGTGGCGTGGGGGAAGGGCATGAGGTTGATCGTGGCGCAGGCGGCAGTGGTTTCATCCATCTCAACGGCGGTCACCGAAATGTCCATGGAAGCCAATGCCATGGAATCGGCACCAAGGCCGCAGCCGAGGTCGGCAACGTGGGAGATTCCGGCCTTCGCGAAACGCTCGGCGTGCCGTGCGGCGACGTTCAAGCGCGTTGCCTGCTCCAGTCCCGCTTGAGTGAAAAGCATCTGCCGGGCGAACTCGCCGAACTTGGCCTCGGCACGTGTCCGCAGGCGGGATTGCGTGAGGACCGCGGCCACGAGTTCGGGGGAGTGGCCCGCTTTCCGGAGCTCGGCATTGACGCTGAACGAATCGGCTTCCCGGTAGGGCCCCAAGGAGGCAAGAAGTTCCCATCCTTCAGTTGTCAGCAAGGGCGCGATCTGTTCCTGCGGTGCGTGAGGCATGGGATCAAGCCTAACGGCGCGGTGCTTGACAACGTGACCGGCGGATCAGCCCGATAGGGTTGTTTTCATGGAAGACAACGCAGCCCCGCATCACTCCACCATGACAAAGTTCGCTCGTCCGGCCCTGATAGCGGGGGCAGTGATCGCGGTGGTTTGCGTCGGCCTGCTAATCATTATCTTCGCGCTGGATTCCTTCAATGCCGCCACCTACTCCGTCGCCGGCAAGAGCGTTAACGACGCCACCGAAGAAGCGCGGGGCATCCGCGAACTCTACAGCGGCGCCAGAACCGGTGGAATCATCACCTTGGTGATCTCCGGCGTCGTAGCTATTGCCGCTGCCGTAGTGCTGTATCTGAACCGCGGCAATACTCCGTTGGACGAGGACGACGACGGCGAAGACTACGACCTGGACGACCTCACCGGCCGGTGACGGAGGTTCACTCATGACGAAATTCTGGCACTCGCCTTGACCGAGTGCTAACGCTTACATAGAGTCTTGTTAGCACTCTCCCCCGGAGGGTGCTAATCACGCCAAGCGTCTTCCGGCACCGCGACGACGGTTGTACGCTCCGGCACCCTAGTTCTTAGTCCATGAATCAGCTCATGAAAAGGAGAGTCCGAGTGTCGGTCTCGATTAAGCCTCTTGAGGATCGTATTGTTGTTCGCCCGCTCGAAGCAGAGCAGACCACGGCTTCCGGCCTGGTCATTCCGGACTCCGCACAGGAGAAGCCGCAGGAAGGCGAAGTTGTTGCAATCGGCCCCGGCCGCTTCGATGACAACGGCAACCGCGTACCGGTTGACGTAGCTGTTGGCGACGTCGTCATCTACTCCAAGTACGGTGGAACCGAAGTCAAGACCGGCGGCAACGAGTACCTCGTTCTGTCCGCCCGCGACGTCCTTGCGATCGTCGTAAAGTAACTTCCTGGAGCCCCGCACCGCCGCCGCGTTGGAATCATTCCGACCGTCAGCGGTGCGGGTTTTCTGTCTTGAAAGGACACAACCATGGCAAAGCAGCTTGCTTTTAACGATGCTGCCCGCCGGTCTCTTGAGGCCGGTATCGACAAGCTCGCCAACACTGTCAAGGTGACGCTTGGCCCGCGCGGCCGCAACGTCGTGCTGGACAAGAAGTGGGGCGCTCCCACGATCACCAACGACGGCGTGACCATCGCCCGCGAAGTTGAGCTTGACGACCCCTACGAGAACCTTGGCGCACAGCTGGCCAAGGAAGTAGCCACCAAGACCAACGATGTAGCCGGCGACGGCACCACCACGGCCACCGTGCTGGCACAGGCCCTGGTCAAGGAGGGCCTCCGCAACGTTGCTGCCGGCGCCGCTCCTGGCGAGATCAAGCGCGGCATCGAGGTTTCCGTAGAAGCCATCGCAGCCCGCCTCCTGGAGAACGCCCGCGAAGTTGAGGGCACCCAGGTTGCCAGTGTCGCAGCGATCTCCGCGCAGAGCGACGAGGTTGGCGAGCTGCTGGCTGAAGCGTTCGGCAAGGTTGGCAAGGATGGTGTCATCACCATTGAAGAATCCTCCACCACCCAGACCGAACTGGTGCTCACCGAGGGCATGCAGTTCGACAAGGGCTACCTTTCCCCGTACTTCGTCACCGACGCAGAGCGCCAGGAAGCAGTTCTTGAAGACGCCCTCATCCTGATCAACCAGGGCAAGATCTCCTCGCTGCAGGACTTCCTGCCGCTGCTGGAAAAGGCCCTGCAGGCCAACAAGCCGCTCTTCATCATTGCTGAAGACATCGAAGGCGAAGCCCTCTCCACGCTGATCGTCAACCGTATCCGCGGCACGCTCAACGTTGTTGCCGTCAAGGCTCCGGGCTTCGGCGACCGCCGCAAGGCCATGCTCCAGGACATCGCGACGCTCACGGGCGCCCAGGTTGTTTCCCCGGACCTCGGCCTGACCCTGGACAGCGTTGGCCTCGAGGTACTTGGTACCGCTCGCCGTATCACGGTGACCAAGGACAACACCACCATCGTTGACGGTGCCGGCACGGCTCAGGACGTTGCCGACCGCGTGGCGCAGCTGCGTGCTGAGCTCACCCGGACGGACTCCGACTGGGACAAGGAAAAGCTGCAGGAACGCCTGGCCAAGTTGGCCGGCGGCATCGGCGTGATCAAGGTTGGCGCAGCCACCGAGGTTGAGCTGAAGGAAAAGAAGCACCGCATCGAGGACGCTGTTTCCTCCACGCGTGCAGCCCTCGAAGAAGGCATCGTTTCCGGTGGCGGTTCCGCCCTGATCCACGCCCTCAAGGCGCTGGACGAGTCCCCGGCCGTCAAGGCCCTGGAGGGTGACGCGGCAGCTGCTGTTGGCATTGTTCGCCGCGCCTTGGTTCAGCCTCTGCGCTGGATCGCCCAGAACGCCGGCTTCGATGGTTTCGTGGTTGTTGCCAAGGTTTCCGAGCTGGAAGCCAACCACGGCTTCAACGCCAAGTCCGGCGAGTACGAGGACCTGATCGCCGCTGGCGTGATCGACCCCGTCAAGGTCACCCGTTCGGCTCTCCGCAACGCCGCTTCCATCGCTGCCCTGGTTCTCACCACCGAGACCCTGGTCGCCGAGAAGCCGGCTGAGGAAGAAGACGCACACGCAGGCCACCAGCACTAACAGCCTGTTATACAAAAGCCCCGGTCACCTTGACCGGGGCTTTTGTTGGTTCCGGGGTGGTGCCGTGGCCTGTGTCGCTCAGCTATTGTGAGCGCACGACGGCGGCGGTAACCTGACGCTAATACGGCGGCTTGGGTGCGTCAACGGGGCGCATCGACGCTGACGGGTGAGCCATGACGATACCTGCCACAGCTTTGGACCTGGGACGCTCGGCATTCTCCGAGCACCGCTGGAGCGATGCCTTCGAATGCCTCGCACGCGCCGACACCGCCGGGGGACTGCCTCCGCAGGACATCGAGTTGGTGGCATCCGTAGCGATGCTGTTGGGCAAAGACACCGAGGGCGTGGCCTACTTGACCCGGGCGCACGACGAATTCGTCACGCTGGGCGACACCGATAGTGCCGCGCGCTGCGCAGCGTGGCTGGTGCTGTACTTGATGGACCTCGGTGAGCCCGCCCGCAGCAGCGGTTGGATGTCCCGGGCCAAGCATCTGGTGGAAGGGCTGGACAGCCCTACCGCAGCAGAGGGCTACCTGTTGGTTCCGGAGGCACTTGGTGCCCTGTACGGCGGAGCTCCGGAGGCGAGCCTTGCGATTTTCAGCCGGGCGTTGGAGATCGGCCGGCATTTCCAGGACAAGGACCTCATGGCGCTGGGCCAGCTCGGAGTGGGAACCGCCAGGCTCACCCTCGGATTCCCGGATGAGGGCCTCCAACTTCTTGACGAAGTAATGGTTTCTGTCACCGCTGGCGAAGTTTCCCCTATCCCGTCCGGGATCATCTACTGTGCGGTGATCGGCAACTGCCGTTTGGTGTTGGATGTCCGCCGTGCCCAAGAGTGGACGGCCGCGTTGGAGAAATGGTGCGGGGACAGGCCGGATATGGTCATGTTCAGCGGGCAGTGCCAATCCCACCGGGCGGAGTTGTTTCTCCTCCATGGCGCATGGGATGACGCCCTTGCCGCAGCGCGGATTGCCCAAGACCGGGCGCGGCGCGGCGACCCGGAAGCCACTTACGGCGCTTGGTACCAGCAAGGGGAAATTCTCCGTCTCAGGGGAAGGCTGGCCGAAGCCGAAGCTGCCTATGCAAGGGCGGGCGAGACAGGTTTCGAGCCTCTTCCCGGTATGGCCCTGATGCGATTGGCCCAGCAGAACGGCCCCCAGGCCCAGTCCATGTTGCGTCGTTCAGTGGCAGCGTCGGATCCTGCCAACCGGCGAAGGCTTCTCCCGGCTTTGGTTGAGGTGGAACTCGCCTCTGGCGACTTGGCCGCGGCACGGTCCGCTGCCGACGAATTTGCGTCCCTTGTTGACCCGGCAAAGCGCCCTCTGGAAGCCGCCCTCGCCGCGCACGCGGAGGCAAGCGTGCTGTTGGCTGAAGGCAGCGCGGAAGCTGCCCTGTTGGCGGCGCGGACGGCATGGAGGCTGTGGTTCTCCCTTGAAGCACCGTATGAGGCTGCCCGTTGCCGCGTGCTGGCGGGCAGGGCCTGCGCGGCGCTGGGCGACCCTGATTCGGCCACCATGGAATTCGAAGCGGCCCGGGCGGAATTCGTGGAGCTGGGCGCCGCTCCCGCGGCCTCTGACGTAGCGGGCATCAGTGGGGAACACGATCAAGGCACTGGCTCGCCGCTTACTGTCCGCGAACTGGAGGTCCTGCGTCTGGTGGCGGAGGGCAACGCGAACAAAACCATTGCCCGTTCCCTCTACCTCAGCGAAAAAACAGTTGCGCGGCACGTCAGCAATATCCTGACCAAACTCGCTGTGCCATCGCGCGTGGCTGCGACCCGGTATGCGTTCGACCACCATCTGTTGGGCTAACGCCATCTGTTGAGGTATTCGCTCGTTCGCCTTTGCGCATAAGTACCCATGCAGCGTAGAGGGGAATGGGTCATTCTGCCGACGCGGTGGATGGGGCTGGACTCATAGCTTGGCTGTATGAACATTCCACTGCTTGCCGGCACCGTATCCACCGTGCTCTTCGCCGCCAGCATGCTCCCCATGCTTCTGAAGGCCGTGCGCACCAAGGACCTTGAGTCCTACAGCGTAGGCAACATCGCCACTACCAATGTGGCCAACGCAGTGCATTCGTTCTATGTCTTTGATCTTCCGGCAGGCCCCGTATGGCTGCTGCACTCCTTCTACATTGTGGCGTCCGCCCTCATGCTCTTGTGGTGCCTGCGCTACCGGAAGGTTCCTGAAGACGCCCACAAAGAACCCATCGGAGAACCAGTAATTGAAGGGAAGAAGCCATGAACGGGAGCCAGAACCCAGCAGTAGACACGCTCATAGTGGGAGGTGGACAAGCAGGCTTGGCGATGGGATATTGGCTGGCTCAAGAAGGCAGCAGCTTCCTGATAGTCGATGAAAATGCCAGGACGGGGGACTCTTGGCGGCAGCGCTGGGATTCCCTGCGGCTGTTCACTCCCGGCAAGTACGACGGCCTTCCCGGGGCGCCGTTCCCCGGCGACAGGTTGAGTTTCCCCACAAAGGATGAGCTGGCTGACTACCTTGAGGACTACGGGCGCCGCTTTGACCTGCCGATCGTACACAATGTGCGTGTCGACGGCCTTGCTAGCGACGGGGATGGATTCCACGTCACCTCGGGGCAGCGATCATGGCGTGCCAGGAACGTGGTTATTGCCACGGGGGGATACCGCGTGCCCAAGACCCCGGCCTTTGCCGGGGAACTGTCGGCGGACATCCTCCAACTTCATTCCCAGGACTACAAGAATCCTTCCCAGCTGCAGCCGGGCCCTGTCCTGGTGGTGGGACTGGGGAACTCAGGGGCGGAGATTGCCATGGAGGTTAGCGGGAGCCATCCGACCGTTGTGGCGGGAGCCCCCGGTGGCGAGCTCCCCGTGCGCCACGGACGTGCAGCAGCGCGCTTCGTGCTTCCGGTCATTCGTTTCGCAGGCCTGCACGTGCTCACACTCGACACGCCTGTTGGCCGCAAGGTTGCTCCAAAGTTCATGCAGAAGGCTGCGCCGCTGATCCGGACCAGGACCAAGGAGCTGCGCGCCGCAGGTGTTGAATTGCTGCCCAGGGTTACCGGCGTCCGGGACGGCTATCCGGAAGTCGGCGGAGACTTCCAAACGGTCAAACCTGCCAACGTTATCTGGTGCACGGGTTACCGGGACGACTACTCGTGGGTCCGGGTGCCCGTGGTGGACGGGGCAGGCAGGCTGCTGCAAAAGCGGGGAGTGGTGGCCGACGTTCCAGGTGTGTTCTTCATCGGCCAGGAATTCCTGTTCGCTGCGGCTTCGGCCACCCTTCCGGGTGTCGGACGGGACGCGCGCTACCTCGCCCGCCGGGTGGCCGCACCGCGTTCCAGCGGACTGGTGAATGTGTAATGGGTCACCTTGGGGAGGGGTGTGTCCAGCGGCTGCGCTGACGACCTCACGGAGCATCAGCACAGGTCACGCACAGGTTCGGGTGGCACAATGTATGGCTGGACCTGTGCTGATGGGGCTTCGGATGGCGGCCAGGGACACCCTTCCACATCGGTTGCGCGACTGAAACTGCGTAATATTGATGCTTTGTGCCAGAGCTTTGAGGAACTGCCTAACGTGACGACGCCAACGATTCCAGCCCCTGCCCACCACGGTAAGCGGGCTGCCGGACCCGTTGCAAAGTCTAAGTTCCGCCCCGAAATTCAGGGCCTTCGATCCCTCGCGGTCCTGATGGTGGTCACCTACCACATCTGGATCGGCAGGGTCTCCGGAGGCGTTGATGTCTTCCTCCTGATTTCGGCGTTCCTCATGACCCTCCAGTTCACGGGACGTTACAAACAGGGCCGCCCCATGGACCTTGTGCGCCACTGGCTGCACCTGTTCAGGCGGTTGCTGCCTGCCGTCGTCGTGGTTCTCGTGGGCACTCTCGCGGCAACCTTCGTTTTCCTGCCAGCCACGCGTTGGGTTGAGATTGTCCAGCAAACCTGGGCTTCGCTGTTTTACTTTGAAAACCGGCTGTTGCAGGAACTGGCGGTTGACTACTACGCCACCGACCACAGCATGGCGAGCCCCGTCCAGCACTTCTGGTCCTTGTCCATCCAGGGCCAGGTCTTCATTTTGTGGCCCATCATCTTTGCAACGGTTGCGCTGGTGTGCCGCCGCTTTGCCCTCCGCTACCGCGCGATGCTGGTGTATGTTTTCGCGATCATTTTCCTGGTCTCGTTCATCTACTCCATCATCTTCACTGCCAGCAACCAGGCCGTGGCTTACTTCGATACCTTTGCCCGCTTGTGGGAGTTCGCCTTGGGCACGTTGGTGGCATTGGTGCTACCGGGCCTGAACTTCTCCAAACCTGTCCGTGTGGTCCTGGGATGGGTGGGGGTGGCAGCGATGCTCACCTGCGGCATCCTGTTGCAGGTACAGACTGCGTTCCCGGGATTCGTCGCCTTGTGGCCTACATTGGCGGCCGTTGCGGTGATCGCCGCTGGTCAGACGGGGAGCCGTTTCGGCGTGGACCGGATCCTGAGTTCCACATTCCTGGTCCGGCTCGGTGACAACTCCTACGCCCTCTACCTCTGGCACTGGCCCATCCTGGTGATTGCCCTGGCCTGGAGCGGCAAGGGTCAGGCCGGTTGGCTTTCCGGCACGGCCATCATTGCGCTGTCACTCGTTTTGGCTTTCCTGACCACCAAGTTCGTGGAGAAGCCGTTCCGGGAATGGAAATGGCCCGAGACGAAGCGCCGCCGCTCGGTCATCGCAATCGTGACGTGCCTGGCAGTGGTTTCCGCACCCCTGCTCGCTTTCCAGTACAAGCTGGACCTGGACCAGCAAGCTGCGGAGGCGCGAATGGTCTTCGATAATCCCGGGGCCAAGGCACTCCTACCCACTTACGTGAATGAAGCGGCTCCGAATGCCCTCACTCAGCCCACCGCGGAAAGGATCGGGCGTGACTGGGCCCAACTGCCCGAGGGGTGCTCCGGAGACACGAAACCCGAATCGCAGCTGCTGCAGGACAACTGCCGGCAGAACGGTGTGGGTTCCGACGCCACCAAGACAGTCCTGGTGGTAGGCAACTCCCACTCCCAGCAGTGGCTTGCCGCCTTGGAAGTGTTGGCGGAGCAGCATCATTGGCGCCTCTATTCGCTGCTGTACGGGGCGTGTCCCTTCATGACTGAAGATCCCGAGTCCGAGCCTGGCTGTAACGAGTTCAACAGTGAAGTGCGCAGCCACCTCCGGGAACACGCGCCGGATGCCATCTTCATGGTGGGAACAGCGGCTGTATCGTCCCTCCCTGACGAACGGCTGACCCACGGCTTCGAGGACCTCGTCCCCGAGGTCACAGCACTGGGTATCCAAATGGTGGCAGTGCGGGACAACCCAAGGTTTACTTACAGCCTGACGGACTGTGCGCTCGCCAAAGGGGTGGACAGCCCTGATTGCCGTCCGCTGAAGTCGGACGTCCTGGCTGAACCCAGTCCCTTTGACGCTGTGGCGGGTAAGTACCAGGACCTGATCCTGCTGGATATGACCGACCTCGTGTGCTTGGGGGTCTACTGCCCGCCCATCATTGGTAACACCTTCGTGTACCTGGATGACAACCACCTGACCAAAACCTACGTCAAGAGCATGGCGGGCATGCTCGATGAAAGGTGGTTTGCCGCGACAGGGTGGCAACAATGATGGATACACGCGCAAGCGCCACGTCCCCGGCGGCGGGCAAGGAACGCACGACGGCGAAACCCGGCTTCCGTCCGGAGGTCCAGGGCTTGCGTGCACTGGCAGTGCTCATGGTTGCGGCATACCATATCTGGCTCGGCAAAGTTTCGGGCGGCGTGGACGTCTTCCTGCTCATCTCGGCTTTCCTGCTGACGTTGTCCTTCACGCGCAAGCTTGAAAGTCATAAGCCACTCAGACTCTTGCGGCACTGGCTCCACGTGTTCAAGCGGCTGCTGCCCGCCGTCGTCGTCGTCCTGCTGGCGGTCTTGGCCGGCACCTGGGCGCTGATCCCGCAGAGCCGATGGCCTGATGTGCTCACGGAGGCGTGGGCATCCCTCATGTACCGGCAAAACTGGCAGCTTGCCGCGTTCGCCGTGGATTACTACGCCCAGCAGCACGTGGACGCCAGCCCCCTGCAACATTTTTGGTCGCTGTCCGTGCAGGGCCAGGTGTTTATTCTGTGGCCGCTGATCTTCGCCGGAGTCGCCCTTCTGCAGCCGCAGCTGGCCAGGCTGTTCCCGCAGCGGAAGGCCGTAGCCCACCGGCAATTGCTGTTCATCGCCTTCGGTGCCGTCTTCGTGGCTTCGCTCGTGTTCTCCATCGAGCAGACCGCCACCAACCAGGCGTACGCCTACTTTGATACCCGTGCCCGTCTGTGGGAGTTCGCCTTGGGCTCACTGCTGGCCCTGGCCATCCCGTATCTGAAACCAAAACGGAGGCTCCGCGTTTTTCTGGGATGGGCCGGTATTGCAGCGATGCTCGCCTGTGGGCTCATGCTCACCGTGGACCGCTCGTTCCCGGGGTTCGTAGCCCTTTGGCCCACCCTCGCAGCCGCCGCCGTGATCGTCGCCGGGCAAAGCGGGAGCCGGTTCGGTGCCGACCGTCTCCTGAGCTCGCGTCCGCTGGTCATGCTGGGAGACAATTCGTACGCCCTGTACCTGTGGCACTGGCCAATGCTGGTGTTCTTCCTCCTGGCCTCCGGCACCAAGCAGCCGAGCCTCCTCCAAGGTCTGGGAATCATGGCGGGTTCCCTGCTGCTCGCGGTTGCCACCACAAGGTATGTGGAAGTACCCCTGCGCAGCTGGAAGTGGCCAGACGTGCGGTCCTGGCGGGCCGCCGTCGTGATTGTCTCCTGCGGTGCGCTGCTGGCGCTGCCGGTCACGGCTTGGCAAAGCGCCATCACCGCGGAAGCTGCAGCGATTGCTGGTCAGCCCCAGGAATTGACGCCGGGTGCTGCCGCGTTGTCCCCGGACTACTCCGGTCGGCCGAGCGAAGAGGCCCTGATCATCCCGGCGCCTGCAGCCATGAAGGATGAGTGGGCGAACGTCGATGGGCCGTGCACCGGGGACAACGTGCCCGGCGATCCTCTGCTGGAGGGCTGCCTGCAGAATGAGGAACCCGATGTGGTCACCAAGAGAATTGTGGTGCTCGGTGATTCGCACTCCCAGCAGTACACGGCCGCCCTTGGTCCGATCGCCAAGGAACACGGTTGGGAAGTGGTGACGTTGCTCAAGGGTGGCTGCCGTTTCGGTGCCCAATCTCCGGAGAGGCCCGATTTTTGCAACGAGTTCAACAAGGCAAGTGCCGCTTACGTCATGGAGCACAAGCCTGATGCCGTGTTCACCGTAGCTTCGCTGACGCACGTCGAGGCCCCGTTCGAGACCGAAGTGCCCGGGTACCTCGAAGGCATCAAGCCGTTCACAGACGCAGGAATCGATGTGGTGGGCGTCCGGGACAACCCGCGTTTCAGCTTCAACATGCCTGAATGCGTCCAGAAGAAGGGCAAAGATTCGCCCGACTGCAATGTGCCGCTTGCAGAGTCCCTGGCGGCGTCGTCACCGTTGGACGATTACGTCGGCAAGGTGGAGCGGCTCTACCTGATGGACATGAGCGACTTCATCTGCGAGCAAGGGACGTGTCCGGCTGTGGTTGGGAACATCTATGTCTACAAGGACGACAACCACCTCACCAAGACCTACGTGCAAACCATGATCCCGATGTTTGAAGAACGGCTGCTGGCCGCCACCGGTTGGTCAGCCAGCTAGGTTCCCGCTCTCCGGCGGTTTCAAACGCACGACGCCGGCCTGTCGCCAGTGGGATTGCTCACAGTCAGGCGTCGCGGAATATGGCGATAGGCGCGGAGGTTCTAGTATTTATCCAATACCTTCTGCACAGGTAACTTCTGCACAGGTACCTCATGCACAGGCCAGTCCCGTAATGACGGGCTGGTCATCAGTTGCAACCCCTACCAGTTAAGCCCCCGGAACCCAGGTAAGAGGCGCACACTCATGACCCAGCCCGAACACGATCCCTTTGGCTTTGTCGGCCTGACCTACGACGACGTCCTGTTGCTCCCCGGCCACACGGATGTCATCCCGTCCGACGCGGACACCTCATCACGCATTTCCAAGCGCATCTCGGTACAGACTCCGTTGCTGTCCGCAGCCATGGACACCGTCACCGAGTCCCGCATGGCCATCGCCATGGCCCGCCAAGGTGGTTTGGGCGTGGTTCACCGCAACCTGTCCATCGACGACCAAGCCGAGCACGTTGACCGCGTCAAGCGCAGCGAATCAGGCATGATCACCAACCCGCTGACCATTGGCCCGCAGGCAACGCTGCAGGAACTGGACGAGCTGTGTTCCCGCTACCGCGTTTCAGGCCTTCCCGTAGTGGACACCGATGGACGCCTGTTGGGTATCGTCACCAACCGCGACACCCGCTTCATCCCGGAATCGGAATTCCCGCTGCGCAGCGTCAGCGACGCCATGACCAAGATGCCGCTCATCACCGGTCATGTGGGCATCAGCCGCGAGGAAGCCTCGCACAAGCTGGCCACCAACAAGATCGAGAAGCTCCCGCTGGTTGATGAGCAAGGCCGCCTGATGGGCCTCATCACCACCAAGGACTTCACCAAGGCAGAGCAGTACCCATTGGCCACCAAGGACGACGAAGGCCGCCTCCGCGTGGGTGCCGCCATCGGTTTCTTCGGTGACGGCTGGGAGCGCGCCATGAAGCTCATCGACGCCGGCGTTGACGCACTGTTCGTCGATACCGCCAACGGCCACTCCCAGGGCGTGCTGGACATGATCCGCCGCCTGAAGTCGGATCCCATCGCTGCGCACGTTGACATCATCGGCGGCCAGGCTGCCACCCGTGAAGGCGCCCAGGCACTGATCGACGCCGGCGCCGACGGCATCAAGGTGGGCGTGGGCCCGGGATCCATTTGCACCACCCGCGTGGTTGCCGGCGTGGGCGTGCCGCAGATCACCGCCATTTACGAGTCCGCGAAGGCAGCAATCCCTGCCGGCGTTCCGTTGATTGCCGACGGCGGCCTCCAGTACTCGGGCGACATTGGCAAGGCACTGGTTGCCGGAGCCGACACCGTGATGCTGGGCTCCCTCCTCGCAGGCTGTGAGGAGTCCCCCGGCGAGCTCATCTTCGTCAACGGCAAGCAGTTCAAGAGCTACCGCGGCATGGGCTCCCTGGGCGCCATGCAGTCCCGTGGCAAGAACACCTCCTACTCCAAGGACCGCTATTTCCAGGCGGACGTTTCCGGCGACGACAAGCTCATCCCGGAAGGTATCGAAGGCCGCGTTGCCTTCCGCGGCCCGCTGGCTTCGGTGGCTTACCAGCTGGTTGGCGGCCTCCGCCAGACCATGTTCTACACCGGCGCTCCCACCATTCCGGAGCTGAAGGCGCGCGGCAAGTTCGTCCGGATCACGCCCGCGGGACTAAAGGAGTCCCACCCGCATGACATCCAGATGACTGTCGAGGCACCCAACTACGGTTCCCGCTGATCAATTACCTTGGCTGTTCCCCGTGGAAGTTTCCACGGGGAACAGTTGTTTAACAGGACGCCGCATCATTGTCGGTCCCTAAGAATAGGCTGGGCACATGTCAGAAAAGCCCGCGCAACCGCGGCACCCGGAATCGATCCGGCTGAATTCAGGCCAACCGGGCAAGGCGCCGCCCCGCAAGCTGGCTCTGCGGCCGTACGCACGCGCCGTCGGACAGGTCCTGAAAGTGAGCTTCAAAGCCTCACCTGGGGCGGTCATCATGAAGGTGGCCGGATCGCTGATTTCGGCCACGCTGCCGCTGGTCACCACCTATTTCGCTGCGCTGACCACCACAGCGCTGGCCGCCGGTTACGCGGGAGACTCCGACGCCGGCCCCCGGGCCATCCTGTACGTCATCATCACTGCGGCGCTGGGCTTGTTCTGGGGGGCCTTCAGCAGCGTTGACCGCTACATCCAGCAGCTGATGAGCTTCAAAGTGGGTGCCATCGTTGGCGACATGATGTACCAGCGGTTTCTGGCGCTGGAGTTCTGGCGCTACGACGACAAGGAAACGGTGGATCTTTACGACCGCGCCAAGCGGTTCTCCGATTCGTATGCGCGCGTTCTGGACCGGATAGCGGCCATCTTCACGCAGTTCGTCTCCGTGGTCCTGGCCATCGGTGCCCTGCTGCTGGTCAGTTGGTGGATCGCAGTCATTGTGCTGGTGGCTATCGTGCCCAGTGTCTACCTCCAGTTCAAGCTGTCCCGGGAACAGATCGCGCACTGGAACACACAGGTTGATTCGCGGCGGCAACGCCGGATGATCGAGCAAAACCTGCTTCGGCCCCAGCACATTGCGGAGATGCGCCTCTACGGGATCGTGGGGTACCTCATGGACCTCAGGTCGAGGCTGCGGGATGCAGATGAACGCAGGCGCCTGGACTTCCAAAAGCGGTACATTCCCAAGCAGCTGGCCGCAGACTCCCTGCAGTACGGAGCCGAAGTTGTGTCCCTGATCTGGGTGGTTGGCCAGATCATCGCCAGGGCACAGCCGGTGGGCCAGTTCCTCTATGTCCAACAGATTGTGAGCCGCGCGCTGTCCACCGCCAACAGCCTTGTCTCGTCGCTGAGTTCAATCGATGAGGACCTCGCAAACCTCAAGGACTACGAGCTTTTCATGGCCCTTCCTGTGCCCAGCGGGAAAGAAAAGCCTCTGCCCGCGTCGCCCAACACCGTGGAGCTGCGGGACATCCGGTTCAGCTACACGGGGAGCGACATTGAGGTCATCAAAGGCATTTCCATTACCATCAGGGCAGGTCAGCACATCGCGATTGTGGGGGAGAACGGCGCCGGCAAATCCACGCTGATCCGAATTTTGGCGGGACTGTACCGGCCCGATTCAGGCCAGGTTCTGCTCGACGGCGTTGACCTCACCACGATTGACGTCACCAGCTGGCACCGGCACCTCGCAGTGCTGAGCCAGGAGTTCCTGAAATATGAGTTCGCCACCGCGGCGGAGAACATCTACCTCGGCGATGTGGACCAGCCCCGGGACGATGACCGCATCCGGCGTGCGGCCTCGGACGCTGAAGCGATGGAGTTCATCAACAAGCTGCCAAACGGCTTGGAGAACCATGTCAGCAACTGGATGGAGGACCCCCGCGGACGCAAGGGAAGCGGGCTGTCAGGCGGCCAATGGCAACGGCTCGCAATGGCACGTAACTTCTACCGCGATGCCTCGTTCATGGTCATGGATGAACCCACATCAGCCATCGACGCTTTGGCGGAGCACCGCATCTTCACCCGGCTGTTCGCGGACCGTAGCAGCACCATCATCGCCATCAGCCATCGCCTGGCCACCATCGAGAAGGCAGACATCGTGTACATGCTGGAGGACGGCCGCATTGCCGAGCAGGGAACCCACAAGGAACTGGTGGCATTAAGGGGCCGCTACTTCCGGATGTTCGAATCCCAGCTCTCAGTAGATGAGACCAGCCGGAACACCTAGGGGGAAACCGAGGCCTTCGTTTTGGTGGGATAAACTCGAGCAGTGACTTATGAGATTGAGATTGGCCGTGGCAAGCGTGGGCGTCGTGCCTACTCCCTGGATGACATCGCGATCGTCCCGAACCGCCGGACGCGTGACCCGAAGGACGTCTCTGTCTCCTGGCAGATCGACGCCTACAAGTTCGACACCCCGGTTATTGCGGCTCCCATGGACTCCGTGATGTCCCCGGATACCGCCATCGCTTTCGGTCGCCTCGGCGGACTGGGCGTCCTTGACCTCGAAGGTCTCTGGACGCGCTACGAGGATCCCCAGAAGGTGCTTGACGAGATCGCGGACCTGGCTGACGAAACCAACAGCCCTGCAGTCACGCGGCGCATGCAGGACCTCTACCAGGCCCCCGTCCAGCCTGAACTCATCAGCTCCCGCCTGGCGGAGATCCGCGCCGCGGGCGTGACCGTTGCAGGATCCTTGACCCCGCAGCGCACCCAGGAGCACTACAAGACCGTAGTGGCTGCCGGCGTCGACATCTTTGTCATTCGCGGAACCACGGTTTCAGCTGAGCATGTCTCCAAGAATCACGAGCCCCTGAACCTCAAGCAGTTCATCTATGAACTGGATGTTCCGGTGATTGTTGGCGGAGCAGCCGGCTACACGCCTGCCCTGCACCTCATGCGCACCGGCGCTGCGGGCGTCCTGGTCGGTTTCGGCGGCGGTGCCACCACCACCACGCGTCGCGCCCTCGGTATCCACTCACCCATGGCTTCAGCTATTTCCGACGTCGCTGCCGCCCGCCGCGATTACATGGATGAGTCCGGTGGCCGTTATGTCCATGTCATTGCCGACGGCGGCATGGGCAGCTCCGGAGACATCGTCAAGGCCATTGCCATGGGTGCCGACGCCGTCATGCTTGGCAGTGCACTGGCACGTGCCGAAGAGGCACCGGGCCGGGGCTGGCACTGGGGTCCCGAAGCGCACCACCTTGAATCTCCCCGCGGCGATCGCGTCAACGTCGGAACGGTTGGTCCGCTGGAAGAGGTCCTCTTCGGACCCGGCCACCACACCAACGGAACGTCCAACCTTATTGGAGCCCTGCGCCGCTCCATGGCGACCACCGGCTACTCGGACCTCAAAGAGTTCCAGCGCGTCGACGTCGTGGTTTCGCCTTACGCAGGCAACTGAAACCAGTCGCTGAAGGCCCTGCTTGGCTCCGATTCCTATCGGAGCCAAGCAGGGCCTTCTTCGTGGGGGCGGGTTCTTCCTCTCGCGTCTGCACCCCGTGCCCTGCCCAAGGCGGCGAGCAACAAGTAGGGTAGGGGACTACCAGCTGTTGCGTTTGAGGAGGGGTCCGATGAGCAGTGTCGCAGGCGGTGCGCAGGTGAATTCCCCGGGAGCACTGAGCCCGGAATCCCGTGCCGCGTCTATCGAAGTCCTGAAAGCCACTGCCCAGCCGGGCAAAGAGCTCGACATCCTGATTGTTGGCGGCGGTGTAGTAGGAGCCGGTGCAGCCTTGGACGCAGTGACTCGTGGCCTCACGGTAGGCATCGTCGAGGCGCGGGATTGGGCGTCCGGAACCTCCTCCCGATCGTCCAAGCTCATCCATGGCGGACTGCGGTACTTGGAGATGCTGGATTTTGGCCTCGTCCAGGAAGCCCTTCAGGAAAGGGGGCTGCTGATCCAGCAGATCGCGCCGCACTTGGTGCGCCCCGTCCCCTTCCTCTACCCGCTGACGCGCCGTATCTGGGAGCGCCCGTACGTCGGCGCAGGCATCATGCTCTACGACACCTTGGGTCTGACGTCCGGCCACAGCCGAGGCGTCCCGATGCATAAGCACCTCTTCCGGCGTGGAACCCTGCGTGCAGCTCCGAGCCTCAAAGAAGATGCCTTTGTTGGATCCATCCGCTACTACGACGCCCAGGTGGATGATGCCCGTCTGGTGATCAACCTTGTACGGACTGCGGCGCACTATGGCGCCCACGCAGCGAACCGCGTCCGCGTGGTTGATTTCCTCCGCGAGGGGGAACGCGTGGTCGGTGCCAAGGTGGAAAACCAAGAGGATGGCACAGTCTTCGAGGTCAGGGCGAAGCAGGTGGTCAACGCTACCGGCGTATGGACCGATGAAACCCAGGCGATGGTGACGGACCGCGGCCAACTCAAAGTGCGGGCCTCCAAGGGCATCCACCTTGTGGTGCCGCGCGACCGCTTCCAGTCCACGGTCGGGCTGATCCTCCGCACCGAAAAATCTGTGCTCTTCGTGATCCCCTGGGGCAGGCACTGGATCATCGGTACAACAGATACCGATTGGACGTTGGACAAGGCACACCCGGCAGCTTCCAGCAAGGACATCGATTACGTGCTGGAACATGTCAACAAGGTTCTCAAGCGTCCCCTCACCCGCGAGGACGTGGAAGGCGTGTACGCAGGCCTCCGCCCCCTGCTCGCTGGTGACAACGACTCCACTGCAAAGTTGTCGCGGGAGCATGTGGTGGCGCACCCTGTGCCCGGACTCGTGGTGGTGGCCGGCGGCAAGTACACAACGTACCGTGTCATGGCCAAGGACGCCGTGGACGAGGCAACCAGGGCCATGGACGAACGTGTTCCCTCCAGCTGCACTGAAACAATTCCGCTCCTGGGCGCCGAGGGATTCAAAGCGGCGTGGAACCGGCGCGGCAAGTCCGCCGAGCAGGCCGGTGTACACGTGGCACGCGTGGAGCACCTGCTCAACCGTTTCGGATCCATGACGCCTGAAGTCCTCGAAATCATAGCGGGACGGCCGGAACTGGGAGAGCCTCTTCCGGGAGCGGATGACTACTTGGCTGCCGAAGTTGTCTATGCAACAACCCACGAGGGCGCACGCCACGTTGACGACGTTCTGACCCGCCGGACCCGGATCTCCATCGAAGCGTGGGACCGGGGTGTGTCTGCTGCGCCCGTAGTAGCTAAGCTGATGGGAGAAATCCTTGGCTGGAGCGAGACCCAGCGCGAGAGCGAAATCAAGCACTACCTGGCGCGCGTGGAAGCTGAACGACTTAGTCAGCAGCAACCCGATGACGAATCGGCCGATGCCGCGCGCATGGGAGTGGATGACATCGTTCCCCTTCGCTGACCAGCTCAAGGAATTGAGGCCGGGAGGCCACATGGAGGGAACACAACTTGGCTGAACCACTTGACCGTTACGACGCGGAACTGACCACCCCGGATACGGTCATCCTTGAACTTGTTGCCCAGGACAAGATCGATGCCGCAGCACAACTGGCTCACAGGCTCCACGCAGCAGGCAGGATCTCCAATCTTGAAGGCTTCCTCGAGCAAGTGCATTCGCGTGAGCACCAGCTTGCCACCGGGCTTCCGGGTGGCATCGGATTGCCACATGCGCGTAGCGAATTTGTGGACAGGATCTCCATTGCGGTTGGCGTGACCAAGTTTGGGCATGCCTTGGACTTTGGTGCCACTGACGGTCCGGCAACCCTGATCCTGCTTATCGCTACGCCGGCCAGTTCCTTCTCCGACCACCTGGAGGTTCTTGCCACATTGGCGCGTTCCCTCTCCAAGGAGTCATTCCGTGAATCCCTGCGCCGGGCACACGACACTGAGGTCATCGCCGAACTCATCAACTCCAGCCTGGTGTTCTTCGACCACTAAAGGGTGGGGCAGCAGGGTCCCCGCTTCAGCTCACCTCGTTTCGTTGTTCTACAGCCGGACGAAGTACGGTTAAGGGGTGTTGAAAACCGCGTTGAAACCCCGCTGGATCGCAGGACTGGTCTTTGCGCTTCTGTTGTCCGGGGTATTTGTGCTGCTCAGCCAATGGCAGCTCAGCCGGTCTGCCCAGCACGAGCCCCCCGCGCCGTCCAGCATCGAAGAAGTGAAACCGCTGGTGGACGTCCTCCAGCCGGGCCAGTTCTTCCCCGGTTCGGTCTCGGACCAGATGGTCACCGCCTCGGGAACGTACGATCCTGGCAAGCAGGTCCTCGTTGAAGGCCGCCTTTACAACAACCAAAAGGGCTACTGGATCGTCTCAGCCTTTGCCGTCAACAACGCTCCCACGCTGAAGGGCGCGGGTGCTTCTCCCCAGACGTGGATCCCGGTGGCCCGCGGCTGGGTGGCGGACGCCGCCCAAGCCGGCCCGCCGCCGTCGGGAACCATCACCTTGACCGGTCGCCTCATCCCGTCCGAAGCGCCGCTTCCAAACGTCGACGCCGGTCCAGGCCGGGCGTCTGCAGTCTCAACGGCGGAGCTGATCAACAAGTGGGAAGTCTCCAGCTATCAGGGTTTCGTCGCCGCGACATCCGAGGTCTCAGGCGGAGCGAGCATTCCCCTTGACGGTGACGTCAAAGCACTTAATATCCCGCCGCAGCCCCCTGCAGAGCAAGTCAACTGGCTGAACCTCTTCTATGCCGTGGAATGGGTTGTCTTTGCCGGATTCTCGATCTTCATTTGGTGGCGTCTTGTGAAGGACGACTACCGGCGAGACCTCGAAGAGGATGAAGACGAGGATGACGACTTCGACGACGAAGTGGGCCATCCAGAGGCGACCACAGAACCTACAAGCCCAGAGCCAGAACAAAAGGTGCAGCAATGATTGAGCCAAAACCGGCTATCCAGCCCGAGCAATCCGGACCCAAGCCCAAGAAGCGTCGCTTCGGCGGCACGGAGGCACAAATCCGTTCGGCGTTGAAGTTTTACAAAGTCATGGCTTACCTCACAGGTGCCATGCTGCTCCTGCTGTGCGCCGAGTTGATTGCCCGCTACGGCTTTGGTGTCTCGCTCTTCGCGGGCGGCACCAATGCAGTTACCGGCCAGCCGTTTGGCTTTGGCTTCGCTGAATCCGAACCCAAGGGCGTTATTGGGGGCTTCAACATCTCCACCTCCGTGCTGATCGTGCACGGTTGGATGTACGTGGTGTATCTGGTTTCGAACTTCCGCCTGTGGTCCCTCATGCGCTGGCCTTTCTCCAAGATGGTCCTTTTGGCGCTGGGCGGAGTCATCCCGCTGCTGTCCTTCATCGTGGAGAAGAAGTTCCACGCGCAGGTAGAAGCGGAACTCGCAGCCAACCCGCAGGCGTCCAAGCGCTACTAGGACTTCACGGCGTCCCGGTGTGAGATGCCTAACGGCAGGGCCTGTTTTGGGCTTTGGCCGCCCTTGCCAACGTGCACCGGGGCGGCCCGGCAAAGTAGTCTTGTCTGGTGACTACTCCCACCGCACCCCAAACTTCCCAGAAGCCGGTGCTGGTTGTTGACTACGGTGCCCAGTACGCGCAGCTGATTGCCCGCCGCGTCCGCGAAGCGAATGTGTATTCGGAAATCGTTCCGCATACCTTCACCACCGAGCAGCTTCTGGCCAAGAACCCGGCAGCCATCATCCTCTCCGGAGGGCCCTCCAGCGTCTACGCCGAGGGCGCCCCGTTCGTGGGTGCTGACCTCTTCGAGGCCGGCGTTCCCGTTTTCGGCATCTGCTACGGATTCCAGGCCATGGCGAATGCCTTGGGCGGCAAGGTGGCCCAAACCGGTTTGCGGGAGTACGGTGCCACCGAAGCGCTCCTGGTGGGTGACGCACGCTCCATCCTCGACGGCGTCCCGTCGTCCCAGAACACATGGATGAGCCACGGCGACTCCGTTCACGAAGCTCCCGAGGGCTTCGAGGTGCTGGCAACTACGGCAGGAGCCCCAGTGGCTGCCTTCGCCAACGATGAGAAGCGCCTTTACGGTGTGCAGTGGCACCCTGAAGTGAAGCACTCCGTCCTTGGGCAGCACGTCCTGGAGAACTTCCTGTTCAAGGGCGCGGGCCTGAGCCCCAACTGGACCACGGGCAACATCCTCGAAGAGCAGGTGGACCGTATCCGCCAGCAGATCGGCGACTCGAAGGTCATCTGTGGCCTTTCCGGTGGTGTCGACTCTGCAGTGGCTGCCGCTCTCGTCCAGCGCGCTGTCGGCGACCAGTTGACCTGTGTGTTCGTTGACCACGGCCTGCTGCGTGAAGGCGAAGCAGAGCAGGTTGAACGCGACTTCGTGGCAGCAACGGGTGTCAACCTGTACGTTGCCAATGAGCAGGAGCGCTTCCAGTCAGCATTGGCCGGTGTCAGTGATCCCGAGACCAAGCGCAAGATCATTGGCCGGGAGTTCATTCGCGCCTTCGAGGAAGCGGAACGGGCCATCATTGCCCAGGCCGCTGCCGAGGGTGAAAAGATCAAGTTCCTCGTTCAAGGCACGCTGTATCCGGACGTCGTCGAATCCGGCGGTGGCGAGGGTGCTGCCAACATCAAGAGCCACCACAACGTTGGCGGGCTTCCGGAGGACCTGCAGTTTGAGCTCGTCGAGCCACTGCGGGCCCTGTTCAAGGACGAAGTCCGTGCCGTTGGTGCCCAACTTGGCCTCCCGCAGGAAATCGTCGGCCGCCAGCCCTTCCCCGGTCCCGGCTTGGGAATCCGCATCGTGGGTGAAGTAACCAAGGAACGCCTGGACCTGCTGCGCAAGGCTGATGCCATTGCCCGCGCCGAGCTGACAGCTGCTGGCTTGGACAATGACGTGTGGCAGATGCCGGTGGTCCTCCTTGCTGATGTCCGCAGTGTTGGAGTCCAGGGCGACGGCCGTACCTATGGCCACCCGATCGTGCTGCGTCCGGTGTCTTCCGAAGACGCCATGACGGCAGACTGGTCGCGCTTGCCGTATGACCTGCTTGCCCGTATCTCCAACAGGATCACCAACGAGGTGGACGGCGTTAACCGCGTGGTACTGGACGTCACCAGCAAGCCACCGGGAACCATCGAGTGGGAATAGCATTCCAAGTGGCCGGCTTCCTCTGGGAGGCCGGCCACTGTGCTTGAACCGGGCTTCGTCATTCGGGATACGTCTTTGCCCCAAGAATGCTGCCAGCTGTGAAATGACGGCGAATTTCACGTTGGAACAGCGTTGCGGAGCGGGCTGACCGCGGATTCCCGCTACCCTCGAAAGTATGCCGGTATGGTCCAAGGCGTCTAAAGCTAGTACAGAAAAGAAGGCAGAAGTCGTGTCAGTAGGTCTAGGCCAGGAAGAGGGCTCCGAAGAGCTCCGCAAATGGCTGTCTGGTCTCAAACCCGTTACCGGGGCAGATACGATGCTGCGCTTCGTCAAGACGCCTGAAGGCGCGATCGATCTCAGCAATGCGCACCCTTCCGGGTTGGCGCAATTGCTCGCCGGCCGCAGAACACGGCTGTCTACGCTCATCAGGGATCGCCAACAGTACTTGGTGGCGGCCAGGGCGGCCCGCAACATCCGGTCCAAGATCTTTGAGCTCAGCAACGACCGCGGCATCGAGGCCGGTTACTTGTCCGCCGGGACCGTCGTGTGGACCTCGGCCGTTGGTGGCAAGCCGCAGCGCGTCTCCGCGCCTGTAATGCTTACGTCCATCGTCCTCACAGTCAGGCCGGGCGAAGACGACTTCGAACTTCAACTCACTGAACAAGCACGCATGAACCCCGCGTTGGTGCGTCACTTGAAGACAGTCCATGGCATCGTCTTCGACGTCAACGCTGTGGCGCGCATGGCATACAACACGGCCCGATTGGACCCCCAGCCGGTTCTGGACCGGTTGTCCACGCTCATTCAGCCGATCCACGGCGCTGAGGTGGAGTTCAACCTGCTGGTCACTACTCTGGCTGACCTTTCGGGCAACCTGGATGATCCCTGGATCAATATGAACAACCCTACGGTTGCGGCCCTCTCGACTGCGGCCAATGGCGGCGACATTGAGCCGGAACCCATTAAAGCGGGCAGGTTCCCCAGCTTGGATCTTCGGGATCCGGCCGACGAACTTCTCTTGCTCGACGCCGATACGGACCAGCAGTACGTGGTGGACGCCGTTCGTGCGGGAGACTCCCTGGTTGTCTCCACTCCTCCTGGAAGTGGGCAGACGCAGACGGCAATTAACGCCATCGGTGCGTTGGTCAGCGAAGGCAAGTCCGTGTTGGTGGTGGGAGACAGGCAAGCCAGCCTCGCGGGTCTATCCGCCCACCTTGAATCGCTGGGCCTCGAGTCGATGCTCTTCAAGCCTGGCAACGGGACCACTCCGCAACAACTCAAGGGCCAGTTGGTCAGGGCAATCATGCGCAATGAGAAAGCGCTTGAACCACAGCTTGGCAACCTTCACCAGACACTGATTGGCCACCGTCATGCCCTGATGGACCATGTTGCCTCGCTGCACAACGTCCGTGAGCGCTGGGGTTGCTCACCCTATCAGGCAATGCAATCACTCGCCGAGCTGACGTCCATCCACCCGGCCCCCTCCACTACTGTGCGCTTGAAGCGAAGCGTCCTGGACAACATCAAGGACCGTGAAGAGCTCGCGGGACGCCTTCGTCGTGCTGCCGAACTTGGTAGCTTCAGCAGGGCCTCCACGTCCAGCCCTTGGTATGGTGCCCGTTTGGTCACCCGCAAGGAGACAGAGGAAGCCCAGCAGCTCGCCCGTTTGGCCGAGGAGAAGCTCCCCGTCCTGCGGGATCGCATGAAGCAGGTTTCCGATCACGCCGAGATTCGCCTGGGCGAAACCTTTACCGAGTGGGGTGCCCAGCTTGAACTGCTGATCGCCGTCCGCGAGAGCTTGGATAAGTTCACTCCGGACATCTTCGACCGTCCGGTGCACGACCTCATCTCCGCCACCGCCAGCTCCGCGTGGCGCCGTGAGCGCAACCTTGAGATGCCTTCCATGCAGCGTTCCCGCCTGCGCAGGGTCGCCAAGGAGTACGTACGCCCGGGCGTCCACATCGCAGACCTCCACAGCTCCCTGGTCCTCGTCCAGGAGCAGCGCGCCCTGTGGGCAGGCTACGCCACAACCCAAAGACACCCGGCCGTGCCATCCGGCCTGGCCGATCTCGGAGCCCTCTACCGCGAACTCGATGCCGAGCTGCGCCGCCTTGGCGACGCGCTCAAGCACACCTCCGATGGCGGTTCGTTGCACGAGACACCGTATCTGCAACTGATGGAACGCCTCGAGCGACTCGTCGCGGATACAGCCACACTGGAAACCCTCCCTGAACGAACACTCCTCATTGAGGAAATGCGGGAGCATGGACTCGGCGAGCTGCTTGCGGACCTTGCTGCCCGGGAAGTGCCGGCGTCATCTGTAGCGGCCGAACTGGACCTTGCCTGGTGGCAGTCCGCCTTGGAAGCCATGATCAGTGGTGATGATTACCTCGCCATGTCCGACGGTGATTCGTTGCGGCGCCTCGAAGCTGAGTATCGCTTGGCCGACCAAGCACACATCGCCAGTGGTGCCGCCCGCCTTCGTTGGCAGCTGGCCCGGAAATGGCGTCAGGGCCTTCTTGAGCACCCGCGGCAGGCAGAGCTGCTCCGTGCCCTGCTGAAGGATGGCCGGGTGACGTTGCCCGCCTTGAGCGCCCAAGCGCCGGATCTTGTGCCGTTGTTGGTTCCTGTGTGGTCCGTCAGCCCTTATTTGCTGACGGGCGTTCTGCCGGCCGAGCAAAAGTTCGACGCCGTGGTGATCATTGACGCCGAGTCCACCTCTCTGCAGGCGGTTCTTCCCGCGATCGCCCGGGCCCGTCAGGTCGTTGCCTTCGGTGACGCGAAAATCGCCAATGCGCGTACTTTCAGCGTGGCCGTGGAACCTCCGGTTGCGGGGGTTGCCAGCCACGAAAACGTGGACAGTGCTTTCAAGGCGTTGGCCCGGGTCCTGCCTACCTGGCAATTGAACTGGGTCTACCGCGCGGTGGACGAGGACTTGATCCTTCAGTTAAGCAAGAATTACTACGACGGCGGCCTGCGACGCCTGCCGGACGGCAATTCGGTCACTGGCCTGGATCGATCGATTCACGTGGAGTACATACCCGACGGCACCGGGCTGCCTGGAGCGGACCACGAGGGCGTTGAGTCCGTCACCGCAGAAGTGAACCGCGTGGTGGATCTTGTCTTCGAACACGCCAGGCTCCGGCCCCGTACTTCCTTGGCAGTGGTGACCGCAAGCTTGCGCCATGCTGCCAGGATCGGTGAGGCCATCAGGCTCCAATTGCCTAACCACCCACTCATGTCCAGCTTCTTCGGAGCGGGTCCCGAGTCCTTCCGGGTGGTGGACCTTGAGCGCGCCCAGGGGCTGGTGCGTGACCACGTGATCTTCTCGCTTGGCTATGGCCGCACACCACACGGCCGTGCGCTCCATTCCTTCGGCCCGTTGTCCACCGAAGGCGGGCGAAACCGCTTCGCCCTGGCGATGACGCGGGCTCGACGCTCCATGCACGTCCTGACGTGCTTCCGGCCCGAGGATCTCGACCTTGATCGCCTGGCCCATGGTGCAGTGGACTTCTATGAACTGCTGGACCGTGAACTCTCCGGCAACAGTAACCTCGGAACACCTGCCTCCCGCGCTGTGGCCAGTGAACAGGCGCTGGGTGAGGATCCGTTGGTGGCCGATCTTGGTGAACGCTTGCGTGCACGTGGAGCCAGGGTCTGGCATCTTTACGATGGCGTGCTGGATATCGCGGCGGCGGCGGACCCCGTCCACACCATTGGCCGCGAGGGTGCGGAAATCCCCACCCCTGTGGCAATCGAATCGGATGGCACTGAACGGTACCGGCGTATGAGCGTCCGTGAACGGAGCCGTTTGCGGCCACAATTGCTGGAGCGCATGGGCTGGCGCTACATGTCGCTTTGGACCATTGAAGTATTCACGGATCCTTCGTCCTGCGCGGACCGGATTGGTTCGTACCTTGGGCTCGAGAACCACATCGCCCAATCGGCATTGGCCCACCATGGCTTCCTGCATTCGGATGGTGAACAATTGAATCCGGGCCATGAGCAACCAACGGCGGAACCGGGTTCCGCCAGCCTTGCAGACGGCGAAGCCCAGGCCGCTGTTCGTGAGGAACATGGCGTGGCCGAGACCAAAGACTCTGCGGAGAACGGGAAAGAAGCACCACTGATGGATCAGGAAACAGGCGCAGAAGACCGCGCCACGCAGGACTCCGGCGAAACGGTCAACAATGCCACTGAAGAAGCTGCGGATGCCAGGGCCACGGCAGCTAAGACAGCCTCAAACGGAATTCTTCCTACAAAGGCTGCAGAGGATGATCCCCGGCGCTGGGGCGATGACTCCGGCTACGACCATGAGCAGTGGCTGAAGGAGCAGAAGCCCCCGCACTGGGGCTGAGCTCCACCCGGCCACTAGGGGCTGACCAAAACGAAGAAAAGCTTGCCTTGCGTTGATGCGCCGGCAAGCTTTTCTGCTTGTTGGGGATCAGCTGCAACCACCACCAAGCCATCGGTGTCGCCTGTCCCTAACCATTCCCCGGGCTTACCACCTTGGGCCGATGTCCAGAGAACCGGCACCGCGCCCGCAAGAACCTGGCTTTGCCGGGACTCGTCATAGGAGCCCGCCGCAGTAAGGACCACTGTTATCAGCTGGCCGGGGGAGAGGAGCTGGATGGATGAGGGATCAGCCATTCGGACGGGGACCGCTACCGAGCCCGCGGGTGCGCCCGTCAGGAGTCCAGGACCAAGCAGGCTAGCCTCTGTGGGTATCTGCCCTTTGCGGAGGGGGGAGGCAAGCTGACGGCCAACAAGGGTGCCGACACTATCCACGGATCCGTTAATTGCCAGATCGGATGGCACTCCAACATTGGTGAAATCAGATTCCGAGAGGCTGCTACCCGTTGGCAGGTCGCGGGCTGCTACCACGATGCTCACCCGCTGCTCCGACGTAGGAGTAAGTTGCTGGACTGCGATACCGGCAGCCACGCACAACAGGAGCGCAACGGCTAACCGGCGGTTGCGTGAAACCCAATGGCCAAATCCGATCCGCTGCCCGCGCTTACCAAGATGATTTCTTGGACCATGGCGGCTGAAGCGTGATGTGTTTCTGGCTCGGGAACGGGGTGGCCGGGCAGGGGAGCGGTTCAGCGTCGGCCATTCATCGGCGGCTGCTGCTGAAAGCTCGGCGCGGGCAAGGAGGGCTCTGCGGGAGGTAGATGGCATCCCGCCACGTTAGCCAGCAGCGCCGGACCGCAAACAGCGGTCCGATGCCTTATGTGGAAAACCTCTTAGCTGGCTGCAGTTGCGTTTGCCGGTGCTGCTGCAGGGGCCGCAGGTGCCGCCGGTGCAGCCGAAACCGTGCTGCCCTTGGCATCGCGGGAATCAGTCCGGTAGAACCCGGAGCCCTTGAAGACGACGCCGACGCTGTTGAACTTCTTGCGAAGCGCGCCCTTGCATTCGGGGCACTCCGTCAAGGAGCTGTCAGAAAAGGACTGGACGATGTCAAAGGCATGGTCACAGTCTTTGCAGGCGTATGCGTATGTGGGCACTGAGTTCCTCCTTCAGGACAAAGTTCAGGTCCTGTGCAACACCGGCGGAGAATCTCCGCCTTAGCAGTCGCAGGGCCTGAGTGCTAATTCTATCATCGGTCCCTGCGGGGTGTACCAGCGGATGTGCCGGACCTCACTAGCAAGGACAGGAGCGGTCAGCCGGGTTCCGGTCCGCCGTGGAGTTGGACGACACCCGACGGGGTCAGCACCTGACGCACCGGGCGATCAAACGCCTCGGCGGGAATCGAGCCTGAAGGCAACAAATCGTCGTCGTACACCACTGCGATGGTGGGCGGCCGCTGACCGGCCGCTTCGAGGCCTTGGAGAAGCCGGTCGTAATAACCGCCGCCCTGGCCAATGCGGTTTCCGTCCCGGTCCACTGCCGTGGCGGGCATGAAGATGCCGGCAGCTTTGGCAACCACCGAGCTTTCCAGGCGTTCACCCTCAGGTTCATCTATAGGTGCATAGGCGGACCTGACAAAGGTCGTGGAAGGTGTCCAATACACCCAACTCATCAACCGCTCAGGCTCGCAAACAGGCAGCAGCACTTGGTGTCCGGCCTCATGCAGTGACTCGATGAGGGGGGTGGTGGGCGGCTCGAAGGCTACGCCGAGGTATACGGCGAAGGTGGCGGCGCCGTCGGGGGAGACCTCCGCTGCCCAGGCTGTCCCGTGCCGCGCGAGCGACTCGCCTGCTGTTGCTATGTGCTCCGGAGTGAGGGTCCTCCTGTGTAGCCGCCGACTTCTTCGGATGTCTTCCTTGGATGCCATCTGTATCCGATCTGAGGTTCTCCCTGCTCGTTGAAGAGCAGGGACTGTCCGCTACCAGGACGAAATGTGCGTCCCGGCGCGGCGAGGGGTTTAGCCGATGATGTGTTCCTTCCGTTACATTAGTCCGGTGACTCTAGAAAACAACGCTGTCCGTAAGGCCGTCATCCCCGCCGCGGGCCTTGGCACCCGGTTCCTTCCTGCCACCAAGGCGATGCCGAAGGAAATGCTGCCTGTGGTGGACAAGCCTGCCATCCAGTATGTGGTCGAAGAAGCGGTCAAGGTGGGCCTGCACGACGTCCTGATGATCACAGGGCGCAGCAAGCGCGCACTGGAAGACCATTTTGACCGTGTGCCGGCTCTTGAAGCCACCCTGGCTGAAAAGGGCGACACCGCCAAGCTGGAGGCCATTCAATCCGCCACCAACCTCGGCGACATTCACTACGTCCGTCAGGGCGACCCGAATGGCCTGGGCCACGCAGTCCTTCGTGCAAAGCAGCATGTTGGCTACGAGCCCTTTGCCGTTCTGCTGGGCGATGACCTGATCGATGCCCGCGAGGACCTGCTGAGCGAAATGATCGCGGTCCAGCAGAAGACCGGCGGCTCCGTGGTTGCCCTCATTGAGGTGGAGCCTTCGAAAATCAGCGCCTATGGTTGCGCTGATGTTGAGGACAGCGGCGAAGACGGCTACGTACGCATCAAGCAGCTCGTCGAGAAGCCTTCTCCGGAAGAGGCCCCGTCCAACCTTGCGGTCATCGGGCGCTACGTCCTCCACCCGGCTGTGTTCGATGTCCTGGAGAAGACTGCGCCTGGACGCGGTGGAGAGATCCAGCTGACAGACGCCCTCGAGGTGCTCGCTGCCGGCGAGGGCGAAGGCTATGGCGTCTATGGCGTTGTCTTCCGCGGCCGTCGCTACGATACCGGTGACAAGCTCAGCTACCTCAAGGCCTGCATCGAGCTTGCCTGCGAGCGTGAAGACCTCGGTCCTGAGCTTCGCGAGTGGCTGCCCAACTTCACAGCCGCTCTTCCCAAATAAATAAACTCATGATGTACGGCTCTGCGATCTGGCCGGTGACGCTGGAAAGCGGAGACCTGGTGCTTCGGCCTATCCGTTACCGCGACAAGCGGGAATGGTCCGAAGTCCGTTCGCGGAACAGCGAGTGGCTCGCGCCATGGGAGGCGTCCAACCCGGCACCGGGTGGGCGCCTCCCAAGCTACCGCCAAATGGTGCGTTCCTTGAATGAACAAGCCCGTCAGTCCACCGCTCTGCCTTTCCTCATTGCCGAGCGAACCGATGGCTTTGGTGAGCCGGGAATCGTCGGGCAACTGACGGTTTCATCCATCGTTTGGGGGTCCGCCATGATGGCAACCCTCGGATATTGGGTTGATAAGGACCGCGCCGGGCACGGCATTGCTCCAACAGCGGTCGCGATGGCCACAGACCACTGCTTCAAGGTGCTGGGACTGCACCGCATGGAAATCAACATCCGCCCGGAGAACTCCGCGAGTTTGCGGGTGGTGGAGAAGCTCGGATTCCGCGACGAGGGTTATAGGGAACGCTACCTGCACATCAACGGCGAATGGGCTGACCACCGCTCTTTTGCACTGACCTCCGATGAAGTTCCTGAGGGACTTCTGCGCCGGTGGCTCAGAGGATAAACGGGCAGGTCATGGGCCTTTTTGCCCGTATCTCCAATCATTTGCGGACTCGCCGGCGACACACCGGCCGCAATGCCGCCGCACCCGTGGATTTGCTTCTACGGTTTTGAATGTGGACTTCCCTCTCAGCAGCTCAGTGATACTCGTGGTCACTGTTGCGCTGTGGATGGTCTGGGTGGCGCCCTACGTTCTGCGGAACAGGCGGCAGCAAGTCCAAACGGCCGGTGTTCCAGCAGAGGCTTTTGATGACGAACCAGACGAAACGCAGGCAGGGGTGGTACTGACTTTGGCACCTCAGCAGGAGAAACCGATGGAGACCATGCACAGCAAAGCACCGGCGTCGCCCCAGGAATCCCGCGCGGCCGAGCCCTCCCTCGCGAAGGTACCCACCACTCCGTTCACTATCCGTTATGCCCGGCTAACGCTGGCCTTGGCAGGTCTTGCCCTGCTGGTGACAGCTGCGGTTTCCGGTGTCCTCAGAATTCTTGGGATTGGTTCTGTTTGGTTGCCCCTGGTGTCGCTCATCGGTGCGGTACTCGCGGTCGTAACGTTGCGGAAGCTGGCCCTGCGGGATCTTCGCGAACGCCGGGCCCGCCGTGCTGCTCAGGCCTCACCCATCCCGACACCTGCGCGATACCTGCCGAAGGAACCGGCTGCGGAGTCGAAGGAGACCACGGTTTTCGACGCCGAAGCCACCAACCGTGAAGCTGCCCGATTGTCCGCCGTGGAACTGCGGCAGGCAGCGTTGGCAGTTGCCATCGCCGCGGGAGACAAATCTGCTGCGGATACCAAGGATTCGAGGGGTGCTTCCTGGGAGCCGGTTGAGGTCCCGAAGCCCACGTACGTGGCTGCTGCCAAAGCACCGCGTCCAGCTCCAGAGCCCTTGGATCTCCCCGAGGCCCCAAAGCCCGTGGGCAAGCCTGTCCTGAAGCAGAATGTTGACCAAGCTGAGGCTGCGGCCGTGGTAGTCGCATCCGCCAAGGGCCACAGTGCTTTGAGCAACTTGGACGATGTCCTGCAGCGTCGCCGCGCCTAACTACACATGATTACGCTGTGCGTTGCGGGTGGCACGGGCCAGGTAGGTGGTGAGCTGGTCCGACTCGCCCTTTCAGCGGGCCACCAGGTTTCGGTCCTGAGCCGCAATGTGCCGCCTGTCGGCTCAGCGAAGCACCACGACGGCGCCACATACTTTGCGGGCGACGTCACCTCAGGGGATGGCTTGGCAGCCGCAGTGGCGGGTGCCGACGTCGTTATTGATTGCCTTGAAGGGCAGTTCGGCAAAGCCCAAAAGCAGTTCGCCGACGGCGGCGGCAGGCTTCTTGCGGCAGCGCATTTGGCAGGTGTTCAAAAGGCTGTGGCTCTGTCCATCATCAACTGTGATCTGAGCTCTTTTTCCTATTACGCCTCCAAAGCCGCCAAGGAACGGATATATGCGGAGTCCCCATTGCAGACCGAGGTGGTCCGGGCAACGCAGTTCCACGGTTTGGTGGCAAAGATTTTCGCCGCCGGTGCAAGGGTAGGGCTTATTCCCGCGTTCAAAGCCGTCAGGTTCCAGTCGATCGCGCCGGCAGATGTTGCAGCGGCGCTGCTTGAGGCAGCTGTGGCCGAATCGCCGGGTAAATCGCATGCGGAGCATCATGTGGTGACAATTGCGGGTCCGGAAACCCTGACCATGCGGGAGATGGCAGAGTCCTGGAAATCGGTAGTGGGCTCGAGGGGCAGGATTATTGAGCTGCCTTTGCCCGGACCGATGGGTGATTTTCTTCGCGCCGGACACAACCTGAGCTCCGAGCAGCCGTATGGCACGGAGACGTTCGTGTCGTGGTTGGAAAAGCACAGGGAAAGTTTGTAGCCTAAGGAACACTGGCCGGGCAGTTGAGCTTGGTCCAGGGGCTATAGCTCAGTTGGTAGAGCGCTTCGTTCGCATCGAAGAGGTCAGGGGTTCGAATCCCCTTAGCTCCACAGTTGCAGCAGGTCCCCCTCCATGTAAACAACGCCCCGGAAGTTCAGACAAAGCAGTCCCAACTATCCCTTGATTCTTGTTCGCGGACGTCGGCTTAATGACAAGGATGAAAAAGGAGATGGCGGAACCACAGCCTCTGAATATCACCTTCGTTGCCAGGCTAGGCAAAGTCCGACCAGGCGACGCTTGGACATGTGTTCAGTTACCCGACTCAGCCACAATTTTTGGAACCCGTGGACTGGTCAAAGTGGCCGGCACCGTAGACGGTCACCCGTTTACTGGAGCATTCATGGCGTTGGGAGATGGCACGCACAAACTGCCAGTAGCTGCTCCTCTCCGCAAGGTCATAGGGAAGGACGACGGTGACTCCGTTGAAGTTCACCTGACTCAGCGCCTGAACTGACTGGATCATCACCTGCCCTGCATGCGCGTGGTCCTCGTTCCCTAAGGGCTGCTCAAGAATGAAAGTATCCGCGATGCCGGTTCAACGAGGCGTGGGCTGCCCGGATGACGTTTGACCGTGACGCCAGGCAGCGGTCGGCTGTCTGTTGCAGGGAAGGGAGTGCTTGGGTGGCGTCGTCGAAGTGGTTTCCCCGGATCATCGATTCGATGGCCCTGCATTGGTGCTCTGTTTCAAGGGCGCCAACCATAGCGGAACTGATCTTGAGGCTGAGCAAGGCTGTCGTGGTCTCGGCCTCGTCCTGTTCCTCACATGCGTGGACGATCCTTTCCACCCGCTGGGGGAGCATCGCGAGGTACTTTGCCAAGAACCTCATGGCGGGCTTCGGGTCACCAAGTTCATCGGCCAGGGATTGAATTCTGCTGACGTCCCACTCGCTGGAGACGGGATTACGCGGTGGCTTCATCCTCGGCCCCTGAGGTGGTGGTGACGTGACGGGGGATGGGCTTGCCGTCAGCCGCAGTTGCGGTGGCCGGTGCGGGCTGCTTCACAGCGGCGGTCTTGGTGTCCTGCGTGGATTTCGCGGTGGAACGTTGGCCGTGGACGGCGGGAGTGGAAATGGTGCTCGGTGCGCCCATGCCTGACGTTCCTTTCGTGTATTCGTTTAGTTTGTGCAGCCAGGTTCAAGGCCGGGTGGGCAATGGCCTCAAGACTTGTTCAGGAGTTGGCCGTGTGACTGGATCAAGAGAGTGGACCGGGGACCGGCCTGAAGGGCAAGCAGGCCGGCCCCCGGGGACCTGGGAGGAACGTTCCCGGTTCCTTGTGGTGTTGCGCTTATTTGGTGGTTTCGGTGCGCTGGGTGCCGGTGAAGGCGAAGGCGATGGTGGAGGTGGCGCCTTGGAAGTCGTTGTTCGCG
>NZ_AKKK01000048.1 GCF_000281065.1 Arthrobacter sp. M2012083
GAAAGCCGGCCCGCCGTACCTGCTACGGAGAGCGCTTTACTTCTTTCCGGGAAGAAACATTGATCCTTCCATGGGGGTCACGGTCAGGGACTTCAGCTGCGCCGTCCCACCTTCCGCGAAGAGCGTCATCTTGTCCGCTCCGGCGTTGGGAAATACTTGATCTGTAATGGTCCGGAGACCGTCGCCGGAGAATACTTCCACCGATGAGCGGTCTACATAAACCCGCAGGGTGACATTGCCCTTTTTGTCCAAGGTGACCGGGGCGTCCTCAACGGAGGCGAAGGCCGGGTGGAAAGTGGTGTTTCCCGAGTTTGTGCGGTCAACGAAGACCTTTCCGGAGGTGGAGTCGTAGCCGATGACGGTGGAGGAATCGCCGTCGCCCAGTACGGTGATCCCCGACTTTTTCGCCGTGCCCGGTGCGAACGTGATGTCCACGCGCTGGACCTGACCTGAAGCAGCCGCGGGCAGCGGGGTTGTTCCGGCCATGATGGCGCCGCCCTGCTTGTCCGTGTAGCTGGGCTTTGTCGCAAGCCTGTCCACCTGCTTGACCACATTCTGGGCAAGGCGTGGTCCGTCGGGTGTTTGCGTCAACTGCACCTCCCGGGGCAGTGACATGGCGCTGCGCCAGGGGCTGGTGGGTATGTTGTTGGCGTAGTCCCAGTTGTTCATCCAGCCGAGCATGACCCGCTTGTTATCGGGCATGTTCGAAAAGGAAACGGCTGCGTAGTAGTCGCGTCCATAGTCCAGCCAGTCATAGGACTCCAGCCGGGACTTCGCTGCGCTGGAGCTGGCCGTGAACTCGTCCGCCAGTATGTGCCCCCAGCCGAATCTGTTGTTATCTACAACCTTGATGTGTGCCTGCTGACCGATGAATTCCTTGACATCCCATGAAGCCCAATCCAAGGTTTCACTGTCGTTGCCGGTGGCGGTACGGACCACTTGTCCATTGACGACCAGGTTTACCGTTTCTTCATCGGACCTGGGAACAGCGGCAGTATCAGTGAGCATGACGTGATCAAGGGTCAAGTGGCCCCATCCGCCGGTTGCTTCGTCAACGATCCGCAGCTGCGCGTTCTGTCCGGCGAACTCCGAAACGTCCCAGCCCTTCCAGTTCAGCAGCCCCGAATTATCGCCTGCCAGGGAGCGGACCACGTTGCCGTTGACGAGTAGCTGGACGGCCAGGGTCTGGCCGGAGTCCGCCGTACGGTAGCCGCCTCCAACCAGCATGGACATGAAGTTCTTTGTGATGGGGAATCCGGGGGAGGTCAGGGTGCCTTGACGGTCATCACCGGGCACTGCGCCGGTTTCGAACGTGTTGATTCGCCGAGCGCCAATGTAGTAGTCCCCGCCACTGGTGGCCGGCTGGAAATTGGGGGTCAGGTCTCCCGTGCCGGTCCAGCCGGCACTGGCCAGAGTTGCGCCTTCGGGAACCTCGAAGCCGTCAAACTTCAGTTCCCCTGGGGGCGGGGTATTGTCCAGCTTGTCGGAGACGCGGGGGTGCTTGCCACCACCGACCAGGAAGTTCAGGTAGTCGTCCGTCAGAGTGAAGGTTGGTGACTGCATGGAACCCATCGGCCAGTCGCCATCGTTGAATGAGTTGATCAGTCCTGTTCCGCCGAACCCGGTCACCGGACTCTGACCGGGGAGGGAACCGGCGGCGGGAGCGTCACCAAAAGGACCGTTCTTCCAGTTGCCTGGTTCGTTGTTTAAAGTCCACCCGTTGTAGGTTCCGTCGTTAAAGCCTGCCAGGACAGTTCCTGCCGGTACCTCGGTCACTGGTTTAGTGCTCTCGGAGGTGAAGGTGGTGCCGTCGAAGTTACCCACGAAGTACTGTCCAGCCGAGCCTCCCGCGACTCCGCCGGGATTGATGTTGACCACCATGACCCACTTGATATTGTTCTTATCCCCATCCACAGCGAGCGGGAACAAATCAGGGCATTCCCATTGGCCACCGGTCGCGTTGGCGGGTCCGAATTCGCTCAGGGCAGTCCAGTCCTTGAGATTGTCGGACTTGTAGAGGAGGACCTTGTGGTCCTGTGATTCGACTACGGTCATGACCCAGTACCCACCGCCGGAGGGGTTGTCGTACCAGAAGACCTTTGGATCCCTGAAGTTGGCTGAATTGCGGTTCAGCACAGGATTTCCTGAGTACTTGGTCCACGTCTGGCCATCGTCCAGGCTGTAAGCCAGGGACTGGGCCTGAAGGCCCCGGTGCGGTGAGGGTTCCTTGTACGCGCTGGTATAAATGGCCACAAGCGCGGGGTTTTCCTTCGTCCCGAAACCCGTGGTGTTGTCCTTATCAACCACAATGCTGCCGGAGAAGACATCTTCCTGCGCATCGGTGGACAGGGCCAGAGGCTGCTCTTGCCAGTGAACCAAGTCCTTCGACGTCGCGTGACCCCAAGACATGTTCCCCCACGTGTTGCCGGAGGGATTGTGTTGATAGAACAGGTGATAAACACCCTTATGGAAAACCATCCCGTTGGGGTCGTTCATCCAGTTTTTCGCTGGCGTGTAGTGGTAAGCGGGTCGAAACTCCTCACTTCCCACTTCCGGTGCCGCAGAAGCTGGTGCCATGCCGGCCATGATTGCCGAAAGCGTCAGGCCCGCCAGCGTCAACGCAGACGTCGCTGCCCGCATCCTGCCCATAGTGGATTTCGTCATTGTTCTCCTCGTTCGCCCTTCATCGCGCGTGCCCATCCCATTTAGACAACGTTGTCAACGAGAGAAAAGCTACGATAAGTCCATTGGACAAGTCAACGATTTTTCGAGCTTTATGCAGGTCGATTCACAAGCCCTAACCGCCCGGACATCGTTGTCAGATGCAGTTTCGTCACCGATAAGGGAACGGCGAGGGGTTGTCGACTCATTCATGGCGGCGTAGGCTCCTGCGAGCCATCATCGGATCGAGGAGTCGCTCATGGGACAGCTGATCGTCCAGGATTTCGTTACCGCCGACGGATACGCCGCCGACACCAACAACGAGTTCAAAGCTTACGAACTGCTGGATAGTGGAACGGCCGAATTTGACCGTGCCCAACTCGAATGGCTCGGCAGTGTGGAAGCAATGGTTCTGGGCGCAAATACGTACAGGTACTTCGCTGAATACTGGCCTACGGACGCCTCCGAGGGCGAGATCATCGCTCCAGCCCTCAATGGCCTGAGACGCCACGTGTTTTCACGCCACCTGAAGGAGGCCCCCTGGGGCGACTTCCCGCCGTCGACCGTTGAATCCGGCGACGCGATCGAGGGCATCCGTCGCATCAAACGGGAGTCCGCAAAGGACATCGTTCTCTGGGGAAGCCTGTCGCTCGGCCAGGCGTTCTTCGCCGCCGGAGAAGTGGACGCAGTCCGGCTTGTGGTGATGCCGCTGGGCCAGGGCTCAGGCAGGGGCGTGTTCCCGGCCGGACATGACCCCGCCCTGTTGAAGCTCGTGGACGTTAACAGCTATGACCAAGGTTTGGTGGAGCTCAGCTACACGGTGCGGCAGCGGTGATGTGTTCCTAGGTAAGCAGCGCCGGATCGATGAAATCTTCGCGTGGGTCCAGAATGGTGCCGGGATTTTTCGAGCGTGAGACTGCCGGCAGGCCCACAGCAACAGAATGAGGCGGGACGTCCCTAACCACCACGGCGTTGGCGCCGATTGCTGAGTGATCACCCACCGTTACGGGACCTAGAACTTCGGCCCCGGAGCCGAGCATGACGTGATTGCCGATGGTGGGATGCCGCTTCGTCTTATTGAGAGCCGGACCGCGCAGGTGCGGTCTCTGCCACATCGCGTGGGCCAGTCGATGGCTCCAAAGCGCGTGAACCCCTGAGTAGGCAAGCGCCACTTCGAAAAGGCTCGTCGCCGCCGGGTCCTGGTTCTTGGCGGCGTGGAGATCTTCTTTTAGTAGCTCAAGGATATTCATGACACGAGTATGGGTAGAGCAGCGTCGAAGAATGCCCGCTCCAGCCGTACTGCCTCTGCGAAGGTGGCGGCTACGCGCTCACGTGCAACGGCGTCGGCGGGTTCGACGGCGTCGAATTCGTCGCGTAGCCACGTCACCCATGCGTTGTATTCGGGGTTGTTATGGAGGCGGATCCATTCGGCGTGCTTCGCATCGAGGGGCCATTCGCTGGTGTCTCCGGCGCGGGCAGCCCAATCGCCGTAAAGCCATTCCGCAACCAGCAGCACTGCCAGGACCTCCGGATAGGAGCGGGTAGCGAGGGTGCGGCGCATCAGGTTGTCGAAATCGCGGGTGGCAGATCCGAGCACGGGTGCGGTTCGATCCGCCTCGGGAACCTTGAGCTCATTGAAGCAATCCTGGAAGTACGTATTCTCGTCCGAAGCGAAGGCGCCCAGAACCCGGGCAAACACCAGCCGCGAAGGCAGCGTTGGTGCCGATGCCACAGCTTGACCCAGGAGGGCCGTGAAGGCATCGCAGAACTGGTAATCCTGTACGAGGTAGCCACTCAGATCGTCATCGGAAAGGGACCCGTCCAGCAGTTGGTCCACGAACGGATGATTGACGGCGGCGTCCCAGTCCTCGGCGTTCTGGTTCCTGAGTTCAATGGCAAAGCCCACGTGTTCCTCCTGAAGTGTCGGCATTCGGAGCCTAGCAGCGTACAGCGCTGCAGGGGCGGGCGTTACGCTCTGGTGCCGCTATCGGTGGCAGCGTAGGCTCTGGCCATGACGAACGAGCGTGCATCGAAGACGATCGTGGTTGGCTATGACGGATCCGAAGAATCACACCGCGCCGTGCAATGGGCTGCCAAGCACGCAATCCTGCGGGACTGTTCGCTCCACGTTGTGCACTGTTCCTTGTGGGTCCTGCTGTCCCATAACAGGGGTCCCGTTCCTGGCGTTGCCGATAGCGGTCTGGAAAGGGCGGCTCAAAAAGTTCTCGAAGAGGGGATGGCGCTCGCCAGGGAGACCGTCCCCGAGCTGGACGTCCAATCCACTTTGCTGCACGGGATGCCACGCGATCACTTGGCCCATGTTTCGGCGGGTGCAGAGATGTTGGTACTCGGAAGCCGGGGACTTGGTGGGTTCGTGGGCTTGCTGGTTGGGTCGGTGAGCTTGGAGATGGCAGCAACCGCGGAGTGTCCGGTGGCAGTGATCCGCGCAGATGACCACCCGGAGGGTCCTGTCCTGCTTGCAGTGGACGACTCCGGCTCGCAGGCAGCCCTTGACGACGCGTGTCTTTTCGCGGCGGCAACGGGTGCCGACCTCATGATTGTCCACGTATTGCACGAACCGGAGGGGTATCGACGGTTGCGCGAGCCCGTGGAAGCCTACCCGGACGCTGAAGCCATGCTCGATTCCGTGATGAGCCGGGCCCGCCACAAAGCACCCGGGATCGCGGTGGCCGGTGAGCTGCTGGTGGATGCTTCATTCTCCCGGGCAGTGGTCAAAGCCTCACAAGGGGCTCGTATTACGGTTGTGGGCACCAAAGGACATGGACTTATCAAGGGCACCATAGGTTCCACGGCTCACGCCGTGCTACACCACGCCCACAGTCCTGTGCTGGTTTCCCGTCGGAAGGCCACCTCCGAGTGACTCCCTCGCCGAGCGGGGCAAAAGGGCGCAAAAAAGGTCATTTGGCGCTCTCCTTGTGAATCACTGACGCTAAATTGTCGGTGCCTGCTGCCAGTGTTAGGGCATGGAGCGTGTTGGGGAGAGGCAAGCGGGTGCGGTGGTGGCGGGTGGGCGCGCCGCCG
>NZ_AKKK01000049.1 GCF_000281065.1 Arthrobacter sp. M2012083
AAAACAACGGGGGAGGAAAGAAAGCAGCTGGCCGGGTCACACCGCTCCCTCACCAATCCTCTGCAAAGGACACAAAACCATGAACGATCCCATCAACATCAGCACCCCGGCCGACATCCTGGCCTACGTCCCCCACATGCTGGGCGAGACCCCCAAGGAATCCTTCGTCCTGATCACGATGCAGGGCAACGCACTTGGCGCCACGCTGCGACTTGATGCCCCGCTCTGCTTCGAACCCAAGGCGTTCGCCCAAACCGTCGTCAGCTACGCGACAGCCGACGAAGCGGCAACCGGGACCCTTTTGGTCATCTACACCGACGAGAACACCACGGCCGAATCCCGCCCGTTCTCCGAGCACGTTCAGGCGTTGCGCACCGAGTTGGAGACAGCGCGGATGCCCCTGAGAGACGCATGGATGGTGACCTCGGAAGTGTGGAGTAACTACCTGTGCACCGACAGCGCTTGCTGCACCGAGCGGTCACTGGACGAGATCACCAACAGCACCGGCAACGCCGCCTTCATCTACCGGGGGAGCAACGTCACCGGTTTCACCGCCCCTGAGCCGTTCACCGGCGAGGATGCAGCACGCGAGATGATCGCCGCGCACAAGCCCGATGGATGGCCCAAGGACACCGAAGCCAGCCGCATGCAATGGGCTGAACTTCTTGAAAACCCCAAAGGACTCACCCACGAGGCCGCGCTGGAACTGGCAGGAGCGTTGCAGCACCCCATCACCCGGGATTACTTGATGGCGGACATCATCACCAACGCCCGGGATCAGTTCACCTCCGTGATGCTGGGTGTGTTCGTTGCCCGTCCTGACTGGAACCGTGTGGACACGGCCCAGGAACTTGTCTTCGAGCTGATGAAAGTCACCCCGGAAGGACAACGCGCCCCGATGCTGAGCGTGATCGGCTGGACGGAATGGCTGAAAGGAAAGTCCAGCTTCGCGGGCCGGTACTTCAAGCTCGCGTTGGAGGACGTCGAGGGTTACCGGTTCGCTGAGCTCATGACCGAGCTGGTCGGCCGTGGCTTGATGGCTGACTGCGTGCGTGATCCGAAAAAGGCCTATGCCCGCACGATAGGACGCTAGCCGGATGAGGCCGGACCCCACACCAAGGGTCCGGCCTTACCCATCGGGATCTTACCCAGGTGCGCGCGGCCTCCCCCGCTCCGCACTGAGGAGAATGGGAGCTGGCAGGGCGGTTGTTCCTGACTTGTCCGCTGGCTGACGATCCTGGTTTACGCAGGATCTGTACTAGGGGAGATCTGTCGGTCTGGCCTCCCTGCCTTGCCATCTGAAATTGAAGCATCTGCGCGAGTCGCAGCCTTAGCAGTCAGCTGACTGCTGAAAATGAGACCGTGGCAGGGAATCAGTTCCTGACTTGCCCGCTTCGTGACGATCCGCACCTTGTGCGCGAGCTGTCTACGCGGAGATTTGTCGGTTCGGCTTCCCTGCCACTCACCTAGGGCGACCGGGCCGGACGGAGTTGTGACTTGATAGGAACGTGCAGCTTAGCTCTTCAGTGCTTTGTCCGCCCGGCCCGGTCAACCGTGCTCGCCTCAGATTCCGTCGACAGGAAAGAGCGCACATGATACTCACAACGACGCTGCCCGTCAGGGCAGTCACCATTGGGGTGGACACCCACTCGATGTTTCACCACGCGGCGGCCCTGGATTCCATGGGGCATCTTTTGGGAGACCGTCGTTTTCCCACAAATCTTTCTGGTTACCAGGATCTTCTGGACTGGTCCGCCAGCTTTGGGATCATCAAGGCCTTCGGCGTCGAGTGCACTGGCTCATACGGGGCTGGCCTGACCCGGCATCTCCTCGCCGCAGGGTTTGACGTTATCGAGGTCAACAGGGGACACGCGCTGACTCGCAGCCGTTCCGGGAAAAACGACGCCATAGACGCGGAGGAAGCGGCCCGCAAAGTCCTGTCCGGTCAATGCTCTTCCCCAGCCAAGGACACAACAGGCACAGTCGAAGCCATACGTCACCTGTATCTCGTGCGGGACTCCGCGATTAAATCTCGCACGGCTGCGCTTGTTCAACTGCGGGACATCTTGGTTACAGCACAAGGATTCCTGAAGGATCGGCTGGACGCCAAGACCCTCCAAGCCAAAGCGACGCGAGCCCGGTCCCTTCGTCCGGACCTGAACCGACTGGACGACCCGGAACAGGCAGCGAAGTATGCCCTGCGCGATCTCGGCCGCCGCATTTCAGACCTGACTTCCCAGATCAACGAGGCCGAAAAGCACCTCACCAAGCTGCTGCACTCAATCGCGCCAACCATGATGGCACTTCCCCAAGTCGGACCCGTCACCGCTGCTCAACTGCTGATCACGGCCGGCGAGAACATCGACAGATTCCCCAGTGAAGCTGCGTTTGCCCGCCTCTGCGGAGTAGCACCCATACCAGTGTCCTCCGGCAAATCCCATCGAATGCGGCTGCATCGAGGTGGCAACCGTCAAGCCAACAGATCCATCTACCTCATTACGGTGGGCAGACTAAAACTAGACCCCAAGTCCCAGGCATACCGAGACCGAAAACGTGCACAAGGGCATTCCAAAGGCGATGTGATCCGCAGCCTTAAACGCTACGTAGCCCGCGAACTCTACTACGCCTTAAAAAAGGATCTACAGGACCACAACCAAACGGTGCGGAGACCGGCCTTGGCTCATCAAGCGGCATGAACGCATGCCTGAGGATTGTCCCTGGTCCGACGGTGGCTAGTGGATAGCGTTGTGGCGGCCTTGGCCCCGCCCGCTTCTTGACCGAACGAATCGAGCGATCATGATGCAGGCGGCCGATGTAACTAGAAGCGGAATTAGCAAGAATACGAAAAAGCCTCCGCCTCCACTCATGAGTCCTCCTACACTTAGGTAACCTGAAATGCCGATCCACCAGCTGAGCGCCGCTATGAACCCAGCGATAACGATCAGGGAGCCTCGAAAGTCTTTGTGGTCAATCACAATTGATCGACCGCTACGGCTGTCCATGCGATGCACCTTTGCTCATCGGGAATTGTCTAACTAGAACAGCACGGATCTGCGTCTTTGACGAGACCTCTTTATAGCCGGCCACTTTATTGGAAATGGAGGCCTGCTTTGATACGGGCCCCACCTACCAATCGGCAAACCCATCCGAGTTGCTTACCATGATTAGGTGGTCAGTCAATCAGGAAGGCGTCCGCGGTGGGTTTGGCTGAGTGCCGCCACGGTTTCGCTGCTTGTCGTGGTGGTGGCGTTTGGCCTGCAATCTGGCTCCTGCGTTGACTTTGCAGCCCCAGCATCGGAGGGGAGCCTGTGTTCTGCTGGCTTGGAGCCTTCGGCTTGGGTTATCGGGCTACTAGGGTTGCTTTTCGCGTTCTTCGCGCTATTCCGCGCCTTCCCAAGGCGACGCTAGCGTGCCCACTAGTTGTCTTGGAGTGAGACAGCCAGACTGCGGAGCGGTTTACTGACCGCCTCCTTGACTATAGGAACATCTCCGCCGGCCGCGATGACGCTGCCGCGGGCGTAGCCACTTTCCAGTGAAACCGCAGGAACAGCCGATACGGTGAAAGGACAAAGCAGTCCAACACCCGAAGGCAGGAACCCCTCCGTGGCCGAATTCCGCATGACCGAGGCAGACACCCTTGCCCCCGACGCAAGCCCGGCCGAAGACGTCCTGGAACTGCGCTTACTCACTGCCGGTCCCGTCACCGGACCCGTTGACTGGCCCATGGAAGACCACCGGCTAGACGAGCTGTAAAACACGGCAGCAACCGAGCTGCCCCCACAAATTTCTTTTGCAGAGAAAACAGAAAGAGCCGGCACCCACGTGCCGGCTCTTTCGCCTTCCAAGCCCAAATGACCCTGAACCCAGATGGCCAGGGGAGAGGCATGCTCGCGGGGCTCGCACCCTTTTGGGCGTCCACTCCGCTTCGCTCCGTGGCCGGCTGTTGGGCCCGGTCCCGACGTCGCAGAGCTCCGCCGTGCCCGGTCCTGTGTGTCTACGACGTTTTTTGGCTGCTGTCCTTCGGATTCTATGTGTCCGCTCCACCCCGTCTAGCCCCTCCGCAGGCTCCGGGGCCTGCGGTGCAGGAAATGTCCCTCCGGCGCTCCTGCGTCGCTTATTTCCTCCGGGAATTTCCCACACCTTGCCCAAGGGTAGACAGGCCTCCGTCGGCCACAGCTCCGCAAGCTTCGCCAGCAGCCAAAAAACAACGGGGGAGGAAAGAAAGCAGCTGGCCGGGTCACACCGCTCCCTCACCAATCCTCTGCAAAGGACACAAAACCATGAATGACCGCATTGCACGCGCCGCCCTGACTCGCCTTTTCGATTCCCAGGACTCCACCGGCCGGGCGCTTGTCCACGCCCTGGGCGCCTACGCGGCCCTGAGGGTAGCAACCGGGGCGCAACCGCCCCACACCTTCCGCCACATCACGGAAGTGGAGTTGAACGAAGGGCTGCGCCGCTGGGCGCAGCGGATCCCTGACGTGGACGCAGAAAGGGATCTTGCCACCATTGAACGACTGGGCGGAGGTTTCCTTATCCCCGGTGACGAACACTGGCCCATCGGCCTCGATGATCTGCCTGATGCCCCGTATGGGCTTTGGTACGTCGGGAACATCACCCAGGGGATCCCCGCGGTACAGCGCGCGGCCGCGTTGACTGGTTCCCGCGATTCCACCAGTTACGGCGCAGCTGTTACCGGTGAGATGGCCCATGGACTGGCCCAGCGTGGAATCTGCATTGTCTCCGGCCTGGCCTACGGCATCGACGCGCACGCCCACCGTGGCGCGCTTGCTGGCTTTACCGGCACCGGACCGGCGACGATCGCGGTTGCAGCCGGAGGCCTTGACCGGGTTTACCCGTCAGGTAACGCGGACCTCGCGGCCGCGATCAGGGCCGACGGTTTGGTCGTCTCAGAGCAGCCCCCCGGAAGCGCGCCTACGCGTTACCGCTTTTTGCAGCGGAACCGCATCATTGCCGCCCTCGCCGGGGTCACCTGTGTTGTCGAAGCCCGGTGGCGTTCCGGCGCGCTGAACGCCGCGCACCACGCCGAAACCATTGCCCGGCACGTCGCGGCAGTACCCGGAAGCGTGCACAGCGCGAACTCGGCAGGCTGCCACAGGCTCCTGAAAGAAGGCACGGCAGCACTGGTTTCCGACGCCGCAGAACTGGCGAACTACTCGCCAGCTAGACCCACCGGTGGCCGGGATACCCGTCCCGGCCACCACCCCATTCGTAAAGGAGACAGAACCATGACTGAAAGCCCCGAAACCCAACAGGCCACAGAAGAGATTGAATGGTTTCCCGCGCGTGAGCTGGTGGATGCGATGAAAGCCGAAGGCCTGGAGCTTCACGTCGAACAAACCGGCGGAGGCACCGCCACCTTTTTCCTTCAGAGCGAAGGCAGCCAAACCTTCACGGTTGGCCCCGGATCATTCAGCTGGAAGAACCCCCTGGAATCCAGGTTCACCACCGCTGAGCTCTACTACGGCCCGGACCACTACGACGACGACGGCGAACCGGTGGAGTTCTCCGCCGATGAAGAGAAGACCGTTACGCCGGGAACACCGATGGCTGATATCGCCCACGAAATCGCCGTAAACTTCCGCCGATTCAACACCCGCCCGACCGACAGCGCCACATAGGCAGGGTGGGCCGTTCGCCTTGTGTGGGCGGGCGGTCCGCCGCAGGTGGCCGGCTTTGGTGGGTGGTTGCCGGCGGCGGACCGCCGTTCCCGCCCAAGGGCCGGCAGTGCTCACCTGGTGCGTGCGGCAAGCCCGGGCCGGGATCGGCCTGGGCGGATCGGCGGGGGACCAGGGAGAGCATGCTCGCAGGGCTCGCACCCCTTTGGGCGTCCACTTCGTGGCCGGCTGTTGGGCCCGGTCCCGACGTCGCAGAGCTCCGCCGTGCCCGGTCCTGTGTGTCTACGACGTTTTCTGGTTGCTGTCCTCCGGATTGTAGGCGTCCACTCCACCCCGTCTAGCCCCTCCAAAAGCAGTCGGGGCCAGCGGCACTGGAATTCTTCGACGGCGCTTCGCTTATTTCCTTTCGAAGATTTCCAGCACCTTGCCCTGCGGGTAGACAGGGCTCCGCTGGCCGCCAAGCAAGCAAGCTTGCCAGCAACCAAAAAACAACGGGGGAGGAAAGAAAGCAGCTGGCCGGGTCACACCGCTCCCTCACCAATCCTCTGCAAAGGACACAAAACAATGAACACCACAGAACCCCAGGAACCGGCGTTTCAGCACAAGACGGACGCGGATTGGTTCTATGCCTTGGACATGGACAACGCCGAGGATCGCCGCCTCGCCAACGGCGGGCATGATCCGCTCACTGACGGACCTCTCTAGAAGGGCAAGGAGACGCCATGCTTACCCACCGCATAGCTCTTTACATCCCGTCGCGACTCAGCAAGAACGTCACCGTGGCCAGCCTCGATGCCCGGCACAGCAGCCTTCAAATCCTCGTCGGCGGCGGCCTGGAGTGCATCGCCAGAGGCGACTGGCAGGTCTACCTGAACGCCGAGACGCAAACTACCGGACCATCGAACGTCCGCGCCGCGCAGCTGCTCCACGAAACCGGGCTTGATCTGCCCGTCACCGGGAACGCCGTGTTCCTGGGCCGGGAAGGTCTCAGTCATGACGTCGACGTTCCGGAGTACTTGATCCGCCGTGCCGAAGCACTCTTCGACACCCGGCTGACCCAGCCAGCGGCCTAAACCAAGAGGGTGGCCGGGACCAGCTCCCGGCCACCCTCCCAAGTTTTGAGGAAACAGAACCATGACGAACTTCTGGGATGAAGACGGCGATTTCGACTACGAAGCCCACCACGAGGCAGGCCAACGCGACCAAGCAGCCGATACGGCCGCAAGGATCGGCTACCCGGGAATGGCGGATGCTTTCTACTACTTCGGGCTGCAGGGCAAACCGGATGCAACCTTCACGCCCGAACTGCTCACGGCGTTGGATACGTGGCAGGTCCAGCTCGAGAAAATAGAAGCTGCCCCGGCCGACGAGGAAATCAAGGATCTACAGCGCCAGACCGAGGAAGCCACCAACGCGATCCTCACCAAGATCGACAGCGCCACGTAAGCCGGTCGGGCCGTTCGCCTTTCGTGGGCGGGCGGTCCGCCGCAGGTGGCCGGCTCTTGTGGGTGGTTGCCGGCGACGGACCGCCGTTCCCGCCCAAGGGCCGGCACCACTCACCTGGTGCGTGCGGCAAGCCCGGGCCGGGATCGGCCTGGGCGGATCCCCCGCGGACCAGGGAGAGGCATGCTCGCGGGGCTCGCACCCTTTTGGGCGTCCACTCCGCTTCGCTCCGTGGCCGGCTGTTGGGCCCGGTCCCGACGTCGCAGAGCTCCGCCGTGCCCGGTCCTGTGTGTCTACGACGTTTTTTGGCTGCTGTCCTTCGGATTC
>NZ_AKKK01000050.1 GCF_000281065.1 Arthrobacter sp. M2012083
TTGGCCGAGGTCAGGGAGGTGAGGTTGGTCAGGACTTTGTTCGCTGCGATCACCGGTGAGGACGCGACCACGGTGGTTTTGGTGCCCGTGCAGCTGTAGGGGGCTGCGGCGCCGGTCCAGGCTACGGAGCAGTTTTCGATGGTCAGTTGCAGGCCGTTGGTGGCATCGGTGGTGAGCAGCGATGCGGTGGCGCCGGCGGAGGTGGTGAGGGTGACGTTGTTCAGGTCCGAGTTGCCGGTGTTGGCCAGGGTGACGAGTTTTTCGACCTTGTCGCCGGGGAGCAGGCCTGCGACGGGGACGTTGAGGGTGTTGGCCGGGCCGGGTGCGCCGAGTGCGATGGTGACGGTCCCGGCGGTGACTGCCTGGGAGGCGGAGGTGGAGGAGGTGAACGCGCCGTAGGTGCCCATGCCGGCCACTGCGGCTGCGGTGCCGACCAGTGCGACGGACGCGAGGATTTTGCCGGAGGTGGTCTTGAGGCTGATGGCCATCTGAGTATGGTCCTTTCGGGAGGCCGCCGTGGGTCTGGCCGGCTGTTCATTTCAGCCTCTCTGGCTGACAAGAACTACTGTGCCGGGCCCGGATCAAGAACAAATCCTGTGTTCGGTCAACAGTTCCTCAAGAAAGCCTCAATACTCCTGCGGGCTCGGTGTCTGGACGTAGGCTGTACCTGTGAGTCAACCGCTGGACGAGGGTCCGTTCTTTCACGGCACCAAAGCCCATCTTCGGGAAGGTGATCTCCTGAGGCCAGGTTTCAGGTCGAACTACCGACCTGAAGTTGTCATGAACCATATCTACTTCACGGCTCTTCGGGACGGTGCGGGGCTGGCTGCCGAGCTGGCGGCCGGCGACGGGGAGCCGCGCGTCTATGCCGTTGAACCCACAGGAGCGTTCGAGGACGACCCGAACGTGACCGACAAGAAATTCCCGGGAAACCCCACCCGATCGTTCCGCAGCAGCGCCCCTCTTAAGGTCATTGGTGAAGTGACCGACTGGACTCGCCTGACTCCCCAAGCACTGCAAGACTGGCGGGAACGGCTGATGGCAATCGTCGCGGACGAACGCTGCCAAATCATCAACTAGCAGGCTTTGCGCGAATCCAGCGCTCAGGCTAGGTAGTGGACCCTCCGGAAACAGCAAAAAGACGAGTACCAACTACTCGTGTGCTGGCTTGGCGGCTCGTCTTTACTGGACCCAGCGGATCCCCGCAACGGCCAGTGACCCCCCTCGTTGGCCGGGGCTGCCCAAGGGTCCGCGGCAGGGGCCGGACGGCATCACCCAGAAGTGCTGTCCGGCCCTGCGCACAGTGCCCTGCCATTGTTTTCAGGGGCCCAGCATGTATATCGTTAACTATCGTTCAGTATCGTTCGCGACATACCGAGGTGAGCCTGATGCACAATTCATTCCCTGCAAACGGATTTATGGGAAACAATCTGGACGGCATGTGGCAGGCCGTGGAGGAGTTCCGCTCGCGCTTTGAGAAGCGCTCAGGTACCAGGGCCGGGCGTGGCGAGTTGAGGACAGCCATTCTGGCCCTCCTCGCTGAGCGTCCAATGCACGGTTATCAGATCATCCGTGAAATCGAAGAGCGGAGCGGTGGAAGCTGGAAGCCGAGCGCCGGCTCCGTTTATCCGACCCTTCAGTTGCTGGCAGATGAGGGTTTCGTCAGCACTGAGGAATCAAATGGCCGCAAAATCTACTCCCTCACTGAAGCCGGACGCGAGGACGTTGCAAATGCCGAAACAGCAGCGCCTTGGGAGTCCGCTGGCAACACTCCTGGTTTCGGCGCGCTGCCCAAGGCAGGCGTTGAGCTTGCTCAGGCGGCGGCCCAGGTGGGTCGCACGGGTACGCCTAAGCAGGTGCAGGAAGCTGTGACGGTGTTGGAAGACGCACGCCGTCGGCTGTACTCGATCCTCGCCCGGGACTGAAGGGGTGACGTCGGTTCGACGCGACTGGACGGACCCCTTGGCCGGTGAAGCCCGGACCCGTTACCGTCGAATCCTGCGGTTTGCCGCATGGCATTTGCTGGTCACTTGGTGGTTCGAGCTGTTCCTGCCTCGAGTCGGGCTGCGCCGACTTACTGAACGCAGCCGGGCGCGAAGGATGCGGCGCTTCGCGCAGCGCTTCCATGGTCTTGCGGTGGAGCTTGGCGGTTTGATGATCAAAGTGGGCCAGTTCATGTCTTCCAGGCTCGATGTGCTCCCGCCGGAGATCACTGCCGAGCTGGAGGGACTTCAGGACGAAGTTCCGCCGGTCCCCTTCCCGGCCATTCGCGCGCTTGCTGAGGCCGAACTGGGTGCGCCCTTGGAAGCAGTGTTCGCTTCGATCGACGAAACACCGATCGCAGCCGCGTCACTCGGGCAGGCCCACCGGGCGAAATTGCTCCCCGGCAACGCTGAAGACACTGGCCTCAGCAGCGTGGTTTTCAAAGTGCAGAGACCGGGCATCGATAAGATCGTGGACGTCGATCTCGCTGCCCTGAGGAGAGTGGGTGGCTGGCTTAGCCGCATTCGTATCGTCTCAAACCGCGCCGATGTGCCCGCCCTCATCAAAGAGTTCGCCCAGACCAGCCTCGAGGAAATCGATTACCTGAATGAGGCAGCAAATTCAGAGCGCTTTGCTGCTGACTTCGTCGACGACGCCCGGGTGACGGTGCCGGGGGTGGTCTGGGAACGGACCACACGCCGCGTGCTCACCTTGGAAGATGTCACAGCCATCAAGATCACGGATGCGGAGTCGCTGCGCATGGCGGGGATCGACCCTGCCTCCGTTGCCCCTGTTTTCGCTTCAGTGATGTTTGATCAGTTGTTCACCAACGGTTTCTTCCACGCCGATCCGCACCCCGGCAATATCTTTGTTACACCCAATGCCGGATCAGCGGCGCATCCATGGAAACTGACGTTTATCGATTTCGGGATGATGGGCGAGGTTCCCGCGAAGACCAGGAGCGGACTGCGTAAACTCCTGATCGCGGCTGCCTCGCGGGATGGAAAGGGTCTCGTCGCCGCCATCAGCGACGTCGGCGTCTTGATGCCCTCGGCTGATACTGCCGAGTTGGAGCGGGCCATGACGCAGCTGTTCGCACGTTTTGGCGGGATGGGTTTCGCTGAACTTCGCGATGTGGATCCGCGGGAATTCCGTGATTTTGGCGCGGAGTTCGGCAATGTGATCAGGTCGCTTCCGTTTCAGTTGCCGGAGAATTTCCTGCTCATCATCCGTGCAATGTCGCTTACATCGGGGGTGTGCAGTTCGCTGGACGTCCGTTTCAATCTGTGGGATTCGGTGGAACCGTATGCGGCACAGTTGCTGCGCGATGAGCGCGGCAATCTCGTCAACGACGTCGCTGCACAGGCGTTCGACGCCGCCGCGCTGGCCTTGCGCCTGCCGAAGCGACTCGACGGGTTGGTCACCAAACTGGAAGACGGTGCGCTGCAGGTATCCAACCGGCGCCTGGAACGACAAATTGCCCGCATTATCGCCTTGCTCAAGCGAGCAGTGGGTGCGCTGGTCTTCGGAGCGATCCTGGTGGCTGGATCCGTGATCCGGGCGGAGGACTTAGTGCTCGGCAACGTGCTGATGTTCGGGTCGGTGGTTCCGCTGCTCTACGGTTTGTGGTCCGGCCGGGGTCATCTGTAAGCAAACCTTCGTCGTCGTAGAATTGCCCTGTGACTCAGACCCCCGCCCCACGTCCCGAGGCCTCCGGCAACATGTCCGGCCCCATCCTGGTGGGGGTGATGCCGGGGCAACATGCCATCGTCGTGGAGCAGGCAGCGCAGGTGGCCGCCCGCGCGGGCCTGCCACTGGTCTGCGCCTATGCGGATGTCACGGTGTATCCCGTGGACGGAACAACCGGCGGGCCGGCCGCCCCGATTGATCCGGATGGCCTCGATGAAACCCAAAGAATTCCCGAATCGTTGATGGCGAACATCGCCGAACAACTGGCCGGCCGGAACGTCGAGTGGTCCATCGTTCCGCTGGCGGGCGAGCCTGCACGAGCCTTGGCTCGCGAGGCCGGGGACATCGGTGCCTCCATGATCGTGGTGGGTACGCGGGAGCACAACCTAACGGCTGCACTCAAAGAGCTGACGGCGGGTTCCGTAGCCCGGCATCTGGTCCATCGCCAAGACTTGCCTGTGCTCGTTGTCCCCGTGAACCCGCGAGTCCCGGACGACGATGACGACGACTGAGGCAAAAAGACCAATTCATCTTCATTGGGGTTTCATCGGCATAGTAGCGGCAGGAGGGGTGTTCGGAGCGCTCGCTCGATACGGACTGGGGCCCATCATCCCCGTGCCGGGTGCCTGGCCACTCCCCACCTTGGTCATTAATCTCTCCGGTGCGCTGGCACTGGGCGCCCTACTGGAAGGGCTCTCCCGCAGAGGGCCCGACGTCGGCAGTCGCCGTGTCTTGCGGCTTGCCTTGGGTACGGGCTTCCTAGGCGCTTTCACGACGTACAGCACCCTCGCTTTGGATGCAGTCCATCTGTTGACGGCGGATGAAATAGCGGGAGTTGCCGGGTATCTTGCTACCAGCCTGCTCGGCGGAGCGGCGGCCACTACCGCAGGCATCTGGTTGGGAGCTTGGCATCACAGGCGTTCCATGGGACAGCACTCGTGACAGTCCTCTTCCTCGCCTTGGCTGGAGGCATCGGCGCAGCTACCAGGTTCATGGTGGACGGTTTGATCAGGCATCGGCTGAAGACGGCCCTCCCGTGGGGAACCATCCTGATCAACGTCTCAGGTTCCTTGGCGCTCGGGTTCCTTGCCGGACTGCTGATGCGGGGCCAAACACCTGAGTCCCTGTTCTTAATCGTGGGAACAGGCTTCCTGGGTGGATACACCACGTTCAGTACGGCAAGCCTGGAGACCATCCGGCTGATCCAAAGTGGCAGGACGGGTTTGGCGCTCATTAACGGCCTGGGATCCATGGCGGCAAGCGTTCTTGCTGCAGCGGCAGGAGTGGGGATTGGCCTGTTGCCCGCTTGAGCAGGTTGATGGCTTCAGCAGTGGCGAACCTCACCCACAAAAGTGTCATGGCCCGGCTGTAGGATCGAGCCATGGCTAAGAAGACTTTCAATGAGCTGTTGTCCGCCCAGGTCGCCAATGAGTTTGCGGCCTCCCAGCAATACATCGCAGTAGCTGTGTATTTTGATGGCGAAGACTTGCCGCAGCTGGCCCGTCACTTCTATCGCCAGGCCCTCGAAGAGCGCAACCACGCCATGATGATGGTCCAATACATGCTGGACCGTAACGTGCACGTGGAGATCCCGGGTATCGCCCCGGTGCGCAACAACTTCAGCAACGCCAAGGAGCCCATCGCCCTCGCCTTGGAGCAGGAAAAGGAAGTCACCAGGAGCATTGAGGAGATGTTCCGCGTTGCCCGTGCAGAGGGCGACGCTTTGGGTGAGCAGTTCATGCTGTGGTTCCTCAAGGAACAGGTCGAGGAAGTTGCCTCAATGACCACATTGCTGAACATCACGGAACGTGCAGAGAACCTCTTCGACATCGAGAACTACGTCGCGCGCGAAACCGTAGGCGACGGCGGACACGACACCAGCGCGCCATCGGCCGCCGGCGGGGTCATCTAGTTACCCGCCTCGGGTAGGTACCTCAAGGGGCCGCTGGATGCTTAGCTTCCGGCGGCCTCTTCGCTGTCCATGTTCTTGTCCGGATGGGACCGGCTCAACAAGGACAAACGGCTGGCGATGCGCGCAAAGTCCACCGGCAGGGTGTTGCCGCTGGGCTCAACGTCCCAGTCGAGAGGTCCATCGCCCACCAGGAACAGCGTGATGTCCTGGTCGTAAAGGACATCCACCACGTTGCCGAACCGCTGCCAGGCTGAAGCGGACGCAGCATCATCCGCCGGCGAGGGAACGTCGTCGATGACCCATGTCCTGAATGTTTCAGCCAAGGCGAGAAAGTCCGACGTCGAGGTCAACCCTCCGCACAGTTCCTCAAATCCAACCCACAGGAGATCCGGATCGGAGTTCTTGACCACGATCGGTTGGGTGGTGGGGGTCAACACGCGGCTTTGCGGGGGCGTTGGCCGGAAGAGGCCCAGGCGCCCCAGTTGTAGGGGTGTGCCGGGGGAAATAATGCGGCCTGAGCGAAACGCACCAATACCGGTAGCAGGGTCGGTTCCAACAACCGGATGGCGACGAAAATCCGAGGCGCCACTGATTTCCACGGTATCCATCATCTCCTTGATCGCCTCGATGGTGGGCAGGAAATGGTCGTGCCATAGGGGATTGGGCAGCAAGTCGTCCGGGGCGTAATTGGATGTCACCACAAGGGGAACCCGACGCTGCGCCGCCGCCCGGAGCAAGCGGGAAATGAACATGCCGTCGCCGATGTCGTGGACGTGGAACTCGTCAAAGAACAGAACCTCAACGTTGTCCAGCAGCGCGTCCACTGACTGCTGGATTGCTGGTCCATTACCGGACTCCAAGCCAAGCATGCCGCTATGGAGCTTACGAAAAAAATCGTGGAAGTGGACACGCCGCTTCCGCGCCTCGAGCCGTCCATAGAAGCTATCCATCAGCCACGTCTTACCGCGGCCAACAGGTCCGTGGAGGTAAAGGCTTCGGGGCGGTTTCCCGGGAAGCGCCCGACGGCGGCGAGTTACCTGGGCGCCGAAGGCTGCCAATCGCTCGGCTGCTTGCCGCTGGCTGGATTCGAGCTCAAAACCCGACCGCGCGGCGTCGTGCGCCATGCCCTCAACCAAACTCCCCATGACGTCGCGCCGAGTGCGCGGATCAGGCCTCAACGGCGGCGTCACAACCAGCCTTTGCGTTTGAAGATGACATACATGAGCAATGCGGCGCCGAACATGAGCCCAACTGCCAGAGGGTAGCCGAAGTCCCAATGCAGCTCGGGCATATGGTCGAAGTTCATTCCGTAGACGCCCGCCACGAAGGATGGAGCAAAGAGGATAGCTGCCCAGGAGGAGATCTTCTTGACCTGCTCGTTTTGGGCTGCGCTGGCCTCGTTTTGGCGGTTGGCGGTCAGCGTTCCGTCAAGGGTGAGCGCGTTCTGAAGGAGATCCCGGAATGAGTTGGCCCTGGAGATCACGCGTTGGACGTGGTCCTCGACGTCCCGGAGCGAGCGCTGCAGCTCGATGTCCACGCCGTACTTCTCGAAGCCCTTCTCCAGCAGCACCATCATGTTCGGAAGGGGATGAATGGCACGCTGGAACTGGATCACTTCGCGGGCGAGCTCATAGATGCGGCGTGAAACGGCGCTATCACCGCTGAAGAGCTGATCTTCAATCTCGTCGATGTCATTTTCCAGGCCCGCAACCACCGGGGCGTAATCATCCACCACTTGGTCCAGGAGGGCGTACAGGACCGCCTCGGGGCCGTGGCGGAGGAGGTCCGGGCGCTCCTCAAGCCGCTTACGCACACGGGCCACGCCACCGGTTTCGGCATGCCGGATGGTCACCACAAAGTTCGGTCCCGTGAAGACGTGGAGCTCGCCGAACTCCACAGTTTCGGTTTCGTCCAGGTAGCGGGCCGGCCGCAGTACCGTAAACAGGTTGTGGTCGTAGCGCTCAAGCTTTGGCCGCTGGTGCGCCGAGACGGCGTCTTCCACTGCGAGCTCGTGAAGCCCGAACTCTTGGGCGACGGCGGCCATCTCCTCTTGCGTGGGACGGTACAGGCCAATCCAAGCCATGCCGCCATGTTCCGCCAACGTCTCAAAGGTCTGTTCGAGGGTGCGGGGGGTGGCTGTGCGGACGCCGTCCACGTATACGGCGTTGTCGATAATGGTCACTGGTTGAACGCTACTGCATGGCTCCGATGATGGCGCCCGCGATGGTCATCGCCACGATGTCGTGACCGGAGTCGATGACGGTTACTGCCGTTGGGCGCCCGGCGAAGCCGTTATGAATGACATGGCCGCCGGCACGGAACACCAAGGCAAGGATCAGCGCGAAGAAACCGCCGGCAAGGAAGGTGTTGAGCTCCAGGGCACTGATGAGGATGGCAAGGAGAATGCTGGTCACGGCCGCTGCCACCATCATGGGAACCCAAATGCCTGCGCCGCCTTCAATGTTCTTGAGGTCGTCCTCGGTCTTGCCGATTGCCTGCATCCACTTCCGGCCAAGTACAGCCGGCATGTACCAGACGAAGCCGATCACCATGCTTGAAACGAAGGCCAGCAGTACGGCGAGCCAGTTGATCTGGGAGATGTGTGAGAGCCAATCCATGCCTAAGAGCCTAGTGCGTTCAGGCCTCTGAGCTTGCGCTCCGGCCTTCTTGCCTGGACCGTGTTGGTGTTGCAGCCATTCGCCCGATGAGTGGCTCTGTGCGGTACGGGATATGGGTGTGCAGGGCAAGTACTGTTTCGGTCCTGATGACTCCCTTGGTGCGAAGCACTGACCGCAAAGCTGACTGCAGGTTGTGTGTATCCGTTGCCACCACGCGGCACCACAGATCGCCGCGGCCGGAGATTTCATGGACCTCCAACACTTGGGGGATCAGGCGCAAGGCGCCGATGACGCCGTCGAGTTCCCGGTGGGTCACTTCAATCGTGACGAAGGCGACGACGTCGTACCCCACCTTTTCAAGGTCCACCTCCCGCCCAGCGGCCTGCAGCACGCCGGAACGAAGAAGGCGCTTTACCCTGCTGTGGGCAGTGTTGCGCGCTATGCCCAGTTCATCGCTTAACTCGGCGATCTGGATGCGGGGGTCCTTGATCAGTTCCAAGAGGATCTTCAGATCCAGGGGGTCAAGGGTGTTCAAATGTTCACTCCAGCTCACTTGGCTACTACTACTTTGAGTGTTTTGCTCAATTCTTGCCTTCTGATGGTTCTCCAAGATCAGTGCTACTGCATTCTATTGCCATCACTACATAGCAGGGCTGCGACTCTCACAAGGAAGCGAACAGCCCCGCCACCGAGTCCGAAGGCATGGAAAATGACTGTCTTGAGCGAACTCCGCATGCGTCCGGCTACCGCCGAACGCTGGGGATGGGATGCCTCCACAACTGCCAGGTTGGTCCTGGCCGGGGTTGTGATTTTTACGCTGCTGGTTGGCGCTAACCTGGCCACGCCTTTGTACCCTTTGCTGCAAGCCAGGCTCGGCATGTCTTCGTTCGGCGTGACGGTTGCGTTCTCCAGCTACGTCCTCGCACTCGTAGCAGTTCTCATGGTGGCGGGCCATTGGTCGGACCACATCGGGCGGAGGGCAGCGCTGGTGCTCGCTGTCCTCGTCGGTTTGGCCGGAGGCATGATCTTTGCGAATGCGGACACTCTCATCACGTTGTCCCTGGGGCGGGCGCTTCAAGGCGTGGCAGTTGGTCTCGCTACGGGAGCTAGTTCGGCTGCCCTGCGCGATCTGCTGCCCACACGGCCCGACTGGGCGTCCCGCTTTACGCTGCTTTCCTCCGCCGGAGGCGTGGCCGCAGGTCCTGCAATCGGTGGTCTCTTGTCGCTCCTGCCGGACCCCACACGCACTCCGTACTACGTGCACTCCGCGGTATTGGTAGCTGCCCTTATTCCCCTGTGGCTGCTGAAGGCCAGGCCAGCCATCGCGCCGGCGGATGGGCCGAAGCCACTCAAGGTACTGGCCCCACGGAGGCCGTCCATTTCCCATGATGCCCGCGGAGCATTCTGGATGGCTGCGGCTACCGGGTTCCTGAGTTTCGCAGTTTTCGGCTTCTGCCTTTCCTTGGCGCCTGGATATTTCGCAAGCGTTGTCCACGCCGATTCCAGGCCGCTGATCGGACTGCTTGCCGGCGTCACTTTGGGCGCTTCAGCCCTGAGCCAACTGCTGGGTGCGCGCGGAGCCTTCGTTGTCCCCGTGGCGCTTGCCGTGCTGGGGGTCTCGGTTGTTTTGGTGGGAGCCGCCGCAGCATGGTCCAGCCCTTGGCTGCTGGTGGCTGCCAGCATCACCGCCGGAGTGGGACAAGGGATTGCTTTTCGGCAGGTATTCAACGAGGTGGCCGGGAAAGTGGAAGCCGCCCGCCACGCCCAGGTCATCAGCACCGTCTACGTCATCACGTATCTGGGGAGTGCTGTTCCGGTGATTGGGCTGGGATTGGCTGTCTCGGCGCTCGGCCTGCAACCCGCCGTCGTGGGTTTCACTGCTGTGTGCGGCCTGGCTGCCTTGTCGCTTGCGGCCGTGTCCCTTCGAAGCGCGTGGCGTTCCTGACCAGTTGCGTTGTTCCTGACCAGTTGCGTTGTTCCTGAATTGCTCGGTTTATTCGGGCAGCGGTCCCCGGTTGCCGGGAATGTGCTGGAACACCATGGTGGTTTCCGTGTGACCCACCACGGGATCTGTGGCGAGGTTGTCCAGGAGCCAGTTGCGGAGGTCGTCCGTATTGGCGACGGCAATGTGAAGCAGGTAGTCCACTGAACCGGTGGTGTGGAAAGTGGAAATGACGGCCGGGAGTTTGGGGACCCGCGCCGTAAAGCGGTCGATTTGGTCACGGTCATGGGCGCGGAGGCGAACAGCTATGAGGGCCTGGACAGAGCGGCCGATGGCCGGCAGGCTCAAGACCGCTTCAAATCCCTCAATGATTCCGCGTTCGGAAAGCGCCCTGGTGCGCATCAGGGCAGTGGAGGGGGCGATTCCTACAAGTTCAGCCAACTGCTTGTTGGAGATCCGGGCGTCGTCCACCAATGCGGCGAGGATTCGTTCATCGATCGCGTCGAGCGGCTCTGCGCTGCCCGTGCTTGACCGAACATTCTTCGTGGGGTTGCTCACGGATCCTCCTGAAATTGCCTTTTGTCCATCCTAATCCGTGAAATCTTCAGGTGACTATCGTTTTGCGGGGCGACGGCGCGCCCGTCGCCGATCCAACCGTTGGAGTGGCTCACTAAGCAGCATCACCAGCAGCGGCCAGTTTCCTGCGCCCGGAATGGTAAGGGCCAGAACAAGCGCCAACAGGAAAAGCCCGGAAACGATGCCACTGGCTCGAATTCCTGACACTGCATCAGCGTCATCCATGGTGTGGAGGTCCGGGTGGGCCCGCAAATAGGCGCGGGCCAGAAGGAGCATGAGACTGGTGGCGAACAGGGTTCCAATGTAAACGAGGGGCTGCGTCCAGTCAGACTGCATCTGGGTGGACAGTGATGTAGCCACGGGCATCACCACGATGGTGAACATCCATGCGACCGTCAGCCACAACAGTCCCGGGTCCACGCGCTTGACGCTGTGGAACAGCTTGTGGTGGTGCACCCAAAACACTGCAATCAGGATGAAGCTCAGGACAAAGCCGAGCAGGGCGTACTGTTCTTCCGCCAGCCACTCACCCGTGGTGCCGTCATGGTCTGCCAGCTCACCCACACTCTCCATGAGGGGCAGGATCAACAACGTCAAAGCAATCGCCACCACGGCATCCGTAAACGCCTGCAAACGCTCCGGCGACGACAGCTCCCGGCTTTTCGTGACCTGTGTCATGCCTCCGATTGTAGGGGCAGCCCGGCCGAAATCAGCGGGAGTCCAGCCGTGGGCGGTGCACTATGAAGGTGACTGCCGCCGTCGTACATGACAACGCGATGACGCTCAACGCCAAAGCCGGCCACCCAAACGCCTGAAAGGCAAGACCGCCGGCCCAACCGATGACGCTGGAACCAAGGTAGTAGGACAGGTTGTACAGGGACGCTGCTTGCGCCCGGCCAGTGGTGGCGATAGCTCCCGTCCATCCGGACCCAACGCTATGGGCGGCGAAGAAGCCGCCAGTGAAGATCACCAGCCCGGCAAGGGTGGCTGCGAGGTTTTCCACCAACGTCGTCGCCAAACCGGCCGACATGATGGCAATACCTGCCACCAGGACATTGCGCCGGCCGAACCTGGTGGTCAGTCCCGCGGCCCATCGTGAGCTGACGGTCCCGGATAAGTACGCCAGGAAAATAAGGCTCACGACTGTGGCAGGAAGCCCAAAAGGTTCGGCATGCAGTCGGAATCCGAGGTAGTTGTAAACGGCAACAAAACCACCCATGAGCAGGAAAGCCTGCAAGTACAGCGAGAGCAGCTTGGGATTACTCGAGTGCCGGCCGAGGGTTCGGAGGGCTCCGCGAAATCCTATGGGCGGGGCGGGACTGAACCGGCGTTGCTTCGGAACAAGGACAAGGAACAAGACTGCTGAAACGGTGGCCAGCAGGGAAACGGCCAGCGCCGCGGCGCGCCACCCCCAAAGTTCTCCAACAGGTCCGGCGACCAAACGCCCGGCCAAACCACCCAAGGTAGTTCCGGCAACGTAGGATCCAGCGGCAAGGGCCGTATGGACTTTGGTAACTTCCTCATTGAGGTAGGCGATGGCGATGGCCGGGATTCCGCCCAGGGCCATGCCTTCCAGAGTTCGGAGCCCCAACAGCCAGGGCACGGTTGGTGCCAGGGGCACCAGCAAACCCAACAGCGTGGCGACGGCGATGCCGATGGCCATGGCGCGGACCCGGCCAATCCTGTCGGCCACAAAGGACCATGGCAACACAGTGGCTGCCAAGCCCACAGTGGCGAGGGAAATGCTCAAGGCCGCTTCGGCCGCGGTGATCCGGAGGTCCGCGGCCATGAGTGGAAGTACGGCCTGCGTGGAATACAACTGCGCGAATGTCGCAACGCCGGCAAGCGCCAAAGCGGCCAGGACGCGGCTATAGCCGCGGGAACCTTTGACGTGCCCGTCCCAGGACCCGGTGCTGGGCTTGAAAGTTGCTTTGCTCACCGAGCCAGATTAGGGCTGAGTGAACTTCACGTTCCAATGCATAGGTCCCTTAGGATTGATGCACCAGTGCATGAATTGATCCTGCCAAAAATGGAGCCTCATGGAGCCCGATCACCAGCAACTCGTTCAACTGCTCCCTCTGCTGCCTGTCTTGGCGGAGCTCGGCCGCACGGAACACATGACTGAAACCGCCGAGATCCTCGGCGTTCCACAGTCGACAGTGAGCAGGGCCGTGGCACGTGCAAGCGCCATAGTGGGGATGGACCTGCTGATCCGCGAGGGTCGAGGCATTCGCCTGACGCCGGCCGCTCGGACGCTGCTGCCCTACATCGAAGCTGCCCTGGAGGATTTCCAAGCCGGGCTGGACAGGGTGCGGCACGAATCGGACGTTGTGAGGGGCAGGATTGGGGTCTCGTTCCAACACACCTTTGGTGAAGCCACCCTTCCCTTGCTCATCAGCGCCTTCCGCGCCCACCACCCGCACGCAGTGTTCGAACTTTGGCAGGGTCCCCGCGACGATTGCTTGAAGCAGTTGGCTAACGGGGACATGGATTTCGCGTTGACGGCACCCATCGCGCCGGAGGGGCGGGGCATTCATGCTCTGCCGTTGTACCGCGAGCCATTGCGTGCGGTGCTGCACTACCGGCACCCTCTGGCTGGAAGGGCCAGCCTTAGCCTCTCCGAACTCCGGTACGAACCGTACGTCACCCTCCCTGAGGGTGTGGGCCTTCGGGCGTTGGGCGAAGCGCTCCTGCGCGAAGCCGGATTCCGGCCGAGGATCGCTTTTGAAGTCCAGGAGTCCACCTCTGCCCGTGGATTGGTCTCGGCCGGGCTCGGCTTTAGCATCCTGCCGCCAGCCGGACCCGGTTCAGGAACCGGCCAGTTCCTTCCCGAGGCCGAACTTGGGCTCGTTGAAGTGGCTATCGAATCCGATCTGGCGTTCCGGCAGATCGGTATCGCCTGGAGGGAGCGGAGTTTCGAACCGGACGCCATCAGGCTGTTCCGGGAACTGGTGGTGACCGAGGGCGGGGACTTGCTGGCCGAACTTGTCAGAGCCCGTTCAGGAACTCCCTGACCACATCCTTCGCGGATCCTTCCCTTGCCTGCTGCCAGCCGGTCCCTGCCCACAGGTTGATGCGGTGGGGATCACCTGCCGCCGATGATGCAGCCCGGACGGGGCTGGTGAGGTGGTGGATGGCCGGATATCCCTCCGGCGCGTCCTGATGGTCGCGGACGAATTCATTGACCAGCGAACGTGCCCAGCGCCCCGTGAATGCCCGGGTCATAGCTGTCTCCGTGAAGGCAGGGTCACCAAAAGCGTCCTTGTGCGGCTTCCGTGCGCCGCTCTCATCAGTGCGGACCAAGGCGGTACCCACCTGTGCGGCAACCGCGCCCGCTGCCAGCACTTCGCGCAGCGTGGCGTTATCCATGACGGCTCCGGCAGCGATGAGCGGAAGCCCGACGGCGGCACGCACCTGGGCCACCAGCTCCGCCGTCGTACGGCCTGCTTGTCCCCGCCGGCCAGGCAGGAAAGCTGCTGTGTGTCCGCCCGCGGAGCTGTGCTGCACTGCGATGGCGTCGGGGCCCTCCTCTGCAGCCGCAAGCGCTTCGTCCACACTGGTAACACTGGAGATGACCCGGCTGCCTGCTTTTTGCAGGGCGTGGACCACCGGCTTTCCCGGGAGGCCGAAAGCGAAGCTCACAAACTCCACGGGCTCGGCCAGCAGGGCATCGATCTTGTCCTGCCAGGCGTCGTCGTCATCGAGTCGGAGGGGAGGTAGCGTCACGCCGTAACGGGCCGCCTCGGGTTCGAGTGCCGCCCGGTACGCCTCAATGTCAGCCCGTGCTTCAGGACCGGGCGGGAGCTGGCCTGGGTCCGGTACGAACACGTTCATGCCAAACGGAACATTGAGTTCCCGCGTGGCAGCGATTTCAGCCGTCATGGCTTCGGGGCTTTTGTAGCCGGCAGCAATGAAACCCAGCCCACCGCCCTCATGAACCGCTTTTACCAGCGCCGGCGTGGACGTTCCCCCGGCCATGGGAGCTGCAACAAACGGTGTACCAAAAAGGGATTCAGGCATGTGCGGTTTCTCCTCCGGACGCTCCAAGCTAGTCTTTCACGGTGAACAATCCTGACTCTGCCCAGCATTCCCACGCCGCCCCGGAAGCCGTGAGCGGCACCGTCATCGGGCTCGACATCGGCGGCACGAAAACCCGCGGCGTTCGGTTCCTCAATGGATCGCCGATCCGGGATGAGAGCGCAGGCAGCTCCAATGTCCAAAACGTTAGCCGAGAAGTAGCCGCAGCGAACCTCGCTGAGTTGTTCGGGAAAATCGGTGGTGGCCACATTGACCAGGTTTATGCCGGTGCAGGGGGAATCGATACGGACGAAGACGCCCAGGCGCTCGCCGACCTCATCGCACCGCACGCTCCAGGTGCGCGCATCACTGTGGTTCACGATTCACGGCTGTTGCTGGCTGCCGGGGGAGCGAGTACGGGCGTCGCGGTAATCGCCGGCACCGGCTCAGCGGCATGGGGAAAGAACGACGCCGGCCACGAAGCCCGGGCGGGTGGCTGGGGCTATCTCCTGGGCGACGAAGGAAGCGGCTACTGGCTGGGGCGGGAGGCAGTCCGACACAGCCTGCGCCGGATGAACCAAGGCCTGGAGCCTGATCGGCTCAGCAGTGCACTGCTGGACTCCGTCGGCGTTGAGGAACCCGGCAAGCTGATCGCGCTGTTCCACTCCCCGGACACCGGCCGCCGCTACTGGGCGCAGCAGGCCCGGTTGGTAGTGGAAGCAGCCGACGCCGGTGACGAAACGAGTCAGGAACTAGTGGAGCAAGCAGGCCGGGATCTGGCTGAACTCGCCGAACAGGCCGTCCGCCAACTGGGCCTGGACGGTCCAGTGATCCTCGGCAGCGGACTCGGCATGAACGTCCCGCGGCTCCAGGAAGCTTTTAAGGCCAGGCTGGCCCAAAGCGGCATTACTGATGTGCGCATTCTTCAACAGGATCCCGTGTTCGGCGTCCCGCGGCTTGTAGCGGAGCAACGGGACTAACCGAACAAGATACTTAGCCGCGGGTTCGTGGCCGAAGCTTGACGCCGGGCAGTGGAGGGGCGGGAATGCGGCCAGCTTCCGGTCCTGCATCAGGACCATGTCCGGGGACGAAGCCGAAGCGTGAGCTGGCGGCTGCGTGGTCGTCGAGCAATCCTTCGGCTTCCCACTCCTCACGGGCCTTTTCCACTTCCTCGTGCGTCCTCCCCACGAAGTTCCACCACATCAGCAGGTCTTCGCCGAACGGTTCGCCGCCGAGGAGCATGAAGCGGGTGTCCGGTTGCGCATGGACGGTGAGGCTGGGCCTGCCGGCCCCCAAGTAGGCCAGAGGACCAGCCTCGATGTCGTGGCCATCGATCACGACGTGGCCATCCAGGACCAGTACGGCGTGCTCAAAATCGGGCCGCAACGGCAATTCAAGGGACCCCGTGCCCGTGATGTCGGCTCCAACAATCGGGCTGAACATCGTGGCGGGGGAGCGCTGTCCAGCGAATTCGCCCACCATCACGGTGGCCGTAAACCCTTCGCCCACGGCCACCGGCAAGTCCCTCACCTGTTCAAATGACGGCGCACGGTGCCGGTGCTCATCCGGGAGGGCAACCCACAGCTGGAGTCCCCGGGACATCGGAATTTCTTCCACCAGCGGACTGGACCCCGTTTCGGTAGTGGCCGGAAGGACGGAGAACTCTGAATGGGAGATGCCATGGCCGGCCGTCATGATGTTCAATTCGCCTGGCCGGACCACTACATCGCTGCCCACACTGTCGCGGTGCCGCACGGCCCCTTCCAAGGGCCACGTGACCGTTTGAAGTCCGCAATGGGGGTGGGGGAGTACGCTCATGGCCACCCGGTCGGGACCGAAACTGTCCAGGAAACACCAGGCGCCCACAGTAGGCAGTCCCCGCTGTGGCAAAGTCCTCATGACGTTCATGGCGCGCACGCCTCCCAAAGGAACCTCGCGCTCGGGCCACAGCTGAACGCAAGGACCTTGACCTTCCGGCGCCGCGGGGCAGACTTCCTGTGCGGGGGAAGTATCAAGATTGGTCATGTGATCATCACCTGTGAATAAATGTTGGAAATTGAGCTAATCTGTTCCACGTGAACAACGCCCTCCTGAGCTACCACGACGCCGTCCTTTACCGTTCGGGTGAACCGTATCGCATCCTCGCCGGAGCCATCCACTACTTCCGTGTACACCCGGACCTGTGGCAGGACCGGCTGCGTCGACTTAAGGCGATGGGCGCCAACACGGTGGACACATATGTTGCCTGGAACTTCCACCAGCCTAAGCGCGATGAGGCGCCGGACTTCAGTGGCTGGCGGGACGTGGGCCGCTTCATTGACCTCGCGGCCGAGGAGGGGCTGGACGTCATCGTTCGCCCTGGACCGTATATCTGCGCCGAGTGGGACAACGGCGGCTTCCCAGCCTGGCTGACCGGCACTCCCGGCATCGGCCTGCGCTGCATGGACCCGATGTTCACCCGTGCCATCGAGGAGTGGTTCGATCAGCTCCTTCCGACCATCGCCTCACGGCAGGCGTCCGCGGGTGGTCCGGTGGTGGCCGTGCAGATTGAAAACGAATACGGCAGCTACGGCGATGATCACGAGTACATCCGCTGGAATCGACGCGTCCTGGAAGAGCGCGGCATCACGGAGCTCCTGTTCACCGCCGACGGCGGCACGGACTATTTCCTCGATGGCGGTTCCATCGAGGGGACCTGGGCGACGGCAACGCTGGGAAGCCGGGGCGACGAAGCGGTGGCCACCTGGCAGCGACGGCGGCCCGGCGAGCCGTTCTTCAACGTTGAGTTCTGGGGTGGCTGGTTCGATCACTGGGGCGAACACCATCACCGCCGCGACGCCGAGGAAGCGGCACTGGAAGCACGAAAAGTGCTCGATCCCGGTGGCTCACTCTGCGCCTACATGGCCCACGGCGGGACTAACTTCGGCCTCACTTCCGGCAGCAATCACGATGGCACCATGCTGCAGCCGACGGTTACCAGCTACGACTCCGACGCGCCCATCGCAGAGAACGGCGCCCTGACGCCCAAGTTCCATGCCTTCCGCAAGGAGTTCTTCCGGGCAAAGGGAATTGAGGACCTACCCGAACTCCCTGTGGAGTTGTTAGCTGAGGCCCCGGTACTTCAGGCGCGGTCCTTGCCTCTGACCGTAGGGCAGCCCCTTCTCGAGCTTGTGCGGGATGCCGGCAAGCCCGTCAGCAGCGTTAGGCCACTCAGCTTCGAGCAGCTGGGACTGGACGCAGGCATGGTCCTCTATGCCGCCGAAGCGATCCTTCCAGGCCGTCCGGATGTTCCCTCGGAGAGCCGGCTTAAGATCACCGGCCTGAATGACCGCGCTTACGTGTGGGTGGATGGCACCTTTGTTGGTGTCCTGGACGACGTCAACGGTTCCGAGGGTTTGCCCGTAAGCGGCACAGGCACACCCGCCAAGCTTGAGATTCTGGTTGAGAACCTCGGCCGCATCAACTACGGACCCCTGACGGGACAGGGGAAGGGAATTCTGGGCGGGGTCCTCGTCAATCAGCGCTACACCTTCCACTGGACGCAAACACCCGTTGCCCTCGCAGACTGGACGCAGGAAGACCTTGAGGGGTTGGCAGGCGTCGACTTCGAGGCCGGGCAACCGGCCGACACTTACATCGCTTTGCCCGACTCGGGGAAGGGCTTCGTCTGGCTCAATGGCTTCCTCCTGGGACGGTACTGGGAGAAGGGGCCACAGGTGACGCTCTACGCACCCGCGCCTTTGCTCAAAACCGGCCGAAACAGTATCAAGGTGCTGGAACTGGGTAACCCGGGGACCGTCGTCGAACTTCGCGACGCGCCCGACCTCGGTCCCGTAGAAGCGGGTCCGATCGCGGCGGCCGGCCTTCCGTAGAGTCCCGCCCCACCATTTATGCTGACTCCATGACGCTGCAGTTCGATACCCGCCCAGCCGCTTACGCCGTAATCGTCCAGGAGGACAAGATCCTGCTGGCCTATTGGAAGCAGGACGGCAAGGAAGGGTGGACGCTTCCGGGGGGAGGCCTGGACCTGGCGGAACATCCGGTGGACGGCTGCAGGCGTGAAGTCTTCGAGGAAACCGGATATGAAGCGCGCGTTGACCGCATGCTGGGTATCGACGTCGGCCACTGGCCTGCTGATATCCGCCCGGACGGTTCGGTCAAGGATTTTCAGGCCCTCCGACTGGTCTACGAGGCAACGGTGGTGGGCGGAGAACTAACCCATGAGGTGGATGGGAGCACCACGCACGCCGCATGGATCTCACTCAAGGACATCGGGAAACTCAACCGAGTGTCCCTGGTGGACACGGCACTCCGATTGCACCGGGAACGCCCGGCCAACGGGAAGTTGAGCTGAGCCAACCGGAAGCTGAGCCATAGGGCCTAGCCAAATGTGCCCCATGGTGACTACGCTAAACATCGTTGCCGACTCACTCATAGTCGGACTGGATGCCGAGGAGGTGGATTTGATGATTGCCACGATCTTGCGCGCCCCGCGCTCAGTTGCGGCGCGCCGTCGTCAGCCCACCATTCCTGCCCCGGCATCAGCCTGCCAAGACTAGGCGGCCGGGCCTCCTCAGAGGCATTTCATTGAATACTTACGCATCTTCAAGCGACCCTTCTTTTAGTTCCACCGAGCAGCTGCCCGCTCATCAAATTCATGCCGCTCATCAATTTCACGGACCAGTGGAGTACGGCTTCACCGACAAAACCGCGGAGCTCTTCCGCGCCCACGGCGCCCCCGAGAACCAGGAAGCAGCCACACCCGGCCGCGTAGTGCGCCTGGACAGGAACCGGGTGCTCGTCGCATCAGCCCAAGACCTCCTGCATTTGCCCTATCCGATGCATGGGCTTGTTCCGGCCACCGGGGACTGGGTATGGCTCGGCCACAACAACGCTGGCGAGCCTGCCGTCGTCGAGGTCCTTCCGCGCCATTCCGCGCTGAGCCGCAAACGAGCCTTTGAAGCCTCGTCAGAGGAGCAGATCCTGGGCAGCAACATCGACATTGTTGCGGTGGTGGTCCCTGTGGACCGTCCGCTGACCCATAACCGACTTGAACGCACGTTGGTGGCTGCGTGGGATTCCGGTGCCACACCGCTTGTGGTTATCACCAAGGCTGACCTCGCCCACCTCGCGGACGACGTGGTGGGGGAAGTCATCCTTCAGGCCGCGGGCGTTGACGTCGTCACCACCTCCGCGGAGCAGGGCGATGGCCTCGACGAATTGATGCAGCGGATTCCCCAAGGCGCCACCTTGGTTCTGCTGGGTCCTTCCGGTGCAGGGAAATCGACGCTTATCAACGCCTTGGCGGGGCGTGAGCTCCAGCAGACAGGCGAGGTCAGGGCCGGCGACGGCAAGGGCAAACACACCACCACCTCGCGGGAGTTGGTGCCCCTGGCCGGTGGTGCAGTGCTGATGGATACGCCGGGAGTCCGCGGCTTCGGGCTCTTCGATGCGGACGAGGGAATGGATGAAATGTTCGGCGATCTGGAGGAACTCTTCTCCCGGTGCCGCTTCACGGACTGCGCTCACCAAGCTGAACCGGGATGCGCTGTCCAGGAGGCGCTCGCGGAGGAAGCCCTTGATCCCAGGCGCTGGGCAAGCTACCTGAAGCTGCAACGGGAACTGGCAGCCCTGGCCAGGAAACATGACGCGGCTGCGCGTCGCGCCTACCAGCGCGAATGGCACCAGAAGGTGATGTCAGCGGACCGAGGCCAGCGTGCAGCGGAACGATACAAGCACGACCAGGCTGAGGAACGGGCCGGGAAGGGCGGCAAACGACGTAAACGCTGAACATTGCCGATTCATTACGGAACTCGTGGCGACGCTGACATCGTCGGTGGCGCTGGCTACGCTGGGTGAAGATTGCTTTGCAGCCAAGTAATAAGAGTGCATATGATCATCTGGCTCTACCGATGTTCTCTTCCACAGATAGGTAAGCCCGGGTATGGCCGAAGCCATGATTGAGTTCAAGAGCGTCACTAAGAAATACCAGGGCGGGCAACCGGCGGTGGATGCCCTCACCATGTCCATCGACAAGGGCGCCATCACCGTGTTTGTTGGCCCTTCGGGCTGCGGTAAAACCACTTCCCTGCGCATGATCAACCGGATGGTGGAGCCCACCAGCGGAACCATCACTGTTGCAGGGGAAGATGTCTCTCAGGTTCCGGCGGCCAAGCTCCGCCGTTCCATGGGCTACGTCATGCAGTCATCGGGCCTTCTCCCGCACCGTTCTGTCCTGGACAACATCGCCACTGTTCCGCGGCTCAACGGCGTACCCAAGGCAGCGGCGCGGAAGCGCGCTGCGGAACTGCTCGACGTCGTCGGGCTGGCTTCCGTCCTCGGCAAGCGGTACCCGTCACAACTCTCGGGCGGTCAGCAGCAGCGCGTCGGAGTTGCCCGGGCGCTCGCCGCTGACCCGCCGGTCCTGCTGATGGACGAACCCTTCAGCGCGGTGGATCCGGTGGTCCGCGACGAACTGCAGCAGGAACTTTTGCGTCTGCAGCGGGAACTGGCCAAGACCATTGTCTTTGTCACGCACGACATCGATGAAGCCACTGTTCTTGGCGACAAAGTGGCTGTCTTCGCCGTGGGGGGCAAACTGGCCCAGTACGCGGCTCCGGAAGAAATTCTTCGGGCGCCTGCGAATGACTTCGTGGCCTCCTTCGTGGGACGGGACCGTGGCTTCCGGCACCTTGCCTTCAACGCCGCAGACGCCGTGACCTTGCACCCTGTCACCATGGTGAGTCCTTCCGACGGCCACCACGCGGGCCGCCAATCAGGGGAGTGGGCGCTGGTTGTCGACGACGATGCGCGGCCGCTCGGGTGGTCTTCACCGCGGGATGGTGCCGGGTTGATCCCGGGAGGTTCGCTGTTCCGCAAGGGAGATACGCTGCGCCGCGCGCTGGATGCGGCGTTGTCGTCGCCTTCGGGCCTTGGCGTTGCGGTGGACGACGACGGCCGGGTGGCCGGGGTCCTGAAAGCGCCGGAAATCCTCGCACTTATCGAAGAAGTCCGCCACCACAGGGAGGACGCCACCTGATGGAGTGGTTCCTTGCCAACAGTGGCATGGTCCTGGGGTTGGCCGGTCAGCACATGGTGCTCGCCATCATTCCCATGATCCTTGGACTGCTGATTTCGGTCCCCTTGGCCCAGCTGGCCAGGCGCAACAGCACGCTCAGGTCAGTGGTGGCAACGGCTACCTCATTGCTGTACACCATTCCCTCACTGGCCCTGTTCATCATTCTTCCCACCATCCTTGGCACGCGGATCCTGGATCCACTGAACGTGGTGGTGGCACTGACCATCTATGCGGTGGCACTGCTGGTCCGTGCCGCGATGGACGCCTTCGACTCCGTGGATGACGACCTCCGAAATGCTGCCGTTGCCATGGGTTTCAAACCCCTGGCCCGCTTCTTCCAAGTGGACCTTCCGTTGTCTTTGCCTGTGCTGTTCGCAGGACTTCGAGTGGTCTCAGTCAGCAATATCTCCCTGGTGAGCGTTGCCGCCCTCCTCGGAGTAGGCAACCTTGGCGTCCTGTTTACTGACGGCCTGCAGCGCACGTTCATTACTGAAGTTGTGGTGGGCATCATCGCGATTCTGGTGCTGGCCCTGCTCATGGACGCAGTTCTGGTGGTCTTGGAGCGGCTCTTGACGCCATGGACCCGCGCGGCAGGTGGAAGTTCGTCGCGTCCCGACGCCAACGCCCTGCTTACCGAGCCCAAAGCCGGACCGGCGAAGCCGCGCGCGACCCTCCGCCCCGACCCGGGGGCGTCCGCATGAACATCTTTGCCGAAACCATTGCCTGGCTGACAAACCCCAAGAACTGGACCGGAAGCGGTGGAATCCCCACCCGCTTGCTGGAGCACCTGCAGTACAGCGGGCTGGTGCTCCTCATCGCCGCCGCCATTGCAGTGCCAATCGGCCTCTACATCGGGCACACCGGGCGCGGCCGCGTTGTCGCAGTGGCTGTCGCCGGAGCATTGCGTGCCCTTCCGACACTCGGCTTGCTGGTCCTCTTCGCGTTGCTGGCCGGTAGTGGCTTGATGCCTCCCGTGTGGGCGCTGGTCATCCTTACGGTGCCGCCGCTGCTGGCCGGGACCTACGCCGGTATTTCCAGCGTTGATGCCACCGTGGTGGACGCTGCCCGGGCCATGGGCATGAGCGAACTTCAGATTCTCTTCCGGGTGGAAGTGCCCAACGGACTGCAGGTGATGTTCGGTGGTGTCCGCACCGCGGTTCTGCAGGTCATCGCAACAGTCTCCGTGGTTGCCTATCTTCCGTTGGGTGGGCTTGGCCGGTATTTGTTCGACGGCCTCGTCCTGCAGGACTTCCCCAGGATGCTCGGAGGCTCCCTGCTCATAGCTGGGTTGGCCATCGCAGTGGACCTGATACTTGCCGGCGTGCAGAGGCTTGTCATCTCGCCCGGCCTGACCCTCGACTCAAGCGGCCGCCAGAAGGCAGCCGACGATCTCACAGCCGCGGTTCCTGCCGGGGCTGCCGTTCAAGGAGGTACACCATGAAAAACCCCGTCCCCATGACCCTTACGCGCCGTGGTCTCGGCGGCCTCGCCGCTGGAGTGGGTGTGGCCCTCGCGTTGAGCGCCTGCGGCGGCAGTCCCTTGGCCACGCCTTCCACCGCGGCACCCAGCGGTTCCGCCGCGGGAGGTTCACTGGTGGTTGGTTCGGCAGACTTCCCGGAGAGCCAGGTCATCGCAGAGATTTATGTTGGCGCCCTCAACGCAGCTGGTCTCACTGCCACCTCCAAGCCGAACATCGGCTCGCGCGAGATCTACTTCAAGGCCGTCCAGGACGGTTCCGTGGACCTCGTCCCGGATTACTCCGGCAACCTTCTCTCCTACGTGGACACCGAGGCAACTGAGGTTTCTGCCGAGGACGTCTACAAGGCGCTCCCGGGCAAGCTTCCGGAAGGCCTCGCGGTGCTGGAGCCGGCCAAGGCCGAGTCCAAGGACGCCATGGTGGTCACCAAGGCAACGGCGGAGAAGTACCAGTTGAAGTCCATCGAGGACCTGGCCAAGGTCTGCAAGGACTTCACCATGGCTGCACCAGCCACATTTGAGACCCGCGCCTACGGCTTCCCGGGGCTGAAGGCCAACTATGGTTGCGAGCTCAAGGGCCTGCAGCCCTTCAACGACGGCGGTGGCAACCTGACCCTCCAGGCCCTCTTGGAGGACAAGGTCCAAGTGGCGGACATCTACACCACCACTCCGTCCATCGCGGACAACGACCTCGTCGTCCTGGAAGACCCGAAGAACAACTTCAAGGCTCAGCAGGTCCTGCCGTTGGTCAAGGAAGCCAAGATGACTGATCAAGCCAAGGAAGCACTCAACAACGTCTCCAAGATCCTCACCACGGATGACCTGATCAACCTGAACCGCGCAGTCAGCGGCGACCAGAAGCAGTCACCCAAGGATGCTGCAGCCGCATGGCTGAAGGACAAAGGCATCGTCAAGTAGTACCTGAAAAACCGCGTACGACGGCGGTGACGGACCCGCGCGGGACCGTCACCGCCGTCGTCGTATGTGTGAGTCAAGTCTCAGCTGAACCCCATCACCCGTGTGGCATATTTGAGGGATGGCGAATTTCAAGCAGTCCACTAAGCTTCATAATGTCCTCTACGACATCCGTGGACCGATTCTTCAGGCCGCCCAGCAAATGGAAGCGGAGGGTCACCGGATCCTCAAACTGAACATCGGAAACCCGGCCCCTTTCGGTTTTGAAGCGCCTGACGCCATCTTGGTGGACATGATCCGCCACCTGCCCAACGCTCAGGGCTATAGCGATTCCCGTGGCATTTTCTCGGCCAGGACCGCCGTCTCGCAGTATTACCAGACGCGCGGCATCCAGAACATCCACGTTGACGACATCTACCTCGGCAACGGTGTCAGCGAGCTCATCACCATGTCCCTGATGGCACTTCTGGACGACGGTGACGAAGTGCTGATCCCCACGCCGGACTACCCGCTGTGGACGGCATCCGTGGCCCTCGCCGGCGGCCGACCCGTGCACTACCTCTGTGATGAAGAGTCCGGATGGCAGCCCGATCTTGAAGACATGGAGTCCAAGATCACGCCGCGGACCAAGGGCATTGTGGTGATCAACCCCAACAACCCCACCGGCGCCGTCTACCCGGAGGAGACCCTCAAGAAGATTGTCGCGTTGGCAGAGAAGCACGGACTGGTTCTCTTCGCTGACGAAATCTACGAGAAAATCCTCTACGAAGATGCCGTTCACGTTAACCTCGCCGGGCTAACCGGTGATGACGTCCTGTGCTTGACGTTCAGCGGCCTGTCCAAGGCCTACCGCGTCTGCGGCTACCGCGCAGGCTGGATGGCGATTTCCGGGCCTAAGAAGGATGCCGCCGATTACCTTGAGGGCATCAACCTGCTGGCCAACATGCGTTTGTGTGCCAACGTGCCTGCGCAGCACGCCATCCAAACCGCTCTCGGCGGCTACCAGAGCATCAACGATCTCATCCTTCCCGGTGGCAGGCTCCTGGAGCAGCGCAACAAGGCCTACGACCTCCTGAACGCCATCCCCGGTGTCAGCACGCAGCAGGCCAGGGGTGCCCTTTATCTGTTCCCGAAGTTGGACCCAGAGGTTTATCACATCAGGGACGACGAGAAGTTTGTCCTGGACCTGTTGAAAGAACAGAAAATCCTGGTCTCCCATGGGCGCGCTTTCAACTGGGTTCGTCCGGATCACTTCCGAATGGTCACCCTGCCCAACGTCAAGGACATAGAAGAAGCCATTGGTCGCATGGCGGACTTCCTGTCGAGGTACCCGGGCAACTAGCCTGAGGTCCATAGCCGCGCCACGGGGGCGCGGCCGGGCAGAAAGGCATGCCAATGGCTGCTGCAGTTGAGTTCGCCAAGAGTCCGGCCGAAGTACTGAGGGTGGGGTCGGGGTTTTCGCTGGCTGGCGTGGATCCTGACTCCACCCCGGGCTACACCGGTGTGAAAGCGGACGGCAAGGCGCTGCTGGCCGCCCAGGACGATCGACTTGCGGAACTGCAGGAAAAGCTCTTTGCCGAAGGAAAATTCGGTAGCCGCAAGCGGCTCCTGCTCATTCTTCAGGCCATGGATACTGCGGGCAAGGGCGGCATTGTCAGCCACGTTGTGGGAGCCATGGACCCGCAAGGTGTGCAGCTAACCGCTTTCAAGGCGCCGACGGACGAAGAAAAATCACACGACTTCCTCTGGCGGATCGAAAAACAAACCCCTGCCGCAGGAATGGTGGGTGTTTTTGATCGTTCGCAGTATGAGGACGTCCTGATCCACCGCGTTCATGGGTGGGCTGACGCTGCCGAACTGGAGCGCCGCTACGCAGCGATCAACGACTTCGAGTCACGTCTGCACGAGCAGGGAACCACCATTGTCAAGGTCATGCTCAATATCAGCAAGGACGAGCAGAAGAAGCGTCTTATCGCTCGCTTGGACGATCCCAGCAAGCACTGGAAATACAGTCGCGGTGACCTCGCGGAACGTGCGTACTGGGATGACTACATGGACGCGTACAGCATTGCGTTCGAGAAAACCTCAACCGACATCGCACCTTGGCACGTGGTGCCTGCCAACAAGAAGTGGTACGCGCGCATCGCCGTCCAGCAACTACTGTTGGATGCCCTGGGTAGCTTGCAACTGGATTGGCCCAAGGCTGACTTCGATGTCGCCGCTGAGCGTGCCCTCGTGGTGGAGTCCTAGGCCGTAGGACTGCCGCCAGCCGGGGCTCCGCCGTCGCTGCTTGCATCACGGGCCGTGGCCAGACGCTTGCGCGCGCCCTCAAGCCAGTCCTCGCAGCGTTTAGCCAGTGCCTCGCCACGCTCCCAAAGGGCAAGCGATTCTTCCAAGCTTGCTCCGCCTGCCTCCAAGCGACCTACGACGGACACGAGTTGTTCGCGGGCTTCCTCATAGCTCAAGTTGTCCAGGGATTCCGGTGCCGTTGGATTGTTCTCAGTCATGGTGTCCTTTGATGTGGTGGTGACGGTGGTTGTGGCAGATTCAACGTTCGACGAGTTGTCCTTGGCCGGCGGAGACAGCCCTGAAACGGCCCTCAGCTACGCGGATGCTTAGCGGCGTCCCGTCCGGCGCTTCCTCGGGGCTGCTCACAACGTGGTGCCCCGCCTGGTCCTCGCCGAGGAGCTGGACAACGGCATATCCGCGATCCAGTGTTTTTTGGGGTGAGAGGGCACGGACCTGCGCACGCAAGTGGTGGACTTGGTCCAATGCCCTGAGTACCGCGGTGCTGACCGCAGAATGGGCCCTGCGCTGCAGGCGGTGGATATCTTCGGAGCGGGCGTCCACCATTGAAGCAGGAGTGGCCAATACGGGCCGCGATCTCAGTGCATGGAGTCGATCAGTCTCCCGGTCAACCATGCGGCTGATGCTTCGGCGGAGATGGTCCCGGGCCTGGCGAACCATGGCCAGTTCTTCGGCCACATCCGGAACTATGCGCTTGGCCGCGTCAGTGGGCGTTGACGCACGTAGGTCCGCCACGTCGTCCAAGATCGGGCGGTCAGCTTCATGGCCGATGGCACTAACAATCGGTGTGGTCGCGGCCGAGACGGCTCGAATGAGGTCTTCATTGCTGAACGGCAGGAGATCCTCCAGTGCGCCGCCACCTCGGGCGAGGACAATGACATCCACGTGCGGGTCGGCATCCAGTTTCTTGAGGGCCGCGATGATCTGCGAAACAGCAGTATTGCCTTGAACGGCCACCTCGCGAACGTCAAACTCAACTGCTGGCCAACGCAAGGCGGCATTGCGCATGACGTCCTTCTTGGCGTCGGAATCCCGACCGGTGATGAGGCCGATGCGGTGGGGCAGCAACGGGAGTTTGCGCTTCCGCGAATCCGCGAACAGTCCCTCGGTTGCCAAAGCTTGACGAAGCCGTTCGATCCTTGCCAGGAGATCGCCCAGGCCTACCGGACGAATGTCCTTAACGGACATATTCAAGCGCCCTGTCTTGACCCAGAAGTCCGCCTTGACCAAGGCAACCACCCGGGAACCCCGTTCCAGGGGTATCTTCTGGCGGTCAAGCACCGTTGACCAGACCGATGCCGGAAGTGAAATTTCTGCGTCAACATCACGCAGGGTCAGGAAAGCGTTACCACCCCGGCGGTTCAGTTCGATGACCTGACCCTCGATCCATGCGGCCGGAGCCCGCTCAATGTGTGCCTTGAGCTTGCGGGACAGCAATTGCAGGGGCCAGGGATTGTCCGGGCTGGTTTCGGCGGCAGTCCCCGGCAGTGTGGATTCCGGTGTCGCTTCAGCGGACATGGTGGGTCCATGGCTGGTTCAGTCGCCGTGTTTCTTCCTGCATTGTCATAGTCCTCGCTCAGGGGTGCGGCTGTGGTTGCCAACCGGCCTTCCAACTCTATCCATAGCTTGGGCGAGGCCTCCGACATTTTTTTCTGCCATGTGGACAGACCTAGGATGGTGCCATAGCCACCGAGCCTGAGGATGACCTTGCGTACTTTTGTTTCAGCATTGGGAGTGATCCTCGCCTTACTCCTTACAGCTGTGGCCGTTCCAACGGCGTGGGTCGACCAGAACATCGTCAAAGAAGAGGGCTTTGTACGCATAGCAGGTGACTTGGGCAACGATCCGGAATTCCAAAACCGCTTGGCTACGGCCGCGGTTGGAACCTTCGAGTCCTCCGTGGATCTACCAGGACCTATTCAGTCCTTGGCAGCCGATGCACTCCGCAGCGCTGCATCGGGTATGCAATCGTGGAGCGACTACCCTCAAGCGTGGGAAGAGACAGTACGCAACAGCCACAGGTTGAACTTCGGCGCAGCGAACCAACCTGAGGAGGCCGCCACTACCACAGCCCTGGCCCTTGATATCAGCCCTCTGGTTCGGCTCATTCGTGATCATTTCGCCGAGGCCACCCGGATCCGGATTGATGTTCCCGCGGAAAGTTTGGTGTCCCTGGGGGAGCCCTCCCACCGCCAGCTGGTGGAGCGGGTGGCGGCATTCGCACCCCTGTGGTGGGTAGCCGCACTCGGTGCCCTGATATCCGTGCTCCTGGGGCTTGTCGCCGCGCGCCGGCGGTCCCTGGTATTGGTCTTCCTCGGACTGGGCGGCTTGGCGCTTGCTGCTCTCTGGACGGCCGGGGCGGATCTTGCCGGGGGAGTGGTTGGCAGTCTGTCCAGCGCAAACGGCGTGGCCGAGCTCTTCAAGCAGGAGTTCCTCACGGCAGCCAAGACAGGCTTCGGGGAATGGATCCTGATCGCAGCGGTGGCGTCCGGTGGAGTCTTTGTGGCCGGCGTCATAGCTTCCGTTGTGTCAGGGCGACGAGGGTCACGTTCGGCCAGCAGCTAAAGTCCTGGCCGATAGCAAGGAGGCAAAGTCCGGCCCGGTAGCATGGAGGAATGACCAGCACAGCAGTTTCCATTCCTATGCCCGCGGTGCCCCGTAGACGCCGTTCTCCGGAAGAGGTTCAGGCAGCGGCGCCCGTCACGGGTCCCAAGAAGGTTCTGTTGGCGGCTCCTCGGGGCTATTGCGCCGGCGTGGACCGGGCTGTCATCGCCGTGGAGAAGGCCCTGGAGCACTACGGCCCTCCCGTTTATGTGCGCAAGCAGATCGTCCACAATGTGCATGTGGTCAGCTCCCTGGAGGAACAAGGAGCAATCTTCGTCGAGGAGACCGACGAGGTTCCCGAAGGTGCCCTGGTGATCTTCTCCGCGCACGGTGTCTCGCCCGCAGTGGTCCAATCTGCCGAGGACCGCGGACTGCGCACCATCGACGCAACGTGCCCTCTGGTGACTAAGGTCCACAAGGAAGCTGTGCGTTTCGCCAAGGAGGACTACGACATCCTGCTGATCGGCCACGAAGGCCATGAGGAAGTCGAAGGAACCGCCGGTGAAGCCCCGGAGCACATTCAGATCATCAACGGACCGCACGAGGTAGACAAAGTCACTGTCCGTGATCCGGAGAAGACCATCTGGCTTTCGCAGACCACGCTCAGCGTGGACGAAACGATGGAGACGGTTCGCCTTCTCAAGGACCGGTTCCCCACGCTGCAGGATCCCCCCAGCGATGACATTTGCTATGCCACCACCAACCGTCAGGTGGCCATCAAGAAGATCGCACCGCAGGCTGACCTGGTCATCGTTGTGGGGTCGGCCAACTCATCCAACTCGGTGCGCTTGGTCGAGGTAGCACTGGAATATGGTGCCAAGAGCTCCTACCGCGTGGACTTCGCCAACGAAGTGGACGAGTCCTGGTTTGAGGGCGTCGCCACCGTGGGTGTGACATCGGGAGCCTCTGTTCCAGAAGTGCTGGTCAAGGATGTTCTGCGGCTTCTGGCCGACTACGGTTACGGCGAGGTCCAGGAAGTGGTGACGGCAGAGGAAGACCTGCTTTTCTCGCTTCCAAAGGAACTGCGGGCCACCTTGAAGAAAGCCGGCGACGTGACACGTGCCCTTGGCGGCCGCGGAAACCGCCCGACCTCATAGCTCCGATTTCTTCTGACAACGCCGGCCCGCCGTGGTCGCCTGCCAACTGGGAGGCTTCCACGGCGGGCCAGCTCGTTAAGAGCGCTTACGTCTAAGCAGCCGACTCTTGATCGTCGCTGTCCTCGTGGTCTCTGGTGGAGTCCTGGTGCCCGAAGGTGTCTACGGCCAGCAGCTCAGGGGCTGCCAAGGCTCGGGGGACAGCCTCCACGGACATGGGAGCGGCGAGACCCGCATCGTCCATGGTGTTGAGCTTGCGCGCGGTCGGGAGTACCCGAGCCTCCAGCGTGCCCACCATGGCGTTGTAGCGATCCACGGATGTCTTCAGTGAGCTTCCCAACTTACCGACGTTCTCTCCCAGCGTGCCCATCCGCTCGTACAGTTGCTTGGCGAGCTCGAACAGCTCGTGGGCACTGTCCGTGAGGACGTCCTGTCGCCAGGTGAAGGCAACCGATTTGAGGACCGCCAGCAACGTCCCGGGCGACGCCAGAACCACGTTCCTGGACAAGGCGTGTTCGAGCAGGGCCGGGTCGGCTTCAAGTGCCGACGCCAGAATGGACTCCGCCGGAAGGAAACAGATCACCAGCTCGGGGGAGTTCCCCGGAATGTCCCAATATTTCTTGGCCGCCAAGGCATCGATGTGGGCCTTGAGCGCCTTTGCGTGCTGTGCTAGCAGTGTCTTGGAGTCATGGTTGATGGCGGGTCCCACCGACTCGCCAAACGAGCCGTCTCCGTGGAGTTGTTCCTGCGCGGCCAGATAGGAAGCAAGCGGTACCTTGGCATCCACCACCAGTTGCTTGCCACCGGGAAGCTGGACCACCAGGTCCGGCCGCAGGGTGTTGTCGCTACGTCCGGAGTGAACCTGCTCGTGGAAGTCCACGTGCCGGAGCATCCCCGAGGCCTCTACGACCCTGCGGAGCTGAACCTCGCCCCACTGGCCGCGGGCACTATTCGAACGGAGCGCTGAGGCCAGCGCATGGGTTGACCGCAAGAGCTGCTCGTCCGATGAACGCGCGTCCTGTAGTTGCTGGGCGAGTTGCCCGTACTGCTCCACCCTGTCCCTTTCGAGAAGCGAAACCTGTTGCTGGACCGCCGTCAGCTTCTCCGCCACGGGAGCGAGCGCACGCAGGACGCTGCCATCAGAGTTCCTTGCTGCGTTCAGCTCCCGGTTCTGCGTAAACAAAAGCCGGCGTTCGGCGTCGGCCGCTGCGAGCTGTGCCGTCACCTCCGAAAGCCGTGACGAAACGGCGTCGAAGTCTTCTTCCAAGCCGGCGCTCCGGCGTCGGAAGAGAACATAGCCAGCCGCGAGGCCAATCGCAGCACCAATCAGCAGCATGAGCAGGGCCAATACCAATCCAAATCCATCCATGTGGCAACCCTGTCACAGGGGTACGACAGTTTTAGCGAGGCTGCAGCCGCGGGCGTCGGTTGGGGGAGGGAACAACCGCGGACACGGTTCCAACGGGTAGAATCAATGCTCGTGGCTCTTACTATTGGCATCGTCGGACTGCCCAACGTCGGCAAATCAACTCTTTTCAACGCACTGACCCGCAATCAGGTGCTCGCTGCGAACTATCCGTTCGCTACCATCGAGCCCAACGTCGGAGTGGTCAACCTTCCTGATCCCCGTCTTGCGAAGCTGGCGGAGATCTTCGGTTCGCAGAAGTTGCTTCCCGCGCCCGTGTCCTTCGTGGACATCGCCGGCATCGTGAAGGGTGCATCCGAGGGCGAAGGCCTGGGCAACAAGTTCCTGGCCAACATCCGCGAAGCAGAGGCCATCGCACAGGTGGTCCGCGTATTTGACGATCCCGACGTCATCCACGTCGACGGCAAGGTTGACCCGCGCTCCGACATGGAGACCATCAACACCGAGCTGATCCTCGCCGACCTTCAGACCATCGAAAACGCGATCCCGCGTATCGAAAAAGAGGTCAAGATCAAGAAGCGTGAAGCAGCCGAGCTGGCCGCCATCAAGGCAGCCCAGGCAGTTCTGGAACGCGGCGACACCATCTTCTCTTCGATCAAGAGCGACAAGTTGGAGATGGGGCACCTCAAGGAGCTCGGACTTCTCACTGCCAAGCCCTTCATCTACGTCTTCAACGCCGATGAAGGCATCCTCGGCGACCAGGAAAAGCAGGACGAGTTGCGCGCCCTGGTTGCTCCCGCAGATGCCGTATTCCTCGACGCCAAGCTCGAAGCCGACCTCGTTGAACTGGATGAGGAAGAAGCCCGCGAGATGCTGGAAATGAACGGCCAGAGCGAATCCGGCCTGGATCAGTTGGCACGTGTAGGTTTCCACACTCTTGGCCTGCAGACCTACCTCACGGCCGGTCCCAAGGAAACCCGTGCCTGGACCATTCGCCAGGGCGACACCGCACCCCAGGCCGCCGGCGTGATCCACTCCGACTTCCAGCGTGGCTTCATCAAGGCCGAGGTTGTCTCCTTTGACGACCTCATCGATGCCGGTTCCATGGCCGAGGCAAAGTCCCGTGGCAAGGTCCGCATCGAAGGCAAAGAGTACGTGATGGCCGACGGCGACGTGGTGGAGTTCCGCTTCAACGTGTAATGCACACAAATTTCGAAGGGCCCTGGTTCAACTGAACCGGGGCCTTTTTTGCGCCCAAATAGCTCCTGTCCTGCTGTCAGACAGCGAATGCTACCACTGAGTAACGTTTGACTTGAAATCCGCGGCAATTTAGGCATCTGGAGGTTGCGGAACGGTTACAGTTTGGCCAGCATGTCCCAACATCTGGACGCAATGTGGGTAGGCTTACACACACATGTAGGCAACGTCACAGTAGGAAACTGTGCCTGTGCCTGGGGGAAATCACGAATTTCCCCTGCTCAACTCCACGACTCATAGGAGGCGGAATGCGTTTCTCGCGCACTTCCAAAGCTCTAGGCGTAGCGGCGATCATCGCCCTCGCAGCGACCGGTTGCGGCGGCGGTGGCGGCAGCAATACGAACAGCTCAGCCGCAACTGACCCGAACAAGGTCATTTCCGCATACAGCAACGAACCGCAGAACCCGCTGCTCCCCGCTAACACCAATGAGGTGTACGGTGGCCGCGTCGTCGAGCTGCTGTTTGAAGGCCTTCGTGCCTACGACTCGGACGGTAAGCCCGTCAACGCGCTGGCGGAGTCGATCGAAACCACCGATTCACAGAACTGGACCATCAAGGTCAAGCCCGGCGCCAAGTTCACCAACGGTGAGGCCATCACGGCCAAGACGTTCGTTGATTCCTGGAACTTCGCCGCACTGAGCACCAACCTCCAGAACAACGGCTTCTTCTTCGAGTCCATCGAAGGCTACGCCGACGTCAGCGCCGTCACTGAGACCACCAGCGCTGACGGCAAGAAGACCTCGACGCCGGCTCCTACGGCCCAGACCATGTCCGGCCTTGCCGCGACTGACGACCAGACCATCACGGTTAAGCTCGCTCAGCCCGAAGCCGACTGGTCACTGCGCCTTGGATACTCCGCCTTCTACCCGCTGCCTTCCGAGGCTCTGAAGGACCCGAAGAAGTTCGGCGAGAACCCGATCGGCAACGGCCCGTACAAGTTCGAGAAGGAAGGGGCCTGGGTACACGACCAGTCCATCTCCCTGGTCAAGAACGCTGACTACACTGGCCCGCGTGCTGCCAAGAACGGTGGCGTGACCTTTAAGTTCTACACGGATCCGGGCCCCGCATACACGGATCTCCAGGCCGACAACCTCGACATCACTGACGTTGTTCCCTCGAACGCTCTGAAGACCTACACCACGGACTTCCCGGACCGTAACTCCACGCGCCCGAACGCCAACAACGCAACGTTGAACATCCCGGGCTACAACCCGAACTTCCAGGGTGAAGCCGGTCTGCTGCGTCGCCAGGCTCTGTCCCACGCCATCAACCGCGAAGAGATCACCAAGGTCATCTTCAACGGCACGCGTACCCCGGCCACCGAGTTCACGGCTCCCGTCCTCGACGGCTACAACGACGCCATCCCGGGTAGCGACGTTCTGAAGTTCGACGCCCAGAAGGCCAAGGATCTCTGGGCCCAGGCTGAGAAGATCAAGCCTTACGACGGTTCCAAGCCGCTCCTCATCGCCTCCAACACCGATGGCGGCAACAAGGAATGGATCGACGCCGTAGCCAATGGTTTCAAGAACAACCTCGGCATCCAGGCTGAAATCCAGCCGTTCGCGAAGTTCGCTGAAGTTCTGGACCTGCGCAAGTCGCAGTCCCTCCCTGGTCTGACCCGCGCCGGCTGGCAGGGTGACTACCCGTCGCTTTACAACTTCCTCGGACCTGTCTGGGCAACCAACGCATCGTCCAACTACGAGAAGTACTCGAACCCCGAGTTCGACAAGCTCCTCAAGGAAGGCCTTGCAGCCAAGACTCCGGAAGACGCCAACAAGAAGTTCAACGAGGCACAGGAGATCCTGTTCAAGGACCTCCCCGGCTTGCCCTTGTGGTACCGGGCAACCCCGATCGTTTGGAGCAACAACGTTGTCTCAGCTGAAACCGGCTGGAACGGCGGCATCCGTTACTTCGACATCGAGGCCAAGTAGTCCTCAGGATCTGAACTTGCCTTAGGGCAGCGGGGGTCCGGCCAAAGCGCCGGGCCCCCCTTGCTTGCTTGGCAGGAAGGCACACATGACACACCAATGCCCGACCACCGGAGAGGGGTGACCCGTGGTTCGCTTTATTTTCCGTAGGCTCCTGCAGGTCATCCCGGTATTCCTGGGGACCACGCTCCTCGTCTATTACATGGTCTTCGCACTACCCGGCGACCCGATTGCAGCCCTCTTCGGAGATCGCCAGCCGCCGCAAAGCGTCATCGACGCCTTGCGGGCCCAGTACAACCTGGACCAGCCCTTCTGGGTCCAATACGGGCTCTTCATCAAGAACTTGTTCACCTTTAACCTCGGCGTTGACTTCACCCAGCAGCCCATTGCGGACTCCCTGGCCAGGGCCTTCCCCGTTACGGCAATGCTTGCCATTGAAGCCCTCATCATTCAGGCCGTCTTCGGTATTGCCTTCGGTGTCTTCGCCGGTCTGAAGAAGGGCAAGCTTTTCGACTCCACCGTCCTGGTCGTTTCCCTCCTGGTGATCGCAGTTCCCACCTTCGTTTTGGGCTTCGTGTTCCAGCTTGTGTTCGGAGTCCAACTTGGCTGGGCCAAACCTACAGTGGGCGCCAACGCCGACTGGGGCAACCTGATCCTCCCGGCCGTCGTGCTGGGACTAGTGTCCTTCGCCTACGTACTCCGCCTGACTCGTGCCTCCGTCAGCGAGAACATGAACGCGGACTATGTACGCACTGCTACGGCAAAGGGACTGTCCCGGCCCCGCGTCGTAGTGGCCCACATCTTGCGGAACTCGTTGATCCCGGTGGTGACCTACCTTGGCGCCAACCTTGGCGGGCTCATGGGCGGCGCCATCGTCACCGAGGGTATCTTCAACGTCCCAGGAGTGGGTAACAAACTATTCCAGGCAATCGCACGCAGCGAGGGGCCCACCATCGTCGCCATTGTGAGCGTCCTGGTTCTGGTTTTTGTTATCACCAACCTCCTGGTTGACCTCCTGTACGCCTGGCTTGACCCGAGGATCCGCTATGACCAGTAATAATGAACACTTTGTGGCTCCCGTCGAGGAGACACCGCTTCTGGCCACTGACGCTGTCAAAACAGATCAGGCGCCCCTGAGCCTCTGGGCTGATGCCTGGCGCAAGCTTCGTCGCCGCCCCCTGTTCATCGTCTCCTCGCTGCTGATCCTGCTCTTGGTTATTGTTGCGGTGTTCCCGGGGCTGTTCACCAGTGTCGAACCCAACAACGACTGCCAGTTGGCCAACTCCGAAGGTGCGCCCACAGCCGGCCACCCGCTGGGATTCACCCTGCAGGGGTGCGACGTCTACTCCCGCGTAATCCACGGTACGCAGGCTTCCCTGTCCGTCGGTGTCCTGTCCGTGCTTGCCGTCGTCATCATTGGTGTCACCTTGGGTGCACTGGCCGGTTACTACGGCGGCTGGTTGGACTCCGTCTTGGCCCGCTTGGGCGACATCTTCTTCGCGCTGCCGATCATCCTCGGCGCCCTGGTTATCACCCAGCTCCCGTTGTTCCGCGAGAACAGGAGCGTCTGGACCGTGGTACTGACAATATCCCTGCTTGCGTGGCCCCAAATGGCACGCATCACCAGAGGAGCTGTTATCGAAGTGCGCAACGCGGACTTCGTCACGGCGGCCCGATCACTGGGTGTTTCCAAGTTTGGCGCCTTGGTCAAGCATGCGCTGCCGAACGCCTTGGCACCTGTGATCGTCCTTGCCACCTTGGAATTGGGCGTCTTCATCGTCCTCGAAGCCACCCTGTCCTTCCTGGGCGTCGGTTTGCCTGGCAGCGTCATGTCGTGGGGTAACGACATCTCCGCGGCAAATGCATCCATCCGTACCAACCCGGGAATCCTGCTTTACCCGGCAGCCGCCCTGTCCATCACCGTCCTGAGCTTCATCATGCTTGGCGACGCCGTCCGCGATGCTCTTGATCCCAAGAGCCGTCAGCGCTAAGGAGGCGAACATGACTTCTGCCAACATCAGAATTGATGAAGCCACAGCACCGGTACGGCCCATCTTGGAAATCAAGGATCTGGCCATCACCTTCAAGACCGGTTCCGGGGAGGTCAAGGCGGTAAAGAACGCGCACTTGTCCATCATGCCGGGCGAAACGGTCGCCATTGTGGGGGAGTCGGGTTCAGGAAAGTCGACGACGGCGCTGGCCGCCATCGGCTTGCTACCCAACAACGGACGCGTCTCGGCCGGGCAGATACTGCTCGACGGCGAAGACATTGCCCACGCTTCGGAGAAGCGCATGATCGAACTCCGTGGCAGCCATATCGGCATGGTTCCGCAGGACCCCATGTCAAACCTGAACCCGGTGTGGAAGATCGGATACCAGGTTCGGGAAACGCTCAAAGCCAACGGCCGGCCGGATGGCCCGGACGATGTGGCCAGGGTGCTTGCTGAGGCCGGCCTCCCGGACGCTGCTCGGCGTGCCAAGCAGTATCCGCATGAGTTCTCCGGCGGTATGCGTCAGCGCGCCCTGATCGCCATCGGCCTGAGCTGCCAGCCCAAGCTCCTGATCGCCGATGAACCCACGTCGGCGCTGGACGTCACGGTGCAGCGCAGGATCCTGGACCACTTGGACAAGATGACTACAGAGCTTGGCACTTCCGTGCTGCTCATCACGCACGACCTGGGCTTGGCTGCCGAGCGGGCTGACAAAGTCATTGTCATGTACCAAGGCAACGTTGTTGAGGCCGGTCCTTCTCTGGAGCTCCTCCGCAACCCGCAGCACCCGTACACTCGCCGTTTGGTGGAGTCTGCACCGTCCCTCGCTTCGCGCCGCATTCAAGTGGCCAAGGAGCAGGGTGTTGATGCCGGTGACCTGCTGGCACCTGTGGCAGCAGCGCAAAGCCGCGTCCAGGACGAGGTCCTCCAGATCAAGAACCTGCGCAAGATTTACAAATTGCGTCAGGGGCTGGGTCAGACCTCCGATTTCGCTGCTGTTGACGATGTCAGCTTCTCCGTAAAGCGCGGGACCACCACGGCTATCGTGGGGGAGTCCGGATCGGGCAAGTCCACTGTGGCCAAAATGGTTCTCCAGCTGGAAAAGCCTAGTGAGGGCCAGATCATCTTTGATGGCGTGGATACCGCGGGGCTCAAGGGCAAGGAGCTCTTCAAGTTCCGTCGCCGGGTCCAGCCAATCTTCCAGGACCCTTACGGTTCCTTGGATCCGATGTACAACATCTTCAGGACCATTGAAGAGCCGCTGCGCGTGCACAAGATCGGCAACGCGGCCAGCCGTGAAAAGAAGGTCCGGGAACTGCTGGACCAGGTAGCCCTGCCACAGTCCATGATGCAGCGGTACCCGAACGAGCTTTCGGGTGGCCAGCGGCAGCGCATTGCTATTGCCCGAGCTCTGGCCTTGGACCCGGAAGTCATCATCTGCGATGAAGCGGTTTCAGCTTTGGACGTCCTTGTCCAAGCCCAGGTGCTGAACCTGCTGGCTGATCTTCAGGACAACCTCGGCTTGACGTACCTGTTCATCACGCACGACCTCGCGGTGGTCCGTCAGATCGCGGATCACGTCTGCGTCATGGAGAAGGGCAAGCTGGTGGAGACGGGCAGCACGGATGACGTCTTCGACAACCCGCGCGAGGCCTACACGCAAGCACTCCTGGATGCCATTCCGGGCGGTTCGCTTCTTTTGCCACCTGCGGTGGCCTGACCGGCGTCGAGCGTTTGACGGTTGGTTAGCAGAAGAGCCGGTGGTCCCCCGAGATGGGAACCACCGGCTCTTGCCGTTAACTACGTGTTGTGAGGCCTCCTCTGCGCGCAAAAGGGCTCACGAAGCGTGCAGAGCGGGCCGGGCAACGCGAGGCTACGTGTTGTGAGGCCTGCTGTGCGCGGAATAGGGCTCACGAAGCGTGCAGAGCGGGCCGGGCAACGCGAGGCTACGTGTTGTGAGGCCTCCTCTGCGCGCAAAAGGGCTCACGAAGTGTGCAGAGCGGGCCGGGCAACGCGAGGCTACGTGTTGTGAGGCCTGCTGTGCGCGGAATAGGGCTCACGAAGTGTGCAGAGCGGGCCGGGCAACGCGAGGCTACGTGTTGTGAGGCCTGCTCTGCGCGGAATAGTGCTCACGAAGTGTGCAGAGCGGGCCGGGCAACGCGAGGCTACGTGTTGTGAGGCCTGCTGTGCGCGGAATAGGGCTCACGAAGTGTGCAGAGCGGGCCCCGCAACGCGCGCTCTACTGCGCAGGTGAAGATTCCGATGCGGAGGCGGAGCTGTCCGGGCGGGCCGTAAGGCCAAGCGCAGTGAATTCGCGAGCCAGGGCGGCGCCCAGCTTTGCATGCCCGGCCGGCTTCAAGTGCACGCCATCCTGGAGATCCACAATCGCGTTGTAGCGGGTGAGCCAATCGCCCGCGCTGACGAACGGTATGGCGTGCTTGGCGGCGATGCGGCCCAGGAGGGCATCGATTTCAGTGCGGCGGCCGCCTCCGTTGCTCACGCCCCTGGCCAGGGTTCCAATCATGGCCAGGGTGGCGCCCGGGTAGCGCTTCTTCAGGGCGGCGAGAAGCCGCTCGGCGTTGCTGGTGATCTGGGCGTCGGTGGCACGTTGGGTGGCATCGTTGCCGCCGCCCTGGATCACGATCAGCGGTGGATCACCGAAAGGCAGTACCCAGTCGCCGCGCTGCAACGCGTCAATGTAGTTCCCCGTCTTGCCGTTGGTGGCCACATACCCGGTACCGCCCATTCCCACGACGTGCAATTTGTAGCCCATGGCTGCGATGCCCTGCTGCGGCCAGGAATCCTTCGGCATTGACTGGGAATCGCCAATAAGAACCGCGGTGTGGCGCACGTCGGCGAGAACCACTTCGCTGCGGTTGTTTGCGGGGTTCTTGTATAGCGAGCCCACGGGCAAGTTGAGCGAGCTGGGGGCAGGCGCAATCCTGAGTGGTTTGTCTGCGGCGGCCGTCTGGGCAGGCCCGGGCGCAATGGATCCAGAGGGGGCGGTCATTGGTGCTGGGCTTGGTCCGCAGCCCACCGATAGAACGCCTATGGCGATCAATGGTGCGAGCATACGGAACACGGCCGGAGCTTGTCGCATCGTTGTTCTCCACGTGGCACTGGTTCTGCAGCCCATCATGGTGCACAGCGGAGTGAAAATCCAGCATCTGGACTTGCGTTTAGGTAACAACACGGACGTGTGAGCAAGGACACATTGCAGCCCCGAATGGCTTGCTTTTTAGGCTCATAAATGCAACTGCGTTTAGACTGGATGCAGGTGCCCTGTGTCCCGGGGTCTTTTCGCTGTGTGTTCCGATCAAGTCGATCAGGTATGCGCGCGGATGCAAACAGCTGACTTCACCACTGAAACGAGTCATTAACGCATGTCTGAAACCATCACCAACACTGCGTCGCGGAGCGATCTGCGCAACGTCGCGATCGTCGCACACGTTGACCACGGTAAGACCACCCTGGTCGACGCCATGCTCAAGCAGACCAACTCCTTCGCTTCCCATGGTGAGGTTGAGGACCGTGTCATGGACTCCGGTGACCTGGAGCGCGAAAAGGGCATCACCATCCTCGCGAAGAACACAACGGTTGCCTACAACGGCCCGTCGTCCAACGGCGAGACCATCACCATCAACGTCATCGACACCCCCGGCCACGCCGACTTCGGTGGCGAGGTAGAGCGCGGCCTGTCCATGGTTGACGGCGTCGTCCTGCTGGTCGACTCCTCCGAGGGCCCCCTGCCCCAGACCCGCTTCGTGCTCCGCAAGGCCCTTGCGGCCCACCTCCCGGTCATCCTCCTGGTCAACAAGACCGACCGTCCCGACGCCCGCATCGACGAAGTTGTCCACGAGTCCATGGACCTGCTCCTGGGCCTCGCTTCAGACCTCGCTGACGAAGTTCCGGACCTGGACCTGGACAAGGTCCTCGAAGTTCCCGTCGTTTACGCAGCCGCCAAGGTTGGCCGCGCTTCCCTGGACCAGCCGGACAACGGTTCCGCCCCGGAAAACGAGGACCTCGAGCCCCTCTTCAAGACCATCATCGAGCACATCCCCGCTCCCACGTACAACCCGGACGGCGTGCTGCAGGCACACGTGACCAACCTGGACGCATCGCCGTTCCTTGGCCGCCTCGCGCTGCTCCGCATCTACAACGGCACGCTTCGCAAGGGTCAGACCGTTGCCTGGGCACGCGCAAACGGTGAGCTCAAGAACGTCAAGATCACCGAACTGCTCGCTACCAAGGCGCTCACCCGTGTTCCTGCCGAGTCCGCAGGTCCCGGCGAGATCGTCGCCGTCGCCGGCATCGAGGACATCACGATTGGTGAGACCCTCACTGACGCAGAGAACCCGCAGCCGCTGCCGCTGATCACCGTGGACGATCCCGCGATCTCCATGACCATCGGTATCAACACCTCGCCGCTGGCCGGCAAGGTCAAGGGTGCCAAGGTCACGGCCCGCCAGGTGAAGGATCGCCTGGACAAGGAACTGATCGGTAACGTCTCCATCAAGGTGCTCCCCACCGAGCGTCCCGACGCCTGGGAAGTCCAGGGCCGTGGCGAGCTCGCGCTGGCCATCCTCGTTGAGCAGATGCGCCGCGAAGGCTTCGAGCTGACCGTGGGCAAGCCTCAGGTTGTCACCAAGACCATCGACGGCAAGCTGCACGAGCCGATGGAACACATGACCATCGATGTGCCCGAGGAATACCTCGGCGCCGTCACGCAGCTCATGGCTGCCCGCAAGGGCCGCATGACCAACATGGCCAACCACGGCACGGGCTGGTGCCGCATGGAATTCATCGTCCCTGCGCGTGGCCTGATTGGCTTCCGTACCCGGTTCCTGACGGACACCCGCGGCGCCGGTATCGCTGCTTCCATCTCGGAAGGTTACGAGCCGTGGGCCGGACCGATCGAATACCGTACCAACGGTTCGATGATTGCCGACCGCGCAGGCGTTGTTACGCCATTCGCCATGATTAACCTGCAGGAGCGCGGTTCCTTCTTCGTGAAGCCCACCTCCGAGGTTTACGAAGGCATGATTGTCGGCGAGAACTCCCGCGCTGATGACATGGACGTCAACATCACCAAGGAAAAGAAGCTCACCAACATGCGTGCCGCTTCCTCCGACACCTTCGAAAACCTGACGCCGCCGCGCGATCTTACCCTCGAAGAGTCCCTCGAATTCGCTCGCGAAGACGAGTGCGTCGAGGTAACCCCGGATGCCATCCGTATCCGTAAGGTCATCCTGGACTCCAACGAGCGCGCCAAGGCCAACCGCGCCCGCGCCAAGTCCTAGTCCTAGTCCTAACTGGCCTGAACCAGTTCGGAACAGCTGAATGAAGAGGGGAGCCGCCGGTTCGGTTCGTGGCATTGCCACGGCCGTGCTGGCGGCTCTTTTCGTTGCCCTGGCGGGTACGGTACTGCACCGACAGAACATACTTTGGGCCGGCGTCGAGCTCCCATGGGGCGCGGCCGCGGCCTTGCTGCTGCTTGCGTCCGTGCAGTTGTGGCTCGCTGCATGGTCCCGCTCGGTGATACCGGCGGCGGTGGCGGGCGTGGTGAGTTATGCCGTCGTCGGCGTCCTGTCTTCAGCCGGCTCCGCTAAGCAGTTGATACTAGCCGACGCCGTAGGCAACGTGTGGGTCTTCGGAATCGGCGTAGTGACGTTAATCATGCTTGTGGTTGTTAATCGGCAGGTTGTCAGTCGGTCGCGACGCGGACGGACTGCCGACGCGGCGGTGGCGGTGGAACCTCTTTCGCCGCGATGACCATTGCCAACGGAATTTCGACGTCGGCTGTACGGGTCCTGACAGTACAGGAGCCTTCCGTGGCCCCCACCAGATAGCCCAAGGCGTCCGTCAACCCGTCCTCGATCCTGTACCTGACCACCACCCGGATGCCGGGTTCTGCGGCGAGGAGGAATTGTCGGGGCGGCAAGTTCGGGGGAGTCACCGTTTCATACTAAGACGCGGGCTAGGTTGGCGTCAGCGCACTGTTGGATAATAGGCTCGGAAGTTGAGTGCCCGGCATGATGCCGGCCGTATTACCCCGGCCATCGCCGGGACAAACCGTGGAGAGGTCTGGGACGTGACGTACGTAATCGCGCAGCCGTGTGTAGATGTCAAGGACAAAGCATGTATTGAAGAATGCCCTGTCGACTGCATTTACGAAGGTGAGCGTTCCCTCTACATCCACCCCGATGAATGCGTCGACTGTGGAGCCTGCGAACCCGTGTGCCCGGTTGAGGCCATTTACTACGAGGATGACACCCCGGAAGAATGGGCCGACTACTACAAGGCCAACGTGGAGTTCTTTGATGACCTCGGTTCCCCGGGCGGTGCCGCCAAGATCGGCAACACGGGTAAGGACCACCCGTACATCGCTGCACTGCCCCCGCAGAACCAAGACCACTAGGCGGTAGTTTCTTTGATTTCAGCGGCGCCGGCTTTCGGCCTTAACCTGCCTGACTACCCGTGGGAGGCCATGGCGCCGTATGTTGCCACGGCCGCCAAGCACCCTGGCGGTGCAGTGAATCTCTCCATCGGTACGCCGGTGGATCCCACTCCCGGGCTGATCCGCGAGGCCCTGGCCAACGCCGCCGACGCCCACGGCTATCCCACGGTTCACGGTACGGAGGCCTTGCGGCAAGCAATTGCGGACTGGTTCGCCCGCCGTCGCGGCGTCCCGGGGCTGGACCCCAGGGACGTCATGCCTACCGTGGGTTCCAAGGAACTGGTGGCGTGGTTGCCGTTCCTGCTGGGTTTGAGTGCGGGCGACGTCGTTGTGCGTCCCACCGTTGCGTACCCGACCTACGACATCGGCGCTTCATTGGCAGGTGCCACGGCCGTTGCCGCTGACGACCTGGATGAACTTGATCCGGCAACGCGTTCGAAGGTCCGCTTGGTCTGGATCAACTCGCCGGGCAACCCCACGGGCAGCGTCCGTGACATCGAGTCGCTCCAACGGATCGTCGGCCAGGCCCGTGAGCTCGGAGCTGTGGTGGCCTCTGATGAGTGCTACGCCGAGCTGGGCTGGGGCGAATGGGACGCCCAGCGCGGCGGCGAAGCTGTCCCGAGCATTTTGGATCCCAGGGTTACCGGCGGTTCCACTGATGGCCTGCTCTGCGTCTACTCGCTCAGCAAGCAGTCCAACCTTGCCGGGTACCGTGCCGCGTTCGTAGCCGGAGATTCGGCCATCATGGCCAATCTGGTGAACAGCCGCAAACATGCCGGCATGATCGTTCCCTACCCCGTGCAGGAAGCCATGCGCGTCGCTTTGGGCGATGCCGGCCATGTCCTGGCCCAGAAGGACCTGTACCGCGGACGCCGCGAGAGGATCGTGCCGGCGCTGGAGAAGTTCGGACTGAAGATCCACGAATCCAAGGCCGGCCTGTACCTGTGGTCCACAGCCGGCGAAGCCACGTGGGACACTGTTGCCCGCTTCGCGGAACTTGGCATCGTGGTAGGCCCGGGCGTTTTCTATGGCGACGCCGGCAATGGCTTCATCCGCGTGGCGCTTACCGGCAGCGACGAGCGAATTGACGCCGCTGTTGAACGGCTTGGCGCAGCCTCATAACAATGGTGTGACTTGCACCACTATTAGCGTCATTCCGCCAGTAACCGGACGGTACGGATTAGTTCCGTAGGGTTACTGGCGGTAGCTTTTTAACTGACTATCAATGGTGGCCTTCTCTAAGAAAGCACTTCGGCCGTTGGAGCCCTGCAACAGTAGGGCCGAAGGCGGCGACACCAGAAGGTTGTTGGACAAGCGTTCGATAGAGGCCCTGAGGCCTCATGAAGGGGACTCCATGACTGAGACCACCAGCGCGACACTGCGCCATGCCGGCGGCGAACTCGAACTGCCGCGCATCAAGGTTGTAGAAGGAAACGAAGGTTATGACGTTTCCAAGCTGCTGAAGCAGACGGGCGCCGTCGCCTATGACCCCGGCTTCATGAACACAGCGGCCACCACCTCGGCCATTACCTACATCGACGGCGACGCAGGCGTACTGCGTTACCGCGGTTACCCCATTGAGCAGCTCGCGCAGCACTCGAGCTTCCTCGAAGTTTCCTACCTGCTGATCTACGGCAACCTTCCCACTCCCACAGAGCTGGAAGAGTTCGATCAGCGCATCCGGCGCCACACGCTCCTGCACGAAGAGCTCAAGGGCTTCTTCGGCGGGTTCCCGCGTGACGCCCACCCCATGCCTGTGCTTTCCTCGGCTGTTTCGGCGCTGTCCACGTTCTACCAGGACTCGCTGGATCCCTTCAACGCGGAGCACGTTGAAGTTTCCACCATCCGCCTCATGGCCAAGCTGCCGGTCATCGCTGCCTACGCGCACAAGAAGTCCATCGGCCAGCCGATGCTGTACCCGGATAACTCCATGAACCTGGTGGAGAACTTCCTGCGCCTTAGCTTCGGCCTCCCCGCCGAGCAGTACGAAATGGATCCCGTGGTCGTGAAGGCCCTGGATCTCCTGCTCATCCTGCACGCGGACCACGAGCAGAACTGTTCCACGTCCACCGTGCGACTTGTGGGCTCGTCCAACGCGAACCTCTTCGCGTCGGTCTCAGCCGGCATCAATGCCCTCTTCGGCCCCGCCCACGGTGGCGCCAACGAGGCCGTGCTGAAGATGCTCCGCCAGATCCAGGCCGACGGCATCAAGCCCGAGGACTACATGGAGAAGGTCAAGAACAAGGAAGACGGCGTCCGCCTGATGGGCTTCGGACACCGCGTCTACAAGAACTACGATCCCCGCGCCAAGATCATCAAGGCAACGGCACACGAAGTCCTGGGCAAGCTCGGCGGCAACGACGAACTGCTGGACATCGCCATGCGCCTCGAAGAGAAGGCACTGGCTGACGACTACTTCATCCAGCGCAAGCTGTACCCGAACGTCGACTTCTACACCGGCCTTATCTACAAGGCCATGGGCTTCCCCGAGAAGATGTTCACTGTCTTGTTCGCCATTGGACGCCTCCCGGGCTGGATTGCCCAGTGGCGCGAAATGATCAACGATCCCCAGACCAAGATCGGCCGCCCGCGGCAGCTCTACACGGGGGAGCCGGAGCGCAACTACCCGGCCAACTGATACGGCAACAGCCTTAATAACGACGGCGGCCGCACACCTCGCGCGAGGTGTGCGGCC
>NZ_AKKK01000051.1 GCF_000281065.1 Arthrobacter sp. M2012083
GTCTGTTGTTTGAGAACTCAATAGTGTGCCAAGTTTGTTGATACCGATTGTTTTTCAATTGGTTGAAATTATGGCTGGATCATTGCGCACCCCCGTGTGTGGTGGTCTGGTTTTCAGCTGGTTTCGAATTTTGTGCAGCCGTGTTCGCCGTTATTTCCGGTGGGTGTGGTTGTGTCTGTTTGATTTGTTTTACTTCAACGGAGAGTTTGATCCTGGCTCAGGATGAACGCTGGCGGCGTGCTTAACACATGCAAGTCGAACGATGATCCCAGCTTGCTGGGGGATTAGTGGCGAACGGGTGAGTAACACGTGAGTAACCTGCCCTTGACTCTGGGATAAGCCTGGGAAACTGGGTCTAATACCGGATACGACCATCTGGCGCATGTCATGGTGGTGGAAAGCTTTTGTGGTTTTGGATGGACTCGCGGCCTATCAGCTTGTTGGTGGGGTAATGGCCTACCAAGGCGACGACGGGTAGCCGGCCTGAGAGGGTGACCGGCCACACTGGGACTGAGACACGGCCCAGACTCCTACGGGAGGCAGCAGTGGGGAATATTGCACAATGGGCGCAAGCCTGATGCAGCGACGCCGCGTGAGGGATGACGGCCTTCGGGTTGTAAACCTCTTTCAGTAGGGAAGAAGCGAAAGTGACGGTACCTGCAGAAGAAGCGCCGGCTAACTACGTGCCAGCAGCCGCGGTAATACGTAGGGCGCAAGCGTTATCCGGAATTATTGGGCGTAAAGAGCTCGTAGGCGGTTTGTCGCGTCTGCTGTGAAAGACCGGGGCTCAACTCCGGTTCTGCAGTGGGTACGGGCAGACTAGAGTGCAGTAGGGGAGACTGGAATTCCTGGTGTAGCGGTGAAATGCGCAGATATCAGGAGGAACACCGATGGCGAAGGCAGGTCTCTGGGCTGTAACTGACGCTGAGGAGCGAAAGCATGGGGAGCGAACAGGATTAGATACCCTGGTAGTCCATGCCGTAAACGTTGGGCACTAGGTGTGGGGGACATTCCACGTTTTCCGCGCCGTAGCTAACGCATTAAGTGCCCCGCCTGGGGAGTACGGCCGCAAGGCTAAAACTCAAAGGAATTGACGGGGGCCCGCACAAGCGGCGGAGCATGCGGATTAATTCGATGCAACGCGAAGAACCTTACCAAGGCTTGACATGAACCGGAAAGACCTGGAAACAGGTGCCCCGCTTGCGGTCGGTTTACAGGTGGTGCATGGTTGTCGTCAGCTCGTGTCGTGAGATGTTGGGTTAAGTCCCGCAACGAGCGCAACCCTCGTTCTATGTTGCCAGCGCGTTATGGCGGGGACTCATAGGAGACTGCCGGGGTCAACTCGGAGGAAGGTGGGGACGACGTCAAATCATCATGCCCCTTATGTCTTGGGCTTCACGCATGCTACAATGGCCGGTACAAAGGGTTGCGATACTGTGAGGTGGAGCTAATCCCAAAAAGCCGGTCTCAGTTCGGATTGGGGTCTGCAACTCGACCCCATGAAGTCGGAGTCGCTAGTAATCGCAGATCAGCAACGCTGCGGTGAATACGTTCCCGGGCCTTGTACACACCGCCCGTCAAGTCACGAAAGTTGGTAACACCCGAAGCCGGTGGCCTAACCCTTGTGGGGGGAGCCGTCGAAGGTGGGACCGGCGATTGGGACTAAGTCGTAACAAGGTAGCCGTACCGGAAGGTGCGGCTGGATCACCTCCTTTCTAAGGAGCTGCTAGCAGCTGCCGGTGTCCGTGCATATGGACATGGTGTGGTTGTCAGTGTTGCCCATTGCGCAGGCGTCTGTTCTGCGGTGGGTGCTCATGGGTGGAATATCAACGAATCAAACTTGTTTGGCATGGCCTTCACCGGTTGTGTCCTGGTGCCAGTACGGC
>NZ_AKKK01000052.1 GCF_000281065.1 Arthrobacter sp. M2012083
GCGGGGGGGGGGGGGGGGGGAGCCACACCGTGGTCAGGGCAAAGGGCAGGACAGGCAGGCCCGCTTGGCGGGCAACGGTGACCACCACCGGGGTGAGGAGCACCGCCGTCGTATCCAGCGACAGGAACACCGTGCTCAAGGTGGCAAACGAGGCCAAAAGCAACCATAGGAGGATGCTGCGTCCACGCCCCCAACCGCGCAGATGACGGGCTATCCACTGGAAGGCGCCGGCCTCACTGACGAGTTCTGTCACCACGGTCATGGCAACCACAAAGCCAAGGATGGGTGCCACCCGGTCTACCAGCACCGCCACTTCCTGCCAGGGCAGGACACCCGTGGCCACGGTAATCCCACCAGCCACCAGGAGGACCAACCCAATGATCGCCAAACGCATGGAACGGATTCTAAGCCCGGGCCCTGTGTCCCTCCTCCGCGCCACGGGGGCAACGTGTCATCGGATCGTAAGCAATGGAGCACCCACAACGGTCCTGCGAAGCCTAGCCTTGGAGCATGAACTCACTGTGGAGCATGAACCGATTCCGGAGACTGGTCCGGGCCCACAGGATGCTTGCCGCCGTGGCAGGTTTGGCGATCCTTTCAGCCGTGGTGGTGGGGGCAGCGCTGTTCCAACCGTGGCGCCTCTTCACCAGCAGCAGCCTCAACGAAGCGCTGCCCGCTGCACCGTTTGCCGCGAGCTCGGGACCTGCCGACAAACCCGCGGCCCAAGGCTCACCACCGTCCACGGAGTCCGGACCCGCGGCGCCGATTCCTACATCGCCCGTCCCTGCAGCTCCGGTGATTCTTAGCTCGGGTTCTTTCCAATCCCAGGAGCATGAGACCACCGGCACGGCCCATCTGGTGAAACTCGCCGATGGTAGCCATCTTCTGCGGCTCGAGAATCTGGCCAGCAGCGACGGTCCCGACGTCAAAGTCTGGTTGAGCAGCCTGGAAGCCGGTGGCGACTGGTTCAAGTACCGTTCGGGGCGATATGTGGATCTGGGTGCGATCAAAGCCACGCACGGTAACCACAACTACGCCATCCCTGCCGGGACCGACGTCGCCGGACTGACGTCCGTGGTCCTATGGTGTGACCGCTTCAGCGTTGCGTTCGGATCGGCCCCACTCACCTGACGCGTTGTGAGGCCCGCTCTGCGCGCTTTGGGCGAGTCTTGGGGCGTAAAGCGGGCCTCGTAACGCCGGGGAAGGCTTACGGAGGACGTAGGATGTCATCATGACTTCGCCGCTTCCCCGTCGCATCGCCCGTGTTCGCCCCACCTCGCCGCACGCACCGGACGAGCAGTTCTTCGTAGCCAACGACGCCAGGGATTTCGACTCGGCCGCCGGAACCCAGTGGACCGTGGTGGTCTCCCCTTTCCCGGGATCGAGGGCGAACGCCAACAGCCCTGCCAGGGAGGGGTGGGGGCTTGGCGATGTGGTCAGCCAGGATTCGTTCGCTTTCCTGGCCCCCTCGGTGCCGGTCAACGTCTTGGGCATGGCCCACAACACCGGGCAGCCCGGCAGGGACCTGCCGCCCCAGGCCTTCCACAAAGCAGCATCGAGCGTCATTGGACCCGGCGAAGCAATCCAGCTGAGCTCCACCGTGGGTTACGTGGACCCGGAAGCTGAACTGACCGTCGTCGTCGCGCGTGCCGCGCGAGGTTTGACCCTGGAAACGGCGAGGTCGGCAATCCTTGGCTACACCATCGGCAATGATGTCTCCGCCCGAGACCTCCAGAAGACCGACGAACTCTGGATCAGCGCCAAAAGCCAGGACACGTTCACGCCCGTCGGCCCGTGGATAGTCACGGACCTGGATGCCTCGAACCTTGAAATTGGTATCGTCCACAACGGCCACGCCCTCAGGACCGCCGGCTCAGCTGATCTCGGCTGGAACGTGGCCGAGATCATGGTGTATCTGACCTCGTTCATGACCCTCCAACCCGGCGACCTTGTGCTCTCAGGGTTCCCCGCAGAGTGTGCGCGAATCCAACCCGGCGACACCGTGGTGTGCAGGGTGGAAGGAATCGGCGAGCTTCACAACCCCGTCACAGGTGCTTCCTGGGAGGACCTGCCCGCATAGTGTGTCAGGCTTAACCCCATGGAGATATCAGCGGAGGCCACTGACCTGCGCCCGTCTCCCCGTCACAAGCCACTACGCCAGCTTCATCGTGGCGTCCTGAAGTACCCGGTGGTCCGGCAAATGATCCGCTTCACCGGGGTTGGCGTCGTATGCACGGCGAGTTCCCTGGCCATCTATGCCTTGCTGCGTCCTTGGATTGATCCCCAACTGGCCAACGCTGTGGCCCTGATCCTGACGTCGCTGATGAACACGGCCCTGAACCGCAGGCTGACGTTCAAAATCACGGGCCACAGGAAGCGCACGCAAGATCACCTCAGTGGCGTGGTGGTCATTGCAATTGCGCTGATCATCACCGGGGGAAGCCTTGGCGTGCTGCATCTCCTCCGGCCCGAAGCCACTGTGGCCGAGGAGCTCTGGACCACTACATTGTCCGGGTTCGTGGCCACGGCCGTGCGGTTCACCCTGTTGCGGCACTGGATTTTCCGGCGAGCCAGGCACGTATAGCGAGCCCGGCCACCGGCTCTAGCCCGGCTGCGGTGCCGCCAGATTCCGAACACGTCCGACGGCGGTTTCCACGGCAACGGCTGCCTGTTCCAGTTCGGCGTTCGTGACAGTTGCCGTGAAGCTGAAACGCACCGCAGTCTGCGCCGTTTCAGGGGCGATGCCGACGGCAACCAGCACCGGCGAGGGCGCGTCCGATCCTGCCGCGCAGGCTGAGCCACTTGAACACACCACACCAAGCCGCTCAAGCTCCAGCAGTACCGACTCGCCGCTGGTGCCCGGGAAGCAGAAAGAAGCCACTGAAGGCAGCCGTTGGCTACGGTGACCGGTGAGCAAGGCATCCGGTACGGTGGCGAGGATCTGATCGATGAATTGATTCCGCAGAGCGGAAACCCGCGCAGCCTGTTCGGGTTGCTCAGCGTGGGAGAGCCTGAGCGCCGTGGACAGCGCCACGGCTCCGCCCACGTTCTCTGTGCCCGAGCGCCTTGCCCTCTCCTGGCCCCCACCATGAATCAGGGGTTCCATCCGCAGGCGGCCTTTGGTGAACAGGACTCCGGATCCCTTCGGCGCACCAAGTTTGTGTCCGGACATGCTCAGTGCATCCACGCCAAGTGCCTTGACGTCCAGCGGCAACCATCCGGCGGCTTGCACCGCATCAGTGTGGAAAGGCACGCCGTGCTCCCGCGATACCGCCGCCAAGGCAGCAATCGGTTGGACGGTTCCGATCTCGTTGTTCGCGTACATGATGCTGACCAAAGCGGTTTGGGGCCTTATCGTCGCCCGCAGGTCGTCGATCGATACCAAGCCTTCTCCATCCACCGGCAGCACATCCACGGCGAACCCGTGCACACGCTCCAGGTAGCGTGCCGACTCTTCCACCGCGGGATGCTCGATTGCGCTGATGACCACCCTGTTCAGCGAAGGGTCGCTCGCTTGGCGGGCCAGCGCAATGCCCTTAACAGCAAGATTGTCCGCTTCCGTGCCTCCGGAGGTGAAGGTCACTTCTCCGGCACGGCAGTTCAGGACCTTTGCGACGCCGGACCGGGCCTCTGCGAGCGCAGCTGCTGCCGCTTCGCCCAGGCTGTGATGGCTGGAGGGGTTGCCGAACTCTCCGCTCAGGTACGGCCACATGGCTTCGAGGGCCTCGCGGCGAACCGGAGTGGTGGCGGCGGCGTCAAGGAAGATCATGGCGGAATCGCCTTCAGTTCCGTGTGGCTTTGAGTTCGACGTCGAGGCCGAGGTCGAGGGCGGTCACGCTGTGGGTCAAGCCCCCGATGGAAATGACGTCCACGCCCGTTGAAGCGATTTCGGTGACAGTGTTGATGTTCACGTTGCCGCTGGCCTCCACGATAGCCCGCCCGTCCACCTGCTTGACTCCGGCCCGGAGTTCCTCAAGGGAGAAGTTGTCCAGCATGATGGTGTCCACACCGGCCGCCAGCACCGGTTCGATTTGCTCGGCCCTGTCCACTTCGACTTCGAAGTGCGTGGTGTGGCCAAGCTGGGCTTTGGCGGCAACCAGCAATTCGGTCAGCTTGGTTGGGTCGCCCCCGGTCATGACTGCCAGGTGGTTGTCCTTGGCCAGAACGGCATCGGAAAGGCTGTAGCGGTGGTTCGCTCCCCCACCGCAGCGCACCGCGTAACGTTCCAGAACGCGGAGTCCGGGCGTCGTCTTGCGGGTATCAGTGATCCGTGCACGCGTCCCTTCCACTAGCCTCACGAATTCCGCGGTCTTGGTGGCGATGGCACTCATCCGCTGTACAAGGTTCAGGCCGACTCTTTCGGCAAGCAGCACTGAGCGGGCCCTGCCACTGACCCGGGCGAGGTGGGTTCCGGCGTCGAACGCTTCACCGTCAGCGAGCAGCAGCTCAACCTGGGTGTCCGGGTCCACAAGCTTCATTGCGTCGCGGAAAACGGTACCGCCGCTAAAGACTCCGGGAACGCGCGCGTTCAGCACGGCGGTCGCCCTGGCGTCGGCGGGGATCAGCAGTTGCGAGGTGATATCGCCGCTGGGTGCGTCCTCCGCGAATGCCCGTTCCAGGATGTCCCGGACGGGGGCTGCGGGGAGGGTCAGGTTAGTCATGGACGAGGCTCGCTTTCCGGCTCATGGTGTATCGCATGTCAAAATCCTCGACGGCGGCTGGTTCGCTTACGCTGTCACTGCGGTAGTGTGCTCCCAGCGACTCCCGACGCTCCCGGGCCGCGTGGACGAGCAACTGTGCCGCCAACATCAGATTTGAATCCTCATGCTCCCGGACATCCAGGGAACCCGGAACATTCAACGGCCGGACATCCCGCGCCCAAGCAGCCAAAGAGACACCAGCCTCTCGGAGCAGGCCGCCATGACGCAAAACCCCGGCCTTTGCAGTCATCAACCGCCGCAAAGCCCCCCGCGAAAACACCCCCGCCTGCCCAAAGGACGCCTCACGGGCACCCGGCCCCGGCAAAGACTCAAACTCCCAGGAAACAGGATCCGTCAGGTCTTCGCCCAACTCATCCAGCGGCGCCGGAGGCCCCGACAGCGCCGTTGTCTCGTGAGCGCCCGAACCGGCCGCCGAGCTTGCGAGGCGATCGCCCGTACGAGGCGCGAGCGCAGGCGCCAAGGGGCCTGCGGCGTCGCGGTCAACAGCGAGGAACGCCTCAACAGCCCTGCGCCCGAACACCAGGCCCTCGAGCAGGGAGTTGCTGGCCAGCCGGTTGGCACCTTGCACACCGGTACAGGCAACCTCGCCCGCAGCGAGCAGCCCGGGAACAGAAGTCCGGCCGTGAAGGTCTGTGACCACGCCTCCCATCCAGTAGTGGGCCGCTGGTGCGACGGGAACAAGTTGCCGGGTCCAGTCAACGCCGGCCTGGCGCGTCCGTTTGCTGAGGGTGGGGAAACGCTTGGCCAGGAAGCCTTGGCCCCGCTGCTCTTCGATCACGGTGGCGTCGAGGAAGACGTGGCCGTTGGGGTCGCCGAGTTTTGCCAGGTGCAGGGCGATGCTGCGGGAGACGACGTCCCGTGGCGCGAGTTCTGCGTCAGGGTGGTAATCGGGCATGAACCGGAACCCGTTGGCATCGACCAGGATGGCCCCTTCGCCGCGCACTGCTTCAGAGATGAGCAGGGGGTCGTTGTTCCCTTCTGCTTCCCTGGCCTCCGCCGGGAGCACCATGCATGTTGGGTGGAACTGGAAGAACTCGAGGTCTGCAACTGCAGCTCCAACACGCCATGCGAGCGCCAAACCATCCGCTGTGGCAACCGCCGGGTTGGTGGTTTGCGCGAAAAGCTGCCCGGCTCCGCCCGTGGCGAGGAGGACGGAGTCGCCGTGGACGCCGAGGTGGCGTCCGTCATGGAGGAAATTTGCTCCCACCACCCTGCCACCCTGCGGTCCGCCCAACGAGAGCGACGTGACCTGGGCGTGCCCGATGACTTGGATCCTGCCCGCGGCTTGGAAATCCAGGACTGTCCTGATCAGCGCGGCCGCCACCCCGGCACCGGTGGCGTCGCCGCCGGCGTGCAGGATGCGCGGAGCTGAGTGGGCGGCTTCGAGACCCAAGGCGGGGTCGCCGTCGTCGTCGAGGTCGAACTGCACGCCGAACCGTCCCAGCCCCGCGATGTCCAACCGCGCCTCGGTGCACAACACCTGTACTGCTTCTTCGTCGCAGTGGCCTGCCCCTGCTGTGAGGGTGTCAGCGATGTGCGCAGCCACCGTGTCCCCGGGGGCCGGCTCGTCCAGTACTGCGGAGATCCCACCTTGGGCGTAGTAGGTGTTGCTGTCCGCGAGCGCACACTTGGTCAGCAGTACCACTTCCGCGCCGGCTTCCGCGGCGAGCAGCGCTGAGTACAGCCCTGCAATTCCGCTTCCGACGACGATCAGCCGCTTGGGGGCAGGCCCTCCAGCAACGTTCGCTGTAGTCATGTGAGGCTCGATTCGGCTAGTCCGGGGTGAAGTGCCTGATGGGGTGGGCCGACTGGCTTAGGCCGGCTTGGCGGCCAGCATGCGCTCCAGCGCAATCTTGGCGTTTTCCTGCACGGAGTCGTCCACCGTGATCCGGTTGACAATGCGTCCTTCCACGAGCTCCTCAAGGACCCAGGCGAGATAGCCAGGGTGGATGCGGTACATGGTGGAGCACGGGCAGATGACGGGATCGAGGCAGAAGATGGTGTGCTGCGGGTTTTCGGCGGCGAGCCTGTTCACCATGTTGATCTCGGTGCCGATAGCGAACGTGGTGGGTTCGGTTGCGGCAGCGATGGCCTTCTTGATGAAGTCGGTGGAACCGGCGGAGTCGGCGGCGTCCACTACCTCCATGGGGCACTCGGGGTGGACGATCACGTTGACGCCAGGGAAGTCCAGCCGGGCTTTTTCGATCTGGCCTACGTTGAAGCGCTTGTGGACTGAGCAGAAGCCGTGCCAGAGGATGACGCGGGAGTCCAGGAGCGCTTGTTCGTCGTTGCCGCCGAGTTCCTTGCGCGGGTTCCACATGGGCATCTGTTCCAGCGGGACGCCCAGTGCCTTGGCGGTGTTGCGGCCCAAGTGCTGATCGGGGAAGAACAGGACCCGCTGACCGCGCTCGAAAGCCCATTCCAGGACCACTTTGGCATTGGACGAGGTGCAGACGATCCCACCGTTGCGCCCACAGAACGCCTTGAGCGCAGCGGACGAGTTCATGTACGTGACGGGGATGACGGGTACACGCCCGGATGCGTCAGCCTCAGTGCCGAATATGTCCTCCAACTGCTCCCAGCATTCCTCAACGGAGTCTTCGTCTGCCATGTCCGCCATGGAGCAACCCGCAGCGAGGTTCGGCAGGATCACGGCCTGTTCAGGCGTTGAGAGGATGTCCGCGGTCTCGGCCATGAAGTGGACCCCGCAGAAGATAATTGCTTCGGCGTCCGGCTTGGTCAGTGCTGCGTTGGCGAGCTGGAACGAATCGCCGACGAAGTCCGCGTACTGGATGACTTCGTCTCGCTGGTAGAAGTGGCCCAAGATAACGGCGCGGTCCCCCAGCGTCGCTTTGGCGGCCCGGATGCGGGCGTCAAGTTCGGCGTCGGTGGCTTTCTTGTACTCTTCCGGCAGCTGGCCTTGGCGCGGCGTGGCTTTGGGCGCAACGTCGTCGCTTGAGGCGCCCGGGCCGTAGGCGGGCTCACCGGCGAGGGACTCGGCAAGATCGTACTCCCATGGGCCCCTGGCCAAGGCCGGGCTGCACGTGGACCCTGCGCGGGAGAGGCCTTTCTCGGCTTCTTCGCGAGTGATCAGCTGGACGGCAGTGTTGACGCTGCTCATGGTGTACTCCTGTTGTCTGGCCCGAGGCCGGGCGTGCCGGTGAAGCGGTAGAGGCGTGGTGGGCGGTGCTTTCCGCCTTGGAGGTATTCACCGGTTTCTTCGATTTCCGGTGTTGCCTTGATGTGCCTGCGGAAGTTAGCGGGATCCAGCTGGCGGTCCAGCACAGCTTCGTAGACTTCGCGGACTTGGGCGAGCGTGAAGAACTCTCCCAGCAGGTGGTACGCGATGGACCCGTAAGCCATCTTGTTGCGCAGCCGCCACAGGGCGTAGTCCACGATTGCGTTGTGGTCAAAGGCCAGCTCGCCGAGCCGGTCCGCCCGGAACCAGCGCACATTCTCGGATTCGTCGGCGAGGGCAGCTTCGGTGGGTTGAACCAAAGCCCAGTACACGATGGAGACGACCCGCTGTGTGGGTGACCTGTGGAGGCCTCCAAACGCGTAAAGCTGCTCAAGGTAGTGGGGCGCCAGGCCGGTGGTCTCGCGGAGGTTCCGCGAAGCCGCGTCCTGGAGCGATTCGTCGTGGGCCAACGGCCCGCCCGGGAGAGCCCACATGTCTTTATAGGGCTCGCGAATGCGGCGGACCAGCGGTAGCCACAGCGTGGGACGGCCGGACTTTTCACTGGGGCGGAGGGCGAATATCACCGTTGAAATAGCCAACGACGGCGGCGCGAGCCGCCTCTCGGCGACGTTTGCTGAGTTGGTGTTCACGGCGTTCACCTCGCTTCATCGCCGTCCCGAAATGCTCCCCGTAAAGCAGGAGCGTTAGTTAGAGTCATATTGACTAGAACTAATGGTACGGCTCACGCGGTGGTTAGCAAAATGCTTTACGTCACACCTGCTTCACGGCCGCCTCCATCAGCGGCAAAGTGCGGCCTTGGATGTGGCTGTTCAAGACGATGACCGACGAGCAGCGGACCACCGATTTGGTGGCGATCATGGCATCGAGCACGCGCTGCATATCCGGATTGGACCGCGCCGCGATCCTCACCATGAGGTCCGAGTTTCCCGTGACCGTGTGGACCTCGATAATCTCCGGGATGGCACTCAGGCTTTCGATGATGGCGTCGTGGCCTATCTCCTGCGTGATGGTCACCGAGCAGAACGCCACCACCGGAAAACCGAAATTGGCGGGATCAGGCTGTGGAACCCAGGAGCCAATAACCCCGTTCTCAATCATTCGGTCAATCCGGGACTGCACCGTTGCCCTCGCGACCCTGAGCACGCGGGAGGCCTCCAGCACTGAGGATCGCGGTGAATCAGTGAAGAAACGTACAATTTTTGCATCAAGCGCATCGACCAGCATCAAAGTTCCTGTCCCCGGGGATCCGTACCCATCACATCGCTAAAGCAAAAAGTGATGTATCTTACAAACTGCGAGAATTATTCCACGGCTCTTGCTGCGTCGTCGACGCCTGCGTGCCGAGCCCATGAGGCCAGTACGCCAAACCAGCATGTAATCCATAGAAGGTAGACACGTATGACAACGAAGTCCATCGCGGCTCCCGCCCCAACATCCGGCCTTGGCCATTCACTCAAACCGCGCCAGCTCACCATGATGGGGCTCGGAAGTGCGATCGGCGCGGGCCTCTTCCTCGGCTCAGGAGCGGGCGTCCAGGCCGCCGGTCCGGCAGTGCTTGTTTCCTACCTCGTCGCCGGGACGCTGATCATCCTGGTCATGTGGGCCCTCGGCGAGATGGCAGCTGCCAACCCGAACAGCGGCGCGTTCTCCGTGTATGCGGAGAAAGCCATGGGCAAGACCGCCGGAGGAACCATCGGCTGGCTGTGGTGGCTCCAGTTGGTGGTGGTCATTGCCGCCGAAGCCATCGGAGCAGCCGGACTGCTGTTCTCCATCTGGCCCGTCATTCCTGTCTGGGTCCTTGCGCTGGTCTTCATGGTGGTCTTCACGGGAATCAACCTTGTGGGCGTCCGCAACTTCGGCGAGTTCGAATTCTGGTTCGCCATCCTCAAGGTGGCCGCAATCGTCATCTTCCTGCTGATCGGCGCAGCCCTGCTGCTCGGTTGGCTGCCGAACGTCCCATCCCCCGGATTCTCAGCGTTTGGCGACTTCGCTCCCAACGGCATCGGTGGCATCGCCGCCGCCTTGTTCGTGGTGATCTTCGCATTCGGTGGAACCGAGATCGTCAGCGTTGCTGCTGCCGAAACCGAGAACCCTGCCCACAGCGTGGGGAAGGCCATCCGCACGGTGGTCTGGCGCATCCTGGTCTTCTACATCGGCTCCGTGTTTGTCATCGCGGCCGTTCTTCCCGTGGGTTCCGAGGGACTGAAGTCCCCGTTCGCCGGCGTGCTGGACCTTGCGGGGATCCCCGGCGCCGGTGCGGCCATCACCTTGGTGGCAGTCGTTGCCCTGCTCTCCGCCCTCAACGCCAATCTCTACGGCGCCTCCCGCATGATTTTCTCCCTCTCAGAGCGTGGGGAAGCTCCCCGCTTCCTGTCCCGCCTCAGCGGCTCAAAGGTTCCCGTTGCCGCCGTCGGAATTTCGGTTGCCTTCGGATTCATCGCAACGGTCCTTGAATTGCTGTTCCCGGAGAAGATCCTGCCCGCCTTGCTGAACCTCGTGGGCTCCACCTGCCTGGTGGTCTGGGGTACGGCACTGGTGTCGCAGTTCATCCTGCGCCGCAGGGCAGACCGGGACGGCACAGAGCTGCCGCTGCGCATGAAGGGATTCCCCTTCCTCACCATCGTCGGCCTCATCCTGCTGGGTCTGATCCTGGTGGTGGGCTTCGCCAACCCGGAAAGTGCCGGACAGCTGATCGGGACCTTCATTTTGATCCTGGTCATAGCGGCCGGCTGCTTCCTCAACGCCAAGTCCAAGGCCGCCAAACACTCCGCATCCGTCGAGTAACCAACTGTTTAGCATCACACAGAAGCCCTGCGCAGTTTGTATTGCGCAGGGCTTCTTTGTGTGCCCAAATTGTACAAAGTGTTTCGTTTGAACTGAGCTTATTGCGCACACCCCAATCCGGTGACTAGGGTCACAGCTATGACTACACATCCTGTGCTGGCCGCCGTCGATGATGACGCGGCCCCGCTCACCCACCGGCAGCTACGTGAGCTGTACGCCCTGATGGCAGCCGTCCGGCACCTGGACACGTCGGCTGTGGCCTGGCAGCGCCAAGGCATCATCCCGGGTTACGCACCCGAGCTCGGCCAGGAGGCCGCGCAGGTAGGCAGCGGCTACGCCGTTGACCGGACGAGGGACTTCGTCTTCCCCACCTACCGCGAAATGGGCGTTGCCCGGGCCATGGGCCTGGACATGGTGGGCTACATGTCCACCCACAAGGCAACGTGGCACGGCGGCATGTACAACCCGCTGGAATCCAGGTTCGCACCCATCCAGGCCGTGGTGGCAGGGTCAGTGCTGCACGCTGTGGGTTGGGCCCACGGCCAAACCCTGGCCGGCCACGCCAAGGGTGAAACAGGCGTAGCCATGACGTACTTCGGCGACGGAGCGTCCTCCCAGGGCGACGTCCACGAAGCCATGAACTTCGCCGCAGTCATGAAAGCCCCTGTGGTCTTCTTCATCCAGAACAACGGCTGGGCCATCTCCGTCCCCACGGAACGCCAGGTTGCCGGCGGCTCCGTCGCTGCGCGTGCTGCAGGTTACGGAATACCCTCCTTGCAGGTGGACGGCAATGACGTCGTGGCAGTCTACGAAGCAACTCGTTCGGCCTTCGCGCACTGCCGTGCGGGCAACGGACCCGTAGTCATCGAGGCCATGACCTACCGCCGGGGTCCGCACTCCACCGCGGACGATCCCGGCCGCTACCGCACGCTCGAGGAGGAACGCCTCGACGCCGGTGAGGACCCGCTGGAGCGGTTCAAGCAGCGACTCCTCGCCGAAGGAGTGGCCGACGAGGCCTTCTTCGCGGAGGCGCAGCGCTTGGCTGAAGAAGAGGAAGAAGCCGTCCGGGCAGGCATAGCGGACCTGGGTCCACGGCCCGGCGCCGAAATGTTCAGCCTGGTCTTCCAGGAACCAACACCTGCCCTTCAATCCCAGGCCACCGCCTGGCGCGAGGAGTCCGAACATGCCTAAGACCATCACCGACGCGTCCATGACGGACGACAGCACTGACACCGCTACAGCCGGCGTTCAGCAGATGTCCATGCAGCAAGCACTCAACCGTGCTCTGAACGAGATCCTGGCGGAAAACCCCAAGACCGTCATTTTTGGCGAGGACTGCGGACGGCTGGGCGGCGTCTTCCGCATCACCGACGGCCTCCAGGCAAAACACGGCGAGGAACGCGTCTTCGACACCCCGCTCGCCGAGTCCGGCATCCTCGGCATGTCCGTGGGCCTGGCAATGGCAGGCTTCCACCCCATCCCGGAAGTCCAGTTCGACGGTTTCGCCTACCCGGCCATCAACCAGATCGTCTGCCAAATCGCGCGGATGAACTACCGCAGCCGCGGCACCCTACCCATGCCCATCACACTGCGCGTGCCCAGCTTCGGCGGTATCCGCGCGCCGGAACACCACGGCGAGAGCCTGGAGGCGCTCTTCGCGCACGTGCCCGGGCTGAAGGTGGTCTCCCCCTCCAACCCGCACGACGCCTACCACCTGCTGAAGTACGCTGCCACCCGGCCTGACCCGGTGATCTTCATGGAGCCCAAGTCACGCTACTGGCAAAAGGGTCCGGTGGACGTCAGCAACGCTGCGCTCGGTGGGGCAGCCCACGACGGCGATACGTCCACCGGCGGCAGCCTCACCGGCGCCCGTGTGGCCAGGGAAGGCCGTCACCTCACACTCGTTGCCTGGGGTGCCATGGTCTCCCGTTGCCTGCAGGTTGCTGAGCTGGCGGCCGAGGACGGCATCGACGTAGAGGTCCTGGACCTGCGCTGGCTGAAACCGATAGACGCAGAAGCCTTGGCGAGGTCCGTCGGCAAAACGCGACGCGCCGTCGTCGTCCATGAAGCGCCGCTGACCTCAGGCCTGGGTGCGGAGGTGGCCCAACTCATCACGCAGAGCTGCTTCGCATCGCTCAAGGCGCCGGTTGAACGTGTGACCGGCTTCGACGTGCCCTACCCCTCCGGAGACCTGGAGGACGAGTACATCCCCAACATCGACCGCATCCTCTTTGGGATCCAACGCGTACTGGAGTACCGCCGTGGCTGAAATTTCCTTCCCGCTCCCCGACCTCGGTGAGGGCCTCATTGAGGCAACCGTGCTGGACTGGCTCGTGGAGCCCGGTCAGCAGGTGGAACGCAACCAGCCGATCGTGGAGCTCGAAACCACAAAATCGGCCCTCGAATTGCCGAGCCCACAGGCGGGTAAAGTGGTGCGTATTCACGGGGCGCCCGGTGACACCATCAACGTTGGCGAGCCGCTGATTGTGTTCGAGGTTCCGGACGACACCGCCGGGATCGTGGGCACTGTTCCGAAGGACGAAGCACCCAAGCGCCGGGTCCGCCTGAGCGCCGTACTCGATGAGGACTGACATGATGACCGGCAGGCACACCATGGAGCAGCACAGGCACACGGTAGAGGGCACGGATCCCGGGCTGTTCGTGGAAGTTCACGAGCCGGCCACCGACGCCGGCCTGCGCCCCGTCCTGCTGATTCACGGCTTCTCTTCCTCCACGAAACTGAACTGGGTGGACAGCGGATGGATCACCACGCTTCAGGATGCCGGCCGCCGGGTCATCACCGTTGACCTGCCGGGTCACGGCAGGAGCCACTCACCCGAGGACCTGGACTCGTACACACCCAGCCGCATCCGCGCTGACCTCCTCCAAATAGTGACCGACGCCGGCGCCCGGCCCTTGCGCGACGGCGACCCGTCCACGGGACTCGACGTCATCGGCTACTCATTGGGATCGCGGCTGGCTTGGGAATTTGGCGCCACCCAGCCGGACTTGGTTCACCGCATTGTCCTGGGTGGGCCGAGCTCGGCAGATCCGCTGGCAGCTTTCGACCTCGTTGCTGCCCAGCGGCACCTGGCAGACGGCACACCCATTGAAGATGCGTCCACCGCCGGGCTCCTGAAGATGGCCCAGATGCTTCCAAGCAACAACCTGTTCGCCATGCTGTCACTGATCGAGGCCATCAAGGGCGAGCCCTTTGATCCCGCGGAGGCCGCCCCACACATGCCTCTTTTGCTCGTAGCCGGAGAGAAGGACGAACGGGCGTCCACCATGCCTGAACTGGCCTCGATCGCCGGCAAGCGTGGAGGCATGGTGGAGACCCTGGTGATTCCGGGGCGCACGCATACCAATGTGATAACCAGCCGGGCATTCAAGGAAGCCGCCGTCGAATTCCTCGGGGTGTAGCTGTCAGCGGGCCAGCCGCTCAGCGCTAAGGCTCATGCGTTCCAGCACGCTGAGGGCCATCGCGTACTCGTCAATGCCGATGCCCATGGACAAGTCCTGACGCGCTTCTTCCACCACTCGTTGGGCCTCGTGGTATTTTTCCCGACCGCGTTCGCTCAGCGCCAGCCTATTATCGATCATGGTGATCATTCCCCGCCCCACGAGCGCCGCAAGTTCCCGCTCGCGCAGCCGGACATCGCCGCCCCAGAGCGGTTGCAGGACGTCCTCCAGCTGCTCCGGCAGAAGGGCACCATCCGAAAGAGTGCCCAGGGTGTGCCATTGGCGCTTAGTGAGCTTGATCCTGGCCAAGGAGGCGTCCAGCTGCAATTCCAACGCGGCGTCCAGCCTTTTGATCCAATATCCGATGGGCTTGTTCACAAGGCCATGCTTTCAGCGGGGACGCCACCGGGCAAGGTCTGGACGGTAGGCTTGGGAGTGCAACGAATTACGTGGAAGTGGAGCAGATGGGCATGCGTTTTAAGGACCGCGCGGAAGCCGGTCGACGCCTGGCTGAAGGACTCCCCCAGCTAAGGGAGCGGCCGGATACCATCGTCCTGGGCTTGGCCCGTGGCGGAGTCCCGGTAGCCGCGGCCGCAGCCGCAGAACTGTACTTGCCCTTTGGCGCCGTGCTGGTCCGCAAGCTGGGTATACCGGGGCGTGACGAGACCGCTTTCGGGGCATTGGCCTGGTCCCAGGGGGACGTCCTTCGGATCGTCAACAAGCCCTTGAAGGAGCTTGTCCTCGCCCACGGCATTTCCCAGTCCGCCTTGGATGCAGTGGAAGCGCATGAGCGTGCCGAACTCATCCGTCGTGCCAACCGCTACCCGGGTATCAGCCACGATCTCCGCGGAAAGACCGTGGTGCTGGCCGATGACGGCCTGGCTACGGGAGCCACCATGCGGGCAGCCGTGGAGGCGGTCCGGGCTGGCGGCGCCAGCACCGTCGTCGCCGCAGTACCGGTTGCATCGCTCGAAGCCTCGACGTCGCTTGGCCGGGTTTGCGACTTTGTGATGGCGTTGCACACTCCCGGAAAGTTCCATGCTGTTGGCGCCTTCTACGAGCGCTTCGAGCAGTTGTCCGACGACGACGTCGTAGGACAACTTGAAGCCGCAGAAGCCAGCGGCCGCAAGTAGCCGCCGTCGTCCAACCACGCGAAGAGCCTGCATCGACGCAAAGACGGGCGAGGCCCTCCTGGACCGCGCCCGTCTTTTTTGCTTTGTTGGAGCCTCTAGTGGTGGACGCTGTAACCCAAAGGCCGGCCGCGGGTTTCCTTGGCCAGGATCACGCCAATGGCAGAGATGACGCACAGCACCATGATGTAAATGCCCACTGAGCCGGACCACTTTGTGGTGTCCAGGAGTGCCTGGGCAATGAGCGGAGCGAAAGCACCGCCCAGAATTGCACCCAACGCATACCCGATGGAGATTCCCGAATAGCGGACCTGGGCCGGGAACATCTCCGCGTACATGGCGGACATCGGACCGTAGGACAGACCCAACCCAATGGTAAGGACGAACAATGCGGTTCCGTAGAGCACGATGTCCTTGGAATCGATCAGCACGAACATGGGAATCATCCAGGCAAAGACCAGGCCGTAGCCGATGAGGAAAGTCTTGACACGGCCTATCTTGTCCGACAACCAACCGCCCACCATAGTGAAGATGAGCCAGCCGAAGGAAGCGATGGTGGTGGCCAGCAAAACCTGGGGCGTGGGCATCTTCAACGTACGTGTGGCGTAGGAGATGAAGAAGGCAATCAACAGGTAGCCTGCGGCGTTGTTGGCGATGAAGATCAGCGCGGCCAAGACCACTTCCTTCTTGTTCTTACGGAACAATTCGCCCAGGGGTGCCTTGCTTTCAGCCTTTCGCTGGGCGATCTCCTTGAAGACAGGGCTTTCGCCAACTGCGCGTCGAATCAGGTAGCCCACCACAATGAGGACCACGGACAGCAGGAACGGAACGCGCCATCCCCAAGACGCGAAATCTTCCTTGGACATGCCCGACTGCAGCAGGAACAACAGTCCGGTGGCCAGGATCATGCCGATCGGAACACCGATCTGCGGGTAAGCACCGAAAAGTCCGCGCTTTTTGAGGGGCGCATGCTCCACAGCCATGAGTGCAGCACCACCCCATTCGCCGCCGGCCGAGAATCCTTGGGCAACGCGCAGGGTGATCAGCAGGACGGGGGCCCAGACGCCGATGGTGGCATAAGTGGGCAGCATCCCGATCAACGCGGTGGCAGCACCCATCATGACCAACGTCATAACGAGCACGGCCTTGCGGCCGAGGCGGTCACCGAGGTGCCCGGCCACGAAGGCTCCCAGAGGCCTGAACAAGAAGCTGATGCCGATGGTGGCGAACGACAGGAGCTGGGCGACTCCCGGGTTGGACTTCTCCAAAGGAGAAAGGAACAACGGCGCCAACAGCGTGGCCGTCAGTTGGGCAAAGATGAAGAAGTCGTACCACTCAATGGTGGTGCCCACCAGCGTCCCGGCCAGAACCCGGCGCTCTTCGCGCTTGGTGCTGGGCCCTGACGGTGAATCGACAGTGGAAGTTTCGGTCATTGGAACTCCATGGGGTGAGAGTGACTGGTCGGCACGTGACTTGCATTAACCGACAGAACGGTCAGTTAGGAAAGAATACTACAACCTGTGACTCAAAGCACAGACCCCTGTCGTGTCGGCCACCATAGAATGGTTCGCATGAATCCCCGCAGCGACGTCAAAGGTCCGCCGGAAACGGCAACGCAGGTTCCGCCGTCGCAAACGCTCTCCCGTGGAATCCGCGCGCTGGAAATTCTGGCCGCAGCTGAACGCCCCCTCAGCATTGCCGAACTCACGGAGGCCCTCGGCGTGCACCGGTCCGTGGCCTATCGAATTTTGCGGACGCTGGAGGACCACTCGTTGCTGGTGCGTGACGACTCCGGCCGTGTGCAGCCGGGCCCCGGACTGTCGGTCCTGGCCCGCGGAGTCTCGCGGAACCTGCAAACGGCAGCACTACCCGAGCTCACCCAGTTGGCGAACACACTTCACATGACTGCCTTCGTGGCGGTGTGGGACCACCAGGAATGCGTCAACCTGGTCACCGTTGAGCCTCGACACTCAGGTGCCGCCCTCGCCCAGCACCCGGGCAACCGCCACCCCATCGCCACCGGCGCTCCCGGGATCGCCATTCAATCAACCATGACGGAGGACCGCTGGCAGCAGGTGGGAGCAGGGAACCCCTACCGCGCCGAAGCGCACGAGGCCCGCCGCCTGGGCTACGCAACCAGCCACGACGAAGTCATCGCCGGACTGTCCTCCATCGCAGCCCCCATCCGGGTTCCGGGCGGCCGGCCGGCGGCGATCGCCGTCGTCTATATCCGACTGGACCAGGACGCCGACGCCGTGGGCAAGGCGCTGGCCGCAAGTGCAGCGCGGATCGAAAGCCAGCTCGCCTGAAACCTTCCCGCGAAACCATTCCTTTCAGGTCAAGTGACGTGCCCCACAGCACAAGACCGCAGCCTGGGAATTGCGAATACTCGAAAGAAGGACCGGACACACCGTCCGGTCCTTCTTTCGAGCACGAGAAGGAACCCATGAGCCTGAATCTCCTTGATACCTCCAACTGGCTGCCGCTGGACGGCCTGGCCCCCGGCTTCGATGCCAACAAGGCCCCGACCGTGCAGGACCTGGCGGGACAACAATTTTGCCTCCGCGGGGACGGCGGCCCCATGACGTTCAGCTTCGACGACGAAGAAGTTCAGTGGGCCGCGGCCGGCAACGCCGGAACAGCCACCTATGAGGCCTTCTTGGTGGCAGAGGAACTGTACTACGCCCAATGGCAAAGCCTGCAGGATCCCCATCTCGCGATTTCACTGGTTTTGGACCTCGCACACGGCCGGGCTCTGTACATTGGCGGCACACTGGGTAGGGCCACTCCCTCCAGCGTCGCCGTCCACCACGATTTCCGCCCCGGGACGCTCGATGGATACAGCGCCACCGGGGCGGCTATATCGGAAAGCCGCGCACTTATCGGTCGCCGCGTCGAATGGGTGTACAGCGAATCCCACGCTTACGAACACATCTATCTCAGCCCCACCTGGTACACGTGGCAGTGCCTGGCGGGTCCGGAGCGCGGATTGGCGGACACGGACTCCAACACTGTGTTCCAGGTCCGCCCCGGAATTTTCGTTTTCACCTGGCGCGAGAAAGTCATACCGTGCGGCTCCGTCACCATCGCCGACCATCGTGATCCCCACGCCATCAGGTCCCATGGCAGCCTCTTCGGCTGGGACGAGGCAGGCACGGAACCTGTGCACTTCACCTTCGGTGCACACGGCCGCCTGATCAGCATCACCCAGCACAGCCCCGAACTGAACCCTGCCAGGGGCTTGTAGCCCAACGGCAGAAGCCCCGGCGAGCAGTTCACAACGCCCGCCGGGGCTTCCTTTACGTGGCGAAGGTATCAGTCATCTGCCCCGTGACCGATCCGGGCATAGAGGGCCGGCTGCGAGCGACGGAGGCGCAAGCCCCAGACGACCCCCACAACTCCCGGCAGGAGTACCAGCATCGGCAAGATCAGCGTGGCCGCTGTTGACTCGGCCTGCCCCAACAGGACATTGAAGTTGGCCGTGATGAGCACAAAGACAAGGGCAAGGAGCACGAATCCCAGACCGGGAGCGATGACCCTCACCCACAGGCTTGCCCCGTGCTGCTGCCGACGGAAGAAGCCGATCACAGCCACCGACACCACGGTCATGAGCAGCACCAGCCCCATGGCACCGCTGTTGGTCAGCCACGTGAACATGGTCAATACGGGATACAGTTCCCCGAGTTCGGAACCCGAACCTGCAATGGCGAAGCCAAGCGTCACGACGACGGCGATCACCGTCTGCGCCAGCGAACCGGCGAAGGGTGCCCCACTTTCCGCCCGCACCCTGGCGAGCGCCGACGGCAGGACGCGCTCGCGGCCGAGCGAGAAGAAATAACGGGCTACGGCGTTGTGGAAACTGACGAGTGCGGCGAAGAGGCTGGTGACAAAGAGAATCTGGGCGATGTCGCTGATCAGCACGCCACCGTGGGCGCCAAGGAAGGCGAAGATCATGTCCGGCCCGTTGGTGGTAGCTGCCTCGACGACGGCTGACGGTCCGGCCCCCACGGTCATGGCCCACGCGGAGACGGCATAGAAGACGGCGATGATTCCCACAGCGGCAAACGTTGCCCGTGCGACTGTTCGTTTGGGGTCCTTGGATTCTTCACCGTAGATAGCGGCTGACTCGAAGCCCATGAAGGCGGCGATGCCGAAGGAGAGTACAGCTCCGATGCCGGGAACGAACAAGCTTTCGGGGCTGAAAGTCACTGCGCTGATGCCTTCCGGAGCCACAGCCAGGCTGATGATGTCGTACACAATCACCACCAGGAATTCGAGGGCCACCAGGACACCAAGCACCTTGGCGGACAGGTCCACCCTGTTCACGCCCAGCCACCCCACAACTGCGATACACAGCAGCACGGGAATCCACCACGGAACACTGACGCCAAGCCGCGCGGACAGGAGCGATGAGACCGTAAAGCCGAACAACCCGTAGATGCCCACCTGCATCAGGTTGTAGGCCATGAGCGCTATCAGCGATGCGCCCACACCGGCCGGCCTTGAGATGCCCTGCGCTATGTAGGCGTAGAAGGCACCGGCGTTGGTGACGTAGCGGCTCATCGCCGCGTAGCCCACCGCGAACAGCGCCAGGATTCCACCGAGAACCAGAAAGGACAACGGCACACCGGTCACGCCGGTGACGGCGAAGGTGGTGGTCACGCCTCCGGCGAGCACTGTCAGCGGCGCCGAGGCCGCGATAATCATGAAGGTCACTGCCGGTACGCCGAGCCGCCTTTTGGTACCGACTGTCCCGGCGGTCCTGCCTTTGACGGGGTTGTCCACGCTCATAGTGTGCTCCTGCCTCGGTGCCGGGAGGAATTTCCCGGCACGGTGTCTGTCATTCCGCAATCTTGCACCGCAGGGACCGTGCGTGACTTGTCTCACACGGCAGGGTATTTGTCGCTGCACGCAAGCACGGCGGCACGTGGGCCCCGGTGTAGAATCGTGGGCAAGCTCACGTCCGCGTTATCGGCACTACAGCCCGGAAGCCAACGGCGCCCGCGGGCCATTGAAAGGGAGTTCGATGACCGTCGCGGCTGATACGGGCCCCGCAACCGTGGAAACCATCGTGGCGGAGTCGTTCCAGGAGTGGAGCAAGGCAATCTCCACCTCGTTCGTGCCTTTGTTGGCCACGGGGCCGCGGAGTTCTTCACTCCAAGGCGCAACCTTCCGCGGCATCATGCGAGCCCGGGTGCTGGGGCAGATCTCCGTAGTGGAGATTACTGCCGGACCCCATACCGTTCTGCGCACACCGGAGTTGATTGCCAAATCCACAGGGCGCTTCTTCAAACTCAGCATCCAACTCGCTGGATCGGGTCGACTGGTTCAAGACGAACGCGAAGCCGTGTTGCGCCCCGGTGATCTCTCCATCTACGACACGTCCCGGCCGTATCAATTAACGTTCGACGACGACTTCCGAACCCTGGTGCTCATGTTCCCCCACGTCCTGCTGGACCTCCCGGCCGAAGCCATGGGCCATGTCACCGCCTTGCGGATTCCGGGCGATGAGGGCCTGGGCGAACTCATCAGCCCCTTCCTGGTGAAACTGGCCGATAACCTTGAAGCCCTCTCCGGCACCAATGGCCTCCGTTTGGTCCACAACGCCTTGGACCTGGTGACCACACTCTTCAACGGTGAACTCGATCAGTTGATTGAGACGGGCCGGGATCCACACCTCCTGCTGCTGGGCCGGATCCACGACTACATTGAGGCCAACCTCGGTGACCCGGAGTTGTCCCCCGGAACCATCGCGGCAGCCCACTACATCTCGACGCGGCACCTGCACGACCTCTTCCAGGAAATCGGCACCACGGTGGCTTCCTCTATCCGGCAACGAAGACTCGAACGATGCCGCCGGGACCTCAAAGATCCGGTCCTTGCGGATCGACCGGTCACTGCCATTGCAGCCCGGTGGGGGTTCACCGATGCCGCCCATTTCAGCCGCATCTTCCGTGCGGCGTTTGGGAACTCCCCTACCGGCTACCGCAACAGTCACTGACGGCGCTCCGGGACCGAACCCGGCTGCCGCCGTCGAGCTTGGCTAAGCGGCCGCCGTCGGGGCGGCCCCCTGGTCCGTGAGGGCAGCCATTTCATCCAGCATGGTTCGGAGCAAGCGATCTTCCAATCCGGCGAAAGAGGGATCTCCCGCACGATTGACCAGTTCCCCGGGATCCACGCGGTGATCGTAGAGTTCGGCAATATCCGTGCCGAAGTACCGGGTCAGCCTGCCCTCAGCTGTGATCAGGCTTCGCATGCGGACCGGTCCCGGCAATCCCGCCAAGCCAAACGGTTGTTCTTCCTCCACCAACAGTGCGTCCCGATGGTGGTCGGTATCTCCTTGCAGCAAAGGCACAAGTGACTGGCCTTGGATTCCCCGATACCCTTTGGAGCCAGTGAGCTCAAGGAGCGTCGGGGCCACGTCCGCGCTGGAAACCAAGGCCCCGGTGCGACGCGGCGGGCTGCCGGGAAGGTGCACCAGCAAAGGAACATTGGTTACCGCCCGATAGTGGACAAAGTGCTTAAGCATGAGCCCGTGGTCCCCAAAGAGGTCTCCATGGTCGCTGGTAAACACCACAATGGTGTCCTCCGCCAGTCCTTGCCGATCCAACTCGTCCAGGATCCGGCCAATGTGCTCGTCCATCATCGTGATCAGGCCGTATTGGGCGGCAGCGGCAAACCTGTACTGTTCCTCCGTTGCCGCCCACGTCATGGTCGGGTCTGCGTTTGGCTCACCACGGTGTTCCATCATCTCCCTCACATGGGCCGGCGAGGCCGAGTGGTCCTGCTCAAAGCCGAGCGGGAGTGGCACGTCGCCGGGATCGTAGAGGTCCGAATAGCCCGCGGGCGGCGAGAACGGATGATGGGGGTCCGGGAAGGACACGAACATGAAGAACGGCTGGTCATGGCCGGCAGCATCCTTCAGGTGCTCGATTGCTTTCTCGCTTACATAGCTGGTGGGGTGCACCTCAGCGGGAATAGCCGTCTGGTACACCTGGTCCCACCCGCCGTACTTGCTGGACGAATTTACCGGGCCTCCCAGCGATTCCGGGTCAATGCCCCGTTCGCGCGCCCAGTGCACATAATGGCCACCGGGACGGTCCCCGTGGCCGATAACGAGGTCCACGTGCTGGTAGCCGTAGTAGTCGGAGGGGAGGGCAATAAAACGGTCATCATGCGCGTCGCGGTTCTCCCATTGATCCCACCCTGGGGCAAAATCCTGGCGGCGGGCGTCGCCTACCTCTGTGTCCAGCAGCAGGGGGTCAGTGGCCCGTATCTCTTCGGCCTGGTGCGGCTCAAACTCCCACCCCATGTTTTGGTGGTGCAGCTTTCCCACACCCACGGTGCGGTAGCCGCCCGCTCCCAAGGACCCGGGAACGGTCTGGGTCAGCGGATCAAGGGTGATGCCATTGCAACGCGTCCCGTGCGCAGAAGGCCACCTGCCGGTCATCAGGCTGGCGCGATTGGGCATGCACGTGGGGTTGGCCACTGTCGCATTCTCGAAAACAATGCTCTTGGCCGCAAGCGCGTCCAGGTTTGGCGTCTTGACAGTGGCATTGCCGCCGAAACCCAGATGGTCGGCCCGGAGCTGGTCGGCGATGATGAACAGCACGTTGGGCCGGCGGTTCGCGGCCACCCTGCGCCGCCCCATCATGCGGGCCTCTTGATAAGGGACAGCACTTCGGTGCGTTGCCTGGCGAAGTCCGGCAACGAACGTGTGCTGATTTGATCACGCGGAGCCGGTAGGTCCACGTCCACTACCCTGAGGACGCGGGCAGGCCTTGAACCAAGGACCACCACGCGATCTGCAAGGTAGACGGCTTCGTCGATGTCGTGCGTCACCACCAAAATGGTCATGTTGAAGTCCTTCCGGATCTTCAAGCACAGGTCCTCCAGGTCAAACCGGGTCTGCGCGTCCACGGAGGCGAACGGCTCGTCCATGATGAGGATCTCCGGCCGGTACGCCAGCGCCCGGGCGATCGCCACGCGCTGCTGCATTCCGCCGGACAACTGCCAGGGATATTGGTTGTCGGCATGGGACAGGCCGACGGCGGACAGGGCACTATCGCAGCGTTCCTTCAGTTCCGCCGCGGGCAACTTGAGGTGCCGCAAAGGAAGGATCAGGTTCTTTCGGACTGTGAGCCACGGCATCAGGGAGCGGTTGTAGTCCTGGAAGACCAGGGCCATTTCGGGAGGAGGGCCGCTGATGGTTCGTCCGTCAATGGCTGCCCGTCCGCTGCTGGCCGGATGAAGCCCGGCCAAGCATTTCAGGAGTGTCGTCTTGCCAACACCTGAAGGGCCTACGATGCAGACAACTTCGCCGGCATCGACGGTGAAGGTGAGGTCTTCAATAACTGTGCGTGATTTTTCGCCGCTGCCATAGGTTTTGGCAAGATGCGCCACGTCCAGCCGCGGAGTGGTCGCACTGATGCGGGTTTCTGGTTGCTGTGCCATGGTGGACTTTCTGTTTCGGATGGGAAGAGCCGGGGCCTGCCGGGCGCTCATGCTGCACGCGCCATGCGACGGGACCCGATGTACCAAGACAAAACCTTGTGCTTAAGCAGGCTGAACAGGATGTTGACCAGGAATCCAATGACACCCAGGAGCAGGATCCCGGCCCACATGTCAGCGGTCATGAAACTCTGCTGCGCAAGCAAGGTCATGGCTCCGATGCCCTGCGAACTACCCAGCATCTCGCTCGCGATCATCACAATGAAGGCCACCTGGAGGCTCACCTGCAGTCCGGAAAAGATGTGGGGCATCGCCGCCGGCAGCAAGACATTGAGCACCCGTTCCTTTCGGCTGAGCCGGTACACCCGGGCGACGTCCATGAGGTCGTTGCTGACCCCGCGGATGCCGTCCACCGTGGCGATCATTGTCGGAAACAATGCCGCCAGGGCAATGCTGGTCACCCGCATCCCGGTTCCGAAGCCGATGAGGGAGATAAAGATCGGAACCAAAGCCACCGGAGGGATACCACGGAGGAAATGGATCAACGGATCGATCATCCACCGGACCGGAGGAACCAAGGCCGTGACGAAGCCGAGGGCGACACCGGCCACTCCTGCGATGGCGAAGCCCAGGAACAGGTTTCCCAAGCTAAGAAGGACATCGGACTGGAAGTGGTCAAACAGCCACAGCTCCTGGAAACGCACAATGATGGTTTCCAACGGCGGGAAGAAGGGATCGCTGGAGTTCGCGGAAAGAAGCCACCACGCCGCCAACAGCAGCACAGGTGTGCCACCACCGATCACCCAGTTTCGTATTTTGACGTTTCTCATCAGGGCACCACTTCCCGGTAGGACTCATGCCAGTGCAGAACCCGGCGCTCGGCCAGCCGGGTAGCACCTTGGAACAACAGACCCAGGACACCGAGGACAATCACCAGTCCGTAAAGACTGGCGTAGTCGCCCGCCGCTTGTGCCTGGTAAATGCTTTGGCCCAGGCCCGGGCCGCCACCAAGGAGTCCTGCCACGACCGTGACTACCAAGGCGGCAGGAGCTGCCACCCGCATCGCAGTACCGATGTACGGCATGGCGCTGGGCAGGACCACCCTGGCCAGAATCTCTCCCTCACCCATGCCATAGGAGCGGGCTGTATCCCGCGCTACGGGATCGGTGCCCTGAACACCGTCCACGGTCTGCATGACGATGGGGAGCAAGCACCCGAACACCACCAGGAAAAGGGACATCTCTGCAGTGGGACCCAGGACCAATACCGCGAGGGGAAGTATGACGATCGGCGGGACCGGCTTCAGGAATTCCAGCACTGCCAAGGTGGCGTAACGGACGGGTTCGAAGCTGCCAACGAGCAATCCGATGGCCACTCCAGCCAAGGCCGCTACAGCCAACGCGAGCAACGCGATTCCAAGGGTGGCGCCCAAGGCCGACCAGAACATGCCCGTCCCAAGAATGCTTGCGAGTGTGGTGAACACCATTGTGGCTGGCGGGAGCGCGTTTCCTGCCACGTTGGCCGCCGCCAGGACCTGCCAGATGGCAAGGGCTCCGGCGATGCCCAAGGCGCTGAACGCATAGGGGCGGATGGATGCTTTCATGACGAATCTCCCATGTCGCTTTACGGCCTACTTGCCGAAAATTACGTCAGCCGGCAGCTTCACAGGTGCACTCAGGAAGCCGAGGTCAGCGAGGTTTTTGTTGGCGCGTTCGATGTCTTCGAGGCGTACCTCTTCGGGCCAGTAATTCACTGCACCTGATTTCACGACCTCCAGCGGAGTCTTGGTGATTTCGGCGCTGAGCTGCTGTGCTTCATCGATGTGGCCGTTGGCGTAGGCGTTCGCCTTGTAGATGGCCGCCTTGAAACCCTCCAACGCCTTCTCCTTGGACTTCACCGTGTTCGCCCCTGACACCCAGAGGCCAATCGCGCCCTGTTCAAAGAACTCGACGCCGGGCGAGGCCAGAAGCCTGTTGCCCTCTGATGCGGCCTTGGACGTGAACGGGGCAATCAGGGATGCGGCATCGACTCGTCCGGAATTCAGTGATTGGAGTGCCGATGACGGATCGAGGACCATCCAGTTCACCTTGGCGGGGTCGCCGCCGTCGTCCTTGACGAGCTTGCTGACCGTAACCTCCAGCTGTGCCTTGCGGGCTGGAACACTGACGCTCTTTCCTTCCAGGTCCTTCGGCCGGTTGATGGTGGACGCCTGCTGGACCAGGAGTCCGGTGTCATCTACGCGGTTGAGGTCCGCCCCCTCGCTGGCCCCGTCCTTGTAGCCATCGGCTGCGGCGAATGATCTTGAGTGGTACGTTCTGGCTCAGTGCGTTCAAAAGCGGGATGGATGGCGTGTAGGTGACGTCAATCTGGCCACTCTGGGCAGCTGCAATACCGGCCGGCGGATTAGCTATGACAGAAATCTCGACGTTGAGACCCTGCTCTTTGAAGTAGCCTTTGTCAGCCGCGAGGCGGATACCGGCATCGGAACCGATGCCGATGGTTCCCACCTTGAGTGTGGTGGTACCGTCGGCGGCGGGGGCCGCGGCCGGGCCCGCCCCGCCGCCGCAGGCTGCCAACGTCATGGACAAAACTGCGGCCAGGGCCAAGGGAATAGTGCGTCGCATGGTGCTCCTTGAATCACGAATGGTTGGAACGGAAGGGAATGGTTCTAGCTGATGGATTGGTGGACTGCGCGGCCACCGCTCAGAGTGAGCCTGACCTCTGTGTCGAGGAGCTTTTCGATCTCCTCGTCCACGGGCCAAGGGTTGGAGAGAAGGCACAGATCTGCTGCCATGCCTGGTGTCAGGGCACCTTTGAAGTGCTCGGCGTGGTCCTGCCACGCGGCGTGGATGGTCATTGCAGCCAAGGCCTGCAGGCCGGTGATCCGCTCGGGATCCCGCGGTTTGCCCGGTCTGGAACGTGTGGCCCGGCGGACGGCTGCCACTACTGTGCGCCGCCAATCAGCACTGGTCACGGGGGCGTCGGAAGCGAGGTTGAGATGAACGCCGGCCTCCAATGCTGACTGTAGGGGCTGGTGTCGGGAGAAACGGTCCTCACCCAACACTTGACGCATGATGTCGCCGGCTTCCTGGCGGATCAACGGGTTGGTGCTGTACCCGATGCCGTTGGATGCCATCGTGCCCAACGCGCCGGGATCGCCGAACGCCCCATGGATGATGTAGTGGCGGTTCCCCGATGACCCTGGACGCTCCTTGGGACCGTCAGTCGCCGCAACAATGGCCTCCACGGCCGCGGCTGTGGCAGCGTCCCCTGTGGCGTGGACCCCGGCTTGCAGCCCCGCGTCGTTGATCAGCGCCAGTATCCTGCGCAGCTCTGCCACCCTGTCAGCGTCGTTGGCCCCCTGGATCACCAGGCTGCCGTGCGTACAAGCTGTGCCGTAAGGTTCACTCATCCACGCGGTGCCGCTGCGGGGAATGCCATCCGCGAAGATCTTGACGCCGGCGATTCGCAACTGTTCAGGATTGATGCCGCGGTTCAAGTACGTCCGGGCCAGTCCACTTCCCAACCCCATCTCAACTGCATGGGCATTGGCTCCCCCGGTTCCGGCGAAGAGCATCAGGACGTTGATTCTCAAGGTAAGTTCATCCTCCGCGGCGAGGTCGCCCAGCAACTCAAGTGCGGCCGTCGAACCGCTACCGTCCATGAGCCCTGCACTTGCGGGGCCCAGGCCAGGATCAGTGAGTGAAGTGATACCGAGCGAGTGCAGGTGCTCCTGCAATGCCAGCAGGGCCGGCCGCAGGGTGGAGGACGGCACGGGCGGCATCGCCCGCGAAAGAAGTTCCATGGCTCCGTCCTGGAGCAGACCTGTGGGATTGCCGACGGCGGTTCTAGCCACAACGCCGCCATGGACGTCCGCTGTTGCGGCGTCAATCCCGGCCCTTCTCAGCGCTTCCCTGTTGGCCAGCAACTGATGCCCGGTGCTATCGAACGCCACCACGGGAGTGTCGGGTCGGGATTCGAGCAAGAAGCCCTTCGCCGGTCCCAGCAACGCCTCGTCCCAGCCATGGGCCCGGACCCAGCCGTCCTCCCCCGGCATGGCCGACTCAACGACGTCGACGACGGCCGCCCAGTTCGGCGCCGCTGCCGGCCCTAGGCGCACATACCCAAAGGCGGCCATGGCGGCGGATACGAAATGTAGATGGGCATCGTTGATGCCGGGGATGACCGCACCGCCGGCGGCATCGACAACCTGCGTGTCGGGGCCAATCGACTGGGTCACATCTTCGTGGCCCAGTGCTGCAACACGTCCACCCTTGACGGCCACGGCGTCGCTCATCCGAGACTGCTTCGCCGGGTCCATGGTGTGGACCGAGGCGTTCACGATCACCAAGTCAGCGAAATCTTCCATCGGTTCTCCTCAAGTCACCGCATCCAAATGTGATGCAGACAACGTTTCCTGAAAGAAGTATGTCGCTTGACTGGGTCACTTGACTAGGTTTTGTCGTAAAATTTCTTTGGAAGGACTTTTCCGCCCCCGGCACGGCCGAAAGCACGGCGCGGCGGATAGCGCCTACTATCGATGAGACTGCTGGGTTGGTGAACCCGATCACAGGTGATGGAACGAGTCACAGGTGACTTGAAGAGAGAGGTGAATGAATGGCCAGGGTTCCCGCAGAGGAAAGGCGGCTGCAATTCGTCGAGGCCGCAGCTAGGGTGATCGCCCAGGACGGCCTGGCCTCTGCGACGACGCGTCGGATCGCCAGCGAAGCCGAAGCCCCGCTGGCCGCCCTGCACTACTGTTTCCGGAGCAAGGACGAACTCCTCGAAGAGGTGTACAACTTCCTCAGCAGGGACTATGCCAAGGCCCTGGAGCCCGTGGCCGATCCAGGTATGGGATTGCGCCACATGGTGGGCGCCCACGCGCGACGCATCTGGAGCCGCATGTCGGAGAACCCGCATGAGCAGGTCACAACGTTCGAACTGCTGCTCCGGCGCTTCCGCGTAGAGGCCGAAGACCAACCACAGGCTTTGCTCATGAACCGTTCCATGTACGACGGCTGGGTCAACTCAACCCTGGAGCTGTTCCGTGCGGCTGCCGAGGCCGCCGGCGAACCCGTCCCCGACAACCTGGAGGACATCACCCGCTTGTTCATTTCGGGGATCGACGGCATCAGTATGCAGCATTTGGCTGACCCCGACGAAGAACGCTCACTGCGGTTGGTGGAACTCATGGCCGCGTCCCTCGCCGGAGCGCTCAGCTACGCCTGAGGCTGTCGCTTCATCACCAAGGACGTGACAACACCCAATAGCAAAAGACCGGCCGCAGCCGCCATCGAAACCACGAATGCAGCACCTGCCCCGTCCGTTTCAGCCAATTGCCCGGCCAGGTAGGAGCCCAATGCTGTTCCGGCCACGATTCCGCTGGCGAGTGCAGTCATCACCGTTGCCATGCGCCCGGCCGGTGCCACCACGCCGCCGATGCTGAAGACGGTCACCATCACGGGCCCCACTGGAATGCCCAGTATCAGCAGGACGAAGACCATGGACCATATGCCCGACGGGAGAAGGAGCAAAAGGGACAAAACGGACATTGCCAGTGCTGCGGCAACCCAACGGGAAGCCAAGCTGAACCGTTGCGGCCAGAACGCCACGGACAGCGCAGCTACGGCGGAGCTGAGCCCCATTACTGCATACAGGAGTCCAGCGATCTCGGCCGTAGCGTATTGCGCTGAGAAGGCACTCAGCGCGTTTTGCGTCGCACCAAAGAATGTCCCCATGCATACCATCGCCACCACTGGAACGGCCACCACAGCCCCCGCCCAACGGTTGCGCCGCTGTGCGGCCATGTGGGTGGCTTGCCCTCCGGAAGGCTCCCGTCCGTTGGAAGGCCCGACGCCGTGACCCGGCTTCCGAGGTGCGGGCACCACGGCCTGTTGGCTGGGGTGGACCGCAAAAGCCGGCACCAACGTGATGGTCATGACGGCAGCCAAGGCGAGCGGCAACCATGGTGCCACCATGCTGGCCAGGACACCCACCAGGGCAGGACCCAGGACGAAGGTGATTTCGTCCGCGGTGCCTTCGTATGACAATGCTGTGTCCAGGTCAGCCCGATTGGCGGCAACGCTTCTGCCTCCGTTGGCTGGGGACGGAGATAGGTTGCGGGTAGTCAGTGCCATCCATCGGACACGCGCCATGGGACCTACCTGGGGACAGCTGGCTCCCGCGAGGAAAGCTGCTACGAGGACCCCAACGGCGTCGCCCACCGAGCCGTAGCCGGGAGTGAGGTACGCCGCAGCAAGGACCCCCGCAACGGCAAGGGTGTTGATGACCGCTGCCACGAGAAGCACAATCCGTTGTCCGGCCCTGTCAGCCAGCGAGCCGAGGACAGGAGCACCCAAGGCTGAGCCGATACCAACCGCTCCGGCCGCCATTCCCCCGATCGCGTAGGAGTGGCTGACTGCCGTCACCAATGTCAGGGTGCCGACGGTCAGCATGGCCAGGGGAAGCCTGGCGAACAGGCCCAAGGGCAGGAAGCCAGGCCCCGCCAATTCGGGAAGCCGCGCGAAGCGGCCCGGCAGGCGTGACGGGCGTGGGGCTGCCGCTGGCAAAGACTGTGAAGCTACAGAAGATTTTTCCATTAATCCGGGTTCGCTAAAGTGTGCGCATCGTCCCTCCTCCCGATGCGCGCGACCCGGTGTAACGGGTTAAGTCTATCGGATAGCTGTCAGACCGGAACGGCTTCGGCAATCCGCACGGTTGAACCATGCCGGCCCTTAATCACCTGCAGCTGGTTGGTGATGCGTTGCTTCATCTCGCCGACGTGACTGACGAGGCCAACTACACGGCCGCCGTCGCGCAGCCCCTCCAAGGCGTCCATCACCTGTTCCAAAGCTTGCTCATCGAGGCTGCCGAAGCCTTCGTCAACAAAGAGTGTCTCGATATCCACCCCGCCTGCCTCCAGCTGGACGACATCGGCGAGGCCAAGTGCCAAGGACAAGGACGCCATGAATGATTCGCCGCCCGACAACGTGGAAGTGTCCCGGCGCTGGCCAGTCCACTCGTCTACGACTTCAAGCCCGAGGCCGGACTTTGCACCCCTGGCAGCCCTGGCGTCAGTATGTTGCAGCGTGTATCTGCCGTCGCTCATGGCGACGAGCCGCTCGGAGGCGGCGATCGCCACTTGTTCAAGGCGTGCAGCAAGGACGTAGGTGTTCAGGCTCATACGGTAGTTGTTGTCGCCCGATCCCCTCACGGTGTCGGCCAGCTCAGCCAGCATTTGCGCCCGGTTTCGCGGCCCGCTTCCTGCTTGCGCCAAGGCTTGGTACTCCCTCCGGAACCGGGTAACAGCGTCGGCCGATTTTCCAGCCAGGCCCGCAGACAATGCCTTGGCCCGCGCGGTATCTGCGGCATTGGAAGCAATCAGCTTCGATTCAGCAAGTTCAGCTTCTCCCAAAGGAAGCTCGCCTATGCTGGCTTCCTTGGCGGCAAGGACCAGGTCCTCACTGGCAAACAACTCATCCAAGCGGGATGACTCAGCGTCGAAATCCGCAAGGTCTTTCTCAAGGCCCACAACATCGGCCGGTGAGAGGATTTCCCGGCGAACGTCCTCAGCGGAGGTGAATCCGGATACCGGCAAGGCTTTCTCAAGCGACGCGGCGGCTTCTTCCCGGGCTTGTTCTGCTCGCTCCAGTTCGCGGTCTGCATCCGCCGCCGCTTGCAGAAGCTCCTGCTCAACCATGAGTGCTTGCAACCGCTCGCGCAGGCTCGGGAAGTCGCCTTTCAGTCCAGCCAGATCCTTTTCAAGGGCATCACTCTGCTCCTGAAGCAGGTGAACAGCGGACGACTCCTGAGCAGATGCGCTCACGGAAGCTTCGTGTTCTTCCTGCACCAGGGCGATGCGCCTGGTGAGGCCCTCCTGCCGGCCACGAAGCTTCTCCAGCGAGCCTGCCGCCTTCCGCGCCGCCGAGGCAGCTTCCTGGGCAGACGCCCGTTTGGCCTCTGCTTCAGCAGCATCGGTTGCACCTCCTTGGGCAACCAGACCTGCAACCACCTGGGCTGCGGAGGAAACTTGTTCGGCGAGCAGCCCCAGGGCTTTTTCGCTGGCCTCGAACCGTTCCTTGGCTTCTTCCTCTTCCTGGGCAAGGGAAAGTGCCGATCGCACGGCCTCGGCGGGGTTGGGGTGCTCTTCGCTTCCACACACAGCACAGGGCTTACCGTTTTCCAGTGCCGCCGCCAGCTCCCCCGCTGCGTTGGCTAATCGCAGTTCGCGGACGTCGAGCCACTTCTGCCGGAGATCCTGCGATGCGGACCGGGCTTGGAGGTGCTTTCCCGTAATCTCGTCCAACTCGTTGGCAGCCGTTTCATGCCGGGCCACGATTCGGACAAGCTCTGCCGCAGCTTCGGCGTCCCTTTCCATTTCTGTCAGTTGGCCCGCCAAAGGCTCGAGGGGCTGAATCTGCGACTCCACGGCGGACACGTCTTCGCGCAGCTGCTCCAGAAGGGACACCGAAGCCTCGGCAGCGGCTTGGTGTTCCGCCAACAGACCACGCTTGGCCGCGAGGCGCGCCGTCATTTCTTCCAAGCGCTGCTCGTCGGGCAGCCGGGCCCCAAGGACTGCGCTGCTTGCCTTGACGTCTTCCAAGGCAGCGGCAGTGTTTGCTGACTCCAAGCCGGCCGTAACAAGCTTCCCGCGTAGGCCTTCCGAGCGCGCAGCTGCGGCTTCGAGTTTGCGCGCTGCAGAATCAACGGCTTCAAGGTGACCACTGAGAACAGCGGCTCGTCGGTGCTTTCCGAGCATCTCCTTGTTCTCCAGTGCCCGGGGAGCGGCCAGTTCAAGTAGTACACGCCGCTGCATCGCAGCGCCGAGCCGTCCATGCCGGTGCGCCTTCTCCTGCGCCTCCTGGAATTGTTCCATGAGGCGGTTGGACAATGACTCTGCCTCGGCAGACTCGTCCAGCCGGCGCGTCCATTCAGCTTTGACGTCTGCTTCCACGCCGGAGAGCCAGGCCTCAGGCTCCCGTCCCGGCTCCTTGCCGTCAGTTGGAGCGGCTGCGGCAAGACCCAACTGTTCCTGCTCCGATGTAACCCGGTCTAGCAGCAACCTAAGTTCTGACGCGTTCTCCTGTACGGCACGGGTGGCTTCGGCTGCTTGCTGAACGAGTTGGCGTTCAACAGCTTCAAATCGTTGCGTGCCGAACAACTTTTGCAGCAGTTCCAAGCGGTCGTTGGCCTTGGACCTCAGGAAAGCCGCGAAATCGCCCTGTGGCAGCATCACCACACGGGTGAACTGCTCCCGATCCATTCCAAGGACGTCCGAGAGCTCGGCACCTACCTCGTCATTCCTGGAAGATTTCTCTTCCCAGTTCCCGGCAACCCGTTCCCTGAGGAGGGTCTTGGCCTGCTGGGTGGTGAATCCGTTGCGGCCGCGGGCGCTGGGCCGGTCCCACGCCGGCGATCTCGTTACTTCAAAACGGCGTCCCCGTGCTGAGAACTCACAGACCACGCGCGGCTCCGCACCTGGCGCCGCATGGTCGCTTCGTAGCCGTTTCCCTTCCTGGCGGGCACCGGGAACGGAGCCGTACAGGGCGAAACAGATGGCATCGAGAATGCTGGTCTTGCCTGCCCCCGTAGCGCCATTGAGGAGGAACAACCCTTGTGCGCTCAAATGGTCGAAGTCAATGTGCTGGGGCGTTGCAAAAGGACCGAAGGCTTCGATGTCCAAACGATGAATTCTCACAGCTCAGCCTCCTGCAACCGGACAGCTTCAAGCGCTTCCTGCAGCGCCGCTTCCTCTGCATCGCTGGCACCGCGATCCCTGACGTGTTCCAGGAATCCACAGCAGACGCCGAGGTCGTCTTCGGCGGCAGCGAGCCGATTGCTGTAACTGGTGGAAGTCCGCGCCTCCACACCTTGGGGATCGAAGGAGAGAACCAGCGTGTCAGGGAAGCGCGTGCGCACCCTCTCCATGGCCTGCGCAGGGCGTTGTGCGTCCGTCAACGTGATCTGGCAGTAAGCACTCTCTGCCCACGCGTGCTCCTCGGCGCCGAGCAGATCATCCAGCGATCCGCGCAAGGTGGCGAGGGACTTAGGGGCGTCCCACACCACTTCCTCAACAGCGACCGCTCCGTGGGCGTCAAGGTCCACGAGCCAGGCACCTTTGTGGTGCTTGGCCTCCGAGAATGAATAGGCCAAGGGAGAACCGGAGTACCGGACATTGGGTGCCAACTCCTGCCGCCCATGGAGGTGACCCAGTGCGGTGTAGGCGAAGTCTTCAAAGAGATCCAGTGGAACTGCGCCCAGGCCACCGATGCTCAGGTCCCGTTCGCTTTCCGAAGTAATACCCCCGCTGGCAAAGGTGTGCGCGAGGACCACAGGATAAACCGGTCCTGATGCGCGGCGGGCTTCAACATCCTGCCGGATCCGATCCACTGCCGCCAAGGTGACATCAAAGTGGTTGGCGTTTTCAGCGCCCAGGCGCTCGGCCACGAGCCGGGGTTCAAGATAGGGGATGCCGTAGACGGCGACGTAGCCGTTTTCTGTGCCGGACTCGCCATGTCCATCGGCGACATGTCCATCCCCGAAAGGGAAGAGGATTGGCACATCAAGGTCTTCCACGCGCGTCCTCAGGTGCACTCCCCCGCGTTCCAGCAGGCGCGAGGCAAAACCCAACCTGATGGCGGAGTCGTGGTTGCCACTGGTCAAGACCACTCCGGCCCCTGCTTGGGAGATGCGCACCAAGGCGTCATCAAGCAGTTTGACCACGTCCAGCCCGGGAAGGGCGCGATCGTAGACGTCTCCTGCTATGAGCACCACGTCAACTGACTTGGATTCAACCAGCGATACCAACTGGTCCACGAAATTGCGTTGGGCTTCAAGCATGCCAACACCATGGAATGACCGGCCAAGGTGCCAATCGGAAGTATGAAGTAACCGCATGATCTCAAGTTAACCGGGGGCACCGACAATAAAGCGCAGGCGAGCCGTCCGCCGTCGATCCCGCGAGGTTATTTGCCCTTTTTACCGTCGAAGAAGTCACGGGCGTCATCATCGACCGGCGCAGCCGGAACACGTCGGGAAGCGTCCTCGTCAGATTTCGCAGGAGCTTCCTTGCCCTCGGCGTCCTCAACCGGCTCGTCGCTGGCATCGAAAGAGTCGTTCACCCCATCACTGCCGGCTTGGACGTCCTCGGTCACGGGGACGGTGGCGTGGGAGAGGCCTTGGAAGCCACGGAAAGCGAGGCCGGCAAGCGCGGCACCCATCAGCGGGGCCACCCAGAAGAGCCACAGCCCCTCCATTGCCCACGGCGAGCTGAAGAACGCCTGGGCTGTTGCCCGCGCGGGGTTGAAGGGAAGGTTTCCCAGGACCTGTCCAAGCTGAAGCAAAACAGCCATGGCAAGGCCTACGGCGAAGGGAGCCATGGCGGGAAGGGCCCTGCGGCCGGCGGTCGCGCCAAGGAACACTGCCACGATAAGGGCCGAACCAAGGACTTCAACCAGCAGAACTCCTGCCATCTGTGTTTGCGCGGAAGCGTGCTCACCAAAACCCGGCGCAACCACGTCAAACGCTGCCCGGGCATCCGTGAGGACCGGCACGGTGGTCACCACAAAGTAGATCAGCGCAGCGCCAACTACGCTGCCGATGATCTGCGCAGCCACGTAGGCTACGGCTGCCACAGCCCGGATCCTGCCGGCAATCAGGTTGCCCAAGGTGATCCCCGGGTTGAAGTGCCCTCCGGAGACATACCCGAAGGCCAGCATTGCCACTGTCACCGCCAGGCCTGTCGCAAGGGCTACCGGTAGGGGAGCACCGCCAGGATTTGAAAAAATCCCGACTCCCACCGCGGCAACCACAATGAACATCGATCCCAAAGCTTCAGCCGACAGCCGGGCAAGAAGTCCGGGTTGGTGTTCGGGTGTCGCTTGTACAGGAGAGGTCATGTCGAATGAGTCCTTACGGTTTGGTATGGATGCCGGAGTGACCGGGCCGCACGCTGGTATTGGCAGGGGTTAATGCAAGTTCAAAGCCACTGGGTATCTTGCCAGCCGAGTCTGGGCGGTTGCTGAATCCCGCCCTTGAGCTTATCCGCCCAGGGCGATCGCTGCGATGGCGGTGGCACCGAGACCCATCACAGCCAGCGTGCTGACCAGGACAAGCCGGGCTGATGCCGCCGCGTTCCCGATGTGGAGTTGGCGCGAGCGAACCCACACCACAGAGGCCAGCACGATGGTGGCCACGGCTGCCATGAGCGCACAGATCCCTTGGTAATCAAGTCCCGGAAGGCCGGCCACGAGGTTCCCGGTGGAGGGCTCGGAAGTCAGCCAACTCCGCCAAATGAACAGGTCCACCACGACCAGGGAGATCAACGTTCGCCGCCATGCCAGGGTGGTGCGCTCGGGCTGCAACCCGGGGTCGCGGACTTCCATGCTTACCGCGCCACCAATATGAGCACCGCAAAAGCGAACGCCGCTACGGCCACCACAATGGTCATGAACAGCATGACCCGGGAGAACGGGAGCGCCTGATCGTTGCGCATCGCCGCTTCCATCTGCCCCCAACGGCGGTAAGAAAGCGCTGCCAGCCCCGCCCCTACCAGAGCAAGCAAGACGCAAAGTACCAGGCGGACGGGTGTCGGCGCGATGTTTGGAGCCAGTTGGTCAACGGCGACCGCGCCGGCGAGCAAGGCCAGGGATGTGCGGATCCACGCGAGGAAGGTACGTTCATTGGCGAGGGAAAACCTGTAATCGGGTGTCTTGCCTGTCCGTCGCCAAGCAGGTTCACGCAAAGTGTCTCTCCAAATTTTGTCAGTGCCGGGCAGCTTCCCCACCATACCAGCGGTGGTCCACGGGCGCGGTAAGTTACTGGCATGAGTGTTGAGCCTAAGCCCCCCGCTGTTCCTTCCTTCGAGTCCCGTGTCCACGGGTCGCTTTTGGGAGGGGCGCTGGGTGATTCCCTTGGTTATGCAGTGGAGTTCGACTCCATTGCGGCAATTCGCGCCCGCTATGGTTCCGCCGGCCTGACTACCTTCGGGCAGCTCGACGGCGCCAGCCACTTTTCGGACGACACGCAAATGACGTTATATACCGTTGACGGCCTGGTGGAAGCCCTCGAATGGGCCAACGACGGCGTAGCGGCTGACGAGATCGCCTGCCTTTGGCTGGCTTACCTGCGCTGGCTCGCCACCCAGGATGTTGCTGTCGCCTCGGCCGCTCCCGTGCCGCAACCGCGCTGGATAGACGCCCAAGAGGTCCTGCGTCACCGCCGTGCACCCGGAAACGCCTGCCTCAGTGGTTTGGCAACGGGGGAAATGGGAACAGTTGCACGTCCGGTCAATGCCGACTCCAAAGGCTGCGGCACAGTGATGCGTTCAGCCCCGTTCGGGCTCATCCCCCACATTTCACGTGAAGCCGTCTACAAGCTCAGCTCCGACGCCGCTTCGTTGACACACGGACACCCTTCGGCGCGGCTCAGCGCTGCCGCCTTTGGCCTGATGATCCACAACATCGTGGCCGGAAGCGACATTCGCACCTCCGCTACCGAGGCCCTCAGCTATGTCAACGGTGTCCCCACCAAAGCACCCGAGCTGGCGGAACGGATGGAAGCAGCCCTGCAGTTGTCATTGCAGCCTGCCCCACTGGACCCGGAAGGACTGACCACAGCGCTCGGTGAGGGCTGGATTGCCGAGGAGGCACTCGCCGTCGGGCTCTACGCCGTGTTGGCAACCAGCGGCGGCACGCCGGCAGAGCACTTCCGCGAGGCAATAGCCGTGGCCATCAACCACAGTGGCGACAGCGACTCCACGGGCTCCATAGCCGGTAACATCCTGGGGGCCTACTACGGCGAAGACTGTCTTCCATCCGACTGGCTCGAGGTCTTGGAAGCGCCGGAAGTCATTCGCGGCATGGCGGACAGATTGCTTGCGGTCACCACCGGCTAAACAGAGGACCACATGACGGGATGGGGCGCTACACGCCGCCCACCATCTGCAGGAACTCGCCCTCAGACACAACCTCGATTTGCTGGCCCTTGGCATGCAGTTCCAGGACCCGCTTGGCTTTGCCTGTGAGGCGCCCGGCACGAAGGTCGCCTGCGACAAAGCCATCACCCACGATCAGCACAGTGGTACGTGCTGTGACCCGGCTCTCCGGACGTGCACCCATGTCCGCGGCGCGGGACTTCGCCTCTGGCCTGGTGATGGCGAGGTCGCCCGTAAATACCACTGTCTGGCCGAAGAGCGGATGTCCGGGTTCCGCAGCCGGGTTCGGCAGGGGGTTGGGCCCCTCCTCCGGCCAGCTCGAGAAACCGTTGGGTACGCCAAGTGCTCGTTCCACTGTTGGTCCTGCGAAGCTGCCGGTTCTGGCAGCCAATGCGGACATGGTCGCTTTGGACAGACCTTGGGCTGGATCGAACGCCGGTTGCTTCGGCAGGTTGAGACCCAAAGAAAGGTAGAGCTCGGCGATGCTGTTGGCGTTGTTCCGCCGGGCGATATCCACAAGGATTCCGGCGCAGGCGCGGGCGTCTTCCGCGGCGTCGTGGTGGTTGACCAGGGGAACGCCTGCTTCCTCGGCGGCATAGGGCAAGGAGTTGGACACGAGCGAGTAGCAACGGCGGGAGAGCATCACGGTGCATACGTAATCGTAGGCTGGCCCGGCAAGACCGGACACTTCCAGGCCTGACCGGATAACGCCGAGGTCGAAGGCTGCGTTGTGGGCAGCGAGTACGTCATCACCGATGAAGGCGCCAATTTCCGGGAAGAGCTCCCCGAACCGCGGGCGATCAGCGACGTCTTCGGCGCGAATACCGTGGATGCGCGTGTTGTGGAACTCGAAGTGATCGTGGTTTTCGGGCGGGCGCATGAGCCAGGAGGCTTCCTCCACTACCACTCCGCCACGGACTTTACTGAGGCCTACCGAACACGGAGACCCCCGGAAGCCGTTGGCTGTTTCAAAGTCGATCGCCGTAAAGTCCAATGCCACTGGACAAGGTTACAGCCGGAAAAGGCCGCCCTTGCCGATTTCCGCGGCGGGGCGGCCCTTCCGGCCTGCATTGTGGCCAACGCTACATTCGGGCGCCTAGGGGGTGGCCCTGCGAAGGGTTGCGTAGGAACCGGCCGCCAGGATGACGCACAACAGCGCAGCCCACCCGCTGATGCTAAGCGGTGTCTGCTGGGCAAACCAGCTTCCAACACTTTCCCATCCCTGCAAGAACGTCGTGAGGGCAGCGGCACCGATCAGGGCGACTGCTGTACCCAAGGTTGAGACCAGCGTTCCAGTAGTGCCCCAACGCTTGAAGATGGTGGCGAACCAGAAGCCGATGATGAACATAAACATCATCAGCACAAAGAAGAATGCTGCCGTCGAGTACCAAGGACCATCCGTGACCCAAGGGATATTGAAGAAGTATCCATAGACACCCCAGCCGTTGGTTGCCCGTTCGATGACGCCACCCAGCATGTAGAGCACTGTCATCCCGACCGCAATCAGCGAGAAGAGGCCCAGGGTTCCCAGATAGAAGGCACGTCGGCTGATGCTGAGGCCCTGGGAGAAGGGAAAGACCAAGGTCATACTCTGGATTCCCAGGACCAGGAAGTACCAAAGGGGTGCTTGGCTACCGCCACCATTTTTCGCCTCAGTGACGGGAATGAGCGCGAAGATCGCGAGCGATATGAGGAAAGATGCGGCCAGGATGGTCAATGGCCATCCAATGTACGTCCATTTGTTGATCAGCTGCATCCGGGCAACTGCCAGCGTCCTGCTCATCGCTTTGCCTCCATCGTTTCATCGGCGAAATCTCCGGTAATTGGCAAGAGGCCGGCTTCGGTACCGGCCATGGTCTTCCGTACCACCAGCTGCTGCAATGAAACCGGCGATAGTTCGAGGCCCAACTCCCGGGCTTCGGTGCGTTCGCTGCCGCTGAGAACCTCGTCCACCGTCACGGAGGCCAAGGACCCCAGCGTTTCGCGGTGCAGGATCCTGCGGCCGGCCAGGAAGGCGTCCACCTTTTCCGCGGAGCCTGAAACAGTGACAGCGGAACCCCGGATCTCGTCGGCATCAGCGTCCATGATGATCCGCCCCCGGTCGATCACGATGACGTGTTCAAGGAGGTTCGCTACCTCGTCGATCAGGTGTGAGGAAAGGATGATGGTGCGGGGGTGCTCGGCGTAGTCCTCCACCAGGCGGTCGTAGAACAGTTGCCGGGCGACGGCGTCGAGACCCAGGTACGGCTCATCGAAGAACGTCAGTTCCGCGCGCGAGGCGAGGCCAATGATGACTCCGACGGCGGATAGCTGACCGCGTGAGAGCTTTTTGATCCGGCGCTTGACGGGAAGCTGGAAGTCTTCGGCCAGGCGGTCCGCGAAGCCTTGGTCCCAATTTTTGTAGAAGAGCGCCGCGGAGCGGAAGGCGTGCTGCGGTTGGAAATCGTCCGGGTATTTCTGCGATTCACGGATGAAGCAGATCCGGGACAATACGGCATCGTTCTCGTAGGCGCCGGCACCAAAAACCAGGGCTTCGCCGGACGTGGCGAAGGCTTGGGCGGTGAGGATGGACATCAAAGTGGTTTTGCCCGCACCGTTGCGTCCCAGCAAGCCGTAAATGCGGTTCGCCGAAAGGCTGAGGTTAACGTTGTCCAGAGCGTTGAGGTCTTTGTAATGCTTGATCAGGTTACGGGCCTCGACGATGGTGTCATTCACAGGGCCGCGCTCCTTTCCTTGTCTGTCCCGGTTTCCGGTGCAAGCCCGGAGCTGCGTTCAATCATCGTGTTCAGCTGCTCTGTTGAGATGCCCAGCTTTCGGGCCTCCATTGCCAGCGGCTTGACGTACTGCTCAAAGAATTCCTCGGTGCGGCGTGCTACCAGCTGGGCGCGCGCTCCTGTCGCGACGAACATCCCTATCCCCCTGCGCTTATAGAGAATTCCTGAATCCACCAGCAGATTGACGCCCTTGGCGGCAGTCGCGGGGTTGATGCGGTGAAAAGCGGCGAACTCATTGGTTGAAGGAACCTGTGACTCTTCAGCCATGGTGCCGTCCACGATTCCGTTCTCGATGAGTTCGGCGATCTGCATGAAGATCGGTTTGCTGTCATCGATCATGAGCACCACCGGCTCACTGGTTCATTACTCATGTAACTAACCATACAACCAGCAAAGCAGCAGTCAAGGGATAGCCGGGAAAATTTCGACGACAGCCGTCAAGTAGGCTTGATGGGTGATCTTTTCTGCGATAAGCGACCTTGCCGTATCCACATTCGGGGGCGCGGGACCGGTTTCGCCGCCTATGGCTTCGTTCCTGCCGGACTGGCTGAACCCCGACGTCTTCCTCCGCGATTCACCTTTGGGACCGTGGGTGGTCCTCCTGGTCTGCGCCATTGTGTTCGCAGAAACAGGCCTCTTGGTGGGGTTCTTCCTGCCCGGTGACTCCATGCTGTTTACGGCGGGACTTCTGGTCTCCACCGGCGCCATCGAGTTCAACCTGTGGGCCATGTGCGCCATGATCATCGTGGCTGCCATCATCGGCAACCAAACCGGGTACCTCATCGGGTCCAAGGCCGGCCCGGCAATCTTCAATAAGCCGGATTCACGGCTGTTCAAGAAGGAAAACGTGGAGAGCGCCCACGCGTTCTTCGAAAAACACGGCGGCAAGGCCCTGATCCTGGCGCGGTTCGTTCCCATCATCCGCACGTTCGTGCCGGTGATCGTGGGTGTTGCGCAGATGGACAAGCGCAAGTTCTTCCTTTTCAACGTCATCGGCGCAGTCCTCTGGGGCGGCGGCGTGACCTTGCTCGGCGCATGGCTTGGCCAGTTCGAGTGGGTTGGCAACAACATCGACATCATCTTCATCGTCATCGTCCTGATCTCCGTTATCCCGATCTTCATTGAGATCGGCCGGGGATTCATGGCAAAGCGCAGGGCCGCGGCCGAAGGCACCGACCCCGTGGAAGAGTTCATCGAGGAGCACGAGGGCGGCAAGCACGGCGAGCACTAAGGCTCCCCCACTTCCCCAAAGCGCAGCAAAAGGCACCCCGCACAGCGGGGTGCCTTTTGCGTCTGCGAAGGAACTAGTTCGAACCGGTCCCGGACAAGGCCGACACAATCGAGGGTAGCAACGCGCGGAACGCCTGCCCCCGGTGGCTGATGGCGTTCTTCTCCTCAGAGCCAAGCTCGGCACAGCTTCGATCCATCCCGGCAGGTTGCAGCACGGGGTCGTAGCCGAAGCCACCCTCCCCGCGCGGCTCACGCAGGAGCGTCCCTTCCAACTGACCATACTCCACGGTCTCGTGGGCAATGCCGTCGGGACCCGGGACCGCCAGCGCGGCCGCACACACGAATGCAGCGCCGCGGAACGAGTCCGGAACGTCAGAGAGCTGTGCCAGCAACAGATTCAGGTTGGCGACGTCATCGCCGTGCGTGCCGGACCAACGTGCCGAAAAAATACCGGGGGCCCCGCCCAGGACATCAACAGCCAATCCGGAGTCGTCAGCGATGGCCGGCAGGCCAGTCGCTTCCGCCACGGCCCTGGCCTTGAGGAGGGAGTTCTCAGCAAACGTGACACCGGTTTCGGCAACGTCCGGGGCACCTGCCGCAGCGGCGTCCACAACCTGGGTGTCGACGTCGAGCCCTGGAACCTGGCCCCGGAGCAGTTCACGGAGTTCCCTCAGCTTGCCCTTGTTGTGTGTCGCCAGGACGAGGCGGGGAGCCCCGGAGACAGGCGTGCCGCTCACGGAGCTTCCGCCAGCGTCTCGCGCTGGATTGCGGACAGCTGGGTGGTGCCGAGGAGGGCGAGATCAAGAAGCGCGTTGAGCTCGTCGCGGTCGAACGGGGCACCTTCTGCAGTTCCCTGAACTTCCACAAATTTGCCCGAACCGGTGACCACTACATTCATGTCCGTCTCCGCGCGGACGTCTTCCACATACGGGAGGTCCAGCATCGGAACGCCATCGATGATGCCCACGGAGACTGCCGCGATGGTGTCCACCAAGGGCTCTGCGTTGCGGGCGATCAGCTTGTTCTCACGGGCAAAACGGATGGCTTCCGCCAGCGCCACGTAGGCGCCGGTGATCGCGGCCGTACGTGTACCGCCGTCGGCCTGGAGGACATCGCAGTCCAGGACAATCGTGTTTTCGCCAAGCGCCTTCGTGTCGATGATGGAGCGCAGCGAGCGGCCAATGAGGCGGGAGATCTCGTGGGTGCGTCCACCAATCTTGCCCTTGACTGACTCGCGGTCGGACCGGGTGTTCGTGGCCCGGGGAAGCATGGCGTACTCGGCCGTTACCCAGCCGCGGCCCTCACCCTTGAGCCAGCGGGGCACACCCTCGGTCAGCGAAGCTGTGCACAGAACCCGGGTGTTCCCGAACTCGATCAGCGCCGAGCCCTCCGCCTGCTTGGACCAGCCGCGGGTAATGCTAATGGGTCGCAGTTGGTCAGGGGTCCGGCCATCGGCGCGGATGACGGGAGTGGCTGTAGCTTCAGAAGTCATGGTTCAAGCTTAGCCAAGCTGAGGGCGTCAACCCGACGCCCTGCAAAGTTGGGCCACCGTAAACAGCCGGACCGAAGCGGACAGCTAAATCGTGTAGTGGACTCCGGCAACGGCAACAGCCACGTCACCGGTGAAGACCGGTTTGGCCTCGGACAGTACTTTGGTCTGTGAGGTCCACACCGGGATGTGTGTCAGGAGGAGGCGCTTGGCACCTGCATTCCTGGCCGCCTCCCCCGCACGCTTGCCGGTGAGGTGGACGTCCTTGATGCCGTCATCGCGGCCTTCCTCGAACGCCGCCTCACAAAGGAACAAGTCTGAGTCCCTCGCGGCGTCCTCGAGTCCCTGGCAGGAATCGGTGTCTCCCGAATACGTCAGGATTTTGGTAACGGACACACCGTCCTTACCCGGTTCCGTGGCAGTGACCCGCAAGGCATAAGCCTCTTCAACGGGGTGATTAACGGCGAAGGGGGTCACTGTGAACGGCCCCACTGTGACCGGTTTGAGCTCAGTCCAGTTGGTGAAGTCGAATTCCTCATGCATGCCCGGATCCAGGTCCAGCCCATAAGCCGTGGCCATTCTGTCCGCGGTAGCCGCGGGACCCCAAACCGGCAGGCGATCCCGGCCCCATCCACCGGGCTTCCACCGGACCGCGACATGCAGGCCGCAGAGGTCCATGCAGTGATCGGGGTGCAAGTGGGTAAGGAAGATCGCGTCGATGTCTTCCAAGTCCGTATAGCGCTGGATGGCCCCCAAGGCACCGCTGCCCAGGTCCATCACGATCTTCCACTCGCGCTCACCGTCGTGGGCCGTCACCAGATAGCATGACGCCGGCGAACCCGGACCGGGGAACGAGCCTGTGCAGCCCACGATGGTCAGTTTCACAGACCACGCCCCATGGTTTTGCCGGTGCCGCTGGTGAGGGCATCCTCAGGCTGGACGAAGTACGAGCGGCGGGACAAGCCGGCTCCCGATCGTGCCGCTTCCAGCATCTCGGGGGTAATGCGGGCAAGGCTGCCTGTTGGGTACTGGGCGGCGACATGGTCCACATGCTTCACGGAGAGGACCTCCGGGCCCAGGAAGCGGCGGGCGAGGATCTCGAACTGGGTGGCATCACCAGTGGCTATGAATTCGTGGCGGGGTGCTTGGGACCCTGTCCGCTGGATGCCGTGGTTGGCCAAGGCGCGGTAGACGTCCTTGGCAGTCTCTTCAGCACTGGAGACAAGCGTGACGTCCTCGCCCATGACGAATGAGATGACGCCGGTCAGCAGTGGATAGTGGGTGCACCCCAGGACCACAGTGTCCACTCCGGCGTCCTTAAGGGGCTCCAGATATTCATTGGCGGCGGCCAGGAGATCCGGACCGGTGGTGATTCCGGCCTCCACGAAGTTCACGAAAGCCGGGCAGGCCACGGACGTAATCGCCAAGTCCGGAGCGGCAGCAAACGTGTCTTCATAAGCTCTGGACCCTACAGTGGCCGAGGTTCCGATGACACCGATCTTCCCGGAACGGGTAGCAGAGACCGCACGCCGGACTGCCGGTTGGATAACCTCGATGACCGGTATGCCATACCGCGCCGTGTAGCGTTCCCTGGCGTCACGGAGCACGGCGGCGGAGGCCGAGTTGCAGGCGATAGTCAGCAACTTCACCCCTGAATCCACCAGCTCATCCATAACGCCCAGCGCATTCGCCCGGACCTCGGCAATGGGAAGCGGACCATAGGGGCCATTTGCGGTGTCGCCCACGTAGAGGATGGATTCGTTGGGGAGTTGGTCGATGATCGAGCGCGCCACCGTCAAACCACCCACGCCTGAATCAAAAATGCCGATGGGACGCGTCCCTATGAGTTCCCCGTTGCCGATGGGGGCGCCACTGCCCAACGCGGCGCTTGGTGAACCCGATGCTGAAGTCATAATTATTCGAGAATAAGGCTTCCCGTGGCGTGCGGCCATTACCTGTGCTCTCCGCCTCGTGTCTGATTTGTCACAGGACAGTCGCATTTGTTTCGGGGCAGGAGCAGCAACCCACCACCCGGATCAGGATTTCGCCTGCCTTGCGGCCAGCATCGCCTGCACCAAAGACTCCTGGAGCCACGTAGTGAAGTTGTAGACAAGGGCCAGATAGCTCTCTACATCCTCCGCCTGGCTCCAATCCTGCATGCTGTGGATATGCTCGGCGTCCGCTTCATCACGGATGTCCAGGCGTTCGGCCAATACCAGCCGGACATCGTTCAACGCCATCGACCAACGGGTGGCGTCCTCCGGCGTCAGAACGAGCTCGTTCTTGTCCAGGCCTAAAGCTGCGGCCCTCAAGGCCCCGATCTTGTTTTCCCGAACAGAGCGTTCGGTGAGCTGGCGGAACTCCAGCGAGCCGCCGTCGTCGTCCTTCATGACGTTCGGCAGGAGACGAAGCAGGGCACGGTCGCTGGGCTGCTTCACGTCCATATCCAAGCCGATCAGCGCTGCGAGCGGGTCTTCGTTCTCCCGGGCATCCGATTCCAGCATGGAAATGACGTCGTCCAGCAATCCGCGCAGGAGGTCCCGCTCCGCCGGCTCGAGGTATCCACTGATGCCCTTGAGACCGTATTTGAATGCCTTAGCCACGCTGGCGGCCGCCCTTTCCCGGTGTTTCGTTGCCGCTCGCGGCTTTCTCCACAGTGGCCCAGAGACCAAAACCGTGCATGGCCACCGCGTGCTGTTCCACTTGTTCCTTACTGCCGTGGGCCACAATGGACCGACCCTTCTTATGGACCTCCATCATCAGCTTGTGGGCTTTGGACTCGGAGTAGCCGAAGTAACTCTGGAACACATAGCTCACGTAGCTCATCAGATTCACGGGATCATTCCAGATCACAAGGTTCCACGGGATATCAGGGGCTGTCAGGACATCGGTGGACGATTGCTCTGCAGCTTTCGTTCGCTCGTCGATGTCCGTGCCATACGCAACGCTAGGGCTCATCTGTCCATTCTATGGCGGCTCGCACTAGAGTGAATCCGTGAGTAGAGCCTCGTCGTGGGACCACCCCGCAACTTCCTTGTACACAGACCACTACGAACTGACCATGCTTCAGGCGGCCTTACACTCGGGCGCCGCGCACCGCCGCTCAGTGTTCGAAGCATTCGCCCGCCGGTTGCCGGACGGCCGCCGCTACGGCGTGGTGGGCGGCACCGGACGCCTGTTGGAAGGCATAGCTGACTTCCGGTTCGGCGACGACGAACTTGCCTTCCTCGAGCAAAACAAAGTGGTCAACCAGGAAACGCTGGACTACCTCGCCGACTACAAGTTCAGCGGCGACATCTGGGGCTACGCTGAAGGTGACGCCTACTTCCCCAACTCCCCCATCCTCATCGTCGAGTCGACGTTCGCCGAGGCCTGCATCCTGGAAACCTTCATCCTTTCGGTCCTCAACCACGACAGCGCCATTGCTTCCGCGGCGTCGAGGATGACCTCGGCGGCCGGCACACGGCCCTGCATCGAGATGGGGTCCCGGCGCACCCAGGAGGAATCTGCGACGGCGGCAGCCCGCGCAGCCGTGATTGCCGGCTTCGCCAGCACCTCCAACCTGGAAGCGGGCCGGCGCTATGGCATCAAAACCGTTGGAACAGCAGCGCACTCCTTCACGCTCCTTCATGACACAGAGCGGGAGGCGTTCGAGGCGCAGATCGCGGCCTTCGGTCCAGGCACTTCCCTGCTGGTGGATACCTACGACGTCGAGACGGCGGTGCGTACCGCCGTCGAGCTGGCCGGTGACAAACTCGGCGCAGTCCGGCTGGACTCCGGCGACCTCATTGCCCAGGCGCAGTGGGTACGCCAACTGCTCGATGACCTCGGCAACGTGAACACCCGCATCGTGGTCACCTCGGACCTCGACGAATTCGCCATCGCGGCGCTCCAGTCCGCCCCGGTGGACTCCTACGGAGTTGGTACCTCCCTGGTCACCGGCTCCGGGGCCCCGACTGCCAGCATGGTCTACAAGCTGGTCAGCCGCACCAACGACGCCGGCGAATTCATCTCAGTTGCCAAGGCCGCCAAAAACAAGGCCAGCGTGGGCGGACGCAAGTACGCCCTCCGCAAGCTCAACGAACGAGGCCGCGCCACCCAGGAAATCGTGGGAATTGGCCACCGCCCCGAAGACGACGGCAACGACCGCGTCCTGCTTCACCAGTTCGTCAAGAACGGCGAGGTGCTGCCCGGATGGACCGGACCTGAAGGGGTCATCCGTGCCCGTGAACGGCACGCGGCCACCATGGCCGAGCTGCCCGCCGTCGTGAACCGCCTGCAGCGGGGCGAGGCTGCCATCCCCACCATCTACGAGGAGAACTGATGTCCAGGGCCCTGATCATCGTCGATGTACAAAATGACTTCTGCGAGGGTGGAACGCTTGCTGTCGAAGGTGGCGCCGCCGTCGCGGGTGCCATCACCGAGTACGTGGACGCCAACCAGCAACACTTTGACCACATCGTGGCCACCCAGGATTGGCACATCGAACCCGGCGACCACTTTTCAGACGACCCGGACATGGTTGACTCCTGGCCTCCGCACTGCAGGGCCCGAAGCAAAGGCGCTGAACTCCACGAAGACCTGGATCCCGAGTACATCCAGGCGTACTTCCGAAAAGGACAGTTCACCGCGGCTTACTCAGGCTTCGAGGGCGTCCTGGCCCCTGAAGACGACGTTCCCACCGGTGACCTGAAGGCAGGCACCGCCGTAGCGGAAGTCCTCGATGAAGACGCGATAGGGCTCGACGACTGGCTACAGAGCCACGACGTCGAGGAAGTGGTGGTGGTGGGACTGGCAACGGACTACTGCGTCAAGGCCACAGCACTGGATGCCGTCCAGGCCGGTTACACCACCACAGTCATCGCTGAACTCACGGCCGGAATCGCCGAGGACCTTTCGGCCGCCTACGACGAAATGGAAGCCGCCGGCGTCGAAGTTGAACGGGACTAAGACTGCTCTTCATCAGCTGGAAACACCGGAGGGCGCCGCAACCGCGGCGCCCTC
>NZ_AKKK01000053.1 GCF_000281065.1 Arthrobacter sp. M2012083
GGACGCATGCCGCTATCTGCCTGATTGTTGGCTCCCAGCCGAGCCGTCGGAGCATTCCGACGGCTTGGCTGGCAGACGGCCTGCCGGCAGGGTCGGGGTCTGTCATGGCATGAAGCACCATGGACCAGCGCCGCCGCACCGTGCCGGGAATTCGGGGTTCCCCCAGAGTCCTTGCCACCATGGACTCGAGGGGAGGGCCTGGGAACGCTTTGGTTCCGGTCAGGCATTCGAGTGCAACCAAGCCCAGCGAGTAGATGTCGCTGGCGGTTGTGGATGTTCCGCCGCATACCTCCTCGGGGCTGAGGTAATGCGGTGTGCCCGAGGAAGAGTTCGGGGCCGCGTGGCGCCCGTTGAGGGCAATTCCGAAGTCCGCCAGTTTCGCGATTCCAGGACCGCCCGGGTCCGACGCGAAGTCCACCAGGATGTTGCCGGGTTTGATGTCGTTGTGGACGATTCCCCGGCGGTGGACGTGGGCCAAGGCGCGGGCAATGTCGGTCATCCAGGCGGCTGTTTGCTTCGGAGAGGCGGGATTGTCCTGCAAAAATCCGCGAAGGTCCTTGCCGCCCACCAGCTCCATCACCACAAAGCTGCGGCTTTCCCGACTGCCGGCTGACTCGGTTTTATCGCTGTCTACTGCGTCTCCGGAGTCGAGGACCCTGACGATATTCTTGTGCCGCAACCGTCCATGGATTTCAAGCTCCCGCCGAAATGGAGAGTTGTCCTTGGAGTCCGTTGACCTGAAAATCTTCACCGCTACCGATTTGCCTGAGAGCAAGTCCCGGGCCTCGTTGACATACGCTTCCGAACCTCCACCCAGCTGGGCGCCGAGTCGGTAGCGCCCGCCAAGCACCACCTCGGGGTGCACCGCGTTGGCGCCCATCGCCCCACGATCAGTTCCGGCGACCCGCCGGTCAATTCCTGCGGCCCCGCGATCAGCGCGGACGACCGCCCGGTCAAGGAGCGTCACTGAAGGAGGGATTCGATTTCGGTGGCAGGCACTCCGGTCACGTCGGCCAGAGCACGAGCATCGACACCGGCGTCGACCGCCTTTTTGAACGTCAGCTCCAGGGTGTTCTGGGCAACGGCAAGTTCATGCTGCAGGCTCTGGCGTCGGAGAGCCGCGATCCAGACACCGCTGACGGGGTCCAGGGCGTCAATATCCATCCGGAAGCCGCAACCGCAGGCCCACTCCGGCCAGATCGGCTCTACTGAAACCCACTGCATGGAGTCGTAGGAGGGCCCAGCGGAGATGGCCATATGGGACCCACAGTGCACGGGTCCCTGGGGGATAGCCTGTTCCGTGACAATGTCCACGGTATTTTCAGCCACTGGTGTGGAGCTTGGTTCACGCAGCGCGACTGTCATCGTTCTCTCCCACACATTCCCTAGTAAGTAGCTTGGCTATCTAGTTATATGTGTACTTACTACTTAAGTCCAGTCGGACCTACGTGGCAACTCCATCGATCGCTCCCCGCATGCGCCTAAGAAAGTCCACCACAACCGCTGATTCCTCGGCGTTCAGGGTGTCCGCCACCTCCATCATTCGGGCATGCATATCGCCCAGGGTGCTGCGGACCTCCTGGTCCGATCCTGGAGTTGGTCGGAGAATAAGTGCTCGTCGATCGGTGGGATGTGGCTCCCGAGTGACGTAGCCCGACCTGACCAGCCTGTCCACCAGCGAGGTCATGGAAGCGGAAGTCATTCCCAAGCGGACAGTCAGTTCCTTGGGCCCCACCTCCCGGCCCGCGCGCTCGGCTTCCAGCAAATAGCGGAGAGCCATGAGGTCCGTTTCGCCCATCCCCATGGACGCCTGAGTTCTGCGCCGCATGTCGGCTTCGGCCGACCGGTAGTCCCTGAGTGCGTTCAGGACGTCCACGGCACCCATCTGCTTGCGGCTCTCCAGCCCGTACCAATAGCCCTGACGTTCACTTTTGTCGCTCATCACCAGTCCTTTGATAGACATGTATCTCGCTTGTCTAACCAATTGATCCTAGGCGATTTGATCAGGCGGCGCTGACGGAGCCCTTGGCCATCAGTGCTTAAGCGCCCTGCCCGCTTGCGCGCAGACGCCGCCAAACAGCCGGAGCCACTACTACCGCAACGCCGACGGCGGCACCAATGACGGTTTCGACGATGCGGTCACGGAGCAGCAAAGCCGGATCAACCGGCGCTGCCAACAGCGTGGCAATCAAAGCCAGCGGCGTCACGAAGACCTGCGCCACCAGATACTGGCGCGCGATGAACATCTCCGCCCCGAACTGGCACGCGGCAATGACCAGGACCATGGCCCACGGTGCCGGGTTGAGCCAGAGAATGCCGGCCAGCAGCACCAGGCCGATCACCGTTCCGGCGATCCTTTGGATGCCACGACTGACCCTGTGACGCGTCGAGTGACCCACCAACGGAACCACCGCCGCCACCATGGCCCAGTAGGTGTGCCCGAACCCGAGCCGCTCCCCCACCAAAGTTGCTATGGTCCCCGCCAAGCCTGCGGCCACGAGATAACCACCCCCCTCAAGCCAGATCGCCCGCCGCTCAGCTGCGGTGTGACGGATCCGCGGAGGCCGTTTCCACGGTGTCCGGTGGCTCCTGAGCACGCGCGAAGACATGCCGATGAGCAAGCAAAAGGCGGTTGTCCCCACCGCCACCAGCATTGCTTCCCAGAGGGGAGGTTGCGCGGCGATGGAGGCAATGGCAGCGAAGGCAAAAATGTGAAAGAGCGAGCCACCAGGCCGGAGCCGCCAAGCGGCCACCACCACGGAGCAGACACCGGCCAGCACAGTGGTGGCTGCCGTCAGGAGCCAGGAATAAGCTGCGCCTTCGATGCCCGCGGCCTGCGCAAGGCGGGCCATAAGAGTGGCCAGGAGAACGATCAAAAGCATGAAGCCGCCGGCGCGCAACTGGCTGCGGAAACGCACACTGTGGGGCTCGTTCCGGCCATAAATTCCGGTGAACGCACCGAATGAGGCGAACACGGCCAGATCCAGTCGTCCCAGCAGGGTCAACGTGATCAGCGGAACAAACACACCTACAGCGCAGCGGAGTGCGGGATGGTGGTCCTTGTTTCCAGGACCCATCGTGAACATTTCCGCTACAGCCTTCAAGGGGCGGCTCGCCTTTCGTCGCAGGATCAAAACGTACGACGACGGCGCTGGCGTCCGCTTCAAGGTTACGCCCGGGTTTTAGGGCTGCCCCGGTATTGGGCGCAGATAGTGCCCCTCATCACGTATATGAGGGGCACTATCTACGGACAAATTCCTGGGGTCAGAAGCGGGACGGAGCCCCCGGGACCGGCGAGGTGCCAAGCTGGTTGCCGGCGACGTCAGTCAGGCCGGAGGCGGGGGTGTAAGTCGGGAAGATACTGTCTGAAGTAAGGATGGCCCCTCCAGCATTCCCTCCACCCAAAGTGACGGTGAGCGTTTGGGATGTCGAACTCCAGTGCAAGATGCCGCCGCTGTTGGGTGTGTTGAAACTCAAATTGCTCGATGTGTAGTCTCCTCCGAGAGCAACCGAGCCTACCCTCAGCACCGGGCAGCTATTGGTGGTCACGGAGAGAATATCGTTAGCACTGACATTCACCACAACCCGGTTGTTCCCGTTGCCGCTCACAGTTTGTGTGTTGTCGGGGCTGGTCCAGGTACTGCAGATGGTGCTGGCCTTGAGCGGCTCGGAGAACGTCAGCGTTACATGATCGCCTGCCTCAACCTTGCCGGCCGTGGCTCCGCCGTTAGTGAGCTGAACCCCGGTCACCGTCGGTGCGGTCACGTCTTTCGTGGAAGCTGCCGTACCTGCAGGGCCGGTGTTGCCGGCTGCATCCGTTGCACGCGCTGAGTAGTTGATATTTCCTTCGTTGAAGGCGCTCATGTTCAGGGGTGGTGCCGTCCAGTTTCCGGAACCGTTGGCCGTCATGGTTTGCGTCAAAGGCTGGGCCCCGGCGCCGGTGACCGTGAGCACTACGGTAGAACCGGATTCTGCGGTGCCGCTGACGGGAACGTTGTTGACATTGCTGGAATACACGTACGCAGGAGCAGTGATAACAGGTGCCACGGGTGGGGTCGCGTCCACGGCCGTAGCTACGCTCCGGGTGCTTTCCGCGCCTTGCCATGCCGAGAGCAACGGGGTGACTGCGTAGTACCACGTCCCGGTAGGAACGTTGTTGTCCACACAACTGAGGGCGGCGATGGTTCCCGTGCAGGTTCCTGCCGCAGCCATCCCGGTCCCCTCCGTCGCCGTGGCGTAGCGTGCGATGCTGTAGCCGGTTACGGGCCGTCCTGCCGCCGTCGTGCTTGCAGTCCAGTTGACCGTCACGCTGGTGCCGGAAACAGCGGTGGTGGGCCTCGCGCCCTGGGCTACGGCGTCGGCCTTGGCCGCACCGAAACCGCTGCTCACTGAGCCCCAGAACGCGCTTGCTGCCGGCCCTCCCCAGGAAACCAGGAATATTCCGAGGACAATCACCACAATCCTGTTCCAGCGCCCAAGGGTGGCGGGCGAGGACGTCGCCCGGCCAGTGGTCTGACGAAGCCGGCTCACTTCCGTACCTCCAGAGTGACAGGAATATTGAACGTGGCGCCTTGGCAGGCTGACACCGACGCCGCACTCATGCCGGCCGCGTTGCCAAGCGTGAGCTGGATGGAGGTATTCGCCTGAATGGTCACTGGGGACGCCAAGGGTGCCGGCGGAGGCGTGAACGTCACTCCGGTGGTGGTGCAGCCGGGGTGGGCCGTACCAGCGGTCACGGGGCCGTTCGACGCGAATCCGTAGATGGTTACGGCATGGGGGTTGGGGTTGTACGCCCGGAGAATGACATCGGCAGACCCGCCGGGTACCAGGCTGGTTTGCAGCGTATCGCCCGGGACGAGTGCGTCCACCGTGACGGTCTGCATGGTGCCATTGGTTGCCGATCCGCTGCCAGCTCCGGTGCTAACCCAGTAGGCGTACGCGGAACCCGCACCACCGAGGATGCAGAGAGCCACGGTGGCAGCCGCGGTTCGCGCCATGCGCCCTTTGCCGGGACTGCGGGGAGTTCGGACTGTCGTCTTCATGTCAGTTCGCCTGTCCCGTGCCGGTGTATGCGAGATGGAGGGTCGCGCCTTTGCAACCGTCCTGGAGCTTGGATGTGTCAAGCATGGCGATCTGCGGCAGCTTGGACTCCGGCACGCCGAGTGCGGAAAGTGAGCGGGTGCCCGGTGCAACCGTCAGCGGATACGTCCCCGAATACTGGGTGATCTTGTAGTCCGCCGTGGTGCAGGGCAGGTTGGCAGCCACCGCCTCGGGAGTTCTGACCACTTGGCTCATGGCAACGGTCAGGTTGGTCACCGCGATGCTCTTGTTGTTGTAGTTGGAAATCTGAAGGTTCACGGGCCGGGTGGTTCCCGGTGCAAGCAAGCCGTCCACCGAGCCGGTGACATCAAATGTCCGCTTGACCTCCAGGACCTGCAGCTGCGCCGGAGCTGAAGCCTGCACAGATCCGCTGGTGCCTTTCACCGTGAAGTCCGTCTTACCGGCGGCGGTGGTGGGTGCGGTTTGCACTGTCATGGTCACCTGCGCGGTGCTCCCGGAGGTGAGAACCACCGACGTCGGCTGCCACGCCGCTACCGCTCCGGCCGGCAAACCGCTGGCGGCGAACGTGACGGTTCCCGTGAAGCCTCCCGTGGAGGTGGCTGACACGGTATACGTGGTGGACTGTCCCTGGTCCAGGCTCCGGCTTGAGGGAGACAGCGCGACCACAATCCCTTTGGAGACCTTGGTTTGGTTCCCTTGGGAGCCGCCCTGCCCGCTGCTGGCCGCGAGCGCCGCCACCGGGACCAGGGCAACTACGAGCGCAAGTATCAGTGCACGGAGTGGCACACGTGCTTGGCGGAACGGCGTCGTTCGCTTTGGCCGGGGGTCCATGGAAGCTCTTTTCGGACGTGTTCGGTGCTGCGGGCAGAAATGCGTAGGCCGGGGACCACCACTCGCAAGGTGGTCCCCGGCTGTCAGGCGCTACAGGCTGGTGACGTTGACGGTCACCACTGCGCCCTTGCAGGCGTCCTGGTTCTCCGTGGTGCTGTCGTTGAACTTCAGCACGCCGCTGCCCACGGACGTTCCGATGGCGCCTGCTGCCACATTGGTGTTGGTGGTGTTGGCCGTGACCTCGAACCAGGCCGGAAGACAGCCCGCCACATTGGTGGTCACATTGGCGCTGAGGGCTCCAACCACGGTGCTGGAGGTAGTGGCGTTATCGGCCGTATAAGCTACGTTAACCTGGTTGCCCGGGGCGAGCCCGCCGTCGAACGTCGCATGGAGGGCGACCGTTCCGCCGCCGGCCGAGTTGGTTGCCGTTCCGTTGCCCGAACCCGTTGTGGTCCAGTACGCGTAGGCAGCTCCGCCACCCACTGCTACCAGTGCCACGCCGGCGACGGCTGCTGTGATCCGGCTCTTCTTGGAAAGCTTGCGCATAATAAGGCTCCTTGGTTGATCTACGTCCCGGGGAGCCGCATCGCAACCCCCAGCATCCGATCGGTGTTGTCGGATGAAGCGATGAACCCAATAGTTCAGCCAGCGCAAGCCCTGTGGCTAGGTTTCCGGGTACGCCATTTTTCATTCGAACAACCGGAGAAAGATACCCACCTTCGCGATGCCATTACTCAGTTTTTGAACCCGCACTACTTGGGCCGCTTTCGGAGACCACAGTCATATCGGGGGGTGCGGGTACTCGCCTTCTCAGGGCCTGTCCAAGGAGTGGACATAGCTAAATATCCGCGGAGCTGTCCCAGCCTGACTTTTGTGCGCGAACATTGTGCCCATCTTGAGCAAAAACTGCGCTGGCGTTCGATGGCTTCGGCAACGCGTCCAGGCCCGATGCCGTGCTGCGGCAGTCAAGTGATGCTTACGGTGGTGCCTGTTGGTACTGCCTTGCCGACGGCGTCAACAATGCCGTCGGTAGGGACTCTTTCAACACGTGTGGGGAGCATGCCTGGTGGTGCTTCTTGGTGATGCTGTGTGGGGTGGTTAGCCGTGGGCGGCGAGGATGGTGGAGGCTTCCTGGCGGGTGGTGCCGGAG
>NZ_AKKK01000054.1 GCF_000281065.1 Arthrobacter sp. M2012083
GGTCAAAAAGACTCGCAAAAGCCCCCTGATCCCCCGACCGAACCCTCAAGACAAGATCAGCATCACTCACAGTCTCCATCGCCGTTGCCACAGACGTTCCTATCTTCGGGTTACATAGTCGTTCGGCCCCCCACCAGCCGTAGTGGACGGTGTTCCAAGAAACGCATCTTCCGCTGTGTGCTGGAATCATGGGCCATCGCAGCGGCAGCGGTAGCAACCTGGTTACGCGACAAATCGATGCCACGCTGCACTTCTTAAGTGTGGCGAACGGTCAGTTTGTGTCGCGAAAACGGAAAGAATCTTCGGAAAAGGGCGGTTCGCTTTCCCGGCAACACCCGCAATCAGCTAGGGACCTGTTGGGAAGAGCAGTATTTCCAGCTCGCGCATGTCCACTAGCCGGCGCTCATTGAGTTGGTCTTCGTGGATCCAAAAGAGTCCCGCCTTCGGCATGGTCTGCGTGACGGTTCCACGATGCACAAGAACTCCTTTCGACCAAGCTTCAATGGTGTCCCCTTGCGCCAAATCCGTGCATCGGACGATGAGTATCTGTTGGTTGGCCGTCACAGTGTGGTCCTTTCCCTGTGTGGAACTTGAGCTGAATCACGAGGGCGGGTGACCAGGATGGCCACCGTTGCGGCACCAATAAGGCCAAGGACCCACCAGGGGAAACCTGGATCTGATGCTTGACTAGGCATTGCCTGCGGGCTCTCGGCACTGGGGGCTTCCGTGCGTTCGCCGCGGACGAGCAGGCGATGGCTGTTGACGCCGGTAGGGGTGCAGGTGATGAGAGTTACATAGTCCTTGCCGGGAACCTTTCGGAGTGCGTCCGTTTGATCGGGCAAGACTGTTTGGATGGAGTCCACTTTGTAGTAGATGGTCTGGTCCAGGACGCTGATACTGAAGGTTTCTCCTTTAGCGACTTTGTGGAGGTTCTCGAAAAGGGTTGCACTGACGAAGCCGGAATGCGCGCTGAGGACACTATGCGTCCCCTCTCCACCAACTGGCAGCGCCGAACCGAACAGGTGACCGGCGCCCTTGGACAGCGAGTCCTCGTCGGTGCCGTGGAAGATCGGCAGGTCGGCATGGATGGAGGGAATACTGATCCGGCCCATCATTCCACCGGGGCCCACGTCCAGCAGATTCTGGTAGGCATCGGATCCTGCCCCGATGGTGGTCTGTTTGCCCTCGTCATTGAGGGAGTAGGGGTCTCTGAGAGGTCCGGAAGGAAGGTCTTGGTTGAACTTCTTTGCCGCGTCAAGGATGGACTTTTTGGCAGAGGGGTTCAGGTTTTCCACTGTGTCTACGTAGCCACTGATCTCAGTGGCGTGCACCCGGTCGGAAAACCAGGCAGCTGCCGTTGGGTAGAGCAAAATTCCGACACCTAAGATGGCGATCAGGACTATGAGGATTCGTTGTTTGCTCCACGATCCGATGACTCGGCCGAGGTCGCGTCGGGAAGGGGTTTGGATATGAGTCATCTGGGTCCTGTGGCGGAGGGGTGTAGTGCTGAAACTTCAAAGTGGGGAAGATCGCCGAAAACGATCTTCCCCACTTTGGCTAGATGGGAGTCACTGTTGCGGCTCCCAAGGTGTTAGCTGTTGGTGGTCTTGCGGTTCCGGACGAACAGCAGTCCTGCGCCGACGACCAGGAGTGCTCCGGCTGCGTAGAGCAGGCCGGTTCCGACGCCACCGGTGAGGGGCAGTTCGAAGCCGCCGTTGGACGGGATGTTCTTGACGCTCAGGTCAATGCCGACCGTGGTGGTTGCTGAGTTGATCAGGAAGGAGATCGGCTCGGCGAGCAGTTCGTAGCCTGCCGGGGCGGTGGTCTCGACCAGGTAGTAGGTTCGGTAGTCGGCCGAACCCGGTGCTACGGCTGCGCCATCTGCCCAGTCCGAGTAGCGCAGACCGGAGATGGTCAGGGTGCCATCGGCGGCGACGGTGAAGACACTCTGGCCGTTGAGCACGACCGGGTTGGTGCCGGCCAGTGCGTCAGCTTCGTTGGTGTAGACCGAGAAGGACGCACCAGCCAGGGCGGTGCCGTTCTCGTTGACCTTCTGCAGCGTCATTTCGCCCCATTTGGTCACGACCGGAGGCGTCACGATCGGGCCGCCGGGCTGGCCCGGGGTGATGGTGAAGCTGGGCAGGTTGGGGTAAACGAGGGCTTCGTTTTCGATTTCACCGATGGTGTTGACGGTGGTGTTCACCACGACCTGAACGCGGGTGTCCACGTGTGCGGCCAGGACGGCCAGGCCTGCGGGGGTGAAGACAACAGAGACCGTGTTCGTTGCTGCATCGAAGACGACGTTGTAGTCGGTGCCTTCGGTGATGACGGTGCCATCAAGCAGGGTAGCGGTGGCGCCGACGTAGGTCAGCTTGGGATCGAGAACGTCCACGATCTTGTAACCATCGATGACAGCTTCGTTGGGGATGTCACCGGTGATGGTGAAGTCGATCTGGTCGCCGAGCTTCACGTCGGGGGCGTCCGTGACGGTCTTTTCTGCCCCGGCAATGGAGTTCTTCGGGTAGACGTGAACATCGTAGATCCAGTTGTCCTGGTTATCCGGGTCCGTCAGGGGAACCGATACCAGGAACGGGGCCGCGGGAGTCACGCCGGCCGGGTAGTTGGTCTCAGTGACCAGGTACAGGCCCACGGGAAGATTCGCGAACGATGCCGTGCCGTCAGCAGCGGTGGTCTGAGCCTGCCCTGCACCCAAGGTGTAGCCGGCACCGGTAATGGAGCCTTCAGGATCGGCCGGCGCGAAAACGCTGCTCAGGTTATGCGCCGCGTCCCAACCAGCGTTGGTCGACAAGTCAATGGTATTGACCTGCTGAATCGTGAACTCAATGCCACCCAACGGCGTCAACCCGGAGGTGTCAGGTACCGGTTGTGCGAAGTTGCTGCCGCCGTCGCCTCCGCCGTTTCCGCCGCCATTGCCGCCGCTCCCGGGTAGCGGTTTTTCAAATTTGTGGACTGTGATGGAACCGGTCTGGTCGCCATCCACCAAGGGTGCTGCCGAGGCCGGTGCGACGGAGAAGGACATGGCCAGCACCGCCCCGGCTATAGTTGCGGCGGCGGTTTTCCACAGCCGCAAGGAGCTTGGATTACTCACTTTGTATCTTCTTTCTATTGATGGTTCGGATGCTCGGGAGTGAACATTCTGTGTTCCGGGACTGCCGCGCTAGCGGCCTCCGGGAGGCCTAAGTGATGGTGATGTTTCGGCGACGCACGCTGGCCAGTCCCAGGCCGAGGGCCGTGAGGACGAGAACCGATCCGGTTGCGGTGAAGGGCCACCAGCCGATGCCGCCGGACTCGGGCATTTCCAAAGCAGGTACGTCGCGCACGGTAAGGAGGAATATCCCATCACCGTCGCTGTCACCGCTGGTCACGATGCCCGGACCGCTGCCTTGTCCGACTGTCACCGCGCCGTTAGCTGCAACGGTGAATTGCACAGGTTCGGCCAACAGGTTGAACCCTTCAGGTGCCGTGGTCTCTTCGAGCCAATAGATACCGGGTTTGATTCCCTCGAGTTGGAACAAACCTGTTTCGCCTGCGACCGCAACCGCGGTTGGGCTTACAAGGGCAGGTCCGGGGACGCCATTGTTGTTGGTGTAGATCGTCCAGGACGAGCCGGCCATTCTGACCCACTCCTCGTTAGAGGATTCACCGATCTTTTCGATGAGGACCTTGGCGGGTGTCTGGTGTGTGGTGATGCAGTCGGGGCCGGGACCAGAGGAGCCTGATTCGGCGCAGGTTTGGGGAGGTGTGCTGCCGCTGCCAGTGACTGTATTAACCAACGTGGCATTCCAGGCACCGGTATTGACTGTCACGCTGTAGCGCAGGGTCGCTGTTTGACCGGCCGGAAGCGTGAAAGCGGCCGTTGTCAATGTTGTTGACGGGGCTACAGGATCCGCCACCGCAACAGGGGTTCCTGTACCTATGGTGAGGGTTGCCGAGCCGGGGACGTACGTGGCATCGTCCAGAACGTCAGCGAGATTGTCCTTGAGGACCACCCCGGTGATGATGCCGCTGAGGCTGGTTGCTGTCACTGCGTAGTTGATGGTCTGGCCTGGCATCACCGACCCGTTCGGGGGAACCGCACCGTTGACTGTCGCCGTCTTCTTAATCGTCCACGCCGGAGGTGCCTTGATCTCTGCATCATCCGTGGCCGTAACCGGAGGCCCTATGGGCGGATTGCCGGTGACCATGGCGGTGTTCGTCAGGATCCCGGTGGTCACATCGCTTTGGGTGACAATGTAGGTGGCCGTGGCAGTTACCGATTGCCCCGCCAGCAGCACGCCGGGCAGTCCAGGCCATGTGTAAGTCAAAGCGGACATGGTGCCCGTGCCTGAGAACTGCGTTTCACTGATCACGACGCCCGTGAGGGTGACGTTGCCGGTGTTCGTGGCGACGAACGTATAGGTGGCAGTTTGGCCGGCCACGAGTGTGGTCCTGTCGACTGTCTTGACCAGTGAGATGGCCGGAACTCCCGCAGGGGCGATGGTGACGATGTAGTCCTCAACTTCGCCTGAATTCGAAGGTCCAATGGGCACCTGGATCTGGGTGGTGTTGTAACCGATCCGGAAGCGCGCATAGGTGGTCCCTGCGGTCATCCCCACGGGGATAGCTGTCCAGTTGAGCGTGGCCGACGTGGCTCCGGCCGCAAAGTTGGCACACGCCCGCTCCGCAGTGTTGTTAAAGAGCCCGTCTTTATTGACGTCGATCCACCCGCACGTGATTCCGGCTTTGCTGGCACCACTGATGGCTACGGTTCTGGAGTAACTGGTGACCCCGGCCGTCATCGGCGCCATGACGACGCCATCGTCCATTTGGTCCAACGCTGCCGTGGCGCTGGCGTTGGGAGACGTCGTGCCGTTGGCCACGTTGGCGTTGTCCTCGGTGATGTTGGCACCCAGCGTGACATCGGACGTAACAGCCCTCGCGGCGCTGCCTTGATCATAAGACGCCGGAGCATCCCCGAAGTCCTGCGGAACCGTTACGGCCATGAGGAAGTTGTCCTGGTTGTGATCATTGGCATTCGTGACGACGTTATCCGTGTAGCCCGGTATCGAGTTACTGACCGGCACGTGAACGCTGCTGACATCGAAGGTCAGAGTGGTTACAATCCCGTTGATTCGCACCGATCCGCACGCGGCAGTGGCTTCAGCGTCAATGGGATCCGGCGTATCCGTCTGTACATTTGTGGCACAGTTGGTACTCGTATTGTGGTTTGTCGCCGTGATCGAATTGCCGGCGACCGCCAAATTGCCACCTGAGAGCTTCGTCATGGTCAACCCGGCAGTTGTTAGGTTCAAAACAGAATGAAGCTGGGACTGTAGATCGATAGTTCCGTCTTTGCCAGTGTCCTGAAAGACGTTGCCGCCTAGTCCAGCAATGTTCAGCACCGGGTTTCTGACCGGTTGGCTAAAGGCAACAGTGACTGTGCCCAGACCCGAACACGATCCACTGGCCGGGCAGTTGTTCACGGCGTCGGTCCAGAACTCGACGGCGGGAGAAGTGGCGGGGACGCCCTGCGAATAGTCAGAGGCTACATACCCCCGGCTATCCAGCGTCGTCCTGCCCGCCAGGTAGGTCAGACCGGACTGGTCATAGGTGGTAGTCAGGCCTGATCCCGGCATCGTCAGCACGGCCGCTCCGCCTGTGACGTTCGCCGGGGCTGTGGCCACTTCGTAGGCTTGCGCCGGCGCGCCTAACGACAGTCCGCCAAGGACCACCATCAACGCGGCAATAATGGCCGTCGCTCTCCCGCGGGGAAACTTCAATGGAGGTCCTTCCAAGAACTCTTACTCAACCGCTCCAAGGGGAGCGGAACATTTACAGGGCAAAGCCCCGCCCTCAGCAGGGCGAGACTTCACTAAGGGAGTAGCGGGACGGCACAGAATGTGTCGCAAGTTCCTGAAAGTTTTTGAGAGACATCTATCGGGACAGGGTCGAATCCTTGTTTTGCAAGGATTTCGGACTCTGTCAGCCTCGGTCACGAACTGCAATGAGGGCATCTTGCTGATCGTGGAACTCACGAAAACGTGATCGCCCGGTCACTCGCATGCTGCTCAGCAGTTCACCGCTGTGCACTTGGTCCCGCGCGGTCACCAGGTAGGAAAAGCTCCGATAGGCGGTCTCGAACCTTCCGAGACGGCCGATGGGCTGGACGTCCCTCCGGGACAACGGGAGGAACTGGAGCACTTCCAAAGCCTCATTGGTTAGCGATCCGGGGATCAGTTGGACGCCAGTGAGGCGCCGACCCGTTTCGTTGATGATCCACGCCGTGAAAACAACCGTCTCCCCCGGTTTGACCATCCGCCTGTCTGCGGCATACATCAGCACCAAACCGGACCCTTGAGGCCGCCGTTTGAGAAGGCCCCATCTGGAGCTGAGCCGCCGAATACCCTCTACTGCCCTTTGACTTCGCACACCCGTTAAGTGCTCCACGGGCGCCAATCGTGTCGCCACTTGGTCGTCAACAGACCGAGGAAATACTCCGCCCCTCCCGAATACCACCAAGGGTGAGCAATTCGTCAATGTCGCGACACAAATCCCGCACCCAAGGTACTTACTTGACATGAACGACCGAACAGAGATTCTTAGCGGCGACCTCGTTATTACATCCTGTGGACTCCAACATCGCTGGCAAAAAAGCAGCCTTCAAGCGGGATGGAGGCTTGCCAGCGATTGGCTGGTACCAGAAGTCACGGAGACCACGAGGGCGCGAACCCGCGGGGACGAACTCCAGAACGTGATTAAACGGCTGGGCGCGTCCCGCGCTTACCACGGAGTGGGCGTCCGCGAGACCATGATGGACCTTCGCGCCTTCTACACCGTTGCCGATTTGCCGCCGGATGACTCTTCCATGCTTGCGTTGGTCGAGGGGTGGACCGCCGAAACAGAGCGGCTGGAACCAGTCTCCTGCACTGATGTCCGCACTGGGCTTGCGACGTTCGCGCACTTCGAACGGCTCATGTATGACGTGGCTGTGAGTGGATCCCGGGCACAGCAAGCCCAGACCATTGCCTCGCTTCACCTTGACTGGTCCGACCACGGCCATCGTCTTGGCTGGGGCCTGCTTGCAGACGTCGGAAACATCTGCAACCAGGAACTGGCTGCCATCAACGTCTCAGCCGCATACCACCGTGGAAGCATCCACGCCATCATGGAGCGCACCACCCAAAGCTACGAAGCCCTGTTCCGCTGCCGCGAACGCCTCGATGCGCTCACCGCGTGGCCATCCTCAGCGACGACAGTCGACTTCGAACCCGTTCCAACCACCCATGCGGATTTCACGAAAACGACGGCTGCGCTCCGAAGCCGGCGAGGGGCCTGATGCCTCTCGCCGACCCGGCCTTCACGCAGCGACGCAAGCACCGCCTTGCACCGACGGCAGGCCCCGCACATTAGCAACCAGTCCGACCTCTTCAGAAGAATGGCTACGGCAGACCCCGAGCGCATGCTGGAAAGACACTTCATTACATGGTGCGCACGGTTCAAAATAGCCCTTGGCGACTCTGGATTCACCACCGAAACAGGCCATGCCGTCTACCCCGCTCATGGAGTTACCGAGGCCGATGGAACCGTGTGGCTGTCTACCTTGGCATCCTTTGACGGATCCGGGATCCGCGGGCACGTAGAACATAATCCGCACTTCCGGCGCATGCTCATCGATGTAGCCAAATCGCCCGACAGAGCCCCCGACGGGATAGCAATGTTGATCCGCAGAACGCCCTATCAAGTGATTTTCCAGAACACGAAGGAAGCTGGCGGCGACCACATCATCAATGTCGCGTTCATCAACCGGGCACCGCTTAATATCACCCCCCTTTGAACATCTGTTCATAATTTTCCTTGAACAGATGTTCAAGATGCACTAGCCTGCTTCGTATGACCCAAGCCACATTTTCCGATTCCGCCTCCACGCTTTTCATCAACGGCGCCTGGGAGCCGGCTGCTTCCGGCGCAGTGCGCGAAATCCGCAACCCGGCCGACGGTGAGCTGGTCGCCACGGTGTCCGAAGCCGGCCGGGAAGACGCCGAGCGCGCCATTTCCGCCGCCCGCACTGCCTTCGACTCCGGCGTCTGGTCTTCAGTCCCGGCACCCGAGCGCGGCGCGTTCCTGCTCAAGGTCGCCGCGGAACTGCGCGAACGCCGGGAGAAGTTCGCCCGCGCCGAATCCCTGGACACCGGCAAGCGCATCATCGAAAGCCGCATCGACATCGACGACATAGCCGCCTGCTTCGAATACTTCGGACGTCTCGCCGGGCAGTCTGCCGGCCGGGTGGTCGACGCCGGGGACCCCGCCGTCGTGAGCAAAATAGTCTACGAACCGGTAGGCGTCTGCGGCTTGATCACGCCGTGGAACTACCCGCTGCTGCAGGCCGCGTGGAAGATCGCGCCCGCCCTGGCCGCTGGCTGCACCTTCGTCCTCAAGCCCGCCGAGCTGACCCCGTCCACGGCGATCCTTGCCATGCAGTTACTGAAGGACCTTGGCCTGCCGGACGGCGTCGCCAACCTCGTGACGGGCCCGGGAGCCCAGGCTGGCGCGCCCCTTTCGGAGCACCCTGACATCGATCTGGTCTCCTTCACCGGCGGGCTGGAAACCGGCAAGCGCATTGCCGCAGCCGCAGCCGGAACCGTGAAAAAGGTGGCGCTGGAGCTTGGCGGCAAGAACCCCAACGTCGTGTTCGCCGACGCTGACTTCGATGCCGCCGTCGACAATGCGCTGAACGGCGCCTTTGTGCATTCAGGACAGGTCTGCTCCGCCGGGGCACGGCTGGTGGTGGAGGAATCCATTGCCGAGCGCTTCGTTGAGGAACTGGTTCGCAAGGCGCAGGACATTCGCCTCGGTGGCCCCTTCGATGAGTCTGCCGAAACCGGACCACTGATTTCCGCTGCCCACAGGGAGAAGGTGGACGCCTACGTCCAGCGCGGCGTGGCCGAAGGCGCTCGGCTGCGATGCGGCGGCGCGGCACCTGACGGTGAGAAGTTCGACGCCGGCTTCTACTACCAGCCGACCGTCCTGGACCGCGTCCAAAGGGGAATGTCGGTAGTCATCGACGAAGCCTTTGGCCCGGTAGTAACAGTGGAAACCTTCCGTACAGAGGACGAAGCCGTAGCCACCGCCAACGACACCATCTACGGACTGGCCGGCGCCGTCTGGACCCAGGATGCCGGCAAGGCCCAGCGGGTAGCGGGCCGTTTGCGGCACGGCACGGTCTGGATCAACGACTACCACCCCTACCTTCCACAGGCCGAGTGGGGCGGCTTCGGCCAGTCCGGCGTCGGCCGCGAACTCGGTCCCACCGGACTGGGTGAGTATCAGGAAGCCAAACACATGTACCAGAACACCAGCCCTCAGGTGACCGGCTGGTTCGCAGACCACGGCAAGGAGAAATAGATGCACACTGACAACATTGAGGACCTCAGTGAGCGCGGGTTCGACTACGTCATCATCGGCGGAGGATCTGCAGGAGCTGCCGTCGCCGCCCGGCTGAGCGAAGACCCTGCCGTCACCGTGGCCTTGGTGGAAGCCGGACCTGATGACCGGAATCTGCCGGAGATCCTGCAGCTGGACCGCTGGATGGAGCTGCTGGAATCCGGCTACGACTGGGACTACCCGGTGGAACCGCAGGAAAACGGCAACTCGTTCATGCGCCACGCCCGCGCCAAGGTGATGGGTGGCTGCTCCAGCCACAACTCCTGCATCGCCTTTTGGGCTCCCCGCGAAGACCTGGATGAGTGGGAATCAAAGTATGGCGCCACCGGCTGGAACGCTGCTGCCGCCTGGCCCTTGTACCAGCGCCTGGAGACTAATGAGGACGCCGGCCCGGACGCTCCCCATCATGGCGATTCCGGTCCTGTGCACTTGATGAACGTTCCTCCACGCGATCCCACCGGAGTCGCACTCCTGGATGCCTGCGAACAGACCGGTATCCCCCGCGCAAAGTTCAACGACGGCAACACCGTGATCAACGGCGCCAATTTCTTCCAGATCAACCGTCGCTCGGACGGAACGCGTTCCTCCAGTTCTGTCTCCTATATCCACCCCATCGTCGATCGCGAAAACTTCACGCTGCTGACCGGCCTGCGGGCCCGCCAACTGGTGTTCGATGCTGACAAGCGCTGCACCGGCGTCGACGTTGTTGACTCGGCCTTCGGCCGGACGCATCGGCTTTCGGCGCATCGCGAGGTCATCCTGTCAACGGGCGCCATCGATTCCCCCAAGCTCCTCATGCTTTCCGGCATCGGCCCGGCGGCGCATCTCGAGCAGCACGGCATCGAGGTCCTGGTGGATTCGCCCGGCGTTGGCGAGCATCTTCAGGACCACCCGGAAGGCGTGGTTCAGTTCGAGGCCAAGCAGCCCATGGTGCAGACCTCCACCCAGTGGTGGGAGATCGGCATCTTCACTCCCACCGAGGAGGGCCTCGACCGTCCGGACCTGATGATGCACTATGGCTCCGTGCCCTTCGACATGAACACCCTGCGGTACGGCTACCCCACCACGGAGAACGGCTTCAGCCTCACACCGAACGTCACGCATGCCCGTTCCCGCGGGACGGTCCGGTTGCGTAGCCGGGACTTCCGCGACAAGCCCATGGTGGATCCCCGGTACTTCACCGATCCTGAAGGGCACGACATGCGCGTTATGGTGGCTGGCATCCGGAAAGCCCGGGAAATCGCCGCGCAGCCAGCCATGGGCGAATGGACCGGCCGGGAGCTCTCCCCTGGAATTGAGGCTCAGACCGACGAGGAATTGCAGGACTACATCCGCAAAACGCACAACACGGTCTACCACCCTGTCGGCACGGTCCGCATGGGACCTGTAGATGACGACATGTCACCCCTGGATCCCGAGCTGCGGGTCAAGGGCGTTACCGGGCTGCGCGTGGCCGATGCTTCCGTCATGCCGGAACACGTCACAGTGAACCCCAATATCACGGTGATGATGATTGGCGAACGTTGCGCCGACCTCATTAAGTCTGACTTCGTCCGAGCCAACCGGACGGAGGAAACCACGACGGCGGAAGCCGACTTCAGCTTGTCCCTCGCCTGAACAGGCACCCTGCTTTTAGACCTACGCATCAACCAATGGGGGAACAGCCCGAGGCACATCGTGGTGCCCGGCCTTTGATTTCGACTGCGTCCAACGGCGGCCGCAGATAATCACCATTCGTGCATGTCTGAATTAGGAGTTCGAATGTTAGAACCCAGCAAAATAGGACCCTGCAAGAGCGATGCCAGCGGCATGGACGAGTTTGGCTATGCCCAAACCCTTGACCGCAGCATCGGAAAGTTTGCCAGCTTCGCCGCCGGCGTCAGCTACATCTCCATCCTCACCGGCGTTTTTCAACTGTTTTACTTCGGATTTTCGACGGCGGGACCCGCCTACGCCTGGTCGTGGCCCATCGTTTTCGTCGGCCAACTCATGGTCGCCCTATGCTTTGCGGAACTAGCCGGACGCTATCCGGTGGCCGGTTCGGTCTACAACTGGGCAAAAAGGCTCTCGACCGGAACGTGGGCCTGGTTGGCGGGCTGGCTGCTGCTGCTGTCCTCGATCATGGCGCTGGGGTCTGTGGCCTTGGCCCTCCAAATCACCTTGCCGCAGATCTGGAGCGGTTTCCAGTTGGTGGGCGATGGATCAGGTCCGTACGACTTTGCCGTCAACGGGGTCATTCTGGCCAGCATCATGATCGGCATTTCCACGCTCATTAACGCCTTCGGCGTGAAACTCATGACCATGATCAACAGCGTGGGCGTGTTCGTGGAACTCGTTGCGGCCGTCCTGCTCATTGCAGCACTCATTTGGCATTCAGTGCGCGGACCCGAAGTCCTCTTGGATACCGCTGGATTTGGCGAAGAGCATCCCCTGGGCTTCTTCGGTGTGTTCCTCATTGCCGCTATGGCTTCCGGCTACGTCATGTACGGATTCGACACCGCAAGTTCCTTGGGAGAAGAGACCAAGGACCCAAAGCGGACGGCTCCCCGGGCGATCCTGCGCGCCGTTACGGCATCCTTCATCTTGGGAGGGTTGCTCCTCCTCGGTGGAATCCTGGCCGCACCCGATCTTTCCGACCCCAAGCTCGGAGCCGCTGATGGCGGGCTGCAGTACATTGTGTTGTCGGTGCTGGGTGGTCCCTTCGGCAAGGCGTTCCTGGCATGCATCGTCGTAGCTGTGGTGGTCTGTACTCTGGCCGTCCATGCAGCAGCTATCCGGATGATGTTTGCCATGGCCAGGGACAACAACCTTCCCTTCAGCCGTCAGCTCAGCAAAGTGCACCCCACCCGCAAAACCCCCACAGTGGCTGCCATCGTTATTGGCGTGGTCGCAGTGATTCCGCTGATCGTCAACATCTCGCAGCCGGCCATCTTCACCATTCTGTCCAGTATCAGCATCGTCTTGATCTACCTGTCCTATCTGCTGGTGACAGTACCCATGCTGCGGCGAAGGTTCCTGAAGAAGTGGCCCTTGAAGGACGACGGATCGGAACCAGGGTTCAGTCTCGGCAAAAGGGGGCTGCCCGTGAACATCCTTGCCGTACTGTGGGGCGGTGCCATGACGCTGAACCTTGTGTGGCCACGGCCGGAGATTTACAACTCGGTTCCGCCGTTCGAGTGGTACCTGCAGTGGGGTGGCGTAATCTTCGTAGGCACGGTGATCATCGGCGGAACGCTCCTTTACCGCCTCCGCATCAGGCATCGGACAGGCGTCTTGGCCGAACACGCAGCTTCGGTCACGCCCGAGGAGTCGCCCCAAGTGGTAACTCAAAGCTCCTAGCCCACGGGGCTGTCCCACATCTAACGAGCATCCCTTCGCCGGCGTTCAACCGGCGAAGGGATGCCCGCTGCGTTTCTTAACGAGTCTTGTGTTTCTCAAAGACCTGCGGGCTCAGACGAACGCAGATTTACCCGTCACCGCGCGGGCGACGATCATGGAGTTGATCTCGTAACTGCCCTCGTATGTGTACAGGATCTCGGCGTCGCCGAAGAGCTTGGCCATCTCGTAATCGGTGGTGATCCCGTTCCCGCCCAGGAGGGACCTTCCCATCGCAACGGAGGAACGGGCCAGCCGGGTGGTGGTCGCTTTGCACATGGCGGCCTGTACCATCTCGAGCTTTCCGGCCTGCTGGATCCGGGCGAGCTCCACCATCATGGACAGTGAGGCGTTGGCATTGCCCAGGATGTCTGCGAGCTGCTGCTGCACCAACTGGAACCGGGCCAACTCTTTGCCGAATTGCCGGCGCTCCAAAGCGTATGAGCGGGCGATGTCGAAGGCGGCCAATTGAATTCCCGCGGCTTGCCAGCCCACCCATGCCCGGGAATCACGCAGGAGGTCATTGGCGCGGGAAAACTCCGTGGCACCCGGCAGGAGGTTTTCCACAGGAATGCGAACCTCGTCCAACCCGATGTCCGCATTCTGCATGATGCGCAGGCCGATCTTGTTGGAGATCTTGGTGGCTGAGTAGCCGGGCCGGTCCGTCTCGACGATGAAGCCCTTGATATGCCCATCGGCTTCATCCCGCGCCCAGACCAAGGCAAAGTCGGCAATCGTGCCGGCCCCTATCCAGCGCTTGGCACCGTTGATGACCCACTCGCCGCCGTCGCGTCGCGCCGTCGTCGAGAGTCCTCCGGCGATGTCCGATCCGTGATCCGGTTCTGTCAGCGCAAAGGCGCCCAGCTGGGTAAAGGCCTCCAGCCCAGGCAGCCACTTGCGTTTCTGTTCGGGGGAACCGAGCTCGTCAATCATGCCGACGATGAGCTCATTGTGGATGCCCACCAGCGCCGAAAGGGACACGTCCGCCCGAGCAACCTCGGTGTACATGAGGCCCTTGAACAGCTTGGAGGAGCCGTCCGTTTGCAGCCCGCCCAAACCAAACTTCGCCATGTCAGCCAGTAGCCCGAACGGGAATTCTTCCCGGTTCCAGTAATCGATGCTCGCGGAACGGATCCGGGTTTGCAGAAACTCCCTGATCTCGAGATACCGCACACGCTCCCCAGCTGGGAGCAGGTCAATGACGTGCATCAAGTCCGCCTCCGGATAAGGAGGCAGGACGCGTTCTGGTGCCGCATCGCTGGTAACGGTGCCGGCAGCTTTTTCGTCGAGCATTAGACCCCTTCGTCATGTCCCGCATGGGCTCTTCCAAACCCTTGGATGTCCTAGTATATTGCAAGGTGATGTGGATCACTAGACGGGAAGCCCGGCAGCGGCGCCGGGAAACCCGAAGGCGAAAGGCGGACTATGACAGTCACAGAAGACTTCCGCGCGGCCCGCGATCGGCTGCTGGAATTGCGCGAGGACTACAAGCAGGCACACGCTGAATTCCAGTGGCCCCGCTTCGAGGAGTTCAACTTCGCGCTCGACTGGTTCGACCAGGTCGCCGCAGACGAAACCAGGGGTGACCAGCCCGCCCTGGTCATCGTTGAACAGGACGGTAGTTCAACCCGGCGCACTTTCAGGGACCTCTCCCTGAGGTCCTCCCAACTCGCCAACTGGCTGCGGGACCAAGGAGTCAAACGCGGCGAGCACATGATCATCATGCTCGGCAACCAGGTTGAACTGTGGGAACTCATGCTGGCCGGCATCAAGCTGGGCATCGTCATGATCCCCACCACCACCCTCATGGGCGCGCGCGATCTTCAGGACCGGGTGGAGCGTGGCGGAGCCGCTTGGGTGGCGGTAGGAAGTGCCAACATCGGCAAGTTCTCCGACGTCGAGGGCGATTACGCACTGATAGAGGTCGGCCCGGAGAGCACCAACGCGGATGCCAGGCAATATGGTGACTCTTACGACGCCGGCACGGACTTCACTCCCGATACCCCCACCAAGGCGGACGAGACCCTGCTGCTTTACTTCACGTCCGGCACCACCTCACGGGCGAAACTCGTGGAGCACACGCACACGTCCTATCCCGTGGGCCACCTGTCCACCATGTACTGGATCGGCCTGGAACCGGGTGACGTCCACCTGAATGTCGCCTCCCCCGGTTGGGCAAAGCATGCTTGGTCCAACGTCTTCACGCCGTGGATCGCCGAGGCTACCGTCTTCATCTACAACTACCAACGCTTCGACGCGGCTGCCCTCATGGATCAGATGGGCCGCGAAGGCGTCACGAGTTTCTGTGCCCCGCCCACGGTTTGGCGCATGCTCATCCAGGCCGACCTCACCCAGCTCACCGCCCCGCCCCGCAAGGTGGTCTCGGCCGGCGAACCACTCAACGCCGAAGTTATCGGCCAGGTGGAGGAAGCCTGGGGAGTCACCATCCGCGACGGCTTCGGCCAGACCGAGTCCACGGTACAGATCGCCAACACTCCCGCGCAGCCGGTGAAGATCGGCTCCATGGGGCGGCCGCTGCCGGGATACGACGTGGTCCTGGTGGACCCGGTCACCGGGCAGGAGGCCGACGACGGCGAACTCTGCTTGCGCTTGGACCCTCGCCCCGTGGGACTCATGAAGAGTTACTTCGGCGACGAAGCCAAGACGGCCGAAGCCTTCCGCGACGGCTACTATCACACGGGCGACATGGCTAGCCGCGATCCCGAGGGCGTCATCACTTACGTCGGACGCGACGACGACGTCTTCAAATCCTCCGACTATCGATTGTCGCCCTTCGAACTCGAAAGCGTCCTGATCGAACACCCGGCAGTGGCGGAGGCCGCCGTCGTACCTTCGCCTGACGCTGTAAAGCTGTCGGTGCCCAAAGCGTTTGTGGTGTTGGCTGCCGGCTATCAAGCCGGGCCGGCGGTCGCGGAGGACATTCTCAAGTATTGCCGTGAGCATTTGGCGCCGTTCAAGCGCATCCGGCGGCTCGAATTCGGAGAACTGCCCAAGACGATTTCCGGCAAGATCAGGCGGGTGGAGCTGCGTGGGACGGAAGTCGCCAGGCACGGCGACGGCCCGCTCCCCGCAGGTTTGGGCGTCGAATACACCGAGGAAGAGTTCCCAAATCTGAAAGACTAACCAACCGAGCAACCAAAGGAGGCCCATGGGCACGCCACTCCCCCGCGACCCCATTGCCGATGCCCAACGAAACTGGGAAAGGCATGGCTGGGGCGATGTCGCCGCGCCCATGGCTGCCATCACCGCGATCATGCGCACGCAGCAGATACTCCTGGCCCGCATCGAAACGGTGCTCAAACCGTTCGGGCTGACATTCGCGCGCTACGAGCTGTTGGCGTTGCTGAGCTTCGCCCGCAGTGGTGCGCTGCCCATGAACAAAGCCAGCGCCCTCCTGCAGGTTCACCCAACGTCGGTGACCAACGCCGTCGACCGCTTGGAGAAGGCCGCCTTGGTGGCGCGTTCACCTCATCCAACAGATGGTCGCACCACCCTGATCGAGCTCACCGCAGAGGGACGCACCCTCGCAAAGAAGGCGACGGCGGCACTCAATGCAGAGGTCTTCGGCAAGTCAGGCTTCAGACCCGACGACGTCGATCACCTGATCCGTGTACTAGGCACCTTCCGCAGGGACGCCGGGGATTTTACGGAGGAATAGGACGCTCAACGAGCTTTCTATGTTCTGGAGGGGCGGTGTCCGGGCAGGGGTGGGGCTTTGGATTGGTAGCTGTGCCCGGTGGGGGTGCTGATTTCCAGGGTGTGCACGCCCCCGCGCGCGTCAACATGTACGGTTTTGCTGGTCCAGCCGGGGTTTTCCTTGGTGTGGTTGCAGGCTTCGCATAGCCCTGCACCGTTAGTGAGCGTGGTGGTTCCGCCTGAGCGCCACGGAACCACGTGGTCGATGTGCCGGATGGGCGCATCGCAGTACGGTGTTCG
>NZ_AKKK01000055.1 GCF_000281065.1 Arthrobacter sp. M2012083
CCATGACAGACCCCGACCCTGCCGGCAGGCCGTCTGCCAGCCAAGCCGTCGGAATGCTCCGACGGCTCGGCTGGTAGCCAACAATCAGGCAGATAGCGGCATGCGTCCTTGTGCCGAACTGGGGCCTCCTTTATGAAAGAGAGAATGAAAAATGGGAATCATCGGTTGGATTATTTTGGGTCTGATTGCCGGCGCCATCGCAAAGGCCATCATGCCCGGAAAGCAGGGTGGCGGCTGGATCACTACCATCCTCCTCGGCGTCGTGGGCGCCGTTCTGGGTGGCTGGATCGGTAGCGCGCTCTTCAAGGTGGGCATCAACGAGTTCTGGTCGCTTTCCACATGGCTGCTCGCAATCGGCGGCGCGCTGCTGGTCCTCATCATCTGGGGATTGTTCACGCGCAAGAAGGCGTAACTGCCTGCCTGAACGCCAAGAGGCTCCGACGCTGTTGCAGTTTCTGCAGCTCGGGGCCTCTTTGCTGCGTTCAGACGGTTATCCGGCCGGGTAGCTGAGTGCCAGGTCGATGATCACGCGGGCGGGAGATCGAAAATCATCCGGTAAAGGCGCTCCGCGCGGCGGGCTGGACCGCTGTCATCCGGCCGGAAACTGATCCCCGGCAGGACCACAACACCATTCTCGATTCGTCCTCGCCGAAGCGCGCGTGCCTTCGGTCGAACGGCAACTACGGGTAAGCGGGTCACAATTCTCCCGTAGCACGGCGACTGCAGACCACATCCAAGGGTCGGTTACGCTGCTCAAAGCCACGCCACTCCGCACGCATAGGGCCACCAATGACGCACTCTTTTGCAGCTGACCATGCCACCCCGAAACCGGGATTGTCGCCCGAACCTCCCCGCGAAACCCGCCACGAACACAGCGCCGGCGGCACCGCTTTGGGAGCCTTCGGAATGGTGGCCATCGTCGGTATATTCGCACTTCTCCTCCACATGCTGGCGCAGCATTCGCCGCGGATTGGTCCTGGCGGCGCTGGATGGCCGCAAGACGCCGTTGACACCCCGTTGACCGCCGTGCGCTGGCTACTGGGCGACATGACCGAGCCACTCTTCTACAAGTCCGATCTCGCAGCGCTTGGACTACTCGCAGGCGCCACGGCCGCGTGGTGGGCTGGCCGACGAGGTGCGAACTGGGCGGGATCGCTCAGCTATGGGACGGGCCTGTGGCCTTGGGTTCTGACATCAGCGTCCATGAGTTTGTTTCTGTCCAACCTGATGTTCGGATGGATGCTCGACGACGGATGGCAGCCAACGTTCGTGCCCTTCGTTTGCGTCGCACCCGCCCTTGTCCTTATGTACGGGGCGGGTTGGCGGACCTGCGTCACCGGCGCGGTCCTTGGGGCAGCCACCACCACACCCCTGGCAAAGTTGTTCATACCAGCCGTCTCAGAGCCGCTCGGCTTGCCCGCCGTGGTTGGGAGCGTCCTCGCAATGTCGGTGGGTTCGGTCATCTCGTTCCTGGTCGCGCGGCGGATGCCGTGGCTTGTCCTACGGGAGCCTCGGCCGACGACGCTACCTGGGTCGCCGCCGTCGAGCCGCAACCGGAACGTGGCCGGCGACGCCGCCTGGGCGGCCCGCAGGGTGCTCAAGGACTTCACTGAAACGCATTTCTTCGCCAACGAGCTCGCCGCCGCCTGTGTGATCCTGGCTGTGGCGGTGGCCTTTGTCCTGAACCCCTTGTTGCCGTCGTACGGGACGGGCCTGCTGCCGCACATACTGTTTGCCCAAGCGTTGACCTCGGCCATCGGCGTCACGCTGTGGCGGGGCTGGTACCGCGATGGCGGGTGGGCTGCCACCTACGCGCCCGTGGTGTCAGTGGCTCCTGCGGCAGTCCTCGCGTATGGCGGCTCCTGGACGGGGATGGTGGGCGGCGCCGTGGTGGGTGCTGTCCTCGCACCGCCTCTGGCCAGGGCAATGTCCGCTCGGCTGCCGGCCGGCTTCCATCCGGTCATCGGCAACACAGCGGCCATGGCCGTCTCGACGGCGGTTGCCTTGCCGGTGATTGGGCTACTGCCCTAGTTTGCAGGGACTTTGCCCGTGACGGCTCAACCGCCGATGTGGTGAATAGTAAAGGCGCTCAGGAATCCGACGGCGGCCGTCAGCCCAGTCAGGTTGTGGTGCTCCTCAAAGGCCTCGGGAATCATGGTGTCGGCAAGCATGGCCAGGATTCCACCTGCAGCGATGGCAGTGATGAACGCGATCACGGTCTCCGGAGCGTTTTCCAGAGCGGTGTACCCAAGGAGTGCGGCAAGCCCGCTGAACACCGCAATGCCAGCCCACGTGCCAAAGACGTATGCGGGGCTGCGTCCGGCCTTCTTCATGCCTGCTGTGCTGGAGAGGCCCTCCGGAACATTCGAAATGAAGACGGCGGCGAGCATGGCCGGGCTGACTGCCCCTCCGGCGAGGAGGCCGACGCCCAGGACCACTGATTCCGGAATGCCATCAATGAGGGCACCCACTGCGATGGCGGTCCCGCTTCCAGGGGAGTCCTTTTCTGAGGGCTGAGCGCCGCCCGAGCGCTTGCGATGCTTGGCGCCGGCGCGGGCAAGCAGGGCGTTGGAACCCACAAAGACCAGGGCGCCCAGGAGAAAGCCCAGGACTGTAGGGAGCAGCCCGCCGCCTTCCACGGCTTCGTCCACCAGTTCGAAAGCCAAGGCAGAGATCAATACCCCGGCCCCGAAGGCCATCACTGTGGACACGATTTTGGGCGGTACTTTCCAGATCCACGCGATACCCGACCCAAGGACCAAGGCCCCGCCGGCAAACGTTCCCCAGGTGAGGGCCTGCAACCACATTGGCATTGTCGTGCTCCATTCAGCCGTTCATGTGCCCCAAGAAGTGTTGCACATGAGGTCTGTGTGGCTGCTGAAAGTCTTGATGATTTCCTGAGGAAGAGCAGGATTTGTTCTTGATCCGGGCCCGGCACAGTAGTTCTTGTCAGCCAGAGAGGCTGAAATGAACAGCCGGCCAGACCCACGGCGG
>NZ_AKKK01000056.1 GCF_000281065.1 Arthrobacter sp. M2012083
GTCCTTGTCCTCCTTCAGCAACCGCTCCAACCAATCAGGAGAACGACGACGAACCTTCAACCCCCCAGGCAACACACCCTCACGCTGCAAACTCGTTTCAACGCAGGCCTCCATCACGGACCAGATATGCAACAACCCCTCCCGGATCTCCTCCTCACTCCGGGACGCACGCTCATTAATGAACATGATGTCGCTGATACCCAAACCCTTCGACGAGCACCGGCCCAGCAACTCCGCCGCCGTCCTGAACGGCAACGGCAACTCCTTCTTCGACTCCTCGAGTTCCTCCCGGGCCGCATCCTCCTCACCCTCACGGACAATGAACCCACCACCGACCGAGAAGAACGTCGCCTCCCGCAGCACCTTCCCCTCAGCATCAGAGACAGCAAACTTCATCCCATTCGTATGCCGCGGCAACACCGTCAACGGATGCAAGATCATGTCCTCCACCGCATACGGCAGCTCCACACCCCCACCGGAGGCACCGGCCAGATTCAGGACACCTCTCTCAGCGATCGTCGCGAGCCGCTCCTCCACCTCGTCGGGCAGGATCAGCTCAGGGTGATACCCCTCCAAGCCCAGCAGCGTGGCCGTCATGGTGCCATGCCCACGACCCGTCGCGGCCAACGAACCATACAAATCAACCCGCAACCCTGCCACCGAGCCCAGGACACCGGCGTCCTTGAGCTCACCAGCGAACACCGCAGC
>NZ_AKKK01000057.1 GCF_000281065.1 Arthrobacter sp. M2012083
GCGCCGGCGTCGCCGCCGACACGGATTTGCGCGTCGAGCCGGTCGGGTCCTTCCGCGCCGGCGTCGGCCAGGACGATGATCCGGCAAGGGTGTTCCCGGCTGGCTTCGTTGGCTGCCTCGATGGCGTCTTCTTCCTGCCCGGACTTGGTCACTACCACCAAGGTCAGCACACGACCCAACGCGATGACGCCGCCTTGCTCGCGCAGGGACATGATCTTCTTGGAGATCTTGGAGGTGGTGGTATCGGGAAGATCTACGATCATGGCCTTCTCCAGGTTCGTCCGTCACGGGCCAGCAGGGCATCGGCCGAGGCCGGCCCCCAACTGCCCGGTGCGTAGGGTTGGGGTTGTTCGTCCAGGCCTGCCCAGTATTCCTCGAACGGGTCAAGGATTTTCCAGGACAGTTCCACTTCCTGGTGCCGCGGGAACAGGGGAGGCTCGCCCAGGAGCACGTCCAGGATCAGCCGCTCATACGCTTCGGGGCTGGACTCGGTGAACGAGTGTCCGTAGCCGAAGTCCATGGTGACATCACGGACTTCCATCTGCGTGCCCGGGACCTTGGACCCGAACCGGATCGTGGCGCCCTCGTCGGGCTGGACCCGGATCACCACGGCGTTCTGGCCGAAGTCATCCTCACCATGGTCCCGGAACAACAGGTTAGGGGCGCGTTTGAACACCACCGCGATCTCGGTCACACGCCGGCCCAACCGCTTCCCGGCGCGCAGGTAGAACGGCACCCCGTTCCAGCGGCGGGTATTGATATCCACCCGGATCGCCGCAAACGTTTCGGTCTTCGAATCGGCCGGGATCCCGTCCTCGTCCAAATACCCCAGGACTTCCTCCCCGCCCTGCCACCCACCGGTGAACTGACCCCGCGCCGAATGCGTCGAGAGATCCTCGGGCAGTTTCACCGCGGCAAGGACCTTCTCCTTTTCCGCCCGCAAATCATCGGCGTTAAAGGAGATGGGTTCTTCCATGGCCGTCAACGCCAGCAACTGCAGCAAATGGTTCTGGATCACGTCGCGGGCAGCGCCCACACCGTCGTAATACCCGGCCCGCCCACCGGTGCCGATGTCCTCGGCCATGGTGATCTGGACATGATCCACATAGTTCGCGTTCCAGAGCGGCTCGAACAACTGGTTCGCGAAACGCAACGCCAGGATGTTCTGCACCGTCTCCTTCCCCAAATAATGGTCAATCCGGAACACCGCATCCGGCGGGAACACCGACTCGACAATGTCGTTCAACTGCCGGGCCGACTCAAGGTCGTGACCGAACGGCTTCTCAATCACCACCCGCCGCCACTGCCCCGGCTTCGCCTGCGCCAGGCCATGCTTGGACAACTGCCGGCAAACCTGCTCGAACGCCTTGGGCGGAATGGACAAGTAAAAACCGTGGTTACCCCGGGTACCCCGGGTCTCATCCAACTCATCAAGGACATCACCCAGACGCTCGAAAGCGTCGTCGTCGTCGAACTCGCCCCGAACAAAACGGATACCCGAAGCCAACTGCTCCCACACCGCTTCATCGAACTTCGTCCGCGCATGGGCCTTGACGTTTTCCTTGACCTCAGCCGCGAAATCCGCGTTATCCCACTCACGCCGGCCAAAACCCACCAACGCGAAACTCGGCGGCAACAACCCACGATTAGCCAAGTCATAAACCGCCGGCATGAGCTTCTTACGGGCAAGATCACCAGTGACTCCGAAGAACACCAACGA
>NZ_AKKK01000058.1 GCF_000281065.1 Arthrobacter sp. M2012083
TCCCGCCCAAGGGCCGGCACCACTCACCTGGTGCGTGCGGCAAGCCCGGGCCGGGATCGGCCTGGGCGGATCCCCCGCGGACCAGGAGAGAGCATGCTCGCAGGGCTCGCACCCCTTTGGGCGTCCACTCCGCTTCGCTCCGTGGCCGGCTGTTGGGCCCGGTCCCGACGTCGCAGAGCTCCGCCGTGCCCGGTCCTGTGTGTCTACGACGTTTTTTGGCTGCTGTCCTTCGGATTCTATGTGTCCGCTCCACCCCGTCTAGCCCCTCCGCAGGCTCCGGGGCCTGCGGTCCGAAAATTCTTTAGCCAGGGATCCTCGCTAGCTCGGATCCCGCAAGATTTTTCTGCCCTTGCCCAAGGGTAGACAGGCCTCCGTCGGCCACAGCTCCGCAAGCTTCGCCAGCAGCCAAAAAACAACGGGGGAGGAAAGAAAGCAGCTGGCCGGGTCACACCGCTCCCTCACCAATCCTCTGCAAAGGACACAGAACCATGAACGCAACACCCACGCTCGAACTGCTTGACCCCACCACCCTCACGGTGGACACCAACGTCCGCAAGGAAGCCGGACTCACCAAAGAGTTCGTCGCCAGCATCAAAGAACACGGCGTGCTCGTGCCCGTCGTCGCCCACCGGACCGAGGACGGAACCGTGCACGTCCTGATGGGACAGCGCCGCACCCTTGGAGCCGTTGAGGCAGGAGCGGCGACCATTCCCGTGCTCGTCGGCGCCAGCCCCGAGGAAGCGGAACGCCTCGCCACGCAGGTAGTGGAGAACGACCACCGCAGCGCACTCACCGACAGCGACCGCGCCGAAGCCTTCCACCAAATGGCACTGCTGGGAGTGAGCGCCAACGTCATCGCCCGGAAGATGGGGGCAAAGAAAGCAGTGGTGGAAACCGCGCTGAAGGTCAAAGCGAACGCCACCGCAGCCCAGGCACTGGACCAAGGCCTGACACTGGAACAGTCCGCCGTGATCGAGGAATTCGCAGACGACGCCGACGCAGTGGCCACGCTCGAAAGCCTCGCCACTGAGAACCCCGGCAACTTCGCCCACCGTGCGCAGCGGCTCCGCGACGAGCGCAAGAACAACGCCCTGCTCGCCGAAGCCTGCGCCGAGGCTGCCGCTAAAGGACTCACCGTGCTGGAACAAGACCCCAGCTACTACGACTACAAGGGACCCGCCGCCCTGATCTCCGCACTGACCACCCCCGAGGGCGAACGCCTCAGCGAGACGGACGCGGACGCGGTTTACATCGGCATCGGATACAGCGGTTTGATGACGAGGTTCGCCGTGGCTGACTGGAAGGCCCGCGGGCTGCGGAAGGACGGCAAAGCCCCGGCAGGAGGGATGACCGACGAGGAAAAGGCCGCACGACGGGAGGTCATTGAAAACAACAAAGCCATGGATTCGGCCGAGGTGGTACGCAGGGAGTTCGTCAAAACCCTGCTGGCACGCAAGGCCCTGCCAAAGAACGCCCAGAAGTTCATCGCCCACACCATTGCCCACGCCAGCTACATCCTGACCAAGGCCTTGAACAAGACCGAACTCACGGCGGAACTGCTGGGCACCGGCACCGGGTACGGCGAGTTCACGGCCTACGTGGACAAACCCACCACCAAACCCGAAACGGTCACCCTCGCCATGATGATCACCGCCTACGAGGCGAACATTGATCGCACGAGCTGGCGGACTCGAGGAAGCGACAACCGCTACTACCTTACCCAGCTCACGGCATGGGGATACGAAGCCAGCGACGTCGAAAAGATCATCATCACCGACCCCAAGACCGAGGAAACCACGGAAAGCGCGGACGAACCCGAAGCCGCCTAGACCCCTTGCCGGGCGGAACCCCCACCGCCCGGCAAGGCCCCCGGCCACTCACCACGGCGGGGCCGGGAACCTCCCAAACGTCGGGCGGTCCGCCGCCCAGGGCGAACCACAGCAGCCAATCACCAGCGACGGACCGCCGTTCAACGCCACCAAGCACACGGGAACCAAAAGCCGCGCTCCCGGCGCCCCCGGGCTACTTGTATCGGGTCACCACCGGGAAGTTTTGTCAGAGGCCACCGTTAGGCTCATCCCATGGCAGCACAGACAGGAATCACCATGAACACGCAGACAACCCCAGGGGTCACTCTCGCTGAGATCTTCCCTGGCCTGTCGCCAGTCCTTGACCAAGTGGTGATGGGGGCGTTGATCTTCTCGGCCGTTGCCACAATTTATCTGGGCATCGGATGGATGATTGCCCACTCCAGGATGGAAGACCTTGATGAGGACAACGACACTTTTCCGTTCCACATGGGCTTCGTCGCCGCCATCTCCCTGCCCCTGATCCTGATGAACAACATGCGCAGCATTACCGGCCTAATCCTCGGAGCAGCGATCGGAGCCGCCCTCGCTCTGGGCACATACCTTCTCCTGCGCCGCTACCGGGCAACACACCCGCGAACCACGCGCTGACGCGGAAGACTTCAGTCTTGTAGACTGAACCACAGATTTCCTTTTGCAGAGGGAAAAATTGAAGGGCCGGCACTTACAGTGCCGGCCCTTCACCCTTTAACCCAAATCATTAGGTTATGCGTCCACACATACGGCCAAGCCCCCCATGGTCCAAGACGTCCGCCGCCGACCCGCCATCCGCGGGGGAACAGTCCTTTCAGCCGGGACCACACACTGGGGAATCCGGACCAACCTGACACGGACACAGAACCCAACGCCCAGGGCGGCTACCAGAGAAGCCAGGGGAGTCACGTCGGACTACTACCCGCGATCTTCCTGTCATTTTCCGAAGCTGGCTGCATCAAAGCCCGTGTGAACACAGGAAGCCTTGCAGAGTACTCAAGGGCACTGGTCGGTCGGTAGTCCTCTGCAATATGGTGCTCTTGTTCGCTACTCCTGTTCAAAAGGGGAAAGCATGGAACCGGACCAGGGTCGGATCGCTGAGGATGGTCAGCTGACGATGTCGGACGCTTCGTGGGAGCAGGCGAAGAAGCGTGCTTCTGTGATCGGTTCGCTGGCGAAGCGGAGCACTATGCATCTTGCCGACGTTGACGACGCTGCTGAGGAGTTAGGTGTTTCCCGCCGCCAGATCTATGTGCTGTTGGACCGGTATCGCCAAGGCTCAGGGCTCGTGACCGACCTTGCCGTCAGGCATTCCACCGGCGGCAAGGGCGGTCACCGCCTACCTGAACCGACCGAGGCCATCATGCGCGATCTGATCCGCCGGCGGTTCCTTACCCGGCAGAAACTCTCTTTGGCAGCACTCCACCGGGAGATCGTCCGTGCCTGCGCCTCACAAGGAGTGAAGCCGCCGACAAGAAACACGGTGTCGCGGCGCATCGCGAAGCTCAACCCCGTCGACGTCATACGGCGCAGAGAAGGTAAAGACGCGGTAAGGACGCTACAAGACGCCGGCGGTGAACCACCGCCAATCCGCTCGATTTTTGACCAAGTGCAGATCGACCACACCATAATCGACGTCATCATCGTCGATGAACGTGAACGCCGGACGATTGGCCGCCCCTACTTGACTGTCGCAATTGACGTCTTTAGCAGGACGATCGTTGGTCTGGTCCTCACCCTGGAACCGCCTTCTGCGGTTTCGGTAGGGCTATGCCTTGCCAGTATCATCGGTGACAAACGTCCCTGGCTGGAGCGCCTTGGGGTGGATGTGGAATGGCCGATGAGCGGCAAACCCAAGTCCTTGTATCTGGACAACGCGACGGAATTCAAGAGCGAAGCGCTGCGTCGTGGCTGCGAGCAACACGAGATCCGTTTGTCTTACAGACCACCGGGCCAACCTCATTACGGCGGCATTGTTGAACGCGTAATCGGCACGGCCATGAGCAAAATCCACGAACTTCCGGGGACGACATTCTCCAACCCGGCTGAGCGGGGCCAGTACGACTCCGAAAAGCTCGCCGCCCTGACACTGCCGGAGTTAGAGAAGTGGCTAGTGCTGGCGGTCGCCACGTATCACGGCAGCGTTCACCAGACTCTCGGGCAGACCCCGGCCGCCAGGTGGGCTGCCGGGGTTGCCGCCGCCGGGACACCCACGACAGTCGCGAACCCGACCTCCTTCCTGGTGGACTTCCTCCCGGTCATTCACCGCACCCTGACCCGCGCCGGGTTCATCGTCGACCATGTCCGCTACTTCGCCAATGCCTTGAAACCATGGATCAGCCGGCGAGAAGAGTTGGAGCCTTTCACTATTCGGCGGGATCCACGGGACATCAGCAGGATCTGGGTTCTGGAACCTGACGGCCGCCACTACGTCGAAGTCCCGTACCAGTCGATCGCCAACCCACCCATCAGCATGTGGGAACACCGGCAAGCCCTGACTCGTCTCCGCGCGCAAGGAGCCGCCCAGGTCGACGAAGCAGCGCTATTCCGGATGATCGGGCAAATGCGCGAGGTCAGTGAGACGGCGGTGAAAACAACCAAGCGCGTCCGCAGGGAAAACGAACGCCGCAAACATGGAAACGTCTCAGACAAACCAAAACCGCAAGCCCCTAAACTCTCACCGCCACCTGATGTTCCAACAGATGCCGAACCACCGGGTGAGGTGTCCGTTCGGCCCTTTGAGCAGATTGAGGAGTGGTGACCGTGGACAAGAACGCCCCTGGAGACTTGTCCCATCTGCATCCCCTCGCCCGCGAACTAGCGACACTGTCGCCGGAGGAGCGTGTGTCCCGCATCCGCGCGGACCGGTGGATCGGATATCCAAAAGCCTTGGAAGCCGTTGAGCGGCTGGAAGTGCTCTACGACTGGCCCAAAAAACAACGCATGCCCAACCTCCTAGTAGCAGGCCCGACAAACAACGGGAAGTCCATGATCGTGGAACGGTTCCGCAGGAGACACCCACCTGTCACCGGACGGGACGGGGAAAACATCCCCGTCCTGTGCATGCAGATGCCCTCGGAACCAACAGAAATCCGGTTCTATACTGCGCTGCTCTCAGCCCTCGGTGCACCTATCCGGACCAACTTGCGTCTGCACGAGGCCGAACGGCTGGGGCTCGCATTGTTGCGTCAGGTGGGAGTCCGGATGCTGGTGATCGATGAGTTTCACAACGTCTTGGCCGGGAATGGCGAGAAACGCCGTGCGTTCTTGAACCTGCTGCGGTTTCTTGGCAACGAGCTTCGGATTCCGTTGGTCGGCGTCGGAACACGGGAGGCCTACCTCGCTATTAGATCCGATGATCAGCTCGAGAACAGGTTCGAACCGTTTATCCTGCCGCTCTGGGAGGTCGGCATGGAGACCCGGTCCTTGCTGGCCAGCTTCGCTGCCTCGTTCCCTCTGCAATATCCTTCGAAGATCGACACTGAGGACATGGCCAGGTATTTGCTCGCCCGCAGCGAAGGAACCATCGGTGAACTCGCCCACCTTTTGATGGCCGCTGCGGTCGTCGCCGTCCATACCGGTGAGGAGAGGATTAATCACCGGACCCTGACTTTGGCGGACTATAAGGGCCCCACCGAGCGACGGAGACTTTTCGAGCAACAACTCCTGTGACTTCGCGATGGCCCTTGCACCCGGCCCCGAGACCAGACGAGGCGCTTTCGTCGTGGCTCACAAGGATCGCTGTTCTTTACACTTCCACCGTTGAAGATCTCGTGGCTGACTTGGGGTTCTGGCCTGGCAGGGTCGCGGACCTGGACACCAGCCCGCCTGACCGGTTGGCCCATGAGCTCTCGGAGCGAACCGGAGTCGATGGCCACCTGATCCGAAGGATGAGCCTCAGCGGTTGGTCACCCTGGCTTCTGGACAGCACCGAACCCAACCCGCATCTGTTCATGACCTACACCCGTCAGTTCTCTGTGCTGCTCCCGGCCGGACGGCTTCGACCGCGCGAGATTAGCCATTGGTTGCCGTGGCGTCCCTCGCTGCCCAGGATGAGAGCATGCCCGCAATGCATCGCGGAGACAAACCCACCCCACCCCTACCAACTGCTGTGGCTGCTCCCAATTACCCTGAGCTGCCCTCAACATGGATGCCGTCTTGAGGCCCGTGACAGCCAGGTCGTTGATTTCCGGGACTGGCAGAGCAGACCACCGACGCCAAGGACTGTCGCGCCAGTATTGCTGGCGATGGACACCAGAACCTGGCAAGCGCTGGCCACGGGAAAGGTCGCCCTGCAGGGTGCGGACATTGATGCAGGAATCTGGTTCCACCTGCTCAGGACGATCATCGACGAACTCTGCGCCAACCTCAGCGAGTTTCAGAACGCGAGGAAGACGGTGATGACTGCATGGAACGAAGCCGGCCTTCCCTTGCGCCTGGGCCTGGCACGATGGCACACGCACGAGGATCACGTACCCACCATGCAACTGCTCGCTCTTGAAGCTGCTGCGGCGGCTATCCACCTGCTCGAAGCCAGCGCTCTTACCGGGCAGGGCCCGGACGCAGCATTCTTCCTGCCGCGCCCACCTCGCGGGGGTGCTGACGGGAGTTCAACTAAGCCCGCGGCTGGGTAAGTCCCCGTGTCCTCCTGTAGAAGGATGCCCGCGACATTCCAAGGTTCCTCGCTACCTGGGCCGCGGGTTCGCCATCACGAACCAGGCGAAGCGCGTTGTGTATTTGGCTGTCGGTGATCCTTCGGGGCCTGCCGCCTAGATTCTTACCTGCCTCACGTCGTTTGCTGACCAAATCGTTGATCCGTTCCCGCTTGATGTCATGTTTCATTTGCGCGAGAGCAGCCATGATGGTGAAGAGCATGGAGCCCATCGGTGTGGATGTGTCAACGTCGCCGCCGCCAAGATTTAGCACCCTCAACCCGGCCCCTGTGGCGCGTAGATTTTCGGCGAAGGTCAGCATGTTCTGGGTGGAGCGGCCGAGTCGGTCCAATGTCGTGACGTAGAAGTGTGTCGTGGACCGAAACGTGCTCGCCGACCCTCACGATCAATTCGCCGGCCATTCCTTCCCAGCAGGACCAGACGTGGAACTCAATGACGCCGCGCTCGTCTCGGACACTGACCTTCACGGGTGTCTCTCGTTCAAGAACAAGGCGCACCTCGTCACCGTAGAGCCAGCGGATGCTCGCTGACCCAGCGATCTCGTCCCAGGTGAGAGTTACGGTGCTACCGTCGTTCGCCCACGCCACCAGGGAGACCACCCAAGGCTGATCAGACGTCTCGATAACAACCCCAACATCACTCAGGTCTTCAAGCCTTGGAACTTCCAGCTGGGCACTCATAACCACATGCTGCCATACCAGCCCGCCACACAGATCGGGGCCAGTTGCACGTTAAAGGATCCAGCAACGGGCATTCCCTCGAGTCCGGAGAAGAACCTCACTCAACGATGAATCAACTCACTAGGGTCGAGCCCCAGCGATAAAAGGTCGAATTCGATTTGACTGATGAACTCTTTACAGCCGCTCTCAACTTCCGCCCAATCGAGTGGATTGCTGACCACATCGGGGCTGAATACTGACTCCACCAGCCAGCCTGACGACCCACGTGTTAGGGAAACCGCGCCAACTTCTTCAAAGGACATCGAGTCAAACATGAAGTCACCTCGGTTCGCGTCGTTGAGCCAGAGAAGCAAGCTGCGAGCGAGTTCGACTACGGGAAAGGCTAGCTCTCGATAGAGCAGTGCAGGCCCTTCCGAGACAGTGAGTTCGGCATCAAGACCGACCAAGTAGTCAGCTTGGCTCGTCCCTCTGATGTTGTCAGAGTCTAAGTTCGCGTAGGAAAGTCTCATAGTTGCCATCTCACCACCAACCCTCGGTGCTCTGCCCGCAGTTCACTCGCACAGTAGACGTCCGAGGATTCAGCGCGCAAGAAGTCCAGACCTTTCTATCGCCCGGTGAAGGATCGGCTTACGGGCGCATGATCAGGCATGTTTCATGTGGCAACTAGTGTAATTTCAGCTAAGGATCAGCGGCCGTGAGTTTGGTCCTTCAATCAAAGGATGGATGCCATGCGTGTATGCCAGCACCACACCACCTTGCCCAGGCGTCACTTCGGAAGATATACCTCGTTGACCAGACTCTGGTTAACCCAAGCAGCGAATTTGACCGCAGCAGCGAAGAAGTACGGTGAAGAGTAGTTCGTGGGCCAGCTGGTGGCGATCACGAACTTGCGCACGCCGTCTACTGTGGCTGGGCGTTCTGGTTGGAGCCGCGGTAGCACTGGCAGCGCGCGTGTACTACTTCTTTACCGAGTTCAATCTGGCCTATTTGCAGTGGGCACTGATGTCCTTCGTCTTTTTAGAGATTCCTGTAGGAGCTCTAGCCGGCATAGTGATTGGCGGGCTGGTCCTTTGGTGCCACCGAGCCCTCCCCGAACGGGTGCCCCTTATGGTGCGTGTGACTGCCATGGGTCTGATGGCTTGGGCGTCATCAGGCGTATTCGTGGCTTTGTATATAACCCACATAGTTGTGGGTTTCGACCCGTGGTTGTTTGGCATGGTACTGGGATTGATCATAGGCCTCACATTTGCTGTGGTCACCTATCGACATCCCCCATTCCAGGACCAGAAACCCAACGTCACGCTATAGAACGCCAGATCTCACCATCGGAGGGTACGACCACCCTGGCCGCACGTAGGCTGGTGGCCTAACGGACGTCCCAAGTGCCCGTCTAGGGATCGGCTTACGCGCAGTCATTGAGGCTGGACTCGAAGGCTAGGGCGCTAGTCGCGCGTCTGCCAAGCCTGGCTAAATTCAGCTTCCGAGATAGCCCATGGTTGCCAGTCTTCGGCTCGGATTTGCGTCTGGCTGAGTTGACCATACCTGTCCTCCGCATGCTCCGGTCCGTAGCGCAGGGTCGGGCCAGCCTCATATATCTCGATCTGGCGAATTGGCCAACCGTCATCGCCGACCTCGAAGTAGTAGGTAGCAGACCCCCAGGAAGCATGCTCGTCACCGCGAGACTCACTCCACTGCCGCCGAAAGTAGTCAGTCGTCATGACAGCAGTCTGCCCGGTCGCGGTGCCGCTCGTAGGCAGGACCACCAACCTTGTGCAGATTCTTGATTAGTGACCATGCCGCCCGGTAAAGGATCCTCATAGGGCGGTTGTTTCCAGCTGGACCTGTTATAGGCTGCGGTTATGTCGGAGCTAGAGGGTCAAAGGCGTCTCCAGCCGCGAATGACGCGCGGCAGTTGGCGTCTCTCCGTATGGTCATCAGGTCTCATGGTTCTCTGTTTCTCTCCTTTGGCCTTTACAAAGTTCGGTGGCAGTAATGGCTGGGACGCCGGAGCGGCATGGATCTTTTCTCTGGCCGTACTCGCCAATGCCGTCTGGTTCTTGTATCTTCTCCGCGTCCGGCGCAACGATGCCCCTTTCTGGAGCGAGGAAGAAGCTCGGAGAGCCGAATTTGACCGTCGGGGTAGGGAACTGTAGTTGATCCGGGCAGGCGGGGCGTTGACAGCAACCGTGCGCGTGAGTGTCCGGTAAAGGATCCTCTATCGGACGTGGTTCGGCTACTCAGTACGTGCCTGTTTGAGCAAGAAACGTGGACAGCTCGGGACGTGCCGCCGTTAGTCTGGCTTTCATGGAAACGTCACACCCTGACCCCCGAGATGCGGACTTAGTCCACCTCCTAAATGCTCGTGACGGCATCGGAACCTTGGTGGACGTAGAGGACGGGGACACTTTCACGGTTTTCAACATCGCTTGGGGATACGACCTTGGCGATGAATACGCGCATATAACAACTAACGCGAGCCCGTTCGTGGTCGGCCAGCCGATCGATTTCTTCTTCACCGACAAGGTCGCCAAGGTCCGAGACGCTTCGACGGGGAGAGTCCTGTACTCCCGGCGTTGAATAGGGCTTGTTCTCTCCAGATTCCCACCGGCATGGCGGCCGGTAGGAAAAATCAGGGCTGGCGCCCGCTAAGGGATCCGCTTACGTACACTCAACCGCAGTGCAGACCACTTCTGACATTCAGTGCAGTCAGCTTCTGAAAATGACACTTCCAAAACACGCCACGCGCGATAATCACCAGAAAAACCACTACAAAATACTGAGCAAAAACCCCTAGAAATAGAGGCAAAACCCTTTTAATCCGAGTGGATAAACGCTAGAATAGTAGTAGCAAGTTAGCCAGACGAACCGAACTAAAATTGATACGAAACGCAGGACTGAAAATGACTTCCTCAATCACCGATTACACGGTTTACACCAAGCCCGGTTGCCCGAACTGCGACCGCACCATGGAGTACTTCGACTCCAAAGGCATCACCTACAAACCCGTGGACATCACCGAAGTGCCGGCAGCGCTGGAGTACATCACCCAGGAGCTCGGCTACTCCCAGGCGCCCGTCATCGTGAACAACTCCGATGACCAGGACCACTGGTCCGGCCTCCGCCAGGACAAACTCGTCCAAGCCGCCATGAGCCACAGGGCAGCGTGAGAACATGAGCACCCCGCACCCCGTGGACGGGTTCAAGATCACCCCGCGCATCCCATTGGAAGTGGACCTGTTCCGGGAGACCACCCCCAGCGGCAGGGTCTACCCCGACGCGAAGGAAGAACCCTTCGCCGGCTACTACGGCATCCCTCCCAGCATCGAGGACGACCGCTACCTTGCCGCAATCAGCAGGGCACCCATCGGGGCCGGTGGTCTGTGGGATGAACACACCGCAGACCAGCACCAACCCAACGACCTCACCCACGATGCACCGGGTGGGACCGAACCTCAGAACGAAACCAGCACACACACCGAGAACACCACCAGCACACGAGGAAAAGGAACCATCATGGCCGGCGAAACCACCATTACAGTCATTGGAAACCTGACATCGGACCCTGAGCTGCGTTTCACCCCGTCGGGATCCGCGGTAGCGAACTTCACGATCGCTTCGACGCCCAGGACCTTCGATCGTCAGTCGAACGAGTGGAAGGACGGGGAGACCCTTTTCCTCCGCGCCAGTGTGTGGCGGGAAGCAGCTGAGAACGTCGCCGAGTCCCTGACCAAGGGCATGCGCGTCATCGTTTCGGGCCGGTTGAAGTCCCGGTCCTATGAAACCAAAGAAGGCGAGAAGCGCACCGTCATCGAACTCGAGGTAGACGAGATCGGCCCCTCACTGCGTTACGCGAACGCGAAAGTGAACCGCACCCAGCGCAACAACAACCAGGGCGCAGGAAACGGCGGAGGTTTCGGTAACCACGGCGCCGGCGCTCAGGCAACTCAGCAGGACGACCCATGGGCCGCAAACTCGTCAGCCAGCGCCGGTTCCTGGGGCAACGGCCCCGACTCCGAACCCCCGTTCTAAAACCCATGAAGCCGAGTGAGAAGAAGGGGCCCTACTTCACTGAAGCGGACCTGCAGCAGATCCGGGCAGCGGTCCAAGCCGTCGGGAAGCTAGAGGGGTATGTGTCCATTTCTGACTTCGTTGAAGCAGCTGCACGCCGTGAGCTCCGGCGGTTGCAGCGCAAGTACAACGACGGCCGGAAATGGCCGGGTGTTGAAGCCGGTGAACTCCGCCCAGGGCGACGCACCCGCGCCGAAACAGCAGCAAGGGAGGACCACCCATGACCAGCACCCAGCACAGGGGTCGGCTGCTTCTCGGAAGCGTTCTGGCCGTTCTTGCCCTGGCCGGTTGCACGGCCCAGGGAGGACCGCTGACTGTTCCTGCCGGCAGCCATGCACCGTTGCATGAAGTCCCGTGTGACGCGACGGGCACGGCGGCGCGGCCTCCGGCGCTTCAAGCCACAGCCAGCGGCCCCTATGCCGTGGAGACTGTTGTGGATGGTGACACTATCCGGATCAGCTGCAACGGCACCAGCACCCGCGTCAGATTCGTTGGCATCAACGCCCCGGAAAGCGTCAAAGACGACGCACCGGTGGAGTGCGGAGGACCGGAAGCGTCCACCTTCCTGCACTCACTCCTGGACGGACAACATGTGTTCCTCTCGGCGGATCCCGGCCAAGGGGTGCGGGACAAGTACGACAGGATTCTTGCCTACGTCTGGACCGCCGATGGCGCCCTGGCCAACCGGGCGATCCTTGAACACGGCCACGCCGAAGCGACCGGCTACGGCAAGCCCTTCGCCTACAGCGGCGACTTCACCGCGGCCGCCGACCACGCCCAGAACAGCAAGGCGGGCCGATGGAGTTGCTGAACCCACCGCCCACGCATCAGCCCAACGTTAGGGGAACACCATGGCTGTCGTTCTGATCTTCTTCGCAGCGTTCGCCGCTGTCGCCCTGGGCGGCTGGATCATCTACGCACTCACGCACCCGGTAGCCGCCGGCCAAGGCATCCTCATCTTCCTCTGCAAAGCCGCTGGCGTGATTGCGTTGATCACAGCCGTGGTGGCCTGGCTCGGTCAGAGCCTGCTCCAGGCATTACCGCCGGCCCTGTTCATGGTCGCCTTCTTCTTCGCCGCGAACCGGCTGGAACGCCGCTGGCGTCGCTGGTGAATCTGTCATGTCCATGACGCGGGACGAGGCTCGCTTTTGGGCCAAGGTCATCAAAGGACCCCGGGAGAATGACTGCTGGCTCTGGACCGGGGCGGTGGCTGATGACGGTTACGGCCGGTACTGGATCAAGACCGCCACGGGGCAGCAGGCCGTCCGTCCACAGCGCTTCGCCCATCTGTTGCTGACCGGTGAACAACTGGACCCTGATACCAAGCTTCTGCATTCGTGCGATATCCCGATTTGTGTCCGCGCGACGGGCGGACCTGACAGTCATCTGCTTCCTGGCACACAGGCAGAGAACCTGATTGACCGGTCACAAAAGAGACGCCACGCCAACGCCCATTCGTGGCGTTGGCGTGGCGTCGGCCGCGCGAACTTCGCCGCTCAGTCGCGGCAGCTGCGTGATGCGCTCAAAGAGCACGGGTGGGATGAGTCAGTGATCCGACCCCTCATGTCCGGACACGACCCCGACGCTCCCACTCTCTTCTGATTTCTGGGCCTCGACTGTTTCTGTATCAGCGTCGGCCTCTGCCTTCTTCGGTGTGGCCACGTCAATACTGCGGACGTAGGAAACGCTGACGTCCAAGAGCTCTGCAATGCCCTGCCTGGTCTCACCGGTGGCGAGCATCTTCCGAACGGTTTCCTTCGCGTCGTCAACTGCGGCGGCCGCGTTCTTCTTCGCCGTGGCGATCAGTTCGGCTGCCTGCCGTTCGGCTTCTTCAACTCCCGCTTCGGCCATCATGGTGGCGGCGTGGTAGTCGGTGGCCAGCGACTGAAGCGTCGCTTCGCGTTCGCGCCGTTTCGCGGCCAGTTCCTCGGTCTTGCGGCGTGCCTGAACGATCATCGTGTTGCGTGTCTTGCCAGCCATCACGGCCCCCTTTGGTGTGGTCGGTTTTCTGTCTCCGGTCCCCATTCTTGCAGAAGGCCCTCGGTGAACCGGAAACCTAACGGTTACAGAAGCCCACGCGTGTTCATTCCGGACGGACGGCGGGGCCGACGGGGGCGGTCCGTGGTCGCAGGCAGGGGTTAGACACAGCTTGCCCTGGTCAGGCATGGAACCTCAGTTGTTTGTCGAGCTGTGCATAACCCCTGCATGCGAGTATCAACAATCAAAGCCTTCGCTTTTCATATGGATACTCGCATCAATCCTGATGAACTGAATTTGGCGTTTTTCGAACCGATACTCGCTAGCTCGCATCACGCTCAAAACGCCAAATTCAGTTACACCTCTTGCATTTCGAATAAACGAGGCCGATTCCGCTAGAGTCGGGTCATGATGTCGCTGCACGTTCTCAGTGCTGGCACCGGCTACCTGTACTACACACAGGAGACCGCCAGCGGTGATGAGCTGCGCGCAGGCGACCGCCAATTGGGCGATTACTACGCCGTACAGGGCCTTCCGCCGGGGCAGTGGCTCGGACGCGGAGCCGAAGCCCTCGGCGTGTCCGGGAACGTCACCGAAGCCCAAATGGCCAACCTCTTCGGGCAGGGCCGACACCCGGAATACGAGGCTATTCTCGCCGCGAAACTCGCTGATGGTCTGCCCGCCAAAGCGGCCGAAAAAGCTGCCCAGGCCGAGGCTGAACTAGGACGCCGTTACTACGACTATGGCCCCAAAGACAACGCCCTGGCACAGGCCATCAGCGTCCGCGAGAGCGACTTTGAACGCATGCAGGGCCGCAAACCCACGGCAGCCGAACGGCACCGCATCCGGGCCACTGCAGGGGCTGTGATGTTCCGTGAGGGCCACGGACGCCCACCCGCGTCCAAGGAAGAACTGGGCAAGTACATCACCGCGCAGCTGCGTCCCCAGCAGAACGCAGTGGCCGGTTATGACCTGACCTTTACCCCGGTCAAAAGCATCTCCGTGCTGTGGGCGCTCGGTGACGCAGACACCCGCCGTCTTGTCGAGGAAGCCCACCAAGCAGCGTTGAAGCAGTCGGTGGAGTATCTGGAAACCCACGCCCTGGCCACCCGGTTGGGCACCAATGGCATCGCGCAAACCTCCGTCAAAGGCGGACTAACGGCGACGGCGTTCCGGCACCACGATTCCCGCCTGGGGGATCCGAACCTGCACACCCACCTTGTGGTCTCCAACAAGGTCCAGGACCTGCAAGGGAACTGGAAGACCATCGACGGCAAGCTCCTGCACCGCTCGGCTGTGGCCGTCTCTGAGCACTACAACACCCGGATCCAGGCGTACCTTGAAGAGAACGGGGTGGAGTTCGAAGCCCGCACCGTCAATGGGTCAAAGCAGCCCGTCATGGAAGTAGCCTCCGTCCCCCGGGAGCTGAACGCGTTGTTCTCCAAGCGCAGCGCAGGGATCCGTTCGAGCCTGACCGACCTACGCCAGGCGTACGAGGAACAGCACGGCCACCGCCCCGACCAGGCCGCCCTGATCAAGCTCGCACAAGCCGCAACGCTGGACACGAGGCCCGACAAGGAGAAGCCCCGGACCCTCTCTGAACAAGCCAAAGCATGGCGGCAGGAAGCCGGAACCCTGTTCACGGACAAGGACCTCAAACGCATCACCGGTGCCCGGTCCCGGGCACTCCGACCCGCGGAGACCGAGATCGATATTGACGCCGTTGCACGTCAGGTCGTCACCGCTGTTTCGGACAAGCGCTCCACCTGGACAGCGCAGAACGTCATGGCCGAAGCCAACCGATGGGCACGCGAATACGCCGTCGATCACGGACCGGTCCCGGCAGGCACCGTGGAACAAGTGGTCTCCCACAGCCTGAGCACCGTCTCGGTGCGCATCACCCCGGATCAGGTTCATGGCCGGTTCGAAGCACTCACGAGGAATGCCGAAACAGCTGACTTCAACCACCGCACCGACACCCGGTACACCTCCACGAAGATCCTCGAAGACGAAAACCTGCTGCTGCGTTCAGGGAAGAAGGACGTCATCCCGGCAGCAGCCATGCAGGACTTCGACGCCGCCGTGGACGCCTACAACCTCGCCGTGGCCACCGGGGAAAAGTCCCATCCGCTGGATGCCGGACAGATCGAACTGGCCCGCGAATTCGCCACGTCATCGAAGCTCCTGGCCGTGGGCATCGGGGCCGCCGGTACCGGCAAGTCCAGCTCCATGGGCTTGGTCCGCGCCGCGATCACCCACGCCGGTGGGAGGGTCATCGGCCTTGCCCCGTCCGCCGTGGCGGCAGCGAACCTGGGCGAACAGCTAGGCATCACCGCGGCGACAACGGACAAGTTCCTGCTCAGCCCCAACGAGGCTTTCAAAGTCACACCCGGAACCCTTGTGATCGTTGATGAGGCCGGAATGCAGGGCACCGGCAAACTGGCCGACGTCGTGCGGGCAGTGGAAGCCGGCGGCGGACTCGTCCGGCTCATTGGTGATGACCGGCAGCTGTCCGCCGTCCAGGCCGGCGGTGCGCTGCGGTTGCTGATCAACGAAGTTGGCGCGACGGAACTGGAGACGATTCACCGGTTCCACAGCCCCGAAGAAGCAGAAGCCTCCCTGCTCCTGCGCACACCCACCGAGCACGAAGCTGACCCGTTCGCTTGGTACAAGGACAACGGACGGGTGCAGGCCGGAAGCATCGAAACCGTTGAAGGCCTGGCGTTCGGTTTGTGGCAGAGCCTCCTGAACCAGGGCGACGCCGCGGTGATGATGGCCCCGACCAACGAAAGCTCCCAACGGCTCTCCGAACGTGCCCAGGCCTACCGGATCGAGACCGGAGAAGTCTCCGGCGCCGGGGCTTCCGTGCAGCTGCGCGACGGCTCCCACGCGTGGGCAGGGGACCACGTGGTGACCCGCCTGAACGACTCCCAGCTGAAGATCAAAAGGGGCCGGGACGTCGTGAAGAACGGCGACCTCTGGAACGTCGAACAAGCCCACGAGGACGGTTCCCTGTCGGTGGCCCACCTTGAGCATGGCGGGACGATCCGGCTCCCCGCCGGGTACGTTTCAGAGCACGTCCACCTCGGATATGCCCTGACCACCCACCGCGCCCAGGGCATGACAAAAGATGCCGGTATCCCGATCCTCGATGCCTCCACCACCCGGGAGAACGCCTACGTCGCCGCAACACGTGGCCGGGATGAGAACGTGCTGTTCGTCGCCGTCGAGGAAGGCCAAGACCGCGACAGTGTTCTCGCCGCTATCGCCGGGAACCACAGCCAGGATTCCTCCGCGCACGAGGCCATGGCCACCGAATACGAACGCATCAACTCGCCCCTGACCCTGGCCGATCAGTACCGCTACGTCACCGAAGAAGCCAACACCCTGCGCATGGCCGCCATGGTGAGGGAGATCCTCGGGCCGGACGCTGAGAAGTTCATCACCGCCGAATCCTGGGGAGCGGTGGCCACCCATTTGGTCAAGGCCGAACAGGGCGGTTGGGACCCTGCCGGGTTGCTGCGCACCGCAGCCGGCCAGCGCGAATTCCAGACAGCGGATGACCTCTCCGCCGTGCTCGCTTGGCGCGTGGAAAAGATCATGGACAAAGCCCCCGAGCTGATCGCCCAAGCCGGGGAACGGCCCCTCCAGGGACTGACCGACGAGCAATTGGCGAGCATCCGTGCAGAAGCCGGAGCCGGTGCCCGGGCCGCCCGGGAAGCAGCTGCAGTCCACGGACCGAAACCAGCTGACCACTGGACCAACCGCCGGCACGGCAAGCTCACGGACGCCGAGCTTGAACGCCGGATCTTCACCACCCGGTTCACCGCACGGGAAACCTCGTCCATCAACGACCCGGCCCAGGCCCGCCGCGCCCACCAGCAGCTGCGCGCGCTCCAGGAAGAACACCGGATCCGCAACCAGCAGCTCAAAGAATCCCAGCGCATGGCCGAAACCGCCGAACGCGGGAGCCGCAGCGCCTACGGAAAGAACCCCGCCGGCGGCGCCAACACCCAACGCGCCTGGGGACACGAAACCATCGCCGCCCGCGCCCGCGCTGAGGAACGCCTCCGCACCCTCACACCACGCCCCGCCGCGCCGGTACAGGCTCCCGACCGCTTGCCGGAATGGGTCGCACCGTCACGCGCGGCAGCGAGCCCGTACCTGCCCCAGCCATGGAAGGAAGAACTCGCAGCCCGCCGCGAAGTCCTCGCCGCGAGGTTCGACGAACGCGGCCACCTACTGGCGGCCACACCACCGGAATGGGCACAGAAACTCGGACCCGTCCCCGCAAGCCCTGACGCCGCGCAACAATGGCGCGACACCGCTGCAAGCATCGAAATGTTCCGTGCCCGCTACAACGTTCCCGAAACGGAAGCCACACCAGTGCCAGAACGGTTCAGAAACGAAGAGATCGGCCAACAACTCCACGACCAGGCAGTGACCGTCTCCAAACGCTCACACGCCCTATCCGAACACACCACCGACCACGACAGGACGCTGGACGCTCTGCGCGCGGTAGAGCGCAGCAAGGACACACACGCCGCTGAGTCCCCCGGGCAGCGAGCCACCGATGCGGACCGGGCAGCTAACGCTCAGGAGCCCGCAGCGATCACCCCGCCTCAGACCGATAAGCCACGCCTCCGCAGCCGTTTGGAGAAGATCACAGCCGAACGGAACGCTGCACGGCTCGCGGCTCAGCAGGAGTCACAGCCGCAAACCGAGGAAACGGCCGAGCAGAAAGAAGCCGTCAAGCAGCAGGCCGAGCGTGCAGCTGCCCAGGCCCGCCAAAACCAGCAAGACCAAGGACGTGAACTCTAGCCGCAGGCATCGCAGTCCAACTGCCGCGGTGGCGGGACGTACGCATGATGGTCGAGTGTCCTCACAGGCAACCTCAAGCTTTGCTGGGCATACTGCGAACGAAGCTTCGGTCAACCGCTATTTGACCGGGGCTTCGCCAATTCCGGCGCCGGGCACTAGCGGGGTGAGTGCGCCGAGACTTGCCATGACGTTGGCTGCGATGGTCAACGACTAGAACTCATCGGCAGGAGGTTGGTGAGTCCTTATGAGTCTGGTGAGTCGTCCCGAAGTTCTCCAGTAGCCACAGCTCGCCACAGTTTGAAAGGCGAAGCTTTGACTTTTGAAAGGGGTTGAAAGCCCGGCGGCATCGCCGACACATTCGGAAATACACCGACGTTAGCCAGTCGATCTGTTGCAAAAGCGAGACTGTTACTTTTTAGTTGGTTTTCTGAGTGTTCTCAGGGTGTCACCGGTGTGTGGGGGTTGCGGTGTTTCGTCGTGGTGTGGCGTGGTTGGTTGCTGTGGTGTTGGTGGTGGTCGCACCAGGGTTGTTGGTGTTGCCGTCGGCGGCGGCCGCGGATCCGGTGGTGGAGAACGTCATTTCTTTCGCCGATGTCCCGGAATCTTCGCAGTTCGCCACGGAGATTGCGTGGTTGGCCGGTGAAGGAATCTCCACGGGCTGGGATGCCGGTGGCGGGTTACGCCAGTACCGGCCGTTGGAGTCCATTGCCCGGGACGCGATGGCAGCGTTCCTGTACCGGCACGCGGGATCTCCTGCGTTCACCCCGCCCGCGGACTCACCGTTCATCGATGTCCCCGCCGGTGCTGCCTTCTACAAGGAGATTAGCTGGCTGGCGTCAAAGAACATTTCCACCGGCTGGGACCTTGGTGGTGGCAAGCGTGAGTACCGGCCGCTGTCGCCGATTGCCCGTGATGCGATGGCCGCGTTCCTTTACCGGTACGCGTCCAATCCGGCCTTCACCGCCCCCGCGGTTTCGCCGTTCAGTGATGTGCCTGCCGGTGGCGGATTTTTCTACAAGGAAATCACCTGGCTGGCCGCGTCCGGGATTTCCACGGGCTGGGATGTTGGTGGCGGGGTGCGGGAGTACCGGCCGTTGAACGGGATCGCCCGTGATGCGATGGCCGCGTTCCTGTACCGGTACGCGGGCCAGAAAGCACCGGCCGACCCGGCCAACCCGGCAGCGGGCACCGTCACCGTTGCCCCGAACGTCGAGGTCCTGGAACCAACCCAGCTCGAGTCCGCTCTGGTCACCGGGGACACAGTGGTTCTTCCGTCGGATCAGGCCACCGACATTAGACCCAACGACGTGATCGTCTCCGGTGTCACCACCGGGACCCCGGACGGGCTGCTCGCCCGCGTCGTGCAGGTGGTCAGGGACCCGGGTGGAAATACCCTGGTCAAGACAGAACCCGCCACCCTGCCGGAGGCTATTGTCTCCACGGACGGGCTGCTGGAAGTGACAGGCACCCCGGTCAGTTCCGAGTTCATCCCCGAACCCGATGTGACCGTGGAACCCGATGCCGCCCCAACAGCAACGAAACCCGATCTGGCGCAACCGTTCGCTGAGGCTTCCGCGGACGTGTATTCGAGGTCATTTGCTTGGAAAAAGACCTTCAGGTCCGAAGCGAAGTCGCCAAACCTCACCGGCACGGGTTCGCTGGTCATTGAGTCTAAGATCAAGGCTTCCGCGAAAGCGAAGATGGCGCTGGAAACAGGATTCCTTAGCTTGAAGGAAGCCTCCGTTGTGCTGACTCCCTCCACCACAGCCTCGCATTCGATCAGGGTCGGCGGACAGCTGGTAGGAAAGATCAGCGCGCCGCTGGGGGAGCTGAACTCTGCATTCACGTTTATGGCCGGACCGGTCCCGGTAGTGGTAACCACCAAACTGGAGGTTTCGGCGAACCTGACCGTTGACGGGACAGCAGAGATCGCGTTCTCCACGTCCCAGACAGTCTCCAGTGATCACGGATTCAAATACAAAGACGGGTCCTTCACCCTGATCAACAGCAAGCCCGGCTCACATGGGGTGGAAAACACCGTCAAAGCCTCGGCCTCGCTGACCGCGAAGGCATCTCTGGACTTCGACGCCACCGTCAAGCTTTACGGGATCGCCGGCATCACCTTCGGCGCGGGCCCATACGTCTCCGCGGCGATCGAAGTAGCCAACACCGGGAACGGCCCTACATGGTCCTGCCCGATCGAACTGGGCTTCGCGGCGCGCCTGGGCCTTAAAGCAGGCATCAACATCATGGGAATCAACCTCGGCGAATGGGAAGATACCACCACCACAGGCTGGACACTCCACGTCTCCAACCCCTGCGAAAACAAACCCGTGGTAGCCCCGGACCCGACCCCGGAACCCACCCCCACGCCGACACCCACACCCACGGCCACAGACCCGGGAAGCGGCGGTGTCGAGATAGTCTCGTTCATTCCAAACGACACCCCCGGAAACCGGGATTTCTACCTCCCCTCCATTTCGGGCAACGGACAGTTTGTGGCCTTCACTTCTGCAGTGCCTGGCTTGGTGTCCGGAGACGAAAATTCAGTGGACGACGTGTTCGTGAAGGACATGTCATCGGGGACCGTGCGACTGGTCTCAGCCACTCCACAGGGACAACCCGGAGATTTGAGATCTGACGGCCCGGCCATCTCCGCAGATGGCAAATTTGTGGCTTTTGTGTCTGATGCCACCAACCTCTCAAATGCATTTCTGCCGGGGACTCAGGACATTTACATTCGCGATCTGACCGGCGACTCTACACAGCTTGTCTCTGCCACACCGTCAGGAAACCGTGGCAATGGAGGTTCCTTAGCCGCCTCAGTATCCAGTGACGGCCGGTTCGTCGCCTTTTTCTCTACAGCCTCAGATTTGGTCGCGGGGGACTCCAACGGTGTGGCGGATGTCTTTGTTCGCGACGTGAAATCAGGAACCACTCGTCTAATATCTGCCTCCGCTTCGGGTGGACATGCCAACGGCTCGTCAGATTATCCTTCGATTTCCGCTGACGGCCGCTTCATTGCATTCTCCTCATCCGCATCGAATCTGGTTGCCGGTGATACCAACGGCGTGGTCGATGTGTTCGTGCATGACACGACACTGGGATCAACGCGTTTGGTATCCACACCGCTAAATGGACAGCCTGGAAAAGGATCCGGCGGCCCCTCGATATCCGCCGATGGTCGCTACGTTGCTTATCATTCGTTCTCAACCAGCTCAACACCCAATGTGTTCCTTCGGGACATGGAAACCGGCCAAGCCAGGCTTGTTTCCGAAAAGCCAGTGGGAAGCTCGGTGGACGGCTTTTCCGTGAGCCCCTCGGTCTCTGGAGATGGCCGCTACGTAGCCTTCATCACAGCGGAACTCGACATGCTCAGCGGGGCGACCAAGCAGGGCGAAGACATTTATGTTCGGGACATGCAAACTGGGGCCATGCAACTCGTGTCGCGTACTCCTAGCGGTTTGCCTTCTGACGATTCGCACCTAATGAAAACCCTGTCAGCAGATGGTCGCTACGTAGCTTTTTCCTCGACTGATTTGGACCTTCGTCCCGACGAGACCCGCTGGGGCAGCGCCTTTTACCGTGCAACAGTGGCGAAAGAGTCAGAATGAAGATTGTAATTTTAGGCCGGGCTGCTGCTGCCGTCCTCTTGGCTGTCACCGGGTGCGCTGTTTCGGCCGGTCTGGCTGCTGCGGAAGACCTATCCTCAGGCTCGAATCGGGGCTCCTTCCACACAGTCTCCCCTGCAGATCCTCAAGGCCAGGCCTTAGAATTCATCGACGTCACTCCAAAGTCCCAGTTCTATGCGCCAATCTCATGGGTGGCTGGTCAAGGGATCGCCACCGGATGGGTTGAACCCAACGGTCGCAGATCTTTCAGGCCCTTGGAACCTGTCAGCCGGGAAGCAATGGCAGCGTTCCTCTACAGGCTGGCAAGGTCTCCTGATTTTGTACCTCCCGAATCTTCACCCTTCACGGACGTGCCGGTAGGAACGCAGTTTTATAAGGAAATCACTTGGCTGGCAAGCAAGAACATCTCCTCGGGATGGATGGAACCGGACGGTTCCAAGACCTTCCGGCCCGCCCAACCCGTGTACCGGGACGCGAACGCCGCTTTCCTGTACAGGTCTGAGGGTTCGCCCGAGTTCATCCCTCCTGAAAGCAGCCCATTTTCCGACGTCGCGCTCGGCCGACAGTTCTACAAGGAAATAACCTGGCTGGCCAACACTGGAATCTCCAGCGGCTGGACCGAGGCCGACGGTTCAAGAACATTTCGCCCCGGGCAACCGGTCAACCGCGATGCCATGGCGGTCTTCATGACCCGGTACGCCAACCTTTTCTACCCGCCTCTCGCGGTCTCAGCATGAACCGAGACAGCACGGACCTCGGACTGAACAGAACCGGGTTGCACATATCGGGCGATCAGACGGTTCGTGATTTTCCAGCCTTGGGAAAGATCTCCGTCCGCGGTCGGCCAGCATCTCGACATGTTCCGTGCAGGGATTGCGCCTGCCGGCCGGAAACCTTCGCTCCTGACGAGCATCCACTTGTCAGGTTGATATCTAAGACCCGGAGTGCGGAACGTCTTGGATCCAGCTTTCGAACCCTATCCTGACAGCGAGCCGGCCAACTAGCTGACGTCAGGTTGGAGTGTGGTCCATGTGGACTTCTACTAGCCCTTCTTCGAATCGCTAGGGGGAGTTGTGCACGTGAGCTGATGCAATGAAACGGGCGTGGATGTCCTCCTGCTTCATGAGCATGCGGCGGCATGTGGGACCGTCTTGTTGGAGCCAGAGAATGTTTCCGTCTTTGGTGACGGCTTCTACTGCGCCGGACTCAATGATCCGGCCGCGTTGATGGAATTCTGCGAGGCCGCCTTCCAACGTTGTCCAGTCGTCTACCGGCTGCCAAGGGTCATGCTGTTGGTGATGGAACGTCTCTGATGGAGCTTCCAAGATCGTTTCCTCCTTTATGCGTGAAACAGAGCCCGAACGGTGAGGGGCTCAGCTGATTGCTTGGTTTGTGCAGCAGCTCCTGACGCCGGGCTTTGTTAGGTGTTGGGCTACGCGGTCCTGACTGCGGTGAGAAGGGACTCGATGGCTTCGTCTACGTTGAAGTCGGCTGAGTGGGCTTGTTGAGCGAATCCGAGGATGGTGCGTAACGGCATTGACCCGAAGAGGGGGAGGGATTCTTCGTTGGTGAGGGTGTCAGCTGGTTGTCCCATGCTGATCATGGCTTGTTCCAGCGCGGCGAGGCCGGTGGGGTGGTTGGCCCATTCCTGCAGCGTTGATCCCGCGTCCAAAGCGATTGCGGGTTCCGGGACGTTGAGTGTGATCGCTTCAGTGAGTGGCAGGTCGCGGGAGTTGGGTCCGGCGTGGATAGTGAATGTCCCCGGTTCGACGGTCCATCCTGTGGGTCCCCAGAAAGCGAAGGCGCGCTCGTCCAGGTCGAGACGGACTTGGGCTTGTTCGCCGGGTTCCAGCCAAACTTTCGCGAAGCCTTTGAGCTCCCGGCGGGGCCGGCTGACGGATGCTTCGTTGTCAGTAACGTAGATTTGGACCACGTCGGAGCCGGGCCGATCGCCGGTGTTGGTGACGGTGACTTCGATGACGGCTGCGGCTTCGGTGTCGTCGGGTACGGTCACGGTCATGCCGGTGTACTCGAAGGTGGTGTAGCTGAGGCCGTAGCCGAAGGGAAACGCCACGTCCTGTTCGGTGTGGTCGTACCAGCGGTATCCGACGAAGAGACCTTCGCCGTACCTGACCACTCCGTTCTCACCGGGCCAGTTCACGAAGGCCGGTGTCTGGGCCAGGGCGTGCGGGATGGTTTCGGCGAGGCGCCCGCCTGGCTGTGCTGTGCCGAAGAGAAGGTCAGCGGCTGCTGTTCCGGATGCTTGACCGCCGAGCCACATCTCAAGGATGGATGGTGCCGTGCCGGCGATGCCGTCGAGGCTGACGACTCCTCCGTTACTGAGAACGACAACAAGGCTCGGATTCACGCGTGCGATAGCGCTGAGGAGTGACCGTTGGGTGTCTGGAAGCAGCATATGGGTGCGGTCGAAACCCTCGGATTCGTCCTTCGGGGGCAGACCGAGGAAGAGGATGACCTCACTGGATTGCTCTGCCAAGGCGATGGCCTCTGCATGCAGTTCATCGTCGTGGTCGCCGTCAAAAGTGAATCCAGGAGCGAACTGTACGGTCCTGCTGGTCGCCTCGCGGATCGCGGTGAGGGCATCGTCGAGGCGGGTGGGGTTGACGTGTGAGCTTCCCGCGCCTTGGTAGCGGGGTGTGGTGGCGAAGTGCCCGATGACGGCAATGGATCCGCCCTCAGTGGCCGACAGGGGAAGTAACTGTTCTTCGTTGGCCAGGAGGACTGTGCCGTCCGCTGCGATCCTCCGGGCGAGGGCGTGGTGGGCGTCCAGGTCCACCCTCGGTGCGGTGTCCCGGTTGCCGATGACCCTTTCGTGCACCGTGAGGATCCGGGAAACGGCGGCGTCCAGCACGGCCTCGTCCAATGCACCTGAGGTCACGGCCGCGACGATTGTCTGCACACTCCGGTCGCCGGTGCTGGGCATTTCCAGATCCAGGCCCGCGGCGACGGCGGCCACGGGGTTTGTCACTGCTCCCCAGTCGGAGACGACATAGCCCTCGAAGCCCCACTCGTTGCGGAGGATCTCGGTGAGGAGCCAGTGATTCTGTGATGCGTAGGTGCCGTTGACTTTGTTGTATGAGCACATCACGGTCGTGGGTGCAGATTCCCGGATTGTCCGCTCGAAGGCGGGGAAGTAGATTTCCCGAAGGGTGCGTTCGTCGACCTGGGCGTCGACCCGCATCCGGTCCGTTTCCTGGTTGTTGGCCGCGAAGTGCTTCAAGGAGATGCCGACACCCCCGGATTGCACGCCCCGCACCAGGGCTGCCCCCATCACACCGGCGTGGAACGGGTCCTCTGAGAAGTACTCGAAGTTACGGCCACACATGGGTGAACGTTTGATGTTCACCCCAGGGCCGAGCAGGATATCGACGCCGTGGGCGCGGCTCTCGGCGGCCAGGGCCTCGCCCATCTCTGTGAGGAGTTCCGGGTTCCAGGTGGAACCGGTTGAGCTTGCCGTGGGGAAGCAGGTGGCCGGCTCGCTGGCGTTCAGGCCCAGATGGTCGGCGGACTCTCGTTGCATCCGGACACCGTGAGGGCCGTCCGTGATCGTGGCTGCAGGAACACCCAGCCTGTCGACGGGGCGTGTGGTCCAGAACGAAGCCCCGGAAACGAGCCCTGCTTTTTCTTCAAGGGTCATTTCCGCGATGAGCGGGTGCATGGGAACTCCTTTGGCAGCCCTCCGTGGTTGGGCTGTTTGGTGATCAACGGGAAGTTGTGCTGGGGCTCAGGCGCTGGCTGTGGCCAGTGCGTCTTTGAGGTCGTGCTCCAGTTCGGGGGATACTCCGGGGACGTGTTGGAGGACGACGTTCAGGGACATTGCCGCGGCTTCGGGGGCGGTGGCGTCCAAGGGGAGGCCGGGGAAATAGCGGTGGAGGACGCTCATGACGGCTTCCCAGATGGTCCCGTCCTTGGCCAGGTCGCGGATGGGCGAGTCCATGGTGACCGTGGTCGCGGTGTCGTGCCCTTCCGGGGCGGGATATTGCCAGGTGTGGGTGCCTTCGCCGACGGTGTGCAGGGCGTCGTGTGTTTTGAGGGGGAGTACGACGTCGGCTTGGGTGCCGTGCGGGATGGTGGTTTCGACGGTGACCTGGCTGTCGTGGATTTTCCAGGACACCTCGATCCGTCCATGGGCGGTGTCGTGTGCGGTGTGTGCCCGGGTGATTCCACCGCCCGGTTGCGGGGCGATGCGCACGCGCGTGTATCCGGGTTCGGTGCGTTGGAGCCCGCCAACGACACGGTGGAGCCAGTCAGCGACGGCGCCGAGGGCATAGTGGTTCAGGGAGGTCATGCCAGTGGCGTTGATGGTCCCGTCGGGGAGCACGGAGTCCCATCGTTCCCAGATGGTGGTGGCTCCCATGGTTACCGGGTACAGGAAGGAAGGGCATTCTTGCTCCAGGAGGAGCTGGTAGGCGGCGTCCAGGTGGCCGGTACTGCTGAGTGCTTCGGTCACGAGGGGTGTTCCGGCGAAGCCTGTGGAGATCCGGTATCCGCGCTGGGCGACGATGTCGGCGAGCCGGTCACCGGCCTTCTTTAACTGGGCGGGATCGAGGATGTCGAAGGTGATGGCCAGGGCGTAGGCGGTCGCGGATTCGGTGACCAGTCTTCCCGAGCCGGTGACGTACTCGTGCCGGAACGCTTCGCGGACGCGGGTCGCCAGGGCACTAAATTCGGCAGCGTCGTGGTCGTGGCCGAGCAAGCGTGCCGTGGTGGCCATTTCCCGGGTTGTCTTGCAGAGGAACGCCGAGGCGACGAGGTGGCGGTCTGTTTTGGCTGCGGCGGGGTTGTTCGCCGGGGCGTCGGGGTCCAGCCAGTCACCGAACTGGAAACCGGAACTCCAGAGCCCGGCCTGATCCAGGAGCCCTGCTACTTGGCGGGTGTGGGTGGTCATCGAGGCATAGCTGGTCCGGAGAATGTCCGGGTCGCCGTATTCCTGGTAAAGCGTCCAGGGGAGGCTGACCGCGGCATCGCTCCACAACGCGGTGGGTGTTGATGGCTGGGACAGGGCGTCGGGGACGACCCAGGGGACGACGCCCTTTTCTGCTTGTTCTGCCGCGAGGTCCTGTAGCCAGGATCCGAGGACTCCGTGGACGTCGTAGAGGTACGCGGCGGTGGGGGCGAAGGCGTTGATGTCACCGGTCCAGCCGAGCCGCTCGTCGCGTTGCGGGCAGTCGGTGGGCACGCCGACGAAGTTGTCCCTCATCGACCAGACCACGTTCGAATGCAGCTGGTTGATGAGGTCGTTGGAGGTTTCGAACCAGCCGGTGCGGACCATGTCGGAGTGCACGACCACAGCCCTGATTGAGTCAGCGGTTAGTTCGCCGGGCCAGCCGTCGATTTGGGCGTAGCGGAAGCCGTGGAACGTGAACCGCGGTTCCCAGGTTTCGGGGCCGCCGCCGCGCAGGATGTACCGGTCGGTGGCTTCGGCGGTGCGGTTCGTTTCTGTCTCCATCTCCCCGGCGGGTGTGAGGATCTCCGCATGCCTGATCGTGATTTCCTGACCCGCATCGCCGGTGACGGTGAGGCGAACCCAGCCGGAGATGTTCTGGCCGAAGTCAGCGATGACCTTCCCGGAGGGGCTGGTCAGGATCGTTGCAGGGGCGAGTTCTTCGATGCGGCGGATCGGGGGAGCGGTCGGTTCCTCGAGGGTGGTGAGGTCCCAGTCAACAAGGTGGGCGTGCGTCCAGGCGGTGTCGTCGAACCCTGGTTCGCTCCAGCGGTCCGGTTCCAGCCGCGCGTCGTAGGTCTCGCCGTCGTAGATGCTGTTCGACTGGACCGCCCCAGTGCCGACGAGGAACCTCTCGTCGGTGCCAACGACCACGGCGTGGTCGCCGTAGTCCAGCACGAGCTGAAGGAACAGTGCCGGCTGGTCGGCGTAGAGGTGGCGCTGGCCTTCCCACCCGAGCCGGCCAACAGCCCAGCCCTCACCCACGATCGCACCCATAGCGTTCAGCCCGGGACGGACTGCTGAGGTCACATCAGTGGTAGTGACCATCACGCGGTGCTTGTAGGAGGTCCAGCCCGGGGCGAGGACTTCGTTCCCGACGCGGGAGCCGTTAAGGTACGGCTCGACGATGCCGAGGGCTGTCACCGACAGCGTCGCCCGGACGAGCCCTGGCTCCGCCGTAAACTCCCGGCGGAAATAGGGGGCTGCCTGGCCTGTGGTGTCTGGCGCGGAGATGAACGCCCCGGCCCGGCTAGTGAACTTCACGGCTGGTGATCCTGTGGGTGTGTGGGTGTGGGTGTTCATGCTACGGGTGTCATATCCTGTTGTACTTCGCTGTTGAATTCATCGTGTCGGTCACGGGTCCGGAAGACCTTCCAGGCGATGCCGCAACCGGCGGCGATCACCACGGCCAGGAAGAGATAGAAGAGGTTTGGGCTGAGCGCCACCAGGAGCGGGGTTGCGGTGGCCAGTACCGCGGCCAGCAACCGGGCGACGGCGATGATGGTGCCCTGGGCTGTGGTGCGCAGCAGGGTGGGGAATTGCTCCTGGGTCCATACCTTCATGATTCCCTCGAACGCGAACGTGGTGCCGATCAGTCCGATGAGCCCGGCAATGATGGCCGTGAGCAGACTGATGCCGAAGAAGACGTAAACCAGTTGGGAGGCGACCCAGCAGATGGCGCCGATGGTGAAGTAGGTGAACCGTTTGGGCGAGTCGGCGATCTTCATGAACCACAGCGCACCGATGATGCCTAAGGGGATGAAGGGCAAGCCGATCAGGGTTGCGGTCTGCAGGTCCACGCCGCCGGCATTGACCAGAAGGTAGGAGCCGAACTGGCCGCCGGTGTTCGCGGCGAGGTTGGTCAGGGCGTAGAAGCCCAGCAAGCCAAGGAACGGGGCCCGGTAGGAGCCACGCAGCAGGTCTTTGACGGACGCCCGGTCAGCCCGGACAGTGGTGATACCCCGGCGGCGTTCATCGCGGGCGACCATCCAGGCGGTCGATTCGGGGATCGTCAGGCGGCCGATCAGGACCAAGGCCGCGACGGCGGCGATGTGGACGAAGAGAATCTGGGCGCCAAACTGACCGAGGCTCGCGACGCCGGCGCTCAGGAAAGAACAGACGATGATGCCGCCGGCCCAGAGCAGGTGCGAGAAGCCGATGAGTTTCCCGCGGTTCTCGTCTGAGGCCGCTTCGGAGATCGTGGACAGGGAGACAGGCAGGTCCGCTCCGGTGGCAACACCGAGGAGCAATGCCGCGATCATGATCATCGGGAAGGAAGTCGCCAGGGCTAGGGCGATGGCCGAACCGATGATGAGGACCATGGTGACAGTGAAGACCGGCCTGCGTCCGAACCTGTCACCCAGCCGGCCGCCGACAATGGCACCGAAGGCGATGCCAAGTGTCAGGCCTCCGGAGGCGAGACCAATCTCGCCCGGGGTGATACCCAACGCGGCCTGATAAAGGACCATGGCCGTTCCGAAACTGACAATCGCGGACGCGTCAATGTACGAGGCCATTCCGGACACGACGGCCGTCCACCATGGACGAGCCTTGCGGGCCGATGCGAGTTGAGACATGAGCTTCTCCTTTGAAGACGATAAGCGGCGGAACCGCCGGTGATACCGCGTTTTTGAAACGTCTCATTTCCGCGGAACTTCCATCACCATACATCTTCATTGTCTTCAGGACAATCATTTTTGTTTGGACTTCTTACCGGCATAATGGGGGCATGGCCAGAAGACCGCAAGCCAGTGTTGACCTCCGGGACGTGGACGTGAGTTCGGCGCCGCTCCTGCATGGCCGGGGATCTGACTTCTCGATTGCCTTGCAGGCCCTGGTGACGGCAATGAACTCCACCGCAGTCCGCGAGGGAATACTCGCCCAAAGCCGCTTCCCCCTGCCCGACGACATGCCCGCCTTCCTGCTGCTGAACCAGTTGATCTACCGCACCACAGCGCGCCCCACAGACATGGCCGATGCCATAGGCACCGGCCGGTCAAACGTGAGCAAAATCGTCCGGCGTCTGGAAGTCGCCGGCCTCGTTGGACGGATGCCGGACCCCGAAGACGGCAGGCAAAGCGTCGTGGGCCTCACCCCTGCGGGCAGGGAAGTCGCCGCCCGGATCGTCGCAGTCTCAAGTGCCGCCTACGAACTGATCTTCCACGACTGGAGCGAAGAAGACTTCGACCAACTCGAGACCCTGGTCGTCCGGCTCGTAGCAAACATCGACGACCGCCTCGACCACGCCATCGAACGCACATCCGGCGTCCACATCCCCAGACCCCCACGAGCAGGCACACCGACGGAGTCCAACGACATGGCAGCATCCAACTGAGTCCACGGGCCGAGCATTGACCTGGCCACGGCAAAGTCCACGCCACACAGTCACCACGAACAAGTAGAACAACCCCGCGTCAGAATAGAGCGAAATCCGGACTCCCTGACAATGATCCGTGACGTTCTCAGATCTCATCCTGACAGTCGAAGAGTCAGGAAAGCGGCCTGGACAGGGGCCTGAGAACAGGGCAACAGTCCAAGAGACTCGGACTACATGAGCCAACGTCGGGTCAACCAGGGGCTTGTCACCCGCCGTGACTGGGCCGTAAGTTCGAGAACAACTGAGACGCTCACCCAACGGCAAAGTCCTCCCACGTCAGACGGCCTTTACGTCAGATTGGGGTGTACGGTTTTCTGCGCACGATTCGGCCGGAAAGCTCCTCATCTTGCAAATACGGATTGACCATCGTCTTCGGTGCAGGCGCACCAATAGGCAGGGGCAGAATCGCGGAGTCCCGATACTGGCTTTCCAGGGCTTTTAGCACTCACTTGTGAGGTCACCCCGGAAGTTCAGCCCGAATGGTCTTTGTGGACTTGCCACCTGGGATGCCGCACCGCCTCCGCTACACGCCGAACGCTTACTTCCCTCAACTGATCCGCGTTGCTGTGAGGCCAAACCAGAACGGTCCAACCGGGCGACTACCCTCATGGGACCGCTACGGCATTTAGAGTAGACCTGAGTCCAGGGGCAAGGAGACAAGTTGCGTATTTCCACGGTGGATCGTCGCCAACAGCTCATCGACGCAGCTATTCGTGTAATTAGGCGGGATGGAGTCGAAAGTGCCAGCCTAAGAACGATAGCCAGCGAAGCGAAGGCTTCTCTAGCAGCCGTGCACGTTTGCTTCACGAACAAAGATGAGCTCATGCAGGCAGCTGCCGCAGAGCTGCTTCAGCAACTGGTCCGGTCCATTCCGCGCGTGGTCGACGGCTCGGAGGACGTTCGAGCTATCGCGCATCGGGTCATGGACTTGTTTTGGGCCCAGATGGTTTCAGACGAGTTGAATATCCTGGCCCAATTTGAAATAGGGATCTGGGCGAAGCGTAACCCGCATCACGGTGATCTGTCCCGCACCGTTTACAGCGACTACGAAGAGGAAATCTCAAAACTGCTGGTCGCCGCCGCAAAGCGACAGAAGCAGACCATAGCTGCTCGAAACGTTGCTAGGGCGCTGATTGTGATCATGGATGGATGCAGTCTTCAGTACTTTGCCGACCCATCCGACCCTCGCCACAAGGACCTCTGCGACAACCTCGTAGATGCATACCTCGATCGGGTAGGACTATAACCCTTGCTCCTTATGGGGATGCGCCGCTTTCTGCCGACGTCTTTCTTCGCTCAGACTATTGGGCCGAGTGCCTCTTGTAATCAGCAACTTTAGTTGCCTGGAAGCGCCACCGGACCCAGTAAAACAGGCCGCCGAGAAGAAGTAGGAGGAGGGCGATGAGGATTTCCGATCCCTGGCCACCGGCGGCAAGACCCGGATTGAATGCGCCGGCTATGAGGATGGTTGCGTTGAAAGCTGTAACCGCGACTGCGACAGGGACCCAGTAACGTCCCAGTTTGATGGGGCGCGGAATGTGAGCGTGAGTTTTGCGCATGATCAGGAAGCCGGCCGTGGCAAGGGTAACGGAAATCATGTAGCCAAGGTTGGCGGCGATAATAATTGCCACTATGTTGCCCACAAAGAAGAGCACAACGAGGTTTACGACCAGCGTGAAGACCAATGCGCCAGACGGAGCACCCCGCCGGTTCGTGTGTGCGAGCTGACTGATGGTCAGCTTCTCTTGGGCAAGGCCCTTGAGAGCGTGGGAGGCATCCGCCGAAGAAGACAAGAGTGCGGCAAAGGTGGCAACAACCAGAATGACCGCTACTACTCCGCCGGCGGGCTCACCGAGCATCTGCGAGTAGAAATTGACACCGAAGTTCACCGGATCGGTGACGACTCCCTGCTCCCCAATCGCGCCGGCGGTGATTACCGGTACAAGTGCGTAGACCAAAATATAAATCATCGCCATGGTCTTGAGCGCACGCTTGACATCACGCACGGGCCGGCGGTACTCGGGGGCAAAAGTGGCGCATAGCTCGCTGCCGTAAATCGACCAAGCACCCACGTACATCCAAACCAGCACGGACACTACGCTGCTTCCTTCGCCGAGAAGATTAAAGCTGAAGCTCGCAGTCGACCATTCAGTGAAGAACACCGGCAGTACGAGCAATCCGGCCAGGACGAAGACCATGGCCGCGGCGACCACTTTATTCAGGTTTACGGTGGCGTTCAGTCCCAAGAGGTTGGCACCCACGGCCGTGATCATCACTGCTGCCGCCAGTATCTGGGGTAGGCCTATGGAGGCAATGCCCAGATTAACGTCGAGGTTCGTGGCTGCGGGGAACCATTGCGCTGTGACAATTTGGCCGATCTGCAAAGAAGCCAGAGACAGAGACAGCCCCCAGCCGCACCAATAGCCAAACGCGGCAACCGATGCAAGCAATGGAGAGAATTGTTTCCAGGCTTCCGCTGCGAACAGAGCGACCCCACCTGGTTTGCCGGGGAACATTGCAGCCATTTCTGCAAAAAGATAGTTCTGCAACAGTGATACCACGGCAAGCACAATGCACACCACTGCGGCACCCCAAATGCCGAGTGCCCCGGCCGTTGACCCAGCGACCACAAAGACGACGTTCAAGAGGGGTGTACACATAGCAACGGTGTCGCGGGCCCGCAGGCCCTTCCGCCCAGGAAGAGTTAACGAGGACTCAGACATAGGTATCACCTTCTGTATGTAGAGGGGAAAGCTTTTGTTTAGTCAGCTCAAGTGCGACGCGCCATTCGGCGGCAGGGCTTACCCGCCGCTCACCCGCATGGAGGCCTGCCGTCAGTCGTAGAAGACAGGATCTGATGCACGGTCCCTTTCACAAGACGAGCCACCAGATCTGAAACGGCGACATCTGCAGCCGGGCTCTCCATGCTTCTAAGGTCAGACGCTGCTCAGATACCAGAACGCTACAGCTTTTGGTAGCCCGTTCCGTGCAGGCCGTGCCAGGGGTAATGAAGCCTGAACGGCAAAGTTAACCGGCACTGTGGCTTACCTTCAGTGAAGGTCGCTCCTCGCGCTTAAATGATCACACTAGCTAGGGCGTTTCAATGGTGTGCATGGCCAGCGGTATAACTGCGTTCAGCATCGCAGGAGACGGCATAGTTTTCCCGTAGCTCCCACTTCTTCTTAATCCGTCAAAGCACCCGCAGTCAGTGCAGTGGCGGTGGGGCTGTTTCAAGATCCCTCGGGATCTATATTGTAGTTGTGACGAAAACGGTTCTCAGGGTCGTATTCACGTTTGACTGCCGCAAGACGACAATAAACTTCCGGCTTATAAACTTCGGCGACCATCTCTGCTGTGACCTCTGAGTTGTTGTTTAGCAGTCCAAACCCAGAAGTCGTCACGCCTGCGCGAAGGAGCGCGGCGTCCAGTTCACGTGCCAACTCGGGGTACTTTTCACTTCCAGGAGCCGCCCCGCTCCATTCCGCCAGGGCCAGCACGCCCATCGCATCGCGATGTCGAGCGGGCGTCCCCTTGGGGTTTCCGAACGGCATTCCCTCGATCTCCAGTTTGACGGAGCCTCCGCTTGCGGGTTCACTAACAAACTTGTCAAGATTGCCTGCAATCGCTTCGGCGAAACGAGCGTTCGGCATCGCGATCTCCCGGTCGATCCAGAGATTGGACATTCCGTCCTCGAAACTGCCCACCTCGGCGTTAAGAGCCACTACCTCGTCATATGATCGGACGGCGATCGAATCGGACACCGTCCGACCCAGACTCCGAAGCCGTGCTATGTCCCGTTCAGCGATATCGAGCCCTCCGAGGTGCCCCACGCATACCGTAACGGAAGGTGCCCTGTTTTCGTCCACGCCCACGAAAACGCTGGGGTAGATGTGATCCACCATTTCATTGAGCGCATCAAGGAGGGATGTCAGGAGCCCTGCGAGTTCGCTGACCGAGGGGGCCCAGGTAATGAATCCGGCGAGCATCTTCCTCGGTAGCTCGTAGAGCTGGACCTCGACCTCTGTGACGACACCGAAGTTGGGGCCCGCACCTCTGACCGCCCAGAACAATTCCGGGCGTTCATCATCAGAGCAGTAGATAACGTCACCAGTTGCGGTCACCAGAGTCGCTCCCAAGATATTGTCACTGGCGAGACCAAATTTGGGGGTGAGGAAGCCGACGCCCCCATTGAGCGCTAGTCCACAGAACCCGACCTTAGGATGCATGCCGGTGACTGCCGCTAGACCGAATTTGGCCGCGTCCTTCACGAGATCGCCAGCGACTACGCCACCCCCGATCCGCGCGCGACTCCCGGCGGTGTCGATGTGGATGCTGTTCATGAGTCTGAGGTCCAAGACGATGCCACCGTCGTTGGTCGCATAGCCATTCGGATTGTGGCCACCGGATCGAACCGCGATCTCCAGGCCGTTGTCACATGCGTAGCGGACGGACTTTGCAACGTCGCCCGCACTCAGACACCGGGCAATTAGCGACGGCCGCTGCAAATGACGGCCGTCCCAAATACTCGCGATGGCATCAAATCCGCTGTCATCAGGGTAAATAACTTCACCTTGAATACTAAGGGGGGTGGCTAGTTTTGATGACACCAATTCCAACTCCTTTGTCTGCTGACAATCAGCATTCTCGTCTTCGAGAGAGTGATCACCCTATTGATACATGGACAGGTGTCCATGTCAATGGGGTTTATTTTTTGCGCGACTAGGGGGGCGGAACACATCGCACTTTGTCCCTGACATGGACACTTGTCCTTGTCAAGGCCATGTCCAGTCAAAATGATGGAAAAATTTTATCCTGCCGTCTATGGCGATTCCTTGCCCAAAAAAAGAAGATCATGAGTCAGCGGCTTCCCCTGGTCTTTGGTGGGGGAGCACGACAACTTTACGTCAGCGCTTTTTCGCCGTGTAGCGAATGCTGCGGTTATAGAGGGCAGGCATCCAGTTGAACAGAAACAGGCAGGGCTGCAAAGGGCGGGCGATCTGCTCGCTGGGCATTCAAGGCCGCGGCGCCTAGGCCGGTCTTCCTTCGGGGTGCTAATGAGTCATGGAGGACTCCCCGGGAGGATGTGTTGAAGGTGGACGAAAAGGCACTTTCCCAAATCTCGCAGTCGATCACCATCTGCTGTCGAAACCTCAAGTAAGGTGGCCAAACGGCTCCTCGAGCTATTTGAAAGGCGTATTGCATTGCAAGTTTCTTCTTCTGAGAGCCAGCGAGAGGCCGTTGGTCCCCAAACAGGCAGGACGGGGGGTGATATTGCCAACCCTGGCCTGCAGTTAGGGCATTTAACCGGACGTCAGGTGATGGGCCTTTCTATAGCCTCTTTCGTTCCAGCTGTAGGTCTGGCACAAGTGCCGGCATACCTTGCCGCTTACTCCGGGCGGTCCTCGTGGCTGGCGATGGCCGCCTCGGTGGTGGCATTCACCCTCATTGGCCTGTTCATTACCATGTTCGCCCGACGCTTCATTGGAACCGGGTCGCTTTACTCCTACATTCGCCACGCGTTCGGTTCATGGAGCACGCTCGTCATCGCCGCCGCGATGATCCCGGGCTACATTGTCGCGATCATGTCGCTCATCGTGGGAGTGGGGGTCTTTTTTGGAAGTTTCCTAGTGTCGGTAGGGGTCGCAAACGCGGCGGGACCAGGAATTCAACTGTTGATCTACGTGGTAGCAACATTGGTAGCTATGACCATTGCATATCGGGGGATTGACCTTTCAGTCCGATCCAGCGTTATTCTCACTGTCATCTCCTTGCCGGTGATGCTGGTCATCACGATAGCCACCGCGTTCAGCGGAAACGTCGACTTGGCGGGACAGTTCAGCCTCAACGACTTCACGCTCAACAATTTCCTCCAGGGCCTGGCGATCGGTTCGGCATACTTCATCGGCTTCGAGGGCAGCGCCGCGCTCGGCGCCGAAACCAAAAACCCCAACCGCAACATCCCCCGCGCGATCATAGTCATTCCCGTCGGCATAGGTCTCTTCTATCTGGCCGGCACGGTGATTCAGGTACCGACCCTTGTTAGTGCAGCCGACAAACTCGCCCTGGGCATCTCCCCCAACGCAGTACTTGCAGAAGCAGCAGGCGTTGGATTTCTGTCCAACGTCAGCGACCTCGTTCTGGCAGTAGCCATCTTCGCCAGCCTTATCGGATTCTTCAACTACGGATCCCGCGTAGTTGTCAGCGCCGCATCCGATGGACTCCTGCCATCTTCACTAGTCAAGGTCAACAAGCTACACAAAAGCCCCGGCGCTGCCATCGCTTTCATCGGGGTTCCCTCATTGATCGGACCAGCCTTGCTGCTTTGGCTTACTCCAGCGAGCCCATTGGAAATCAACGGCTACATCGCGACATTGCTCGTTTATTTCTGGGTGATCCCTTACTTCCTCATTTGTATTGGCGGCGCCATTCTACTGAACCGGACCAAGGGCAGTAGATCTTTCATCGTCAACGTCGGAGCAGCATTAGCCTCAGCAACTGTTTTGTGGCTATACCTCAACGGCATAATAAATCCCGGTCCTGCACCTCTGAACGCACTGCCGTACGTCATGATCGGCACGTTCGTGGTCTTTCTCATCGCTTTAGTAGTATCTATCCGTTCCAAAGAGAAGAAACGAGTGCTGGCACAGCGGTAAGAAACTTCGGTAAGGCACCCGCTCTTTCGGCAATGATCGAGGGGACCTGCTCCAAAGTCGAGCGGGTCCCCTCGGTAGATGCATTTTTATGGCTGGTGGACGACCAAAGTTGTGGCGCAGCAAAAGGGAAAATTCCGAATCCCTTAGCGGGTCTTACGAAACCGACTCCCTTCTGCGCCACTCTTGTTTCGTTTACAGGCCTGCAACTAACCTTAAGAACCTACTAACCGTTCGTGGTAGAGGTGGATCCTTATGAGGAGGTCGCATGATAACCGTCGTTAGCACTATGCAGCTTGAATCGAACTCAGAGAAAGAGTGGGACCAACTAATCCGAGAGCGCTTCAGATCAGCCCGGGATAGGGTGGGGTGGATCTCCGGTCAGTTGCTCGCCCCCTCTGACGCACCTAACACTCGTGTCATCATCGGGACTTGGAAAAGCCGACAGGACTGGGAGGCTTGGCATGAGGATCCTGCCTTTCTCACGTCGCGGAGAAGGCTTGACAAACTACAGCATATAGACCATCAGACCGCACTGTACGACGTAATAGAGGGCGCCCAGGCCAGCAACTAGTTTGGCCAACCAAGACCCCAGCCGTATTTTCCCCTCAAATCGGGCCGAGCATTGTCGGGCGGGAATCGGTTCAGAAACAGGATTTCGACGTGCCTGTGATCGTTTGGGTTCAAAGAGTCGACAGGGGGCTAACCATAGGCCACTTTGCGCGTACCGAGACTGCAATATATCTGAGTTCGCGCTTGTCCTAAAGAAGCTAAAAGCCTGCCGCAACACCCTGCGCACTCGTCCGACGTGTCACGACGACCGACGTCTACCGCCGCGAGGCGCTCAGTCATACCCTCCGGCTGTGCCTGCCGAACCCCGACGGGTTTCGGGTCATTACGTTGTGCCGTCAGGTTTTGCTAATCTCTCGGGCTCGTCAGTTGATGATCGTCGGACGAGTTCCGTGACGAACTCGTAGCGGCGGATATCGACGTGTTCGCCTTGAATTTTACGCAGTAGTAACTCAACCGCGTAGCAACCCATCTCTTCGTAGGGCTGCCGGATTGTGGTTAATTGCGGATCGACCAGGATGGCGGCGCGCTCATCGTCAAAACCTACGATCGATACGTCTTCTGGCACTTTCAACCCGTGGGCACGAAGGGTCCGTAGGGCGGCACCCGCCATAGAGTCTGCAGCGCAGAACATGGCGTCGATTCTGACGCCTGTCGAAAGTTCGGCTTCCAGTTCCCTCCAGTGCTTTCGTGTTTCGTTGAAGGGATCAGTGCAGTCGATAATCAGCGATTCGTCGAAGGCAATTCCGGCCGAATCCAGGGCGTCCCGGTAACCCAGGGTGCGGTGGTCAATGAACAGCCCGTCACCCCAGTTGTCCGTCTCCACTCCGATGTTTGGTCGCAGCAGCGCGATCGACCGTCTGCCAAGAGAAATCAGATGCTCGACCGCAAGTCGGGCACCCTCCCGGTTCTGTGCAGAAATCGTCGGAAACCGGACAGTGCGACTTGTATCATCAATTGCGATAGCAGGTAGTGCGATGCGGTCACATGCTTCGCACACGCCATCTTGATCCGGCACCCCGATTACGATTACGCCGTCGGTGGGTACGTTGGCAAGTGCCTCGACAATCGCGGCGGCTCCACCTTTAGTGCCGGCGACGGGATGGGCCATGAGGTAGTAGCCCACTTCGGCGGCGGCTTTGAATGCAGCACGAACGACCGGCTCCCACCATCCCCACCCTGCATCGGGCACGATGACACTTATCGCCCGGTACTCGCCGGTGCGGAGCGCGCGCGCTGTGGCGGAAGGACGATAACCAAGACTCCGCGCCACTGCCCGTACGCGCTGGCGTGTCGCCTCGCTGACATCCGGATGGTCCCCGAGGGCCCTGGACACGGTGGCTACCCCGACCTCTGCCGCACGTGAGACGTCAGCCAATGTGACTTTACGAGGCATGTACTCCCGATCTTAAAACCTATGGTGCAAGGATCGCTGCAAACGACCCTTTCTAGTCTATCGGGAGCGTTTCCGGTAACGTTTCCGGTATCGTTTCCGATCAAGCCACTACTCTCAATGTTGAGGCTTATTCATGTCAGGACCAGTTAGCGCTACCGAAACGGGGGCTACTACGAGCGCACCGCAGCGCGTCAGCCCCATCTTCATAGCAATCTACGTACTCGCGCTGTTCGGCATCTGGATGTCGATTAATTTGCCCGCCTCCGTCACCCTCGCATTGCGTATCGACGAGCTCGACCCTGAAGGCAAAGCGACGAGCTATTCGATGGCTGCCGGCATTGGCACGTTGACCGCTTTGCTCGCAAACCCCCTTTTCGGACGACTCAGCGACCGGACCCGAAGCAGGTTTGGCCGTAGACGACCCTGGATAGTTGTGGGGCTCAGCGGCACCATTGCCGGGGCCGGTGTCATCGGATTCAGCAACTCAATGCCGCTGCTGCTGCTCGGATGGATCATGATGCAGGCGTTCGTAAACGCCGCCATTGCTGCCTCCCTGGCCATCGTCGCTGACCGCATTCCCGAGAAACAGCAGGGTTTTGTTGGAGCGCTTTCGGGTATGGCCGCTTCTGCGGCGATACTCGTCGGCGTCTTTTTCGTGCAGTGGTTCCCGTCAAATGTGCTGGCCCAGTTCGGTTTGCCGGTTGCGGTCGCAGTGGTGTTCTGCGGGCTGCTGCTCGTACTGTTGCGCGACGACAAGCCAGCAAGGGGGGACATCAGTCCTTTCGGCTTCCGCGAGTTTCTGGGAAGCTTCTACGTGAATCCGCGGAAGTCCCCTGACTTCAGCGCCTTTCTCGTAGCAATGTTCCTCGTTACGTGCGCCTGGGGCGTTGTTTCGACATACACTGTCTATCTCCTGCAGGACCGGATTGCAGTGCCGGAAGAGGAACTGCCGAGTGTCATCACCTTGGCCTACGTCATCCCCGGCATCCTCGCGGTGATCTTCGCGCCGATAGCAGGCTGGCTCAATGACCGCACGGGCCGCCGGAAGTTGGTCCTGGCGGCGACGGCTGTGCTTATGGCAGCCGGGACCATCCAAATCGCGTTCGCGGAAGGCATCGTGCCTTTCCTAATCGGTGTTTGCATCGTGAGCGGCATCGCCGGCGGAATGCTCTATGGCGGCTACATCGGTCTGGCCGTAGCCACCATGAATGACCCCAACACAGCGGCGCGTGACCTCGGTGTCACCAACATCGCCTTCACGTTGCCCTTCTCGGTCATGCCCTTTATCGCGCCGCTGCTGTTACGTGTCGGCGGGGGAGCTCCAAACTACCCCCTGCTACTCTCCGTGGGCGCTGCTCTGACGTTGCTCGGCATTGTGCCCCTCTTCTTCATACGCTCGACCCGCTGATCGGAGCCGTTGTGAATGATTATCGTGACCCATCCCTGCCCGTAGAACGCCGGGCAGAAGACCTGCTCAGCCGCATGACAGTCGCTGAAAAAGCGGCCTTGATGTTTCACCCATCAACCACGCCAGGTGATGGTGGCCTACTCGCTGCTGCGGAACTTTACGTTGGCAACATCGGCATCACCCACTTCAATGTGCTCGCCGGCGAAGACAGTCTCTCCGTTGCGGAATGGCACAATACTCTACAGGAGATTGCCGAGGGAACCCGGCTAGCTATCCCAGTCACCCTCTCGACAGACCCCCGGCATGGCTTCCGTAGTAATCCGTTTACCGGGCAGGCGCTAGGAAGTCTTTCGCGCTGGCCGGAGACCACCGGAATCGCCGCGACTGGAGAACTTACCACCGTCCGCAGTTACGCCGACACTATGCGCCAAGAATTGCTGGCCATGGGAATCCGCGTCTTCCTCGGGCCTATGGCAGATATTTTCAGTGAACCACGGTGGTCACGCGGTTCGGGGACTTTTGGCGAGAACCCCGAACGCGTCTCCGAGCTCACCGCAGCGTTCATTGAGGCCTTGCGGGGAGGGCCCCATCTGGGCCCGCAGTCGGTGGCTGCCGTCGTGAAACACTTCCCGGGTGCAGGCCCTCAGCTCAAAGGGGACGACGCCCACGATCCGCGATATCCGGAACAGGTGTACCCCGGGGGAATGCAGGACCTGCATCTGGCCCCGTTCCGGCGCGCATTTGCGGCAGGGGCATCGCAGGTTATGACGTACTACGGGAAGCCGATGGGAACATCCTGGGAAGAAGTCGGCTTTGCATTCAATGCCCCTGTTGTACAGAACATCCTGCGAAAGGAACTAGGTTTCGACGGCGTCGTTCTAACAGACTGGAATTTACTTGAGGCAGAGCAGATCGGCGGGCTGTCGTTCGGTCCAAATGGCTGGGGACTTGAGCATCTCGACCCGAAGGAACGCGCTGCCATCGCAATAGACGTCGGCGTGGACCAGTTTGGTGGCGACCGCAACCCAGCCCTTATCGAGGAGCTCATCGACTCCGGCCGCATAACGGAAGAACGCATCGACCAATCAGTGCTGCGGCTCCTGCGTGAGAGATTTCGGCTGGGAGCCTTCGAACACCGGCGTGTGGATCTGGAAAGGACCCTGGAAGTGTGTGGTTCGCCAGTCTTCGTCGAGAGAGGAGTTGTAGCTCAAAAAGATTCGCTGGTGCTGCTCACTGCAGACGAGGCCTTACTGCCCATTAGGCACGGAAGCCGTGTGTATCTTGACGGGTTGTCAGCCCAAAATGTAGGCAACGAGCTAATTGTCGTTGACAATGACGTGGACGCTGAGGCCATTGTGGTGAGGCTTGACGCGCCCTTCGAACCCGGTCGCGGCTCGCTCGGCGACTTCTTCCATGGCGGGACCCTCGAATTTTCCCAGGAGACGGTGGAGCGCATTGACGCGTATGCCAAAAAAGCCCCGGTCTACCTCGCGGTATACCTGGAACGCCCGGCAGTGCTCACCCAATTTATCGGCGTTGCGTCAGCCATTATCGGTGAGTTTGGCTGTAGCGACGAGGTTTTGCTGGATGCACTTACTGGACGTACCGCGTTCAGGGGAAGCCTTCCTTTTGACCTTCCGTCGTCCATGGCCGATATCGAGGCCTCACGGGAAGATGTGCCGTTCGACATGGCGGTTCCGCTCTTCCGCGCCGGCTTTGGACTGAAGCTAAATGCGGGCCTAACCCCCACGTCACTCAGTTAGCCTCTCCCAACCCGTCTAATGCCCGCTAGGCGTTGACGGCAGCACGGCCCTCGCGAAAGGAATCACGCAAGTTTGATTACCCGCCGACCTCACAACGACAAGAAGGATCTACCATGCCGGAGGCCACGAACAACGGTCTTTACCTTCAAAGCAGGGCTTCTGATCCGAGAAGGCAGGATGCCCCAACTGTCCGGAACGAAGATTCAAGGTCTCCAGGAATGCTTGAGGTAACGGTAACCGAGGGTGCCGAAAAGGGGCGAGCAGTTGATGCCGCCATCAATCTGGTGGCTCAGGCCGCACAACGCAACGACATGGGGATCTTGGTCACTGATCTTGGAATGGGTCAGTACGTAGTAAGGGCACATCCAGCAGTCCCCGTTGACCTCGTGCGCCATCAGGGATGTGGGGCGTGATCTTTCCAGCCTGCTGACTCCACGGGTACGGTGCTGGAAATGTCGTCAGACCCAGGAGTTCGGTCGAGTGCCTGCAATGATTATTCTTCTCTCGTAGCGGAAGTCGTCCGCTTGGATAGTCACTGTTCGAACTAGCTGGTCACCGATGTATCCAAAAGGGTCCAGGGAAGTTCGCCTCCGGAGTGGAACCAAGCGTTAACAAGTGGCAAAGGCAGGGAGAGAAGCCCCTATTCACCCAACCGGTGACTCGCAAGAATCCATAAATAGCTCACGTAAAAGGCAGATGTGACGAGCTCTTGCCACGGCACAGGGTGCTTTCTTCGCCTGCCGCAATGATGCATATCATGCACCTGGCGGGAAGTAAAGGGTTCCTCGACCCTGCCAGAACGACAAATATGACGGACGCGTCTAAAGACGCTCAGCCACGCTGAGGCTATCGTGAATCCATCACTGGTCGAGGGGGCGCGTTCATAGGTTGAGCATTGCCAACCAGAATTTCCCTGTGAAACGCAGGTTCATCAAGAACGCCCTTCAGGGAGGGCCGAAGGAGGATTAGATGACTTCTAACGATACGAAACCAGCAACGTCGTTTCCAGCGCCGTGTGAGGAGGTCTATCTTCCTCGCGGGGGCACAGATCCGGACTTCTACATCCCCGCTGAAGGGGAGCGGAGAGAGCGCCGTTCAATTCGATGGATTCGGAGACACCTGAGGTTTTTCCGCCGAACGTCGGAATCGAGCCGTGCGACTTGAAGAGGTCCGCGGCGCCTCCTTCCTCTCATAGCGGCCATCAATATTTCTTTACGGCAAAAGGGCACTATCACCGTCAGCTGACATCAAAGCCTCCGTCAGGGAGCCGAGAGATCGTTAACAGGCTAAGGGTCATGCAGGTGGGGCTTTCATGCGGCGGAGTAACGGGTCCTGCGGCGACCGCGAAGGCAGACCATGAAGTGATCGACTCCGTTCTCTGAAGGCAGTTGTCTGAAACGGAAGGACCAGCAGCCAAGATATAGCCGTACCTTGCCGCGCTTAGTGCCGGTGTTGTGCGCCATTACTCACCGCAGGCGTACTCTCTGGGAGCGTGTCGCCATCGCATAGGAGCAGCACTGTGGCGGGGAGAAGACGGGGCTTTTGCATGTCTTGTGTGCTACGCCGGATAGACGGCTATGGCCGTGGCCTTGATGACGAAGTAGACGGTCATCCCGGGCATGAGCCCTAGGTCTGCCGAGGCCGCCGGGGTGATGTCTGCGGACAGGCCGCCTGCGTGGACGCGGATCTGGTCGCCTTGGGGTTCCAGCTCTGTGATGTTCACGGCGAACGAGTTCCGAGGGCTTCCGTGCTTGGCGCTCGGGAAGACCGAAACTGCGGTCGGCGAAAAGACGGCGACGCCGTTCTGGCCGGGGACGGCCCCGTCCTCGGGATGCGCGGTAATGTCCAGTCCGCCGTCGGATGTGAGCCCATAGCCGGTGATGGTTCCGGGGAGCAGGTTCATGCCCGCGAGTCCGGCAGCGAACTTGCTGCGCGGTTTTTCCAGAACCCGGCGGGTGGGGCCTTCCTCGGTGATCCTCCCGCCTTCGAGGACGATGGCCCGGTCGGCGAGCACGAGCGCGTCCAGGACATCGTGCGTGATGATGATGGCACGGCGGTTGCTTAGGACACGCTTCAGAAGGCGACGCAGCATAGGAGCGGCGTGAATATCGAGGGCCGCCATGGGTTCATCGAGCAGCAGCAGCTCGGGGTCCGTAGCCAGGGCACGCGCGATGGCGACGCGCTGCGCCTGGCCCCCTGAGAGCTGGCCGGGCCGCCGATCGGCGAACCCCGCGGCTTCCACTTCTGTAAGCCAGTGCCGTGCCGTCTGCAGAGCTTTGGACCGGTTCGCGCCGGCCGCCCGCGGCCCGAAGGCTACGTTCTCCAGCACGCTCATGTGCGGAAACAGCAGCGGTTCCTGGGCGAGCAGTGCCGTTCCCCGGGTATGAGGCGGCAGGAAGTGGTTAGTGCCTCCGTCGAGCTTGAACAGCCGTTTCCGGCCGAGCATGGCGTTCCCGCTATCCGGGCGGATGAGCCCGGCGAGGATCCCGAGAAGCGTCGACTTGCCTGCCCCGTTGGGACCCAGCACGGCGACTGTTTCCGTGGCCTCCATTGTGAAGGCAACGTTGAAGTTGCGCGCGCGCAGCGAGGCGTTGAAGTCCAGGGTCATTCTGATTCCGCCTCTTCCGCCAGCGGCCGGGGCCGGGGGCGGGAAAGCCCGACGACGGCTACCGCCACCGCCACCAGCAGCAGGGAAAGCGCGACAGCGGCATCGGCGTCCGTTTCGCGCTGAAGATAAATCTCTAACGGCAGGGTGCGGGTGACACCCTGCAGGCTGCCGGCAAAGGTGAGGGTGGCGCCGAATTCGCCCAGACAGCGTGCGAAGGACAGCACGGATCCGGAGGCGATACCGGGCAACACCAGCGGGATACTGACGCGACGCAGCACCGTCGTGGGATGGGCGCCGAGGGTCGCCGCGACCGCCTCGTACTTGATGCCGGCGGTGCGCAGAGCACCCTCGAGGCTGACCACCAGGAACGGCAACGCCACGAACGTTTGCGCGAGGACGACGGCGGTGGTCGAGAACGCGATCTGCATCCCCGCTAGTTCCAGGGTTCGCCCGAGCAGGCCCTGGCGGCCAAAAGTATAAAGCAGCGCGATGCCGCCGACGACGGGGGGCAGGACCAGGGGCAGCAACACGAACGCCCGGAGCAGGCGCTGGCCGGGGAAGCTGGCACGGGCCAGGACGAACGCCAGCGGTACCCCGAAGACGATGCACAGCACCGTGCCAGCAGCCGACGTCCGCAGGCTAAGGCCGAGCGCCGTCAGCGAGGATTCCGACGTGATGAGCGGGATGAACTGCCCCCAGTTGATCCTGGCCACCATCGCGGCCAGCGGCAGCAGGACAAACAGCCCTCCTGCTGCCGCGAGGGCGAAAACCCACGGCGGGAAACCGGTGTAGCCGGTGTTCTGCCCGTTTGTCTTGCTGGCTGTCCAGCGTTTCCTACAGGGCACCGAAACCGGCGTCACCGAGGACCCTCTTGCCTTCGCTGCCGGTGACCATGGCGATGAAGGCATTGGCCAGTTCCTTGTTCTTGCTGCTGCCCATAGCGGCGATCGGATATGTGTTCACGGCCTGGTCCGACTCGCGGAACGTGATGCCCTTGACCCTATCGCCCGCGGTCTTGACATCGGTGACATAGACCAAGCCGGCATCGGCTTCCCCGGAGGTGACCTTGCCTAGGACATCGGCAACGGAGGATTCCTCGCTGACAGGCATCAATGTCGTTCCGGCAGCCTTTTCCACCTTCCGTGTGGCGGCGCCGCAAGGAACCTGCGGTGCGCAGACAACAACTTTGATGCCCGGCTTCGCCAGGTCCGCGAAGGATGAAATCGATGCCGGGTCCGCTGACGAAACTGCTATCGTCAGGACGTTCGTGGCGAAGTTGGTCGGCGTTCCGTCAATGAGGCCGGCGGCGGAAAGCTCGTCCATGTTCCTACTGTCGGCGGAGGCGAATACGTCGGCCGGAGCGCCTTGGGTGATCTGCGAGACCAGGGCTGAGGACCCAGCGAAGTTCAGCGTAACCTTCGTGCCCGGGTTGGCGGCCTCGAACTTGGAAGCGATCTCGGTGAAGGGCGACTTCAACGACGCGGCAGCGTAAACCGTCACGGAGCTGGCGGCCGCTTTGCGTCCGTCCGTGCTCGCGCTCGGGGCTTTGTCCGGGGTGGAGTTAACGCAAGCAGCCAGTCCTGCTGCAACGACGCCTGCGGCCAGCAGCGCGCCGGTGCATAAGCGGAATAAATCAACCTGCGACACCGGCACCGACCCATTCCACGGTTCCATCGGAAAAGAACTGTTCCTTCCAAATGGGTACCTCTTCCTTGATGCGGTCAACCAGTTCCGAACACACGGCGAATGCCTGTCCCCGGTGTCCGGCGGCTACAGCACAAACGAGTGCCGCTTGCCCAATTTGGAGTGCGCCCACACGATGCGCCGCCCAGATTCGCACGGGAACGCCTTCCTCCGCCTCGTCACTGAACGAGTACTTGGCAGCAACCGCTTCCAAGACGTCGCTTAGGGCCTGGTGTGCCGTGGGGTGAGCGGTGTAGCTAAGTCGGTCGACTGCTTTGCCGCCGTCGTGATCGCGCACCACTCCACAAAAACTCACCACTGCTCCAGACGTACGTGAATCCACAGCCGCAATGGCCACGTCGACGGAAATTGGCTGATCGCTGAGCGCGGAATGGACGACGGCAAAGGCTTGCCTCATTGACTGCCCTCCGGTGGCGGATTCCCCGGTACCCCTAGGCTGGACAGCGCTCATTTCCGTCCTCTCAATAGATGGCAGTCCCCTCGTCCGATAAGTCCACTGGTGTTTGCAGTCACGCTCTCTCCTCATAGGTTCCCAGGTCCCAATCCCCACTCTTGCCGCCACTCTTAGCCAGTACTCGAATGTCGGTGAGAACAGCGTGCTTATCAATAGCCTTGAACATGTCGTAAAGGTTCAAAGCGGCGACGCTCACTGCAGTCAGTGCTTCCATCTCTACACCTGTCACACCGCGTGTTTTCACGGTTGCAAAGAGCTGCACCCTGTCAGACCCGAGCACGAAGTCGACAGTCGCCTGAGAAACAGGCAGGGGGTGGCACAGCGGAATCAATTCGGACGTCTTCTTAGTCGCCAGGATGCCCGAGATCCGGGCCACGGCCAGGGCGTCACCCTTGGGCAATCCGTCTGATGTGAGCAGCAGCAGAACTTCACGAGTTGTACGAACTGTTCCCGTAGCTGTCGCCTCCCGGGTGGACTCAACTTTTTCTGATACATCGACCATGTGGGCAGTGCCGTCCGTTCGCAGGTGGGTGAGGCCTGGAGACCAACTTTCCAGCCTCATACCGCCCATACCTCCACTTCCGATCCCTTGGCCAGTTCCGAAATTCCCTCTGGGATGTGCACCAGAACGTTCGAGCGTGCAAGTGCTCCCAGCAAATGGGAACCTTCGCCGCCCTCCAGTCGTATAGTGCCGTCCGCTGAGAGGACGCCCCTTCTGACCTGGTGCTTTTTTGGGGGTGACGTCAGGGGATGCGAAAGGGGGGCGCGGAAGGAGAGTCGAGGTGTGGGCGCTGCAAACATTTCGCTGATGAGGGGACGCAGGAACATCTCAAACGAGACAAAGCAGCTCACCGGGTTCCCGGGGAATGCGAGGACTGGAATCCCCTCGAAGGTGCCGACTCCTTGAGGACCGCCAGGTTGAATGGCTACATGCGAAAACTCAACGTCATGATCTATCATGGCCTGTCTAACGGGCTCGTAGGCACCAGCGCTCACGCCGCCACTGGTCACAATCAGGTCGACATGCGCGGTATGGCTTCTCAAGAGTTTCGAGAGAGCCCCCGGTTCATCCTTGACTATCCCGGCCCTGATGACGTTGAGCCCCGCCTGAAGCATAGAGGACTGCAAGAGCGTGTTATTTGCATCGAAAATCTTGCCCAGGGCGAGTTTCTCTCCGGGCTCAAGGACCTCGTCCCCAGTGGTAGCCAGCAGCACCGTCAACTTCTGATTAACAACTACTTCAGTGATGCCCAACGCGGCGAGCAGACCAAGCTGACGCGGGCCTAGAACGGTTCCAGCGGACAGCGCGCATTCGCCTGTAGCTATATCGCTGCCGGCGCTGCGGATGTACGTTCCGGCGGCTATCTCAGGAAGCCGCACTGTCACATCCAAACCGGGAGGAGGGAAATGGTTTGGCTCTGCGCGCTCAACGGGGACGACAGCATCGGCTCCATCGGGTATTAAAGCCCCCGTCATGATTGGAGCAGCCGTCCCTCCAGCCAATGGGGCCGGTACTGCGCCCGCCGGGATGGGCGCTGCCACACGCAAACCTCCTTGGCCGTCTCCTGTGTCGCGGGATCTAACCGCATAGCCATCCATTTGGGAGTTAGTAAAGGGCGGCAAGTTTGTCGGTGCATGTATGGTTTCGGCCAGGCCGCGTCCCATTGCTTGCATTAGAGGTATTCGCTCCACCCGCGGTGGGGTCAACAGCGGAAAGAGAACATCCCTGATTGCCTGCCTGTGTACTGAAACGCTTCGGTGTTCATGTTCCGGCAGTGACTTTCCAATGGTCCCCACGCCGGGCCGCTTGCCAGCCAGTCCGGTCAGCTGCTCTTCTTGCCTTTGCATGTCCTGCTTTCGGGTTGCCTTTGCATGTCCTGCCTTCGGGAGATTTTGTCGGTCCTGCTCGGCCATGCCAACCTGATTTATTTCCGACAAAGCTATTGACGATAAGCAAACTCTGTTGTTTTCGTGTGCGCCTTCCGTCCGCCGCACCGCGCAAACGTGTTCTCCTGAGTGCAAAATGATTCCAGCAGGAAAGCGGCGCTTCGGGCTATAGCTACTTGCCACAACTGGCTGCCGCAATTGTCAGTTCCAGCACAAACGCACCTGGCCTGCTTTCGCGTAGCCTGAATTCATGACTGTCCAGCTAGGCATACCGCAACCCCGGGAGGGCGCAGGCTTGTCCGTGCCCGCCGCTCGGTCTGCAGACGCGGGTGTCGGGCTGGTGGACCGTTACGGCCGCCGTGCCACGGACATGCGGCTGTCCTTGACGGATAAATGCAACCTCCGCTGCACGTACTGCATGCCGGCCGAGGGGCTTGAGTGGTTGTCCAAGCAGGCGGTGATGTCGGCTTCGGAGATCGTCCGGATTGTCGGGATTGGCGTGGGGCGCCTGGGGGTCCGGGAATTGCGGCTTACCGGCGGCGAGCCGCTGGTGCGGCACGACCTGGTGGACATCATCGCGGAGTTGCGCCGCAACCATCCTGAGCTGCCGATTTCCATGACCACCAATGGCGTGGGGCTCGCCAAGAAGGCTGCGCCGCTCAAGGCTGCCGGGCTGACCCGGATCAACGTGTCGCTGGATTCGCTTCATGAGGAGACCTTCACCAAGCTGACCCGTCGGCCGTTCCTGGACCAGGTCCTGGCAGGGGTGAATGCGGCGTGGGCAGCCGGGCTGGGCCCGGTCAAGCTGAATGCGGTGCTGATGCGGGGGATCAACGACGCTGAAGCTCCTTCGCTGCTGACGTGGGCAGTGGAGCGCGGCTACGAGTTGCGGTTCATTGAGCAGATGCCGCTGGACGCCGACCATGGCTGGACCCGGCGCAACATGATTACCGCGGCGGAGATCCGCGATCTGTTGTCCACTGATTTTGTCCTCACCCCGGACCCGCGGGCACGGGACGGTGCCCCGGCCGAGCGGTTTGAGGTACGACGCCGGGTGGCGGGGTCCGGTGCCGGGCTCGGTCCCGTGCTTGGGACGGTTGGCATCATCGCGTCTGTTACGGAGCCGTTCTGCTCCGATTGCCGCCGTACCAGGATTACTGCCGAGGGCAAGATCATGAGCTGCCTGTTCTCCCGGGAGGAGTTCGACCTGCTGGGGCTCCTGCGTTCGGGCGCCTCCGATGATGATCTGGCTCGCCGGTGGCAGGATGCGATGTGGCTCAAGCCAAAGGCCCACGGCATGGACCACGTGGGACTTGACGCTCCGGACTTCGTCCAACCGGACCGCAGCATGAGCGCCATCGGAGGCTGACCTGTTATGAACGTACGTTACTTCGCTGCCGCTCGCGCTGCTGCGGGACTTGAGGAAGAGAAGTTCGACCTGCCGGAGGGAACAACCGTGGCCGGGCTTTTGGAGGCCATCCAGTCTGTGCAGCGGCCGGAACCTCCGGCTGGCACTCCTCCGCTCCCCCGGATCCTGGCGCGGTGCAGCTTCCTTCTCAATGAGGTTGCCGTCCGCAACCAGGCGACGGTGCTGGGGCCGGACGACGTGGTTGACGTACTGCCCCCCTTCGCTGGGGGATAAGCCGGTTCTGTCCTCGTGCATCCGGCCGACACCTCGCTGTTACCGAGAGTAACTGTCTGAGTGAACTCCACTGAAGGCCTGCTTTACGCACGACGCCGTAGTTAAGGATCGTCGATAGCTACTTGGACCCTAGCCCTGATGAAGAGGCAGCCTGTGGATCTTTGGAGTTGTATTGACCACGGACGTTAGTGACGCTCGGCGTGGTTTGGTGACATGAAGAAGACCTCCGGGTGGAGTGGGGCTTGTCTAGAGTCCTTTTCCACACACGGAGGTCTTCGTGTCCCACCCTAACGCTTTCCTCACTCCTCGTGGCCGGTTGCAGCTCGCGCAGTGCGTTGTTGATCAGTGCTGGAGCCTGCGCCGTGCCGCGGAGCGGTTTCCGGTCTCGGTCCCGACCGCTGAACGTTGGGCGAAGCGCTACCTCGAGGAGGGACCCGAACCGCACCATGCTCGAGGAATGGGCCTATATCCGCCCCTACCGCTCAGAAGCCGAGCGGGTTGCTGCTTTCCCCGACTGGCTCCATGCCTACAATCACCATCGAGCCGCCACTGCGCTCAAAGGTCAGACGCCAGCCAGCCGCGTCACCAACCTCTCAGGTCAATACAACTAGTTGCTGCCGGGGCTTTTTGTGGACTTCCAATGGTTGCCCAACAAGAGAGGCTCGCTTGGTGTCTACCTCAGGAGTATCAGTACTCGTACCTTCCTCAGAGGGTGCTGGGTAGACAGCTACTTCCTCCGGTGACGGGCGCAAATGGCATGCGACAAAGCCGCACCGCGGCTTCCGGCTGGTGAATTAACCGGCGCTCTAACAGGCTGTGCCGGGAAAGAACCCAAGGGACCCAGGAATGCCCGTCCAGACGTGCCTAATGAAACGGTTCACGACGTTCAAATGGAACCATTGTCCTGCGCACCTCTGCCCGGTCTATCCCCGAATGTCGGACGTGGTGCTCCTTATGCGCACTTCGACAAATGGTGCGATGGAGTTGTTCTTCCATGTCATGCAAGAAGCCCCGGCGAGTAGGGGAAGATGAAGGTCATTCGAGGGAGTGAAGGATGAAACTACCTGCTATCAGATACGCATCACCTGCATCTATTGAAGATGCCTGCGATCTACTGTCAACCGACGAGGACTCCAAGATCATTGCCGGAGGCCAAAGTCTTTTACCTGTCATGGCTATGCGACTAGCCCAACCGTCCGTCGTTATAGACCTCGGGAACGTTCCTGGCTTGACTAGACTGGAAGAAGTCGGAGACTACGTCCGCTTCGGGCCTATGGTCACCCATGCAACAATCGTAAATTCGCCTGCCGTTGCCAAGCACCTGCCAATGATGGCGGCAGCTGGTCGCCACATAGCCCATCCCCAGATCAGGAATCGGGGGACCCTGGGTGGTTCCTTGGCCCATGGCGATGCAGCAGGGGAATGGCCGCTCGTGTTGCTTGCCCTCAACGGAATGGTGGAAGTCCAAAGCGTAAGAGGACGTCGCACCATTGAGGCCGATGACTTGTTCGTCGGTCCGTACATGACAAGCCTGGCCGCTGATGAGATCATCACTGATGTCTGGATACCGTCACGGCCCAATGGCTGGGGCTACGGGGAGTTCGCCAGGCGATCCGGGGACTATGGGCTCGCCAATGTCGCAGTCGTTCTATCGACTGCGGATTCGCGAATTTCTGATGTCCGGATTGCCGTAGGAGGCGCTGTCGGCAAAATACAACGAGTGCCCGATGCAGAAGACGTCCTCAACGGATCCGAACTGTCACCGGAAAGGGCTGAAGCCGCTTCAGAAGCTGGAGCGAAATCGCTCTCGTATATCTCAGACATCCACGGATCGGCCGAATATCGGCATGGCCTGGTGCAGGAGCTGATCCGCCGCACCATAGTTGAAGCAGGAGCACGTACGTGACAACACCATCGCCATCAGATCGCGTCGAAATAGACGTGGAAGTAAACGGACGTCGCCGCACTGTTGCAGTGGACGCGCGGGAAACTCTGGCCGACCACCTGAGGAATGACCAAAAACTTACGGGTATTAAGCTCGGATGTGAACACGGGGTTTGCGGTGCGTGCACGATACTCATGGACGGGGCAGCCGTACGATCTTGTCTGACTCTTGCCGCTCAGGGCGATGGGAGGAGCATACGGACCGTCGAGGACCTATCGGACGGAGCCCTCAGCCCGCTTCAGGAAGCTTTCAAAAGGCACCACGCCCTCCAGTGCGGTTTTTGCACTGCAGGCTTCCTCATGTCGGCTACGGAGTTGCTCGAGGCAAACCCAAGCCCGACAAAAGAGGAAGTTATCGAGGCTCTTTCCGGTAACTTATGCCGTTGCACCGGCTACCAGACAATTGTTGAGGCCGTCCTGGACGCAGCGGGCCAGATTGGAAACAAAAATGGATAACCCACACTATTACTCTCCTCCCATAACAAGAAACGTCATCGGTAAGCGAGTTCCGCGAACTGAGGACGCAAGACTTCTGACCGGGCGCGGGAAGTACCTGAACGACATCAACGTCGACGGCCAACTGCATGCTTGTTTCGTGCGCAGCCCTGCTGCTCATGCTCAAATAACCGGCATTGATACGTCGGCCGCCTCAGAAATGCCTGGCGTTCACCTTGTCTGGACATCCGCCGACATTGAGCAATACTGCGCCGGCATCGAAGCGCAGTACACCGCTGAGGGATGCGAAGCTATGACCATGCCGCTCTTGGCCAAGGACGTCGTACGTTACGTTGGAGAACCGGTTGTATTGGTAGTCGCCGAGTCGCGAGCGGCTGCAGAAGATGCCTGTGATCTTGTAGGCCTTGAGCTTGAGCACCTCGAGGTAGTGCTTGACCCGCGCAAGTCGATTCAAGGGGGCCCCGTAGCGAATGGCGAACGCCCCGACAATGTAGGCATTCGCGGGCGGGCTTCTTTTGGGGACGTGGATGAGGCTTTTAGCAATGCTGAGCATGTGGTTTCCGCCCTGTATCACCCTGGTCGGGTGGCCGCCGCACCGATGGAGACAAGGGGGTGCCTAGCGGACTACGAATGGACTGAGGACCGGCTTAAACTTTGGGTGTCGACGCAGATGCCCCATTACGTAAAAATGTGCCTCAGCCTCTTTCTTGGTTTCGATGAGTCCCGAAGTGAGGTCATTTCTCCCGATACGGGTGGAGGCTTTGGTCAGAAGGCGCACGTATTTCCTGAGGAAATGCTCATGCCCTTGGCCTCGAAGCACCTGAAGACGCCGGTGAAATGGGTAGAGGATCGCCGGGAAAATCTTCTGGCGGGCTCACACGCCCACGAACAGTTCGTCACGATCCAATATGCGGCCAACGCTGAAGGACGAATAACCGGCGTTCGTACGCATGCCTTAGTTGATGGAGGCGCCTACCACATGCCCCCGCAGACCATGGCTGTGGAATGCTGGGCGACCGCCGCAGTCACGCCAACTGGTGTATACGATATCCCGGCCGCTGAGTACGTCTACGAGGGGGCCGTTACCAACAAGTGCCCCATGGGTGCCTTCCGTGGCGTTGGTTACACGGCGGGAACTCTTGCCAGAGAATCCCTCATGGATGATTTGGCGCGAAAGATGAAGGTGTCTCCTTTTGAAATCAGGAGACGGAATGTTGTCAGGGAGTTCCCCTGGACAAATCCCCAGGGCGTCGTTTATGAGGAGGGATCCTTTCTTGAAGTAATCGATGCGTTGGAAGAAATGGTCGATTACCCGGCCTTTCTTAAGCGACAGGATGAAGCCCGCAAAGCCGGAAAGTACCTAGGGCTGGGAATCAGCGTTTTCGTCGAAAGTAGCGGCGAGAGCACCGGCATGATGCAGGCTCACGGCGCAACGGATGTATTTCATGACACGGCTACCGTCAAGATGGATTCAACCGGGTCGGTCACTATAACATCGGGATTGAACTCACAGGGTCAGGGCCATCAAACCACGCTCGCTCAGGTAGCGGCGGACGTGTTGGGTATTCCTTTTGAATCGATCAGTGTCGATGCGGGGACCTCCACCAAGGGGGCCTATGGCAGCGGTACCATTGGAAGCCGAGCGGCTGTCATCGCGGGCGGGTGCGTCAACCGTGCAGCTTATGCCATTCGACAGAAACTGGTGGCCGTAGCTGCGAACATGCTCGAATCTTCTGAGGAAGATATCGTTTTGGAAGACGGCTTCGCGTCCGTCATAGGCGCTGCGGAATCACGAGTGAGCATCGCCGACGTGGCCATGGCAGTCTACTGGGACTCATCCAAGTGGCCCGCCGGTTTTGAACCTGGTTTGGAGTTCACGAAGGCGTGGGACACATCCCGGCCGATGTTTTCGAACGGCGGCCATGCCCTTATTGTTGAACTGGATCCTGTCACCGGATTTGTGAAAGTCGAAAAGGTTCATTCTGTAGAGGACTGCGGCGTTATTATCAACCCCACAATTGTTGAAGGTCAAATTCGAGGTGGGGTCGTACAAGGAATTGGTATGGGCCTCTTCGAACAGCTGGCTTATGACAACGCAGGAAACTTGTCTACGACATCTTTCCTGGATTACCAGACGCCGACTATGGATGTTTCCCCGCCATTTGAAATCAGGCACATTGAAACACCGTCCGTGATGACAGCATCTGGGGTGAAGGGCATGGGGGAGTCGGGTCTGATTTCGGCGCCGGCTGCGGTGCTGAACGCCGTAAATGATGCGCTATCTCCGTTTGGTTCTGTCCTCTATGAACTCCCTGCCACTCCGGAGAAGGTTGTTCGTGCAACGAAAGGCATCATTGACCTGCAGGGCCCCCAGGACTGGTCAGAGCTATGGGAACGGGCAGGGGTACCCGCGCTTGATCGCGGCCCTATGGACAGGGAGTAACGCATTGCTCCTGCATCTTTGATGCAGCTCAAAGCGCCCGAGCTAGAAACTTGAAAGAAGGAAAACTTTGTATGACGCGATTGTGGTTGGTGGGGGTTTCAGCGGGCTGAAAGCAGCACGCGATCTTACCAACGCCGGCAAGAAGGTACTTCTGCTTGAAGGCGGTGAACGTCTGGGAGGACGGGCGTATTCCCGGGAGTCCCGGAATGTACCTGGCCTGCGGGTCGAGATCGGTGGAGCATACCTTCACCGGAAGCACCACCCGCGTTTGGCAGCTGAATTGGACCGGTATGGAATTCCCACTGCAGCTGCAAGCGAGTTCACCTCGTTTAGGCATCGCCTTGGACCGACCGCAGTAGACCAGGCATTTCCTATTCCTGGCTCAGAAGCAGTTGCGGTGGAAGCAGCCACCTACACATTGCTGCGTGATGCGCACAGGATAGATCTGGAAAAGGGATTGGAAAACCAGGACCTTGAGGACCTGGACATCCCACTGAACGAGTATGTTGACAAACTCGATTTGCCCCCTGTTTCTAGGCAGTTCTTGCTCGCTTGGGCATGGAACATGCTTGGCCAGCCGGCTGACCAAGCATCCGCGCTTTGGATGCTGCAACTTGTTGCAGCGCATCACTACAGCATCCTAGGTGTTGTTCTCTCGCTGGATGAAGTTTTTTCCAATGGTTCCGCTGACCTTGTCGATGCAATGAGCCAAGAAATTCCTGAAATCAGACTGCAGACTGTCGTGACCGGAATAGACCAGTCTGGCGATGTAGTGAACGTGACGGTCAAGGATGGGCATGCCTTCCAGGCTCATTCCGTGATTGTTGCTACTCCAATGAACACTTGGCGAAGGATCGTTTTCACCCCCGCACTTCCTGAACGGCGCAGGTCAGTAATCGAGGAAGGGCATGGTGGTCAGGGTCTGAAAATTCTTATCCACGTGCGTGGAGCCGAGGCAGGAATTGAATGCGTCGGAGACGGAATATTTCCCACTCTCTACGATTATTGCGAGGTGTCGGAAAGCGAACGACTGTTGGTGGCTTTCACGGACTCAGGATCCTTCGATCCGACCGATATCGGCGCAGTCAAGGACGCGGTGCTTTACTACTTGCCGGAGGTTGAAGTTCTGGGTATCGACTACCACGACTGGATCGCAGACCCGCTTTTCGAAGGGCCCTGGGTAGCACCGCGCGTGGGACAATTTAGTCGAGTGCATAAGGAACTTGGAGAGCCCGCTGGCCGGATTCATTTCGTAGGTTCCGATGTTTCGTTAGAGTTCCCCGGATATATTGAAGGCGCACTGGAAACCGCTGAATGCGCGGTGAACGCAATTCTGCATTCGTAGAACCTGCAGCCTCACTTATGCATTCCTCGGCGCTCTCGGATGACTTCGGCCCAAGACAGCATTACTAAGGCAAGCGGTACCTCCCAGATACAGGTGACCGTCTGCAGCGTACGGGTTGACGCCGGCGCCTGCTGCAACCACGACAGCAAGCAGTTGCACTGAGTCTGATGAACGTCACCGGCCGTTAGGAATGGCGGCCGGTGGCCTTCTGGTTGTCAAGGGTCGCCCCGCTTGGGCTTCGTGGTCATCGGATTTTGGTTCAAGGACTTGATACAGGGTATTTCGCATAACTTGGTGCCGCTACGGTGCCCAACGCCTGTTTCTCCTGCTCCAGCGGGTGTCTGGCAGGAGCCGTAAGTATCGGCCGATTCTCTCGTGGCACGCTGCCATCAGGTTTCAGGCTAACCAGGTGGCTTTGGTGCGTAAAAGGCTGCTGTCTCGCCTTGTTGCCTTAGGATTCGCCGGCACCAAGGCCAGCGCTTTCAGCGCCACTCTTTCCCCGTCATTGCGGGCACCTTTGTGCTCACACATCAATCTTGTTGGAGATGAATCTATGTCTGTTGGTGCTATCGCCGGGCTGATTGCCGCTGGGGTCTTTGCACTCCTTGTCCTGCTGTTGGCGGTGCCCATTATGAAGCTAGGCCAGGTACTCGACGAGGTGCGAATGGCAGTCAGATCATTAAGTGACGGCACCGCACCGATGTTGGATGAGGTGACAGCTATTGTGACCACCACACACCACCAACTCAAGAAGGTGGACACCATAGCGACTAACGTTTCTGACGCCAGCGCCAACGTCTCCGCCCTGTCCTCTCTCTTCGCTGCCAGTATAGGGTCACCGTTGATCAAGGTATTGGCTTTTAGTCACGGTGTCAGAACGGCCTTGGTGAATCACTCCAAACCCGCCACCGGCCGCCGAAGCCGCTGAGTTCCGGAGAGAAGCATGAAACGACTTGTTTGGATGGGAATCGGTGTGGCTATTGGAATCATTGCCCTTCGGAAGGTGGATGAAAAAAAGTCCGGATTGGGGCATGAAGGCCTAGAGCGGGCAGTAGCCGGCATTACTCAGGGAATTCACGATTTTGCCGACGCCGTCCGCGCAGGAATGCGCGAACGGGACACGGAGCTTCGCGTCGCGCTTAAGGCAAGTAGCGCGGTCCAAGTGCCAAGCGACCTATGACCATCGAAGCCGGCTGTAGGGACAGCGCAACTGTCTCTTCCAGAGCTCGTTGGACACAAGCAAATATCTGGGCCGTTTCAAGGACCATCTATCGGGAAGTGACCGGTACCTCGCCTAGGGTGCTGACCATGGCTCTTATTCGGGATTAGTCCGTTCTTCGAACAGAAGCCCTGGACTGACACTGTGGTGGAGTGGAACTGGGGCGACAGCCTCGGTATAGCGCACCTGACAGCATCTTGCTCAAATCGTCGGCCGTATGCCTCACCGGATGACTGGCCGGACATTGGCCGTCGGAATCCAGTGCCCTACCTGGCGTTAAATCTCCGCTGGAATAAAACACTACGCCGCAGGAACGAGGTCTACGGGAACTGGTTTGCCCATTGGACTCATCCCCCGCCCTCTGGGAGCAGGGTCAGCTCCACCACTCCCGCCCTCTGGGACGCATGAGTACCTGCGACAAGGCAGACCGCAGGCTTCACAACTTCGTTCGACTGTCTTGCTGCGCCACCCATAATGCCGGCAGGCGACCGCGGAAATGTTTCTCGCCTTGTTGACTGACAGTTTCGGACGATCTCTACGGCGCCGCTGCCGGTTTCGTCCACGGTGGCGGCCTGCGGATGCAACCCGGCGAGGATATGTGAGCTCAAGCATCAAAGAATATCTTGCAGGCCCGTCTTGACCCACCTGCACAGCGGTACGTGGTTTTGTCGACAGTGCGCAGGATTACACCCTGCAAACCGCGTAATGCGGTCATCGGGCTCAAGACGAGAATCATCACGCGATAGAGACCCCCGGGGCCAAGTTCGCTTGACCGGTGAGGGCGCCGCGGCAGACATCCAATCTGTCCGGAGTAGTGTCACTGTAAGAAGGCTGCGGGGAATGCAGATGCTGCATTCCCCGCAGCCTTTCATGGACGGTGAATTCCGAGCCAGGAGGAGTCGTGTCTGGCCCGGAAACATGAAGGCCAAATAGTGCTGTTTAGCCTGGCGCTCGTGTTGGCGGGTGCCGGATAACCAGCTTCAGCTCATTTTCGTTCTTGTACCCTTCTATAGACACTCAGCCATGAGGCCAGGATTCCCACATCGAGACATGCTCAGGATCTCGATATGCGGACGCCGCGCTGACAAGTATCTTCTGCAAAGAAGCTGCTTGCCAGCGCCCCTCGCTCGGTTGGTTCGGTCCGGCCGTGTCGTCATCGCGCTTCATCAAGTGCTGTTGCATCATCACTTTCGAAATTCTGTATTCATACAGACCCCCCATGGGATTTCTGAAGGTCAATCGCAAAATACTCGCGCGATCGGCGCGGGAATTGCCATGGTTAAGGCTGGCGGTCTACAAGTAGAGCAGCGAAGGGGCCCAGATCCTCGTCAGTCGTTGTGATCTCTGCAATGGAAGGCATCGACTGTCGCTTCCACAATTTGCTGGTATCCGGTACATCGGCAAATATTTCCCGAGATAGCTTCACGAGCAGATGTCGCATCGAGGGTGACGTCTTCGTCATCGTAAAGAGGCTTGAGCGTCATCAAGAACCCTGACGTGCAAAATCCGCACTGCAGGGCATGGCACTTGGAAAACGACCTCTGCAGCGGGTGAAGCTGTCCGTCCTTCTGCAGGCTTTCGACCGTTTCAATCCTGGAATTATTGGCCTGTACGGCCAGCACGGTGCAGGATCGAACGGGCTGACCATCCAATAGGACAGTACAGGAACCGCATACGCCGTGTTCGCAGCCTACTCGTGTACCCCTGAGGTGCAGGTCGTCTCGTAGGAAGTCCGCAAGGAGCCTACGAGGCTCGACGTCCGTTGCGTGGGTGACTCCGTTTACTTCAACCGTGAGGCGAAAGGCGTTCATCAGTAATCCATGCTTTCCTTTGTCGGTCTCGCCCGGTGCAGTGCTTTGGCGAGGGTTCGTTCGACCATTGTCCGAATAACTTGCGCGCGATATTGGGCACTTCCATGCACCGTGGGCACGGGGTCAAGCCCCTGTACCGCGGCGTGCGCAGCTGCGGCAATATCATGGCTGGAGAGAGTGCTATCAATTAGGATGTTCTCCGCCTCCAGGCAGCGGATGGCGGTGGACCCTCCACCCAGGACAGTAATCCTCGCCCGCGAACACTTGCCCTGCTCATCCAAGGTAACGATGGACGCAGCGCCACCTATGGCGTAGTCCCCATGCCGACGAGAAAATTCATCAAATGCAGCACCGCTCCCGTGAGGCAATTGAGGTACGTTTACCTCCACAATGAGCTCGCCGGGAAGGATGCTTGAGACGAAATGTGAGACCAATAGTTCCTTGAGAGGAATCTTCCGCTCACCTTGCAAAGACTGTGCGGTGACGTAGGCGTCAAGGGCTAGCAGGACTACGGGCAGCTCTGCGGCAGCATCAGCGTGTGCAAGGGAGCCACCGATCGTTCCTCGGTTACGAATTTGAGGGTGCGCGATCCACGCCGCCGCTTCCGACAGGATTGGAAGGTTTTGCGAAATGGTTTTGGAGGTTGTTAGCTTCGCATGACGTGTCAGCGCGCCAATCGCAATGGTTTGATCTGATTTCCTGATGTTTGCCAAACCGGGAACGCGGTTTATATCAACCAAAAGGGACGGGCGGGACATCCGGAAATTTAGGAGCGGGACTAAACTCTGACCGCCGGCGATGATTTTAGCGTCATCGCCCCCGTCCGCCAGCAGGCGGAGCGCATGCTCAACCGAATCGGCAACAACGTAATCGAAGGAAGGTGGCTTCACGGGCAGTACCGCCGGCCGCGCTCATTGTTCATGTCACCACTTTGCCCCTTTGGTATGACTTTGCGCTCTGCGTCATGGGACAAATCAACACCCCGACCTATCTAGAACAGACAATCCCGCGACGAACCAGCCCTGACCCTCCCGTTCGCTACAGGATGTCGGTCTCGGCGATTGACTTCAGCAAGCCATAAAGTCGTAGGGCTACGAGGAGCTCGACATGACGTTCTGCAACGCTTATGCCAAGCCGTTCTTCAATGGATCTGAGCCGGTAGGCAACGGTGCGCTCATGAACCTGGAGTGCTGCTGCAGCCGCTACGGCATTGCAACCAGCAGAGAAATAGGCCCGGAGAGTGTCGCAAAGTATGTCTTTGCGGGGGTCAGCAAGCAAAGGGCCCAACTGCTGCAAGACCAAGTCACGCACCGCCTGCATATTTGTAGCGAAGACAGCTTCGAGAGCCACGTCCGTGTACCGGGTTATCCGTGCGCCGGTCAAGCGGCCAACTTTATAAGCCCTCCAAGCACGCTGGTGACTGCGCCGGAAACCGGAGAACCCCTTATCAATGGACCCTAGAGCCAAATGTGCACCGTCCGGAAAGTCCCCTTCAATGACTTGCGCGTCGGCATTCTGTCCATCCTTTACCGCCAACCAGCCCAGAAAGGCTCCGCCGGTGCTTTCGAGTACCAAAGGCACTTCGCTGTTGATCAGCGTGGCGGCGAGGTCGATGGTACCCTTTGGATCATTTCCCCAGGCCACCACGGATAAATGTTGTCCTTCAAAGGGGTACCCCGTGTTTGGTCGGGCAGTGCGCCGTCCTGCAATGAAATCCCGCAACTCATTTCTAAGCCGGTGATCCTCCGACTTGTAAAAGAACCGATGCTGTTCTGAACGATACGCGTCGATGACGTTGGCAACTACAACGTCATGCCACCGATGCTGCAACTGAGAGACCCATTTTTGAATTTCCAATTGCTGTGATGCATCCGGGATAAGAGTAGTTGTAAGGTCCAGGAGCACATCCCAGGTCGCAGACTGCAGCACTCGATAGGTATGGATGAGCTCGAGTAGATCCACGCCGGCCTGGGCTGTCTCGCGAGCCTCCAAGGTGGCCTCGGCAAGAAACTTGTCGTCTGGTTCCTCTGACCCGGACAAGGCCCTGCTGATAGATAGAAGGGCCGCGGCCAGCCGCTCAGATCTCCGCTGCGCCAGTGCAGGGTCTAAGCCCACACCAGCCTGAACATCATCATGGAGTCGACGGACCATAGAGTCGGACAGTTGATTTATGTCCGATGTAATGGCGACCGATATTGCCGATAGATGTTGTGTCTGGATCATGTTCCTAAATTCATGCGCCGCCTGAGTCTCGGCGCAGGCGAGCTCTGTTGATAGTCTCAGTGTATGACCATTGAGGAAGGACTGGATGAACTTTCCGTTGCCGTGAAGGCAAGGATTCCCGAAATCTATGACTGTATACGGGCGAGACTGCAGTATGCGTACGAAGACTATTCGACCGCGACACGTAACGCCTCTCTTACCGAGGCGGAATCGGAAACCATCACGGCTTCCTTGCGCGATGTCCTCGAATACATCGGTCAGGGGCGCGTAGGAGCCACTAGGGCTTCCAACGAAACTCTTCGCGAGGTGAGGCTGGCTGCGCGGGCGGGCGTCGACCTTCATCATCTGCTCAGGGGATCCAGGGCGGCCCAAGCCACTTTGTGGGAGTTTGTCTTGGAAGAGGCGCATCGAATCATCGCCGATCCCGTCCGACGGTCAAAGGTTCTGCGGCACGCCAGTGCAAGCCATTTCGCTTGGAACGATAAAGTTTCCGCTTCCATTATTGAGACGTACCAAATGGAGAGCACCGCATTTTCAAGGCAGAGCCAGAACCGGAGGAAGCTATCGACGCTGAGGGCTCTCCTCGCTGGGCTGCCAATCGATTCGACGGTTTTTTCTTATAACCTTTCCGGCCGGCACCTGGCAGCCGTGGTACCTGGCGAAAGCACGGAGGCTGTTGCTCGGACACTGGGCACTGCCTCTCGGATCCGCCCCCTTGTTATCACGGCCGAGGATGAGACCGGCTATATTTGGGCGGAGTGGTCGAATCGGCTGCCCTCACCGCAAGTTGTCCTCGCAAACGCCTTGCCGAAGGACACCAGAATTTCGTTTGGGACTCTGAGCGAAGGTGTGGACGGATTTATAGTTTCCCATAGACGGGCGTTGGAGGCCGATTCGGTTGCCCAAAAACTGGGCACTCAGGTCACTTGGTATGAAGATGTCATGCTCGAGGCGTTGGCTATGCGCGATCTCGCTGCCGTAACCACATTCATCTCCGACGAACTGGGGGGTCTCGGATTGCACCTAGACCCCCCAAGCAGGTTAGTGGAAACCCTCGAAGCCTATTTTGCTTCGGGTCAGAATGCGGCGTCCGCGGCACAGCGCCTCGGAGTGCACAGCCGAACTATCGCCTATCGACTGAAACTCATCGAGGGCAAAATTGGTTCAAGGGGAGTGCTGCGAGATGAATTGCCCGTTGCCATCAGACTTTCGCGGATGGTCGAGGCCATGAAGCTCGAGCTTACTGGGTTGGAGGAATCTCCCGGCCTCCCGCAACCTGCACCGTAAATGAACCTGCTCACGGCGTCGCTGCTAACATCTCCTATTCCACCAAGAACCAGATTTCCTTGAATGGCTCGTGAAACTCCCAGGTAGATGTGTGCCCCTTCGGCAGAAATACCAAATCGCCGGCAGTCACGGAAACCGGCTCTTGGGATGCAAGTGTGAGCGTTGCTGAGCCTTCGACAACGTAGATAATCTCGTTGTCAGTGAGTTCATAGGTTGTTGTGCTCGGCTGCGAAGTGAAGATACCCGTGCCGAACTGGGGAGAGGAAGTGCGTTCGAAAAGCGTGAACCCATGACCATTGGGATTTCCCTCATGGACGGTTACACCGTCCGGCTGCCAGGATTCAAGCGGCGCGGTCGCGGTACTGATCTTCCTGATCTTATCCATTGAGGGGCCACCCTTTCATTGTTGGGGCGACCTTCTTTCCGGCAACCAGAACATCATAGAGCCAGTCTGCCATTTCAAGCCGGGGACGGATTCCAAGGTTGTGGCAGCAGTGATCACCGTCCTTTTCAACCACTAGGTTCAGGTGTTCTGCCGGCACCAATTCGAGGACGGTATCCACGAAGGACAGTGGAACCTCGTCGTGCACCCCGTGCAGGATGTACGTCGGGCATGCGATCTGGGAAAGGACGTCCCGGGTCTCCAAAGCCGCATGGACGTGCAGCCTTGCTTCCTCCAAAGTGTCAACCTTGGAGACGTACTTCCAGCTTTCCTTTGTCAGGGGAGTTTCGAGGTCCCAGTAGTCCAGGTCTGAGAATCCGCCCCAAGAAATGCATGCGGCCAAACGCGGTTCACAGGCGGCAGATTTGAGAGCGTAATTACCGCCCAGGCTCCGCCCCAGCACTCCGATAGCATCATTCCGAATCGCTTCAAGTTTGGTGAGCAGATCCACTACCGCGGACGTGTACTTTTCGTAATCACCCGCAATCCGCTTGTACTCAAACATCTCGCCCTGGCCGGGACCGTCAAATGTGGCAGTAGCCATTCCCCGATCGAGCACAAGATTTTCCATCTGGAAACTTTCCTCTTTTGTGCTCTCAAGACCACCAAGCATGATCACAGCGGGGTGTGGTCCCGGTCCCTCCGGAATGCGCACATAGACAGGCATCGGGATACCGTCGACGACTAGCTCGTGACGCTCTGCAGGCGGGGACAACAGTGGAGCTGCCTTCTGATACAGCTCAACTTTCCGAGCTTGGCCCTTCTGCCGGCGCTCGTCGAACCAGAGGAACTGAGCGTACTGGGCACAGAGTGCGGCTGACATCAGGAGTTCACCGGCGGACAGGTCATGGCCCAGTGCCACTTTCCTTTCCGCTTCCTGCTCATACTCATTTGCGAGACTCATCCAGTAGTCAAACCAGGTGATTTCCTTGGGCCTATCGCGAGCACCCACCATGTCTGAGTAGGAAACGCCGTCAAGGATAAGACGCCCCCAGTTCAGCATTTCATCTTCAGGTTTCACCTGCGAAGTTACAGTCATACCGTTATCTCCCTATAGTCAGACTTCCGTGACCCCGCGCAAGGGGTCTGCGAAATGATCATGCTATGGAAGCTGCGCGAGGGCGCCTACTAACTGCGGAGACTTAGGCCGCGTTTTTGTCAATGCCTGAACATCCAGGCTGGACGGCCCGATGACATACTGAGCGCATGATGGCAAAGGCTAAAGCGCTCATCCCTGACAACGGTAGAGCCGGCGCGGACGAGGGCAACAGACAGGCATGGATAGGCCAGGAGGTTCTGCGGCGGGAGGACCGCCGGCTACTCACTGGAACAGCAACATTTGCTGGCGATCTGGGAGTGCCCGGGCAATTGCATATGCGCATTGTCCGTTCAACACAGGCTCATGCCCGGATCGTGTCCATAGACGCCACTGAAGCTGAAAAGACTCCAGGCGTACGAATGGTTATCACGTCTGAGCACACGCGGCACCTGGGTTCGGTTCTCTTGGAAGAGCTGGGATATCACGAAATTTATGAAAACATTGAGGACTTCAGTCACCCCGTCCTAGCAGTAGACAAGGTGCTATATGTGGGGCAGCCGGTGGTTGCTGTACTTGCTGTTGATCCTTATCTTGCCGAAGACGCAGCTGAGCTTGTCTCTATCGAGTATGAGCCGCTCCCGGTCCTCTTGGATCCGGAAGAAGCATTGACCGGTAAGGTCGAGCTCTTTCCGGGGCGCGGCAATGAAGGTGCGCGCATCAAAAAGGCCTACGGCGATATTGATCGCGCCTTCGCCGAAGCAGAGCACGTCATTCGCCACAAGTACGTCACGAACCGCCATTCCGGTGTACCTATGGAACCGCGGGCCGTAGTGGTACAGCCCGACCCAGCAAGGGACACGCTGTTCATCTGGGGCACCGTGCATGTGCATGACAACCGGAGGATCATCGCCAAGATGCTGAATCTTCCCGAGGTCAACGTACGGATGAAACACGTAGAGATCGGCGGCAGTTTTGGCGTGAAGGGCGGAGTCTTCCCAGAAAACGTTGTTGCAGCATGGGCAGCCCGTACGTTGGGAGTCCCGATCAAATGGACTGAGGACCGAGTCGAGCACATGACTTCCACGTCCCATGCCCGGGAAATGGTGCATAAGCTCGAACTCGCGCTCGATGCTGAGGGCAGAATCCTGGGTATGAAGGACGAAATTTTCCACAACCATGGTGCCTATTTCAGGCAAGCGGAGCCGCTAGTCAGCGACATTACTGCCGGCATTGTGTTCGGCCCCTATCGGGTCCCTGCCTACGATGCTACTCTGCACGCCGTCTTCACCAACAAAACACCTGTCGGAGCTTACCGCGCGCCTGGACGCTACGAGTCCACTTTCGCTCGAGAGCGGATCTTTGATCTGGCGTGTGAAGAAATCGGTCTCAGCAAGACGGAATTTCGCCGACGAAACCTTCTTACGGCTGAAGACCTCCCTTGGACACCGGGTCTTGACATCGTCCACGAGCCCTACCACTTCGACTCGGGAGACGTAGTTAAGCATTTCAACGAAGCTCTGGAGGCAGCAAACTTCTCGGAGTGGCTTGAGGAATCCAAACGACTACGGGCGGATGGCCGAAAAGTCGGCGTAGGCCTCGGCGTGCTGATGGATAAGGCAGGTCTGGGGCTTTTCGAAACCGGCGGCGTTGAAGTCAGCCGTGCCGGCCGCGTTACGGTCAAAACCGGAGGTTCCTCGGTCGGGCAGGGAATCGAAACGGTTCTGGCCCAGATTGTCGCCGAAGAGCTACAGATCGCTCCCGAAAACATTGACATCGTCCATAGCGATACAGAGCTTATTCCGGACGGTGTGGGTTCCTGGTCCAGCCGTTCAACTGTTCTTGCTGGAGGTGCTGCCCGCAAAGCTGCGCTTGCAGTTGTGGAAAAAGCCAGACGCTTGGCCAGTGAGATGCTGGAAGCTGATCCGGACGACCTCGAATTAACTGCAGGCAGTTTTAAGGTCAAGGGCACTGATCAGCAAATCTCGCTGTACGAGATCGCAGCGGCGAGGGACCCCTTCACGGCGAGGGCCGACAATGATGAACCCGGCCTAGCAGCGGACGCGGTCTACATGAACAACGCCATGAACTATCCATACGGGGTAACACTCGTACAAATCGAACTAGATCCTGACACAGGCGGTCATAGGATTCTTCGCTTTTCCACTTCCACGGAAGCAGGAAGGGTAATCAACCCCCTGACCACGAGGGGCCAGATCATAGGTGCGGCGGTTCAAGGCATTGGAGGCGCCCTGTACGAGGAGTTCCTCTACGAAGAGGATGGACAGCCGATTACGACGTCGTTCATGGACTACTTGTTGCCAAGCGCTCAGGAGATGCCGAACGTCGACTGTTTTGTAACTGAAGATGCCAAGTCACCGGACAACCCCTTTGGCGCCAAGGGCCTTGGGGAAATTGGCATCATTGCGGCCGGCGCGGCAATCGCTTCAGCTATCGATGATGCCATCGCCGATGGCGTACATACTGACCGTTTGCCAGTCACCCCCGAGCAGATCTTCAGCCGCTGTCAAGGTTTGAACAAAGCAGAACGGTAACTTGTGCAATCCGCCAGTGGGACAACTTCGCTGCTCTTACCAAACTGAACAGACACAACCCGGCGGGTAATCCAAGACACACATGAGAGGTCTACTGATGACTAAGGTTCGACACGTATTTGCATGGCGCGTAGCTGAAGGCAGCAGCCAGGAGGAAATTGTTGAAATTCTCAACACTCTTCCCCCGCGCCTAGGTTTCATTCAGGGCTGGGAGATTGGCACTCACTCTGGCGACCCCGGGGATAACGGTGCGCCGTGGGACGGAGTTCTGATTTCTGACTTTGCAAGCTGGGCTGATCTGGACAAGTACTCCACGGATCCCTTCCACCTCGAGGTAGTCGCCACACTTATGCCGATGTTCGCGGACAGGGCTGTGGTTGATTACGAAGTCGAGGCCGTCTGATGAGCCAGACTGCAGACGTAAAGGTCGGGATGAGCCCGTGGGGCGCCGATGACGAGCGGGGCGCACTAAACCTCCTTGACGAGTCTGTACGCGCCGACGTCCTTCACCGGGCCGACCCGTCTCGGGTCTATGACCTCAGTGTTGACTACTTCGTAGGCATGCCCAGCTTTCAGGGAGCCGGTGACCCTAGCTACCAAATTTTCATGAGCCACACCCCTCAAGGCACGGTGGTGGATAACCTCAACGGCGTCGGCGAGGATGTCAACAGGCACGTGTGCTACTCGGGTGACGTCGTCTTCATGTATACCCACACCGGGACGCATATTGACTCGTTGAACCACTTCGGTGTCGACGGACAGATCTACAATGGGTATAAGCCGGAAGAGAATCTGGGCAGCCGGACCTGGACCAAGGGCGGGGCGGAGACGATCCCGCCAATCATCACCCGCGGCGTATTGTTGGATATTGCTGGTCTCAAGAACGTTGACTGCCTCCCTGATTCCTACGCGATCACTGTTGCAGACATCGAAGAGGCACTGGATAAAGCCGGCCTCGTACTGCAGACGGGGGATGTGCCCTTGGTCCGTACCGGACGTATGCGTTACTGGCCGGACGGAACCAAGACTCTTGGAAACCCTCCAGGCCTAAGCCTGGATGCTGCCCGATGGCTCACCAGCCAAAACATTTCCGCAATCGGTGCTGACCAGGAGTGCGTAGAGGTAGGTCCGTCGGAGCATGAGGACAACTGGCTTCCCGGGCATACCCACTTCCTTGCCGAAGCCGGTGTGCCCATGGTGGAACTGTTGAATCTGGAGGAACTGGCAGCGGATGGAGTAAAGGAATTTTGCCTAATCGCTGCTCCTATCCGTCTTCGGGGAGCGAGCGGTGCCCCGATGCGCCCGCTCGCCATGGCACTAAGGAATAACGCATGAGTCCCACGACCGACCGTATCGCGGTAGTTGGTGGTTCGATATCTGGGCTGACAGCAGCGCTGATGCTTCGAGATGCTGGCGTTGACGTCGATGTCTATGAGCGATCACCTCAGCCCCTCTCAGGCTTCGGCACAGGCATTGTCGTCCAGCCGGAGCTTGTTCATTACTTGCTGGAGCAAGGCGTTGAGCTGGACTCCATCAGCGTGCCGTCATCATCCATGGAATATGTGGACGCACTGACTGGAGAAAGAGTCGGATCCGTTCCTGCAGACTGGCGCTTCACTAGCTACGACTCGATATACGGGGGGCTCTACGAGCTGTTCGGACCCGAGCGATACCACACCAGTAAATGCCTGGTCGGCCTAAGCCAAGATTCCGAAACAGTGCAGATGCGCTTCTCAGATGGCACAAAGGCCGAAGCGAACTGGGTGATCGGCGCGGACGGCGGAGCCTCGGTAGTTCGCAAGCGCCTGCTGGGTATTGAGCCCACATACGCGGGCTACGTCACCTGGCGAGGCGTGCTTCAGCCGGGCGAAGTTGCCGACGACGTGTGGAACTACTTTAACGACAAGTTCACGTATGGACTTCTGGACGATGGCCACCTCATCGCTTACCCGATTCCAGGACGGGAAAACGCCGAGTCCCCGCGTCTGAATTTTCAGTGGTACTGGAACGTCGCTGAAGGACCGGACCTCGACGAACTTATGACAGACGTTCGCGGCATCAGGCTCCCGACATCGGTGCATAACAACTCGCTGAATCCCCACAATCTCCGTCAGTTCCACAGTAAGGGCGAGAGCCTCTTCAAGCCCTTCAGGGACCTCGTACTCAACGCCTCCTCCCCATTCGTGACTGTTGTTGCAGATGCCACCGTCGACCGCATGGTTCATGGCCGTGTCCTGTTGATCGGAGACGCGGCGGTGACTCCAAGGCCCCACGCCGCTGCGGGGGGTGCTAAAGCTTGTGATGACGCACGAACCCTTGCCGAAGTCTTCACAAAGAACCATGATCTGCGGGGGTCCCTGCAGAGTTGGGAAACCAGACAGCTGCAGCAGGGACACGCTTATCTCAACAAAGTGAAAAAGATGGCGTCCCGTCTGCAGCACGGGGGAAGCTTTGAGCCCGGAAACCCCGCGTTTGCTTTTGGGCTCCCTAAAGTGGATGAACCATCCGTCGTCACTAATTCTTAATAAGGAAAAACCATCATGGAGATGACCAACACTTTTACCGTGCCCGTACCCCCGGACGAGGCGTGGCCGGTTTTGCTGGACTTGCAGCGCATCGCCCCCATGCTTCCCGGAGCATCCATCACCAGTGTTGACGGTGACGAGTACGAGGGCAAGGCAAAAATCAAGGTTGGGCCCATCACGGCCGAGTATGTCGGCGTTGCCCGATTCATTGAGGTCGATGAAAAGGGCCGCCGCGCGGTAATTCAGGCCCGTGCGAAGGATGCTCGCGGGCAAGGAAATATGTCCGCAACTATCACCGCCCGACTTGAGCCGGAAGCAAACGGCGCCACCGTCATTGTTCAGACCGAGCTGGACATGACAGGTAAAATCGCTCAGTTCGGGCGAGGTGTAATCAATGAAGCGGCCACGGCCATCCTCGGAGTATTCGCCCAACGGTTGGCTGTAGAGATGACTTCAGGAAGCGAGAGCAGCAGCGAAGCATCTGAGCTCTCAAAAACTGAAGCAGCCCTCGGAAGAGAAGTAAAGCAACCTCTTCAGGCAGAATCCGAAGTACTGGACCTCATCAAGCTGGCAAAAGACACGCGGGCCGCCAAAAAGGGCCCTGGCACTCAGGTCGAAGTTCCCGCAGTTGGACAGTGGCTGCCCGCAATCGTTTCCATCGTAGCTGCGCTGATTGCGGTCTTCTCGGCCGGTGTTGCCGCAGGAAGCAACCGAAGGTCTTGAACCTGATGGAAGTGCGCGAACTAGCACCAAGTAGAGGGCAACTTGACGTAGCAGCTGTTCAGGTGAAATTTGACTCAACAGAGCTGCTCGAGGACAGGATTTCGCGTATCCAGGACTTGGTTTCTGGCGTCGGCAAAGCGGACCTGATCGTCCTGCCTGAACTCTGGCTTCATGGCGGGTTCTCCTACGACAGCTGGCGAAAGAACGCCATTTCGCTGGAAAGTGAAGTGTTCACTTTCCTGTCCGAAGTGGCCAGGGACAAGAAGGCCTGGTTTCACGCCGGCTCTTTCATGGTCACGGAACCAAGCAGCGCTGCTTCTGACATGTGGAATACATCGGTTCTTTTTGACCCGACCGGATCCCTCCGGGCGACCTATAAAAAGATCCACCGCTTCGGCTTTTCCGACGGAGAGCCAAAGCTGATAGCAGCGGGAGATGAACCCAGGGTGGTGGAGCTGCAGACAGAACGAGCCACTGCCATCACTGGGCTCAGCACATGCTACGATCTTCGCTTCCCCGAACTATATCGACACATCTCAGCAGAAGGTACGGCGCTCAATGTGATACCAGCATGCTGGCCACTTACGCGAATTCAGCATTGGCAGACTCTGGGTCGCGCTCGAGCAATCGAAAACCAATCCTTTGTCGTGCAATGCAACATGACGGGGGTTGACCAGGAGGTGGAGCTGGGTGGTCACAGTCAGATTGTGGATGGCAACGGAGATATCCTCGCTCAGGCAGACAAAGAGGAAGCCGTTCTCCGTGCAACTCTCAATTTCGATTCACTGAACGAACTGCGAAGTTCGTTCCCGGTGCTGAACGACCGGCGGGCAGATATCTGGGCTGCTAAGGGCAAGACCGTGATCGCAAGCCACTTGTAGGAATAGTAAGGGTCTAATCCGAGCAGACTCGGCCGGGATGTCCTGCCGATTCGGGTAGGGCGGGGCATCCCGGAATCGGCTGTTCTTACGGTTGGTACGGCCGGTGGACGCCCTTCTACTGGCGGTATTCAGCACCTGCATAAGTAGACACCGCAAAAAGCCGCAATGCCACACCTCGAAAACCGACTAGCAAGGCGAGACAATGAGTAACGACAAAGTGACCAAACCGGAAAGTCCCGGTGAGATGGCTGCGCGGCTCAAGGCTGTCAACTATTTGGCTGACGAGGGTCTATCCACCACCGTCTTTCTATCTGTTGCGATGAACAAGCCGCTGCTTGTTGAAGGTGCTCCAGGCACGGGAAAAACGTCCTTGGCCGAAGCAATAGCTAAGATGCTGGCAATCCCGTTGATCCGACTGCAGTGCTACGAGGGCATCGAGTCCACCCAAGCGCTCTATGACTGGGATTTCTCACGTCAGATTCTTTACTTACGCTCACTGGAGGCAGCAAATTCGACAACGAGTGCGGAGGAACTAGAGCAGTCCCTATATACCGAACGTTTCCTGCTGCCTCGTCCGATTCTTCGGGCCTTACAAAGTGGACCGGCCGTTCTCCTCATCGACGAGGTTGACCGAGCTGACGATGAATTTGAAGCGTTCCTCCTGGAAGTGCTCGCATCAAACCAAATATCTATACCCGAGTTGGGTACTATCACCGCCAAAGTTCCACCCATCGTGATCCTGACCTCCAACCGGACCCGAGAGTTACACGAGGCTCTGAAACGGCGATGCTACTTTCATTGGATAGACCACCCAGAACCGGCCCGTGAGTTGGAGATCATCAAGACACGGCTGCCCGGCGTGGATGAGAAGCTAGCGCAGCAGGTGGTGGACGTAGTCCAGTCCTTGCGCAATCAGGGACGTTTGCGACGCTCCCCTGGGGTAGCCGAAGCGCTTGACTGGGCCCAGGCTTTGAACCGCCTTGGCGGAAGTGACATCGACGCCGACAGTGCCAGCCTGACAATTGGCGCCCTCTGCAAAGACCAAGACGACCAGGAGCTTATCTTGAACGCCCTAAGAACCGTCTTTCCTACCTAACGTGAACGGTACTGGCGATGTCTTCACAAGTAGGTCTGAAAATTTTTTATGGTTTCGTAGGTGCTCTCAGAGATGAGGGGATGACCATAGGGGCCGAACAGGCCCAGCTTTACCTCGAGGCTCTGAGCGTTTTGGATCTTCAGCGTCGCGACGAGGTCTTCTGGGCCGGACGCGCGACGTTATGTAGGAGCAGGTCTGACTTCGGGCCCTACGACCGGACGTTCCGCCTGTGGTTTTCATCGGAATCGCCGATTCCTGTGCCCCTTTCGGAGGGACAGGAAGCAAGCCTTCCCGACGCAGCAGACGGCGACAGCCCTCAGCCGGAATTGGAGCAGCAGATTGCACTGGCTAGCAAAGATGAATCCCTGCAACACCGAGATGTGGCACTCATGTCAGCGGAGGAAAAGAGTTATCTTGCGGAGGCCTTTGCTGCTCTACCTGTTAGAGAACCGCTGAGAAGGGCGCGTTACAAGCGGACCCATCGCCACAAGCGCATCGATCCGGCACACACTGTCCGAGACAATCTGAGGAGAGGCGGCGAACCAGGGCGCCTGCAATATCGCTTCCGAACGAAAAAGCCCCGACGAGTCGTCTTGATCGTAGATGTTTCAGGATCTATGGAAGCCTATGCTGACAGCTTTTTCCGCTTCGGTCACCGCCTTTTAGCTGGCGCGTCCGACACAACAGAAGTATTTTCTATCGGCACACGCCTAACCAGAGTGACCTCGGCATTGCAGCACCCGGATCCGGAGGTCGCACTGTTGGACGCTGGACTCGTCGTTCCCGATTGGTCCGGAGGCACGCGACTGGGCGAAGCCCTAGCGGCCTTCATTACCCTGTGGGGACAACACGCAATGCTCAGAGGTTCTGTGCTGGTGATCGCCAGTGACGGATGGGAACGTGGGGATCCCAGGGATCTTGCCCGTCAGGTTTCCCGCCTCCATGGTTTGGCTCATCGTGTTATCTGGGCCAACCCCCACCGCGGAAAGTCTGGATACGAACCTATACAGAGCGGCATTAAGGCCGTTCTCCCGCACGTTGATGCCCTGGTCGCCGGCCACACCATGGCAGCTTTTAGGGACCTAGCAGATCGGATAGCACATGCGTGACGTTATTGAAGCACTGGCAGAATGGACGACGCACGGAGAAACCTTCGCCCTCGCCACAGTCGTCAGCACGTCTAAATCGGCCCCCCGGCCAGCGGGCGCTGCGATGGCCGTAAGCACCCCGGGGGAGGCCGTCGGCTCAGTCTCCGGGGGTTGCGTCGAAGGAGCTGTTTACCAAATTGCGCAGGAGGTCATTGAAGACGGTACTCCTGTTCTGCAACGGTTTGGATATAGCGACGATGACGCTGTAGCCGTAGGACTGACCTGTGGCGGAACAATCGACGTCTTCGTTGAACGAGTCACCAAAGAAAGTTACCCAGAATTACGAACGATCATTCAGGACGTTCAGAAGGGCAACCCCGTTGCCACCGCTACCGTGGTCGAACATGACCAGCCAGAAATGCTGGGTAAGCGGCTAATAGTCTGGCCAGCCCATACTGGCGGGACCCTCGGCAATAACATGCTGGACCATGCGATTGCCGACGATGCGAGAGGCCTGCTGGCTTCGGGTGAATCCAAGGTGCTCACGTACGGTCCCAGCGGGGAACGGATGGAAACCGGAACAAAGGTCTTTGTTTCTTCCTATCAGCCCAAGCCCAGAATGATCATTTTTGGTGCCATCGATTTTGCAGCAGCAGTCGCGCGGGCTGGGTCAATGGTGGGCTTTCATGTGACCGTCTGCGATGCTCGCCCTGTATTTGCGACCACCGCGCGCTTTCCTGGTGCGGACGAGGTGATCGTATCTTGGCCTCACGTTTACCTTCAGCAGGAAGTGACACAGGGAAAGGTGGACAACCGCACGGTCATCTGCGTTCTTACCCATGATCCCAAGTTCGACGTTCCTGTCTTGGAAATCGCCCTGCGGCTGGAGGGGGCATGCAGGCCCTCCTACATAGGCGCTATGGGCTCACGAAAGACCCATGAAGATCGGCTAAACCGCCTTCTGGAGGCTGGAGTGATAGAGCGGCAAATTGCCGAGCTTCATAGTCCCATCGGACTTGATCTCGGCGGCCGGACACCGGAGGAAACAGCAGTGTCAGTTGTGGCCGAAATAATAGCCAAGCGTTGGCAGGGGAGTGGCCGCCCTCTGCGCGACTCCACTGGCGCTGTGCACTCGGACCCGGCCTAGCAATGTCCAACCTTAAAGAGCTAGCAATGCAACCTTCTGAAGACAGCCGAAGTTGGCAAAACCCGGTGGACAACAAGACCATGGCAGTTTCAAAGTCAGTAGAAAATCCCGCACCCGGCAACTTCGACGAAAGCCAGCTATTTGATCTGCAAATGTTGGCGCAGGGTGACCAGATCCAGGTGTGTGAAGATGGCACGTTACCCTACTCCGGCGTCGTGGACACGAGCGCTCCTTCCCTTGGCATCATCTGGATTCGCCTAGAAGGGCTTGGGGAGAGAAGACTAATCTTTTGTACTGACTATCGACTGCGTCGGGATCGCACCAAGCAATGGGATCTGACAGTCCTTCCATCTTGCGAACAGGAACCTCACGGTGGGTGACACGGATTTGCCGTGTGTGACGGGAGTGTTGCTGGCCGCCGGCGCCGGAAAACGTCTTGGGCGTGGTCCGAAGGCGCTCCTGCCATACCGCGGACGAAACCTCGTTGAGGACGCCGCCGAGACAATGCTTGTCGGCGGCTGTCATGAGGTAGTAATTGTTCTTGGAGCGAATGCACAAGCGGTGTGCGCCCGTGCAAACCTTGAGCCCTATCGGATAGTGGTGAACCATGACTGGTCCTCAGGTATGGGAAGTTCCTACCTTGCCGGTGATGCTGCTGCACATACAAAGAACCACATCCTCGTGGCTCTGGTAGATCAACCAGGGCTCAGCGTCACCACTGTTGGCCGGCTACTCGTCTCCCACCGGCCGGGGCGCATCAGTTCGGCTGCGTACTCATCGTTAGACAGCCCTCGGGTGCTCCGAAGAGGTCATCCAATGGTCATCGATGCAGGACTTCGGCCAGCAGTGGCCAGTACCGTTTCCGGTGATGCCGGAGCCAGGGTTTTCTTACGCCAGAAACCGTGGCTCGTAGATCTTATCGATTGCAGTGATGAATCTACCGGTGAGGACGTAGACACCGTGGAGCAGATGTATCGCCTCCTGTAGGACGATGCCCCGCAGCCTGCACCCCACCTATTTCTCGTGGGTCTCAAAAGCACGTTTAGGTTGATTCTCTGAACAGAAGGACGTTCCACTATGGCTTTCCTATTCCGGATGGATCGACTACGTACGGCACTATTTGGCAGCGGACAGACAGAATGTGCCGAATGCAAGCACCCCTCTCGCAACGACCAATGGACTTGGCTGGGAAGAATGACCGACCTGCCGCCTTCCGGTCTTGGTCTCTGCCAGGCAGCGGACACAAAGGGCGGAAGGTGTCTTTGCGTGAATAAAAGCCATTGTCGGTGACGGGCCAAAATTGAACCTTTCCTACGGCTTGGAGTTAACCTCAGCGACTTAGGAGTTTCATCGGTAGACCTAATATGTGTCTAGGAAGTCCAGTGCCTCCGATGCTCGATATGAGCAGTTGGTGAAACTGTGCATGGCAATCGCGCAGCGTGCCGGTTGTGGACATCAGCCATATATCGGGCAATGTGTGGCGCTACGGGACACGGTGGACGTTCCGGAAGTGGCGGCGGATGATCCAGGAGGGTGACCTCGACCGAATCTGATTCCACGAGAGCATGGGAACATGGCCCGCACGAATGGCGAGTGGTCCGCGTTAGAAAGGGCTGACTGTGACAGGTTTGGAAGCTGCGGAATGCGTTGTTTCCCATCCAGGTGGTGAAGCTTAGTCCGGGGCCGGCGCGTCGGGTTCGTGAGGTCGAGGAGACGCTGGGACTGCTGTTGCGCTGCAGCCCTGTCCACATATTTCCCAGGGTCAGCCGTCGCCCTTCGAGCAGGTGAAATGGTTCAGCCTTCGCATTCGGTGCAATACTTGTTTCCGTCCCTTTCCTTGGCGAGCTGGCTGCGGTGGTGGACAAGGAAACAGGACATAAACGTGAATTCGTCAGACTGGATCGGAATGACCTGGACCAGCAGTTCTTCGTTGGAAAGGTCAGCGCCGGGCAGTTAGAAAGCCTCGGCGAGATCGGTCTCATCGATGTCGATGACGGCCCCTTTCGGGGCGACACTGGCCACCCGTTACCGCCAACGACCATGCATCCTTCGTCCCGGCCCCGCCAATGGACTGGATCGCTGACCCGGTTGGGGATCGGCTTACGGACGAGGTTCCCCTAGGGGGCGACGTCAAGCTTGGTGTTGCTGTGTTTGGAATGGAACCGTTAGGTCCGGGGCATGAATTGGACTTGGATGTGCTTGAGCTCAGTGCGGGGAAGCACAGCGGTCACCACGCCGCCGCCTGCCAGTTGGGCTCCGATACCGTAGACGAACGGGTCCGTATCGACCTCTGCACCGGGCATATCGACTCCGTTGATGACGGTCCTGGCCTGGCTGTTGACCATCCGGCCGGTAACTGTGGGGGCGTGCTGGTCCCACGGGTTGCTGCCCGGCCAGAGCTCTTGCCGATATTGGTTCATGAGGATGTGGTTGACATGGTCAACCAACAGGCTTCGAACCGAAGAACGCTCGGATGGATCGCGGTGCCAGGTGGTTCGCACGGCCTCCTCAAGTTGCGGGTAACGCAGGCGCTCCACGTACTCGATCAGCCAAGGGGGCTGCGGCCATGGCGGAACTTCCTCGATCGATCTGCGTGTCTTCTCGTTGAGGTCCGCGAGGTTTACCGGGTCTGAGCGGTCATCCGGGTTTCGCCAGAGCGTATAGGTGATGCTCGCCGTCATCTCGTTGTACCCACGATCATCTTGGCCATAGGTCACACCAACGCTGTCGGTGTCCTCCAACGATGGTTGAGGCGCGAGCCCCATCACCGGAATGGGCATCAGCTTCAGGCGCTCGGCCCATCCGGCCCGCGGGTCAGGAGCGTCTGAGGGGAGAATTCCGGCCACTCGCATACCTCGACGATGAACCACACGAGGGCGCCTGTAAATGGGAATTGGGTTTGGTACAACACCAAGCACGAACACTCCGGCATCGCCCTGTTCTCCTCAGCGCAAGTCCACGACGGCACATGGAAAAGCATTCGGAAGGAACGCGACCAAACCCTGCAACGCTACTACGACCAGTACCCGCACAGATTCCGAGACCGACCCACCACACCAGCACCGCAAACCTACGTAGGAATCAACCTTCCCGAACCAAACAAACAACCAGCCCACTGACTCCACACAGCTTGAAGGCCTGCGATATGCCCCCATCTCGCATCAGAGGCCGATGGTGCTTTCGCCAGCTTTCTCTCCACGTCCCAACGGCCCAAGATCGTACACCTGTTGCTGTGGGCCGGAGCAGCGGGCTGCCGTCACTGGTGGTAAGGCGAAGAAGGGAACATCTGAGCGGTAAAACTGTGGGAAGGGCGTCACCTCCGACGCCAAGAACGTCCGCAGCGTCCGCGACATCCACCGCGGTCAAAACCGATTTTTGTGCGGCGGCGCCGACACGTTTGACACATCGACGACCAGCGAAAAACAAGACCGCCTAATTGCACACCCTCACTTCTCGATTTCGCTTGCACAAGTAGTCCTAAGAACACCGACGGGATGAGGCGGGTTCTGGGGAAGCCATTGTCCGTGACAGCAGCACCGCTAACTTGCTTTCGTTGGCTGCTCAATCCGTTTCCGGCAAGTTGCAGAATCTGCAGGGGTGCTCTTCGCAACCAGAACCGGCAGGTTCAAGGGCAAGACGCGGGTGCTGTCCTGGGGTGAGGGTGCGTAAGCGGGGATCTAAAGTGTGCCCGTCCGGAACGGCGGCTGTCATCATGGGGTAACCTTTCTGTTCCTCGAGGCCACGCGTTGGTGGACGAGGGTGTTGAGGGACAAAGGGAGCTCGACTGCTGATACGGAAGGCTCCTATGTAAGAGCAGGGATAACCGGAGCAGGAACCGGGGCGAGTCGCGTCAGCCGATTTTGCTGCTCACGGGTGCACTCAACAACAAGCCCTGTTCTTCGACATTAGACGTTCGGGAAGCGGCAGTCATGATAGGGAAAGCCAAAAACAAGAAACCCTTTTGTCTGATTCCTTGGATCGCAAGTAGAACCTGCTCTTTGGAAGACGCCCTTCGCAGGGTGTATGAGCGGTGCCCTTGACAATGTCCGTCACTACGACAGCCTGGAACGAGGAACTCGTGAATGACGGAAGTCTTCAGTCGGATCTGTCCGAGAAGGAGGGCCAGGCTTGAAACGCAAGCCAGAAGGCAGACAGATCCGCTGACGACGCGATATCCCGCCCGGTGATCTCTTTGATCCGGGTGAGTCTATAGGACAAGGTCTGCCGGTGGATGCCAAGAGCGGCTGCCGTTTCATTCCAGCGACGGTCATTGGCAAGGAAAGCAAACAGCGTTTCACGCAGAACAGCTATTTTAGGATCCGTACCCGCGAGTCTACCTAATACCTGTTGGACTATGGCCGAGGCTTCCTTTCTAGAGCGGGTTAGTAGCGATACCGGGACCCCGGTGAAGTCCGTCCATAGACCGTTCGTCCCACCAGATGAAAAGATCTTTGCGGCTTCATCCGCAGCAGCTTTAGCATCCCGCAAGTCGAGGTAGGTTGACGATACCCCGGCCCGGACGTCGAGGCCGTGGAGCAAGTTCCGGACGTCATTTCGACTCTGCTCAGGCATCAGGATAAAAAACGAGCTGCTTCCGGGCCCGGCCAGAACTGGCAGTGACTTGATGGACGCGGCCCGGGCTACCTTTTCGCTATCTTCCAATGCCACTGCAACGAATTGATAGCCTGACGAAGTACCGCTCGGACCCAGAATGCTCCCCAACCCATCAGGGCTACGCCCTTCAAAAATGGACGCAAGCATTTGAGTCGACCGTTCGGAACGGCGGCGAAGTGACCGTAGAAGTTGGCTCAACGCGACATCTATCACCTGCAGGACATGGATTAGCAGGAAGCTGCTCACCTCTTCGCCGGGATATTCGGAAATCATGAGCCTGGAGTCGCTGTCCCCCGGGAGCGCATAGGTACGTTCCCGGACGGACGTGGGCATAAATTCTAGCGGTGCCCCTTCTACAATCGTTAGGCCGGTTTGCACATCGAAGACGCTGAGACCCGCCCTTAGAAGAGCCTGTAAGTCGTTCATCATCCGTAACGGGTCAGTACGGGCGTACGTGGACAACTGATAGAGCTTGCTCAGCTTGAGTACTTGCATGGTTTGGGTGGTTGCGGTAGCAGCGGCAACTGTTCTCCCAATTGCTGCGAAGGGAGTGGCCTGGTTCGTGAGAAGTACAGGAAAAGAACGTCTGTCTGCTTCTTCGTATAGTTCCCGAGTGAGTGGGGGGAGGCTGTTGTGATCCCCCAAGGCAACACCGGAAAGGCCGGCCTCGTCGAGTTTGACAATGAAGTTCCGTTGTTCCACGGCACTATGCGGAACACACAGGCCCACTGTCATGAGTAACTCGTGCGGACCAAGCCAGCGGTCGGGATCACTCAACTCGCAGCTGTGCGCCCATAGAACCTGCCGGTCAAGGCCGCCGGCGCCAGAAAGTACCTTCATACCCAGGCTTTGAGCGGTAACGAGGTCCCTGACCGTCAGCACTTGCTGTTCCATACGGGCATCTTAGTACTCGTGTATGAGGTAACTCTCTAGTACGCCAACACGAATATTTCGCAAACTTTGGTCTTTTGTCGAGTTTTGGCTCACGGAACGGATGCGTAAGGTGTGTCACACGCAGGCAGCCATGACCCTTAGGGAGCTTTGTAGGCACCGTGCACTGACCTGACACCGGCCACACAAGTATTCCCACAGCATCGGAGCGTGGCCGTCATTTGTGAGACCAGCTCGACTCAACCCCTCCCGCTGGTATCGAACGCTGTTAGAAGGCTAAACAGCTTGAACAGCCGAAAACATTGCTGGCGAACTGGCTCGGTGAGCATACAAGACTGAATTGGTCGCAACCACAATCCGAACCCAAGTCGCCATCTGGTAGGTGCAAGGGCGCATCTTCCCAACCGACTTCTTCGACAGGTTCGAAGAAGCCGCTTAAGCGTCGTGGTCGTGTGACCGCGACTCACCTGAAAGGCGTACACCTTTGCAATCTTCTTCTTCTGATATCACAGGAACATCGGCGGACGGTGGCCAAGCACCACCTCCTCAAGATATAGCCCATGCAGATCTACAGTTGGGACACCTCACCGGCCCGCAGGTGATGGGGCTTTCAATATCTTCTTTTATTCCCGCCGTCGGTCTTTCAGCAGTCCCCGCTTTCCTCGCCGCCTACACAGGGCGCTCGTCGTGGCTGGCTATGGCTGCCTCCGTTGTGGCATTCACCATCATTGGGTTATTCGTTACTGCGTTCGCCCGACGGTTTATAGGAACTGGGTCGCTCTACTCCTATATTCGGCACGTGTTTGGCTCGTGGAGCCCGCTCGTCATCGCGGCGGCGATGGTCCCAGGTTACATCGTTGTAGTCATGGTCCTAGTCGTCTCACTGGGTCTCTATGTCGGAAGTTTCCTCATGTCCGTGGGCGTTTCTAGCGCAGCAGGACCAGAGATACAACTGGTAATTTACGTCTTAGCGGCGCTGGTAGCTATGGGGATCGCCTATCGAGGATTGGACGTATCAGTCCGTTCCAGCGTCATCCTCACGGTCGTTTCTGTGCCCGTTATGTTGGTCATTACCGTGGCAACGGCATTCGGCGGAAATGTTGACCTGGCGAGCCAGCTTAGTCTCAGCGACTTCACCTTCAACAGTTTCCTGCAAGGTCTAGCAATAGGCTCGACGTTCTTCATCGGTTTCGAAAGCAGCGCGGCCCTTGGCGCAGAAACCAGAAACCCTACCCGCGCGATTCCTCGGGCAATCATGGTGATCCCCGTCGTCCTCGGTATGGCCTTCCTTGCTGCCACAGTTATCCAGGTGCCGACTCTTGTCGATTCTGCTGACCAGCTTGCCCTTGGTGTCTCACCGAATGCGGTGCTTGCTGAAGCAGCAGGGGTAGGTTTTCTATCGAACATCAGCGACCTGGTTCTGGCTGCTGCCGTCTTTGCCAGCCTGATTGGATTCTTCAACTACGGGTCGCGAGTCGTTGTCAGCGCGGCTTCTGACGGCCTCCTGCCTTCTGCCTTAACCAAAGTCAGCAAGCGTTACAAGAGTCCGCTGGCAGCCATTGCCTTCCTTGGAGTTCCCTCGCTCGTTGGCCCCCCTGTAATGCTCTGGCTGACATCATCCACCCCCCTGGAAATTTACGGATACATTGCCACCCTGTTGGTCTACTTCTGGGTAATTCCATACTTCCTCATCTGCATCGGCGGTGCGGTGTTGCTAAATCGCCTCAGTCCGCGGAAATCGGTTCTGGTAAACATAGGCGCTGCTCTGGCGTCGGCAACTGTTCTGTGGCTCTATGTAAACGGAATCTTGTACCCAGCGCCGGGGCCCCTGAGCGCATTACCCTATGTAATGATCGGAACAGTCGCGGTGTTCCTCGTCGGCTTTGTGGCATCTGTCCGCAGCAAAAGGAGGACCTCGATTTCCGCCTAGGGCGCATTGCATGATCTCCCTAGGAGTCAAGGCGCAGGTTGCATAAACTGCACCGGCGAGTAGCGCCCGCTCCCAAATAGCGCGCAATTAGGAGGCTCCCGTCCAACCCCGGCCGGGAGCCTCCTGCTACCACAATGAACCTTCTAAAAGAGACCCACGAGGACAGTGAGCTGAAGGGAGCCATGCTTCGTTCCCCGCATCTGTCCGAACAGATGCGGGGAACATCCAACAAGGACCCATTGTGAAATTGGGAACTTCACCGGGGCTGAATCCAACGGGCCGTTGAAGGTGGGTGGTACCCGCTGAGTTTGGGCCCGGGAAGCAGCAGCACGTCGACAGGTACTGATTGAGCAAGCCATGTGACAGCGGTTGAGGGTCTAAGACCAGCACGATGTAGGCGGTCCATGAGCTTGAGGCCAGGCCTCCTTTTTGCCGAGCTGATCACCTGGGTATAGCTGCCAGCGATGCCACCTCCGGTCGCTGGCTTCATGCATTTCTTCCGGCGCTGGCGCGAAGGTGAGGGGCAGTGGCAAAACGACTCGCTCGAAGGTTTTGCGTCCCCAGCCCAGGCCACGCTCCGCTCGGCAGGCTGCAACGCAAGCCGCCCCACCACTGTGACGTATCAAAGTCGCAGTTTAGACCTTAGTACCAAAACCATGGTCTTTTCAGACAAACACCGCATGGAAGGGGCCCGTTCTGGCGCGTATGGTCAACACACGATGCAGGTGCAGCTGGCAGGCGTAGGCCTATCTATAGGCACTGCCCGAACCGTCCCTCCTCGCAAGGGCACCCCACGTACGAACCTCCCCCCTAGGAGCCCCATGGAAAACGCCCAATTCCGCCAAGTAATTCTTTCACTCAGCTGCAGAGACAGGATTGGAATCGTTCACGCTGTCTCAGGCTTCTTGGTATCCCATGGCTGCAATATTCTTGCCAGTCAGCAGTTCGACGATGCCGCGGAACGCAGATTCTTCATGCGCGTGCACATCTCCTGCCCAGCAACTGTATCCATTGGCGATCTGAAAAGCGCGTTTCTAGCGGTGGCCTCCACATACGAGATGGAGTGGACCTTGGTCGACGCCTCTGATCGACCCAAGGTTGCACTGCTGGTTTCCAAAGCCGAGCATTGCCTCAACGACCTGCTCTTCCGTTGGCGCTCAGGACAACTCAAAGTGGATTTTCCATTCATCGCCTCGAACCATGCGACTCTTCAGCCAGTTGCAGATGCCCATGGAATCCCCTTCTTTCACATTCCGGTAACGCCGGAAACCAAGCAGGAAGCAGAGGAACATCTGCTGGCTCTCCTTGCAGAACATGAAGTGGAACTGACCGTTCTAGCCCGGTATATGCAGGTCCTTAGCGACAATCTTTGCCGCGAACTTGCTGGCAAGGCCATCAATATCCACCACTCATTCCTTCCAGGGTTTAAGGGCGCCAAACCCTACCACCAAGCATTTGACCGCGGGGTGAAACTCGTTGGGGCGACAGCACACTACGTCACCGCCGAACTGGACGAAGGACCAATCATCGAACAGGAAGTTCTTCGAGTTGGACATGACTACAGTCCAGCTCAACTCGCAGTGGCAGGGCAGGATGCTGAGCGACTTGCACTGTCCCGTGCCGTTCAATGGCACGCGGAACAGCGGATCCTGCTGAACGGCCACCGCACCGTCGTCTTCAACTAAGCACAACTACCCTTGCCCAGAGTCGTACATCGACCTGAGTAGAAATGAGACCCTGATGGACAGGCTTGTCGACCGCGACATAAGCGCCAGCATGTTTACAGCTACTTCCCATGACCCGTTGCCGACCCACGTCCGTACAGTCGTGGTCGGTGGCGGCATTATCGGTGCCAGCATTGCCTACCACCTTTCAGCTGCGGGTGAGAACGACACCCTACTTTTGGAGAGCAACGTCCTGGGCAGCGGCACCTCTTGGCACGCCGCAGGCTTGGTCACTGGAGCGCGCGGGACCACGACTATGACAAAGCTGGCCAAGTACGGCTTGGACTTTTATAGCCGGCTCGAGCAGATGTCCGGGCTGGACGTCTCATTTCAGCGTTGCGGGTCCCTCAGTGTTGCGCGAACCGCCGGTCGCGTTGACGAGCTTCTTTATGCAAAGGACGTGGCCGACCAGCAGGGCGTAAGAACTGAATGGCTAACTGAGGACCGATACAAGGAATTGTGGCCTCTCGCAACCTACTCAGGGGTTGCCGGAGCGCTCCTGCTGCCTGACGATGGTCACATCAACCCGGGTCACGCAACAGTGGCTCTCGCTAAACTCGCCCATAGCCTTGGGACCCAAATACGCGAAAACGTTGCCGTACACAAGGTACTTCGTCAGGGCGATCTCGTCGTCGGCGTACTCACGGATCAAGGAATCGTGCACTGCGATCGGGTGATTTTGGCGTGCGGTTTGTGGACTCGTGATCTCGCGGCCACCGCCGGGGTGAAGGTCCCCTTGTACGCCGCCGAACACATCCACGTCCGATCTGCAGAAATTGACGGGGCTGTCCCTGAGCTGCCCGTATATAGGGATCTAGACAACAGCTACTACATCCGTCACGAGGCCGGGAGGCTCTTGGTTGGCGCATTCGAGCCTGACGGGCTTCCACGCCCCGTTGAGGAGATTCCCTCCAACGGCTTCGCCGAGTTCGGACCGGAGTGGGAACACTTCGCTCCGATCAGAGCGAAGGCCGAAGGGGTAGTGCCGGCACTTGCTTCGGCGGGATTCGACCGATTCCTGAACGCTCCCGAAAGCTTCACCCCAGACGCCAACTTTGCCGTGGGTGAAACCTCCGAACTTTCCAATCTCTTCGTGGCAGCAGGCTTCAATTCTCAGGGGATTATCTTTGCTCCCGGCATAGGTAAGGAGCTGGCGGAGTGGGTCATTTCAGGTACGCCCGGTTTTGACTCATCCGCGGTGGACGTGCAGCGCTTTTCGGGACACCAAAACAACCGAAACTATCTCAAGGCCCGAACTAAGGAGGGCCTCGGTCGACTTTATGCAATGCACTGGCCGAACTTGCAGATGGAAACTGGCCGCAACGTCCGTCGAACGCCCCTTCACGCGCGCCTCGCTGAGCTCGGGGCCTGCTTTGGTGAAGTTAACGGTGGGGAGCGGGCAAACTGGTACGGGGCCCCGGGAACCTCTCCCACCTACGACTACAGCTATGGACGCCCGAACTGGTTCGACCGTGTCGCCGAAGAACATAAAGCGGCGCGTGAGGGCGTGGTCCTTTTCGATCTGAGTCCTTTTGCAAAATTCGAAGTTGCTGGTCCTGATGCTCTTGAGGTGTGTCAGATGGCCGCAACAGCAGACATCGACGTCGAGACCGATAAAGCGGTCTATACCCTCTTCTTAAATGACCGAGCGGGGATCGAACTAGACGGAACCATCACTCGTCTTGGCCTTGACCGGTTCTTGGTCGTTACCCCGTCATTTACCCAGCAAAAGACGGCAGCATACCTCAAACGAATCGCTCGGGGTAAAGCGGCCGCGGTATTTGACTGCACGGCGGCTCTGGCCACAATCGGAGTCATGGGACCGAAAAGCCGAGAACTTCTTAGCAGGATTTCGCCGGAAGACTGGTCCGACGAAGCACAGAGATACACCCACGGACGCATGGTAGAAATTGCAGACGGCTATGCGTACAGTTTGCGCGTGAGCTTCGTAGGCGAATTGGGCTACGAGTTGTACCCAAGTGCCGACATGGCAGTCAACGTCCTGGACGCGCTGTGGGAAGCAGGGCAGGATCTTGGACTCAAATTGGCCGGATACCACGCCTTGGATTCACTGCGCAGCGAGAAGGGATTCAGGCACCTGGGTCACGACATCGGGCCCATTGACGATCCCTATTCGGCAGGCCTTCGTTTCACTATCTCGATGGACAAACCGGGAGGCTTCCTAGGCAAAGACGCCCTCCTCAAGCTCGACCCCACAGCGCCCGATCATCGAACGGTGTATGTAGCACTGGAAGACCCCGATCCGGTGTTCGTACATGACGAGACCGTATACTGTAACGGCCTTCCAGTCGGACGCATGACGAGCGGCAGCTATGGCCACACGCTGGGACGCGCAGTCGGAATTGCCGCTCTTGAACCTGATGCAGATCTCTCCGGTGACTTCGAGGTCCAGTGCAAGGGACGGCTTTACCCCGCGAAGGTCTCCCGGCGGCCGTTCTACGATCCAAAGGGCGAACGGCTCCGCGGTTAGGAGCGACATTCCCCTCGACCCCCCTTGGCCCAGATATCGCATGGTTCGGCCTCTGGACAGATGAAAGCCTCACGGGACCACTACAAAGGAAGGCCTATGGCCAAGAACGTCATGCACGAACCGAACCCGTTGGAGAACGTCGGCAACATCCTGGACGGCAGGGCAACCGCTCGTGCCGTGAAAACCGAACTCGCGGGTCGAATTGCAGCATTGAAGGACCACGGCAAGACGGTTGGCTTGGGAACGATCCTCGTTGGTGATGATCCTGCAAGCCATTCCTATGTAGCGGGGAAGCATAGAGACTGTGCGGAAGTGGGGATTGAATCCATTCGTCGGGACTTACCGTCGACAATCTCTCAGAGGGAATTAGAGAGCGTTCTTGATGAGCTGAATAAAGATGCCAGAACCACAGGCTACATAGTTCAGCTACCACTGCCCCCACATATCGACCAAAATGCTGTCTTGGAAAAAATTTCCCCTCAAAAGGATGCAGACGGACTACATCCGATCAACCTTGGAAAGCTTGCACTCAACGTTAGCGGCGACCTCACCTCTCCTCTACCCTGCACTCCAAACGCCATCGTGGAGCTCTTATCCCGACACGGGATCGCTCTCAACGGTTTGGAAGTGCTTGTCATCGGTCGAGGAGTGACAGTGGGCCGGCCCCTGGGGCTACTGCTTACACGGCGCGCTATCAACGCAACCGTCACTTCAGCGCATACCGGTTCGGCTGATCTCCCCAAGCTGCTAAAGCGCGCAGATGTTGTCGTGGCCGCTGCCGGTGTACCGGGGATCGTGCAAGGTAAACACCTGAAGCCGGGGTCAATAGTCTTAGACGTAGGAGTGTCACGGATCCTTGACGCCAGCACCGGCAAAGCCGCCCTCCAAGGAGACGTCGATGCCGACACTATGCAGGTCGCCGCCTGGATCTCACCCAACCCCGGCGGAGTTGGTCCTATGACCCGGGCGATGCTTCTTGTAAACGTCGTTGAGGCGGCCGAACGGGATCTTTCGTATGCGTAGAAACGCCCCGCCAGGACCACCCTTCGTTTGCAGACCAGGTATGGAAGGAGGGCATTAACCATCTGGCCCCTTCTTTTACTGGCGATCGCTGCGGAAGTAGCAGCTACCAGTCTGCTCCCTCAAACAAACGGATTCAGGAAACTCAAGCCGACTGTGGCAGTCGCCTGCCTATACACGGTTGCCTTCGCCCTCTTGGCTCAGATCCTCAAGTTCACCGACATCGGAATTGCTTACGCATTTTGGGCCGGCCTGGGAACTGCGTCTGTAGCAGTTATTGGCGTCCTGTTCAGAAATGAACGCTTCAGCTGGAAACATGCCATCGGACTGGCTCTTGTGGTCACGGGCGTGGTCACCCTCAACCTCCAAGCCGGTCAATGACTCAAACTCTGCCTCCCGAGTTCAGACCATGAAGGCTGATAATCGGGGCATGAGTAGCTATGCACGACGAACTCCAGTCAGGACGGTCTTGAACTTTTGCACAGCGATTCGGCAGATCATCACAGGAAAGGCAGGAAGCGTGGCGGCTGACAAAGGTAACAGGGGGCAGAAACGTGCGCCGTTACTTCATAGACATCGCCTTCATGCTTGGTTGTATCTTGGAAGTGCCATAGCCACCGAGGTGACTGGCACAGTAATTCTCGACTTTTCCGAAGGCTTTCAACTCCCGGCACAGACAACCGCGGCCATGGCACTATACGCCTTTTCCTTCTTTCTGCTAACCCGCGCGCTTAGGGCAGTACCACTAAGCGTCGCTTATGCTACGTGGTCTGGTCTAGGCACAGTAGCCGTTGCCTTTGCTGGCGCGATTATCCACGGAGAGGCAGTCACTTTGGGAAGGATAACAGCCATTACTGCAGTGATCGGGGGCATCGTTATATTGAACCTTGCCACCACGCGCCAACACTCGGCACGACGCAAAGACGTCTAAGAGGTTGGGTACAGCCGATGTTCCGCGTCTTCTCATAGCTCGGGAGAGCCGGCGCTCGGCGAACTCAAGGAAGTCGGGCTAGGTGACGAAGCACATCGGACTATCCGGGCCGCTTGAAGAACGGCGCCAAGGGTCAGATCATGGACTTGCGAAGGATTGTGCCTGACCCCTCTCGGAAGGGGTCCTTTATTTGCAGTATTTAGACGACTGTGCTGGTCAACGTACCAATTCCCTCGAGACTGATTTGTACGCAGTCTCCGGGGTTAACAGCTGCGAAGGTACCCGGCGCCCCCGTCATCACGATGTCACCAGGCTTCAGAGTCGTCCAGCGAGTGACATACACCAGGCAGTCCACGACGCTCGTGGGTAGATTGAATGTCCCGGAATTGGCCCTAACCTCGCCGTTCACTCGCACGGTGATGTTGACCTTTTCAGGATCCCTAATGTCGGTCTCAATCCAATGTCCAAGAGGTGTGCAATTGATACCGGCTTTGGCTTGGAAGAGTTTTTCGTCGATAAGTCCTTGGTCGGCGTTCGTGACATCATTCGCGATCGTGTACCCCAGCACATGGTCCATCGCCTCTTCCGTGGTGAGACCGGCAGCGCGTTTACGAATAACAACTGCCAACTCGCCCTCCACGTGGACTGCCCCAGCGTCCCGAGCCGTCTTTATCTGATCACCCGGGTTGGCCAGGGTATGTACGGATTTGTGCCATGCCTGTACGGGAAGCGGATGCTTATTGGTAGGGCGGTTATGGCTCATTCCTATGAGGACGGACGGACGTACCGGGGCGAGTAGCTTCGCACCATCCGCCGGTGTGACTTGCCCAGTGAAGGATATGACTTCGGCAAAGGGGTCTTCCAGATGGTGCCACTCACCGTTCCGAAATACTGCATGCCGTGGGCCTGCGCTCGTTTGTATCCTAGCAAGTCGCATTATTCACTGGTTCAGACGGCATGTAAGCCCCTACCAGTCGTTCAGTTCTCGTAGGGATCGGCGATGCCGATGTATTGGGTGGTGGTGTATTCGGCGATACCTTCGGACCCGCCTTCGCGGCCTAGCCCTGATTGTTTAACGCCACCAAAGGGGGCGGCGGCGTTGGAGATGATGCCCGCGTTGAAGCCAACCATGCCAAACTCGATCTGCTCCGCCACCCGCAGGAGCCGGTTAAGGTCGCGGCTGTAAAGGTAGGCCGCGAGCCCGTATTCCGAGGCGTTAGCCAGTTTGATTGCGTCCTGTTCAGTAGTGAAGGTGGTGACAGGAGCGACGGGTCCGAAGATTTCCTGGCCGAGGATCGCCGCATTGTTGGGAACGTCGGCGAGGACGGTGGGCTGATAGAAGTAGCCTGGTCCGTCCACGGGGGCCCCGCCGGTGACAGCGACAGCGCCGGCGTCCACCGCAGCAGTGACTAGGGCATGGATGTCGTCGCGAGCACCGTTATTGATCAGCGGGCCGACCTGACTGGCAGGGTCCGTACCTCGGCCGGTGGAGAGGGCACCCATCGCGGCTGCGAACTTCCGGGTGAATTCCTGCGCCACGGATTCTTGAACGAGGAACCGGTTGGCTGCTGTGCAGGCCTCGCCCATGTTCCGCATCTTGGCCGCCATTGCCCCTTCTACAGCTTTGTCCAGGTCTGCATCTTCGAACACGACGAACGGAGCATTTCCACCCAATTCCATGGAAGTCCGCAGGACATGTCGGGAAGCGTCTGACATCAGGCGCTTGCCGACCGGAGTGGACCCTGTGAAGGAAACCTTACGCAGCCGGGAATCTTTCAGGAGTGGCCCGGATATCCCCGACGCCGAGGAGGAAGAAACGACATTGAGAACTCCTGCAGGAAGGCCGGCCTCCATCATCGTTTGGGCGAATAGCTGCGAAGTTAGCGGCGTCAGCTTTGCTGGTTTAAGAACCATCGTGCAACCAGCGGCGACCGCGGGAGCAACCTTGCGAGTAGCCATGGCCAACGGGAAATTCCACGGCGTTATCAGCAGGCAGGGACCTACGGGTTTGTGCTGGACCAGGATCTTGTTCTTACCTTCGGGGGTGGTGAGGTATCGGCCGTAGTCCCGAACAGTTTCTTCCGAGAACCAACGCAGAAACTCGGCGCCGTAGGCAACCTCGCCCCGGGCTTCAGCCAATGGCTTGCCCATCTCCAACGTCATCAAAAGCGCGAAGTCCTCCGATCGCGCTGTTACCAGGTCGAAGGCACGGCGCAAAATCTCGGCTCGCACCCGCGGAGCGGTCCGCGCCCACGAGGTCTGCGCCGCGCAAGCAGCCTCCAGAGCGGCGACGGCATCTTCGCTAGTGGCCGAAGCTAGAGTAGCGAGCACCTCCCCCGTAGCAGGATCACGCACATCAAACGTTCCGCCGTCTGATGCATCCCGCCACTGGCCGCCAACAAGCAAGCCGGTGGGCACAGACGCGAGCAGAGGGGCCTCGCGCTCTAGGGGAGCGGCGGGGAACACAGCCGATTCAACTGTCATTTGTAGTCCTCAGAAGATTGTTTTGTAAGCGACTGATTGTGGTGGGTGGGCACATTGGGGGTGAGTAAGTTTCCGCTAAGGAAAGCGCAAGACGCGGACCATGGTGAGACAAAGTTGTGACGGTAGGCGTCGCATGAGTGCCGGCGAAATTGACTCTTATGTTAGGAGCACGGAGTCCAACATTAGATATTCGGTCGACATCCAACATTGCTTCTCCAGAGATCGCGCTCCACTGTCGTCCCTGGGGATATGTCCGGCGAAAGGCGGACACTGAACGTTCTTTGGTCGTGACGCGTGACAACAATTCCATGGGTTGACGTCCGTAACGCATGCGCCATTGCCTCGGTGACCACGGCGGTGAGTCGTTCATCCACCTCGCAGCGGTGATCAACTGTGATGACCTTGCTAAATATGCCCGTGTGCTGTGGCATGCCGGTGGCTCCTTCCGAGGCGGTGCGCGAGTCTCTACCGCGCTATGTTTCAGACATAAAAGTGCTCTGTTGCTTCGAAGCGAACGCAAAGGCGGTTACGGTCTCACGTCTAAGCAGTCAGTATGAAGCGCCCCGCGGTGGTCCCAAACAGTTCTAGAGGATGATTTCTGTACTAATTCCGTACTTGAGTCCGAAAACGAACCCGGCTATGAAACCGGGAAAATCCTCCACGAGGTCAGGCTGGACGTCTCCAGCGGCCTGTCGCTTGGGGGTAAGCACATCCGGAACTTTCCCTCGCCGAGGCTTTTAGGGCAACAATCCACTCGGCCACGCGCCACCCGGCAGACACCGCAACGACTATTCAGAAGTACAAAAACGAGGAGAGATTTATCATACTCGTATGATTTTGTTAGCACTCCTAGCGACCTAATCTGGGGTGGGAACAGCGTCTTCTACTGTCTTCGCCCCTGAACAAAACGAAACGGAGGTGGCTGTGTGGGCCGCATAGGAATTCTTGGTGCCGGCTTGGCTGGCCTTGCAGCTGCTACAAAACTCGCCGAAGCCGGTGAAAACGTCACGGTATTCGAAGCCCGCAACCGCCCCGGTGGTCGTGTGTGGTCCGAAACGCTTGACACACCAAAAGGCAGCTATGTGATAGAACGAGGTGCAGAATTCGTTCTAGATGGCTACACTTCCATGCGGCGGCTGCTTTCCCAGTTTGGGCTTAGCTTGGTTGACACTGGCATGAGCTATTACGTTCGGGAACCCGGCGACACGACTGGAATCACTTGTGATGACATTATCCGTACCGGACGGGAAGCACTGGAATTAGCCAGTGGCAGTGGCCTTCAGGGGACCGCCGAAGAGTTGCTTGCCAAGTTGCCCGACGAACCGGAACTGGTCGACGCCCTTCGTGCCCGAATCGAAATCTCTACGGCTGTGAGCGCATCAGAGGTCACGGCGAGATCCTTACAACATATCGCCTCGTTCGAACCCAAACCCAGCTGGCGGGTGGCTGGCGGCAATCAGCGGCTGCCCGACGCGATGGCAGCTGCACTTGGTTCTGCTGTTCGTTACGGCGAAACCGTGGGGGCGGTTGAAAACATTAGTGACGGCGGTGTTCTTGTTACCACCGACACCGACACGTCCGTTTTCGACACCGTCGTTGTTGCTCTTCCGTTGGCTGTAATCCGTGACTCGCAACTGAACCTTCCGACAACCGAGGCACGTGACGCAGCCCTAAAGCACGTTCTTCAAGGACATGCGGCAAAACTACACCTCCCATTGGAAACCCAGCCCGCCACAAGTGCTGTCATGTCCGTCGAAGGCCGCTACTGGACCTGGACAGCCACGGACGAATCCGGGGCCGTGGCCCCGGTGCTGAACGCCTTCATGGGCTCACCATCAGCCATTACCCGTGCCAGCCTTAAACAGCGCCCAGCGGAATGGGTTGCCAAAGCACGAGCACTTCGCACGGATCTCGCCATCCCACAGGACGCTGCCGCGCTGACCACTGTATGGTCCGAGGACCAACTGGCAGGTGGCGCTTACGCCGCCCATGCCCCAGGCGTAACGGCAGCGGGGACAGCTCTTTTGGAAAAGCCGGTAGGAGATGTTTTCTGGGCCGGCGAATACAGCGAACCCGAATTTGTAGGCCTAATGGAAGGAGCTATACGCAGCGGCGAGCGAGCCGCCGGACGTGTAATGCAGCGCCTTGAAACTAAGTCTGGTAACTCTGACTCTGAAAGAAGCAAAGCATGAGCACCGTACTTCACGCATCTTCCATACACTGGCCAAAACCGGTTTCGATTACTTCCGAACGAGTCATTCAGGGCACACCCGCCGCGAGTACCCACGTGCTTTTTACGGACGGCAAAACGGAACTTGGTCTGTGGCGGGTGAGTCCTGGTGAATTTAGTACAGTCCATCAGGGATACGAGGAATTTATTAGCGTGTTAGAAGGAGAAGGTGAACTGATTCATGATGACGGCTCACGCATCACCCTCAAGCCCGGAACAGTCCTAATCCTTGAGAACGGCTGGAGCGGTCGGTGGAGTATCAAAAGCACCCTCGTTAAGTCCTACGCAATAGTTCGCCTTTGAACTGAAACGGGACAAGCACCTGTGCCGTAAAAGTTTTCTACCCTTCATCGTAGCGAAAGTCGCTGTATCCATAGCTCTACAAAAGGTCTAGACGTGAACAAGCACTCGTTCCACCTGTTCCGCCCCGGGTTTTGCCATGTGCGGTCAACTAACCATGGTGCGCGCCACCTCCAAGATCGGACACCACTCGGTAACTGCACGTTCGTCGAAAAATTTAGCAAGGCTGCCCTTCCTTCTCAGGCATTGAGGACTCCCGTTGAAAATCGCAATCCCGAAGTACAGGATCTTCTTCCCTGGCTCGGCTGGCTGACCACATAAACCGGCAGCAACGCACAAGTTAGCCTGCGGCCGCCGTAAATCGGAAAAGAAAGGATTGAGACTTTGGCAGCAAAATACAGGATCGGATATTTCGTGGGGAGCTTGGCAACCGGCTCTATCAACCGGGTTCTCTCGCAAGCTTTGATAAATCTTGCACCAGAGGACCTCGAGTTCAGCGAAATTCCGATTAGGGATCTCCCGCTTTATAGCTATGACTACGACGCGGATTTCCCGCCGGAAGGCCGGGCGCTCAAGCGTGCCATTGAAGCGTCGGACGGTATTCTCTTCGTGTCTCCCGAGTACAACCGTTCCATTCCGGGTGCCCTTAAAAACGCTATCGACTGGGGCTCTCGTCCTTGGGGATCGAATTCGTTCGCCCGTAAACCCACCGGCATCATCGGGACCTCCCCGGGTAGTATCGGCACCGCCGTGATGCAGTCATCCTTCCGCAGCATCCTTAGCTTCCTAGACGCACCCCAGCTGAATTCGCCTGAAGCATACGTTCACTACGACGCGGACGTGTTTGGGGAAGGGGGCGAAGTCAAGGATGAACGCACCGCGAAATTCCTGCGCCACTACATGGACGAGTACAGCGCCTTCGTTGCCCGAGTCCTAGCAGCCAACACCGCCGGACACATCGGTGATATGGAGCCGGACAGGGAGAAGCTATCCCGCTAAAAAGGACAACGCGCCACGACAGCAAACTGTCCCTGTCGAGGACACCACACTGACGTAACTGTGATGTTGCGGTTGTAGATGGGTCTGTCTGGTCCGCGGCTGCAGAATTTGCGAAAAGTCATAGCTAGGGTTGCCACCGAGCGATGGCCCTAACCTTCACGGCTGCAGATGTCGGCAAGGCTAGCAACTCAGCGAAACACCGTGGCAAGGGCAAAAAGCTGCGGAGCAAGGAAACTGCTCACGACCGTTAGTCGGCCGTTGGTCCACGCCGCCGGTGACGCTGATGTCGTCCCAGGTTAGACGTGCGATGTTTTCAGCTTGTTGTCCGAAGACGAGGATGAGGATGGCGGCGGCCCGGTCATGGCCGCAGGCGCAGACCTCGCAGGTGCGTTTTGCCTGCTGATAGCAGTAGCCGCAGACTCCGCCGTCGGGCCAACGCGCAACCGTTTGGTGGTGCTGGCCGCAGCGGCCGCAGGGGACCGGCCAGCGAACGGGGTCCTCTGTTTTGCGTGGCCTACTCACCGTCTTCGGGAGCGACGAGCCGGACGCGTCGTGCGATCGGGTTTCCTGGTTGGATGCCGAGGTCTTCGCTGCGTTTCGGGGCGTTCGCTGTCGCTGCGGCGCGCATTTCCACGAAAGGTTCGAAAAGGTCGTTCGGGGTGCAGTCCAGGACGTCGCAGAGCGCGGCGAATGTTCTTGCCGGAATGCGCTCAGGCGTGGAGGTGACCAGCCTGTAGACCTGGCTTTCGGAGAGGTTGATGCCACGGGATTTCAGGAGCGGCATCAGTTCGGTGGTCTTCCAGAGGTTCTGCTTTGTCATCAGGGCTCGCAGGTTTCCAGCGGTAGCCGATCCGGCGCTGTTCAGGCATCTGGGTCCTCCAAGTTCGCGATGCGGCGTGCAATCATCTGCTGCACGGTTTTCTGCTTGAAGTCCGACGATACCGAGGTATAGAGGCCGGTAGTCGACGCATAGGAGTGGCCAACCTGCGTCTGCATTATCTTGAGCCCGTCGGGCTCCTGTGCCTCTGGCCTGCGGTTTTGGGTTGGTGGGTGTGTCCGGGACGTGCATGACGGTGGCATTGGGTGTCCTTTCATTCTCGTGGATCTGTTATGGATTCGGGATGGTCGCGGGGTCTGGTGATGGACTTTGGCGGCGTTGTCCGAGGGCGTGTGCGAGTTGCTGTCGCAGTCGTTGGTTCTCGTCGTTGAGTCGTCGGATTCTGTCGTTGGCCGCTTCGAGTCGTTGCCGTAGCGAGGCCTCGCTTGCCCGCTGTGGCTGTGATGCCGGTGTGGGCTCCGCTGAGGCGTGGTTTTGGCGGAGGCGTTCGATTTCGGCGCGGAGGTCGGGCTGGGTGTAGAGCCAGGACCGGGAGACTCGGGCGTATTTGGCGACGGCGTCGAAGGTGACCGGTCGGCCTTCCGCGTGCAGCGTGCGCAGCGCTTGGACGGCTTTGGACCGGGTGAGAGCGGCGCGCTGCTGTGCAGCTTTGCGGCCGAGGCCCGCGGACAGACCCGGCTCATCGAGATGAACCAGGCCGTGCTGCACAACCTGGACCGCATCATCGACTCCCTCGACGACACCGCACCAGCCGAGGCCGCCGGATGAACCGCCCCGACAACAGCCGGCACCTGATCAAGAGGATCTGGACGGTCTGGCGGCGCTGCTCTTGGTGCTGGGGGAGGAATTCGGCGGTGGTGACAAACATGGGACAGGTCAGGCAGGCGTTGGCGTGCGGGCAGGTTTTCTGAACCGGCAGCCCGCAGAATCCGTTCGGCAAGCTCTGCGTCGCGCGGCCGAGGCGTTGTTTGGCCCAGCTGGCTTCGGCGAGTGGTCCCTGCGGGTCAATGGTGATGGTGTCGCCGTTGATGTTGACCTTGCGGGCTTTCTCCCAGTGGCGACGCACGGTCGTGTCATGCAGCCGGGCGTAATGGGCGGTCATCTCCGCCGAGGTGTGATCGAGGAGGACCCGGACAACTTCCTGAGGAACGTCGCGGTTGATCAGTGTTGTCCCGAAGGTGTGGCGCCACTGATGCGGAGTCAGGCGCACCTCTTGCCCGTGTTCGTCGCGAATGTCGCAGCGTTCCAGCCAGTCTTCAAGCTGTCCGCGGTAGGAGTGTGTGGTGAGCGGTTTTGCTCCGTCGGGGTTCATCTTCGGGGCCGGGAACAGCCAGTTGCTGCCTTCGGGGAATCGTTCGCGGACGCGTCGTTGCTGATCGAGGATGGCGGTATGGACTTCCTCGTCGAGGGGTACGAGGGCTTCGCGTTTCATCTTCCGGTTCATATAGCGAAGGTATGGGGCGCCGTCACCGTCACGGACCACGCCGTCTGATACCAGGTTGCAGGCGTCCCCGACGCGCAGTCCGCAGCGCATCAGTATCAGTGTGAGTAGCCGACTGTCGGGGCTGGTCCATTTGCCGAGGTTTTCGGGTTGGTCGAGTTGCGCCATGATGTGATCGGCCAGGGCTCTGGGCAGTCGTTTGGCTGGTCGTGGGAAGTCTTCGGGGTAGAAGTTCGCCGATGCCGGCAGGTCCTTGGCCCGGTCGTGGCGGCGGATCGCGGCGAAGAAGGCGTTCAGGGAGCTGATGTCGCGGCCACGGGAAGTCACGGCCCGTTTATCCCGGGCGAGTTCGGCGAGGAAGCGTTCCAGGATGCCGCGGTCGATGCAGTCCGGGCCGTCGGAGTGGGGGATGGTGTGGGCGAGGAACGCGGCGAATCGGTTCAGGGCGAGGAGGTCGATGCGGGCTTGGATGATTTCCCTGCCGCTGGTCAGCCGCCATCGGATGAAGCGTTTTGCCATGGTGCGCAGCCACGGTTGCGGGATCTTGTCGAAGCGGAGGGTGCCGCGGGTGTCGGTGTAGCCGAGGCGGTGCAGGGCCCAGACGTCGCGGGAATACTCTGACTCCCAGCCGGTGCCGGCGGCGAGGTCTTCGAGCCGGGTGTAGGCAAATCGCAGGAATGCGAGTTGCCCGTTGTGGCGGTGACTGCGGCCCACCCGGCCGGCGCTATAGAACGCTGCCCACTGGCCAAGATTCCACTCCAGCAGCGAGGTGACGCCGCTGTCGGTGAGGAGCCGGATCACGGGCGTCACAACGGAGGAGCGGGTACTGGCCCGGCGTTCATCGTGGCGGCATTGCAGGGCGTGCTGGAGCTCAAGCCGCAGCTGGGGACGATCTGCCAGGCATCGGAAATCGAACCGGTCCAGGCCCACGCTTTCGCACCGGGCGACGAACTCGTCGATATCCGGTGTGCCAATGGCGTGCCAGCGGGACTTGTGGTTCAGACACAACGGCGAGTTGCCTTGGGCCCAGAGGTCGCAGAACGCGAGCCTGCATTCGGGCCGTTCGGTGGCTGGCTCGGGGGAGAGGGTAGCGAGCCACTTATTCACGTCGGTCTCGCTGGAACGACTGAAGAACCCGTGATGGCTGATGCAGAGGCCGCGTCTGGCCGAACCGAAGCGGCACCAGGTGACGGTGCATGCCGCCAAGGGGCCGTCGCCTACGGGTAATGGGCCGGGGCTGGCGAGGAATGACTCCAATTCGGGGCGTCCTTGGTCCAGCCAGCGCTTGTAGTGGCTTTTGCAGAACCCTTTCACCGTACGTTGCCGTTCACACTTGTCGATCCGGCAGGGCTCGGTGTTGAAGACGAGGGAGCCTGGGGCCGGGATCACGATTTCGGGTCTGAATTCGGGCCGGACGGTGGCCATGAGCTTAGCCAACAGACCGCGACCGTCCTCGTTTTCATTCAATGCGAGGGAGCTCACCAGGTGACCTCTTTTCCGGTCAGCAGCCCTGCCTTTTCGAGGGCGCGGCGGGCGTCCTCAACAGTGAGGTGGCCGTAGACGTCGATGGTGGTTGCGACCGATGCGTGGCCAAGCAGGCTGCTGATCACTTCGATGGGTGTCCCGGCCCGTAGCAAGCGGGTGGCATAGGTGTGGCGGAACCAGTGCGGGTCAAAATCCACTCCGGTGTTACGGCGCAGCCGCTTCACCAGGTCATAGAATGCCGCGTAGCCCATCGGGCGGCCGCGGGCGCCGGCCCACAGATTCACGAACACGTAGTCGCTGTCCAGATCTCCGTATTCCTCGTGAAGTTAGTCGCCGTAGAGCCGCACGACGTCCGCGCCGATCGGTATCGTGCGTGGCGAAACGGACTTCGCCCGGGCGCGGTTGGCGTTTACACGCCGGCGGATCGTCAGTTCGCCCTCGGCGACTGCAATGTCCTCATGCCTTAGTCCGAGTGCTTCGCCGATGCGGATTCCCGATTCCCACAGCAGGACGAACAGGAATCGGTCCCTAAGTCGCGTGCAGGCATCCAGCACTGTTTGTGCCTTCGCCGCAGGCAGGACCGTGGGCAGTCTCTTGGGCTCACGCAGTTTCACGATCCGGCGCCGCTGCGGTCTGTCCCCGGCAAGGTGAGCAAGGAACGGTCTCCATCCCGTTCTTCGGTACCGGACCGTTTCGAACTCGGTGACAAGGTCGCCGAGTGGGACCCCGTGACGGGAGTGGAACACGTAGAAGCCGCTCACGGCCGCGAGCTTGCGGTTCAACGTGCCCGGCCCGCAGTGATGGGAAGCCGACGGTAGCAACGTCACGTCAGCGGCGCGCCCGGCAGGCGGAAGCCGCAGCCAGGCCACGAACTCGCCGACGTTCTCCAGCCTCACCTGGCGCCAATCAATGCCGCGGTGGCGAAGAAAGACGAACCAATCCTTGAGATCATGCGCATACGCCTTGAGCGTGTTCGGTGACCTCTCGACGTCGGTCAGGTAAGCCAGGAACCGCTCCACCGGCTCGACGACACCATGATCATCAAGCACAGTCCACGACTCAAGCGGCGAACCGGACACCAAAACTCGTTGAACCTGCATGAACCCTCCCGCGATCCCGTGTGATGGACAGCTTCAGATAAGCACCTCCATCACGCGGAACTGTGCGGTTACGGGCCCCGTGCTGCACGTCAAAGACACCCCGGTTCCGGCCCCAGATAAGCTGGACGAACAAAGCGTCCATGCCTGATTCGATCAGGTGGGTGACGTAGGAGCGGCGTAGCGAGTGGATGTCCAGGCCGGGGGAGAGGCCCAGGTCCTCGCAGTACCGGTTGAACCTTCGGTTCAGCGCTGTCTCCGAAACAAGGGTGCCCCGTTCTGAAGGGAACAGGTCCAGGCCGTCGGTCATGTGCGGGTGGCCGCGTTCGAGCCAGTCGGCAACGATTTCCGTGGACCAGTCGAAGACGGTCAGGACGCTGCGGCGTTTGGGTGGTGAACCCTTCATGGCTTTGCCGTAGCGGACCTGCAGGACCCCGTACTTGCCGAATTCCCGCGCGTGCGGGTTCCGGGCAAAATCGACGGTCTGCAGGTGCCTGACCTCATTGCGCCGCAGACCCCAGGAGTAAGCAACCTTGAATAGGACAGCGTCGCGGTAGGCCGGCAGCCAGCCCTTGCGGCCCAGCGTCGCGATCCGGTCGACCTCGTCATCGGCCCGGTCAAAGAAGGCCTGCAGCTCTTGCCGGGTGAAGGGGCGCCGCTTGGGATTCGATTCGTTGGTCTGGGCGTGGACCGCCGTGTTCCAATCGAAACAGACCTGTGAAGGGTGCGATCCGAAATACTGCTCGCAGACCCGGCCCCAGCCATAATCGGGCGAAGCGACGTACGAGCAGAATGCCCGAAGCGCCGCCTGATAGCTTCGGATCGTGGATTGGGCGGAGTGTTTCATGCTGCGCAGATCACCGAAGAACTCATCCACGTGGGCCGGCGTCCATTGCCATGGATACTCGTTTGTGGACTCCTGAAACCGCGTCACCAGCCGTTCCCGGCCCTCGATGGTGCCAAATGCCAGGTTCCGGCTCAACTGCTGATTACGCCGCTAGAGCCCGCGATGACGCGAAAGCACCGCAGACCATCATTCGAGGCAATCAGGCGCCTACCCGGCACTGACGTGGGAAAACGCAGCATGACAACTTTGGACGAGTGTCCGTTCTCAATGTAGTTGTCAGTCGTGACGTGGGAACTGACAGATTGCATGAGACAAATCTGGCGAATTCTCTCGCATTGAAGTTGTCAGTTCCGTAGATCTACGCAGTGTCTGGCGCCCGCCCGGCCAGAGCGTTGGCCAGCCACAGCAAGGGCCACAGCCAACTGACGACTTGATTGAGAAACGTCCAGAATCCGTCGAATGACATCTTGGATGCGAAAAGTGACAACTGGAATGAGAGCGGACAACGAGTTATCTCATCTACTTCTATTCGTCCCACTCAAAGGCCGATAACGGAGATTATGTCGTGTAACGCAGTGATTATTGCATCTGATGCACGATCGCCCCTCCTCCGCCAATGACCCAGCCGGCATCGCGTCACTTGAAGCATAGATAGCCTGTGACCTGGCGGAAACGCCCTGCGAGAGGTCGTCCAAGGCTTTGCAGTCAGCGCGCCTCCGGGGTTGTCAACAACGTCGACATAGTCACAGCAACTCGGATACCCTTAATCTGGGCGCGCCAGCCGCCCTCGCACGCAGGTATTCCCTACGAGCCAAGCCGTCTTGGACGCTGCTGGCACCCACTCAATTCGAAGCCACCGAGTACGGTCGGTCAACGGCTGTGCCTGCCGGTGTTCCTTCGCCTAGTCGCTGCCTCCGGAACCGCACGCTACAGGACTGGCGGGAATGATCTCCGCGTCCGTGAACGAAGATTCCCCCGCAGCAAGGCCTAGAGGTCCTGGACCCCCCAAGGGCAGGTTGTTAATGTCTAGTCATTAGCAAGCACCCGTCCATCAGTAGTGTCATCCCCATGCCGAGTGAAAGCCCTGTACAGCAGCCGCTCAACAGCCTCAGTCTGGCGGAACATAACCGACGTTATGTCGCGTTAATAAGTTGAAGGTTCAACTAAAGCCTGATTTGATGTTCTATATCGTACCCTTTGGCTCCCCTCGATTCGCCACCTTGACCATGCATGCACCGGACGCGCGGAAATTGCGCAACAACTTGCTGCGCAATTGACCCGTAAGCGTCGGCACGAACGATGGCAATATTGAGGCCGGAAAAAGGCATAGACAGATCGCGACTTGTTGCCGGGACTGTTTAGGCACCGACACGGAACCCGGAACAGATCGTTGATGCCGACCCTGCCCGACATCCTGAGGTCCTGGATGTCTTGACGTTGCTTCCCGGAGACTCACACACTCAAAGGAACGACTGCTGGGAGGTTTCCGGTGAATGGTCAACGAATCGGGTATGTGCGCGTGAGCACCGTTGAGCAAAACGAGAAGCGGCAGCTCGACGGCGAAGTCCTGGACCGGGTCTTCACTGACAGAGCCTCCGGTCGGGACACGGCCAGGCCCCAGCTGGCTGAACTTCTGCGCTTTGCCCGCGACGGCGACACCGTGGTCGTGCACAGCATGGACCGGCTCGCCCGCAACCTTGACGACCTGCGGTCCCTGGTCCAGGGCCTCACCCGCAAGGGAGTGCGCGTGGAATTCGTCAAAGAACATCTCCTCTTCACCGGAGAGGACTCCCCCATGGCCAACCTCATGCTCTCGGTCATGGGCGCCTTCGCCGAGTTCGAACGCTCCCTCATCAGGGAACGCCAACGCGAAGGCATCGCCCTCGCTAAACAGCGAGGCGCCTACCACGGACGCAAAAAGAGCCTGACACCGGAACGCGCCGCCGAGCTCGTGCAACGAGCGGACAGCGGAACCCCCAAATCCATCCTGGCCACCGATTACGGCATCAGCCGGGAAACCGTGTACCAGTACCTGCGCCAGGCTAAGCGGATGTGACTCTCCAGCCGGCGGGCAATCTGAAGCCGCCATGATGCTGGAGGGCCGGACACGACACCCATAAGAACTCACAAGACTCACAGGGACTCACAAGGCTCGGCGGACCGAAGGGCCCACCTTCGCGAAAAAACGACGGGGGCGCAGAGCAGAGGCATCTGGACTCCCCATAGCCGGATTGGTCGTGTCTCATCATTCGCGGGCGCCCATCCATCAGTACTGTCGTACCTATGCCGAGTGAACGCCCCGTACAGCAGCCGCTCACCAGCCTCGACCTGGCGGGACAGACCACCATAGATGACGTCCTGACCGAACCTTACGACCTCACACTTCGGCTTCCATTGTGTTGGTCGGATTTCGAGGGCACCGCCCCATCCGGCAGGTAATCAAGGACCGGAACGCTCCCTTTGCACAACAGAAACCCGATACGGCGTAAACCAATGAACGGCCGATGTGCCTACGAGGCTCCCGCGGTAGGAATATATACTCCGAAATGTGCTCGGCGAAGCCCCAACCTGGGAAATCCGTCCTGAAAGGGCTTGCCCTGCACCCCGGGCGGCCCGCAAAGAACTTGATAACCATCGTCCGTCACGCAAGCCTGACTGCCTAGAGCCGGGCACGGCATACGCCAGAGCGTGGAGATCGCAGGCGAAAGGCCGGACAGGCTTCTGGGTACCGCTATCCGGCCTCGCCAGCAGATACAGGGGCAAAGCGTCGGCATCTATGGGGGAAATAGTGCCGGCTGCTGTTATCTGCTGGCTTAAGTAAGCCCCGCAGAGCTGCCAAGCGCACGAGTGGCCTCTACTCGATTTTGGGCATCAATTCCTCTGCGACTACTTAGACGCTCTAGGAAGTTCAGTGTTTCCGGCATCGTTGCTCTGCCTGCGACCAGAATGTGAAGATTTGACCAAAGAATACCCGACCATTTCAGAATCTGAAATACTCCAAGATGGTTCGGTTAGGATTGGATGCATGGAACCTGCGCTCAACCCTTTTTCTCCCGGCTCCGGCGTCAAACCGCCGGCCTTGGTAGGAAGGCAAAAGGAGATCGACGCGTTCGACCTTCTGGTTGCCCGTGCCAAGGCCAATGCCGCGGGTGACCGGGGCGTTCTCCTGACCGGACTAAGGGGTGTGGGCAAAACAGTTCTCTTGAACGAGTTCTCGGAAATGGCCCGCCGCAATGGGTGGCTGGTGGTGCAGTTCGAGGCGCAGCCCGGAGACGCCGGACCTGCGGATGTGCGGAAAAAGCTTGCCCGTGAACTGCAGCTGGGCGCCCGACGGCTCCGGCAGACGCCCGCGTGGTCGCATCTTCGCAGCCAAGGTTTGGGTAGCATCTCAAACATCTCCGTTTCCCTTGGTCTGCAGGGCCTCACCGCTGACCTGAAATTCGATGCTGGCCGCGCCGACTCACGGAACCTTGAGATCGACCTGGAAGAGATGGTGGAAGACGTCTCGGCCGCCATGCGACGAGCCAGGGCAGGTTTCGCGCTGGTCATTGACGAGATGCAGGACCTCGATGCCGATCTGCTGGGGGCGCTGCTAACCGTGCAGCACGCCGCCGGACAACGGGGTTGGCCCTTTTACATCATCGGTGGAGGCCTGCCGTCCCTACCAGGAAGACTCAGCGAGAGCCGCTCCTACGCCGAACGGCTCTTCCACTACCGCATGGTCGGTAAGCTCGCGCCGGACGCAGCTGCCGAAGCACTCACCGTTCCCATATCCCGGCTTGGCGCCGTTCTCGAGGGCCACGCCCTGGACACCGTGCTCGACGCCGCAGGCGGCTACGCCTACTTCCTCCAGGCCTACGGGCGCACCCTCTGGGAGACGGCGTCCGAGAAAGTGATTACCGTCGGTGATGCCCGGCTTGCCGTAGAGCTTGGAACCGCTGACCTGGACCACGGGTTCTTCGTTGCGCGCTGGCAACGGGCCACACCTGCCGAACGGAACTATCTGCGGGCAATGAGCCAGGACTCTGAAGGCCCCTCGGCCACGGCAGACCTGAGCGACCGCCTCGGGAAAGACCACAGCTCCCTCACCAGCCAGCGCGCCCGCCTCATCGAAAAAGGGATCATTTTCGCCCCTGAACATGGGCTCGTCCAGTACACCGTCCCTGGAATGGGCGCCTTCATTGCCCGGCAAAACGACTAACCCGGCCTTCCTTAAAGACCATCAAACCAGCGGCCAAAGGCCTCTTCTAGCATGTGGGACGGGTGCCGCGAGCTCGGCGGACCCTGGGAGCTTTGCCCACGGAACGCCACTTGTTCCTGGCGACGGTCGGGCCCTGAGCGTGGGGGATGTTATCTGCTCAATGCGCCACGCCGAACCGGAGTGAACCTTTCCCGGCCGAAGCTTTACGGAATTCTCCAGTATCGGCTCTCTATCTTGGCCTGCTGGAAGGGTGCCGACAACGCCCTCTTACTGCTCCTCGTCGCATTTGCGGCCTAAGCCGATAAGAACCATACAGCTTTGCGAAATCACGGTTATCGCCGCTAAGACAGTGGGAGTGGATGTAGCTGCGGGACTCCCGTCCGTCTACGAACCCACCGGGGCTGCCCAGCCTGATCTTATGGGCCTAGGCCGGATCTTGAGCGGGTCGGTAAGAAAAGAATCCCAAGGCAAGTCCTTCGCGGGCGCTGACTCCCGGGTCCGCTGGATGGACCCAGCCAAGATTGAAGACATGACCACGGCGGTGACGATGATCAGCACCACCCGCGGGGGCAAGTGCAGGTTTTCAGCCTGATCTGGTTGAGTCGTGGCGCCGGGTTCGGAGGACGCGGTGCGATACTGGGGCTGATCTCCAACAGTCGGAAGGAACAACGCAGGCGATGGTTTTGGATACGACAACCCTGCGGATCGCGTTCGGTCTTCTCGCGCTGGTTCTGACGGTGTTGTTCTACTTCTCCGCGTACCGGCCCACCCGCTCCCCCTACAGCGGTTGGTGGTGCGTGGCACTGGTCTCCTTTCTTACCGGCGCGGGGTGCTTCCTTCTGGACGGAAGCGGGCACCAGGTGTGGGCCAACCCTCTGGGTAATACCCTGCTGGTCTATGGGGCGGTGGCGGTGTGGGCAGGTGCCCGGTCACTGCGGTCGTTGACGCTTCCGGCATGGGCTGCCGCGGTACTGCCCGCCCTGACACTGATCGCTTCCCTGCTGGATAGCCCTGCCACCAACACGTGGTCCGGCGGGCCGGTGTTTCTTGCAGCCATGGGCCTTGGCCTGGGGCTGTCGTCATACGAACTCTGGCGTCTCGAACCGGGGTATTCCAGGGTCCGGATACCCATGGCCATGGCCTCTGGAGCGTTGGCTATCTTTTACTTCCTGCGCTGGATCGCGTTCCTAGCCGAGGGGCAGACCGGCTTGGTTTTCGTCACGGTCTTCGGATCTGCCGCGACGACGATGGTGACCATGGTTCTGCTGGTGGTGGTGTCCTTCAGCATGTCCGCCTTGAGCAGCGAGCAACAAACCCGTGCCCTGCGTGTGTTGGCCTCACGTGATGACCTGACGAACCTGCTCAACCGCAAGGCCTTCCTGGAGCTGGCGGCCGAACATCTGGCCGACCACACGGTTACCCCGAACACCGGGACGCTGATCCTGGCGGATTTGGACCATTTCAAAACCATCAATGACACCCACGGTCATGCCGCCGGTGACAGGGCACTGCGGGCCTTCGCCGATGCTTGCAACAACACTGTCCGCCCGACCGACCTGATTGCACGCTACGGTGGGGAGGAATTCGTCCTCCTGCTTCCCGGCGCTGGACCGGCACGTGCCGAAGCGATCGCCAACGACATCAGCAAACAACTGGCGGCCGCCCCGACAACGGACGGAGTACTGATGCCGACCGTTAGCTACGGGATCACCCAGTACCACGTCGGAACGTCCCAAATCACGGACGTCATCGCGGCCGCCGACCAAGCCATGTACGAGGCCAAAGCACTCGGCAGAAACCGCGTCGCGCACAGCCAACCCGCGAACTAGAAACAGTCCCTATCAGCCAGCCCCGAGAGGAACAGGCACAAGCCGCCCGCCCGCCTCAGGAACACTTCCGGTCATTACCGGGCGCGGGCGGCAGCCCCTGTGATGGCATCACGGTCCACGAACGGACGACCATCCTCAGCTCCGGGTAGACGCGGACCAGGTCCAGTTCGTCATCGTGGGTCGGGCCATGGCGCCGTAAGGCGGTGGCTGAACAGACGACGCTCCGCAATCCCGAGCTTTTCCAACACAGCAGAAGCGCACCGCTCCCCCAGCTTTACGGAATCTCCGTTATCGGCGTTGAAACAACGGGAGTAGAAGTAGCTGCGAGAACTACCGTCCCGCGATGTACCCAACGTTTGCGCAGGT
>NZ_AKKK01000059.1 GCF_000281065.1 Arthrobacter sp. M2012083
TACAAGAAGCACGGGCTCAGCAGCTCCGGCACCAAGCTGAAGGAAGACGCCCCGTTCGTGCTGAAGCCGGGCGAGTCCTTCAATATTGCGGAGAACTTCGCTTACACCGCGGGCAAGGAAACCGAGATCGAGGCGACCATGACTCCTGCTGCAGCTGACGGCAAGCTGGACCATGACAAGAAGGAAAAGGCCGAAACCACGGTCACGCTGAAGTAGCGTGTGCCGCGTTTGCCCGGCCGGCTCTGGTTGCTGACGCACCGCTGTGGAAGGTATCGGGGATGAAGAAGGCCGCGGTCACGCTGGAAGGCGGCCATAGCGGTGTCATCGCTGTAGCCCATGCGGCAGCGAAAGCCATTGCTCTGGATGGCAGTGCGAAGCATGCGCTGTTTCGCGATTTGTGGGTGTTGCATCAGCGTCGCAGGGAGTTTGCGGGGTGGCAGAAGGAAGCGACTGCACGTGGAATTAATCTGTGGCAGGCCGTGTGGGGAGTTCTTCTGGGCATGGGTATGTTGGCCGCACTGACCGCAGCTGTGATGTTCGGCCCGGCAGGACGGAAGAACGCCTCTATCTCCGCGGAACAGGCAGCCTCGGTGGCCTTACCTGCCGCTCAGATCGGGATTGTGTTGATTTGCCGTGGTGCTCCTCCTTCCGGTGCCCGCAACGCCTGCCGCACGTTATGGAAGCGTGTGCACGTCGGTGGTCGGATTGGTGGTTGCTGCTCTCTTTGGTTTCAGGATCGTGTCGGGCGCAGCCGATGAACGTGGGTTCACGTCTGGACAGGTTGCTTTATGGATGCCTGCGATCGCGCTGGTACTTGTACTTCTGGCACTCCTTGCGTGGCGGCTCGATGTGATGCGCCGACGGGCGGTTGGAGGTGGTCGGGTCCTGAGCCCACGTGCTCACAAGGAGCAAGGGCGTCACCTTCGAGCGATGGCGGAACGTCTTGCCGGTACCGCTGCGGCACGCCGAGGCCCGGCTGCGAGCAGCGCGGTCCTCGAGGACTGGAACAACCGACTCGAGCAGTTGGAGCGCACAGGAATCACCCCCGCCGCCATCGCCCAGGCACGGAAGATGGAGCCAGCCGCCTGGCTTGTGTGGGTGTTCTACAACGGCGGCATCGACATCTCCGGGATCCGTTGGATGTGAGCAACAACACCAGCCGCCTGGGATCTTCGGATCCCACCGTCGCAGGTGGCTGACCCTTGGTGGGTAAGACTGATCTGGTACGAGCAACGACCGGAAGGAATCAAGCCATGAGCGAGGAACCACCAGAACATGGGGCGCCACCCCGCAACAAACCATCGCAGATCCGGGTCCGAACGTACCTCGTCAGCGTGGGAGTGATTGTGGTGTTGTCCTTCGGTGCTCCGGCGGTGGAGAAAATTTTACGGCCCACATCAGAAAAGGTCTGCACCACCAAGAACGTGGTCATTTCCCATGAGAACCGAAGCCGCACGTCCTATAAGCTCGACACCTCGTGCGGGCAACTCGTGGTGGACGATTCCATCGCGGAGGAAGCCGACAGAACCATCAAGACTGACACGACATACCGCATGGTCATCGCTTCAGGGCTCCTGGCTGAGTACCTGATGAAGTTGCCAGTGGAAGCCCAGCCCTCAAGGGGTTACTGAGCGAATGCTGCGGTTGTCCCCAAACCGCCGCCGCAGTGGCCGCACCCCAGCGTCATCTTCTAACACCACCGGATTCATCGTGGCACTTGGTGCGGTGGAGCGTCAGGGAGGGCATCCCTCCTGACCCTTGTGCCGCCAGGAAACCTCATGTGCGAGTCCCGCGCAGGTGCCACCCGGCGAGCGAGAAAGCCTCGAAAACCCAAAAAACCCCCGGAATTCCGGGGGTTTCTGTTGGTGGGCGATACTGGGTTCGAACCAGTGACCTCTTCGGTGTGAACGAAGCGCGCTACCACTGCGCCAATCGCCCCGGGTGCATAGAAAACACTAACGGACCATCGCCGGAATGCAAAAACGGCTCACGGCCTCTTCCCGGCCCTCGAACTACAAGCGTGGAATTACAGCCATGAAACTCACGGAAATCCGCTTAGATACAAGGATCCAAGCGGCTTCTCCTTCAAAAGCAAGCTACCGATTTGGAGTTTGCAGGAACCTCCTATAGAGTTTTTACTCGTCGGAAAGCGACGGAATGCCTGAAGGGCTGCCCGTCGAAACGACACTGCGGACGTAGCTCAGCTGGTAGAGCACCACCTTGCCAAGGTGGATGTCGCGAGTTCGAATCTCGTCGTCCGCTCGCAAGGCACTGTCAAGGCAAGAATTCCTCGGAATCCTGCTTACACGGTGGGTTGGCCGAGAGGCGAGGCAGCGGCCTGCAAAGCCGTATACACGGGTTCGAATCCCGTACCCACCTCGGTGAAAACCATGTCTTCCAGCTGTTGGCTGGATGCATGGGCGATTGGCGCAGCGGTAGCGCGCTTCCCTGACACGGAAGAGGTCACTGGTTCGATCCCAGTATCGCCCACCAAAACAAGGCAACTTGTTTGTTGTTGAAGGCCAGGCATTAGCCCGGCAGGCAGCATGTGCGGACGTAGCTCAGCTGGTAGAGCACCACCTTGCCAAGGTGGATGTCGCGAGTTCGAATCTCGTCGTCCGCTCTCCTTTTGAAGGACCCGGTAACGGGCGATTGGCGCAGCGGTAGCGCGCTTCCCTGACACGGAAGAGGTCACTGGTTCGATCCCAGTATCGCCCACCAAAACAAGGCAA
>NZ_AKKK01000060.1 GCF_000281065.1 Arthrobacter sp. M2012083
GGTGTGGGAGAGTAGGACACCGCCGGACAACCATTAGGTAGAGACCCCCCAACCCACCACGGGTCGGGGGGTCTCCCGCATTTAACCACCACCCCAAACAGAAGCCTCCACCACCCAAGGAGGCTTCACCCCTTTAACCACCTATTTACCCGGCGCCATCAAACGTGAGCAACTACATGGCCAGCGAACGTGTGTCACGGGCAACGGGCCGCTCGAACCTCACCCTGCTGGTTGAAAGGGAGATGATCAGCATCTCCGATCAATCGGGACACGCTTCGATCGTCCCGTAAGGGGAGCGGCTTACGGGGCAGCTCAATCCCTGTGTCTGATAACGCAAGTGCCTGAAATCGCTAGCGATACGGGACACGGTAGCGTGTGGCGTTCAGTTCATGCCATCGATAAAAGTGGCAGAGAGGCGCAGCTTCGTGAGTATCTGAACGATGCCCGCGAAGCAATCTTGTGGAAATGTGAGGGCTTGAGTGATGCCCAGGCGCGTACCCCCCTGACTCCGACAGGCACCCATGTGATGGGCCTCCTGCTACACCTGGCCGTCACCGAATCCCAGTACTTCGGACAGCGTCGGTCATTCTGGGCCATTCGGCCGGCCTCGGGCGTGTCTACAGTTGCATGCTCAGGACTGTTCGGACGGGGATGTTCCCGCCTCGATCATCATCGACGCGGTGCATTCCAATTTTCTCAGCGACACGCTCTGAAGCTCGGTTATCCGGATGGATAATAGCTATCAATTCCGTGGCTTCGAGATGGTCTCGAGCGTAGTCGCGACAAGCCGCTGCTGCTTCTGTCGCATACCCCTGGCCGTGTAGGTCAGAGCGCACGTGATACCCGACCTCAAGCTTTTGCGTGCCGTTCACGAGCTGCCAGGTGAGGCCACAGTCGCCTATGAACTCTCCGTCGTGCGTTTCGATGATCCATAGGCCGTACCCGTGCGTCGCATAGTTCTCCTCGTTCCAAAGTATCCAACTTGCTGCTTCCTCCCGAGACTTGGGTGCAGGGTAGAAGCGCATCACGTCAGGATTTCCGAGCAAGGCGGTCATGTTGTCGAGGTCAGTATCCGTCATCTCACGGAACTGCAATCGATCTGTCGGTTGTGGCGTTGGCATCCAATGACTCTATTTCCATTGCATGGCTAAGCCCGCAGGCGGATCCCTCACAGAACGTGAACTGGAGGGTGACCTCAGGCATTCAATAACGACTCGTCGAAACAGGCATCGTCGTAAGACCAGCGCCCTTCACGAACCGCTCAGCCGCGTAGGTTCGTGCACGGAGGCTGCTGGAGTCCCGCCTGCGACCGCTTAGCCATCTGCGGCCGATTGGTAGAACGCATCGTTGACTACGCGGTCACGAGGTACATCGCGAGGAAGACCGTGCCTGCAATGGCCACGACGCCTGCTTTGGCCTATGTGCGGAAAGCACCGGAGGGAATTGACAACATCACCGTAAGAGCGCCCGTAAGCCGGTCCTCCACCGGACGCTCTTCGCTCCTGACGAACTCCGATCCGAGTTCTCGTGGCTCTGCGACATCCGGATTCCTGTAACACTCGCAAACTGCCCGGTGAAGGTGCCCTTAACGTCAACCGCCCTGTCAATTTCAAAGGCTTTAGTGCCCTCCGGATCCAGTCCCAAGTGGGGAGCAGCTGTTTCCGGGAGCTCCGAGGGAGAGGCTCGGCCGAGACTTCCGTGAAAACCGTGGGTGGTTTACGCCTTCGCTGCTTTCGCGGCTGCCTTGGCCGCTTGCTTGCTGGCACGCACCTTGACCAGGGAGTCCGGGTCCACAATGTCGGCGACCGATAGGTAAGAGCCTTCCTCACCATAATGGCCGGCGGCTTCCCGCCATCCGTCCGCCTGCAGATCGCATTGTTTGCCCAGCAAGGCCAGGAAGATCTTTGCTTTCTGTTCGCCAAAGCCGGGCAAGGCCTTGAGCCGACGAAGTACTTCAAGGCCATCGGGGTTCCCGCTGGTCCAAATGGCGGCGGCGTCCCCCTTCCAATCACGATGCACTGTCTCTGCAAGAGCCTGGACCCTTGCGGCCATGGAGCCAGGGAACCTATGGACGGCAGGCCGTTCCTTGAAGACTTCCACGAAGCCGGCGGGGTCGTACTCCGCGATGGTAGCGGGTTCAAGGGAACCCAGACGGGTGCGGATTTTCTCAGGCCCGGCAAAAGCCGACTCCATGGTTACTTGTTGATCCAGCAACATACCGGTCAGCAACGCAAAGGCGTCGTCACTGAGCAGTTGGTCCGCGGCGGCATCTCCTGTGATGTGCAGTTCCATGCGTCCCATCCTCCCACCAGACAGTAGGTTCGTCATCGGTGGTCCACCCGGCGCTGTTTCGCCCGCCACTGCCAGTGCCTCGCCTCACCGCTAGGGGGCTGTGTTCGACGGCGGTGGGGTGGGGTTTTGGGGGTGTGTGGGGTTGGGTTGGGGGTGGATTTGCGTTGGGGGT
>NZ_AKKK01000061.1 GCF_000281065.1 Arthrobacter sp. M2012083
GCGGGAACGGCGGTCCGTCGCCGGCAACCACCCACAAGAGCCGGCCACCTGCGGCGGACCGCCCGCCCACGAAAGGCGAACGGCCCACCCTCCGGTCTACTCGCGGCGGTCGTGGAGCGGGATGGCTCCGTATTGTCCGGCTGCGCGTCGGAATCGTGAGTCGCTGCTGAAGATGAACGTGCCGCCGAACATGTGCCACGGGGCGGGTTCGTCATCCGGGGCGACTGGCTCGGCGTGGGTCACGGTTTCGCGGTGGAAGCTCTCGTTTTTGACGAGTCGGACGGCGGGCCGTTCCTCGGTGGCTTCGAAAACGGGGTCGATGCCCTCGCCGATGACGGTTACCTCCATGACGCGGGCGGAAATGCCCTGATTGGAGAAGTCCGTGCCCAGGGCGTCGCGGTAGATCAGTGCGGTGATGCCTTTGGGGGCTGTGGTGGCGTTGCTCATGTGCTGGCTCCTTTGAAGTGGTGGGGGGTGTACTGCCCGGCTCTGGCCGGGCAGTACAGCGGTTCTCAGTTCCTGCTAGTGGAAGGTGGGGCGGTGTTCTGCGGAGAACAGGACTGCTATGGCTTCGTTGTGCCAGTCCAGTGCCGCGTATTGCCGGGTGGTGTCCAGTTCGGCGGGGTTCACATGGGCCTCGGTGTTGACGGCTGCGGCCATGCCTCGGATGTGCGCGGCGAGGTCTCCGGCTGCGCTGGCGCTGTAGGCCACGGGGGACTTCTCCACGATTGCGGCGAGGGTTTCGAGGAAGACCCCGGCTTGGGCCGGGCTGTTGGCGATGCTGCGGTTTTCTGGCATTGTCCTTGGTCCTTTGCTGGTGGCGGGTTTGGTGCCTTGCCGGGCGGCGGGGGTCCGCCCGGCAAGGAGTCGAGGGTCTGTTAGGCGGCGGCTGCTGTTTGGAACGTGGGCGGGATGCGGTAGCGGCTGGGAAGCTCTGCGGCGGCTTCGGGCAGGTCTTCCGGGCCGTGGGCTTGCCCGTTCTTCCAATGGGAAAAAGCCTCTTCGGTGATCGCGTCCCAGTACCGGGCCTTCGTCCGGTAGAACGTCGTTTTCACGTCTCCCTCGCAGTAGGTGGCCATGCCGAACAGGTTGCCGATTGCGTCGGCGGTGCGGGTTCCGGCGACCATGACAAGGGGCCACTGGCCTAGGTCCCAGCCGTCAGATCCCCAACTGGGGATCACTACCCAGCCGTGTTCTCCGATGAGTTCCATCCAGTCGTAACCGCCATTCATGTGGTAATCACCCAACACGGTGACGCCGTGGATGGTTTCGCCGGTGTCCTCGGTCGTGATCGTCTCAACGCTGATTGCGTTCATGGTTTTGTGTCCTTTGCAGAGGATTGGTGAGGGAGCGGTGTGACCCGGCCAGCTGCTTTCTTTCCTCCCCCGTTGTTTT
>NZ_AKKK01000062.1 GCF_000281065.1 Arthrobacter sp. M2012083
TGCGGCGTATCGGCGGGATCCGCGGTCGGTGGTCGGGCGCGCCAGCCGTGCCGCCGCCGAGCGGATGGTGAGCCTGCGCCCGGCCCCGGACACCATGACGTACCTGACCGCCCTGCTGCCGGTCGCCCAAGGGGTGGCGGTTTACGCTGCTCTTTGCCAGGCTGCTGATTCGGCCCGTTCCAGCGGTGATGCGGGCTCTGGCGTTGTCCCGACCCGTGGTCAGGTCATGGCCGATACCTTGGTCGAGCGCGTCACCGGCACACCTGGCGGGATTTCAGGGATCAACCTGGACCTTGTCATGACCGACCGCACCCTGTTCCAAGGCGACAGCGAACCAGCCCGGCTCAAGGGTTACGGAATCGTCCCCGCAGAATGGGGAAGGGTACTTCTCGGCCCGGGACAAACCGCAACCGCGAAACCGACTGCAACCCAGGGGCAGACCGCAACCCTGGAACTGACCGCAACCTTGGGGCAGGCAGCGGCGAACCTATCCTCCGGCCGGGGGCGAACCGGCAAAGATCACGCGGGAACGCCGGATACAGAGCTCAGTGTCTGGCTTCGGCGGCTTTACACCGCGCCGGCCACGGGTGAGCTCCTGAGCATGGACTCCAAAGCCCGGCTCTTCCCGAGGCGGCTTCGGCGTTTCATTGAAACCCGCGACGATACCTGCCGGATGCCGTACTGTGATGCGCCCATCCGGCATATCGACCATGTGGTTCCTTGGCGTTCCGGAGGGAAAACGAACCTCGCCAACGGTGCAGGACTGTGCGAGGCGTGCAACCACACCAAGGAAAACCCCGGCTGGGCCAGCAAAACCGTACATGCTGACGCGCACGGGGGCGTCCACACCCTGGAAATCAGCACCCCCACCGGACACAGCTACCAATCCAAAGCCCCACCCCTGCCCGGACACCGCCCCTCCAGAACATAGACATCCACCGGCTGGAGCTGCGACGCCTCAAGTTGCGCACAAAAAAGCGGACAGCGATTGCTCGCTGTCCGCCTCCTAAAAGACGACTAATAGACGTCGTCTTAGAACTCCCAGTCTTCATCCTCCGTGTTGACAGCCTTGCCAATCACGTAGGAAGAGCCTGAGCCGGAGAAGAAGTCGTGGTTCTCATCCGCGTTCGGGGACAGGGCCGAAAGGATGGCCGGGTTCACATCGGTGACGGACGCCGGGAACATGGCCTCGTAGCCGAGGTTCATGAGGGCCTTGTTGGCGTTGTAGTGCAGGAACTTCTTGACGTCCTCGGCCAGGCCGACACCGTCGTAGAGGTCGTGCGTGTACTGGACTTCGTTTTCGTACAGCTCGAAGAGCAGCTCGAAGGTGTAGTCCTTGATTTCCTGCTTGCGGGCCTCGGAAACCTTCTCCAAGCCCTTCTGGAACTTGTAGCCGATGTAGTAACCGTGCACGGCCTCGTCGCGAATGATGAGGCGGATGAGGTCGGCCGTGTTCGTGAGCTTGGCGCGCGAAGACCAGTACATGGGCAGGTAGAAGCCCGAGTAGAACAGGAAGCTCTCCAGCAGCGTGGAAGCAACCTTGCGCTTCAGGGGATCGTCACCTTGGTAGTAGTCCATGACGATCTGAGCCTTCTTCTGCAGGTTCTCGTTCTCGAGGGACCAGCGGAAAGCGTCGTCAATCTCCTTGGTGGAGCACAGCGTGGAGAAGATGGACGAGTAGGACTTGGCGTGCACCGACTCCATGAAAGCGATGTTGGTGTACACGGCTTCTTCGTGTGGGGTGATCGCGTCCGGAATCAGCGAAACGGCGCCGACGGTGCCCTGGATGGTGTCCAGGAGAGTAAGGCCGGTAAACACGCGCATGGTGAGCTGCTGCTCGTCGGGCGTCAGCGTGTGCCACGACTGGACGTCGTTGGACAGCGGCACCTTCTCCGGCAACCAGAAGTTGTTGACCAGTCGGTTCCAGACTTCCACGTCCTTGTCGTCCTGGATCTTGTTCCAGTTGATGGCCTCGACGTGTGTCAGCAGCTTGACCTTTTCGGTCATTTCATCCCCTTAAGCGATGGTTTTCTTGAGATAAGCCTACGACGGCGGGTGGTAACCCGCCGTCGTACTCTTTAGTTTTGTTTGCGGCTAAAGCCGCGATTTATCAACCGATAAAGGCTGATCACAGCATGCAGCTAACGCAGCCTTCCACCTCAGTGCCCTCCAGCGCGAGCTGGCGGAGACGGATGTAGTAGAGGGTCTTGATGCCCTTGCGCCATGCGTAGATCTGCGCCTTGTTGATGTCGCGCGTCGTGGCGGTGTCCTTGAAGAACAGCGTCAAGGACAGGCCCTGGTCCACGTGCTGCGTGGCAGCGGCGTAGGTGTCGATGATCTTCTCGTAGCCGATTTCGTAGGCATCCTGGTAGTACTCCAGGTTGTCGTTGGTCAGGTAAGGGGCCGGGTAGTAAACGCGGCCGATCTTGCCTTCCTTGCGGATTTCGATCTTGGCGGCCACCGGGTGGATCGAGGACGTGGAGTTGTTGATGTAGCTGATGGAACCGGTGGGCGGAACGGCCTGCAGGTTCTGGTTGTAGATACCGTGCTCCATGACGGAAGCCTTCAGCTCGCGCCAGTCATCCTGGGTGGGGATGTGGTGGCCGGCGAAGAGCTCGCGGACGCGTTCCGTCTCCGGAACCCATTCCTGCTCGGTGTACTTGTCGAAGAACTCACCGGAAGCGTAGGTGGACTTCTCGAAGCCGCCGAACTTCTGGCCGGTCTCGATGGCCAGGCGGTTCGAAGCGCGCAGGGCGTGGAACAGCACCGTGTAGAAGTAGATGTTGGTGAAGTCCAGGCCCTCTTCGGAACCGTAGTGGACGTGCTCACGGGCAAGGTAGCCGTGGAGGTTCATCTGTCCGAGGCCAATCGCGTGGCTCTGGGCATTGCCCTGGGCGATGGAAGGCACGGAGTTGATGTACGACATGTCCGAAACAGCGCTGAGGGCGCGGATGGAGGTCTCAATGGAGAGCCCAAAGTCCGGCGAATCCATGGTCTTGGCGATGTTCATGGAACCGAGGTTGCAGGAAATGTCCTTGCCAACGGTCTCGTAGCTCAGGTCCTCGGCGTAGATGGACGGCGAAGAAACCTGCAGGATCTCCGAGCACAGGTTGCTCATGGTGATCTTGCCATCAATCGGGTTGGCCCGGTTCACGGTGTCCTCGAACATGATGTACGGGTAGCCGGACTCGAACTGGATCTCCGCGAGGGTCTGGAAGAACTCGCGGGCGCTGATCTTGGTCTTCTTGATCCGGGAATCATCAACCATCTCGTAGTACTTCTCGGTCACCGAAATATCGGAGAACGGAACGCCGTAGACCTTCTCGACGTCGTACGGGGAGAAGAGGTACATGTCCTCGTTCTTCTTGGCGAGCTCGAACGTGATGTCCGGAACCACAACGCCCAAGGAGAGCGTCTTGATGCGGATCTTCTCGTCGGCGTTCTCACGCTTGGTGTCCAGGAAGCGGTGGATGTCCGGGTGGTGGGCATGCAGGTACACGGCACCTGCGCCCTGGCGGGCACCGAGCTGGTTGGCGTAGGAGAAGCTGTCTTCAAGGAGCTTCATCACGGGAATGACGCCGGAGGACTGGTTCTCGATCTGCTTGATCGGGGCACCGTGCTCGCGGATGTTGGTGAGCGAAAGGGCTACACCGCCGCCGCGCTTGGAAAGCTGCAGCGCGGAGTTGATGGCGCGGGCAATCGACTCCATGTTGTCTTCAATGCGGAGCAGGAAGCAGGAGACGAGCTCGCCTCGCTGTGCCTTTCCGGCGTTTAGGAACGTGGGGGTAGCCGGCTGGAAGCGGCCGTCAATGATTTCGTCGACGAGGCGGTTGGCCAGCTCTTCGTTACCGCGGGCCAGGTGCAGGGCCACCATGCAGACGCGGTCTTCGTAGCGCTCAAGGAAACGCTTGCCGTCAAAAGTCTTCAGCGTGTAGGACGTGTAGAACTTGAAGGCGCCGAGGAAGGTCTCGAAGCGGAACTTCTTCTTGTACGCGCGATTGAAGAGGTCGCGGATGAAGTTCATCGTGTACTGGTCGAGGGTTTCGCGCTCGTAGTACTGGTTCTTCACCAGGTAGTCGAGCTTCTCTTCCAGGTCGTGGAAGAACACCGTGTTGTTGTTCACGTGCTGCAGGAAGTACTGGTGCGCAGCTTCACGGTCGGCTTCGAACTGGATCTCACCGTTGGGGCCATACAGGTTCAGCATGGCGTTGAGCTCGTGATAACCCAGGCCCTTGAAAGCCTCAGGCAGCGGCTTCTTGACCGTGTCCACAGCGCCCCCGGTTACTTCTGTTTCTGCGACAGTTGTGTCCAAAACTTTTCCAGCCCTTCGTTGACCCGTTGAACGTCTTCCGGCGTCCCCATGAGTTCAAATTTGTAAAGATGCGGCACCTTGCACTTAACGGAGATGATGTCCCCCGCTGCGCAGTAGTTATCCGCGAAATTGGTGTTCCCTGCTCCAATAACACCCCGGATCAGTTTCCTGTTCCGGGGATCGTTCAAAAACCTGATGACCTGTTTCGGCACCGAACCTTCGCCGTTTGTTCCGCCGTAAGTGGGCAGTACAAGGACGAACGGTTCGAGGGCCTGCAGCGGAGCATCCTGGGCATATAAAGGGATGCGCGCTGCATCCCTGCCCAATTTTTGGACGAATCGTTTGGTGTTCTCGGAGGTCGAGGAAAAGTAGATCAGGTGACTCCTGGTGGTGACAGCTTCCGCAGCTTCGCGAACGGTTGCCGCTGCCAGCGGTGCCATGGGAGTCACCTCGACTACATAGGAATTCTGAGTTTGCTGTGGTGGCGAAGTTTGAATGGAAACTTAGGCCACGGAGGAAACAGCCTGGGCCAGTTCCTCGATCTTGTCCGGGCGGAAACCAGACCAGTGGTCCTGCTCGGTCACGACAACCGGCGCCTGCATGTAGCCCAGGGCCTTGAGGCGCTCGAGGGCCTCGGCATCCTGGGAGATGTCGACACTCTGGTAGGCAATGCCCTTCTTGTCGAGTGCACGGTAGGTTGCGTTGCACTGAACACAGGCCGGCTTCGTGTAAACCGTAACGGTCATGATCCCTGTCCCCTTAGTTGAAGTCTGTCGCTCTTCGTATCTGGCGGGCTCAACCGGAACTAGGTTCTGAATCCGATACCGGCCCGCGGGCTGCCGTGACAGCCAACACGCTTATTTAGTCTTGTGCTGGTTTCCCGCTCAATCCGTAAATCGATACTACATGTAGTGCAAGCGCCTCGCCGGAACCCCAAGATGATGTATTACAAGTATGTCATTCAATCCACCGCTCGTCCACAGGCGGGGGCCCTCAAAATGTCCGTGATTCCGCCGAATTGAGAGATGTCATCCACACCCTGTGGACTACTTAGCCACATTTAATCTTCAGCGTGTCGCCCGGATACGGCGTGTCGTGACACTTTGAAAATGTGGCGTGGCGAACAGCTAAAATCGGCTGATGGTCAACCTTCTCCATCTCCGCACGTTGATGGAGGTCACCCGGTTGGGTTCCTTCGCAGCCGCTGCCGCCCAACTCGGCTACACAGCTTCAGCAGTCTCCCAACAGATGGCTGCGCTGGAACGCGATACCGGCGTCGAGCTCTTCCAGCGGTCAGCCCGCAGCGTTGTCCCAACGGAGGCCGCGTTGACCATGACCCGGCACGCCTCGAAAGTGCTGACCGACGTCGAGGCCCTCATGGCAGCAGCCTCCAGGACCAATGACTCCCCCGCGCAGGAGCTGAGGCTTGGCATTTTCCCCAGCCTCGCAACCTACGTACTGCCGGACATCCTCAGGAATGAGCGATGGAGCGGACTGGGTATCGAGCTGCGGGTCTCCGTGGCCGAGCCGGCACAAACCATTCAAGGCCTGCGCAGCGGCGGTGAACTGGATGTGGCGCTGGTCTACCAGGTAGGGCAGTCCGGCCTGGCGTGGCCTCATTCACTCGAACGCCAGTGGATTGGCGACGACGACTTCCGCGTAGTGCTGCCGGCATCCTGGAAGATCCGCGAGGACGCCGAGATCGAAGCAGCACATCTATCCGATATGCCGTGGATCGTCCACCATCCCGGCACCAGCGATGCCTTGGTGATCGAACGCCTGTTCGCCAGCTGCAACCTGCACCCACGGGTGGTGGCGTACAGCGACGACTTCCACGCGAGCCTGGAGATGACAGCCGCCGGCCTTGGTGCCTCGCTGGTACCGGAGCTGGCACTGCGCAACCGGCCACCCGGCGTCGTGGTTCTTGACGTACCGGACATCCGGCTGGCGCGGAACGTGTTCGCCCTGCTCATCAACGAAAAGCGCACAGCCCAAGTGCAGTTGTTCACACAGCTGCTTGCGGACACCCTCAGGGACACCTCCGGAAAGAGTGGCCTTCATCCCCTGAAATCCGCTCCTGTCAAGGGCCGCAAGCTCCAGAGGTGAATTGCGGCGAAGTGCTGGAACCCGCCGGTTGATGGGGTTAGATTGATCACATGGGCAAGGTAGCGAGCAAACATTTTGGGGAGATCGAGCTCAATCACGGGCGTGAACATTGCTTCGTCGCGAGACACGAACTTGGCGGCAACCAGCTTGAGCTGGACCTCAATGTCACCGCGCACGACCACTTCGATGAGGCGGCCATGCGCAAGGTGGACTATAGATTGCGCTTCCTGCCGGAACTCGTGGACCAGGTCAGGGAAATGATCGCCGATGAACTCGACCAGGACGGCACCAACCCCCAACAGTTCCTGCACTTCCACAGCTCGCAGCTCAAGGAAGAGCAACTCGAATCGGTCTTTGGTGTCAGAGACAAGGGCCAGCTCACCAACGACGTCTTCCTGAAAGCCCTCAAACTCGGCCATGTGGCCATCTACCCGGGTCAGCCGGAACGGTACTTCGTGTTGGACTTCACCCTCGGCTCACACTTCACCGACGAGCTGCTGGTAGTGGCAGCTGATGAGGACGGCGTAGTTGACGACGAAATCCTTTGGGAGTCGTAAACAGCTTTCAACTGCGAACGACGCCGGCCGGTCGCAATGTTCGCCGAGAAGTCACCATGGCCTATCTACGCCCGGGGCCTTGTCCGGTCCTCGCAGGTACTCGCCGCGTTCCTGACCTTCCGAACGCTCCCGCTGGGCCTGTTGCGCGTTCTCTTCAAGCTGCTGAAGCTGTTCCTGTTTCGGAGGCGACGGCGCTTCCTGCTTGGGTGTGGATCCACCGTCGTTCCGCGACTCGCCCTGCGTGATTTTGCCGTCCAGCCGATCCTGGGCTGCATCCAGGCTGTCACCTTCTCCGGCGGCGTTTGCCGGACCTTCCGCGTGGCACTGCGGCGGTGCGCTTGTTGCTGCCGCCATGGCTTCCCTGAACAGTTGGGCGGCGGCATCCCGATCCCCCGCGGCATCCCCCAGCTTCTCAATGCTCAGGACCAGATTGACGCGCACTTTGCACTCATCGATGCCGGAGCCGGCTTTCAGGGCTGACTCAAAGTCCTTCCGCGCAGCCGTGAAGTCACCCGCCAAAACGTGGGCATCCCCGGAGGCGAAATGTGCCTTGTGCGGCTCCAGAATGTTGGCCACCTGCAACCAAGACGCCGCGTTGGCCACCCCCTGCTGCTGCCCGGAATCGAAGGACTGACCGGCAGAGGCACCCAGCACCCCAACACTCAGGAGCTTCGCCGCAACTGCGAGCGCCACGAGCGCAGGTGGCGCTGACCAGAGCGAAAGGCTGCTTCGCCGCCGTCGTGCTTTGTCGCCGGTCATGTGGTGGGGTCCTTCCGCATGGCTGGCCGAAGCGTTTGAAGTGCGGTGAGGTGCCGCAACGGCTCGTGGATTGCCAGGAGGAAAGCGGCCAGGGCGAGCAGCCAGTAGAGTTCTACGCGCCCCGGGCCGTCATATGTCATGGCGGTCATGGCGCCGGGGCGGGCCTGGCCCAACATGTCCGATGTTGGCTCGGCGCCTGTTCTGTGGGCGTAGGGGACGTGGAGTTGCCCTGCGATGGTTCGCAACTGCGCTTCGTCAATTCGTGAGACCGCGTCCTGTGGGTTATTGGAGGTTTTGTCCTGCACGTATCCAGCGTCAGGGTCCGCGGTTTCCTTCATCGGGCCGCCCTCACCGGTCCCGTACCCCAGTACCGCTCCCCCGGCCACATGGGTGGCATCCATGGGGGCCGGGGCCGCGGCACTGGTGTTCTCGCCGTCGCCGGCGTAGAAGACGACTGCCGGGCGACCTGGATGTTGCTGATTTGCGGCTGCGAGCCTCTCTTTCAGGAGCTGCGCCGCGCCTGTGACGCTGCTCCCCTTGGCGTATCTGCTGTTTTGGGGTTGCAAGGTGGCCATGGCGGTTTGGAGCGCTGTTGTGTCCTGTGTGAGCGGCATGCGGACGGTTGCTTTGTTGTCGAAGGTGATGAGGGAGAACTTGGCTCCCGCGAGTTCCTTTGCGATGGCCATGACGTCCTGTTTGACCCCTGAAAGCCGGGTGCCGGTTCCGTTGTAGTCTTCGGCTGCCATGCTGGTGCTGGTGTCTACGACGAAGTAGACGTCGAGGTCAGCGGTGGCGGTTTGGGCTTGGCCACCTGCCCAACCGGGACGCAAAGCCGCGAGCAGAAGAAGTACGACGGCGGCGCTCCGCAGGGCTGCGGGCCTCCAGGTTCGAAGCGGCTGGCTTCGAACACGCCTCATGTAGCTCCAGGCAGTGAAGCCCAGCACGGCGACGAATGCCAAGGCCAGGAGGGGCCACGCAATGATGGGGGCGAAGGTCATGGCTCCAGCCGCCATCCGAGCAGCAGCATTCCCGAGCCGGCAAGCAAGGCGATACCCAAAGGCCAGGCGGGTGTATCGGCAACCACTGCCTGCGGTGCCGCGAGGTAGCTCGTGGCCTCGGTTTCCTGCACTTTTTGGACAATGCCCGGCACGGCGGTGGGGCTGTCCAAGGTGAAGTAGGAGCCGCCGGTCCTTTCTGCTGCGGCCCTGAGCTGGGCACCGGGCTGCTCGGGTTGCTCGCCGTAGTCCATGTCGCCGGGGTTCAGGGCGTACACCTTCACGTTTTTCCCGGCGGCCAGGGCTGCGGCCTCGTCCAAGGTAAAGATCGGTGCCCCGGAAAGGAAATTATCAGTGGCCAGCACCACGGACCGTGAGCGCTGGTTGTCTCCTAGCTGGTTGTCCCCTCGCTTGGTATCAGTTGCGCCGGTGTCGGGGAAGCTCTGTATGCAGGATGCCAGTCCGTCACCAATGAGCGAGGAGCCTTCCCCGTTCCAGGTGCCGTCGAAGAAGGACCCGGTACCGCCGTCCAAGGCCTCCTTCGCTTGGGTGAGTTGTTCAGCGGCGTACTGGTAGTCGTCGGTGAGTGGGAAGAGTTGCACACTGCTGCTGTCGAAGATGACCATGCCGATTCTCTCGCCGTCGAACTCCTTGGCGAGGTCTTCGAATACAGCAGCGATAGCGGCATCGGTGCTGGTCATGGACCCGGAGACGTCCAAGCACAGCACGATGTCCCTGTTCCTTATTTCCGGCTGCTCTGTTGTGCGTTGGATGGGCCTTGCAGCTGCCGTGGCGGTCGCAGCGAGGAACACCGCGCCCAACACCACGGCGAGCGCCAAGCGGGTGCGGTGCCGACGTAATGCCTGTTGGTATTCGGGAAGTTCAGTGAGCCGCCCACCGTGCGCGATTGGCCTGGTGCTTTGCGGACGACGGCGCCGGTACAGCCAGGTGGTGATGGTCACCGCTGCTGCCGCCAGGGGAAGTATCCACCAGTAGCTTAGTTCCATGCCAAGACCACCTGACGTGCGGTCTCAGCGGATTGCCTCACCGTATGGACGGGTAGCGGCGCGAACTCGTTGGGATAGATGCCCGCCACAACTGCAGCAAGTTCCATGAGGTCATGGCGGTGGAGGTCGTCGAGGGTCATGGAGGTCACCGGCAGGCCGGTGGCTGCTGCGGCGAACTCCCGCACGAGGAAGCTGAGCCGTTGGTGGGCGTCGCGCTCCGGCAAGCGACCGGCGTCGGCGTCCAGCGCTGTGGCGCTGATTGCCGCCAGGCAGGTGGCCCGAAGTGTCTCAAGGTCAGGCACCACCGTCACCTGACGGGCTGGATCTTCGTGGACCGGCACCATCTTGCGGGCGGGCCGGAAGATCCATACGTACCAAGCCCCGATGATGAGCACCAGAACGAGCCCAAGCCACAACCATTGTGGCTGATACTGCAGGGGCGAATAGAAGCCGGCGTCATCCTGCACGAGTGCTACCCCGGGCGAAGGTTCTTGTGGTGAAGGTTCCGGAGCGGTGCTTTTCCAGGAGTGAGAAGACTGCAGCCAGGACGTTCCCGCTGGCGGTTGTTTGTTCCTCGGCGATTCCCAGCCTGTGGAACACATCTCGCCGCCCCTGGTCGCGTTTGAGCATTGCCGCAGCGTAGGCCGCTCGTACTTTGCCGTCCACGGCCACGGACCGGGGAATTCCACGTCCCGTGCCTACGTCCGTGCTGTCTTGCACCTGGCTCCCTGCCTCACCAGTGAGCTCTGCGTCCCGGAGGGTCAGCCACAGGACTTCGTGCCGGCCTCGCAACCTGCGCATCAGGCTCTCCGTGCGGGCATCCGGCAGGAATTCGTCCGCAATGACAACAATGAGCAGGCGCCCCTTCAGGTACCTCAGCACATAGTCCAGTTGCGCTGCGATGCCACTGGCCGGACCGTCCAGGGAAGCGCTCGCATCCACTTCACGGAGCAGCCGCTCCACATGCTCCTCGCCACTGCGCGGCGGCAGGTACTTGGACTCAACGGCGTTCCCATGCAGGAGCCCCACGTCGTCACCGTGCCGGGAAGCAAGGTACCCCAGGACGCCGGCTGCATGAACGGCGATGTCCTTCTTGGACTCCCCGGAGAATGCCTGTGCTGCCATGTTCCTTCCGGTATCCACCAGTAACAGGACCGTGTGGCGGCGCACTGCGACATAGCGCTTGACCAGGGGTGATCCGTGCCGGGCCGTGGCTTTCCAATCGATGTCACGGACCTCGTCGCCGGGGACATACGACCGGAGTTCGTCGAAGTCCAGGCTGCGTCCTTTGAAGACCGAACCGTATTCGCCGTCAAGAAGGGTCAGTGTCCTACGGTGGGCGAAGATGAACATCTTCGACTTGACGCGTCGGAGGAGGCTGGGCACGTGCAGGCCCTGCTACGGCGTCTGGACGGATGCCAACACGGCATCGATCACGGTTTCCACGGAAATTTCCTCAACCACTGCATCAAATCCGAGAATGATCCGGTGGCGCAAGATCCGATGTGCGAGGTTTTTGACGTCCTCAGGTATGACGTGGTCACGCCCCTTGAGCAGTGCCATGGCGCGGGCTGCCTGGCTGAAGGCGATGCTTGCCCGCGGGCTGGCACCGAATTCCACGACGTTGGCCAGCCTGGGCTCCACATACTGTGAGGCGTTGCGGGTGACGTAAGCGAGTCCCACGATGTAGCGGACGATGGCCGGATCGATGTAGACCCGGCGTACCAATTCCTGGACCTGGACTACGGCGTCAAGGGAGGCGGCCGCCGGAGGCTTCTGGTCCGCGTTGAACACTCCGGCGTCAATGCGCCGGATGACTTCCGCTTCCTCCGCAGGACTTGGATAGTCCAGAACGTCCTTGAGCATGAACCGGTCCATCTGCGCCTCGGGAAGACGATACGTCCCTTCTTGCTCGATGGGGTTCTGCGTAGCGAGCACCAGGAAAGGCTGGGGCAAGGGGTAGGACTCGCCGCCGATGGATGTCTGCCGTTCCTGCATCGCTTCCAGCATGGCGCTCTGGGTCTTGGCACTGGATCGGTTGATCTCGTCCAACAGGACGATGTTGGCGTGGACCGGGCCCAGTTGCGTGACAAACGTGCCTTTGACGGCGTCGAAAATCTGCGTACCGGCGATGTCGCTGGGCAGCAGGTCCGGCGTGCACTGGATCCGGCGAAACTCTGCACTCACCGACTCCGCTATTGCTTGGGCCGCGGTGGTCTTTGCCAGGCCGGGCACACTTTCCAGCAGGACGTGGCCACCGGTCAACAGGCCGATAACCAACGTCTCACGCAGCCTTGCCTGGCCCACCACTTTGTTTTCGAAGCTGCGTACGATGCTCCCGACGAGTTGCTGGGCACGGGCCATGTCCGGTGCATCGATTCCGGCTACGGCTGTGATCTGTTGCACTCGTGGTCCCCTTGCTGGCGCTGATGTGAAACGGCCACTCCATCCAAGCCTTCCTGGAGCAACGCCGCAATGGGGACCCCTCCCCATGTGGTCTTCCTGGGTCTATTCTTTTGCCATGCATCCGCTACCAGCCGCCTATCAGAAGTACCTTGCCTCGCAGGACCAGCACGTCATCGACGCCGTACGGCCGGTTCTCCTCCAGTCTGCAGCAGACCAACGACACGGCGTCCGCATCACCTTCAACAGGGGCCCAACCGGTCACCAAGCCCATCTGGACGAATCCATACCGTACGGGGAGATCATCGAGGACATCGACTGACGCCGAACTAACCTTTCATCGCACCAGACAGGGCAAACGAATTTCCCATGCCCCGGGATACCAGCGCGTAAAGTACCAGCACAGGGACCGAATACAAGATGGAGAATGCGGCCAGCTGGCCGTAAGCGATGGCGCCGTGCTGGCCGAAGAAGCTGAAGATGGATACGGCGGCCGGTTGTTTGTCTGTGGATAGCAACAGGATGAAGGGGACGAAGAAGTTCCCCCATGCCTGGATGAACACGAAAATGAACACCACTCCCAGCCCCTGCCTCATCAGCGGCAGGACGATGCTACGGAGGGCCGCCATGGTGGAGGCCCCATCCACCCAGGCCGCTTCCTCCAATTCGAGAGGAACGGAATCCATGAAGTTCTTTGTCATCCAGATCGCCATGGGCAACGTGGTAGTTGCCATGAAGAAGATGGTGGCAGCCATGGAATCCAAAAACTGCAGCTGAACAAACAAGCCATAGACAGGCACCATGATGGCCGTCACGGGCAACGACGTCCCGAACAGGACCGTGTACATGAAGGGCTTGTTGAACCGTGATTGATACCTGGACAAAGGGTAGGCGGCAAGCACAGCAGCAAGCACATTCACCACAGCCGTGCCCGCGGACAACAGGAAGCTGTTTGCCAAGGGTTGAAACAACAGCTCGGGAGTCATCACCGCGCTGAAGTTCTCGATGGACGGCGCCAACGGAACCTTGGTCTGATACCCGGCTTGGGGATCGACGGCGGCCAACAGCAACCAGAGCAACGGCGCAGCAAAACAAATCCCGATGACCGTCAGGGCGATGTCCGCGCCCAACTTGGCTTTGGTTGTCATGGCCGTTGCTCCCGTAGCAGCCGCACGTACACCGCACCGAAGACCATGCCCAACAAAATCAGCACCGACGCCACAGCTGTGCCGTAGCCAATATCACCGAACTTGAATGCCTCTTGGTAAGCCAACACCGGCAACGTGGTACTGGCATTCGCGGGGCCGCCGGCAGTCATCACCCATATGAGGGTGAACACGGCCAACGTTTGAAGAGTGATGAGCATCAGGTTGGTGGCGATACTGCTCCGGATGAGCGGCAGCGTGATGAATGCTAGCCGCTGCCAGCCTCGTGCCCCATCCATGAGCGCCGCCTCTGCGATATCCCTGGGAACGTCAGCCAGCGCTGCCCGGTAAACCAACATGGAGAAGGCCGTTCCGCGCCAGGTATTCGCCAGGACGATTGCCACAAGGGGAAATGAGTACAGCCAATCCGGGCCCACACCGCCGAAGGCTCCCACTACCTGGTTGAGTGTTCCCTCACGGTTGAAGTAGGCGTATGCGGCAAAGGCAGCCACGATCTCCGGAAGCACCCAGGCCGCCACCACAGCGGTCCCCACCCAGGATGCCATTGCCCTGCGCGAACGCGTCATCAACAGGGCAACCAGCAAGCCCAACACATTCTGTCCCAGCACCGCCGACGCGGCGACGAAAACAACAGTGAGCCAGGCCGCCAGAGGGAAAGAATCGTCGCTGAACATCCGGACGTAATTTTCCGCACCCACCCACTGCGGGTCTTTGGCCGCCCGCCCCGACAACGCGGCGTCGGTGAACGAGGCGTAAAAGGACCACGCGACAGGAGCCAGCAGGAACAACAGGAGCAGGAGGACGGACGGGACGACGGGGAGCAGCCGCAGGAAGCGGCGCATTCTCATTTCTCCAGTACCTTGTCCTCACCTACCAGCTTGCGGACGGTCGCATCGTATTCAGCCGCGGCATCCTCAGGACTCTGCTTACCTGTGATGACGGACTCAGTAGCTACTTGGACGGCCGTGGAGATCCTCGGGTAATCGGCAGTCGCCGGCCGGTAATGCGTCACCTTCACCAAGTCTGAAACGTCCTTCACGAACGGGTTGGCTGCCAGATACTCAGGCTCCGATGCAACATCGGTGCGGACAGCGATCTGGGAGTTGTTGATGTCATAGGCCAGAGCGTTCTTCTTGTTCAGCGCTGTGGTGAGGAACTGGAAGGCCAGTTCAGGGTTTTTGCTCTTCGCCCCCACAGCCAGAGTCCAGCCACCGGACATGCTCACGCCACCTGGGTCCTGTCCCTCCTGGGTGGGGAACATTGCTACGCCCATTTCCTGCTCATAGCCGGCCCACTCATACGCGCCGCCTTTCTGCCAGAACGACGGCGTGTAGGAACCTTCCACAGTTGCCCCAAGCTTGCCCTGTGGGAACCACTCGCCAAAAACCTTCTTCCAGACGTTCGCGTCCAGGGCTTCGGCAGGGCTCACGGCGAGCTTCTCGTCATAAAGGGTTTTCAAGAACGCCAACGAGTCGGTGAACCCTTGGGAGCCCACCACCCACTTCTTTTCGTTCTCGTCATACAGGCTGCTGCCTGTGCCGTAGAGCAGTTCGTAGAAGCCCTGCATGACCGTACCCTCGCCGGTCCCCTTGCCTGCATACATGTTGAACGGGATCACGTTGGGATCTGCGGCCTTCATGGCGCGCGCGGCCGTCAGGATCTCGTCCCACGTTTTCGGCTGCCACGGTACCGAAATTCCCGCCTTCTGCAGTACGGACTTGTTATACCAAATGGCCCGGGTATCAGTGCCTAGCGGCACTGCATAAATGCCGCCGTCATCCGCGCGGCCGGCTGCCTTGGCTGCTTCGTTGAACGCTCCCCAGTCGTCCCACTTCTCAAGGTAACTGTCCAGCTTGAGGAGGTAACCGGCGTCGACGTCGGACCGCACCTTGAAGGTGTCCTCATAGAAAACATCCGGCGCCGTGTCGGCGGAACGCTGAGCCAGGGCGAGCTTGGTCCCATAGTCGTCGTCATTGGCCTGGATGGGCTGAAGGTCCACGGTCACACCCGAGTTGGAAGCTTCGAATTCCTTCTTGGCGTCCTGCATGACGGTGTCCAAGGCCGTGAAAGAGTCCGTTTTCTGATAGACGATCTTCAGGGTTTTGCTCTCAGCAGCCTCAGGTGTGGGCGAACAAGACGTCGCTGCCGTTAGAACGGCAGCGACGGAGATAACAGCAGCGAACTTAACACGGCGGCGCATGTTGCTCCATTCAGTCGAACGTGGCTACAGCCCCCATACTTCACCGTGACACCCATGCGACGTGGCCTAGCCTTGTGGATATTAAGTTGTCCTGCTTCGAACTAACCTTCCAGCAGGAGCCTTTGCGCGCGCGGAGCCAGCATATGCTCCAAAACCAGGCAGGCGGCACCAATGGCGCCAACGTCTTCACCTACACCGGTTCCCACGACTTCCAGGTCATGGATCATACGGGCAGCATTGTTCTTGTCCAGCAAATCCGGAACCCGTTCCAGGAAGTAAGGGGACATCCGCCCCCAGAATGGACCGCCAAAGACAACGCGCTCCACGTCCAGTGTGTTGGTCACTATGGAAACGGCGCGTGCCACCAACGTGGCGGACTTGTCCAGGATGGCAATGGCTTTGGCGTCACCGGCATCTGCTTTGTCGCACAACGCGGCATAGCGTTCCTGGACTTCGGGGCCGTCCGCACCCACCCGGTGCCCTTCAAGCAAACCTGCGGCTTCGGCCTCGGCCACCAGCACCTGTGGAATGCAGGAAGACTTGACGCAGCCATGCAATCCACAATCACACTGCGGACCGTTAGGGTCCACCACGATGTGGCCGATTTCGCCGGCATTGCCCGAAGTGCCGCGCACTACTTCGTCATTGAGCACAATGCCGCAGCCTATACCTGTTCCCATGTACATGAACACAAAACTGCCGGCCCCACTCGCACCGCCAGCCCAGGTTTCCGCCACCGCGGCACTAGTGACGTCCTTGTCCACCAACGTTTCCATGCCGGTGGCTTCGGCCAACGCCTCGCGGATGCGCACGCGGTTCCATCGCGTCAGGAGGGGCGGCTCCACCACGGAGCCCTCGTCGAGGTCGATCGGGCCCGGAACCGCAACACCGAGCCCGGCGATCTTGGAAGCATCGACGCCTGACTCTTCGATAAGGACATTGATCTGTTCGGCGATGCTGGTAATCACGTCGGCAGGGTCACCACCGGGGGTTGCCATCCGCGAATGCCTTACGACGTCGCCCAACAAGTCGAGGACGACAAAGGTGATGACCGCCGGGTCCAGATGCACGCCCACTGCGTACATACCCGCTGGGTTGAGGCGCAGAATGGTCCTGGGCTTGCCGGGGCCCGAGCCTTCCTTACCGGCCTCCACTATCAGCTGCTGGTCCAGGAGGCGGCGGGAGATATTCGAAATTGTCTGTGGGGAAAGGCCCACGATCTGAGCCAGCTCAACACGGCTGAGACCGCCCGACGACCGCCGGATCGCCTCCAGGATAACGGTCAGGTTGAAGTCCCCCATGCGGGGAAGGTTGGTTCCGCGCCTCGGTGTCGGCTGCCGGATCTCAGTCACTGATGCCCCTCGTCATTGGGATGAACTTCGTTGAAGATGGTCTTTGTCTGAATCGTACGATACCGCCGCCGCTTCGGATACGAGCACACGCTGACGCCGGTGTCAGGGCTTGGTAACGATGCTGCTGACCAGCGCGCTGATGCCATCCGGCAGAGCCTTGATGGCTGCTCCCGGGAAATCCGGTTGCCCTCAGCGCTTCCGGCTTCGAGTCACAGTAAACTTCGGATTCCGGCCTTCCTCAACCGTTGGCCCGATGATCCGTTCCAGCGCGGCCCGGTACTGCAAATGGCTGTTATAGACCGTCCACAGCTCTCCCCCAGGGGCAAGAACCCGGGCGGCCGCTTGAAACATCTTGAGCGCAGCACCGGCATGCACACTGGCTCCCAAGTGGAACGGCGGGTTCAGCAAGATCATGTCAGCGCTGCCCGGCTCAAGGGTGGACATGGCGTCATCGTGGATCACTGCCACCCGCTCCCCCAACCCGTTTGCAGCGGCAGTAGCCTTGGCCGAGGCAACGGCTGCCGCCGACTGGTCGGTGGCGACAACGCGGGCATCCGGGTGGCGAAGCGCATACATGGTGGCGAGAATACCGGTTCCGCAGCCCAGATCCACGGCGTACGTCGATGCCGGCATACGGTTTAGGAACGTCAGAAGGTAGCGCGTGCCTATGTCCAGACGGGCACCGGAGAAAGCGGCACCATGCGCGCACACCGTGATTCCCAGCTCCGGCAACGATTCCACCACAGGAAAGGGACGCGCTCCGGCTGTCGGTTTGGAATCCCGTGCCACCAGGACCCGGGACTTCTGCCGGGCACGTTGCGGCTGGACCGATGAGAAATAGCGTGTCAGGACCTCATTCATGCCGAGGGACATGTGCTTCACGCGACCTCCGGCCAGCAAGACCGCATCCGGTGCAGCAAACCGTGCTACGGCGTCGGCGATTTCCTCCAACTCAGCCAAAGATTTAGGCAACTGCAAGAGCACAAGGCCTGCGCCGTCCAGCAAGTCACGGTTCAGTTCGTACTCGGTGAAACGTCCTTCCAGGCCAATCGACACGGCATTGCGTTTCAGCGCAAGCCTTCCAGTGAAAAGGTCTTGGCTAACGCTTACATCACCGACGCCGAGCCCAACCAAGGTGCCCAATGTCAGCGCGCCATAGCGGTCGCCGATGACGACCACCTTCGTATCGGGCCGCAGCAGATCCGCCGCCGTGTCCAACAGGAGCCTGTCTGTGGCATCAAAGGCCTGCAGGTTGTCCGCTTCGACGTCGGGAAGCCTGCTCAACGTACTCAAGAGCGCTTCAATATCCATTGCCGTCACGGTGCGGTTCTCACTTTCATGCTTAACTGTCTCGACTTTAGGGTGGCTTGGGAGGAACCTAGTGCTTGCACGACGCAAACACCTGTCATGCCTTCGGTTGGAGACCAGGGTGGCAGGCACAGGTCACGGCGACCCTTGGAGCCAGGCACCGGGATCCACTCATCATTTGGGCTCCCCTTCCCCTGTGAGAAGCCATGAGTGTCAATGTTGTCACGAACCTTGAAGTAAAGTCCCACAACTCTCCCGACGAAACGAGGCGCCCCGATAAGACGGTGCTGGACCTCGTCACCGTGGGAGATTACACAATCGGCCGTATGACTTTTGAACCAGGGTGGACCTGGGCCGACTGCATCAAGCCAGTGGTTGGCACCGACTCCTGCGAATTAAGCCACGTCGGGTTCTGCCTTTCCGGCAACTTGGAGGTAGAAACCAATGACGGCGGCAAGATCAGCATTTCAGCCGGCGACTCCTACACCATCCCACCGGGTCACAACGCCCATGTGGTGGGCGACCAACCCTTCCAAGGCGTCGAGTTCGTCAGCGGCGCGGAATTCGCACGTCCAGCGCAATAGTCCCGAGGGACCACGGGCCGAATAACAGAAAGACCCCGCTCATTGAGCGGGGTCTTTCTTCCGAAGTGGAGCTGAGGGGACTCGAACCCCTGACCCCCTGCATGCCATGCAGGTGCGCTACCAGCTGCGCCACAGCCCCGGATTTTTGCTGACTACAAGCGGTTCAATTTCTCTTCCCGTCGAAGCAACTCGTCAATACTAACCACAATCCCACGAGAAGCGAAATCGCCGGAACATGAGCTGCATCACGCCGCGTTACGGTCCAACTGACGGCGATCCGCGGCCGAGGTGCGCTGGATTGCTCCACCGCACCTCCCCCCAAACCGGCCGCGCAGGAACCAACGCCAGAGCTGCGCGGTTCCCCCTGAAGTCTAGATTTTCTTCGGAGCAAAACCAAACCGTTCAGTCGGTTTATGTTCCGGCTGGCCCACAAGCCGCCGATGGTAGCGTTGTGGAGTCTCGACGGCGGCCCGGTCCTCCGTCTCCTGCCTGATCCGAGAGGCCAACCGCCACCCATGCAGCAACGTGCGAAAGACACCCGGCTTTCCGTCATCGAAGGCGCTGCCCGGGTCTTCGCGGAAATCGGCTATGGAAATGCCAGCCTCACCGACATCACCAAGCGTGCAGGCGTGACGAAGGGCGCGCTCTACTTCCACTTCACGTCAAAGCGGGAATTGGCTTTAGCTGTCATCGAGGAGCAGCACGCCATCGTTTTAGCCGCAGGGGCCGAAATCCTGGCTTCAGGCGCACCCGCCCTCGACAGGCTCATAGGACTCTGCCGGATGTTCGGCCAACAGCTGCTCGATGAACCGGTTGTCCAAGGCGGCATTCGGCTCACGTTTGAAGCCTCCGCTTTCGACGCAGACGTCTCCGGTCCCTACCAGGACTGGATCAACACGGTAGAGCAACTGCTGGGGCAAGCTGCAGCCGAAGGTGCCATACGTCCCGAGCTGGACGCTGCCGCCTTCGCCAGGTACCTGATTGCATCGTTTACCGGCGTTCAAATGGTCTCCGACGTATTGGCCTCCCGTGAAGACGTGCTGCTGAGAATCGAACAGATGTGGGAGTTCATGCTGCCGGCATTACGCCCGGGACGGTCCAAATAGCCACGACTTCACCAAACGGCTGCCTCCAAACACGAAAAAAGGCCCTGCCTACTCCATACAATTCATGAAGTAGACAGGACCTTGGTGGTGGAGCTGAGGGGACTCGAACCCCTGACCCCCTGCATGCCATGCAGGTGCGCTACCAGCTGCGCCACAGCCCCATATTCTTGCTGCTTCGCGTCTGGTTTTTTGGACCATACGCGCCGAAGCAACTCAAATATCTTAGAACAGCATTTCTGAAAATTCCAAATCGGACATATTTCGGCTGATGGCTGGTCCTAGAGCTCGGAATCTTCCGCCGAAACGGCCTTCGCAGAAGCGTCGTCGCCCAATTCGAGGTCCACTACGGGGCAATCCTTCCAGAGGCGCTCCAAAGCGTAGAAGACACGATCCTCGGCGTGCTGGACGTGGATCACGATGTCTGCGTAGTCCAAGAGAACCCAACGGCCTTCAGAGCGGCCCTCGCGGCGCACGGGACGAAGGTCCTGCTTCATCAGTTCTTCCTCGATGCCGTCAACAATGGCGTTGACTTGGCGCTCGGTGGGAGCGGAAGCAATCAGGAAGACATCAGTGAGCGCCAAACGCTCGCTGACGTCCAGGGCGACAATGTCCTCAGCAAGCTTGTCTGCCGCGGCACGCGCAGCGTGACGGGCGAGGGTGATGGATTGTTCATGTGCAGACACGGGTACTCCTTGTTGTGGCCAGTGGCCTATGTTTGGCGTGAGCCATTGTTCAGCGGAATTAGCCGCTGGTGATCATGATGATGCCGACTATGAGTGCCACGAGGCCCAACCCGAGGACGCCAAATTGCAGCAACCTGTTCCGTTGCGCCCGCGCCAAACCGGCGGTGTTGGCATCCAAGGGGTCAAGGCCATACGCCGCGCTGGCCGAAACCGGTGGGCGCTGGGTCTCTTGGCTGGGCTCCGCGGCGGTGACAGGACGTTTGCCGACTGACTTCGCGACTGCTTCTGCGCGGGCAAGAACACCGGCCCGGCCGCGTGCTCCCGGCTTTTTTGCCTGAGCTGGTCCGGCGTCGAGCTTGGGTCCCGCAGACGTAATCAGCGGTACAAATGTGGTGCTCGGGCGCTTCATGACAGGCCGTTCGATCCCCGGCATCTTGACGAACTCCAAGGGAGTCACCATCGCGAGATTGTTAGCCGTGGAAGGACCCATCGTAGCGCCCGGCGACTTCCCGTCGCCCCCGGAACCCGACGCATTTTTGGATGGTTCCGACGTGTTTTTTCCGGATTCTGCCTGCGTCTTCTCGGCAAGCTTCTGCTTGGCGGCGGCGCGTTTGTTCAGGACGGCAGCACGCTCGGCAAGGGCGATCTGCTGCGCCAGGACCTCAGGATCTACGGCCAAGGGGTCCTGCTCGGCAATGTGTTCCAGCTTGGCCGTCTGGTTTTCCACCTGCGCGGCGATCAGCTGGCGTACTGCAAGCGCCTGCTCTACGGACATTTCGGACTCCGCAGGACCCTTGCTGCTTCCCTCACCGTCCGTTGTGGGCTTCGGAGCGCCCGGGGCCTTCTCCGTCGAAGCCTTGTCAGCAGCCTCCGGCTTGGAAGAGTCCGGTTTGGAAGACTCGGGTTTGGAAGACTTGGCACCCTCGGGCTGCCCCACGTTCTTTGCCGCGGGCGCGGGAACAATGGGATTCATGGAGGTTGCAACTTCGGCCTGCAGCTGCTGGAGGCGCAGCTGGCGGCGCGTGGGCGGGCCCCCACCCGACAACTGTGACTCCTTGTCCGCCAGCTCCTTGATAGTGCGCAATGCGGCACGATCGCGGGCCCGGATTTGGGATGAGCGTTCCTGGGCTGCCGGTCCCACGGCGTCCACGGGGACATCGGCGGCACGACGATTGCGTCCGTTCGGGCGGTCGGCGTGAGGAGAGTTTTCTAGGTCCGCAGGCGCGGACGTATCAACTTGCTGGGCCTCGGGGTTTTCCTCCCGGGCACGGCGAAGTTCACGCCTGCTGCGGATGGGTCGCTGGTCCTGGCTGCTCATTCAAAACTCATTCAGTACGTGCTTGGTCGTCTGATCCGGACAATGCGGGTGTCAGGTCCGCTGCGTTGGCAGGTGCCGCATACAGTCCATATTTTGCGATGTACTGCACCACTCCGTCAGGCACGAGGTACCAGACAGGGTTTCCGGCCCCAACGCGGGTCCGGCAATCCGTGGAGGAGATGGCCATGGCGGGAACTTCCAACAGGCTGACGTCGTCCCTGCCCATGTCGTGCAGTTCATGGCCGGGACGGGTCACGCCGACGAAATGGGCCAAGGACCACAATTCGTCAACGTCCTTCCACGAAAGGATCTGCGCCAAGGCATCTGCACCCGTGATGAAGAACAGGTCAGCGTCAGGACGCTCTGCACGGAGATCGCGGAGGGTGTCGATGGTGAACGTCGGCCCCGGCCGATCAACATCCACCCGGCTTACTGTGAACCTTGGATTGGAGGCCGTGGCGATGACGGTCATCAGGTAACGGTGTTCAGGCCTGCTGACCAGCTTGTGTGACTTCTGCCAAGGCTGGCCCGTGGGCACGAAAACCACTTCATCAAGGCCGAACTTGGCTGCGACTTCACTGGCAGCAACAAGGTGGCCGTGATGAATGGGATCAAATGTTCCACCCATCACGCCCAGCCGGAGCCTGCGCCCCGCCTCCCCACGCGGTGTTGCGGCGATAATGTTAGTGGCCTTGGCCGTGGGTGTGCTTGTTCGGGTGCTGGCGGTGCGGATCGGCGTGCTCTTCCACGGCCTCGTGACGGTTGCCAAGGTTGGTGTAGGAGAGGGTAACAAACAGGAGAACCAGCATGAGGGCGAACATCACTACGCCGAAAACCCACGGCTCGGCCCACAGCGGAGCGAGTTCCTCGTGGCCGCCTTCAGTTTGGGCGGCAATGGACGTGGCGATCTGCTGAAACAGCATCTTCTCCCCTATTGGTTCTCAAAGGATTTTCGACGGCGGGACTACCCACCGTTCCGGACTTCTGTTCTATGTTACCGCGTTGCTAGGCGCGGATCTGGCCCTCGCCCTGGACGATCCACTTGGTGGTGGTCAGCTCCGTGAGGCCCATGGGACCCCGGGCGTGCAACTTCTGGGTGGAAATACCTACTTCGGCTCCGAGGCCGAGCTCTCCTCCGTCAGTGAACCGGGTGGAGGCATTGACGATTACGGCAGCAGAATCAATGTCCGCAATGAACTTCTCGGCGTTGGCCAGGTTGTTCGTGAGGATCGCTTCGGTGTGACCGGTGGTCCAAGTGCGGATGTGGTTGACGGCTTCATCCAGGCTGTCCACCATGGCGACCGCGAGATCAAGGTCCATGTATTCGGTGGCCCAATCGTCATCGTCAGCGGGCACAGTTTCAATGTCTTTACCCAAGGCAGAAGCGATGCGCTCATCCACGTGGAGGGTGACGCCGGCTGAGCGCAGTGCCTTGGCGACGGCAGGGAGCACCGTGGCGCCGGAGTGCACCAGCAGGGTTTCAACTGTGTTGCAGACGCTGGGGCGCTGCGTCTTGGCGTTGAGGAGGATTTCCACGGCCATCTCTTCATTCGCGGATTCGTCGATGAAGATATGGACATTGCCTTCGCCGGTCTCAATGACCGGTACTGAGGAGTTCGTCACAACAGTCTGAATGAGATCCCGCCCGCCGCGGGGAATGAGGACATCTACCCGGCCGCGGGCGCGCATCAGTACGTTGGCACCTTCACGACCGTACTGGTCCACAGTTTGCACAGCATCCGCGGGCAGGCCGACGGAATCCAGCGCTTCGCGAAGGATCCGAACCAGTGCCTCGTTGGTGTTCGCGGCGGCGGAACCTCCCCTGAGGATTACTGCGTTCCCGCTCTTGAGTGCCAAGCCTGCGATGTCCACCGTGACATTCGGGCGGGCCTCATAAATGGCGGCCACAACACCCATGGGGACGTTCACTTGGCGCAAGCGCAGTCCATTGGGCAGTGTCTGTCCACGGACCACGTTTCCCACGGGGTCGGGCAGACCTGCCAGGTTCTCCAAGGCAGCAACCAAACCGTCTATGCGGGCAGGGGTCAGGGTCAAACGGTCGAGCAGTGCCGCTGACGTGCCGTTGGCGCGACCCACGGCTACATCCTTGGCGTTGGCCTCCAACACGTGCTTGCGGTTCTCCACCAAGGCAGTTCCGATGGCACGCAATGCACGGTCTTTCCATGCACGGTTTGCTTGTCCCATACGGCGGGCAGCTTTACGGGAACGGTCCGCGATGGCGTGAACGGCTGCCTGGACGTCTTCCGGTGACAACGGGACACCGGCTGCAGGGTTCTCCGGCGTCTGGCCGGCGGCACCGGATACGTCGGAGATCACAGGGGCGTCAGGGGTCAGCGCTTCAGTCATGCTCCAAGTTTAGATGAGCGTGGCGCCCTCAGGAGCACCAGATCGTCAACATGAACAACTTCGCGGTCATAGCCGCGGCCCATGGCCTGGCCGAGCTCCTGCGTTGTACGGCCCAACATGCGCGGGAGTTCCTCCGAAGAGTAGTTCACCAAGCCTCGTGCAACCACCGTGCCATCATGGGCAACCATCTCAACGGGATCCCCGGCTTCAAAATCACCGCTGATGTCCGAAATGCCTGCGGGAAGGAGTGACCTGTGCCGGTCGCGCACGGCTTTCACCGCGCCGTCGTCGAGTATTAAACGACCGTGGACAGTGGCCAAGTGTGCCAGCCACAGGAGTCGGACCGGCTTGCGACTGCCGTTCACGGCGAACCACGTTCCCACGTCCTCACCAGCCAAAGCCGCCGCAGCGTTGGGCGTGGATGTGACCAGTGCATGGATACCCGAGCCGGCAGCAATTGACGCCGCTTCCACCTTGGTCATCATGCCGCCCGTTCCAACGCCGGCCTTACCCGCCTTGCCAATGGTCACGTCCTCCAGGTCCTGCGGACCACGGACCAGCGGAATGCGTTGGGCGCCTTGGGACGGCGGGCCGTCGTAGAGGGCGTCGACGTCGGACAGCAGCACCAGCGCATCGGCGCGAACCAAGTGCGCCACCAAGGCAGCGAGACGATCGTTGTCACCGAAGCGGATTTCATGCGTGGCCACGGTGTCGTTCTCGTTGACCACCGGAACGACGCCGAGGTTCAACAGCCTGTTCAGTGCCCGGAAGGCATTTGTGTGCTGGGTCCGGCGCATCAGGTCATCGGCGGTCAACAGGACCTGGCTGACCGTTACACCGTGGGCGCTGAAAGCCTGGGTATAGCGTGCCATCAGGAGTCCCTGCCCTACACTGGCGGCCGCCTGCTGCGTGGCCAGGTCCTTGGGGCGCTTGGCGAGGCCCAAAGGGGCAAGTCCTGCAGCGATGGCACCGGAGGACACAAGGATAATTTCTGTCCCGGAATTGCGCTTCTCGGCCAGGGCATTGACCAGGCCGGTGAGGGACTTTTCGGAGATGCCCCCCTTGATGCTGGTCAGTGAGGAGGACCCCACTTTGACAACAATCCGCTTGGCGGTGGCCAGGGCCTGGCGCTCAAGTCCCTCGGCTATGTCCGGAGCGTCGATAGTCCTAGTCGTCATCACCGGAATCCAGATGGCTTTCCTTGACTGCCTGGGCACGGCGACCACTGACTGATTCAGTCCAGATGCCAGCCTTGCGTTCAGCTTCAAGCTCAGCCCTCGCGGCGGCCTTCGCTTCGCGGCGCTCGATCTGCTCGTCGCGCTTTTGTGAACGCGTGGGGCGGTCGCCGATGTCCGCGACGCGAATGTCGGTACCGCGGGGGGTCGCCAGGAGCTCGGCGCCAGCCATCATGGTGGGCTCCCAATCGAACACGACGCCGTCGTCTTCACCGATGACCACGGTGTCGCCAGGCTTGGCGCCAACCTTGAAGAGCTCGGTTTCAACACCGAGCTTGGCAAGGCGGTCGGCGAGATAGCCAATGGCTTCCTCGTTGGTGAAGTCAGTTTGCTTGACCCAGCGCACGGGCTTTTCGCCCAACACGCGGAACAGCGGCTCAAGGTTTTTCTCCTCGCGGCGGATCTTGAAGCCGGACTCATTGACGGCACGCGGCCGGAGGACGGGAGCAGTCACCTTGGGAGGCGTGGCCTGAACGGCGTCACGAGCTGCCTGGACTATCTCAGCCATGGCAAAGCCTAGCTGACGCAACCCTTCGTGGCTGGTTGCCGACACTTCAAAAACGCGGTAGCCACGGGCTTCGAGGTCCGGACGGACGAATTCGGCCATGTCCTTGCCGTCGGGAAGATCCACCTTGTTGAGGACTACCAGCTTGGGCCGCTCGTTCAGGGGCACAACTTCGCCGTCAACACCGGCGTAGCTCATGTCGACGGCGTACTTCTCCAGTTCGGCCTCAATGATGGCGAGGTCGGACAGAGGATCCCGGTCAGATTCAAGGGTTCCACAATCGAGGACGTGAACCAGGGCAGCACAGCGCTCTACGTGACGCAGGAAGTTGTGGCCCAAGCCCTTGCCTTCGCTGGCGCCTTCGATCAGGCCGGGAACGTCGGCGATAGTGAAGCGGACATCGCCGGCCTGCACCACACCGAGGTTGGGAATAAGGGTAGTGAAAGGGTAGTCGGCAATCTTGGGCCGGGCAGCAGACATGGCTGCAATGAGGCTCGACTTACCGGCAGAAGGGAAACCAACCAGGGCGATATCTGCGATGGACTTCAGTTCCAGGACGATGTCGCTGGACTCACCTTCGATGCCGAGCAGGGCAAAGCCTGGAGCCCGACGCTTCTGCGATGAGAGGGATGCGTTGCCGAGGCCGCCCTGTCCGCCGGCAGCTGCGATGTACTCAGTACCCTCGCCGACAAGGTCGGCGAGGACTTCGCCGTCCTTGGTCTTGACCACGGTGCCATCGGGCACGGGAAGAATCAGGGTTTCACCGTTCTTGCCACCACGCCAGTCACCCATGCCGGGGCCACCATTGGTGGCATGGCGGTGGGGAGCGTGATGGTAATCAAGCAAGGTTGTGGTCTGCGCAGATACGCGCAGGATGACATCGCCACCGTTGCCACCGTTGCCACCGTCGGGGCCACCGAGCGGCTTGAACTTTTCCCGCTTGACAGAGACACAGCCGTGGCCGCCGGTTCCGCCGGATACGTGCAGGACTACCCGGTCTACAAAGCTCGCCACGTGAATCTCCTCAGTTGCTGTCTTACAGCGTTTGTTGCTGTTGCCAGCGTTGTTGCAAAAACCAGCGCGCTAAAGCGCCCTAGTCGATTGTAATGCGGTTAAAAGAACGGTGGAGCGGGCCGTTTGGCCCGCTCCACCGGTTCAGAACTTGTTGTTACTCTGCAGCTGCAGCAGCAACAATGTTCACTACGCGACGGCCGCGGCGAGTACCAAACTCAACCGCACCGGCCTGCAGTGCGAACAGGGTGTCGTCGCCACCGCGACCGACGCCTGCACCGGGGTGGAAGTGGGTTCCACGCTGGCGAACGATGATCTCGCCAGCGGAAACTACCTGACCACCGAAACGCTTGACGCCCAAGTACTGAGCGTTGGAGTCACGACCGTTGCGAGTGGAACTCGCGCCTTTTTTGTGTGCCATGTGAAATGCCTGCCTCTAAATTTCTGGGGAAACTGAAAAACCTGAACAGCGGGTAACGAAAGTTACGCGATGCTGGTGATCTTGATCTTGGTCAGTTCCTGACGGTGACCCTGACGCTTCCGGTAGCCGGTCTTGTTCTTGAACTTCTGGATGACGATCTTCGGACCACGGAGGTCCTCGAGGATCTCAGCCGTGACCTTGACGTTGGCCAGTTCCGCAGCTGCGGAGGTGACCTTCTCGCCGTCAACCAGGAGCAATGCGGGCAGCTCAAGCGTGCTACCGGCTCCACCGGGGACGCGGTTCAGCGTTACGTAGTCTCCAACGGAAACTTTTTCTTGGCGGCCGCCTGCGCGGACAATCGCGTACACCACTTGGGTACTCACTTCTCTCGACGTTTATTACAAAATTTGCGTGCGGAACCTTGAACCGGAATCAGCCCTGGTTCGCGCTGTGCCTCAACGCCGTGGACCTCTGATCGAAGTCCGCGAGTCATCCCATGAACAATTCCAAGGGGCATAACCCAAGTGTTGGCGTAAGCACCGAAGATCAAGATTACGCTAGTTTGACCTTCAGCTGCAAATGAGGCCGGGTCCGGAGGCTACCTCGTGACTTGCATCACCAGTTGTAACGGACTCTCCCGGCACCGTGCCCATACAGCCTACAGGGTTTGGGCGAGATTAACGCGATCCAGCCAACGACGCGCGGACGTGTCGCCCCAATCGGCCTCAAGTGCGTGGGTGGAAAGCTACTGGGCTCCGGTGAACGAAGCCTGCGCAAACAGCCTCGGAGCATCGAAGAACGCGGTCTCGTAGCGGCATGACTGAATGAAAGCATCCATCATGGCAGCCCGCTCCGTGCCGGAAGCCACGACGGCCGCACCATCCGTGAAGTTGATCGCTTTCCGTGTTGCCGCGGCGAAATCCTCGTCGGCGTAGGTCTTCAACCAGTCCGCATAGGCATGGTCCGCAGGCGCGCCGGCGTCTACATATGCCGTATGAAGCTGCTGACCCACCTCCGCGTACAACCAGTAACAGGGCAGGATCGCCGCCAGCACCACGGCGTAGCTGCCGGCAGCGGATGTTGCCAGTAAATGGTCCACGTAGGACTTGGTGACCGGCCCGGTTGCTGTGGAGGCTTCCCGCGTGCTCAACCAGTTCCTGTGCAACTCGGATTCAACCTCCAGGCACTGCTGTGATGCCTTTGCCCAAAACAGTTGTTCCTCCTCCGTGGGGGCCAAAGCGCCCGCACGTGCAAGGACCCTCGAATACCCATTGAGATAGATGGCGTCCTGGGCAAGGTAGTAATTGAAGTCACGTTCCGGCAGCTCGCCGGATTGAAGTCCTTGAATAAACGGAAGTCCGTAAATCGCTTCGAGTTCGGGAACGGCTTCGTTCCACATCGCCGCCGCGAAAGCGCCCGGCTTGGATGCCACCTGGAAGTGGTGGAAGTGGTTCACGGGTCCGTTGCCTTGACCCACGTGCAGGGCGTCAGAGGCCTTCAATGCCCCCAGCAACCACGGTTTGACTTCCCGCAACGAAACTTCCCAGTCACCAGTTCGTGCCTGGACTGTTGCCAAAGCTGAAGACAGGGAGCACCCGGTACCGTGGCTGTTCCGCGTGGCAACCTTGGGACCTGCCACTTCGATCACGTCCTGGGACAGCAGCCCGCTGGTGTTCACCAGCGCATCGGGGCACTCCGGCCCTGGCAGGTGGCCGCCCTTGACCAGGACCGTGTTGCCGTATTCGGCTGCCAACCGCTTGCCCTGGTCCAGCGCCGAAACCCAGTCTCTTGCCTCCGGCTCTCCCAGCAACATGGCCAGTTCCGGAAGGTTCGGCGTCATGAGGTGGGCCAAAGGGAGCAGCGAACGCAATGCCTTCTCAGCAGACTCCCGCAGCAGTCGGTCACCGCTGGTGGCCACCATCACCGGATCAAGGACCACGACGACGGGACTCACCTCTTCGAGCCAGCCCCGGACCTCATCGATGACGGCGGCGTCGCCGAGCATTCCGATCTTAACGGCGTCAATCGTGATGTCACCACTAATGGCTTCCAGTTGTTGGCGAAGGAAGTGCGCGGGAGGGACGTGGACGGCACTGACTCCCCTGGTGTTTTGCGCGGTGAGCGCCGTGATGGCAGCCATGCCATACCCGCCGAATGCGGCGATGCTCTTCAGGTCCGCTTGGACTCCGGCGCCACCTGAAGGGTCCGAGCCGGCAATGCTCAGAACGCGTGGGATTGGACGGCCCGAAGCCCGAGCGTCGAGGGGGTACACCGATGAATATGATGATGCAGTCATGAGGACATCCCTTCGCCGGTGCTAACCGGACAGGTTCAACGGGTTTGGATCTCAGCCTGGCCCAACGCCCGGCACCCCGTGTCAGTCCCCAAGCGTAGCCGGGAAGCGACGCGCCACGGGAACCGGGCCACGCCGACGCCCGGATGTGACTCTGAACGCAGCCCATGCGTGGATTGCAGTGCAGACGCAAAAGGACCCCGCACTACCCGCCGTTTGGCAGATAGCGCAGGGTCCTTTTACTTGTTCGCCGCGATTAGAGCTCGGAAGCAGGAACTCCAACGCCGAGGATGATGGGCTCATCCTTTGGTGCCTTCTTGGTCGGTTCCACAGGCGCCTTAGCCTCATGGGCCGAACCCCGGGTGGCCGACGCAGTCGCCTCGTGGTGCTCAACGCTGGTTTCATTGGCTGCGCCCTGGGCCCTGCTGGCACTCCGATTACGGCGACCACGACGACCACGCGAGGCTGAAGCAGCCTCGGGATCTTCCTCAGCAGTCCGTGCCGGAGAAGCAGCCTTCGGGGTCTCTTCTGCCTTTGTGGCTGAAACCCGCGCGGCTTCTTCCTCAGGTGCCGGAGCCGCGCCGAGGTGCGAGAACGCTTCGGCCAGGAGATCCAGGCTCATGGCAGGCTTGGCTGCCTGCGGTTCCTCGTGGTGTTCAACGAACGGCAAGGCAACCTCTTCCCCTCCGAAGCGCAGGACGGGAGTAGATCTTGCTTCCTGGACTGCTGCTTCGTCGCTGCCTGCTTCACTGCTGGCGGCGGTGCCGGATGCAGGGCTTGCGTCTGACTCGTGTCGGCCTGCCGCCCGCGCTTCCTCCTCTGCACGGTGAACTTCGTCGTCGTGCAGGTGCGCGGCGTGAGCTGCGGCGGCAATCGTCGCCAGGGCGGCCCTGGTTGCCTCGGCTTTTGCCATCCGGGCAGGATCCTGCGGTTCAGCCGTGCTGGATGCTGCGACCGGGGCGGACGTGGTCGTGTGGACCTGCGCGGGAGCTTCGGCAATGGCAGGTCCCCCGCCCTTGCCGCGGCGGCGTTTGCGTTCGGTCCGCGCAGCTGGCTGCTGCGCTTCCGTGTGCGGGCGGTGATGTTCAGCAGCCACCACGTTGGCGCGCCGGTGTTCAACGGGCTCGTCGTGCGTGACGACACCCCGGCCAGCGCAGTGCTCGCACTGCTCACCGAAGACCTCAAGGAGGCCTGTTCCCATGCGCTTACGAGTCATCTGGACCAAGCCCAGCGACGTCACTTCAGCCACCTGGTGCTTGGTGCGGTCCCGGCCGAGGCACTCCACCATGCGGCGGAGGACGAGGTCGCGGTTGGATTCAAGGACCATGTCGATGAAGTCGATGACGATAATGCCGCCGATATCGCGCAGACGAAGCTGGCGAACAACTTCTTCGGCCGCTTCAAGGTTGTTCTTGGTGACGGTTTCTTCCAGGTTTCCGCCACTGCCGGTGAACTTGCCGGTGTTGACGTCAACCACGGTCATGGCCTCGGTGCGATCGATGACCAACGAGCCGCCGGACGGGAGGAAGACCTTCCGCTCCAAGGCCTTGTGGATCTGCTCGTCGATGCGCCACGCAGCGAAGATGTCCTGGTCCTTGGTCCACTTTTCGAGGCGTCCCACCAGATCAGGGGCAACGTAAGTCACGTAGGCCTCGATGGTGTCCCAGGCGTCGTCACCGGAGACGATCAGCTTGGAGAAGTCCTCATTGAAGACGTCACGGACTACTTTGATGGTGAGGTCAGGTTCGCCGTAGAGCAGTTCCGGAGCCAGAACCTTGGTGGACGAGGCCTGTCCTTCGATGCCTTCCCACTGGGCGCGCAGACGGTTGATGTCGTGGGTGAGCTCTTCCTCGGACGCACCCTCAGCTGCTGTGCGAACAATGACACCGGCGTTTTCCGGCAAGCGGTCCTTCAGGATGCGCTTGAGGCGGTTGCGCTCGACGTCGGGCAGCTTGCGTGAGATGCCGGTCATGGAACCACCGGGTACGTACACCAGGTAGCGGCCCGGCAGGGAGATCTGGCTGGTGAGGCGGGCACCTTTGTGCCCCACGGGGTCCTTGGTGACCTGGACCAGGACGGAGTCGCCGGATTTCAGGGCGTTCTCGATCCGGCGCGGCTGGCCTTCAAGGTTGACTGCGTCCCAGTTGACTTCTCCGGCGTACAGGACGGCGTTACGGCCGCGTCCGATGTCCACGAACGCAGCTTCCATTGACGGCAGCACGTTCTGGACCTTGCCCAGGTACACGTTGCCGATCAGGGAGTCCTGCTGGGTCTTGGACACGAAGTGCTCAGCCAGCACACCGTCTTCCAGTACACCGATCTGTATTCTGTCGTCGCGCTGGCGGACGATCATCTGGCGGTCCACCGACTCACGGCGGGCAAGGAACTCGGCCTCGGTGATGACCTGGCGGCGGCGTCCGGTTTCACGGGACTCGCGGCGGCGCTGCTTCTTGGCCTCCAGCCTGGTGGAGCCCTTGACGCCGGTAACCCGGTTGGAAGGGGCGGTCTCCGTGATGGGGCGGGGCGCACGGACACGGGTGACTGTGTTGGGCGGATCGTCGTCCGAGCCGCCGGTCAGTTCAAGATCCTGGTCTCCACGACGGCGACGACGCCTACGCCGCGACGTGACGCCTTCTTCGAGGGCTTCTACTACCGGCGCTTCGTCGTCCTCGGACTCGGTGCCGTCCTCGGCCTCGTTCTCTTCCCGCTCGGTTCCACGGCGACCACGGCGGCCGCGGCTCCTGCGACGCCGGCGGCTACCTGCGTCTTCCAGCTCGCCTTCAGCGGTGGTTTCGGTTTCTTCTTCGGGCTCCTCAGCCTTCTCCTCCACCACGGCGACGCGGGGAACCGTGGTGAGGTCAGGGGCCTGGAAGATCATGGACGTGATGGAAACCGGCTCCATGAACAGCGAGGTGGACGCAGCGGGAGCAGCCTCTTCGGCAGGTTCCTCTGCGGTGGCCGCGGTTTCCGGGTTTTGGGCAGCAACGTCGGTGGTCAGCTCAGCCACCGCTTCCTCTGGCCGGGAGCCATTTTCCGGCGTCGTAGTTTCCTGCGGGGCTTCCGCGGCAACGGGTACCTCTACGGCTTCCGTTTTGGGCTTGGTGGTACGACGACGGCGGACCGGCTTTTCGGGGGCCGGCTCGGCGGCAGCTTCGGGCTTGGCTTCGGGGGCGGCGGTGTCTTCGCCCACAGCAGTAGCTTCGTCGCCCAAACCGGGCAGGGTCTCGGCAGGCTCTGCCTTTTTGCGGGAACGGGTGCGACGCACTGGTGTTGCGGCGGCCTCAGGGGTTGCGTCCGGGGCGGGGGCCTCGGCCGCAGGTGCCTCTACGTCAGCGGCGACTTTGGGCGCTGCCTTGCGCCGGGTCCTGGTGGCTTTCTTGGGCGCTTCCGCAGTTTCCGCGGGAGCTGCCTCGTCATTAACGGCTACAACCTGGTCATTATCCATATGTGGCAACACTCCTGCCCCAGCGACGCCGCCACATCCGGCGCCCAGTGGAGCAAATATTGTCAAAACCCGCAGGCGTTGACAGAAGTCGGCAGTATGCCTTCCGGTTCGCACCAGCATTGGGGTGCGGCAGCCCTGGAAGGCCGGCGGCTTTATTCTGAAACCCGTTGTTCTGCTGCCACAACCAGGTGCCGTCCATTGTCATGGCGGGCCTACCGAGGATCACACGATCCGGGCATGCCCAGCTCATACTGGCGGTCTTGGGAACAAAGTCACCGGACCGGAATTCGAATGTGGATCGACTCCCGGCCATGTTCATTCTCTCACACCCCTGCACATTCCCAGGGTAGGTCGCTGTGTCGTGGGCCTCCCTGCACAAGCTGGGGCCGGCGCCCAGCCTTCGGAGTTACAATCCTCCCAAGAGCCCTTCCCGGCCCGCCGGGCTATTTGTCGAAAAGGATCACATCCGCGATGCCAAGCACCGCCAGGGAAAACCTGGCCAACAAAGCCACAAGCCATGTGGAGGACATTTCCACCCAGCAGGATTCCCTCCCCAATACGGTCCGTGACAAGCCTTTCGCATGGCTGTTGTTGATCACCGGCGTCGTTGGCTGGTTGGCGTCCGGAATCCTGGTGCTGGAGAAACTTGAGGTGCTCAAGGATCCCAACCACGTGACAGTGTGCGATGTGAATCCGTTTGTCTCCTGCGGCGAAGTGATGCAGACACCGCAAAGCTCGGTGTTCGGATTTCCCAATATGTTCATCGGCATCGTTGCTTTCGCTGTCATCATCACCACGGCAATGGGCATCCTCGCCGGAGCCAGGTATTCACGGGGTTACTGGCTGGGCCTGCAAACCGGTGTGACCCTTGGTTTCGCGTTCGTTGTGTGGCTGTGGTCGCAGGCCCTCTACGTCATTCACGTGCTGTGCCCGTTCTGCATGGTGGTGTGGGCCGCCATGATCCCCTTGTTTGTCTGGGTAACCATCCGCAACGTCACCAGCGGGGTCATCAAGGCGCCGCCGGCCTTGGTCAAGTTTTTGTCCGGATCGGGATGGATCATCGTTGCCCTGCTGTACATCGCCGTGATCGCCACGATCTTCTTCTCCTTCATCCACCTCTTCGTGGCATCCACGGCGTAGGTCCACTCGCCGGGATAACAGTTAAGGCCAATGTTCACGAAGAACATTGGCCTTAACTGTTATCCCGGCGGGGGTTGATTAGCCCTCGAACCAGATCTTGATCTCGCGCTCTGCGGATTCGACCGAGTCTGAGCCGTGAACGAGGTTCTGCTGGACTGCCAGTCCCCAGTCGCGGCCGAAGTCGCCGCGGATGGTGCCCGGCGCCGCCGTCGTCGGATCCGTGGTTCCGGCCAGCGAGCGGAAGCCTTCGATGACGCGGTGGCCTTCGAAGACCGCAGCGATGACCGGTCCGCTGAGCATGAACTCAACCAGCGGTTCGTAGAACGGCTTGCCCACGTGTTCCTCGTAGTGCTGCTCCAGCAGTTCGCGGGTCGCGTTGACCTTCTTCAACTCCGCCAAGGTGTAGCCCTTGGCTTCGATCCGGGCGAGGATGCTTCCACCCAGGTTGCGGGCGACGCCGTCGGGCTTGACCAGGACAAGTGTCCGTTCAATGCTCACAGTTGCTCCAATGTGGTTGTTCGGTGGTTTTCCCAGCCAGTTTACGGGGTTTGCGGGTCAGCCTGGTCACCGTGGGTTGCATCCCATTCCGCCTGTTCGCGGTCGCGTTGGGCCACCTCGCGGTCAATCCGTATACCGGCCCTGATCCCGTACCACCAGCAAATGGCAAACAGGATTCCGACAATGAACATGGTGGGCTCGGCGAAGCCCGTCAGGATCAGCACAAGCTGCAGTCCCCAGCCAATCCCGATGCCCCAGGGCTTGGACAGTACGGCGCACGCCAACACCAGCACCACCGCCAGTGCGATGCCCACCCCAAGAATGATGCCGGGATCAACTTCCCCACGCCTCAGGCCGAAGACTGCCAGCGTGCCGAAGAACGCGACGAAGGCTTCAAGCAGGAGCACGGTGGAAGCGAACATCACCTTGGTGGATCGCCGCTTCTTTGGCATGCCGGGCCGCCATTCGCGCTGCGCCTTGGTCATTTTCGCCATGCTAGGCACTCGCCTTTCCGAGCAGGATCCGCGCCTCGGCCACCACGGTGATGGAACCCGTTACCAGGACGCCGCCTGCCAGGTCATCGTTGGATTCGGCGCGCTCCACAGCCCATTCCAGGGCGTCGTCCAACTTCTCCGCGATGTGGACGTTGTCCTCGCCGAAGCCGAGGTCGACGGCGAGTTCGGCAAGTTCCGCTGCCGGAACGGCACGCGCCGAGTTGGATTGGGTGAAGCAGAATTCCTCGGCCAGGCCTCCCAGCGATTCCTTGAGGGTCTTGAGGATCTCCTCAGCGTCCTTCTCCCGCAGGACGCCCACCACAACCACCAGCTTGCTGAAGCTGAAGGCTTCCTGGATGGCCTCTGAGGAGACCCGGATGCCGTCTGGGTTGTGTGCAGCATCAACCACAACCGTGGGCGCAGTGCGCACAACTTCGAGCCGGCCGGGCGAAGTCACGTTGCCAAAGGCTTCTTTGAGCACCTCGGCATCGAGCTCTTTCTCTCCCCCACCGAAGAACGCTTCCAAAGCCGCGACAGCTAAGGCGGCGTTTTCGGCTTGGTGGGCACCATGAAGTGGCAACAGAAGGTCCTCGTAGCGGCCGGCGAGGCCCTGAATGGTCAGAACCTGGCCGCCCACAGCGACGCTGCGGGACTCGACACCGAATTCGACGCCCTCAAAACGGAACGGCACGTCAACTTCACGGGCTTTCTCCAACAGGACCTGCGCAGCGTCAACGGGTTGAGCTGCACTGACCAGGAAGCCGCCCGGTTTGATGATGCCTGATTTCTCGTAGGCGATGTCCTCGGTGGTGTCGCCTAGAAGATCCGTGTGGTCCAGCGAAATCGGTGTGATGACTGAGACCTGGCCATCGCCAACGTTGGTGGCATCGGTGATGCCTCCCAAGCCGACTTCCATGACGGCAACATCAACAGGCTGATCGGCGAACACCGCGAAGCCAAGAATAGTCAGGCACTCGAAGTAGGTCAGCCGCGGTTGGTCGTCGGCGACGAGCTCGCTGTCCACGATCTCCAGGTAGGGGCGGATTTCGTCCCAGATACGCACGAACGTCGCATCCGGTACAGGCTCTCCGTCAATGCTGATGCGCTCAGTCACCTTGGACAGGTGCGGGCTGGTGTAACGGCCCGTGCTCAGCCCGTGGGCACGCAGTCCGGCCTCGATCATGCGTGCCGTGGACGTTTTGCCGTTGGTGCCGGTGATGTGGATGATCGGGAAAGCCTTGTTCGGCTCCCCCAGGACATCCATGGCACGGAACAACGGAGCCAGGCGAGGTTCCATTTTATTCTCCGGGGCACGGCCCAGGAGTTCGGCATAGACGCTTTCAACCGAGAATTCGTCAGTCATGGATCAGGCCCCTGCCTTTGCAACGGTGACCTGCGGTTCGTCGACACTGGCCAACAGAACCTCCAGTTCCAACGTTAGAGTTTCGGTCTTGACGAGTTCGGAGTTGGCTTCCAGCGCGTCAACCACATCCTGTGCGGCCTCCACGGAAGTGCGGATGCGGTCGCTCACGTTCAGTCCGGCGTCCTTGCGAGCCTGCTGGATGGCGCGGACCATATCGCGGGCCAGTCCCTCGGCTGCAAGTTCCGGAGTGACATCGGTGTTGAGGACCACGAAACCGCCGCCCGGCAGCACAGCTACTGCCGAGCTACCGCCGTCGGCCGTTTCGGCCACGACAGTTTCAAGCGTGTACTCCTGGGGCTCGAGCTCCAAGCCACCAGCTACCACCACACCGGCGTCGTTGACAGACCAATCGCCGGACTTGGATCCCTTGATGGCCTGCTGCACGTTCTTGCCAAGGCGCGGACCCGCGGCCCGGGCGTTGACCACGAGCTTCTGCTCAATGCCGAACTCCTCGGGCGAAGCAGTTGCAGCGTCCAGGAGCCGGACGGAACGCAGGTTCAGTTCATCGGCGACGACGGCGGCAAAGCCTTCCAGCGCATCTGCACCAGGGGCCACCACGGTCAGCTCCTGCAACGGCAAGCGGACGCGCAGGTTCGCTGCCTTCCGCAGGCTTGAGCCGGTGGAGCAGATCTGCTGGACGCGGTCCATTGCTTCAACCAAGTGCGGGTTGGACGGGAACAGCGAAGCGTCAGGCCAGTCAGCCAGGTGGACAGAGCGGCCACCGGTCAGCCCACGCCAGATCTCTTCCGTCACCAGCGGCAGCAAGGACGCAGAGACACGGCACACCGCTTCGAGCGCTGTGTAAAGCGCGTCAAAGGCGTCAACGTTCTCGTCGAAGAAGCGCTGGCGGCTGCGGCGCACGTACCAGTTGGTGAGCATATCCAGGTAGCTGCGCAGTTCATCGCAGGCGCCGGAGATGTCATAGCTGTCCAGGCTTGCGGTGACATTGCGGACCAGGTCCCCGGTGTTGGCAAGGAGGTACTGGTCGAGGGTGTCCGCATAGCCGTCGTAGCGCAGCGTCGCCTCGTAGCCTGAACCGCCATTGGCGGCGTTGGTGTAGAGCGTGAAGAAGCTGTAAACGTTCCACAGCGGCAGGATGACCTGGCGTACGCCGTCGCGGATACCCTGCTCGGTGACCACAAGGTTGCCGCCGCGCAGGATGGGGCTGGACATGAGGAACCAGCGCATGGCGTCGGAACCGTCGCGGTCCAGGACCTCGGACACGTCAGGGTAGTTGCGCAGGCTCTTGGACATCTTCTGGCCGTCAGAACCAAGCACGATGCCGTGACTGATCACGTTTCGGAACGCCGGACGGTCGAACAGTGCGGTGGACAGGATGTGCAGCATGTAGAACCAGCCGCGGGTCTGTCCGATGTACTCCACGATGAAGTCCGCCGGGTTGTGGGTGTCGAACCACTCCTCGTTCTGGAACGGGTAGTGCACCTGGCCGTACGGCATGGAACCGGAGTCGAACCAAACGTCCAGGACGTCTTCGACGCGGCGCATGGTGGACTTGCCCGTGGGATCGTCCGGGTTGGGACGCGTCAGTTCATCGATGAACGGCCGGTGCAGGTCAACTTGGCCCTCGTTGTTCATTGGAAGACGGCCGAAGTCGGCTTCGAGATCGGCCAAGGAACCGTAGACGTCGGTGCGCGGGTATTCGGGGTCGTCAGACTGCCACACGGGGATGGGCGAGCCCCAATACCGGTTGCGGCTGATGGACCAGTCGCGGGCGTTGTCCAGCCACTTGCCGAACTGGCCGTCCTTGACGTTGCCCGGGATCCAGTTGATCTCCTGGTTCAGCTCGGACATGCGGTCCTTGAACTTGGTGACTTCCACATACCAGGACGACACTGCACGATAGATCAGCGGGTTCCGGCAGCGCCAGCAGTGCGGGTAGCTGTGCTCGTAGCTGGCTTGGCGGACCAATCGTCCGTCGGCGCGGAGCACCTGGGTGATGGGCTTGTTGGCGTCGAAGACCTGGAGGCCAACGATCGAGGCCAGCTCGCCGTGCGCGAACAGCGGCAGGAACTTGGCGCCTTCATCGACGGACAGGACCACGGGGATGCCGGCGTCTTCACAGACCTTCTGGTCATCCTCACCGTAGGCCGGAGCCTGGTGGACGATGCCCGTACCGTCGGTGGTGGTGACGTAGTCGGCCACGAGGAAACGCCATGCGTTCTGCGTGCCGTACTTCTCAGCATCGGCAAAGTCGTTCCAGAGCGGTTCGTATTCAAGACCGGCCAACTCGGTGCCGGAGTGAGTGGACACGACAGCGGCAGCCGCGCCAGCAGCGTCGTCGTACCCCAGATCCTTGGCGTACGACCCCACAAGGTCAGCTGCCAGCAGGAAACTGCCCGTCACCGGCGCTTCAGATGAAGCGGCCTTGACGCCGCCGGGGCCGGCGGGCAGGACTGCATAAGAGATGTCAGGTCCGACGGCGAGCGCCAGGTTGGTAGGCAACGTCCAGGGCGTGGTGGTCCAGGCGAGTGCCTGAACACCGGCGAGTGCCTTGGAGAGCTCGGAATCCCCTGCCTTGACGGGGAACGTCACTGTGACCGTTTGGTCCTGGCGGTTCTTGTAGACGTCGTCGTCCATGCGGAGTTCGTGGTTGGACAGCGGTGTCTCGTCCTTCCAGCAGTATGGGAGGACGCGGTAGCCGTTGTAGGTGAGGCCCTTCTCGTGCAGCTGCTTGAAGGCCCAGAGCACCGACTCCATGTACTCGACGTTGAGCGTCTTGTAGTCGTTCTCGAAGTCCACCCAGCGTGCCTGGCGGGTGACGTAGGCCTTCCACTCGTTGGCGTACTTCATGACCGAGGCGCGGCAGGCGTCATTGAATTTGTCGATGCCCATGGCTTCGATTTGGGTTTTGTCCGTCATGCCCAGTTGCTTCATGGCTTCGAGCTCTGCCGGGAGGCCGTGGGTGTCCCAGCCGAAGCGTCGCTCCACGCGCTTGCCACGCTGGGTCTGGTAGCGGCCTACAAGGTCCTTGGCGTAGCCGGTCAGGAGGTGGCCGTAGTGCGGGAGACCGTTGGCGAAGGGAGGGCCATCGTAGAAGACGAACTCGTTGCTGCCGTCCTTGCCCGCATCACGTTGGTCGATGCTGGCTTGGAAGGTGCCGTCTTCGTCCCAGTATTTGAGGATGCGCTCTTCGATTTCCGGGAACTTCACGGAGGCGGACACGCCGTGCGTGCCGGACGAAGACGCTGAGGCCTTGGGGTAGTGGGTCATCTCATATCCTGTGATAGCTGGTTGACTGTCAGGATGCGAGGACGGCGTCTGTGCTGCCTGTCGGCTGCCCAGTTACCGCGGTACCACCTCACTTACCGAAACGCGATGTTCCGGCCTCTCATTACTGCTGTGACGGGCTTACCCGTCCGGTTCTACTGGGCGCTTGCCACCTCTGCAGGTGGTCAGTGCTGTTCTTCCGGAAGCTCACCGGTGATGGCCGGGTCAAAGCTGGTCTTCCAAGTCTAGCGGCAGCGGAGGGCCCCGATCTACTTGTGAGTTCATCCTGTGGATGGAGTCCGGTTCGCTGGGCGGGTGCATAGACTCAAGCCCATGACACACTCCGGGATCGCCGTGATGGAAACCCGCCGGGCACCGCAGCGTGCTTCGTTGGCGTGGTCGGTGGTGGCGTTGCTTGCTGCGCTGCCCGTGGCGGGGGTATCGATGTTCCGAGCGATCCCCGTGGAGTGGCCCTTGATCGTGGTGCAGCTGTTGTCCTTCACCCCCTGGATGGTGGTGCCGGCGGTGCTTGCCCTGGTGCTTGCCTTGATTGGGCGGCGGCGTTGGGTCATCATCACGACGGCGGCCCTGCTGGGGGCCCAGTTGTTCTGGCTGTTCCCGTTGGACGCCGGAAAGCCGGAGCCATTACCTGCCGGTACTCCCACGGTCCCTTTGAGGGTGATGAGCCTTAACTCCGAATTCGGCGAGGCGGACGCCGCCACCATCGTGGAGCTGGTCCGGGACAACGGGATTCAGCTGCTGACCATCCAGGAACATACGCAAGGACTGGAGGATCGCTTAACGTCGGCGGGCATGGAGGATGTACTGCCGAACCGGGTCAGCGAACCAAATGACGACGCGTCCGGCGGTGCCGTGTATTCGGTGTTCCCGCTCGAGCCCGACGGGCTCCTGCCTGATACGCCATTCCGGATTGACGTCACCCGGGTACTTGTCTCAAACCCGGAGTCCGGCTCCAGGGCCTCCTTGAACCTCAGCAACGTGCACGCCCTCCCACCGGTGGATGAGCGGATCGACCAATGGCGGAGCGACCTTGGCAAGATCGCCCGCCAAGCATCGGAATCCGGGAATCACCTGCTGATGGGCGACTACAACGCCACGTACGATCACTCCGAGTTCCGGGATTTGCTGGACATCGGACTCGGCGGCACCTCGTCAGGCGGCACGAAGCTTGTGGATGTGGGCACGGCCTCTAGCGGCGGACGGTTCTCCCCCACGTGGCCTATGGAAGGACCCCCGCTTCCGGGCATCGTGATCGACCATATGGTCACCTCGCCCGGCATCGGCAGCAGCGACTACGCGGTCCTTCGGGTGCCTGGTTCGGATCATGCAGCCATCACGGCCCGGCTGATCATTCCGGCTGGTTGAGCGTCTTAGCCTTCTTTGCGGATCAGTTTGTGGTTCGCCGCTTGGGCCACCGGGCGGATAACAATCTGGTCGAGGTTGATGTGGTGCGGTAGCGAGACTGAGTAGGCCACCACGCCCGCCACATCGTCGGCGGTCAGGGGCTTCTCCACACCGGCATAAACCTTGGCGGCTGCGTCTTTGTCACCGAGGCGGTTCAGGGCGAATTCCTCGGTCTGCACCAGTCCCGGAGCCACCTCGATGACCCGGATGTTGTTGCCCACCTCTTCCAGGCGCAGGGCATTGGTCATTGCATGCTGGGCAAATTTGGCGGCGTTGTATCCCGCGCCGCCTTCATAAGCGGACAACCCTGCCGTGGACGTCAGGTTGAGGACGGTTCCCTCGCCGTTGTCCCGCAGCATGGGCAGGAAGGCCCGGGTAATTTTCATGGTGCCCAGGACGTTCACCTGGTACATCCAATCCCAGTCTTCAGTGTCAGCGTTCGCGATGGTGTCCGCGCCGCGTGCCCCACCGGCGATGTTGATGAGCGTGTCGGCACCCCCGGCTTTGGTGACGGCCGCGAGCAGGGCCGAAACGTCGTCGTCGTCCGTGATGTCAGCCGGGAACGGCACGGCGCCGGTTTCGGCTCCCAAGGCGTCCAGCCTGTCCGCCCGGCGGGCTACCGCGAAGACCTTCCATCCGGCGGCAACCAGCGCCTTCACCGTGGCCTCGCCGATGCCGGTACTCGCACCGGTTACGACTGCCGTCCTGTTGTTCTCTGCATTCTGTCCGGAAGGCGTGTTGTGCGCTGCCAAAGTCATGGCACTACCTTATCGGGGTGCAGGCTCCCGCCGAGGGCGGGCGGTAACGCCAGGCCATGAAACAATTGATCCATGGCTGAATCAACGCAGGGTACAGACACGCCCGCCACCGCCCCCATCAACGTCCCCGACAAGCCGGCCCTTGAAGGCCTTGAGGCTGCCTTGACGCAGCGCTGGCTGGAGGAAGGGACCTACAAGTTCAATCCGGACACAACCCGGGAGCAGGTCTACTCGATCGACACTCCCCCACCCACGGCATCCGGCTCGCTCCACGTGGGCCACATGTTCTCCTTCACCCAGACTGACGTCCAGGCCCGCTATATGCGCATGACCGGCAAGAACGTCTTCTACCCCATGGGATGGGACGACAACGGCCTGCCCACCGAGCGCCGCGTCCAGAACTACTACGGTGTGCGTTGCGACCCCGCCATCCCCTACAAGGCCGACTACACACCCCCGGCCCAGCCTGCCAAGAACCAGCGCGATTTCGACGTCGTTTCGCGCCAGAACTTCATCGAGCTCTGTGAAGAACTCGCCGTCGAGGACGAGAAAGTCTTCGAGAACTTGTTCCAGACCCTTGGCTTGTCGGTGGACTGGGACCTCACCTACCGCACCATTGACGACACTTCGCGTGCGGTGTCCCAGCGCGCCTTCCTCGCGAACCTCTCGGCCGGGGACGCGTACATGGCCGAAGCACCCACCCTCTGGGATGTGACGTTCCGCACCGCTGTGGCCCAAGCTGAGCTTGAAGACCGCGAGGTTGCCGGCGCCTACTACCGCTACCCCTTCTTCACGGAAGACGGCGAAAAGATCTTCATCGAGACCACCCGCCCGGAACTTCTTGCCGCCTGCGCGGCCCTGGTGGCAAACCCCGACGACGAGAGGTACCAGCCGCTCTTCGGCAAGACGGTGACATCGCCCCTGTTCGACGTGGAGCTCGAGGTCAAAGCACACCCGCTCGCCAAAGCTGACAAGGGCTCCGGCATCGCCATGGTGTGTACCTTCGGTGACCTGACCGACGTCACCTGGTGGCGCGAACTGCAGTTGCCCACCCGCGCCATCATGGGCCGCGACGGCCGCATTATTGCCGAGACCCCTGAATGGATCACCACCGACGCCGGCAAGGAAGCTTACGCTGCGATCGCCGGAAAGACCGCTTTCTCCGCCAAGGAAGCCGTGGTTGAACTGCTCAAGGCAGCCGAGCTCCTGGACGGCGAACCCAAAAAGATCACCCACCCGGTGAACTTCTTTGAGAAGGGCGACAAGCCTCTCGAGGTCGTTACTTCCCGTCAGTGGTATATCCGCAACGGTGGCCGCGATGAGGAACGCCGCGAGCGCCTGATCGGCCGTGGGCAGGAAATCACCTTCCACCCGGCCTTCATGCGTTCCCGTTACGAGAACTGGATCGCGGGCCTCAACGGTGACTGGCTCGTATCCCGCCAGCGCTTCTTCGGCGTGCCGATCCCTGTCTGGTACCCGCTGGATGCCCAGGGCAACCCGGACTACGACAACCCCATCCTGCCGTCGGACGAGATGCTCCCCGTGGACCCTGCCGCGGACGCTGCTCCCGGCTTCGAGGAATCGCAGCGCGATCAAGCCAACGGCTTCACAGGCGACGCCGATGTGCTGGACACCTGGGCAACGTCATCGCTGACCCCGCACATCGTGGGCGGGTGGAGCCGGGACGAGGAACTCTTCTCCAAGGTCTACCCCTTCGACCTCCGTCCGCAGGGACACGACATCATCCGGACCTGGCTGTTCTCCTCTGTCGTTCGGGCCGATGCCCTGCAGAAGAACGCCCCGTGGAAGCACGCGGCTATCTCGGGCTGGATCCTGGACCCGGACCGGAAGAAGATGTCCAAGTCCAAGGGCAATGTTGTTGTGCCCACGGACGTGCTGAACGAGTACGGTTCGGATGCCGTCCGCTATTGGGCAGCTTCGGCCAAGCTCGGCGCCGACACCGCTTACGAGATCGCCCAGATGAAGATCGGCCGCCGCCTGGCCATCAAGCTGCTGAACGCTTCGAAGTTTGTGCTGAACCTCGGCGCCACCGAGAACTCAGTGGTGACAGCCGATCTTTCGGTCCTGTCCAACCCGTTGGACCGTGCGCTGTTGGCGCAGCTGTCCGACGTCGTTGCCCAGTCCACCAAGGCGTTTGAGAACTACGACTACGCCCGCGCACTCCAGATCACTGAGTCGTTCTTCTGGCAGTTCACGGACGACTATGTGGAGCTCATCAAGGATCGTGCCTACGGTGCCGCCGGCGAAACCGAGCAGGCATCCGTCCTGGCCGCCCTGGCAACAACGCTGGACTCGCTCCTGCGCCTGTTTGCACCGTTCCTGCCCTTCGCAACCGAAGAGGTTTGGGGCTGGTGGCGCACAGGATCAGTTCACCGTGCGCAGTGGCCTGCAGCCTTGGAAATCACCGATGGCGACACCACGATGCTTGGCACCGTGGGCATAGCGCTCAGTGGTATCCGGAAGGCCAAGTCTGAGGCGAAGGTGAAGCAGCGGACCGAGGTGCTGTCCGCATCCATTACCGCGTCTGAGGTACTGGTCGCCCAACTGAAGGCCGGCCTTGGCGACCTGAAGGCAGCCGCAAACGCGCAGGAGATTACTCTCCAGTCCGGTGAAGGCGAACTTACGGTCAGCGATGTTGTCCTGGCACCCGCCGAGGAACAGCCCGCGTCCTAGGAAATAGCCAGCCGCCCGTTTTTGGGCAAAGGGGAAGCCCCATCAGCGTTTTGCCGTTGGTGGGGCTTCGACTTTTCGGCTGTCTGGTGATGTCTTGACAGTCTGGCGGAATCCTTGGAATTTCAGGTCTTCCTACCTCATCACTGGTAGGTTGCTTCCAACTTTGCCAAAGGCTGCGTCGGTTGCAATCACTGAATCTTTGGTTTCCGTGTCCCTCTTCTTTCGAAGTGGGTAAGAACTATTGTTGTCCCGCCGGGGGCGATGCACAAGGGGTTCGAAAGAACTACAAAGCTGTAGTTCTCCTGCGGGCAGATGCCTACCTGTGGCAGAGTATTGACCATGCCGGAACTCCCCGAAGTGCACGGCCTGTGCATGTATTTGGACACCCAACTCCATGGAGCCGTGCTGACCGAGGTCCGCATCAACTCCATCTCTGCACTCAAGACGGCAGATCCTCCCTACACGGCTCTTGAGGGCCGGACCATTCTCGGCGCAAAGCGGATTGGGAAGTTCGTGTGCCTCGACGCTGACGGCCTTTTCTTCGTCTTCCACTTAGCGAAGGCCGGTTGGGTGAGGTACACCGAACACCCGTCCTCAGCCGGGCTGCGCATGGGCAAAAGCAACATCTCAGCCCGTCTCTTACTCCACCGGCCTGCCGACGACGCGCACATTGGCGTGGACCTGACCGAAGCTGGAACGAAAAAGAGCCTCGCCATCTATGTGGTGAAAGATCCACAGGACGTTCCGGGAATAGCAACCCTTGGACCCGAACCCCTCAGCCCCGATTTTGACCTCGAAGCGCTGGCTGCAATCGTCGGCTCGAGTTCGCAACAGATCAAAGGCCTGCTGCGAAGCCAAAGCGTGATCGCTGGAATTGGCAATGCCTACAGCGACGAGATCCTCCATGCCGCCAGGATTTCCCCCTTCGCCACCGCCAAGTCCTTGGACCAGGCAACGGTGGCCAGGCTTTATGAGGCCATGCAGGAGATCCTGGTAGGCGCCGTCAACGCAGCAGCCGGCAAACCGTCCAGCGAACTCAAAGACACTAAGCGCAGCAATTTCCGGGTGCACGCCAGGACCGGCCAGCCCTGCCCGGTGTGTGGGGATACTGTCCGTGAGGTGTCCTTCGCGGACACCTCACTTCAGTATTGCCCTACATGCCAGACCAACGGGAAGATCCTCGCCGACCGAAGGACCTCAAGGTTCCTGAAGTAGAAGCTAACCGCTAGTTGAATTCAGGGCTTTCAGTTCGGCTGCGCTTCAGCTCGAAGAAGTGGGGGTAAGCAGCCAAAGTCACCGTGGCGTCCCAGAGCTTTCCTGCTTCTTCACCCCGGGGAATCCGGGTAAGGACAGGACCGAAGAACGCCGTGCCGTTAACGGCTACCACGGGAGTTCCAACATCCTGGCCCACCTGCGAAATACCGGCTTCGTGGCTGGCGCGCAGCTGGGCATCGTATTCATCTGAGCCTGCAAAGCGTGCCAGGTCAGCGGGCAGCCCGGTCTCGGCGAGGGCCTTCTGGATCACCGCAGCGCGGTCCTTGTTGCCCTCGTGGTGGATCTGCTCCCCCATGGCGTCATACAAGGGCTTGACGTAGCTGCTGCCGTGGAGCTCCTGGGCGGCAATGATGACCCGAACGGGACCCCAGCTGTCGTCCATCATGGCCCGGTAATTTTCGGGGAGGTCGCGGCCCTCATTGAGTACTGAAAGGCTCATGACGTGCCATTCGGTCTCGATGCCGCGCACCTGCTCCACCTCACCGATCCAGCGGGACGTGATCCACGCGAAGGGGCATACGGGGTCGAACCAGAAGTCAGCCTTGTTGACGTTCTCTTCGGACGCAAGCTGTTCTGGCGCAGTCTGTTCGGGCACAGGGAACTCCTCTGAAGGGTGTGAAAGTGGCATGACCAAGGTCCCAGTGGAACCATGTCTTGTTTAGGCCAACAGGAGGCTAAGCCGACTTATTCCGGCGCTTGGCCACGACGTCGTGGGCGATCATGGTGGGCTGCGCCTTCTTGGCCACGACGTCCGCGGTGATCACCACAGTTGCGATGTCGTCCCGGCTGGGGAGATCGAACATCACGGGCAGCAGCACATCTTCCATGATGGCCCGCAGGCCACGCGCACCAGTGCCACGTTCAAGTGCCTGGTCCGCGATGGCGTCCAAGGCGTCATCGTCGAACTGCAGCTCTACGCCGTCCAACTGGAACATCTTCTGGTACTGCTTCACCAGGGCGTTTTTTGGGGTGGAGAGGATCTGGATCAGCGCCGGCCGATCGAGGCTGGATACTGTGGTGATGACAGGGAGTCGGCCGATGAATTCCGGAATGAGGCCGAACTTGAGCAAATCCTCCGGCATGACTTCGCCGTAAGTATCTACGTTGTCCCGGGCCTCGTTAAGTGGCGCACCGAATCCGATGCCCTTGCGTCCGGACCGCGACCCGATGATGTCTTCCAGGCCGGCGAACGCACCGGCGACAATGAAGAGAACGTTGGTGGTGTCAATCTGGATGAATTCCTGGTGCGGGTGTTTGCGGCCACCTTGGGGTGGAACGGAGGCGACTGTACCCTCCAGGATCTTCAAGAGTGCTTGCTGTACACCTTCGCCCGAGACATCGCGGGTGATCGACGGGTTCTCACTCTTGCGGGAGATCTTGTCGATCTCATCGATGTAGATGATGCCTTGCTCGGCCTTCTTGACGTCGTAGTCAGCAGCCTGAATCAGCTTGAGCAGGATGTTCTCGACGTCCTCGCCAACATAGCCGGCTTCCGTCAACGCAGTGGCGTCAGCTACGGCAAACGGCACATTCAGGCGACGAGCCAGGGTCTGGGCCAGGTACGTCTTGCCGCAACCCGTAGGGCCGATCAGGAGGATGTTGGACTTGGCGATCTCGACATCCTCGTGGTGCGAGCCCTCACCGAGGCTGCCCGCCTTAGGCGCATGGCCGGCCTGAATGCGCTTGTAGTGGTTGTATACCGCTACCGCCAGGGAACGTTTGGCGGGTTCCTGACCGATGACGTATTCCTGCAGGAAGTCGAAGATCTCACGAGGCTTTGGCAGCTCGAAACTACCGAGATCGGAAACTTCAGCGAGTTCTTCTTCGATGATCTCGTTGCAAAGCTCGATGCATTCATCGCAGATGTAGACACCGGGCCCGGCAATCAGCTTCCGTACCTGCTTCTGGCTCTTTCCGCAGAAAGAACACTTCAGCAGATCCGTGCTCTCGCCAATCCGAGCCATGTGGGAATCCCTTCGTTGCATGCGGGTGATGCGGCTCCGCGCCGTACTCAAGTGTGCGGCCACGCCGCGGGTGGCACCACCGTGACAACATCCACTCTAGGTCACAATGGGCTGCTTGGGTGGAAACAGAACGCCGGTGCGGTCCATATTTCGTGAACCGCACCGGCGTCGAAATCCGTGCTTTACCGGGCGATTGCCTGGGGCTTGATCTTGCGGGAGTCCAGAACCTGGTCGATGAGACCGTAGCTCAGGGCGTCCGCGGCAGTGAGGATCTTGTCTCGCTCGATGTCGTTGTTGACCTGCTCGGACGTACGGCCTGAGTGGTGCGCCAGCGTGTCCTCCAGCCATGTGCGCATGCGCATGACTTCGGCCGCCTGGATCTCGAGGTCCGAGGCCTGTCCGCCTTGACCACCGGAAAGAGCGGGCTGGTGAATCAGGACGCGGGCGTTCGGGAGGGCCAGGCGCTTCCCGGGCGTACCAGCAGCAAGCAGGACAGCAGCCGCACTGGCTGCCTGTCCCAGGCATACGGTCTGGATCTCCGGACGGATGTACTGCATGGTGTCGTAAATCGCCGTCATGGCAGTGAACGAGCCACCCGGCGAATTGATGTACAGGGTGATGTCGCGGTCCGGATCAGTCGACTCAAGGACCAGCAGCTGGGCCATGATGTCGTCAGCGGATGCGTCGTCAACCTGGACACCCAGGAAGATGATGCGGTCCTCGAACAGCTTGGTGTACGGGTCCTGGCGCTTGAAGCCGTAAGGCGTGCGCTCCTCGAACTGGGGCAGGACGTAACGGCTGGACGGGAGATTACCGGCAGACCATCCGAAGTTGTAGTTCATGTTCTTTACTCCTGGGGTTTCAGTGGTTCTTTGTGCCGGTTAGTTTTCGGAGTTCGACTGGTTGGCCGTTCCGCCGCCACCGGCAACAGAACCGGCGTGCGCCGAGATCTTGTCGAAGAAGCCGTACTCCAGGGCCTCAGCGGCCGTAAACCACTTGTCGCGGTCGTTGTCCTTGAGGATGGTTTCCACGGACTGCCCGGTCTGCTCGGCCGTGAGTTCGGCCATGACCTTCTTCATGTGCAGGATCAGTTCGGCCTGAATCTTGATGTCAGACGCCGTTCCGCCGATACCGCCGGAGGGCTGGTGCATCAGGATGCGTGCGTTGGGCGTCGCGTAGCGCTTGCCCTTGGTGCCGGAGGAAAGAAGGAACTGGCCCATTGACGCTGCCAGGCCGGTTGCCACAGTTACGACGTCGTTCGGGATGAACTGCATGGTGTCGTAGATGGCCATGCCGGCCGTCACGGAACCACCCGGGGAGTTGATGTACAGGTAGATGTCCTTCTCCGGGTCTTCGGCCGAGAGGAGCAGGAGCTGCGAGCAGATGGCGTTGGCATTCTCGTCACGGACTTCAGAGCCGAGCCAGATGATGCGCTCTTTCAGCAGGCGGTTGTAGATGTAGTTGTCCTGGGCTGCGGGATCGACAGTTGCCATCCGGGGAGCCTCTGATTGCTGTGACATAAGTACTTACCTCTCGCTGGTGCCAGTGACCTCACTGAACTTCACTACTTGGACACTAACCGTTTTCGCGGGTGATTTGTTCGCCGAAATCGCACTGTTCGCTGACGGCGCACGTGTCCGTTCAGGGCTTAAAGCAAACCGGCCCCGGATCAAGAGATCCGGGGCCGGTTGAAGTCGTTGACTAGAACTTCACTGCTGCGGGGTCGTCGCTTGCGACAACGTCGGCTTCTTCGCTTGCTTCAACTGATGCAGCCTCGTCGCCTGCTGCTTCGCCGGCGGGGCGGACGAAGTCGGTGAGGTCAACCTTGTTGCCCTCGGAGTCGACTACCTCAGCCTGACCCAGCACGACGGCCAGGGCCTTGCGGCGGCGAACCTCGGAAACCATCATGGGAACCTGGCCGCTCTGATCAATGATCTGGGCGAACTGGTTGGGATCCATGCCGTACTGGCTTGCGGTGGTGACGATGTAGTCGATCAGCTCGTTCTGGCTGACGTCTACCTCTTCCTTGTCCGCAATGGCGTCGAGGATGATTTCGTTCTGGAAGGCACGCTCGGTGTTGGCCTTGACCTCGGCGCGGTGCTCCTCGGTGTCGTGGTCACCTTCGCCGTGTGCGTTCTCCGGGTTGAAGTGAGCTTCGATCTGCTCCTCGACGACGGAATCCGGAACGGGAACCTCAACGAGCTCAACGAGCTTGTCCAGGACCTTGTCGCGCGCCTCAACGCCCTGCTCGACCACCTTGGAGTCCGCAGCCTGCTTGGCGAGGTCTTCACGGAGTTCAGCGAGGGTGTCAAACTCGGAGGCGAGCTGGGCGAAATCGTCATTTGCCTCGGGGAGTTCGCGCTCCTTGACAGCCTTGACAACAACCTTCACCTGCGCGGACTCGCCGGCGTGGTCGCCGCCAACCAGCGTGGTCTCGAAGATTGCTTCTTCGTCGGCGGAGAGGCCGGTCACGGCTTCGTCGAGGCCTTCGAGCATGGTGCCGGCACCAACCTGGTAAGAAAGGCCGGAAGCGGAATCGATGTCTTCGCCGTCAATCGTGGCGGTGATATCGATGGTCAGGAAGTCGTCGTTCTTGGCAGGTCGCTCAACGGACTTCAGCGTACCGAAGCGGCCACGCAATTCGTCCAGCGCCTTGTCAACGTCTGCTTCGGAAGACTCAGCAGCAGCAACCTCAACCTTGATGCCGGAGTAGTCCGGCAGCTCGATCTCGGGGCGGACGTCGATCTCCACCTGGAACTTGAGTTCGCCATCGGTTGCGGACGGGTCCGGAACCTCGGTGATTTCAACTTCGGGACGGCTCAGGGGGCGAACACCCGTTTCCTGAACTGCAGCCTGGTACCAGCCGTTGAGGCCATCGTTGATGGCAGTCTCCAGAACGTAGCCACGGCCAACGCGCTGGTCGATCAGCTTGGAGGGAACTTTGCCCTTGCGGAATCCGGGAACCTGGATCTGCGAAGCAACGGTCTTGTACGCGGCATCGATGCTCGGCTTCAGTTCCTCAAAGGGAACCTCAACGTTGAGCTTGACCCGCGTTGCGGTGAGGTTCTCGACAGCGCTCTTCACAGTCTAAGTACTCCTGATTTTGTGGGTATGGGGTTCTGTCGTGCCCCTGAAGCGGACACAAACACAGAGTCGGGGTGACAGGATTTGAACCTGCGACTTCCTGCTCCCAAAGCAGGCGCTCTAGCCAAGCTGAGCTACACCCCGAATGCACAGGACAGTCTACGGGCAAGCGAGCCCAGATTGCACATTTGACACTGCCGCCGGAATTAGGTTTAGTAGTACCCGGCTTCAACAGCCACCAGGAAGATGTCCTGAACAAGGATATCCGCCTGGGGACGTAGCTTAATGGTAAAGCCTCAGTCTTCCAAACTGATTACGCGGGTTCGATTCCCGTCGTCCCCTCCATGCAGAAGGGCCCCGATCCACGGATCAGGGCCCTTTTCTCATGTAAAGGAATTTCTACACCTGGCAGCCGGGACACCAATAGAGCTTGCGTGCACCGATTTCCGTCATCCCCACCGGCGTCCCGCACGCCCGGCAGGGCAGGCCGTCCCGTTTGTAGACGAAGTGGGCATCGGCGTCGGGCGCAACAACACCGGCGCCGGTCCACAGCGTGGAAGGCGTCGTAACAATCCGTCCGTCACGGACGCCGTCGGACATGGTGACCACGGTGTCGTCCCATAGACGGCCAGCCGTCTCCGCATCAATGTTGCTACCCGGCGTCCAGGGGTCGACTGCTTGCCGGAACAACACCTCGGCCCTGTAGATGTTGCCGACCCCGGCCAAGACAGACTGGTCCATCAAGAGCAGGGCCACCGCCGTCTTACGGCGGCGAAGGCGGCGGACGAACTCCTCACGGTCTCCTTGCCGATTGTGCAGCGGGTCCGGGCCCAGGCGAGCCAACACGGCCGCTGCCTCAGCTGCCGTGATTGCGGCGCAGGTGGTGGCGCCACGGAGGTCCGCCCAGCCGTGCCCGGACACCAGCCGGACACGCACTGCGCCCACGGGAGGAGGCGGGCCGGCGTAGTCGCCGTCGTCGGACGAGGGGCCCGCCTCCCGTTCGCCGATACGACGCGGAGCTCCGATGCTGGAGGCACCCGAGAAGGAACTATCGCCGCCAAAGCTCCAGGCCCCATAGAGGCCCAGATGGACGTGCAGGAAGAGCTCGTGGTCAAACCTGAGGAAGAGCTGTTTTCCATGGGCGGTAGCTTCGACCATGGTGTGCCCGGTGAGTAGCGCCGCGCCGGCGGCGAACCTCCCTTGCGGGCTGGAAACATCCAAACGCCGGCCGCCAAAAACATCCTGGAACTGGCGGGCCAGCCTATGGACCGAATGCCCCTCAGGCACTACTCGACGATCTCGCCGGTGGTTTCGTACACCGCAATTTTTCCGATCCGGCGAACGTGGCGTTCGTCGTTGCTGAATGGTTCCTGCAGGAAGGCTTCGATGAGCTCAGTGGCCTCTTCAACGGTGTGCTGGCGTCCGCCAACAGCCACGACGTTGGCATCGTTGTGTTCGCGGGCCAACTTCGCGGTGGAGAGGTTCCAGGCCAGGGCAGCTCGGACGCCTTTGACCTTGTTGGCAGCAATTTGCTCCCCATTGCCCGAGCCGCCCAGCACGATGCCGAGAGCGTGCACACCGGCTTTCTGGTCTGCCACCACAGCGACGCCGGCGTTGATGCAGAAGGAGGGGTAGTCATCCAGGGCGTCATACTCCCTGGGCCCGTGATCCACCACTTCGTAGCCTTTGGCCGTGAGGTGGCTGACCAAGTGGGCACTGAGTTCCATGCCGGCGTGGTCCGTAGCGATGTGGACGCGGGGTGTAGTCACAGGAAGTCCATTCTTTCTGGCGCGCGGGTACGGCATATGGCCGGGCGCTGCGTTGAGGGATGCGCTACCTAGGGTACCGCTACCCGGGTTGTTGGACCTGCCCGTCGCCGTGGGCCCGATGCGCCGCTCTGTTGAGGACACCGGCGAGTCTGTCTGCGGAAGCCTGGGTCCCGGCGCTTAGTGCAACCCGGCCTCCGTTAAGTTTCCTTACGACGACGGCAGGCCCACTGCTGACGAGCATCGCTGTCGCGTCGTCATGGTGCCGCCAGCCCCACCCACCATAATCTGCCGCCTTTACGTCCGCAGGGGCTGCCCCAGCGATGTCGACGGCGGGGACGGTCAGGACGCGGACGATCCCGCCAGCGAATACCTGCAGCCCTCCCCTGTCCGCCCTAACCCGTGCGAACAGGAAACCTGCGCCGATCAGGGCCGCCGCTGCTACCAAGGCACCCAGCCATGGAACTGCCACGGCTATCAGCGCAGCGGGGAACAGTGCCGAGACTATGATCATGACGAAAACGGAACTCCGGGCATGCACCCACAGCCTGAGCGTGTCGCGGGCGAGATCGGGATCTTCGAGAAGTCTCAACTCTTCTTCGAGCGCAACGTCATCTTCCCTGGTCCAACGAGGGTCCGGCTTAAAGGCGAACATCATGACGACGCCCAGCGCCACAGCGGCTCCGCTGCCCATGGCCAGCACGATCGGATCAACGTGGGACTCGCGCGCGTCCGCCAGCCCGGACTGGCCGACCAGACCTGCAGCCAACACCGTGGTGATGAAGAGGCTGACCATGAGGCCCACGCCCATCATGACGCGGCGCATGACCACCGGCCGGGAAATCGATACCGCTTGGAGGAAGACTGCCCAACCGCAGAAGGTGATAAGGGCAGCGCCGCCTGCCACGTAGGCGCCGAAAGGAGCGAAGGAAGAGCCGCCGTCGGGGCTCCACATAACGGCAACAGGGTTTGGGAGGTCGTTGCGCAGCATCTGGGCGCACACGACAAATCCGACGGCCAGCAGCAACGGAAAGGCGACCGCAAACCTCAGCGCGCGGAAATCGAGGGTGTCCCGGAACGATGCCATAATCCAACGCTACTCCGTGGCGCGACACTGTGGTGCCCGCTCCTTGCCTTCACGCCTTGGAGTGAAAGAATGACTTCACACCAGCGTCCGGCCATGACGGGCCGGCCATCCCAAAATCTCCGGAGGCACCACTTGCCAGGCCTGAACCTTACGCGCGATGAAGCCGCCACCCGCGCCGAACTGCTCAACGTCGAGTCGTACAACGTCACCTTGGACCTAACCCAGGGAGCAGAGACCTTCGGCTCCACCACTGTCGTGAAGTTTTCCGCGGAGCCGGGATCGTCCACTTTCATCGATGCCATCACTGCGGCGGTCCACAGTGTGACCCTGAACGGCACCGAGCTGGACCCTGCCGTGGTCTCTGACGGCGTCCGTATCCAACTCCCGGATCTGGCAGCGGACAACGAACTCGTGGTGGTGGCAGATGCTCCCTACATGAACACCGGCGAGGGACTCCACCGCTTCGTTGACCCTGTTGATGGCGAGGTTTACCTCTACACGCAGTTCGAAGTTCCTGACTCCAGGCGCATGTTCGCCGTCTTCGAACAGCCCGACCTGAAGGCCACCTTCACCTTCAATGTCACCGCTCCTTCGCATTGGGACGTGATCTCCAACTCCCCCACGCCGGTTCCCGTTGAAGCTTCTGCCGCCGAGGATGGCACCCAGCGTTCCGTGTGGGAATTCGACCCCACTCCCCGCCTGTCTTCGTACGTCACGGCTTTAATCGCCGGACCGTACCAGTCCGTCCGTTCCGAGGTCACCAGCTCCGACGGGCGCGTCATCCCGCTGGGAGTATTTGCCCGCAAGTCACTCATGCAGTACCTGGACGCGGACAACATCTTTGAACTGACCCGACAGGGCTTCGAGTTCTTCGAGGCGCAGTTCGGGTTCCCGTACCCGTTCGCGAAGTACGACCAGCTCTTCGTCCCGGAGTTCAATGCCGGAGCCATGGAAAACGCCGGTGCCGTGACCATCTTGGAAGGGTACGTTTTCCGCGGAAAGGTCACGGGAGCACAGATCGAGCGGCGCGCCATCACGGTCCTGCACGAACTGGCACACATGTGGTTCGGGGACTTGGTGACCATGCGTTGGTGGAACGACCTCTGGCTCAACGAGAGCTTCGCCGAATACATGTCTCACTTGGCCGCAGTGGAGAACACCGAATTCGACCGAGCCTGGACCACGTTCGCTTCCGTGGAAAAGTCCTGGGCCTACAAGCAGGACCAGTTGCCCACCACGCACCCGATCTTCGCCGAGATCAACAACCTCGAAGACGTCGAGGTGAACTTCGACGGCATCACCTATGCCAAGGGCGCTTCCGTGCTGAGGCAGTTGGTGGCCTGGGTGGGTCCGGAACAGTTCATGGCCGGCGTCCGTACGTACTTCGCCAAGCATGCTTGGAAGAACACCGAGCTCGCTGACCTCATGGTGGAGCTCGAAGCTGCCTCGGGCCGCGACCTGGACGCGTGGGGCAAGCTCTGGCTCGAAACTGCCGGCGTGAACACCCTCGCACCGGAGCTGTCCGTCGCCGCGGACGGCACCATTTCCGATTTCGCGATCCTCCAGACCGCGATCGACGAACAGCCTACGCTCCGCCCGCACCGCCTGGCCGTCGGCTTCTACTCACTCTCGGGCGAAGGCAAGCTGGAGCGGACCCACCGCGAGGAACTCGACGTCGATGGCCCCCGCACCCCGGTTCCTGCCCTGGTTGGCAAGGCACGCCCGGACCTGATCCTCTTGAACGACGACGACCTCGCGTATGCCAAGGTCCGCCTCGATGAGCACTCACTTGCCACCGCCAAGGCCCACCTGAAGGACTTTGCGGCCAGCCTGCCCCGCACTTTGGTGTGGGGTTCGGCCTGGGACGCGGCACGCGACGGCGAAACCCCGGCCCGCGGCTACGTGGAACTTATCCTGGCGAACATCGCCTCGGAAACAGATTCCTCCGTGATCCTGGTGCAGTTGCGCCAGCTCTCCACCACGTTGACCTATTTCGTGGCCGCCGATCACAAGCGTGACTCGACGATCGCGGCTGCGGACAAGTTGTGGGAGCTCGCATCGTCCGCTGTCGCGGGTTCGGATGCCCAGCTGCAGTTCGCCAAGTCGTACGCCCAGCTGGCACGCAGTGGCGGACAGTTCGACCGTATTCAGGCCCTCTTGGACGGAACGGAGACCCTCGAAGGACTCAGCATCGACCAAGACATGCGTTGGGAACTGCTGACAGCCCTTGTTGCCGGCGGCCGGCAGGGCCAAACGCGGATCGACGAGGAACTTTCCCGGGACAACACTTCCAACGGCCAAAATGCAGCAGCCCAGGCCAAAGCAGCCATCCCCACCCCGGAGGCCAAGGCAGCAGCTTGGGACTCGATCGTGGTCAAGGGAGAACTCTCCAATGCCTTGCAAGCCTCAGCTGTGGCCGGCTTCATGCGTGTCGCGGACACCGCCTTGTTGGAACCGTTCGCGGAAAGGTACTTCGAGGCTGTACCTGGCATCGTTGAGGAACGAACCCACGCCCTGGCCCAGCAGATCGTGGTGGGCCTTTACCCGGCACAGCTCACCACGCAGGCCACAGTGGATCGCACGGACCAGTTCCTGGCCGGGCTTCCGGAGGAGAACGCAGCCCTGCGCCGCATGATGCTGGAAAACCGGGACAGCGTAGCCCGGGCCCTGCGCGCAAGGGCAGCAGACGTCTAAGCCTGCAGCCTGGTGAGGCCCGTGCGGACGGTGGTGGCTGCAAAGCTAGACTGACCGCATGGGCCTCCACGAACACCATTACGCGCTGACCGTCCGCTGGACCGGAAACCTCGGCGAAGGCACAGCCAGCTACCGCGGATATTCAAGGGACCACGACGTCGAAATCAGTGGCTTGCCCACGTTGAAGGGCTCAGCAGATCCGACGTTCCACGGCGACCGGACACGCTACAACCCGGAACAGTTGCTACTCGCCGCCCTCTCGCAATGCCACATGCTGTCCTTCCTCCACGTCGCCGTCAAGCATGGGGTGGTGGTTACCGGCTATGAGGACAACGCCGAAGGCCTCATGAAGCTCAACCGGGACGGCAGCGGGCAGTTCGAAAACGTCACCCTGAAGCCCCACGTCATCATTGCCGATCCCGCCCACGAAAGCTTGGTCCCGCAGCTTCACCATGAAGCCAACCAGGTCTGCTTCATCGCCCGCAGCGTCAACTTCCCGGTACTCCACGAACCAATCACGACGGCGGCAGCAACCTAGCGCTGTTCGAACTGCCAGAGTGCCACGAGCCTTTGTTCCGTTTCACGGCTCAGGCCGGCCTTTCGGTCCCGGTCCAGGCCTCGCGCCCGTTCATCCTCGAGAGTGGCCGCCAGGGTTTCCTGCCACGGCCGCAGGATCATTCCGCGCTCACGTGCGGCGCGGTTTGTCCGCGCCTGAAAGCCGTCGTGACCAGCGGGGAGCCACAGGGGCAGGGAATCCGGCCCCGCCCAGTAATCGACGCCGTGCTGCACGAGCCAATCCTCATCAGGCCTCATAACGTCCTGGGTTCCGGCCGCCCGCTGGGACTCGGAGATGTAGTCCTCGAACCGCACTACGTCTCCCAAGGCGTTGTAAGTACCCGTCAGCCCTTCCTCCGCGGATTGCAGGATCCATGCCGCGAGGTCCCGGACATCAATGATCTGCGTGGCGGCGTCCGGGATGTCCGGGACCAGAACCGTGTCCGTGTTCGCAGCGAATCTGGCAGGCCAATAACCGTATCTATCGGTGCCGTCCCCGGGTCCGCCAATGAGTCCCGCCCGGACGATATGCGCCTTCTCCCCCACAGCGGCAAGAGTCATCTGCTCGATCGCCGATTTGGACTCTCCATAGGTTTCCGGAGTGCCTGACCGGCCTTCCGGCAAGGGCTCCACAAGGGCCGCACTCTCATCCGCGTCAGGTATCGAGTGGTCCGCATACACGGAGCAGCTTGAGACGAAGGTCCAGTGAGCGGTGGAGGGGCCCAGTACGTCCAGCGCCACACGCGCCTGTAAGGGATCCCTGGAGACATCCACCACTTCGTCCCAGCGTCCGTCGATCTCTTCGAAGGCCGCTGCACCCGCCGCGCGGTCGCTCCGTACCCAAGCGACGCCGTCGGGCGGGGTTGCTGAACTGCCGCGCGCCAGGCAGGTGACCTCATGTCCGGCTTCAACAGCCTGCCGGGCGATTTCTGCTGACAGGAAGGCGGTACCGCCCAAGACCAGGATGCGCATACCGTCACGCTACGGCGCTAGGGTTGTAGGTGGACAGAGTGTTCCGCGCCCGGCGAACACGGGCCGACGACAAGGAGCTATTCCACCTTGACCTCCATCCCCTTGGCGGAAACCATCAACATCGAACCCGAAAAAATCGACCTCATGTCGATCCTCATCACGGTAGGCGTAGGCCTGGCTGTGTGGATCGTGGCACGGTTCATCATCCTGCGCATTACGCGACGGGTCTCGGCGGGCAGTTCTTTCTTCAAGAAGCCGCACTTCAAGTGGGTGCAACCCGCAATCCGCGCATTGGACCATGAACGGCGTTCCCAGCGTGCCGAGACCATCGGCTCGCTGCTGACAAGCCTGGTAAGCGTTGTAGTGGTGGTGATCGTGATCATCTACGTCCTCAAATACATGAACGTGGACGTGGCACCGCTCCTGACCAGCGTGGGCATTCTCGGTGTTGCCATCGGTTTCGGCGCCCAGCAGTTGATCCGCGACTTCCTCGCGGGAATCTTCATCACCATCGAGGACCAATACGGTATCGGCGACGTCATCGTTACCAGCGAAGTCATTGGTACCGTTGAATCGGTGGGCCTGCGCATTACTCGGGTTCGCGCTGAAGACGGCGCCATCTGGTACCTTCGCAACGGCGAAATCCTCCGCGTGGGCAACCGATCGCAGGGCGACTACGTGCCGCTGGAAACACCTGACACCAGCGACGAACCAGGCGCTGCAGCTGCGCCCGTCACAGCAGGCGCACCGCGCGTCACCAAAGCCGAGGAGAAGTCCAATGAGTAACACTGCAGGTGGGCAACCGCCAGCGCCGCAGGCAGGCCCCCGACGCCAGCTGATGCAGAACGATCCGTTCAGCCAGCCCGCCTACACGGATAGCTTCTACGCGGCAGTCGGCGGCCATGAGACGTTCGTCAAGCTCATCGACGTTTTCTACGACGGCGTGGCCACGGACCCGTTGCTGCGGCCCATGTATCCCGAAGAGGACCTCGAGCCAGCAAAGCGCCGCTTCCTCATGTTCCTGGAGCAATACTGGGGCGGACCAACCACCTACGGCGAAGAACGCGGCCACCCACGGTTGCGCATGCGCCATATGCCGTTCCGGGTAACGCCGGAAGCCAAGGACCGCTGGTTGTTCCATATGCGCACGGCAGTGGACTCGTTGGAGCTCTCCCCGTTGCATGAGGGCACGTTGTGGGACTACATGGAGCGCGCAGCACTGACCATGGTCAATAGCCCGTCGGCCGGCCCTGAAGCCTAGGTCCTAGAAACCGAGCCCCAAGCCTGCTCCGGTTCGGACCAGCACATGGCCGCGTGGGCCGCTCAGGCGGAACCAGCGGCCATTGCGGAAGATTTTCTGCTCGGACTCACCCAGGAAACCCAAAGCGAAAGCGGCGAAAGCCGCACCTGCCGGCAGCCCGTCCAGACCGGGCAGCTCCCGGCCCCACACTGCAGCCCTGGCTGTGTTGACCACCGCGGCTCCCGCCAAAGCCGGAACGACGCCCGCCACCTCCGCAATGCCGGCCTCCGCCGCGGACTTGAGGTCGGCGTCGCGAACTGTTCCTTGGGCTTCCCAGCCGGTCCGGGGCGCGCCAACGCCCGCCCAGGATTCGGAAACGGTCGACGGCGGGATGGGCAGTTCCACATCTTCGGCACCTGATCGGGCCAAGCGGTCCATGACGGACGCGAGCGTCACGGTGACGTCGGCTTGGGCAGGCTCGGCCAGGGCCATGGTGCGCAGGCCAAGAATTGTAGGGGTTGATTCGCCCAGGATGCGGGGCCTCAGGACACACACATAGGCAGCCAGGACATTGCCCGCGGCCTGAAGGCGGATGGCGCCGTCGTCGATGCTCTTTGCTCGCGTAACGAAGGTTCGCAGGTCGGCGAGGTCACGGGGATCGGCGAAGCGGAAGGACTGGGTCAAGACGTCTGTCACATCATCGACTCTACCGGCATGTCCCCGGTTGAGAGGGGTTGGGGTGCCGTCTAAAGTCGAACCATGACTGACACGAACGCTGGCCTCGAGGTGGAAGCACCCGTAGAAGACCCCATGGAAGTGCTGATTGGCCTGCTGGATCTTGGTGACTTTGACGGAGCACGGACCAACGAGGATATTTTCCTGGGACCGTCCCAAAAGCAGCCCCGGCACCGTGTTTTTGGTGGCCAAGTGTTGGCGCAGTCCATGATGGCCGGCATGAGGACCGTTGAGCCGGACAGGGTGGCGCACTCCATGCACGGTTACTTTCTCCGTCCGGGTGACGCCAACAAGCCGATCACTTTTGGTGTGGAGAGGCTGCGGGATGGCCGGTCCTTCTCGGCCCGCCGCGTACATGCCTATCAGGACGGCGTGCCGATTCTCTCAATGATCGCGTCCTTCCAAGTGGAAGACAGCGGTTTGGACCATCAGGCACAGATGCCCGAAGGCATCCCTGATCCTGAAACCCTGCCCAGCACCGCCGAGCTGTTGTCCCACTACGATCACCCCATGGCACGGCACATGTCCTCAGAGCGGCCCTTCGACGTCCGACACATCGACCCCGCGCTCTACGTGTCCCCACCCACCGATCACGTAGCTACCAACGCTGTCTGGATGAAGACCATGGGGCCCCTTCCCGATGACCCCAACCTCCACCGGGCCGCCTTGGCGTACGCGAGCGATTACACGCTGCTGGAACCTATCCTCCGGAAGCACGGCCTGGCCTGGATGACTCCCGGCATGAGTGTTGCCAGCCTAGATCACGCCATGTGGTGGCACCGCCCCGTGCGTGTGGACGAATGGATGCTGTACGTGCAGGAATCCCCCAGCGCCCAAGGCGCCAGGGGACTCTCCACAGGACGTATCTTCAACCGCGAAGGCCAGCATGTTGCCACTGTGGCGCAAGAGGGCATGGTCCGGATTCCGTAGCCTTGCCTTAAAGCCAAGAGGCCGGTCCCTGCCGGGACCGGCCTCTTGTATTGCGTCTAACTACTAGTCGCGGGTCAGGCGGCGGTGGGTTACACGATGCGGCTTTGCGGCATCGGGGCCGAGGCGCTCCACCTTGTTCTCCTCGTAGGAGTCGAAGTTGCCCTCGAACCAGTACCACTTGGAGGGGTTCTCGTCGTCACCTTCGTAGGCGAGGATGTGGGTCGCAACCCGGTCCAGGAACCAACGGTCGTGCGATACCACTACGGCGCAGCCCGGGAATTCGAGAAGGGCGTTCTCCAGGCTGCTCAGGGTTTCGACGTCGAGGTCGTTAGTAGGTTCGTCAAGGAGCAGGAGGTTGCCACCCTGCTTGAGCGTCAGTGCCAGGTTCAGTCGGTTGCGCTCACCACCGGAGAGGACACCCGCCTTCTTCTGCTGGTCCGGTCCCTTGAAACCAAACGCCGAAACGTAGGCCCGCGAAGGCATTTCAACCTGGCCGACCTGGATGAAGTCATGGCCTTCGGAGACAACTTCCCAGAGGGACTTGTTGGGATCGATGCCGCCACGGGACTGGTCCACGTAGGAGATCTTCACGGACTCGCCGATCTTGAGCTCACCATCGTCCAAAGGTTCCATACCGACGATCGTCTTGAACAGCGTGGACTTACCCACACCGTTGGGTCCAATAACGCCGACGATGCCGTTGCGGGGCAGCGAGAAGGAAAGGTCTTCGATCAGCACTCGATCGTCGAAGCCCTTCTTCAGGTTTTTGGCCTCGATGACCAAAGAACCCAGTCGCGGTCCCGGCGGAATCTGGATCTCTTCGAAGTCCAGCTTCCGGGTGCGCTCGGCCTCGGCAGCCATTTCCTCGTAGCGGGCGAGACGAGCCTTTGACTTGGTCTGGCGGCCCTTGGCGTTGGAGCGCACCCACTCAAGCTCTTCGGTGAGGCGCTTGGACAGCTTTGCGTCCTTCTTGCCTTGGACCTCAAGGCGGGCTTTCTTCTTCTCCAGGTAGGTGGAGTAGTTGCCCTCGTACGGGTAGAGGTGGCCGCGGTCGACTTCGGCGATCCACTCAGCCACGTGGTCCAGGAAGTAACGGTCGTGAGTCACGGCAAGAACGGCGCCCGGGTATTGAGCAAGGTGCTGCTCGAGCCAAAGTACGCTCTCGGCGTCCAGGTGGTTGGTGGGCTCGTCAAGGAGCAGGAGGTCGGGCTTCTGCAGGAGAAGCTTGCACAGCGCTACGCGGCGGCGCTCACCACCGGAAAGGACTGTGACATCCGAGTCGGCCGGCGGGCAGCGCAGCGCGTCCATGGCCTGCTCAAGCTGGGAATCGATATCCCAGGCATCCGCCGCATCAATGGCTTCCTGGAGCTTGCCCATTTCGTCCAGGAGCGTCTCATAGTCAGCATCCGGGTTGGCCATTTCTTCGGAGATCTCATTGAAACGCTGGATCTTGCCGTAGATCTCGCCAACACCCTCCTGGACGTTGCCCAGGACGGTCTTTTCCTCGTTCAGCGGCGGTTCCTGCAGGAGGATGCCCACGGTGTAGCCGGGGCTCAGGCGGGCCTCGCCGTTTGACGGGGTGTCCAGTCCGGCCATGATCTTCAGGATGGTGGACTTACCAGCACCGTTCGGACCCACAACGCCGATCTTCGCGCCAGGGAAGAACGACATGCTGACGTCGTCCAGAATAAGTTTGTCGCCAACGGCCTTGCGAGCCTTGGTCATCGTGTAAATGAATTCCGCCATGCTCTTAAATCTAATGGGTAGGCGTACATAACTCACATTCGAGCCCCGCGATGGAGCTAGCGGGCGTCTCCCACGAAGCATTTTCCGGTGGCCAGCACAGGCAGCACCGTAACCACGACGCCGCCGTCGCGGATTTGCCCCATGACGCAGCTGTCCCCCGTCAGCGCTGCGGCTTCCATCGCGTCCACGTCAAGGCCCGTCGGCGTACGACTCACGGACACCTCTACGTTGGCGTTGGGGATGCCTGCAGAAACCAAGGCCGCACGCAGGGTTTCGCGGTCGGGCTTCGGGTTGCCGGCTACCAAGGTTTTAAGCGTTGACTCCACGGCCGAAGTTGTTGCGGCAACGGCGGGATCGACGGTGGATGTGGCCTGCGGACTGGCGGACGATGACGGAGTGGCCGCGGGCTGAACGGCGGATGGCGCAGGCGTTGGAGTGCAAGCGGAGACCGTCAATGCCGCGGCGATGACCAGCGACACCCCAGCTCTCCGGAAAGTCGATGCGTCTGCTGCCCTGCCATACGTCTGCGCGGTTCTCCTGCTCATCACCTAGCCATTCTGCCCTAAAAAAGTGACATCCCCCTTGGACGCTGTTCCAAGGGGGATGTTTCGGTGCCCCAGGAGGGAATCGAACCCCCGACCGGCGGATTAGAAGGCCGCTGCTCTATCCCCTGAGCTACTGGGGCGCACCCGCGTCATGGCCATATGGGCCGCTGGCGCCACAAAGAGTTTACAGTGCGATCAGCTAACTGCTTGACATCCCATGCAGCGTGCTTCTGCTCCTCCACAGCCGCCGTTATTCACATAGGCGTATGAGGCACTCCCCTCCCTGCCGTCCCTGGATGAAGCTGAAAGAGCCGGACAGGCACTTCACCAAACCGAGAAGGACCACCATGAATGACATGATCACCGTCCGGGGCTTCGTGGCCTCTGAGGTCAAGAGCTCCACCACTGCACGGGGCACGTCCACGGCATCGTTTCGCCTGGGCACCACGGAACGCCGCTACGACCGCGCCACCAACACCTGGGTGGACGGAAACACCAACTGGTACACGGTTCAGTCGTTCCGATACCTCGCCGGACACGTTGGATGCAGTGTGAAGAAGGGACAGCGCGTCCTCGTCGTTGGGAAGCTCCGGTTGCGGCAATGGGAACATGAGGGCCGTGTCTACCACGTAGCCGAAATCGACGCCGAATCAGTGGGACATGACCTCATGTGGGGCTCTGCCAACTTCACCCGGATGAGCGGCGCCTCAGCCCCTGCCGATGCAGCACCTGCTGTTGAGGTACCCGGTACACCTGACCGCAGCAATGACTGGGACTCGGACGACCATGAACAAGTTCCGCCGGAAGACGAGTCCATCGCGGCGGACGTCGACGGTCCTGATGGCACCGGTCCCCTACTCGTGAACACCACAACAGGCGAACTGGTGGGTGCCGGCGTGTAACCGTTGCACCACGATTCTGTTGAGGAATTGTTCGGAACCAAGGGCGAACCCTCCCGGTGCTGGTGCCGGTGGTTCGCCCTTCGGCAAGACTGGGCCGGAACATCGCCCGGGGGTCGGCGAAACTACGGCAAAGTGAGGATCACGGCAAAGTGAGGATCACCGGGCCGTCAGCCGTGACGGCTACAGTGTGTTCGCTGTGGGCGGCGCGTCGCCCGTTTGCCGAACGAAGAGTCCATTCGTCCTCGTCGTGGTAGTAGTCGTCCTTGCCGCCCAGGATCAACATGGGCTCAATGGCAATGACCAGGCCTTCTTCGAGCTTCATGCCCCGGCCAGGCCGTCCGAGGTTGGGGACGGGAGGTTCGGCGTGCATTGTCCGTCCTATGCCATGGCCGCCATGATCAGCCAACAGTCCGTATCCTGCACGTTTCGCCTCGCCACCAATCGCATAGGCAAGGTCACCCATCTTGTTTCCTACGCGGGCTGCTTCGATGCCGCGGGCAAGTGCGTCTTCTGTCGCCTTCACCAACTCATGGTCTGCAGGGTCTCCGGCCCCTACGACGAAGCTGACTGCCGCATCACCGCACCAGCCTTCCACGAAAGCACCACAATCGACGCTGAGCAGATCGCCGTCCTCCAGGACGTATCCATTGGGGATCCCGTGCACCACGGCGTCGTTGACGCTGGTACAAATGACGCCGGGGAACGGCACAGCCGCCCAGCGTGGGTGGTAGTCCAGGAAGGCAGGTTTCGCGCCGGCATCGGAGATTACGGCGGCAGCGACGTCGTCGAGTTCCTTAAGCGAAACACCCACTTCGGCTTGCTCCCGGACTGCGGAAAGTGCATTGGCAACTACGCGACCGGCCTCGCGCATCATCGCGATTTGGTCCGGTGATTTCAGCATTGACATCGAGATTCCTTTGTTGTGGCCGATGTGAAGTTGGTTGTTGCCGACATTTGTTAGGGAGCTGCTGGCCATGCAAGGGAACAGCGGGCCGGTACGCCCACTCTACGGTGACCGAACAGCGGGGACCACAGTTCTTGAGCAGCGGCTCACACCCCTTCGTACATCACCGACCTAGAGTTATGGCATGAGCCCCAATGTCCTCGTGGAGTCGATCCGATCAACACTCCGATCAGCCGCCGATGCGGAACGGGGTGCCGGAGCTCAGGCTTATTTGAAGTCCGACATGCCTTCTTGGGGTGTCCGGGTTCCCGCGGTTCGCAAGATAGTGAAGGAAGCAGTCAAGCAGTTCCCGGTGACCTCGCCAGCTGAGCTGCAGAAAGCGGTTCTTGAGCTGTGGCGCAACGCGGAGGCCCGTGAAGAGCGATACGCAGCCATCGACCTGACGGGCCTGCGAATGGTCAAAGGAGACCTGCGGATGCTCCCCCTATATGAGGAAATGATCCGGACGGGTGCTTGGTGGGACCTCGTTGACGGGGTTGCGCATCGGATCTGCGCGCTCCTTCTTGCGCACAGGCCCACCATGACGCCGGTGCTGCTGCAGTGGTCCACGGACCACGACATGTGGATTCGGCGGGCAGCGATCACTGCACAGCTAGGGGCCAAGTCAAAGACTGATCCCGGCCTCCTGGCAGCGGTCATCTCCGCGAACCTCGCCGACAATGAATTCTTCATCCGCAAGGCCATCGGGTGGGCGCTCCGTGAGTACAGCAAAACAGATCCCGAATCGGTCAAGGCGTTCGCTGCCAACAACGCGGCAGCTTTGAGTCCACTGTCCACCCGCGAGGCATTGCGGCTGTTGCCGTCCGACTGACGCGGGAGGCAGCGGGCCCTCAGCCACCAGTCAACAGCAGGCCCGACCCAGCGGAGACTTCAGATAATGGGACGCACACCGAATTCGTCGCGCACCCGGAACAAACCCTTTGTCTTCGGATCCACAAAAATCAGGTAGATCGCGAACAGGAGTGCAATAAGGGCTGCAGCGTAACGGGCGAGGATGAGGGCAAGTCCCAGGTCTTCGCTTTGAAGGTAAGGGAACACGTCCAACTGGTCGGAGATCGCGTAGACCATAAAGAACGACACGATGAAGTAGAGAGCCTTGACCTGCCAGTCGTTGCGGATGCCGGTCACAGCGAACAGCGGAATCAGCCACACGACGTACCACGACTGAATCATGGGCGCCAACAGGACAATGGTGGCAAAGGCCAAGGTCAACCGGCGCATCAGGCGATCGTAGTCGCCCCTGAAGATCAGCCAAGCCACCGCTACAACCATCAGTACCTTGCCGGCGTCGTAAACCCATTTCGCCAAGGCCCAGCCGTCCAGGCCAAAGGCATTGAAGATCAGGGCAACAACCATTCCGATGAGACCCACAGGCGCGTACCAGATCCAAACGCTGCCGGGGGCTGACAGGCCGTTGATCCAACCGAATCCGAAGCCGTTCACCAGGCTCAGGGCGTAGAGAAGTCCGAAGCTCAGAGCTGCTGTCAGGAACCAATAGAGGAACTTGCGCGGCCAGGAGGCATCCTTGCCGGCCCACAGAAGTCCAATGAAGGGCAGGAATACCACCGTGATCGGTTTGATCGAGATGGAGAGCGTGACCAGCACCAGTCCGCGAATGACACGGCGGGTTGCGCAGTAGTACAGGCCCGCCAATGCCAGCCCAATCATCAAGGCATCGTTATGGACACTGGCGATGAAGTTAGTGAGAAAAAGCGGGTTGGCCGCCGTCAGCCATAGCGCCCTGTGAGGATTCACACCGTGGAGTTCGGCCAGTTTCGGTACGTAGATGATGCAGAGAACTACACCCACTGCAGCGACGAGGCGGAAGAGCATGATGCTCGCTTCCGGCTGCACGTTGGTTACCCAGACAACAAACTGCTCAATCCACAAGAACAACTGACCGTAGGGAACCGGCGCTTCGGTCCACATCTTGTCCGCGCCCAGCTGGAAGTAGTTGGGCAGGGCCGAAATCCCGTTCTCATAAGGATTTATGCCTTCCACCATCAACCGGCCCTGGCCGATATACGCGTACACGTCCCTGCTGAAGAGGGGAACGGTGAACATCATGGGCAGCCCCCAGGCCGCTACAGCCTGCAGCGTCGCTTTTCGGGCTTCCAACCCCCACACGCGGACGCGCTGGCCCAGACGAAGCCAGGCGCGGACGAGCAACATGCCGCCGATGGCCAGCAAAACAATGGAAAGTCCGACACCCACACCTTCAGTGCGCATCCAGATGAAAAGCGGGAGGCGGCGAAGTTCCGAAACCGGAGCAAGCCACCCAACCCCCAGTGAGCCAAACACCATGAACATGGAACCAACGAACCCGGCGATCAGCGGCGAGCGTGCGTTATCTACCTCGCCGGCAACGGCGCCAGCCGACGGCGTCGCTGTCCCTGCCAACTGGGCGGCGGGTACTGGCACCGTCATGTAGTCGTCATCCAATCGTTCACCCGCTGTATTCGGGTCAAAATTCTGCGTCATGGGGGCTTTCGGCAACAGGAAGAAACGACACTGCCGCGCTCAAAATCGTACCATCGGAGCACTTGGAAGCCACTGAAGGATAGGCTTGGCGCGTGCCTATTACTAATGAACGCATCGTCTGGATCGACTGCGAAATGACCGGCCTGGACCTTAAGAACGACGCCTTGATCGAGGTTGCAGCGTTGGTGACGGATTCCGAGCTCAACATTCTGGGCGACGGCGTAGACGTCGTCATCAAGCCGGATGACGCAGCACTGGAACAAATGAACGACTTCGTGCGGGACATGCACACCCGCTCCAAGCTCCTGGACGAGCTCCCCCACGGGAAGACCATGGCAGAGGCAGAAGCACAGGTCCTTGAATACATTGAGAAGTGGGTCCCGGATCCCCGCAAAGCTCCCCTGGGTGGTAACTCTGTGGGAACAGACCGCATGTTCCTTGCCAGGGACATGCCCAACATCGTGGAGCACCTCCACTACCGCGTGATCGACGTCAGCACCATCAAAGAGCTCTCACGCCGCTGGTTCCCGCGCGCGTACTTCCAGTCCCCGGCCAAGCATGGCGGTCACCGCGCCTTGGGCGACATCAAGGACTCCATTGATGAGCTCCGCTACTACCGCCAGGCTGTGTTTGTTCCAGCGCCGGGACCGGACACGGCAACGGCTCAGCGCATTTCCAAGGACATCATGGCTACCGCAGAGACCCTGGGGTCCAGCGAAAAGGTGTGATCTGCACCATTTTTCGAGGTTTTTTCGCCAAAAGCGGCAAAAGTGGACTTTGCACCCCAAAACAGCAGGTAAGCTATTTGTCGTTGCCTTGAAGGAAAGCCGGTCAAACGGTTCAGCCCCAAAAGGCACATGGTGGGCTTAGCTCAGTTGGCAGAGCGCCTGGTTGTGGTCCAGGAGGTCGCGGGTTCAACCCCCGTAGCTCACCCCACCGAGATTGGCTCCAGAGCCGGTTTCCACAAAGGCCGCACCGGTTATCCGGTGCGGCCTTTGCTTTTAACCTCAAAGCGGACCAAGGCCGCTTCCGGATCACAGTGCTAGACGAAGGAAGAACTGAGATGACCGTCCTGCCAGTCACCATTTGGGGCGAACCTGTTTTGCACCGCCGGGCAAGTGAAGTCGAAGTTTTCGACGACGAACTCCGCGCCTTGATCGCGGACATGTTCGAGACCAATGACGCTGCCAACGGGGTGGGGCTCGCGGCGCCTCAGATCGGCGTGGGCAAGCGCCTTTTTGTCTACAAGTACGCCAACGATGACGACGTCCCCGAGCAGGGCGTGGTAGTCAATCCGGTGCTGACACTGTCCAAGGTCTCCGGCGCCCTTCCGGATCCCGATGAACACGTTGAGGGCTGCTTGTCCTTCCCCGGGGAGTACTACCCGCTGCAGCGCGCTGAATGGACACGGGTTCAGGGCTTTGACGGCGATGGCCATCCCCTGGACTTCGAAGCGACAGGCTGGTTCGCCAGAATCCTGCAACACGAGTTCGACCATTTGGACGGCAAACTGTACGTCAACCGCCTCGTGGACCGGTACTCAAAGAAGGCGCTCAAGCAAGCCAAGAAGAACGGCTGGGGCGTGCCGGGCCTGACCTGGATGCCCGGCGTCGATCCCGATCCGTTCGGGCACTAAGCCATGGCCGCCAGCCCCCACGCAGAGCTTTTTGAGCTCTTGGACATCACCGGCGAGGACGCCACTGAATGTGCGCACCTTCTGGGCACGCCACCGGATGAGCCTGTTCTGCAGGCCATGAAGGCGATGCAGGAGAGGCTTGGTACCTTTCCAGCAGACAGCATCCGGGCCGACGGCGCCGAGGAGACGGTCTGGATCGAAGCACTCCTCCGCTTCGCTCCCTCAGTTCACGCCTACCATCTGGAACTCGGAATCAGTCGGGCTGTTTCGGCTGCATCCTTGGCGGACGTTGGTTTGCAGCTTCGTATCAACAGGCGGGTCCACGGCCGATTTGGGCTGGACACCTGGAGCTGGCTGACGTTGCACATGGCTGGCAATCTGTTCAGGCTGGGCCGGCTGCAGTTCCATGTGGTTCCCGCCGATGGTCAGGACCCAGGCTGGGTTCTTGGTGTCCATATACCCGAAGATGGAGGCCTCTCCCCTGCGCTGGTGGATGCCAGTTTGGCGGAGGCAAGAACTTTCTTCCCCCGGTATTTTCCCGACAAGCCTGCGCTCAAAGCCACGTGTGATTCATGGATGCTGGACCCGTACCTCGTCGATCGCCTACCGGACAGCAACATTGCGTCGTTTGCACGACGTTTCACGCTCGACCGCTGCACTGATGCCCCTACGGATGCCATCTATTTCACTTTCAGGCAGCGGGGACTCCATGACTTGGATAGGCTCCCACGGGAGACCTCACTCCAGCGCGTGGTCCTGGAGCGGATCGACGACGGCGGCATCTGGCAACTGGGGCACGGTCACCTGGCACTGTAGATGGTTTGCTGTTCCGGGCACGAGGACAAAACCCGCTTCATGGCGTCCTTTTCGGCCTGCGTAATCCAAAGCTTATAGGCCGCTTTCACGGAGACCTGCCGGGCGACATAGTGGCAGCGAAAATTCTTGTTATCCGGCAGCCACGTGGCCGCGTCACCTGCACCCTTCTTAACATTGGCGGGACCGTCGGCGGCGATCAGGTTCAGCGGATCGTTTGCGAATATTTGCCGCTGCTGCACACTGAGCTGCTGGGCGCCTTTTTGCCAGGCGTCGGCGAGGGCCACCACATGATCGATTTGAACTGCAGCGCTGGTGTCCTGGCCTCGCCGAAAAGTCACCTGCGTCCCCGTGTAAGGTTCGTGAAAGCCACCACCGGCAACCCTGCACGATGAACCTTCCGTGAATTCGACCGCCGAAAGGTCCCGCCGGAGAATGTCGTTTCTGGTGTCGCACCCATTGCGGTCAGCGTCCGCCCAGGCTTGCCCGAATGCGTCCCTATCGTAGTCCGCCTTGGCCGCGCGCCCTTTGACCGGGAGTCGCTCCAAGGCGTCGCTCGCCTTTTCCGGGGCAACGGGCACCCCACCACGAAGGGGTTTCATCCAGCCTGGATTGAAGACGGGTGCTTCACTGGGGCCAGTCGCCCATGGTTCAGCGGCACTGAATTGCCCTGTAGTGAAATACCACGAAAGCCCTGCCACCGTGGTTGCGGCGGCCAGTGCCAGAATGGCCCACGCCTGACGTGACCGTCGCCGTGCGCGTTTGTAGGCAGACCAAGTGATGCTCAAGGGACTCCGTCCAGTGGGGAAATGCAATGCCCTACGAGCGTAGGACAAGGCCCCGACAGTCAGAGTCGATATCCACAGTGTGCAGGAGAAGTCACGCTGCGGAGATCACTGCGGAGGTGGGTGCCACAGTGGGCGGAGACGTTTATTGCTCACGCATTACGCGCTGCAGGTCCTCTGTGGCCAGCGCCAGGAGGCCACGTAGTTGTTCCACGCGCTGATCCGGGACGTCACCGGCGGCGTTGGCCGCTATGGCTTGGTCCAGAAGCTTCTGGGCCTGCTTGTGATTGGCCTTAGCGACGTCCAGGGCGTGTTCCAGGGTGGTCTCATGCTCCAACGTTGATTCGTTTTCCATGAACCCATTTTGGTCAGGTTTCCCGGCTGATACCAGTGACTCAGCCGGGAAACCCGTGAATACTTCGGAGTGCTTAGGCGCCAGCGCCTTCAAGCACTGCGATGGGAGCAACCACGTCGCGTGCGGGGAACGACGGCGGGTTCACGCCGGCCATTTCTTCCATCACGCGGACGACCTGGCAGGAGTAGCCGAACTCGTTGTCGTACCAGACGTAGAGCACAAGGTTCTTGTCGTTGGAGATGGTCGCAAGGCCGTCAACAATGCCGGCGCGGCGAGAGCCAACGAAGTCAGTGGAAACCACATCGGGGGAATCGATGTAGTCGATCTGCTTGCGAAGATCCGAGTGGAGTGACATTTCGCGGAGGAAGTCGTTGACTTCGTCGCGGGTGGTGCCCTTCTCGAGGTTGAGGTTCAGGATGGCCATGGAGACATCCGGTGTAGGTACGCGGATGGCGTTGCCCGTGAGCTTGCCCTGCAGTTCCGGCAGCGCCTTTGCTACAGCCTTGGCGGCACCAGTCTCCGTGATGACCATGTTCAATGCTGCCGAACGTCCGCGACGGTCACCCTTGTGGAAGTTATCGATGAGGTTCTGGTCATTCGTGAACGAGTGCACTGTTTCCACGTGGCCGTGAATGATGCCGAACTTGTCGTTGATGGCTTTCAGTACCGGCGTGATGGCGTTGGTGGTGCAGGATGCCGCGGTAACGATCTTGTCGTCGTCGGAAATGTCGCGGTGGTTGATGCCATGGACGATGTTCTTGAGCTCACCCTTCCCCGGCGCGGTGAGCAGAACGCGGGCAACACCCTTGCTCTGCAGGTGCTGGGAAAGACCGTCGGCGTCGCGCCACCGGCCGGTGTTGTCCACTACCAGGGCATCTTTGATGCCAAAGGCGGTGTAGTCCACAGTGGCGGGGTTGTCCGAGTAGATGACCTGGATTTGCACACCGTTGGCGGTGATGGTGTTAGCTTCCTCGTCCACGCGAATGGTGCCTTCGAAGGAACCGTGCACGGAGTCGCGGCGCAGCAGGCTCGCCCGCTTGACGAGGTCGTTCTCGGCGCCCTTGCGAACCACGATGGCGCGCAGCCGCAGGCCGTGTCCGCCGCCGGCCTTTTCGATGAGGATGCGGGCCAACAGGCGTCCAATGCGGCCAAAGCCGTAGAGAACGACGTCGGTGCTGGTGCGGTCGTCCGCGCCACGCTTTCCGACGATCTCGGCGAGCTCGGCACGCAGGTACTCATCCAGCGAGGCGCCATTGCCTTCGGCCCGGAACTTTTCGGTCAAACGTGCAATGTCGATGGCCGCTGCGCCGAGTTCCAACTCGGACAGGGCGTTGAGCAGCGGTGCGGTCTCTTCGAGCAGCAGCTCGTGGTTGCTCATCCGGCGCGCAAAGCGGTGGGCCTTCAGGATGTTCATGGTGGACTTGTTGATCAGGCTCCGGCCGTGGATGCTCGTGACCACGTTGTTTTCCCGGTACAACCGGCCGATCACCGGAATCATGGCCTCGGCGAGAGCCTCCCGGCCCATCCACTTATCAAGACAAGAATCTGACGTCTGGCTCACAGAACTACCTTCCTTGGGTCAACCACATACGTCCTCGTATGCAGATGGCAGCGGCCGCCCGGAGTAGTCCTGCGGCTCATGCGCCGGCGGGCTTCGGTCCACCCACAGCGCCTTGAACGAGAGCAAAGAAAATCCGCCGGCTGCGAACGCAGTCCCGGCGGCAGAACATCTACGTTCAGTAACCATTCTAGGGCGGATGGAAGGGGGGAAGGCCGTCCCGCGGCGTGAAATCACTCACACGGCGGAAATCCGGGAGTAATAAATGGATGGGTCGACCGATACGCCGGGTTCTGTCATCCCCTGCCGTTACCGGAAAGGGAGTGGCGGCCATCCATCTACGAACGCCGTTGCCGACGCCCTCCAGCAGCCTACCCGGACACTCGGGCGAGCAGCCCTCAAGCGTGTCCTGTCTGGCCTTGCTCCGGGTGGGGTTTACCTAGCCTCCCCGGTCACCCGGGGAGCTGGTGGTCTCTTACACCACCGTTTCACCCTTACCTGCTGCCCCGCGATGCATAACATCGCGACGCGCGGGCGGTCTGTTCTCTGTGGCACTGGCCTGCGGGTTACCCCGAGTGGGCGTTACCCACCACCCTGCTCTGCGGAGCCCGGACGTTCCTCGAGTCACTTTCGTGACGCGCGACCGCCTGGTCGACCCATCCGCTGACCAGTCTACCGGCGTTGGGACCGGCCAAAGTCCCCGGTAATATCGACTGGTGCTGATTCTGCTGCCGCCTTCCGAAGGCAAGACCCCTGCTGCCAACGGTCCCTCCATCGATTGGGAATCGCTCAGCTTTCCGGAACTGAACCCGTACCGGGCAAAGGTGCTCGAAGCGCTGGGTACGGTGAGCGCGCACGAGGATGCTCTCGCCCTGTTGGGGGTCGGCGCGTCGCTGCGTGATGACGTCGAACGTAATACGCGGCTGCATGCCGAACCGGCCGCCCCAGCGCATCAGGTCTATTCCGGGGTTCTGTATGACGCCCTTGGCTACAACAGCATGACGCCGACGCAGCGCCGCAAGGCGAACGAATCCATCCTGGTGGTGTCCGCCCTGTGGGGCGCCATCGGCTTTGGCGACCGTGTGCCCGCCTATCGGCTGTCCATGGGAACTGCACTGCCCGACGTCGGCCGCCTCGCCTCCTACTGGAAGCCGCAGCTCAACGCCGCCCTCGCCTCACGTGCCGGGAACGAGCTTGTGGTGGATTGCCGCTCGAGCACGTACGCCGCAGCCTGGGCTCCCCCGGCGACGCACACAGTTAACGTCAACGTCTTCAACGAGGCCAACGGCAAGCGCACAGTAGTCAGCCACTTCGCAAAACACACCCGCGGGGAACTGGCGCGACACTTGCTGACCCGGCGTGGCAAGGCGCCGGCAACCCCGGATCAGCTCCTGAAGGCCGCACGGGAGATCTGGACAACGGAACTTGTTGAGGGAACGGCCCGAAAGCCGCACGCGCTCAACATCATCCTGTCCAAGTGACTGTTCCTGCGCAGCTGAGGTCGGGCTGCGTCAGTTCCACTCCGCCGAACGGACCAGGATGACACCCGAGTCCGGGCAGAAAACAATATCGTCCTCAGCGGCTGCTTTGACTTCGGCAAGGTCGCCGGGGCTGAGCATCATGCCGGAGCCTTCGGACTTACCGTGGAACAGCCGGGCTGCACCGACTCCCCGCTTGGCAATGGTCTTCTCGTAGATGGCCAGCACTCCCGCGTCCAGGGATTCCGCGAAAACGGCACGCTGCCCGCGGACCACCGTTTCTTCGGCCGCAATTTCCGCAATGGCCTCGTCCAGCTCAGCCCGGATGCTGCCGAACGAGCCCTGGATGTCGTCCACGATCGCCTGCTGGGCAGCCTGGCGCTCCCGCAACGCATCCAAGCGCTCCAGGATTTCGAGCTCCACGTCTTCGAGGTCCGAACGGCGCTTGTTGAGTGAGGCAATGTCGCTCTGCAGCGCCACCAGGTCCTTGGACAGGCCGGTGCCGCTGTTCAGCCGGGTTTCGTCGCGTTCAATGCGGGTAGCTACCTGCTCGACGTCGGCTTCCGCCCGGCGAAGTTCGGCTTCGGCATCGTGGACGGCCACCTTGGCCGCACCAAGTTCCCCGTTGGCCACGTTCAACGCATCCGTCAGGTCGGTGATGCGTGGATCTGTTTCCAAAACCTTCCGGCGGCCGGCAAGCGACCTGAGCTTGGCGTCCAGTCCCTGCAGTTCAAGCAATTTCAATTGTTCTGCCGGTGCTGCTTTCGCCACGCTTACCTCCGCTAATTGCCACCGGCCCTGGGGATCAGGTCCGGCCGGACCGCCACTATCTGTCAGGGCTGCCCGTATCTTTCTAGACTCTAGTCCCCGCCGGGAGTGAGTATGAAGTCCCAGGGGTCGCTGTTGGTGCCGCTGACGCGGATCCCGACGTCGTAGCCCTGGTCTGCGAGCACGTTGCCCAGCGCTTCAGCCGCTGCAGGCAGCCACAGCCATTCACTGGCAAAGTGCGAAACATCAATCAGGTAGGGCCGGCCGTTAGTGGCACCTTCGCGGGCCTCCGATGCTGGGTGATGACGCATATCAGCCGTGACGTACACATCCGCATGGCTGGCGCGAACGGCGTCGAACAAGCTGTCGCCCGCACCACCGCAGACTGCGACGCGCCGGACCAGGCCGTCTTTGTCTCCAGCCACCCGGACTCCCCCGGCAACAGCGGGCAACATCTCAAACACGCGCGCTGCGAAATCACCAAGCGTCTCAAGTTCAGGGAGGTCCCCTACCCTGCCGATGCCCTCCTCCGGCAGGCCGTTGCTTGCAGCCGTCAGCGGTGTGACGTTCTCCAGTCCGAAAGCGTCGGCAAGGACATCGGAAACCCCGCCCACTGCTGAATCACCATTGGTGTGCACGGTCAAAAGGCCCGTACCGGCCTCTATCAACCGGTGGACAGCCAGGCCCTTTGCGGACGTGGCTGCCACAGAGTTCACCCCTTTGAGAAGCAAGGGGTGGTGGGTGATGAGCAGTTCGGCCCCCCACTCCACGGCTTCATCGATCACGGCCAGCGTGGGATCAACAGCAAAGAGGATTTTGGTGACGGGGGCGTTGGGCCGGCCGACAACAAGGCCCACCTCATCCCAGTCTTCAGCCAGGGACTCCGGCCAGAGTTCCTCGACAGCCAGCAACACCTGACCGAGCGTAGGATCACCGCTGGCGTCAACTGTTTCGTCTTCTTCGACGGAATCCGCATCAGAAATGTCGGTGTTTACTGCTTCCATGCTCTTATTCTTCCCTACTGGGCCCGATTTCTTTCTTACCGGGCCCGATCGGGCGGTTGCCGCACCGGCAAGACCTCCCTGGTGCCGTAATTCTCCCGTAAGGTGAAGCGGGAATCATCAGGCCCTCCGATCCATTGAAGAGAACATGAAAACTTTCGTACTTGGCGGTGGCTGCTTCTGGTGCCTTGATGCCGTATACCAGAAGACCCGCGGCGTCAGCTCGGTTGTATCCGGCTACACCGGCGGTCACGTCCGCAATCCCGATTACTACGAGGTGTGCTCCGGAACTACGGGCCACGCAGAAGTTGTCGCGGTGACATTCGATGAAACCGTGGTTCCGGAGGAAGTCATCCTGGACATGTTCTTCGCCCTGCACGACCCCACAACGCTGAACCGTCAGGGCTATGACGTAGGAACCCAGTACCGATCATCGATGTTCTACACAACGACGGAAGAGAAGGTGCTGTTCGAGGAAGCCATTGAACGAGCCCAAGCCCTCTGGTCCGATCCGATTGTGACTGAGGTCAGCCGCCTTCCAGAGTTCCATGAGGCCGAGGAAGTCCACCAGAATTACTATGCGAAGTTCCCGTACCAGGGGTACTGCCAGGTGATTATTAACCCGAAATTGGCCAAGGCCCGGAAATATTACTCTGCGTGGCTTACTGCTTAGCAGGGTTTCGATCCCGCTGGTTAGGCTGACCTCAGCATTCCCTCTTCAGAGATAGGCGTAATTTTCATGGCAAGGATCTACGACGACGTCACGCAGCTTGTCGGCCGCACCCCGCTGGTCCGTCTGAACCGGCTGACCGAAGGCCTCGACGCCACCGTGGCAGTCAAGCTTGAGTTCTACAACCCGGCCAACAGCGTCAAGGACCGCATCGGCGTGGCCATCATTGATGCTGCCGAGAAGTCCGGTGCCCTGAAGCCCGGTGGCACCATCGTCGAAGGTACCTCGGGCAACACCGGCATCGCACTGGCTCTGGTGGGTGCAGCCCGCGGTTACAAGGTCATCCTGACCATGCCTGAGACCATGTCCACTGAGCGCCGGGTCATGCTGCGTGCGTATGGTGCGGAAATTGTCCTGACCCCCGGTTCCGAGGGCATGCGTGGTGCCGTCGAGAAGGCACAGGAAATCGTCGCCAACACGGAGAACTCCATCTGGGCCCAGCAGTTCGCCAACGAGGCCAACCCGGCGATCCACCGCACCACTACCGCCGAGGAAGTCTGGGAAGACACCGATGGCGAAGTGGACATTTTTGTTGCTGGCGTAGGTACCGGCGGCACCATCACAGGTGTTGGCCAGGTCCTCAAGGAACGCAAGCCCGGCGTGCAGATTGTCGCCATCGAACCCAAGGACTCCGCGATCCTCAACGGTGGAGCGCCCGGTCCGCACAAGATCCAGGGAATCGGTGCCAACTTTGTTCCGGAAATCCTGGACACCAACGTTTACGACGAAGTCCTGGACGCCACGCTGGAAGATTCAGTCCGCGTAGCCCGTGAACTCGGCGCGCGTGAAGGCATCCTCGGCGGCATCTCCTCCGGCGCCATCGTGTGGGGTGCACTGGAACTGGCCAAGCGTCCCGAGAACGCAGGCAAACTGATCGTCGCCGTCGTCTGTGACTTTGGAGAGCGTTACATCTCCACGGTGCTGTTCGACGACATCCGCGGCTAAGACTTCGCCCGCACGCCTTCATTTCCTGTAGAAAGGTCTTTGTGAGCTTCTTCGCAAGGCTTAAGGAAGACCTCGATGCCGCCCGGTCCCATGACCCGGCGGCTCGAGGCTCTTTTGAGAACTTTTTCGCATACTCCGGCCTGCACGCCATCTGGGCACACCGCGTGACGCACCGGCTGTGGCAGAATCCGGCGCTCCGTTTTCCTGCGCGCCTGATCTCCCAGCTGGCCAGGTTCCTTACCGGAATCGAAATCCATCCCGGTGCCACCATAGGCCGCCGCTTCTTCATCGACCACGGCATGGGGGTGGTGATCGGTGAGACCGCGGAAATCGGCGAGGACGTGATGATTTATCACGGAGTGACGCTCGGCGGACGTTCGCTGGCCAAGGTCAAGCGGCACCCCACTATCGGCGACGGCGTGACCATCGGCGCAGGTGCAAAGGTCCTAGGGCCCATCACCATCGGCGCCGGCAGCGCCATCGGTGCCAATGCCGTGGTAGTAAAGGACGCGCCCCCGGAATCCATCATCACCGGCATTCCGGCCACGTGGCGACACCGCGACGCCAGGTCCGAAACGAAGCCCGCGGTGGACCCTGCTGAGTACTACATCGAGTACCGGATCTAGCCGGCGAGCCTTCTGTAGAAATTCCAGAAGACAGCGTCGAAGGCGCGGTCCGGAAGAACCCTTCGCAGTGCCAGAACGCTCCAGGCTCCCCTACCCACCGGGTAGCGGGTCCTGGGGCGTTTTGCCGTTGCGGCCCGGACTATGGTTTTTGCCACAACCCGCGCCGGCGTCGACACCACGTGACCGGTTCCGGATGTTGATGCCAGTGCGGCAGCGACAATGTGCGCTTGCCCGCTGTAGGGCCCTCCGCCGGAGGCAGCCAACAGGCCCTCGCCCGCGATGGTGCCCCATTCACTGTCCGTTCCCGACGGCTCAATAATGACGACGTCGATGCCGTGCGGCCCCAGCTCCAGGCGCAGGCAATCACTCATTCCCTCAACCGCAAATTTAGTGCCGTGGTACCAAGCGCCCAAGGGCTCATGGATCTTGCCGCCAATGGACGCCACATTGATGATCCGGCCTGACCGCGAACGGCGCATGCCGGGAATGACGAGTTGGGTCATCCTCGCCAGGCCCATGACGTTGACTTCGAACTGGCGCCTGCCTTCAGCCAGCGGCACTTCCTCGAGTGAGCCATAGGAACCGTAGCCGGCATTGTTGACCAGCAGGTCGATCCGCCCATGGGCCGCTTCAACCAACCTCACCGCGGACTCCATCGATTCCTCCGAAGTGACGTCCAAGGACAGAACGGTGATGCCGTGCTGCTTCAACGGCTCCATCTTGTCCACACGGCGTGCCCCTGCGTAGACAGTGAAGCCGGCTGCCCGGAGGGCAATGGCGGTATCGAAGCCGATTCCGGTGGAAGCACCGGTGACAAACGCGATACGGGATGCCATGGCTGGTCTCCTTCAGTTGGGTACGGCAAAGGCCGGTCCCCACAGCGTAACTGGGAGGAACCGGCCTCTGACGGGAAGCTGCTGCTAGTGGGTGTCGACGGCCGAGATCTCGGACTTGTCTTCGCCCCACAGGGTGTGGAATGTACCCTCGGTGTCCACGCGACCGTAGGTGTGGGCACCGAAGAGGTCGCGCTGGCCCTGGATCAGGGCAGCGGCAACGCGCTTGCGGCGCAGGCCGTCATAGTAGGCCAGCGAGGAGGAGAACACCGGTACCGGGATGCCCAACTGGACGGCGGTGGCTACCACGCGGCGCCATGCCGGGAGTGCCTCCGCGATGGCCTTGGTGAAGGCCGGCGCGAACAGCAGGTTGGCGGGCTTCTCTTCGGCGGCGTAGGCCTTGGTGATGTCCTTGAGCAGTTCTGCCCGGATGATGCAGCCTGCGCGCCAGAGCGAAGCGATCTCGTCCAGCTTGAGGTCCCAGCCGTATTCCTTGGCAGCGGAAGTGAGCATGTCCAGTCCCTGGGCGTAGGAGACCAGCTTGGAGGCATACAGTGCCTGGCGGACATCCTCGACAAAGGTCTCGGGAATTTCCACGGAGGCTTCTTCGCCGGCCAGCAGTTCCTGGCCAAGCTTGCGCTGCTCGGTCTGCGAGGACAGTGCGCGGGCAAAGACGGACTCGGCGATGCCGGAGACCGGGGAGCCGAGTTCCAGGGCGGAGATGACCGTCCAGCGGCCCGTGCCCTTCTGGCCTGCAGCGTCCACGACGACGTCCACGAACGGCTTGCCCGTCTTGGCGTCAACGTGTCCCAGGACCTCGGCGGAAATTTCGATCAGGAAGGAGGACAGATCGCCCTTGTTCCATTCAGCGAAGATCTTGGACTGCTCGGCGGGCTCGATGCCGGCGCCGGAGCGGAGGAGGTCGAATGCTTCGCCGATGACCTGCATGTCGGCGTATTCGATGCCGTTGTGGACCATCTTGACGAAGTGGCCGGCGCCATCGGTGCCGATCCAAGCACAGCACGGTTCGCCGTCGACCTTCGCGGAGATTTTCTCCAGGAGCGGGCCGAGGGCGTCGTAGGACTCACGCGAGCCGCCGGGCATGATGGACGGGCCGTTCAGTGCACCTTCCTCGCCGCCGGATACACCGACGCCGACGAAGTGGAGGTCCTTCTTGGCCAGCGCGGCTTCGCGGCGGCGGGTGTCCTCGTAGTGCGAGTTACCGGCGTCGATGATGATGTCACCGGCTTCGAGCAGCGGTTCGAGCTGCTCGATCACGTTGTCAACAGGAGCGCCTGCCTTGACCATGATGAGGACGCGACGGGGCTTTTCGAGGGAGTCGACGAGTTCCTGCAGGGTTTCCGTACGGATGAAGTCGCCGTCCGTGCCGTGCTTTTCGAGCAGGGCGTCAGTCTTTTCCACGGAGCGGTTGTGGAGAGCCACGGTGAAGCCGTTGCGGGCGAGGTTGCGGGCCAGGTTGGCGCCCATCACCGCAAGGCCGGTGACACCGATGTGTGCTGACATCAAAACTCCAATTCGTTCGTGTACAAACAGTCCTGCGGACACGCAGGAAGCGATTTCAAAACCAGGGGCTGTAATAAACCATACGTATTTAAGCCTTGGGCGGGAAAGCGGCGCCCACGTTTTGGAACGGTGCCGCGTCATAAACAGTCTATGATGCCGGCCCGGATCCGGCTGCGCACGGGACGTCCCCGCGCCACTATGCTTACCTCTATGTCAACCAGCCTCCACCACCGCGCCGTAGAGCATTTGGGCACCAGGATCGTCGGTGGCGCCCTTCCTACAGGCCACGTCATGCTGGCCGAGCATCTGGAGGACGAACTCAAAGTGTCGCGCTCCGTTGTCCGTGAAGCTGTCCGTGTACTGCAGTCGCTGGGGCTGGTGGAGACCATAAAGCGCGTGGGTATCCGGGTCCTCCCGGCCCACCGCTGGAATCCATTCGATCCGCTGGTGATCCGTTGGCGGCTTGCCGGCGACGGGCGTGGCGCCCAGTTGCGGTCGCTGGCCGAACTCCGATCCGCCGTCGAGCCTGTTGCAGCAGAGCTGGCTGCAGGGAACGCACCCGAGAGTCTTCGGCAGGAGCTGGTGGGCATCTCACTGGCCATGAAGGAAGCCGGTGATGCCGGCGATATGGCGCGCTTCCTTGACCTCGATATCCGGTTCCATGCGCTGGTCCTCTCCGGCTCCGGGAACGAGATGTTTGCCAACCTTATTGGCCAGGTCACTGAAACCCTCACCGGCCGCACCGTCCATGGGCTCATGCCGGAACACCCCCAGAAGCAGGCGCTTCAGTGGCACATGGACGTTGCCCACGCGATCGACGCCGGCGACGGTTCCGTCGCGCGAGACGCCGCCGCCAAGATCATGCGGCAGACCATCGCGGAGCTGGCACCCAGCTGGAATGACCAGCCCCGCGTCTTCGTCCCTGTCGCAAAGAACTAGTCGCCACAAACCAGCTACTGCTGAAAGTTCAGCAGGACCTTTCCGGATTCGGCGGAGTTCTTCGCCACTTCAAAGGCCTCCAGGCCTTGGGTCAGGCCAAACTCGTGTGTCACCACCGGATCGACAAACAGCGAGCCATCAGCCAGGGCATCAATGACCAGGTCGATTTCGTCATTGAAGCGGAACGAGCCAATCAGTTCCAATTCGCGGGTGATGGCCAGTGAGATGAACACCGGCTGGGGTCCGGACGGCAGGAGGCCCACCATCACCACTTTGCCGCCCCGGGTTGCACCCTTGATGGCCGAGGCCAGTCCGAAATGGCTTCCCGAGGATTCAATAACCACGTCCGCATCCACCGCCGCGATGGCTTCCGCATCATCACCTTTGAGGACCTCGTCGGCGCCCACGGCCCGGGCGATTTCCAAGGGCTTGTCGTGCATGTCGACGGCGACGATCCTGGCCGCGCCGGCACGCTTGAGAACGGCGATCACAAGCGCACCAATGGGGCCGCTACCGATCACGAGCGTGCTCTTACCCTTGACGTCTCCTGCGCGCCCTGCCGCATGCCAGGCAACACTGGCTGGTTCCACCAGGGCGGCGGTGCGGAGGTCCAGGGTCTCCGGCAGCCGACGCAGCATCCTTGTGGGCAGGTTGGCGTAGCGGCTGAATGCGCCGTTCGTGTGGGGGTACCGTGCGGCGCTGCCCAAATAGGTGCATCCCGGGGAGAGGTTCGGGCGGTCTTCGGGGTATTTGACGTCGCCAGGTGCAGGGCTGGCTGGATGGACAGCCACAGGCGTTCCCACTCCGGGGCCGGAACCATCAACAGCTTGCTGGACCACCACGCCAACGATTTCGTGTCCAAGGACCAGGGGCTCCTTAAGGATGGACTCCCCCGCCGCACCATGCAGCCAGTAATGCAGGTCCGACCCGCAGATCCCGCCGAAGGCGATCTCCACCACGGCTTCATGGGTCGCCGGTGCCGTCAGCGGGACGTCTTCGATCCTGAGATCGCCCCTGCCGTGGGCGACTACGGCGGGGCCGGAAGCCGGAAGATGAATGCTCATTAGACCACCACCGTCATTCCACCGTCGACGAAGATTGTCTGGCCGTTCACGAAATTGGATGCCTGTGAGGCCAGCCAGACAGTGGGACCGGCAAGATCGGCTACCGTCCCCCACCGGTTGGCCGGGGTCCGCCCGAGGATCCAAGAGTTGAAATCAGCATCATCCACCAGCTTTTGAGTCATTTCCGTGTGGATGTACCCCGGCGCGATGCCATTGATCTGCAATCCGGAGGAAGCCCATTCTGCCGTCATGGCGCGGGTCAGGTTGCGAAGTCCACCCTTGGCCGCCACGTACGGTGCAATGGTGGGACGGGCAAGGTCCGTTTGGACAGAGCAGATATTGATGATCTTCCCCTGTCCCCGGGGGATCATGTGCCGGGCCGCTTCCCGGCCCACAAGGAAGGCGCTGGTGAGATTCGTGGTGATTACGCGGTCCCAGTCCTCCACATCAAGGTCCAGCATGGGAACACGGTGCTGGATTCCGGCATTGTTCACCAGGACGTCAAGTGGGCCCACGTTCTTCTCTACCCAGGCTATTCCTTCAGCGGCGGCCGTGGCGTCGGTGACGTCGAAGGCCAGGCTGTGGACCTTTCCCTCCGTGTAGTCAGCAGCAGCGGCCTGCCGGGCTGCTTCCAGCCGTTCGGCATTGATGCCGTTAAGCACCACGGTTGCTCCGGCATCCGCCAGCCCCCTGGCCAGGGCGTTACCGATCCCCCGGCTTGAGCCAGTGACCAACGCAACCCGCCCGGTCAGATCAAAAAGTCCACTCATGGTTTGCACGTCATTTCTTCTTCAGTTGCGCCGGTCAGTTGCTGTTCGATGTGGAGGCTGCTGCCGAGCTCAGGTTTGCGATGGCCTGGCGGACCACAGCGAGGTCTTTGTCTCCGAGTCCCTGGCGCTTGATTTCGGCGTACAGATCGATTGCCGCCGCTGCCATGGGTACGGCAGAGCCAACGGCTTCAGCGCTGGCGACCACGAAGCCCAGGTCCTTGTGCATGAACTTGGCCGGCCCGGTTGGGGCGTATTCCTTGGCGGCCAGCCGGGGGCCAACGTTGTCCAGCACCCGGCTTCCGGCCAGCCCTCCCGAGAGGACCTCGTAAAGTGCCCGCACATCCATGCCGGAGCGTTCCGCGAGTTCGGCCGCTTCGGCCAGCGCCGCCGTCGTTGTTCCGACGATGAGTTGATTGCAGGCTTTGGCGAGCGACCCCGATCCAAGAGGCCCCATGCGCTTCACGGTGGTCCCCATGGTTTTCAGGAGCGGCTCGAGCGTTTCGAACTGGCCTTCGGTCGCTCCCACCATGATGGCCAGGCTTCCGCTTTGGGCCCCGGAGGTGCCACCGCTGACCGGGGCATCGACCACGGCCGCGTTACCACTGGACGCCTGGTGAACAGCCTCGCCAAACAGCTGGACTGCGGTTGGCGAGACGCTGCTCATAATGACGACGGCGGTGCCCGGCTCGGGTGGCTCGTTCCGCCATGACTGGAGCAAGTCCGCGGCCGCTTCCTCAATGAAGGGTAGATCAGGGAGCATGAAAATGATGGCGTCTTCATTGCGCAGCTCCGCGACGTCGGCTGCGCGGCGGACGCCGGAGAGGCGCTCGAAAACGGTGTCTGAGCGATTCCAGGCGGTGACATTCCATCCGGCACCGGCAATGTTGGAGGCCATGGGCGCTCCCATGAGTCCTAAGCCGACAAAGCCCACGCGCTGACTGGTCATGGTAGGTAACACCTCACTTCTTTGTGGTCATCCAGGAGATTTCTGTTCAATATCCTAGCCTCCATTCAGTATGATGAACACCATGACGACTGACGAACTCACCATCGCCATCGCTGTGCCGCTCGATGCAGAGCATGTAGAGCTGATCCGCGCTGTAGATCCCTCCGTAACAGTTCTTTACGACCCCGAACTTCTTCCGCCGGAACGGTTTCCAGCCGATCACGCCGGCGATCCCGCGTTCAAGCGCACGCCGGAGCAGGAGGAACGCTATTGGGCCATGCTGAACAGGGCCCAGGTCATTTACGGTTTCCCCAACGAGAGTCCGGCCGGACTAGCGCGCGTTGCCGGCAGCAACCCCCACTTGCAATGGATCCATGCCATGGCGGCCGGAGCCGGTGGCGCCGTCAAGGCTTCCGGACTGGACACGGAAACCCTCCGAAAATTCCACGTGACGACATCCGCAGGTGTCCACGCGCTGCCCTTGGCAGAGTTCTCAGCCTTCGGCATCCTCAGCGGCTTCAAGCGCAGCGCTGAGATGGCACAGGACCAGGCCGCCAGAATCTGGCCCGAGCTGAGGACGCCTACCAAGCTGGTCAACGGCTCCAAAGTGGTCATTGCAGGCCTCGGCGAGATTGGCATGGAGACGGCTCGAATCGCCCGGGCCATGGGGATGAAAGTCAGCGGAACCAAGCGCACTGTGGAACCCATGGAGGGGATCGACCAGGTCACCACCAATGCGGGCCTCTCCAGCCTGCTGGTGGACGCCGACGCAGTGGTGAACACACTGCCCGGCACCCCGTATACGGAGAAGCTGTTCAACAGGGACATTTTCTCCGCCATGAAGCAGGGAACCGTATTCGTCAACGTCGGCCGTGGCACCGTAGTGGATGAGGTCGCTTTGCTGGAAGCCCTGAACAACGGTCAGGTCTCATACGCCTGCCTCGACGTATTCGCGGTGGAGCCGCTTCCGCAGGACAGTCCTTTGTGGAATCATCCCAAGGTCCTGGTTTCACCGCATACCTCGGCATTAAGCGCGGCCGAAAACCGGCTCATCACGGAACGTTTCTGCAGCAACCTGCGCACATTCCTCGACGGCGGTGAACTCCCCCACCTGGTTGATCCGGTCCACTTCTATTAGGCCGCGAACTACCATCCCGTGGCGTCAAACCACCTCTCGGACAGCGTCTCGGTCATGGTCCTGACGTAAGTGCTCGAGAGGTGGTTGTCGTCAAGGTAGACATATACGTTGCCCACAATGCCGGGGCAAGACGTGCCGTCGCAGACCAGGTCCGTCATGTCCAGGATGGACAGCCCGGTGAAAGTACCCTCCAACTGATCCAAGGGATTGCTTTCGGCAAGCACGGATGACTGGGCCGGACGGCAGCGCGGGTCCTCCACGCCGGACGCCATCGCGCACTCGCTGGGGCTGAATGAGAAGCGTGGGTTGTCCCTCATGGCGATGACCTCAATACCCTGGTCAGTGATCTCGCCAACCAGTTCGTCAAGACCCCACGTGAGTTCCTCATCGGGCGAGTCCGGAACTGCTGCCGTCCCCACAAGGAAGACAGCATCGGGCTGATGAATACGGATGTGCTCCCGGACGTTTCGGTTGAAGGCGTTGCATTCGTCCCCCACCTCGTCCGTTTCGGTCATGAACGGGCAGGCTCCGAACGTGATGGCTTGGACACGCCACTGGTGCTCCTTGGCCAGGGGGCCGATGGCTCCAAGCCACTGCAGCGAATGGGACTGACCCACCACAAATACGGTCCAGTCGGCGTCAGCACCGACGTCGTTCTGCTGGCACTCTGCAAACAGCAGCGGATCCGTTGGGCGAAGGTCTCCGGTACATGCGCCGTCGAGCCTTCCCCAATCTTCCGGCAGCTGCTCAGGGGTGGGCAGCGTCCGCGCACCCTCCCTGACAAGGTCGACGTAGCCGGGTAACAACGCCCGCGCCCCCGGGTTATCGTCAGCATTCTGAGAACCGATAATGTTCTTCTCCATTTGCTGCTGGTATCCGAACTGCAGCATCGGAGCGGCAGCGACCGCAAGGCAAACAAGTACAGCCAAGGCCAGACGCCGGCGCTTGGCCTCCGGCCATCGCCATGCACGCAGGGGCTGCTCCACGAACCGGGTGGTAAGGAACGCCAGGAGGAGGGATGCACCCACGATCAGGGTACCGGTCAGCGCATCAGCATGGTCTTGGCCAATCCACACCAGAGTAATTACCAGCAGAGGCCAATGCCACAAGTAGAGGGCATACGACGTTGATCCCAGACCCACCAACACCTTGGACGAAAGAATGCGGTCCACACCGAAGCGGCTTCCCGACTGCCCTGCGATGATCACGGCCACCGCCGCGAGGGTTGGCCACAAGGCCACGAAGCCAGGAAACGCGGTCTGCACCTGGAGAAGGGCGCCACAGCTCAGCATGGCGGCCACCCCCACCCAGCCAAGCACGCTTCGCACTCCCCGCCCGGGATGAAGATACGGAAGCAACAGCGCCACCAGCGTGCCCAGGGCAAACTCCCACAGCCGGGCAAAGGTATCGAAGTAGGCCAACTCCTGGTTGGTCGCCGTGAAGGAGACCGAATAAGTCAGCGAAACTGCGAAGATCAGCCCGAAGACTCCAAGCAACACGGCCCTATAGCCCAGACCCAAGCGGCGGCAGACCAAGGCCGCTGCAACAAAGATGGCGGGCCAGAGGATGAATACCTGCCCTTGAATGGATAGCGACCAGAAATGTTGAAAAGGGCTTGCCAAGCTGTGGTCTGCCGCGTAGTAGTTGACCACCTGCCGTTGGAGCAGCCAATTTTGCACATAGAACAGCGAAGCCCACCCTTGGCTGACTATTTCGATCCAGCGCGTGCGGGGAATGATCACGTACGTGGCCGCCAGAGTGCCAAGGATTACTACGACGACGGCAGGCAAGAGCCGCCAGAAAAGGTGCAACCAATGACGCACCAATGACACTGGGCGGGCATCCTCATAGCGGTTGACGAATTGCAACGTCATCAGGAACGCCGAAATCAGCAGGAAGACGTCCACTCCACCGGAAACGCGGCCGAACCAAATGTGGTACGAGACAACCATGAGTACGGCCAAGGAACGCAGGCCTTGGATCTCAGGCCGAAACGCGGTCTTCCCTTCCCCGGCCCGGGCCTTCCCCGTACTTTCCGGTGACGCAAGGCCCTTGGTTGCCGTCATCGACACACTCCTCTTTCGCTGCACCAATTCTGCACTGCCACCCGCGAATTTCCACCACACTCTGAGCGACTCATTTTGTGTTCAGACGTAAAGCAGCGCGGCACCCTCTGGAACGAGGGTGCCGCGCTGATCAGTGGCTGTGCAATCCTTGTGCAGGTGCTTCTGTGGGAGCTACTTTGCGTCCTCGGTACTGACGAGATCCCTGCCCGCCGTCTCAGGGGTAAAGAACGTGGTCACGAACGAGATGAGCGCCAGGACCAGGGAGTAGATGGCCAGGACCAACCATGAGTGGTTGGTGGCGGCCAACATAAGCGCTCCGAGCAGCGGCGCAAGACCGCCAGCCAGAACCGCTGAGATCTCGCGACTCATGGCCACGCCGGTGAAGCGGTACTGGGATCCGAACAGTTCGGGCAAAAGCGGGCACTGCGGGCCCAGCATCGACTGAACGCCGATTGCAATGCCTACCGCCATGACAACCCACACCAACGTGACGTTGCCCAAGGTGACCAAGTAGAAGGCAGGAACCGCGATGATTGCCTGAAAAAGTGCGCCGTAGCGGTAGACGGGGACACGGCCGAACCTGTCTGACAACGCACCGAAGGTGACCACCATAACGGCGGCGAACCCGGCGGCGATCAACAAGCCCACAGGACCGATGGAGTTGTTACCAGCGAAGACGCCCGCCGGCATGCTCATGAAGGACACCAACAGTGCGGAGTAGATCGAAGAGTTGCCGTTCTCGCCCATGCGGAGGCCGATGCCGAGCAGCACGTTCTTTTTGGAGTGCTTCCAGAGAGCGCCAATGGGGTTCTTGACAACGTTCTTGTGCTTCTCCAACTCCTGGAACGCGGGAGTTTCCTTGAGCTTGAGGCGGATGAAGATAGCCACAGCGATCAGAATGAAACTGGCCAGGAATGGTACGCGCCACAGCCACCCTTGAAGGACCGACTTGTCCGCCATGGCGATGAGCGCGAAGGTTCCCGCGCCGAGGAGCGTGCCTAACTGAATGCCGACAAACGGCAATGAAGCGAAGAACCCACGACGGCGGCGCGGAGCCACTTCCGAAATCAGGGTCGTGGCGCCAGCCTGCTCGGCGCCGGCGCCGAGTCCCTGGATGATCCGCAGCGTAACCAGCAGTACGGCGCCGAGCATTCCTGCTTGTTCGAAGGTGGGGAGAAGGCCAATGGCAAAACTTGCTGTTCCCATCAGCGCAATGGTCAGGATGAGGACCATCTTCCTCCCGAACCTGTCCCCGATGTAGCCGAAGATCAAGCCGCCGAATGGCCGCGCGGCGAAGCCGACGCCATAGGTGGCAAAGGACGCAATCAACGCACCGTCGGGGCCGAGCGGTGAAAAGAACAGCGGACCGAAGATCAGAGCCGAAGCCAAGCCGTAAATGTAGAAGTCGTAGTACTCCAGCGCTGAACCTACAGAGCTGGCCAGCGTAGCCCGCCGGAGTTGTTCCGGTTCAACGACAGCGTCCTCTGTCCCGGCTGCGAGCTTTTCATTTGCACGAGTTATCACAAGCACTCCCTCAAAATCACCCCGGGCCCCCGTTGGCCCAGTGAGATAGTGATGGCATCACCGCCAAGATCACTATGATGAACAGCGTACAGCTTGGTGAACGCGCTGCCAAGGTTGTAATCAGATTTATTTGCGTCCGGCGGGTTGCCCTACCCCATAGGGTTACCCAAGGACCGTGCCAGCTCCTTGAGTTCCTTGACCATAAGGGCGCCCTGCTCCTCAGAGTAAGTAGCCTTCAGCGCGGTCACAGATAGGCCGAGGCTAGGGCCATGGGCTCCATGGGTAGGGACCGGCACGGCAAGGCAGACCACACCAACCGTGGACTCTTCATCCTCGAAGGCGTACCCCTGTTTGCGGATGGTGGAAATCTGGGCCTTGAGTTCCGCGGCTGTCTTGAGGGAGTTTGGGGTCATGGTGGGCAACTCCATGCCATCCGGGAACATTGCGTCGATGTCGTGATCGTGCAACTGGGCAATCAGGGCCTTGCCGACACTGCAGAGCGAGACAGGCATCTTGTCACCGATGTTGGACGTCAGCCTGACCGCTGGATGGCCCTCATACCGCGCCAAATAGATGACATGGTCGCCGTCGAGCATCGCGATTCTCACAGTCTCTCCGGAGAGCGTGGGCGCTTGCTCGCAGTACTTGTAGAACTCTTGCACCTCATCCAGGCGACTGAGATATGCAGCTCCCAGTTCAACGAGCTTCCTCCCCAAGGCGAAGTCGGCACCTTGGCGGGTTATGAGCCGTGCTTCTTCCAGCGCCAATAGCAGGTTGGACGTCGAGGACTTGGGAATTCCGAGTTCACGCGAGAGATCGCTCAGCGTCAGACGACCCGTCGGTGATTCAGCCAGCACCTCCAACACGGCTGCAGCGCGCGTGACAGCAGGCGCCGGCGACGAAGCGCCCAGCCCTTCGGGACGGGAGGTGCGGGAATCGGCCATGATTCTCCTTCGACATCGCAATTCGACTGTTCATTCTGCTGAACACTACTCATCATAATGGAACGCTGATGCCTCAGCAGGGTGAGTCGCGCACCGCACTGCACCTCCGGTGAGACCGTACTTTCCAAACCCAAAAGTTCGCTGTATATTCATTTTCGAGCTCTCCACCGCGGCATCCCCCAATAGTCGTGGTGGAGAGCTCATCCATTTCCGGCATCAGCCTAAGCAGCAGCGAGATCCTCGCCCCGGAGGCACCAGCCCCCACCAGTTCCGTCCCTCACCAGTTCCCAGGTAGCGATGCCGGACCGTGGGTTGTTCCCTGGACGGACTTGGACCTGCCAGACTTCAACATCGACCCGCCCCTGCCCCCTGGGCATCCTCCGGGACTGCTCCCACCATGCAACCCGCTCAAACCACCGGACCGGTTCCACCACCATGCGCCACTCCCGGCCGCCCCTCATGATGACCGCCGGGGCGCCTGGCTCAACTGTGAGGATGTGTACGTGCTCCATGGAAGAAACCGTAGGATGAGGGTCTGACAAGAAAGAGCATCGGACGAAAACGGGACACAAAAAAACCCCGCCTTCCAAGCCTTGCGACTCGAATGACGGGGTTTTGCTGGTGGGTCCTACCGGGATCGAACCGATGACATCCACGGTGTAAACGTGGCGCTCTACCAGCTGAGCTAAAGACCCAAATTGCTGCTTCCACGCTTTGTAACTTCCTCGGCGCTTCAACCAACGAACAATGACTCTACATGATCAACCGCCTGAAACACCAATCGGCGGAAAAGCCTCCGGAAGATCCGGCAAAGTGCGTGCAAGATAGTCCAAAGCACCGCTGACTCCGAGCTCCAGTTTCAGCTCTGCGAACTCATCCCCCCGGGTAGTTCCCCGGTTGATGATGACCACCGGCTTCCCCGCTTTTGCTGAGTGGCGCACGAACCGCAGTCCGCTCTGAACCGTCAACGACGATCCCGCAACCAAGAGGGCATCCGCGTTATCCACCATCTCGTAGGCGCGGGCCACCCTATCCTTGGGGACATTCTCGCCGAAGTAGACAAAGTCCGGCTTCAACGTCCCACCACAAACGGGACAAACCGCCATCACGAACGAGGTGATGAGCTGGTGGTCCTCTACTGTTGCATCAGCGTCCGGAGCCATCTCTACCACTCCGGACTCCAGCGCCGCCTCCAAGAAACCAGGATTGATTTCTTCAAGGATCGCCGCAATCAAGCGCCTGGTGAAGGTGTGTCCATTGCTGAGGCAAACTACTTGGTCGAAGCGGCCGTGCAGGTCCACCACATTGATGCTTCCGGCGTCCTCATGGAGCCTGTCAACATTTTGTGTAATAAGGCCGGACAAAAGGCCACGACGTTCCAGAACCGCGATTGCCACATGGCCGGCGTTTGGATCGGCATGCCTGAGGTGGGACCAACCGATGTGGTTCCGCGCCCAGTAGCGCCGCCGGTTTGCCTCACTTCCCACGAATTCCTGGTAGGTCATGGGGTTGCGGGGCGAAGAACCCGGCCCACGGTAATCAGGAATCCCTGAATCGGTACTCAACCCGGCGCCGGTGAGTACAGCCAAGCGCTTCCCGCTGATGAGATCAACGGCAACCTCGAGTGCTTGCAACTCCTCGGGGTCCAGTTGCGCTGCCGGCGCGGATGGCATGCTGGCAAATCCAGTCATGCCAATTCCGGGCCTGGGATGGTTCATGACTGCTGAACCGCCAATGACGACAACGCCCGGCGATACTCGGCAAAGTCCCTTGCTTGGCCCCGGGGATTGACAACGACGTAACGGATAATGCCTGCAGCATCGATGATGAACGTCCCCCTTAAGGCCATTCCACTCGCTTCATCAAAGACTCCGTAGTTCCGTGCCACGGCTCCATGGGGCCAGAAGTCCGCCAAGAGGTCAAAGCCAAAGTTCTCCTGCTCGGCATAGGCCCGCTGTACGAACTTACTGTCGACGGACACCGCCAGTACCGTGGCATTCGAATCCTTGAAGGCGGCGATGTTGTCGCGAATCTCACAGAGTTCGCCGGTACAAATGCCGGAAAAAGCAAAGGGAAAGAACACGACAACAACGTTGCGGCCCCGATAGTCCGCCAAACGGACGGGCTCGCCGTACTGATTCAGCAGTTCAAAATCCGGTGCAAGCTGCCCCGCTTCAGGAACGAGCACCTGGGCCGGGGCTTGTTGGACTGCCGTCACTTGTTCTTCTTGGGCACCAAACGCGTGGCGCTCCAGTCCTTCGAAACCCCTGCCGATGTGGTCAGGTGTAGTCCTGAAGTGGGGGCGGCATCCTGGATGTCCGCAGGAGAAACGTAGTTGTCACGGCCTGACTTAGGGGTCAGTACCCAGACAACCCCGCCTTCCTTCAGGTTGGTAAGCGAATCCATGAGGGCATCAACAAGGTCACCGTCGCCATCCCGCCACCAGAAAACAACAGCATCCACGACGTCATGATCATCTTCATCCAACAACTCGGAGCCTGTGACATCTTCGATGTCGTCACGCAAGTCGAAATCGACGTCGTCGTCGTAGCCGCGTTCCTGAATCAGATCCCCATCTTTGAAACCCATTCTTTCCGCCACATTTACCGATGTGGCGGCGTCGGCCTCGCTCACGTTTCCTCCTTTTGCAGTGACTTCCATTACTAACAGCCAACACCCTTTGGGCGTGTGCTTCAAGCTATTGTCCCAGCCAGCGGCCATATTCCGCATTCCACACGGTGTTTCGACGCCAGGAGGATTGCGTGCTTTGCGTCACGGAGGCCGCGGGAGTGTGACATACAACGCCCCCGGGTGCCCACAGCTACGCATCGCGACGCCGCGAAAGCTAGAGTGGCCATGAGCGCTACGGCTGCAGGGCGACCGCCCCGACAAGTTCCATACGCAGCCAAGCGCTCACAAGACCTGCCCGGCGCATCCGACCGGGCTGTTGAAACAGAGATGTCGCACACGACGCGTTCACGACGGGCAGTTACCCTGCCGGACTTGAGGCGCCGATGCATGCGCCTAAAGGAAGGTTGGACGTGGCTGCAGGAGAAGAGACCTCACACATCCTCAGCGGGTTGACTGCCCAGCTGCCTGATCGTGATCCGGAAGAGACCGCGGAGTGGATTGAGTCCCTTGATGCGTTGATCGCGGAGCAGGGTACCGAGCGTGCCCAGTACATTATGCGTTCGTTGTTGCAGCGTGCCGGTGCCAGGTCGGTGGGTGTGCCGATGGTGACGACCACTGATTATGTGAACACGATCCCGGTGGACCAGGAGGCCCGGTTCCCGGGGAACGAGGAGTTCGAGCGCCGGTACCGGGCGTACATGCGGTGGAACGCCGCGGTGATGGTTCACCGTGCGCAGCGTTCCGATATCGGTGTCGGCGGGCATATTTCCACCTATGCCGGTGCTGCGACGTTGTATGAGGTGGGTTTCAACCACTTCTTCCGCGGCAAGGACCACCCCTCGGGTGGGGATCAGGTGTTCTTCCAGGGCCATGCCTCGCCGGGCATGTACGCCAGGGCGTTCATGGAAGGCCGCCTCACGGAAGAGGATCTGGACGGGTTCCGTCAGGAAAAGTCCAAGGCCGGTCATGCCCTGTCTTCGTACCCGCACCCGCGTCTGATGCCGGATTTCTGGGAGTTCCCGACCGTGTCGATGGGTATCGGCCCGATGAACGCGATCTACCAGGCCCAGTCCAACCGGTACCTGCAGAACCGTGGCATCAAGGACACCTCCGACCAGCAGGTCTGGGCGTTCCTGGGCGACGGGGAAATGGACGAGCCCGAGTCCCGTGGCTTGCTCCAGCTCGCCGCGAACGAGAACCTGGACAACCTGAACTTCGTGATCAACTGCAACCTCCAGCGCCTGGACGGACCGGTCCGCGGTAACGGCAAGATCATGCAGGAGCTCGAGGCGTTCTTCCGCGGTGCGGGCTGGAACGTGATCAAGGTCGTCTGGGGCCGTGAGTGGGACTCCCTCCTGGAAGCGGATAAGGACGGGGCGTTGGTGAAGATCATGAACGAAACCCCCGATGGTGACTACCAGACCTACAAGGCCGAGTCCGGCGGGTTCGTCCGGGAACACTTCTTCGGCAAGTCCCCGCAGACCAAGGACATGGTCGCGGACCTGGACGACGAACAGATCTGGGGCCTCAAACGCGGCGGCCACGACTACCGCAAGGTCTACGCCGCGTACAAGGCAGCGACCGAGTTCAAGGGCAAACCCACCGTGATCCTGGCCAAAACGGTCAAGGGCTACGGCCTGGGCCCGCACTTCGAAGGCCGCAACGCCACCCACCAGATGAAGAAACTGACCATGGAAGACCTCAAAGCCTTCCGTGACCACCTCCGCATCCCCATCAGCGATGACCAACTCGACGCCGACCTCTACCGGCCCCCGTACTACCACCCCGGCATGGACGCCCCGGAAATCAAATACATGATGGAACGCCGTGCCGAGCTCGGCGGGTTCGTGCCCGAACGACGCCGCACCCACACCCCCGTGACCCTCCCGGAGCCCAAATCCTACGAAGTGGCCAAACGCGGGTCCGGGAAACAACAAGCCGCCACCACCATGGCCTTCGTCCGGCTCCTCAAAGACCTCATGCGCGACAAAAACTTCGGCGCCCGGTTCGTGCCCGTCGTCCCCGACGAATCCCGGACCTTCGGCATGGACGCGTTCTTCCCGACCGCGAAAATCTACAACCCCAAAGGCCAGAACTACCTCTCCGTGGACCGCGACCTCGTCCTGGCCTACAAAGAATCACCCGCAGGCCAACTGATCCACCCCGGCATCAACGAAGCCGGCGCCGTCGCAGCGTTCACCGCCGCCGGCACCGCGTACGCCACCCACGGCGAACCACTGGTCCCGATCTACGTGTTCTACTCCATGTTCGGCTTCCAACGCACCGGCGACTCCTTCTGGGCCGCCGCGGACCAAATGACCCGCGGCTTCATCATCGGCGCCACCGCAGGACGAACCACCCTCACCGGCGAAGGACTCCAACACGCCGACGGGCACTCCCCCCTCCTGGCCTCCACCAACCCCGCCGTGAAAACCTACGACCCCGCCTACGGCTACGAAATCGGCCACATCATCCGCCACGGCCTCGAAGAAATGTACGGCGACAACAGTGACGACAAAAACGTGATGTACTACCTCACCGTCTACAACGAACCCATCACCCAACCCGCCGAACCCGAAAACCTCGACATCAACGGGCTCCTCAAAGGCATCTACCACCTCGCCGAAGCCCCCGCAGGACAGAACAACCGCCCCACCGCGAACATCCTCGCCTCCGGCGTCTCCGTCCCCTGGGCCCTCGAAGCCCAACGGATCCTCGCCGAAGACTGGGGAGTCGCCGCCAACGTCTTCTCCGTAACCTCCTGGAACGAACTCAGACGCGACGGACTCGCCGCCGAAGAACACGCCTTCCTCAACCCCGGCCAACCCGCCCGCACCCCGTTCATCACCGAACAACTCGCCGGCACCACCGGACCGGTCATCGCCGTGTCCGACTACATGAAAGCCGTCCCCGACCAAATCCGCCAATTCATCCCCAACGACTTCGCCTCCCTCGGAGCAGACGGCTTCGGCTTCTCCGACACCCGCCAAGCCGCACGCCGCTACTTCAAAAACGACACCCACTCCATCGTCGCCAAAACCCTCCAACTCCTGGCGGCGAGGGGTGAAGTGGAGGAGGGCGCGCCGTCGTACGCCATTGACCGCTACAAACTGCTGGACGTCAACGCGGGCACCACTGGCGGAGCAGGCGGCGACGCCTAACAACCCGCACGACAAATTGGCGGCAGCGTTCGTGGAGAACGCTGCCGCCATTGTCGTTTTGCGGGTTTCGTTGAACCGGGCCTAGGTGCCCAGGTTCCTTCTATCGACCACGAAGCCGGTTGCCGCGTTCTCGCGAACGGCGTTGATACCTGCCACTACCGCCTTCAGGTTCGGGAACTGTGGCGACACTGCCACAACGGTTCCATCCTCCGCGGTGAGCCGGAACCGGAATGAGTTGGTTCCTGCTTTGAGAATTTCAAAACTGCCAGCCATTTTCCCCTGTTCTTTCACGCGTCATTGCGTATCCGAGCTGACTTCATAACCCTCATCGACCATATCGGCCATTTCAGACCGCCAAAAGCCCTACTGATCGGTAATTTACAACCGATATTGGTAGATCTCTTGGAAAGAACCCAAGGAGCTAGAGACCGCATGCAGCCCCGCGCGTATCGTGAGGATATGACTGACACCGGCACGGCCCCCACCACGGGCGTGCTCCTCGCTGCAGGCGCCGGAACGCGGCTGGGTCGCGGCCCCAAGGCGCTGCTCCCCTTCCGGGGCAGGACACTGGTGGAGGTACTCGCCGACACACTGTTCGACGGCGGGTGCCGCGAGGTTGTGGTGGTGCTCGGCGCTGAGGCCGACCATGTCCGGCGAAGCACGGATTTGGGTTCGTACGTGGTGGTTGAGAACGAGAATTGGGCCAAGGGGATGGCCGGCTCCTTCCGCGCCGGCATTGACGCGGCCACGGCAGGCAACAGCATCATGGTGGCGTTGGTGGACCAGCCCGGATTAACCCCGACGGCGGTGAGCAGGTTGCTGGGCAGCCACCGTCCCGGCAGGGTCACCGCAGCCGCCTACCCGGACGAGTCCGGCCACCTGAAGCGTCGGCACCCGGTGATTTTCGACGTCGGACTCCGCTCCGAAGCGGCGGCAGCCGCTAATGGCGACACGGGGGCGCGTTCGTTCCTGAAGGCGCATCCGGGACTCGTCGACTTGGTGGACTGCAGCGACCTGTGCTCCGGCGAGGACCTGGACACGAAGGACCAGCTGCATCTGTTGGACGGGTAGCGGCGGGTAGCGGCGGGCTGGACAGGTAGCGGCGGGTAAATTTAGGGACATGATCCGCATCGCAATTGATGATCCCGCACGACCGGATGTCCACCAGCTCCTCAGCGAGCACCTGGCCGATATGTTCGCCACGTCTCCTGCGGAAAGCGTTCATGCACTGGACCACTCGGCGTTGAAGCACGAGTCGGTTACGTTCTGGACAGCCCGCGAGGACGGCACCCTGCTGGGGTGCGGAGCGCTGAAGGTGCTGTCACCCGGGCATGCAGAGATCAAGTCAATGCGCACGACGTCCATCGCCCGCGGACGCGGAGTGGCCACCCAAATGCTGGAACACATCGTGGCCGAAGCTGCCCGCTTGGGTTACGGGCGCGTGAGCCTGGAAACGGGAACCGAGGACTACTTCGCCCCAGCCCGTCGTCTGTATGCCCGGCACGGATTCACGGAGTGCCCGCCCTTCGGGGATTACACCCTGGACCCGGACAGCGTGTTCATGGAGCTCGCCGTCTCCCCCAAGTAAGGAGCAGTTGTGGTCGTTTTGAACGCTCAGAACGACCTCAACTGCGACTCAGCTGGGTTGGGTTAGACGGGTGCAGTGGTGCGGTCGCGGAGCGCCAAGTAGATCTTGTCCCGCGCGATGGGCAGCTCGCCGAAGCGGATCCCGGTGGCGTTCCGGATCGCGTTGGCCAAGGCGGGAGCCACTGGATTGAACGGACTCTCGCTCATGGACTTGGCGCCGAGAGGGCCTGTGGAGTCGTTGGTGGTGGCGAAATAGACCTCGCTCCGGGGCACGTCCGCAAACGACGGAATGTGGTACTGCCGCAGGATGTCCGTGGTGACCCGTCCGGCGTCGTCCACTTTCACTTCCTCGTAAAGCACCGCACCCAGGGCCTGCGCAATGCCGCCCTCGATCTGGCCACGACACTGCCGCGGATTCACCACCACACCGGCGTCGGCTGCCTGGACACTCTGCAGGATCCGCAGCTCACCGGTTCCCGTATTAACAGCAACCCGGAAGCCGTGAACGTTGAACGCCACCGAGCGCGGCGTCCCTCCCCAGTTGCCATCCGTGGCGAGCCGAACGCCCTGCAACCGGGCGGCGTCGACGATTTCCGTCAGCGGTACCGTGCGATCTCCGCATTCAACGGCGCCGTCCACCAAGCGGCAATCAGTCAGGGCGGCTCCGGTCAGTGATGCCGCGACCGTCTGAATTCGGGTGGCGAGTTCCAGCGCCGCACCCAATGTCGCCTTTCCGGCCACCACGGTTCCGGCCGAACCGAACGCGCCGGTGTCATGCTCCACGAGGTCGGTATCGGACTGCCGCACCGTCACTTTGGACGCCGTCGTAGCCAAGGCCGTGGCAGCCAGTTGGGCATGGACGGTTGTGGTGCCGTTCCCGAATTCCGCAGTACCGACGTCGACGGCGAACCTACCGTTCGCTTCCAAGCTCACCCGGGTGTGGGCGAAGTGGCCGCGGGGCGGGACGGTGTCGATCATGGAGAGGGCTGAACCTTCCCCGACCACCCAGTCCGGCCCGAGGTCATCCAGACCGGCCGCCCGGTAGCGTTCCTTGCCGCGGTCCAGAGCGTCCCGCACCAAGGAAACGCACTGGTCCAGGCCATAGCTTCCGTAGTGGACGTCTTCCTCGGGCTCCGGTGTTGTGGAGAGCATGTGATCGCCTGGCCGGACCATGTTCTTGAGCCGGAACTCGAGCGGATCCATGCCAATGCCGATGGCGAGTTCGTCAATGGCCGACTCGATTGCGAAGATCATCTGGCTCAACCCATAACCCCGGAAAGCACCCGCGGGGACGGTGTTGGTGTACACGGCGTGGGCATCCACTTTCTTGTTCACGCACTTGTAGACCGCCAAAGACTCTCCACAGCCGTGGAACATGACGCCGGGAGCATGGTTTCCGTAGGCGCCGGTGTTGGTGAGGACGTTCAACTGCAGCGCAGTGAGCGACCCATCGCGGCTGGCGCCGGCCTTGAGGTGGATGGTGAAGGGGTGCCGGGTGGTGGTCGCCGTGAACTGCTCGGTACGGGTGAATTCCAGCTGCACGGGCCTCCGCAGTGCAAGGGCTGCGAGGGCCACCAGGTCTTCAGTGAGGACTTCCTGCTTTCCGCCGAAGCCACCGCCCACCCGTCCGGCCACTACCCGGATACTCTCAGGTGCCAGGTTGAACACCCGGCTCAGCGTCCGCTTCACCAGGAATGGCACCTGGGTGGAGGAACGGATCATCAAGCGGCCGTCGTTATCCAACCAGGCGATGGACGCGTGGGTTTCCATCGCCACGTGCTGCACACGCTGCGTCTGGTACGTGTGCTCGTGAATGAAGTCGGCGGCCGCAAAGCCGTCGGCCACGCTGCCCAGTTCGGCATGGACCTCGGCCACCACATTCTGGAGCGGGCGGGAGATCCGCGAGAAAACGCCATCCTTTTCCCCATGAATCGCCGGGGCTCCGGGGAGGATGGCCTCCTGTGGAGTGAACACCGGCTCCAGGAGTTCGTACTGCACCGCCAGTGCCCGGGCCCCGGCCTCGGCAGCGCCCACGGATTCGGCTACGACAGCGGCAACCCGTTGCCCAATGAACCGCACCACGTTGTCCAGAACGCGCGAGTCGTCCGGGTCGTCGGTGTAATTTTCGTGTTGGGCACTGGAAAACAGCAGCTGCGGTGCGTCTTCGTGGGTGAAAACCGCGACGACGCCAGGAACAGCCAAAGCCGGAGCCTTGTCGATGGACACGATCCGGGCATGCGGATACGGCGAACGCAGGAGCTTCATGTGCAGCAGCCCTGGGAGTTGTTCAGCCGGAACATCCAAGGCATAGCGGGCGGTTCCTGTCACCACGGCTTGACCGGCGGGTGCGGGAACGTTGTCCCCGAGCTGGCCGGGCGTGGCTGGGACAGCGGCGGGAGGCTGCGCCCCCGGCACCGAATGTGCTCCCGAAACGTCAGCTCCGGCGTCGTGCTGATGTTCGCCAGCGTGATCGCCGCTGTGACCGCAGACCGCGTCCGCGATGGAGCGGTAGCCGGTGCAGCGGCAAAGGTTTCCCTTGAGGTTGCGGGGCAGGTTGGCGCGTTGCTCGTCGTCGAACGTCGCGGCCGTCATCATCATGCCCGCAGTGCAGAAACCGCATTGGAAGCCCTGGGCTTCAAGGAACTGCTCCTGCACAGGGTGTAGTTCACCATCCTTGGACAGGCCCTCGATGGTGGTGACCGTTTTGCCTTCGGCGCGGACTGCCGGGTAGATGCAGCTGTGGACGGGGGTGCCATCGACGTGCACGGTGCAGGCACCGCAGTCGCCGCCATCGCAGCCCTTCTTCACGCCGAAGTTGCCCTCCTCGCGAAGGAAAGTGCGGAGGCATTGACCTGGGCGGGGTGTGGCCTGTGAGGCAGCACCGTTGATCTCAATTGCCATTGCGGGCCTCCTTCTGCTGGGTGCTTGGTACGGCTGGCTGGGTGGACGGCTGGGGCGAGGTGTTGTGCGGCGGCCAGAAATCGCCGGAAACGGTCATCGATTCGCCCAGCAGCTCGGCCCGGATTTCCTCGGCCAGCTTGAAGGTCATGTCGCGCCGCCATGCAGGCAGCCCGTGGATGTCGTCGTGGTACAGCGGCCACGGTATGGAATCGCCGACGGCGTCAGCCAGCGTCCCGGCGTCAGGAACCTGCCCGGCGGGGAACCTCAGTTGCACCGGCCTTTTGGTGGACGCTGTCACCGTGATGACCAAACCGCCGTCGGGGTCGAGCCGCCCGATCAGCAGCACGCCCGAGCGGCCCAGGTTGCTGAGCGACAAGCGCCGGAAGGCAACCCTTGCGGAGAGTGCGCTGGCGGGCAGGTGGATGCTGCGGAGCAACTCCCCCGGCGCCAGGACCGTCTGCATATCGCCGGTGACGACGTCGGCCACCGGAACCTTGCGGCAGGTGCCGTCCGGGCTGAGGATGGTGGCTTCGCCGTCAAGTCCCGCGCACAGTGAAGTCATGGGTCCTGCCGGAAGGCCGGTGCAAATGTTGCCGCCCACCGTGGACATGTTCCAGATCTTGAACGAGGCCACGAACGAGTCGCAGCACGGGCGGATCAGCGCCAATCCGGGCCATTCACGGTTTGCTGTTTCCGCCGACCGCGGCAGGGCGTAGAGCTCGGCGACGGTGCAGGTGGCGGCAAGTTCGATGCCTTCGTCTGAGATGGAGATGGCGGGCCACTCTGCGTTGCCGAGGTCGAGGAGCCGTTTGAGGACGGTGCTGCCGTAGGAGAAAAGGACAGTGCCTCCGGCGAGCCAGGCATCGCCGTCGCGCCATTGCGCCGGGTCCGTGGTGGGGACCACAGCCTCGATGGTGTTCATGTCCATGGGTCCTCCTGAGTGAGGTGTTGAGGTGATGTGTGAGTTGGTGCCGGGTGGATCGGGCCAGTGCTGTCCTTGAGCGACGGGAACCCGGGTGCCTTGGAAGTCTTCTGGCCAGCACCACGCTCAGCGATGATTTCTGCCGTGATGGAAACCGCCACTTCGGCAGGGGTCACGGCGCCGAGGTTCAACCCGATGGGTGAATGCAGCCGTTCCAGGGACTCCGGTGGAGTGCCTGCCTCGAGCAAGGCGTCGATCCGTTGGCGGTGGCTGCGACGGGAACCCATCGCACCGACGTACGCCAGGTTCAACCGGAGGGCTCCCTCAAGCAAGGGGATGTCGAACTTGGGGTCGTGAGTCAGGACGCACACCACAGTGCGGGAATCGATGCGACCCGCCGCTGCCTCGGCTTCCAGGTAACGATGCGGCCACTCGGTGACCACGTGGTCTGCGCCTGCGAAGCGGCTTTGCGTCGCGAAAGCTGGCCGGGCGTCGCACAGCGCGACGTTGTAGCCGAGGAGTTGCCCGGCCGGGAGCAGGGCAGCTCCGAAGTCGTTGGCACCGAAGATCAGCATCCGGGCTGCCGGCAACCGGCTTTCCACGAACAAGGTGATGGGCTCGGGCTGCGTTTCCTCTTGTGGGGGCAAAGCCAGCCTCTCAGTGGTGACCCAGCCATCGATGCAACCCTCGGGCGGGGCCAAGCGGACCAAGCCGGCGCGGCCACCTTGGAGCAGGGGTTCAACCTGGGCGGCGGCGGCGAAAAGTGTGGAGGGGTGGTCACCCAGCAGCTTGGCCAGTTCCTCGGATTCCATGGCCCGGAACCGCACGGGATCATGGACCACCATGACTCCGCCGTGGGCATCGAGGCGGCGGATCAGGGCTGCAGGACGCTGGGTTTCAGCAAAAACAGAAAGTTCAGGTGATCCGGCCCGGAGCGGCTGGATGTGGACTTCCAGTTCCCCTCCACAGGTTAGTCCGACGGCGAACGCATCCTCGGAACTGTAGCCAAAGGATTCAAGGCGAGGGCCGCCGTCGCGCATTGCTTCCAGGGCCGCCTCCACCACGGCGCCTTCCACGCAACCTCCGGACAAGCTGCCCAGGATTTCACCGTTTTCGGAGACCATCATGGAGGTCCCCATAGGCCGCGGCACCGAGCCGCCGGTCCCTACGATCGTGGCCACAGCACACAGTTGGCCGGAGACCGCAGGCCGCCAGCTGCCCAGTGAAGGCATCAGATCCAGCATGGCAACACATCCTTATTCCAGGTGTCCCGGCCAGATGGCCCGGTCGGAGCAGTGCGCGATCTTGCCTCATATTCTCATTTCCAGAGGGTGTTGAGGGGTAGTCGCGGTTAATCAGTAAAAGTGGGAGTTCATAGGAACGGGGGCAAGGGCTTCATCTCCCTGCCCCCGTTCCCTGACGGAGCGTCGGTGCCCGTCCCTGAATCATCAGGGCCGCCGCCCGCCGTCGTGCCTGTTACAGAGGGACGACGACGGCGGACGCCTATTCGTGCGGTGGGTACCGGCGGACCGCCGATCGGAGTGCCGGAAGGTGTACCCGCCGGCGCGGGTGCGGCTCCGGGCTAGACGCCCATCAGTGCGTTGATCGGGCCGCGGGCGAAGTAGATGATGAAGCCTGCCGTGACCACCCACATGAGCGGGTGGACCTTCTTGGCTTTGCCCGACGCCGCGCTGATCACCGCGAAGGAGATGAAGCCGACGCCGATGCCGTTGGCGATGGAGTACGTCAGCGGCATGGTCACGATGGTCAGGAACGCCGGGAGCGCGATGGAGAACTTGGTGAACTTGATCTCGCGGATCTGCGCCATCATCATCGCACCCACTACCACCAGGGCTGCTGCTGCTACTTCCAGCGGGACCACCGAGGTGAGCGGCGTGAAGAACATGGAGCCCAGGAACAGCAGGCCGGTGACCACAGAGGCCAAGCCGGTCCGCGCGCCTTCGCCGATGCCCGCCGCCGAGTCGATGTACACGGTGTTGGACGAACCGGACGTGGCACCGCCCACCACTGCACCCATGCCTTCAACAATGAAGGCTGACTTCAGTTTGGGGAACGTGCCGTCTTTGTGTGCCACGCCTGCACTCTTGGCCAGGCCCGTCATGGTGCCCATGGCGTCAAAGAAGTTGGTGAACACCAGGGTGAAGACCAACATCGTCGCAGCCAATCCGCCGATTCTGGCAAAGGAGCCGAAGAGATCGAACTGGCCAACGAGGCTGAGGTCCGGGACGGACACCAGCTGGCTCGACAGGATGGGCACGTTGAGGTGCCAGCCGCCCGGGTTGTCAGCGCTGCCCGGGCCGATGTGGAACACGGCCTCGGCAACAGCGGCGAGGATGGTGGTGGCGACGATGCCGATCAGCAAGCCGCCCTGGATTTTGCGTGCCACGAGGATGCCCATGGTCAGCAGTCCAATAATAAAGACGAGGGTGGGGATGGACGTGATGGAGCCGTTGTCGCCGAGCTGGACCGGTGGGCCGCCCGTGGTTGCTCGAACGAACCCGGAATCCACGAAGCCGATGAAGGCGATGAAGAGGCCAATGCCAACGGTGATGGCGGCCTTGAGTTCCTTCGGGACTGCCTTGAAGATCGCCGTCCGGGCGCCGGTAGCACCGAAGAGAACGATCAGGATGCCGTTGATGACCACCAGGCCCATGGCTTCTGGCCACGTGACTTCCTGGATGACCGCGACGGCGAGGAACGAGTTGATGCCCAAACCGGCTGCGAGGCCGAAGGGCAGGTTGGCGACGAGACCGAAAATGATGGTCATGACGCCGGCGGTCAGTCCGGTGACGGCGCCAACCTGCGCAGCTGAGAGCCAGCCGCCGGCGACGTCGGTAGGAGCGTTTTCCGCCGAGAAGCCACCCAGGATGAGCGGATTCAGGATGACGATGTACGCCATGGTGAAGAAGGTGACCAAGCCGCCGCGGAATTCGCGGGCCAGCGTTGAGCCACGCTTCGAGATCTGGAAGAACTTGTCCAGGAAGGAATTCGACACCGGGGGCTTCTTGTTTCCATCTGCCAGGCCGGTTGCCGTGTGCTTTGCCGCTGTGGGCTCTGCGCCGTCTCCTTGGGGAAAGAGCGCAGCCTGCTTCTCAGCCGCTGTCTGCATTTCTGCGTTATCCAGGATATTCATGTCAGCCACCGGGCCCTAGTAATCAATCCTGGAATCAAGCGTGTTCCATGTGTTGAACGGCTGGAGGGCCGCCGGAGCCTGGGGGTCGCCCAGTTCCAGCTTGGCTACCGGCATCAGCGCGTCCCGGTTGTCGTTCTCGAAGTACTCGTAGAAGACAGCGTCGTCGAAGCCGACGGATGCGGCGTCGTGACGGTCTGCGGCAAAGAACACGCGGTCAACGCGTGCCCAGAGTGCGGAGGCCAAGCACATGGGGCATGGCTCGCAACTGGTGTAGAGGGTTGCTCCGCTGAGATCGAAGGTTCCGAGTTCGCGGCAGGCGTTACGGATGGCCGTGACTTCTGCGTGTGCGGTGGGATCGTTCGTGGCGGTAACGCGGTTGACGCCTTCGAAGGCTCGTCCGTCCGCGGTGACAATGACGGCGCCGAAGGGGCCCCCACTGTTGAGGACATTGGCTGTTGCCAGCTCAATGGATGTGGCCAGGAATTGCTCGGCCGTGACGGTTGTACTCATGTTGCGACTTCCTTAGTGCTGAGGAAGCCAGGTGACCTGTTTGGGGGCGCTACAGAGAGGAGCTCCAGTTAGCTTGGTTACCAGGCTTCAGCATGTGCGATGAAGGTTAAGTTGCGCCTGGTAGATAGCTTCCCGAGGTCCGGGTGCCCGCCTTTGGCAGTTAGAGCGTAGCACCGGGCTTGTGAGCCGCGCCATAGTTTTTTGAAAATTTAATTTCGTGATGCGAAATTACTTAGTGCTCTGGGCTGGTGCCGGGCTCGTACCCGAATGTGACCGCAAGCACCATCCCGCAGGCGTTGACTGCCGCCGTCGAGCATTCTACGCTTTTCGGACTGGCCCGCATTCTGACGGCCCAGTAACCTGGATCAGCAGACAGGGCCTAACTGAGCTGGAACGCGTACACGCCGACCAGACAAGGAACCCGCCATGTCACACTCCCCCACCCGGCTTTGGATCAAGAACCCCCTGGGTATCTTCACTGCAAACGACCTCGATGCCGGCGGCGGCCTGGTGGTTTCTGATGGAAAAATCGTGGAGTTGGTGCCTTCGGGAGGACAGCCGTCTGTTGATTCCGTTTTTGACGCGTCCGGGCACGTCATTCTTCCCGGGCTCATCAACACGCACCACCACTTCTACCAAACCCTCACCCGCGCATGGGGCCCCGTGGCCAACGCGCCGTTGTTCCCGTGGCTGCAAAACCTGTACCCGGTGTGGGCTCGGCTGACCCCGCGCAGCCTGGAGCTCGCAGTGCAGGTTGCGCTTGCCGAGTTGCTGCTCTCCGGCTGCACCACTGCCGCCGACCACCACTATCTTTTCCCCGAAGGCATGGAAGACGCCATCGACATCGAAGTAGCCGCAGTTCGCGCCATGGGGATGCGCGCCACGTTGACCCGTGGATCCATGACTTTGGGAGAGGACGACGGCGGGCTGCCGCCCAGGACCACGGTCCAGTCGCCTGAAGCGATCCTTGCGGACAGCGAACGGCTGATTCGCCAGTACCACGAGACCGGCGATGGGGCTGTTGTGCAGATCGCGCTTGCCCCGTGCTCGCCCTTCTCGGTGACCAAGGAGATCATGGCCGAATCTGCTGCGATGGCCGAACGCTTCGATGTCCGGCTGCACACGCACCTTGCCGAGACCATTGACGAGGAAGATTTCTGCCGCTCCATGTTCGGGCTGCGGACCGTGGACTACTTGGAATCCGTGGGCTGGTTGGGATCCCGCACCTGGCTTGGGCACGGCATCCATTTCAACGACGACGAGATCGCCAGGCTGGGAGCCGCGGGCACCGCCGTCGCGCATTGTCCCACTTCCAACATGCGCCTCGCCTCCGGGACTGCGCGGGTCTTGGAACTTGAATCGGCGGGCGTGCCCGTGGGGCTGGGGGTGGATGGGTCGGCGTCGAACGATGCTTCCAACATGATCCTCGAAGCTCGGCAAGCCCTGTATCTGCAGCGGCTCCGCTACGGCGCTTCCGTTCCCGTGGAGCGGGCGCTGGGGTGGGCCACTCGTGGATCCGCTGCCGTTCTGGGGCGCTCCGACATTGGGCAGCTGGCTCCCGGATTTCAGGCGGACTTGGCCCTGTTCAAGCCCGACGAGCTGCGGTTCTCCGGAAGCCATGATCCCGTGGCCGCGTTGTTGCTTTGCGGGGCCGACCGTGCCGACCGCGTGATGGTGGGCGGTGCTTGGCGAGTTGTGGATGGTGCGATTCCCGGGCTGGACGTGGCCGGGCTCATCGCTGAGCACTCGGCCGCGGCGCGGAAGTTGGTTGCGGGGTAGGTTCTGGCTCTCCTGGGCCGCCCGCCTCGATGGTTACCTGCGCATTAGACGGCAGGAGTCGTCTAATGCGCAGGGAGCCGTCTATCCGGCCGCATGGAGAGCACGAAGAACACGATTCTTGAACTCGTGCTCCTGGAACAGATCCCGCCATTTGATCCGAATGAAGGTCCAGCCGAGCTCAGTCAGGGCCTTTTCGCGTTGCCTCTCCTTAAAGATCACCTCATCCGTTGGCTCGTAATCGAAGTATTTGGTGCGCCCGTCGAACTCCATGGCCACTTTCTTGCTGCGCCATGCGAAGTCGAGGCGATGACTGCCTTCAACCGTGCGGACTTCCACTTGAAGTTCGGGTTGTTCAATCCGGAGACGCAGGAGTAGCTCGCGGGTCAGGGTTTCCCCGGGAGACTCGGAACGAGGGTCCGCATTTTGGCGGACTCGGCGCAGCGTCAGCACGCCGCCTCTTCCAGCCAGCGCAACGCACATTTTCTCCATCCGGGCGAAATCCGCACCAATGCGGAGTGCATGATCCATCAAGATCAAGGCTTGCCTGGAGTTCAAGGCCAGGCAGCAATCCACGACGGTAACCTCCAGGGATGTGCACTGCAGCCCGTCCACGAGAACCACGTCGGCCTCGTTGAGCCCTCTGGAATGGGCGACTACATCGCGTCCATGCGAGATAGGCGACGGCGTCTTCTTCTGCGTTATGTGCACGCGGTCGTCAACGTCCCACAGAAACAATCGATGGAGACGTGCCGCGGAAGTGTGGCTATAGACCAAGCCGCCGCCCGACGTCGTAAGTGTCCCATGTGCGTGTGCAGCGATCAGCTGTCGGCTTCTCATCCAAGGTTTTTGCCCCGCCCAGATGCTTCCACGGATGTAGCAACCTCGGCGGAGCCTTACCAGCACTCCCCTCCGCACAAGGGCCGCTATGGCGCGGGCATTGAATCCTGCCTCGTTTAGTTCGCTCGTTCGCCATAGATCCATGCCCGGCGGGAGCTCCCTGAGGTGTGCCTTGGTCATGAACCAAGCTTGGCCAGACCCCGCAAGCCTGGGCCAGGCGGGCTTGGTCCTATGTGGAAAAGTCCGCTTAGACGGCTTGCTGCGGGTCAGACGACTCCTCCCGTCTAACCCGCAGCCGGACGTCTAAATGGGCAGACGGGCAGGCGTAGGGCAGGTCGGGCAGGCGTAGGGCAGCACACGGAAAAGCGGGCGATACCTCCCCAGGTATCACCCGCCTCGTTGGCTCTGTTGCGCAGAGTCCGCGCCCCGCTGATGCAGGAGATCTCAGGGGCGCTGCCGGCCGAACACAGGGAGCGCGCGCAGCCAACGGGAGAACCCGCCGGCCTTGCGGTCACAGTCGGCCGGAATGTAGAAGTCGGGATCTGTCGCACCGAAGGGCAGGTACAGCTCCTGACCCGGCGCCGGGAATTCCACGACGTTGTTCGTATCCTTCGAGTCCATCTGTTCCTCCTCTTTCTCATGCCAGCAGTTTCCGCTCTTCGGAAAACTTTTATTGTTATGTGGAAAGTGTAGGCAGCGATGAAAGCAGGCGTCAAGACCCCTTGGGAGGCGAAGTGAGTTGCTCCGGTCACATTTGGATGGTTCATAACGATCCTTCGAAACCCGTATACACAAGACGAATTAGTGCGCTACTCTCGAATCAGTTCGTGGCGTAGGTCACGTAACCTGAGAGCAGCAGGCAGGGTCGTAATGAGCTGGCATCCATGGATGCTGGCTCTTTTTTGTTGGGTCGGCTCCACCAGAAACGCAGTGGAAACACGCGCTTAATTTCATTGATGGAACCTAGGTTCCACCTCACAGAAGTTGGGATATGACCATGAGCAACAACATCGTCCTCGGCGAAAACCAGTACGGCAAGGCAGAAGTCCGCGTCGTCAAGGTCACCCGGGATACCGACCGCCACCACATTGAAGACTTGAACGTCACCTCGCAGCTGCGCGGCGATTTCCAGGCGGCCCACCTCGAAGGCGACAACGGCCACGTCGTTGCCACCGACACCCAGAAGAACACGGTCTACGCCTTTGCCCGTGAAGGCGTAGGCTCACCTGAGTCCTTCCTGCTTCGCCTCGCTAACCACTTCACCGGCGGATTCGACTGGGTTACCGGTGGCCGCTGGGAAGCCGAAGCGTACAGCTGGGATCGCATCCAGGCCCACGGAGAGGGACACGACCACAGCTTTGTCCGCAACGGGCAAGAGGTGCGTACCGCCGTCGTCGTCCGTGATGGCGCAACCACCCACGTGATTTCCGGCCTCAAGGACCTGACCGTCCTGAAGACCACGCAGTCCGGTTTTGTCGGCTACCCGCGCGACAAGTACACCACCCTGCCGGAAACCACCGACCGCATCCTGGCCACCGATGTATCCGCCCGCTGGCGCTACAACACGAACTTGGACTTCGCCGGCACGGACTTCAACAAGAGCTACGAGGACATCAAAGCCCTCCTGCTCGAAGGCTTTACCGAAAACTACTCCCACGCCCTGCAGCAGACGCTGTTCGACATGGGCAAGAAGGTCCTGGAAGCACACAGCGAAGTGGACGAGATCAAGTTCTCCATGCCCAACAAGCACCACTTCCTGGTTGACCTGAGCCCGTTCGGCCTGGACAACCCCAACGAGGTCTTCTTCGCCGCGGACCGCCCGTATGGCCTTATCGAAGCAACTGTCCAGCGCGAGAACATCGAAGCTGCACCCGTTGCCTGGAGCGGCATCGCCGGCTTCTGCTAAGCCCGCACCAAACCAGCACTAAAAACGCACCTCCCAAGGGTTTGCGTGCAGGCCCCACAACGGCACCCCGCAAGGCCGGGCCTGCACGCAAACCCAACCCCAAACAACCCAAGATTTTGTTAGCCAGACACAGTTAGCCAGACGAAGACGTCTGCCATGAACCCAGGAAGTCTGCCATGAACATCAAGAAGAAATCCCGCCCTGCGAATACCGCTTCGCAGGCGCACAAGCCGGAACGTCCCGAGGACAAGCGGCTCTCCATCGGAAGCACCTTCGCTTACGGCTTCCAGCACGTCCTCACCATGTATGGGGGAATCATTGCCCCGCCGCTGATCATCGGCGCGGCTGCCGGCATGTCCTCGCAGGACATCGGCCTCCTCATCGCCGCTTGTTTGTTCGTTGGCGGCCTGGCCACCATCCTGCAGACCGTCGGCATTCCGTTCTTCGGCTCGCAGTTGCCGCTGGTACAGGGTGTTTCCTTCGCCGGTGTTTCCACCATGGTGGCGATCGTCCAAGGTGGTGGCGGGATCCAGGCGGTGTTCGGCTCGGTCATTGTGGCCTCGCTGATTGGCTTGGCGATCACTCCCCTGTTCTCCAAGATCATCAAGTTCTTCCCACCGGTGGTTACCGGAACCGTGATCACCACTATCGGCCTCACACTGATGCCGGTGGCAGCAAACTGGGCCATGGGCGGCAACGCCAAGGCCGATAACTACGGCAGCATGGCCAACATCGGGCTCGCAGCAGCAACCATGGGCGTGGTCCTGCTCCTCAGCAAGGTGGGCAATGCCGCCATCTCCCGGCTCTCCATTCTGCTGGCCATGGTCATCGGCACCATCATCGCTTTCGTGGCAGGCATGGCAGACTTCTCCAAGGTTGGGCAGGGCGACATCGTCGCATTCCCCACGCCGTTTGCTTTCGGAGCTCCCACCTTTGAAATCGCCGCTATCATTTCCATGCTTATCGTCATCCTGGTGACCCTGACCGAAACTTCGGCAGACATCATCGCAGTGGGCGAGATCGTGGACACCAAGGTGGACTCCCGCCGCATCGGCGACGGCCTCCGCGCCGACATGCTCTCCAGCGCCATCTCCCCGCTGTTCAACTCCTTCACGCAGAGCGCCTTCGCCCAGAACGTCGGCCTCGTTGCCATCACGGGTATCAAGAGCCGCTTTGTGGTCAGCGCCGGCGGCCTCATCCTGGTGATCCTGGGCCTCCTGCCGATCCTGGGCCGCGTTGTCGCAGCGGTTCCAACCCCAGTCCTGGGCGGCGCCGGCGTCGTACTGTTCGGTACCGTTGCAGCCAGCGGTATCCGTACCCTGGCCAAGGTTGAGTACAAGAACAACATGAACCTGATCATCGTGGCGGCGTCCATCGGCTTCGGCATGATCCCCATCGCCGCGCCTTCCTTCTACGACGCCTTCCCGTCCTGGTTCTCCACGATCTTCCACTCCGGCATCAGCTCGGCAGCCGTCATGGCCATCCTGCTGAACATCCTCTTCAACCACCTCAAGGCCGGCAACTCGGACAACCAGTCAGTGTTCGTCGCGGGCACCGACCGGATCGTCAGCGAAGAGGACATCAAGTGCCTCAGCGAAGGCGACCGCTTCGAGAACGGCAAGCTCATCGACGCGGACGGCAAGGAAGTCCCGCTCAAGACGTCCAGCGCGTCGGAGCACTAACTCCAACCCGCCCAGATGACAGCAGGCGGCAGTGTTTCCTTGGGGGACACTGCCGCCTTTTGTCGGCTTACGTGGAATGTACGACGGCGGCATTCACTCGCGTGGGGAGGTCACCTGCACGCTTCGCACCGTAGGATCAGGCCATGACTGAACAGGCTCCCTGCTTCCGCTCCCTTGCCTTTCGCGAAATTCCGAAGCCGGACTACGCCGATGTTTGCCTGGCCCCGCTCCCGGACGGAGCCGGGACGGACCCCGGAGAGTGGGCGGGGCGGCTGTTCTCCTTGGAGTCCATGCCGCGTTGGGTTGCCGCCGCAATGGGTATGCGTCAGGCATTGGTGCCCTTGATCGGCATTCCCAAGGCCCCGCAGGACACGTTCAAGGTGACGGACCAGGCGGGCGAAGAAGCCCTGATCTACGTCCGGGACAGGCACTTGAACTTCGCGGCCGCCATCGGGGTGGATCCGGTGAGCCGACTCATCAGGGTGACTACCGCCGTCGAGCTTAAAGGGTGGCGGGGCAAGCTGTACTTCGGCGTGGTCCGGCCGGTTCACCCAATGGTGGTGAACTCCATGCTGAGGAAAGCCACCCGCTCAACACCCGCGCCGAGATGACAGATAATGCCCATGTTTTTGGAAAACATGGGCATTATCTGGCAACTCGGCGAAAGAAAATCAGTTCTGGTTCAGCTCCGCGGAGATCGCCATGGCAGCCTCGCGAAGCATGGGCACGGCGCGGTCGGCGAAGCTCTGGTCAACGCGGGTGATGGGGCCGGAGACGGAGATCGCCGTGGGCGTGGGCGCATTGGGCACGGCCATGGCGAAGCAGCGCACGCCGAGCTCCTGCTCTTCCTCGTCAATGGAGTAGCCGCGTTCGCGGATGAGCTTGAGGTCCGCGAGCAAGGAGTCGATGTCACCGATGCTCTTGGCCGTGGGAGTGGGCATGCCGGTGCGGGCCACGATGCCACGGACAACCTCGTCGTCCAACTGGGCGAGGATGGCTTTGCCCACGCCGGTGTCGTGCGTGTGGGCGCGGCGGCCGACCTCGGTGAACATGCGCATGGAGTGCATGGACGGGACCTGGGCCACGTAAATGACCATGTCCGAATCCAACACCGCCATGTTGGAGGTCTCGCCGAGGCGTTCCACCAGCGTCTTCAGCTGCGGACGGGCCACGGCGCCGAGTTGCTTGCTTGCACCTTCGCCGAGCCGGATGAGCCGGGGGCCCAGCGCGTAGCGGCGGTTGGGCAGCTGACGGATGTAGCCGAGGGACACCAGCGTGCGGAGCAGGCGGTGGATGGTGGGCAGGGGCAGGTCAGTGGACGACGAAAGTTCGCTCAGGGTGACGTCGCCGCCCGCGTCCGTGATCAGTTCCAGCAGTTCAAAGACGCGCTCAACGGACTGCACGCCTCCGGAGGCTTTTTCAGCCATTCCCTTGTCTCCAATGACTCAGATTCCGACAACTCTTATCCGCATCGTGAAAAGAATTGCTTAGAACACCCAACATACAGCACAGCGCCCACCTGCGCGACGACACCGAACATGACCAAGCAGGGGGTTGTGTTTCCACTTTGTAGATAATAATATCCATAATACGAAAACATTCAGTTTGGAACGGCGGCCCGGGAACGGGCCTTACAGGAGGAATTTCAATGGCGAATCCGAGCCCCGGAAACTCGATCACCCTGCGCGTCGCCGCACCGTCGAGCTTCACAGCTACCAGCGAACTGGCAGCAGCCGTCGGCGCAGCCGGTGCAGCGATCACCGCGCTGGATGTCACGGAATCCCACCACGAGACGATCGTTGTTGACGTCACCTGCAACACCACCGACGACGACCACGCAGCCCGCGTGAAGGACGCCCTGAATGCCCTCGACGGCGTCACCGTCCAGCACGTCTCCGACCGCACCTTCCTCATGCACCTCGGTGGCAAGCTCGAAGTCGTCCCCAAGGTCGCCCTGCGCAACCGCGACGATCTGTCCCGTGCCTACACTCCCGGCGTCGCCCGCGTTTGCATGGCCATTGCAGAAGACCCGGCCGCAGCCCGCAACCTGACGGTCAAGCGCAACACCATCGCAGTCCTCACCGACGGCTCCGCCGTGCTGGGCCTTGGCAACATCGGCCCCGCCGCTGCCCTGCCCGTCATGGAAGGCAAGGCTGCGCTGTTCAAGCAGTTCGCCAACGTTGACGCCTGGCCGGTCTGCCTGGACACCCAGGACACCGAAGAAATCATCATGATCGCCAAAGCCATGGCTCCGGTCTACGGCGGCATCAACCTCGAAGACATCGCTGCACCGCGTTGCTTTGAGATCGAGAACCGCCTCCGCGAAGAACTGGACATCCCGGTGTTCCACGATGACCAGCACGGCACCGCGATCGTCACGCTCGCAGCCTTGGTCAACGCGCTCCGCGTCGTGGACAAGAAGCTCTCCGAGGTCAAGATCGTAGTTTCGGGCGTCGGCGCTGCCGGCTCGGCCATCATCCAGCTCCTCAAGGCCCAGGGCGCACAGCACATCATCGCCGCCGGCCGCTCCGGCGCCATCCACTCCGGCGAGGAATACAACGACGAGCACCGCAGCTGGATCGCCGCGAACACCAACCAAGAAGGCTTCTCCGGAACCCTGCACGACGCCCTCAAGGGAGCGGACGTCTTCATCGGCGTCAGCGCCCCGCACGTGATCGGCGAAGAGCAGGTGGCATCAATGGCCGAGGACTCGATCGTGTTCGCCATGGCCAACCCCACGCCGGAAATCGATCCCGTGGTCGCGTCCAAGCACGCAGCCGTGGTTGCTACCGGCCGCAGCGACTTCCCGAACCAGATCAACAACGTGCTGGCCTTCCCCGGCTTCTTCCGGGGCCTGCTGGACGCCGGAGCATCGGACATTACGCCGAACATGCTGGTGGCCGCCGCCGAGGCAATTGCCAACCGGGTAGCTGACGATGAGCTCAACGCGAGTTACATTATCCCCAGCGTCTTCGATCCCCATGTTGCCGCCGATGTAGCGACCGCCGTAGCCAATGCTGCGCACGCCAACGCCGCCAGCGCACTCTAGAAAAGGACACCGCCACATGGCTATCACAGTCACTGATCCCCGGCCGATCGATCGCGCCGAGGAAATCCTCACCCCCAAGGCACTGGCTTTCATCGAGGAACTGCACAAGCGTTTCGCCGGCACCCGCAACGAGCTCCTGGAGGCGCGGAAGGTCAAGCGCCGGAAGGTTGCTGACACCAGCCGCCTGGACTTCCTGCCGGAGACCCGGGAAATCCGCGACGGCGACTGGAAAGTTGCCGAGGCACCCGCAGCTTTGCAGGACCGCCGCGTTGAGATGACCGGCCCTGCAACTCCCGCCAAAATGGCCATCAACGCCTTGAACTCCGGCGCCAAGGTGTGGCTCGCGGACCTCGAGGACGCCAGCACGCCCACATGGCCCAACGTCATCGACGCGATCCTCAACCTCCGCGATGCCGCCCAGGGCACCCTGAGCTACACCTCGCCCGAGGGCAAGGAATACCGCCTCCGCAGCGACGCTCCCTTGGCCGTTGTTGTTGCCCGTCCCCGCGGCTGGCACATGGAAGAGAACCACCTGCTGATCGACGGCGAACCCGCCGTGGGTGCGCTGGTGGACTTCGGCCTGCACTTCTTCCACATCGCCAAGCAGCTGCTCCTCAACGGTCAGGGCCCGTACTACTACCTGCCCAAGATGGAGAGCCACCTTGAGGCCCGCCTCTGGAACGATGTTTTCGTGTTCGCCCAGGACTTCCTCGGCATCCCGCAGGGCAGCGTCCGGGCCACGGTCCTCATCGAAACCATCCCGGCAGCGTTCGAGATGGACGAGATCCTCTACGAACTCCGCGACCACGCCTCGGGCCTGAACGCCGGCCGCTGGGACTACCTCTTCAGCATCATCAAGTACTTCCGTGATGCCGGCGAAGAGTTCGTCCTCCCGGACCGCGCCACCGTTGCCATGACCGCTCCCTTCATGCGCGCCTACACCGAACTCCTGGTCAAAACCTGCCACAAGCGCGGCGCCTTCGCCATGGGTGGCATGGCCGCCGTCATCCCCAACCGGAAGCAGCCGGACGTCACCGCCGCAGCCTTCGACAAGGTCCGTGCCGACAAGACCCGCGAGGCAAACGATGGCTTCGACGGCTCCTGGGTTGCGCACCCGGACCTGGTATCCACCTGCCGCGAAGTCTTCGACTCCGTCCTCGGCGACCGCCCCAACCAGCTCGACAAGCAGCGTCCCGAGGTGAGCGTCACGGCTGAGCAGCTCATCGACGTCGCGTCCGCCGGCGGCACCGTCACGGAAGCCGGCCTGCGGTTGAACCTGTACGTCGCCGTCGCCTACACCGGAGTCTGGATTTCCGGCAGCGGCGCTGTGGCCATCCACAACCTCATGGAAGACGCCGCGACTGCGGAGATCTCCCGCTCGCAGGTGTGGCAGCAGATCCGGAACAAGTCCGTCCTCGCAGACACTGGCAACACCGTGACCCGCGAACTCGTCACCCGCATCCTCGGCGAAGAAACCGAGCGCCTGCGCATCGAGTTCGGTGACGAGAACTTCAAGGCGTACTACGAGCCCGCGTCCAAGCTGATCGAGGACATCTGTCTGTCCGACGATTACACGGACTTCCTCACCACGCCGGCGTATGAGCTGGTGGGCTGAAATGGGCTCATTCTCTTCCTCTGACCTGGCCCACATCGAGTCGCAGCTCGCCGCGACGGACCAGTTGCTTGACCGCAACTACCCCGGCGACGACGGCTCACGCCAGCCCATCCACACCGTCTACATCCCGGCCGACCGCTTCACGCCTTCCCTTGCTGCAGAGTGGGGCGCCCAGGCACTGGCGACGGCGGAAGCTCACGGCGGCCTCGAAAAACTGGGGCAGCTTCTGGGCCAGGAGCCCCACCTGGCTGCCGCTGTTGCGGAACGTGTGGCTGCGAAGCTTTCTGCTGAGCCGATCGAAGACCTCCGTTTGGACTTCGAAGACGGCTACGGCGACCGCGGCGACGAGGCGGAAGACGCCGACGCCGTTGCTGCCGCCACGGCTGTTGCCGCTGCAGTTTCGGCCGGAACAGCTCCGCCGTTCATCGGCATCCGCTTCAAGTGCTTCGAAGCCCCCACCCGGGCCCGCGGCCTGAAGACACTGGACCTGTTCGTGTCCACGTTGGCTGCTGCCGGTGAACTCCCTGCCGGGCTGATCCTCACCCTGCCCAAGGTCACCACGGTGGCCCAGGTGCAGGCGATGGACTTCGCCGTGTCCCGCCTCGAGGAAGTCCACGGACTTCCCGCTGGCAGGCTTCGGTTTGAGGTCCAGGTGGAAACACCCCAGCTCATCATCGGTGCTGACGGAACTTCGCCTGTGGCACAGCTCCCCCACGTCGTCCCGGGCCGCATCAGTGCCCTGCACTACGGGACCTACGATTACAGCGCCTCATTGGGAATCTCCGCGGAGTACCAGTCCATGGAGCACTTCGTTGCCGACTTCGCCAAGGAAGTCATGCAGCTCGCTGTAGCCGGCACCGGCATCCGCCTCTCCGACGGTTCCACGAACATCATCCCCGTGGGCGATGCCGTGGAAGACGCTTGGAAACTGCACGGCCGGCTGGTCCGTCGTTCCTTGGAGAACGGCTACTACCAGGGGTGGGACCTCCACGCCGCGCAGCTGCCCAGCCGCTTCTCGGCGTCGTACGCCTTCTATCGCGAGGGTTTGCCCGCCGCTGCACTCCGCCTCCGCAACTATGTGGAACGCACCGAAGGCGGCGTCATGGATGAGCCCGCCACGGCCCGAGCCTTGGCTGGCTTCGTCCTCCGTGGCGTCCAATGCGGCGCAGTGGGGACCGACGAGGTCAAGGCGCTTGCCGGCGTCGAACTTTCACAGCTGACCGCACTGGCGCACCCGCGGCTCGCGCAACCGACTTCCCACTGATAGGAGCATTTCGCATGGGCAAGTACTACTACCCGCAGGGCGGCCTGCCGCCGCAGACCCACCTCACCACGGAACGGGCAATCGTCACCGAGGCTTACACGGTGATCCCCAAGGGCGTCATGACGGACATCGTCACCAGCAACCTGCCGGGGTTCTCCAACACTCGTTCGTGGATCATCGCGCGACCGATCTCCGGCTTCGCCACCACGTTCTCCCAGCTGATCGTGGAGATCGCTCCGGGCGGCGGGGCACCCAAGGCCGAGTTTGAGTCCGGTGTTGAAGGCGTCATCTTCGTCACCAAGGGCCAGGTCAACCTGACCTTGGACGGCGAACTGCACCATCTCGAAGAGGGCGGCTACGCCTACCTTGCTGCCGGCGCGGAATGGGGCCTGGAGAACGTCTCGGACGACATCGTCTCCTTCCACTGGATCCGCAAGGCTTACGAACGCCTTGAAGGATTCGAAGCCAAGTCCTTCGTCACCAACGAGAAGGACGTGGAGCCCACCTCCATGCCGGACACCAACGACGTCTGGAAGACCACGCGCTTCACGGATTCCAGCGACCTGGCCCACGATATGCAGGTCAACATCGTCACCTTCCAGCCTGGCGGCGTGATCCCCTTCCCGGAGACCCACGTTATGGAGCACGGCCTGTACGTCCTGGAAGGCAAGGCCATGTACTTGCTCAACAATGACTGGGTTGAGGTGGAAGCCGGCGACTTCATGTGGCTGCGCGCGTTCTGCCCGCAGGCTTGCTACGCCGGTGGTCCGGGCGAGTTCCGTTACCTGCTGTACAAGGACATGAACCGTCAGGTGAAGCTCACCTAGTTCGTTCCTTGCGCCGAGATCGCCGGAATGCTGCCAGTTCACTGGGAGTCTTCCGGCGATTTCGCGTTTCTCCGGCGGTTTCGGCGTGGGTCCGGCGGTTTCGGCGCGGGTCCGGTGGACTCAGCGGCTTCGGCGGCCTATGGCGAGCCCTGCCCAGAACGCGAGGACAAGCAGGCCAATAACTGTCACAACCAGCCCGAGCTGTGTGCCTTGGCTGACCATGGCTCCACCGTTCCCGACGAAGACAGTGTCACTCAACGGTGCGTAGGCGAACCAGCCGAAGCTGGTGCTTTGGTTGGTCCACGCCACGATCAGCCCCACGATCACAGCGATCAGCCCCAGCAAAGGCACGACGACGGCTGCCGGTTTGCGGGCAGGCTGCGGTGTGCTCTGTTCCCCAAGTTTGTTGTTTTCCCCCATGCGGCCGAGTCTAGCCTGCGCGCCCACCCACCCAACTAGACGGGTTTGCCCGGGCCGCCGGCGATTCGGTACGACTCCCGGAGCAGTTCATCGAGCTCGTCCACGTCGATGTTGTCCAGCCGGATGAGCATCAGCTTCGGGGATTGTTCGTGATGCGGTGTCCAGAAGAAGGTGTCGGGTTTCATGGCTGCGAGTGCTTCGCGTTCTTCGGTTTTCACCGTGCCCACGCCTTCTTCCCACATGCGCGCCATGAGGGACTTGGCGAACCACGCGGGCTGCCCCCAACTGGGGCGCTCAGTGACTCCGGGCATGCTCAGGCAGATGCGTCTTACGTCGTCCTCCGTGGCCATGGTTCACTGTCGCATCCGCCCGGGGCAGCGACAAGCGAAATCGCGGGAATGCTGCGACAACGCTGGAGCTCATCGGACTGGTTGGCACGTTTCCCGCGAACCCGGCGCCCCGGACCTCTTCGGTAGAGTCCTGACCATGGATGAAAAAGCGACGCTGCTCACATATTTGCGCCTCCGTAGGACCGATCTGCTCGGGAAACTGGATGGGCTGAGCGAATACGATGCCCGCCGGCCCATGACACCCACGGGAACGAACCTGCTGGGCTTGGTCAAGCATGTGGCCAGTGTGGAATTGGGGTATTTCGGTGAGACTTTCGGCCGGCCCAGCGGCAGGGAGCTCCAGTGGTTAGCCGACGATGCAGCACCGGATTCGGACATGTGGGTTCCGGCAACGGAGAGCCGCGAAGAAATCCTGGAGCTTCACCACTTTTCCGCCAAACACAGCGACGAGACCATCGAGTCCCTCCCTTTGGACGCTCCCGGCGTTGTGCCGTGGTGGTCGGATGAGAAGAAGAACGTCACTCTCCACCAGATCCTGGTCCACATGTGCGTGGAAACGTCCAGGCATGCGGGGCACGCGGACATTATTCGCGAACTCATTGACGGCAACATTGGGCAGAGACCGGGCGATCCGAACATCCCGGGCCGATCCACGGAAGAGTGGGCAGCCCACCGTGCCCGTATTGAGCAGGCGGCGCTGCAGGCAGACGAAAGCAGCGCCTAAACCTTCATAGGTGGCCTGGTGAGGCGCTGGCATACTAACGGGCTCACAGGCCACTATTGCCCGGATTGTCTTGAGCGAGGTTTGGCGGTTGAGGGCGGCCGCCTTCAGACCTCTTTGGCTTCGACGATGCCCGAAAATCAACCTCTTTCGGGTGTATTCGTTCTAAAGAGGCTTCATAAAGCAGCAGACCCCACCCCTCGATGAACTTCCGGTCACATTCTGTTTACACGCCAACCATGGCCTTTTGGTATCCCAAAGTGTAATCTCCATCACATTCCCTCATGTGATATTCGCATTCCGCATGACGGAACATTCACGTGGCAATGAATGAACCCTTCAGAGCTCAGATAGGAGCGCACTGTGGAAAAAGACCTTGCCCAGGAGGCTGCAACACCGCGGACCGGATCCCTGGCCAAACAAATCGAAGGCGCGTATCAACGGATAGGGGTGACAGGCGCACATCGCCAAATTGTCTTCATGATCCTGCTGGGCGTCTTCTTCGACGCCCTCGAACAAAATGCCGTAGGCATCACCGGACCCATCCTCCGCCAGTCGTGGGGATTGGGCGCCACCGAAATCGGCTTGCTGAACACAATGACGTTTACGGCAACCGCACTTGGACGGCTCGCGACGGGCCTCATCGTCGATAAATACGGCCGGCGGCACATGCTGGTCATCAACCTCATCATCTTCGCCGGTGGTTCATTGCTCTGCGCCGTTGCTCCGAACTATCCCATTTTGGCCGCAGGCCGCTTCATTGTCGGTTTCGGGCTCGGTGGTGAAATAGCCGTTGCCGTGATCATGATGGCGGAGTTCTTCGCCGCCAAACACCGCGGCACCGCAGTGGGACTGATCAACGTCACCGCGGCGGGTCTGGGCAACATGCTGGCACCGGCCTTCGGCATCCTCGTCTTCACGCTCTTCGACGGCCCGGACAAGTGGCGCTGGGTTTTCGGCCTGCTGTTCATCCCCGCCCTGCTGGTGATGTTCTTCAGAAGGTACGTCCCGGAAACGCCGCGCTTCCTGGCTTCCCAAGGCAAAATCGATGAGGCAAACCTAGTCATCACCCGCCTTGCCCGCAACAAGCTCTCCGGCCCCATTAAGGATCCGGAAACATACATCACAGCAGTACCCGATCCTGTGGTGGTGAAATCGTCCGGGCACTGGAAGGATGCCCTCCGCGGCAAGCTCCTCAAGCGTACGGTGCTGCTGTGCGTTGCCGTTTGCATGTCCTACGCCGCCCAGATTTCCATGCTGACGCTGATGCCCACCATCCTGGTGTCCCGCGGTTATGCCGTGAACACGAGCCTCTGGTTCACGCTGATCATGCAGTCCGGTTCATTGCTTGGTGCCTGCACAGCCGCCTACCTCGCCAGCCGATTGCCCCGGAAGAAAGTGCTCACAGCGGCCGCAATTCTTGGCTGCTTGTCCGGGCTGTCAATGGCCTTCCTTGCCACCGACATCGTCCTCGTGGTGATCTTCGGAGTCCTCTTCAACTTCTCGGTGATCATCCTGAACACCACCATCTGGCTGTTTGCTCCGGAGCTCTACCCCACGCGCACCCGTGGTTTCGGTACGTCCATCATTCTGGCAGCGGGTTCTTTGTCCGGAGGCCTGTTCCCGCTCATCTCCGGGGCCGTGTTCGACTCCGCCGGGTTGCCGGGTATGTTCACCACGCTGGCAGTGCTGTTCGTCATCCTGGCGATCGTGGTCCAATTCCCGCCCGAGACCTTCAACAAGCCCCTGGAAGAGGACGCTGAACCGGGCGATGACGAGGAAGCTGCGATCTATGGACACTAGCGTTCCCAGCCCCGACACAGTCCTTCTGGTCAATCCGAACACCAACGGCAACACCACAACCATGATGGTGGACCTGGCTGAGGAAAGCCTGGCGCCGCATGGTCTCCGGATTGTGGGCATTACCGCAGCCGCCGGGCCTTCCATGATCGTGGATCCGGTCTCCTTGTCCGAGTCTGAGGCGCACGTCCGCAATGCTGTGCGCAGCTACCTTTCCGGGCCCGACGGCGGACGGGTGGCCGCTGTGATCGTTGCAGCGATTGGTGATCCGGGGCGGGCACAGTTGGACGACGAACTCGACATCCCGGTGATCGGCATAGGACAAGGCTCCGTTTACGCCGCGGCACAGAACTCCCACGGCGGGCTCCGTCACTTCGGCATGGCAACAAGCACGCCATTGTTGGCGGACGCCCTGGGCAAGCTGGTGGCGGACCATGGGTTCCAGGAGCAGTTCACCGGTGTCCGCCTGACGCTGTCAGAACCCTTGGTCTTGGCGGCAGACCCTGAACGTCAGTTCCAGGAGTTGGCGCAGGCCGTCACGACAGCCACGGAGTCTGACAAGGCTGAGGCAGTCATCATCGCCGGCGGCCCACTCAGCGCCACCGCCCGACGGCTGGCGGAGGCAACCGCCGTCGACATCATCCAACCGATCCCCAGCGCCTGCCAGCTGGTGCTCACGGCCCTGTCTTAAACGGCAAAAGCAGCGCCCGACGACGGCACCCACGTGCCGTCGTCGGGCGCTTTAAAGAACCATGCAGGGGGCCCGCAAGCCTCCCCAACAAACTTGATGCGAACTTGAGCCAATCGAAAAGCTTCCTTGATATAGCAGCGCCACGCTGGAAGCAGACGAAGCACCAATACACAGGGGTTTCGGCAACGAATTTCCGGTATGAAACACAACGATGTGGGGGAAGCAATGGAACAGGCATCAGCACTAACCGAGGTGGTCTCCGTCAAGGGCATCATCCAGGACCAGCACCCCGTGGATTTCTATGCGCTGGGCGTCGCAGGATGCATCGACCGGCTGGCAGCACCGCTCCGGCGTGCAGGCGTCACGGTGCACTGGCACACTCCCCATCACGGCATCGAGATCTCCTCCTCAGCCGCCGCCCTCCTGTATCACGTGGCGCAAGAGACCTTCAGTAACACCCTCAACTACGCGAACGCCAGCCAGCTCACCGTCCGGCTCAACGCCGTTTACCACGGCATCCAAATCACCATCACGGACGATGGCACCGGTTTCGAGATTCACGCGGCTCCCAGTGGCCGGCGGCACGGTTTCGGATTGCTGCTGATGTCCATTGCAGTGCACGACGCCGGCGGGACAGTAGACATCGATTCTGCGGTTGGGCGGGGCACCACGGTGAGGGTTACGCTGCCGCTGGATTGAGTCCGATTTGGGACCATAATAGGGCGCCAAACCCATAGCCCCACAGCGTTGGCGGACGTATTCTGAAGCTACTTTTCAGCCTGACATCCCTAGGGAGTGGCACGAAAATGAAGCGGAACGATGGTCCAAGGATAGGACTGGGCAAGGTCCTCTTGAGGGTCTTCGGGTTCTTCTTCGTGAGCATTCTCTGCGGGGTGCTGATCACAGGATTCCTGGCCCCCGTGGTTGCCTTCACCAGCACCACCGTGGGCGGGTCCGTTGGGTTTTATCAAAGCCTGCCAGCCGAACTCGACGTCGATTCTCCCTCGCTTTCCAGCACAGTGGTCTCTGCAGACGGGCAACTCATAGCCACCTTCTTCGCCGAGAACCGGGTGAAGGTCCCCTTGGAGGAGATGTCGCCGTTCATTCGTGAGGCGATCATCGCGATCGAGGACAGCCGCTTCTACGAGCATGCGGGGGTGGACGCCCAAGGCATCATGCGGGCGCTGAGCTCCAACTTGACCCAAGGCACCCGGCAAGGCGCTTCCACGCTGACCCAGCAGTATGTCACCAACGTCCTCAACGAATCCCGCTTGTCCGAGGGGCGGCCGGAGGACGTGGTGCTCAGCGGCCAGAAGACCGTGGGCGACAAGTTGCGCGAGATCAAGCTTGCCCTTGAACTGGAGAAGCGTTTCAGCAAGGACCAGATCCTTGAGGGCTACCTGAACATCGTGTTCTTCAACCGGAACGCCTACGGCATCGAGGCCGCATCCCGCTACTTCTTTAGCACCTCCGCCATGGATCTGACGCTGCCGCAAGCAGCCCTCCTGGCCGGTTTGGTCAATGGCCCCAGCATTTACGACCCCATTGCCGATCCCCAGGCTGCACTCGACCGCCGCAACCTGGTGTTGGACCGGATGCTGGAACAGCGCAAGATCACGGCTGTGGACCACGGCGTAGCGGTGGCCACACCTATCGAACTGGACATCACTCCTTCCCTTCAAGGGTGTGCGGGCACGTCGTTCGCCACCTACTTCTGCGACTACGTTTCGCACCTGATCCTGAACAACGAAGCTTACGGGGCAAGCGTCGAGGATCGTGAGCGTCTCCTGTACCGGGGTGGCCTGACCATCACCACCACCTTGGACAGCCGGCTCCAAAACGTAGCGCAGCAACAAGTGGATGCTTCCGCCGGCGCCAACCCGGACAAGTGGGGCGCGGCGATGACCACAGTCCAGCCGGGCACGGGAAAAATCCTGGCGATGGCTCAAAACACGGTGTTCGTACCCCAGGATGGGAAGTACGACACCCAGCTGAACTTCAATGTGGATGCCAAAGACAAGAACGGCTACGACCTCAATGGTGCGGGCGGCTTCCAACCCGGTTCAACCATGAAACCGTTCATCTACGCCGAGTGGCTCAATGAGGGCAAGCACCCCACCGCCGTGGTGGATGCTTCCCGAAGGGTATACCCGGTTGGTTTCCCATGGCGTTCGAGCTGCGGCAAGGTCCTTGGTGGTTACAGCACCGCCCAAAAAGCCCAGAACCTGGGGGCCGACGACGATCTGCAGAATAACGACGACGGCTACTACCGGCCGATGCCCATCAATTACGGTCTCTACAACTCCATAAACACCGCTACCTTCGCCACCGCCGCCCAGCTGGACTTCTGCGGGATCCAGAAGATGGTGGACGCCGTTGGCCTGCACAGCGGCTTGGACAATGCGCCCGTCAACATGCACCAGATCGGCAACCTCCTCGGCTCCATCGGCGTGGCCCCACTGGTCCTGGCGAGCGCCTACGCCACGTTTGCCAATGACGGCACATATTGCGAACCCATCGCGATCACCCAGGTCAGCGATTTCCAGGGAAGGGAGTACGAAGCCCAAACACCGGAATGCCGGGAAGCCGTAAAACCGGCCGTGGCGCGAGGTGTGAACGCGGTCCTGCAGGATGTGATGAAAGTGGGTTCCGGCGTCTGGATTGAACCCAAGGTCCACACCAAGGTCCCAGTTGCCGCCAAGACAGGCACGTCCAACAACAACGGCGCCACATGGGTGGCCGGCTACACCACGGCCCTGGCTACGGCGTCGTTCTTTGGAGATACGACGGCGGGACAACAGCGGGCGGGGCAGAACATCACCATCAACGGCAAGTTCTACAAATCCTTGGACGGGTACATGATCGCCGGGCCGCAATGGGCCAACTACATGGTGGAAGCCGTGGCTCTTTACCCGAGCGGGCCGTTCGTGGCACCGGCTCCGCCCCCGTCTCCTGCGCCTACGGTGCCGGCGACTCCGACGTTAACGGGTCGCTGACGTTCCCTTGCGAGGCCCGGTCTACACGCTATTCCCCCACCAAAGCCCGCAAAGCAGGCCCCACAACAAACCACCCCACCTTGCGAGGCCCGGTCTACACGCCATTCCCCCACCAAAGCCTGCAAAGCAGGCCCCACAACAAACCACCCCACCTTGCGAGGCCCGGTCTACACGCCATTCCCCCACAGGGCCCACGCCGCCCGGGTTCCCTGACTGAGCTTGCGAAGTGAGGGAGGCGGTGGGGATGCAAAGCAGGCCCCACAACTCAAGGGGCTAGCGGGCGTAGCGCTCCGTGAAGTTCCTGAGCACCCGCATCGGTTCGGTCACGAATGACTGACTGGCCGTCTCGATGAGTTCATCGGCTGCGTGGGGCGGGAAGTAGCCGGCGTTCTTGTAGATGTTGATGCGGGTGATGAGGCCGTCGGCGTCCAGTTCAGGGTGGAACTGCGTGGCGTATAGGTTGTTCTTGATCCGGAACATGTGCACCGGGCACGCTTCTGAACTGGCCAACAGCACAGCGTGTTCGGGAAGTTTGCTGCATGCTTCCTTGTGTCCAACGAACGCATCGAAGGTGCGCGGGACACCGCGGAGCATGGGATCGCGTTCTCCGTCTGCGGTCAGCGTGATCCGGGTTGCCCCCACCGCTTCCCCAAAACGGCGATCGATGACGGCGCCCTGGTGCACGCCCAGTGTGCCGACGCCGTAGCAGGCGCCCAGGAATGGGAAGTCCTCGGCCACGATCCTATCCAGCAGCGATGAGAGTTCCGTCTCAACCCGGATCTGGGCTGCGCTCTTTTCCTCCACAGGATCGCTGGAGGTGTAAGGGCTGCCACCGACGATCACGCCGGAATAATCGGACAGCTCAAGGGACGGCAAAGGCGCGGATTCCAGCCGGATGCGGACCAGTTCCTCCGGTTTCAGGCCGCAGTATCGGAGGTACGCCTGGTACTCATCATCGGCGGCGGCATCTTCGGCGCGCGTGGCCAGCAATAGGAAGGGCTTCACAGGCCCAGTCTGCGCGAGGAATGGCTGACGGACAAAGTGTGTTGCTAGCGGGAGGGGGTTTCTGACAGAGACTCCCTCGCATTGCCGTGGCTGCATAACGTTGTAGGGGTCCCTACGAAACCCCGGACTCATCCCAGAGGAGCAAATCTTTGAAGCAGGACCCCGTGGTCGTCGGAACGCCATCACCCGAGGCGTCGCGTGCTGAAACGCAGCAACCGAAGAAGATCCCGTGGGGCGGACTCTTGGTGCTCGCAGCCGCCGGTTTCACCGCAGTAACCACCGAACTCCTGCCTTCGGGCCTGCTCCCCCAGATCAGCAGGGACCTCGGGGTGGACGAATCGGCTGTGGGTTCTTTGACTGCGGTCTACGCGGCAATCATCGTCTTCACGGCCTTACCGCTCTCCCGGTTCCTTGCCGGACGGGTTCCACGCAAAACCCTGCTGATCGCCACTGTTCTGGCGTTTGCCCTCAGCAACGTGCTCCTGGCGCTCAGCCCCACGCTGGGTTGGGCGATCGGGGCCCGACTCCTTGGCGGCATCGCGCACGGAATGTTGTGGTCCAGCATGGCACCGTACGTTGCACGCATCGTTCCCGCACATTCCGTGGGCAGGGCCATGGCTGTTGTGTTCAGCGGTAACAGCATCGCGTTGGCCGTCGGCGCTCCCCTTGGAACGTTGATGGGTTCACTCATGACGTGGCGGGCGTCGTTCATGGTCCTTGCCGGGGTGGGTGCGCTGCTGGCAGCTCTGGCGTTTTGGCTTCTGCCGGGCGCGCATGACCAGGCCAGCCAAAAGACTCCGTCCCTTCGGGCAGCCATGAAACTGCCGGGCGTTGTTGCCATCGCCATCGCTTGGCCGCTGTTGTTGCTGGCCCATTTCACTCTGTTCACCTACGTGGCCCCGTTCTTACTCGCCTCCGGTCTGCCGGAATCTGCCACGAGCATCTCCCTGTCCGTGGTGGGAATCGCCAGCCTGGTGGGTATCTGGATAGCCGGCATGACGGCTGACTCCCGCCCACGCACCTCGGTGATTGCCGCCGTCGGACTCTTGACCCTTGCGTTCGCCCTGCTGCCTGCGCTGGGTGGCACCTGGGTGGGGGCGTTCGGGCTGATGACGCTGTGGGGTATCGCGTTCGGCGCGGTAGGCATCTACAACCAGGCTGCGATTCTCCGTGCAGGCGGCGAGCACAAGGACGCTGCCAACGGGCTCACCGTGGTGACCATCCAACTGGGTATCGCCGTCGGGGCTGTCTACGGAGCCTTCGCCCTCACCACAGTAGGTGCCCAACTGGTGCCTCTGGCAGCGGCCCTGCCCACAGCGATCGCCTTGGGGATCATCATCGCGAGCCGTCGCGGGGGCTATCCCGCCGGGCCGCGTGAGAACCGCCGTTAACATCCCCGAAACATGGCAGTGACCTGATCTTCACGAACCAAGGATTTCTGTAACTTACCTGCAACTTAGCTCTTCTGAGTCGGAAACATAGCTCACCGAATATTGATCGGGGGGTTGGCGTGGGCCGGAACAACGGCCCCGTTTCGGACAGGCTCAATGAGAAGGGAACGCAGGTGGAGATCTCTGCGCAACACGTCTGGATGATGTTGTCGGCGGCAATGGTGCTGTTCATGACCCCCGGCCTCGGCCTCTTCTACGGCGGCATGACCCGAGCCAAAGCTGCGCTCAACATGATCATGATGAGCTTCATCTCGGCGGGCATCGTTGGCATGGTGTGGGTCCTGTGGGGCTACTCGATGACCACCGGCGACGGATTCCTCGGCCTGTTCGGCAACCCCTTCGCGCACTTTGGCCTGCAGGACCTGATCGGGTCGCCCGATCTCATCAAGGCCGGCTTCGCCGCCACTTTCGCCATCATCACCGTTGCCCTGATCAGCGGAGCAATTGCCGACCGCGCCAAGTTCGGTGCCTGGGCACTGTTCGTACCGATCTGGATCACCGTGGTCTACTGCCCGCTGGCCTACATGATCTGGGGCGGTGGCCTCATGAGCGCCGGTGGTGCCGTCACCCAAATCTTCGGTCAGGTCATCGACTTCGCCGGTGGTGCTGTAGTTGAGGTCAGTTCCGGAACCGCCGCTTTCGTCCTCGCATTGATCGTGGGAAAGCGTCACGGCTTCGCCAAAGACCCCAATCACCGGCCGCATAACGTCCCGTTCATCATGATCGGCGCGGCCATTCTCTGGTTCGGCTGGTTCGGATTCAACGGCGGCGCAGCAACCACGGCCGAACAGGCTGGCCTCATCTGGATCAACACCCTGGTCACACCGGCGGCGGCAATGCTCAGCTGGCTCGTGGTGGAGAAGATCCGTCACGGCCACCCCACATCGCTGGGTGCGGCGTCCGGCGTCGTGGCTGGACTGGTTGCCATCACGCCTTCCTGCGCCAACATCAGCCCTCTTGCCGCCCTCGGATTGGGCCTCGTTGCCGGAGCCGCCTGCGCGGTGTTCGTTGACCTGAAGTACCGGTTCGGTTTCGACGACTCCCTGGACGTTGTGGGCGTACACTTCGGCGCCGGCGTCATCGGCACACTGTCGTTGGGCTTCATCGCCTTCCCCACTGAGGGCACGGCCGGCGGCCTCCTTTACGGCGGCGGCCCGCAGCAACTCATTGCCCAGACGGTGGCCGTGCTGATCACCATCGCCCTGTCCGGTTTGGGCACGCTGGTGATCGGCCGGGCCATTCACAAGACCATCGGATTCCGCGTACCCCTGGAGCACGAAGTCACCGGCGTCGACCTCACCCAGCACGCCGAGTCCGCGTACGAGTTCGGCCTCACCGCCCACGGCCATTTCCGCCAGCAGCAGGCACACCTGTCAACTCTGATTGGTCGGAAGCCAGCTGCAGCAGCGCCCGAGGCGAAAGAGGACAGCTTCGCCTAAGGGACCATGCACAGAACAGCAGCCGACGGCGGAACTTCAGTCCCGCCGTCGGCTGCTGTTTGTGCCGTCCCCACTCAAGGTAGGTAGCAGTCGGGTTAACCGGAGCCGTTCCAGAGGCGCTGCCACCACGTCCGCTTGCCCGGCGGTTCGGGTTGCGGCTCCGGAGGTCCCGCGGCTGCCCTGCGCTCCCGCCACTTTTCCACCTCGGCTTCCACCTCACGGAGCTTGGTGATCACGGGAGGGCCGCCCTGAAGTTGCCTACGCGCCTCGATCACACGTTTGTTGAAGTCCTCGAGGATGTCCCTGACCTGCTTGTCCGTGTACTGCTGGTCCAACTTGGCGTCGAGCTCCGAGTCCTCGATCCGTAGCAGAATGGCGGGCGGACCGATCCCGCTCAGCCGTTCGCGCTGGATGAGGCCCTTGACCCACCAATCGGGATCGTAGTGCTCCCCCAAACCGGGGATTGGCTTGCCCGCATACTTCAGGTTGTCGAACTTGCCTTGGTTCATGGCGTCCCGGATGAGGTACTCAACCCGGGCCGCGTCGTCTACTTTGCGGCGTTTCTCGCGTTCTTCGGCATCCGCGGCCTCAAGCTCTGCGTCTTCCTCGGCATTTCCGCCCCAGGAACGCACCGCCCGCAGTTCCGCGCCCCGCTCGAGCTTGCGCCTGAAGGCGTTGTTCTCGGCGTTCACGTTCCCGCCACCTCCTCACACGGCAGCCCTCGCCTGCCGGAAATCGTGCTTCTGGATCAAGTATTCCGCACGTTGCTGTGGTTAATCCCCGTACCCCGGGCCCGTTGTTTGAAACCGGGCGACCCCCGGGTGCCGCTGCCACCCACTTTGACATTGCGACAGCCCCGACACGCCGCGCTCCCGGGTGTGTCGGGGCTGAATGCAGCTCAAAGTGGGTGGTGGCCGAACCTGCAGCCCTGCGCTCTGGGAGCTAGGCCCGGACAGCCATGCTCGGATCCAGCTGCTCGATGCCCTCCGGCGTCACCAGGACAACCCGGGCCGTGCAGATGTCGTAGAACAATCCAGTGGCCTGCAGTTGACCGGAAGCCAGGGCGGGACCTGTCACAGGGTGCTCTTCCAATTTCCGGAGTTGAAGGGCCACGTTCACCATGCTCAATTGGTCGAGCCGGCTATACCCTTCGGCCGAAGCAGCAACCGCCACAGGGTGCCCGGCAAGCAAAGCGGAGTAACTCGGCCGCGCATGCTCCAGCCAGGTGTCGAAGCCGTCGCCCATATCGGCCGAAGCACCCTCAGCATCGGCAATGACCGCCTTCATCGCACCACAGTTCGAGTGGCCACAGACCACTATGGAGTCCACGGACAACCCCTTGACGGCGAAGGACAGTGCCGAATCGATCGAAGCATCGCTGCCGTCGTGGCACACCACGTTGCCGATGTTCCGGAGCGTGAGGAGGTCGCCTGGTCCACTGCTGGTGATCAGGTTCGGGTTCACCCGCGAGTCGACGCAGGCAACAAAGAGTGTGTCCGGATTCTGCCCCTCCGTGAGGTCCTGCACCAGCGGACGGACCTTGTCCGCGTGCCGCCGGTGATATTTGTCGATACCCAGGAGGATTGAGCGCAGCGGCAGCCGCCCACCGTCGTCATCCGATTTTGAACCGTCGCCGGACGGCATCCAGGAAGTACGGGGCGGCAACGGGAATTCGCGTGGGTCCTGGCGCTGCGGGGTGTTGTCCTCGGCGTCGCTGAACGCGGTGGTGCCGTGTTCTTCGAGGATCACCGAGGCGCCGGTGTTGCGCTGCTGCTTCTGCCAGGCGACCAGGGCTTCGCGAAAGGCGTGATCGAGGTAGTCGGCATTGAGTTCCACCACCACGTCCTGGCCTTCGGGCACGGAATGGAGGACGCGGTTGAGCCGGGGCAGTGCGAAGAAGCTGCACGAGCCGGCGATGGTGACGCGCCATGGCAGCGCTTCAGCAGACGGAGCATGTGCGTGGATCTGTGCACGGAGTACCCGCCAGAGCACGCAGAGGGCGGCAAGCGCGAGGCCGATGATGACGCCTTCGAGCAGGTTGAGGGCCACGACGCAGACCAAGGTGACGCTGTAGACGAGGAGGTCGCCGGTGCGGAGACTGGTCCGGATGTCGGCGACTTTGATGAGTTTCGCACCAATGACCAGCAGCAGGCCCGCGAGGACGGACAACGGAATCAATTGGATGAGGCCGGCGAAGAGCGCAGAGAACACCAAGACCCACACACCGTGCAGGACGGCCGAGGTGCGGCTCTTGGCCCCCGCTTCAACGTTGGTGGCACTGCGGACGATCACGCCCGTCACGGGAAGGCCGCCAAGCATGCCGGAAACGACGTTCGCGGAGCCTTGGCCGACGAGTTCGCGGTTGAGGTTGGTGCGCGAGCCGCCCATTTTGTCCACGGCGACAGCTGACAAAAGCGACTCGATGCTCGCGATCAGGGCAACGGTGATGACAGCCATGGCCGCGGCGCGCCAGTTTCCGTCGGGCAGGCTGGGAAGTGCGATGGCGTCGAAGATGGACCCGCTGAAGCTGATGCGCTCGACGCTTGGTGCAACGGCAACGGAGACGGCTGTCACGGCGACGACGGCGGCCAACGGTCCGGGGATTTTGCGGACCGTTGCGGGGAGGAACTTCCACGTCAGCAGGATTGCGACGACGGCCAGACCCAGCAGCGCAGAGTGGAGCTCCACATTGGTGATGGCCCCTGGAAGCGCGGCGAGGTTTTCGATAGCCGAGCCCGCGGCCTGACCGCCGAGAAGCACATGAAGTTGCTGGAGGATGATGGTAATCCCAATGCCTGCGAGCATCGCCTTGACCACCACCGGCGACACTGCCAGCGCCGCCCGGCCTATGCGGCTGACACCCATGAGCAGCTGCACGACGCCGGCAGCAGCGGTGATGGCGCACGTCACCTGCCAGCCGAACTCGTCAACCAGACCGGCAACGACGACGGTCAGTCCGGCGGCCGGGCCGCTCACCTGCAGTGGGGAGCCTCCGAGGCTCCCTGCGACGATGCCTCCGACAGCTGCGGCAATGAGGCCGGCCATCACGGGAGCACCCGAGGCCGCGGCGATGCCGAGGGAAAGCGGAAGGGCTACGAGAAAAACGACAAGCGATGCCGGGAGGTCTGCCCCGAGGTTGCTCAGGAAACCTGGCTTGGTGCCTGGCGGGCTGTGGGAGTCGGCGGGAACGGTGGCGGATTCATCTGATTGCGGCATTGGTTCTCCTGGCTCGGGACTGCTGACCCTTCCAAGCTACGGAACTTGTCACCATTAATGACAATGAGATGTGACAAGCGTGACAAAAGCTGTGAAGATGCGACTTCATGTTGGGACCAATGGGAACTTTCGCGGGGGTGGAGTGCGTTGGAGGTTCCGCAATGGCAAGACCATAAGGCTCCTTAGAATAGGCTGGGTCTCATGAGCGATCCCGTAGCCCAGCCCATCCGCATCAGTTCCGAGCCCGCGCAGCTCCAAGCCTTGGAACCCGTGCTCGAAAAAGTGCGGAGGGCAGTGGGCGACGTACCCGCGTTGCTAGCCATCGCGGAGGACATCGGACGGACGGCACCAAAGCCGGGCGAGGGGAACACCGCTAAGCTTTGGGAGCTCCTGGCCTCCGTCACATCAGTGGACATTGCTGCGGGTCGAGTGCTCGAACCGCACCTCGATGCTCTGGCGATCCTCGCCCAAGCCGACGCCGAGGGCGAACCCCAAGGGGCCTGGGGAGTCTTCGCAGCGGAAGGCCCAGGAATGAAACTCGAGGCCAAGAGCAACGCTGACGGCAACTACGTGCTCAACGGATCAAAGCCGTGGTGTTCGCTGGCCGGGCAGCTGGATTATGCCGTGATCACCGCGCACTCCGGAGATAGCACCAGGCGTGCCTTCGCCGTGGACCTGAAGGCCCCGGGAGTTACCTGCGAAACGCCTCAGTGGACCAGCCGCGGCCTGCAGGAAATCCCCAGCGGGACGGTCCACTTTGACCAGGTCGCAGCCCCGCCGGTGGGCCAAGAGGACTGGTATTTCAAGCGTCCCGGCTTCGCATGGGGTGGCATGGGCGTGGCTGCATGCTGGCTGGGTGGCGCCGTCGCCGTTGCTCGTGATTTTGCGGCTGCCCTGGCCAAAGCTGCAGGCAACGGCCGCGAACCCGACCAGATTGCGCTGGCTTCCTTAGGCGAAATCGATCGGATCATCACGTCCGCTACGGGATACCTTGCTGTTGCCGCAGAACGCATCGACTCCGGCGGGTTGGAGGGCTCAGATCCTGACGGCCCGAGCGCCTGGAGCGAAGCCCTCCGTGTGCGCGGGACTGTTGCCGCCGCCGTCGAGCGTGTTCAAATGCTGGTGTCGCAAAACCTCGGTCCCGGGCCGCTGGCTTTCAACGAGGCGTATGGAAAACGCATGGCTGACCTGTCGCTGTACATCAGGCAGCATCACGCCATGCGGGACGATGCCCAACTGGGTGCACTGGCTCTGAAAGGGGACCGCGGATGGTAGCTTTCTCGCACACGGACACCGGCACGTCGGAGTCGGAATGGGCGGCCAGCGGAGTTGCAGCCCTGCCGGAACTGCCGCTTGACCAGACCGAACTTGCGGCCACAGCCTTTGTGGTGCTGGCCGCGCACCCTGACGACGAAACCCTGGGTGCCGGCGGCTTCCTGGCCAAACTTCATGCCGCCGGAGCGGCAGTGGAGGTTCTGCTGTGCACTGCCGGGGAAGCGTCGCACCCGTACTCGCAAACCACGACGCCGGAACAGCTTGCCGCTGTCAGGCTCAGAGAGTTCGGAACGGCAGTGTCCGGGCTGGCTCCCAACGCCACGTGGCGCTTCTTGGAGCTCCCGGACGGGAAACTGGCGGCCAGCAGGGAGAGCATTGCTGAGGCCATACAGGCAACGATTGCCGAGATCGGGCGGCCCGACGAGGAAGTGACAATCGTGGCCCCCTACCGCCACGACGGGCACACGGACCATGACACTCTTGGCGCCGTCGCCGCGGAGGTCGCGATGCAGGGCGGCCACGGTCTCTTGGAATACCCCATCTGGTACTGGTTATGGGCCGGTCCGGAAGACGCGACGTGGGAGTCGTGGGTACGGGTGCCGCTTAGCCCGGAGCAGCAACGGGCCAAGACGAAGGCCATGGGCGCCCACGCCTCGCAAACGGAGCCGCTTTCCGATCAGCCCGGTGATGAGACACTCCTTTCGGACACTTTCCTGGAACACTTCGCCAGGCCATGGGAAACCTTCGCTTGGCATCCTTCCAAGGCCGGCACCAACAGCGCCGCGGACGCGGAGCGCATCTTTGATGAGGTTCATGCCGGAGCAGATGACCCTTGGAGCTACACCACCAGCTGGTACGAGCGACGCAAGCGAGCGCTGACGCTTGCAGCCCTCCCGGAGGAATCGTATGCATCCGGCCTGGAACTGGGTTGCTCCATCGGCACCCTCAGTGAGGAGCTCGCGCAGCGCTGCCAGCGGTTCCTGGGAGTTGACGCCAGCAGCGCAGCACTCGCCCAGGCAGCTGAGCGGCTTTCACGAATTCCGGGTGCGCATACCCGGCACCTGACCATGCCCGGCGAGTGGCCTGAGGGAACATTTGATCTGGTGGTGTTGTCCGAGACGGGCTACTACCTCTCACCGGATGAGCTCGGCGAATTACTGGCTCGGATTGAAGCGTCCACCCGGCCCGGCGGCACGTTGCTCCTGTGCCATTGGCGGCACCCCATCTCCGGCTGGCAGCTGGATGCCGACGGCGTCCATGCGATGGCCCGCAGCCAACTCGGCTGGCCAACGCACGGACTCTACCGCGAGAAGGACTTCATGCTGGAGGTTTTTCTTGCCCCGGACGGGACGCCATAGCCATGCCTGGACAGCGGGAGATCAAGAGCGTGGCGGTAGTGATGCCCGCCCACAACGAGGACCAGCACATCGGCAAAGCCCTGCTCGCGCTGAAGGCTGCAGCGGACGTGCTGCAGCGGGACTACCGGGACATGGCAGTCAAGATCGTGGTGGTTCTGGACCATTGCACCGACAACTCGGCTGAGATCACCGCCGCGCATGTTGCCGGCGACGCGCGCTTCAGCGTGGTGGACGTGGAGCTGCGGAGCACGGGTGCCTGCCGTGACCTGGGTTTCCGCACCGCACTGGAATGCCTTGATGTTGACGGGACCGCGAGTATCTGGCTTGCCACCACCGATGCCGATTCGGCCGTCCCGCCACATTGGCTGACACGGCAAGTGGAACTGGCCATTATGGGAGCGGACGCCATCCTTGGATCCGTGGAGCCCGACCCGGCGGACATGGACCCGGCCATTCATCGACGATGGCTGGAACTCCACCCCTTCCGGGAGGACCACCAGCACATCTACGGTGCCAACCTGGGCATCCGCGCTTCGGCCTATCTCAGTGCGGGCGGCTTCCCTGGGCTCCGCGCCCACGAGGACCGCGTCCTGGTGGAACGGCTCCGCCGCCACGGTTTCGCAGTCACCGCCACGGACACTATCCGTGTTGTGACCTCGGGCCGGACATATGCCCGCGCGCCGGAAGGATTCGCCGCGTATCTTCGCTCCCTCGCAGCGGAGCTTCCGACTGCCGGGCTTCCGACCGCGGCCAGCGGCTAGCCTTTCAGCGCCCCCTCCAACGCGGCAATCGCTGCCTTCGTAATGGTTTCCCGTTGCCCTGATCCATCAAGGGTGAGCAGAATCCCGCGGTGCGAGTACGCCGTCAGCACTGGTTGCGTCTCGTCCCGGTACAGTGCCAGACGGCGTTTAATCACGGGCTCCGTGTCGTCGGCGCGCCCCTCTTCCTGCGCTCGGAGCAGCATCCGTGCAATGAGTTCATCGTCGGAACCCGTTAGCTCGAGGACCACTTCAAGGGCCTGCTGCCGATCAGCGAGTATCTCGTCCAGCGCACCAATCTGGATGACGGTCCTGGGATAGCCGTCCAGGAGGAAACCGGCCGCGGCATCGGCTTCTTCAAGCCGCGCCCTGAGCATTGCCGTGGTGACGTGGTCCGGCACAAACTCGCCGCGATCCATATATCCGCTGGCTTCAGCACCCAACTCTGTCTTGTCGCGGACGTGGGCGCGGAACAGCTCACCCGTAGAAATGGCAGGGATCCCAAAATGCCGCGCGATGTGCTCCGCCTGCGTGCCTTTGCCGGATCCCGGAGGGCCCATGATGATCAATCGCGCCATGACACTGGTCCGTTTCGAGAGGCAGCCGGGACTTAACCATACGCCGACGACGGCGGGAGGCACCCGCCGTCGTCGTCATCTTTTTGCTGGTGGTCCAGCCGTCAGGCGTTGGCGGTTTCCGTCAGGAGGCCATCAATCTGTTCAATGGCTTCCCGCAGTCCCTCCTCCATGCCCATCTCGGCCATCTTCTGCATCTGCTCCTCGGACTCGAAGGTGGACGTGATGGTCATTCGAGTGCGATTGTCCAAGGGTTCGAGCTTTACGGTGGCGTGAGTGATACCGAGTTCATCCACGGGCGCTCCCTGCTCGTCCGCGAAGCCGTCGTCGAACTCAAGGTGGTCCGGGGCGTTGATGGCGGTGAACTTCCACCAGCCCCGCGCTTTGGTTCCATCCGGCCCCGTCATGTAATAGGCGGCCTTGCCACCAACAGTGAACTCATGCGTCTCAAAAGTGGCCGGCCATGTGGGCGGCCCCCACCAACGCTCAAGCTGCCGGGGGTCTTCCCAGATCCTCCAAACGCGCTTCACGTCGGCAGTGAATTCGGTAACAATGCTGAAGCTCAGGGCCTCAACATCCTTGTTTACGCTGACGACTGTCATGGCAGATCCCTTTCATCATCTTCGGCGAGTATGTCCGCGATCCGGCCGGCGCGTTGCCGCCAGATCATTTCAAGTTGATCCAGCAGATGGCGGGCTTTCTGTAATCCTTCATGGTTCCCCCGCACGATCTGCTCCCTCCCACGCTTTTCCTTGGTGACCAGGGAGGCCCGTTCCAAGACCGCGACATGTTTCTGCACGGCCGCGAAACTCATGGCGTAGAGCGCGGTGAGCCCGGAGACCGAGTACTCCCCCGCAGTCACCCGGGCCACGATGTCCCTGCGCGTAGCATCCGCCAACGCGTGGAACAGGCGGTCGGTTTCGGCGTCCGAGGGTTTTGTCTTGAGCTGATCTACAACCATTTGGTTGTACGATATCGCTGCTCGTCGAGCCAGTCAAGAGGCTAGGTGGGCGAGATCGCCGGATCGCTGCGAGTTCGCCGGAAGGCTCCCCGCGATCTGACACGATTCCCGCGACGTCGCCTCCAAGCACACGCCGCCCCCATTCCCGCAAGGCCTGTATTAAACCCTCAAGAAGCTCGATAATGTAAGCATGCTGATCAATATCGAATAGGAGGACATGATGACCACGAAAGTGAACAAGACCATCATGGTCAACGTTCCGGTCAGTGCGGCCTACAGGCAATGGACCAAGTTCGAGGAGTTTCCGCACTTCATGGGCGGGGTCGAGCGCGTGACACGGCTCAGCGACGACCGGCTGGAATGGGTGGCCGAAATAGCGGGAGTCCATCGCCGCTGGGAGGCCAAGATCGTTCAGCAGGACGTGGACCGCGCTGTGGCCTGGGCCGCCGTCGAGGGTGCCAAGAATGCCGGCTGGGTTGATTTCAAGGAAGCGGGACCAAGCCAGACGTCCCTGCATCTGTCCTTGGAATACGAACCTCACGGCGTCCTCGAATTCCTGGGAGACAAGTTGCACATTGTTGAAAGGCAGGCTGAGTCAGACTTGAAGAAGTTCAAGGAGTACATCGAGAAGCAGGCACCGGAGACCGGCGTCGAGACCACGGGGTCAACCACCCCGGCCAGCGCCACCGGCACGACAACCGGGGCGGCTGCCGCCACCGGCACTGCCGCCACCGGCACTGCCGCCACCGGTACTTCCGGCACCGCCACCTCGGATTCGTCACCGATCGTCGATCCCGTCACCCATCCCTTCGACCAGACCAATGGGCTGGCTGACATGGACGGCGACTCCGACGAAACCGCCGACAGCGATACCCGCAGCGCCGCCGAACGGCAGAAAGACGAGGACCGCGGCCCAGGCTTCATACCGCCCCAGAGCGGCTGGCTGCCGGGACAGCGGTAAGCCCCTCATATCGAATGCCGCCCGGGTTCAACGCGACCCGGGCGGCACTCACTTGTTATGCGCTTTAGAGGGCCTGCGCCAGGAAACCGGCTACTTCCCCGCGTAGACGACGGCGGGAGTCGCCTGAGCCTGCATGCCCTCACCAATAAAGAAGCTCGGGTGCGGAGGCTGGTTGTAGGCGACGTTTTCGCGGGCCACGGCTGTACGGTAGACAGTGTCATGCATCAGGGTCCGCAGGCGAACCTCGGTGGGAGCTGTGGTGGTGTAGATCCGCAACTCACTGCTGTCCGTGGACGGCCAGGCGATCTCTTCGCGCCAGTCACCCAGGATGTCCGCTTGGATTGACGGGTTGCCTTTGGTGGTGTTGTTACTGCGTGCACCTTCGGCAGTCAGGAGCCTGTCGCTGGACTCGGTTTCCCAGTTCCATTTGGAGATCGTGGGAACGCCGCGAGACAACGTGGGGTCATAGTCGTGGTCCACAATTTCGCGAAGCAGGTCACCGTCCCACCACGCCAGGAAGTTCGCTGCAGGGATCTTCCCGGCGATCAGCTCACCCTTGGCCGATACCAGCTGGCCAACCGGTGAATCCCACGCGGCCGTACCTCCGACGGCCCATCCTTCCGCCCCGGCATGGCGGGGATCGATGTCACCCGCCGCACCGCGACCGGTGTCCCTGCCCGCGGGAATACTCCAGAGGACTTCACCGGTAGCGGCGTCGCGGAATGTTGCTCCACGGTTGCCGCTCTGGCTCATGCTCTCGTGGACGGCGAACGTCTCCAGCCCGGGCCTGGATGGGTCGAGGTCGCTGGTGTGTATGGCATCGCCGTGGCCAAGCTTGGTGTTGTAAAGAGGCTGCCCATTCTCGTCGATCGTCATGGAACCGAAGACGAACTCGTCCTTGCCATCCTGGTCCACGTCGGCAACGGATAAGTTGTGGTTACCCTGCCCCTTGTATTCATCCCCGGCAAGGTTCGAATCGAAGGTCCAGCGCTTCACGAGCTTGCCGTCCACCAGATCGTAGGTGACCAGGACGGTGCGCGTGTAGTAGCCGCGGCTGACCATCATGGATGGATGCTCACCGTCGAGGTAGGCCACTCCAGCGAGGAAGCGGTCTACGCGATTGCCGTAGCTGTCGCCCCAGCTGGCGACAGCGCCACGCGGGGGCTCGTAGGCCACGGTGTCCAGGATGGTGCCCGTCCCGCCGTTGAAGACGGTCAGGAATTCAGGACCGGAAAGGATGTAACCGGCACTATTGCGGAAGTCGGCGTCGGCATTCCCGATGACCGTTCCGGCGGCATCGCGGGTGCCGTCCGCTGTCTTGAGGGAAACCTCAGCCTTGCCATCGCCGTCGAAGTCGTAGGCCAAAACCTGGGTGTAATGCGCGCCGGCGCGGATGTTGCGGCCCAGGTCAATGCGCCACAGCTTGGTGCCATCGAGCTTGTAGGCGTCCACGTAGACGTTGCCCGTGTATCCGGACTGGGAGTTGTCCTTGGCGTTGGACGGCGCCCAAGTTTGAATAACCTCATACTTTCCGTCACCGTCGAGGTCCGCGACGGTCGCATCGTTGGCGGAGTAGGTATAGGGCTTCCCGTCAGGGGTCACTCCATCGGCCGGTTTGTCCAACTTGATGGCCACATAGTTCTGTGCCAGCGGCGTAACGGCTTCGCTCAGCTTGTCCTCGCCTTGCCCGTTACCGACGGTTTTGATGACGTAGTTGGACTCCGCTGTTCCCCCCGGGTCCACGAACATTGTGGCATTTCGGAGGGGTTCCGGGGTGATGTTTACCCCGTCACGCAGGACTTGGAAGCCAACGCTGTCCTTGTCCAAGCCGAGCAAGCGCCAGCTCACCGTGACGCCCTGATCCGTCAGGACAGCAACCGGCGCCCGGTCCAGGTTCTCCACTTGCCGCTTCAGGGTGGATGGATCCTTAGCGGCAGGCACGACGCCGGGGAGGCTGGTTTGTGCTGCTTGCGGGAGTTGGACGGGGGCTGCTTGAGCGAGCGGGACGCCCGTCAGCGCGATGGCGGCAGCGGCGAGTGAAGCAGAGGCCGCCATGGGGACGGCCTTCCATGCACGGCCCCGGTTACTACGGTAGGAACATTTCGAAGGGTAAGCCAAAGAACATCTCCTTTGATGCCGGGCGGCAGTAGGTCTGCCACGTCGTGTTGGAACGTTTCACACACGCCGAACAGAATCGCCTCCAATCATGGGGCGATCATGATGCGGCGCGAGAAAACGCTTTCCGCCCACAAGGTTTACCAGCGCCTCAATCGTCCGGTCAAGGGTTTGACAAGAAATGAGCGTGTTCTACCCCGCTGGACTTGCCGCCCGCCGGTTGCAGCAGTCCCCACGGTTAAACGGAGTCATGAGGAACGTGTAATCGGTCACACTTGGCCGGATTTACTTGTCAACCGTGGTGGGCAGCATGAACCATGAATGAGGGAATTCGTTCCCATACAAGCTGAATCAGCAATCCTCACCGACGAGGATGCGGCCCCTGCGAAGAAGCTTGGGGCTGTTAACGGCCTGAGTGAAAGTACTGACAATGACGACACATACTGACTCCATTACGCTGAAAATCTGGGACAAGTCGGCAATCGACCACACCATCGATGCCGCCATTGAATCCCTCTCCCACCGCGCTGCCGCTGAAAACTGCGGAATCGCCGTTACCCTGAGCGGACCTAAGACCTTCACGGTCAGCCTGAACCGCTAAGCAGTTCAAGCACAACGCAAGAGGACGACGCCGGGACCTCCCGACGTCGTCCTCTTGCGTTTAAGCGCGCCTCCCGCAGTTCTGCGGCTCATGACGCGGAAAGTCCGGGTTCCCTTGGGAAATTGGCGCCAGTGGTCCTTACAACCGGTTCGTGACGCCGTCCAGGAAGTCCTGATGGAACCTTGAGACTTCCTTGATGGTTTCCCTCCCCTGATCTTGCGTTCGCGTTGGAACTCTAAGTGAGTCAACGCTTCAACGCATGAACGGAGGGATCACAATGCTCACGGGAATCAAGGCCAATGCAGTTGCACCGGCCCCGGCGAACGCACCGGAGACGGCTGCCAGGCCGCGACGATCCCACCGCGCGGCAGGCGGGGTGGTCACCGTCCTGGTTCCGGCACACAATGAGTCTGCCGGAATCACCGAGACGCTGCTCTCCTTGAAAAACCAGACTCATCGCCCGGACCGTGTGATCGTGGTGGCAGATAACTGCACCGATGACACCGAAGAGCTTGCCCTCGCCCAAGGCGCCGAAGTTATGCGCACCGTGGGAAATAAGGACAAGAAAGCCGGTGCCCTGAACTTTGCCCTCAGCGAGCTCCTTCCGGATGCCGACCCGGAGGACCTGTTCCTTGTCCAGGATGCCGACTCGCAACTGGCCCTCGACTTCATCGAGAACGCCACCAGGAACTTGCTCGCGGACGAACTGCTCGGCGCTGTGGGCGGAGTGTTCAGCGGCGGTCCGGGTGGCGGTTTTGTGGGCCACCTGCAGCGCAACGAATACGCCCGCTACGCACGGGATGTGAAGCGACTTCACGGCAAGTGCCTGGTAGTCACCGGCACGGCAGCCCTTTTCCGCGTCAAGACTTTGCGGGACGTCGTGGCCGCCCGGTTGAAGGGCGAGCTCCCTCCCGGAAACGGCAACGGCGGCGTCTATGACACCTCGGTGCTGACCGAGGACAACGAACTCTCTTTTGCCCTGTTGACCCTGGGCTACCGCATCGCGTCTCCATCCAACTGCACACTGGTCACGGAAGTCATGCCCACCTGGCGTGAACTGTGGTCACAGCGGCTGCGTTGGAAGCGCGGCGCGGTGGAGAACTGCGTGCAATACGGATGGACCAAGGTAACCAGGCCTTACTGGGGACGCCAGTTTCTTTCCATGATCGGCGTCCTCGTGACACTGGCCTACTTCGGTTCCCTCCTGTTCGCGTTGATTTCCGGTATGGGCCTGAACCTTCAACCCTTCTGGATTACCGTCACCGGCATTTTCATCCTGGAACGCATAGTTACTGTGCGTTTCCGGGGCTGGAGGTACATGCTCCTTGCCGCAACCATGTACGAAACCGTCATCGATATCTTCCTCCAGGCTGTCCACGCCAAGGCGTACCTGGATGCAGCATTCAACAGAAAGAAAGTTTGGTAAACCGACTCATGTACAACAACCCCGTAGCCCCGGTGTCAGGGGCAGTAGCAGCCGGGATGGGCTCAGGAACGCTTGCATTGACTGGAGCCGGAGACCTCTTCTGGTTCGCGCTGGCTGCCTTTGCCATGCTGGCTCTCGGACTTGCCGTTAAGCGGATCGTTCCGGTCCGGGCACAAAAGTAGGCACGTAAAAACCAGATGAGGCAACGAACCCGCAGTTGTGTCGCTACCTCCAGCGCGACACAATTGCGGGTTTGTTGTATTCGCCGTACTGGCCTACTGCACCAAGGCCGTGCTGGCCGAGAACTTGACCACCGTGGTGTAGCCGGCTTTGGTGCCGGTAACCCGCACGCTCATTGCGTCAGCCTGGTCAGCACTCACCAGCTTGTAGGAACGGGCCGTGGCCCCGGGGATTGCCACACCCGAGCGAAGCCACTGATACGTCAAGGTGGACCCGGATGTCCATGTACCAGGATTGGCCGTAAGCGTTGATCCCACTGTCGGCGTTCCCGTGATAATCGGGGTGGGCGCTACCAAAGTCCCGGCTACTACTGTCGCTGTGGGAGCAGACTCCCTGACGGCAGTTGCGTAGCCGGCCTTGGTTCCCGTGACGCGGACCGTCAGGCTGGTGCCCTGATCCGCGGCGGCAAGGACCCTGGTGGCGCTGGTTGCACCGACAATTGCCGTGCCGTTCCGGAACCACTGATAGCCCAGGGCGGTGCCGGTGGTCCAGGTTCCCGGCGCGGCGGTCAACGTTGAGCCGACCGCTGCCGTGCCTGAGATGGTGGGTGTTGGTGCTGTGAGCTGACCCTGGTTGGCGGGAACGAAGGAGAAGTCCCGGATGGTGACTGTTTCAGGAGCCACGTGTGCTGCATCTCCGCCTCCACCGCCGGTTACCCAGAGGTTGAAGTGAATTTGTTCCTTAGCGGGAAGCGGGACCGTGGAACCCTCCAAAACGGTTCTCTTGAGCAATGTGCCGTCGTAGCCTTCCCCCGCAAACGTCTCATAGGTCAGCTTGCCCGGTTCCCAGACCATCCTGTGGGTGAGGATCGGGGCATTGGTGACGTCAAAAGTGACGGTGTTGTTTCCCTGCCCCGGCGGCAGTGTGGCGTCAAACCAATACCCATGCCCTTGGGTCACAGGCCAGTCTTCGCCGTAGGCTGCGCCCCCACCCCAGGCAGAGGCTTCACAAAGGTCGATTTCCGTATAACCAGGCACCGCATTGGGGTCGTAGGTGAACAGGCATCCCCACACCACTTCCTTCTGGAGGGCACTGACATCTTTTTCCACCGTGGTGCTGTACGTTCCATACCCGAATCCTTCACGCGTGGATTGGAATTCCGCACCCTTTGGATCCGAGCCCGTGGGATTGGTGATGGAGAGCTTGACGTACCCGTTGGCGTCCGGGTTGCTGACGTTATTGGCATCCCAACTCGCGTTATACATGGGCGCCCCGCCCCAGAAACGCTTCTGCCAGTTGAACCCCTTCCATGCAAAGCTACCCACCGGACCAGGATCATCGGCCATCGGCGTGGTATCCGCAGCGTGCGAGGGGCCTATTCCTGTGAACATAGATAACCCAACCGCAACGACGACGGCCAACCCCATTGCTTTCCTTCCCCCACGTGGAAGGAGCCTCACTGACAATGCCATAGCTGTTTCCTCCTGCTGATGCGCCCAGAACCGTCAACGGCTGATGCCGCTAACCGCAGTGACGTTTCACCCCCCCCGAGAAACGCCTGTCCTCGATTATCAAGTAGCCAAGGTGCTGCCGGAAGCGAAATGAACAAGCAAATTCGTCCACACAACATCAATTGGGTAACGGCACCAACTCCACGAGTAGCCTTGACATGTCCAAGAATTTCGCGCAGGACCTCACCCCGGGAGGGCACATCACAGTTCGCAGCGCAGGCATCCTCCTTCACCGACGAAACACCGCCGGGCAATTGGAACTGTGGATAGCCCACATGGGCGGGCCCTTCTGGGCCCGGAAAGATGAACACGCCTGGTCAATTCCCAAGGGAGAGTTCCCTGGGGACGAAGACGCCTTGGTTGCGGCCCAACGGGAATTCACCGAAGAAATCGGCACACCACCGCCAGCGGCCCACTACGACCTCCTGGGCGTTTTTCGGCAGCCCTCCGGCAAACTCATCACCGCGTTCGCTGCCGAAGCCCGCGACTTTCAACCTCAGCAGATTGTCAGCAACACCTTCCCCATGGAGTGGCCCAAGGGCTCGGGAGCCATTAAGGAATTCCCGGAGATCGATGACGCCCGGTGGTTCGAAGAATCCGTGGCCCGGACCAAGCTCGTCAAAGGGCAACTTCCCATCGTCGATGCTTTGGTCCGGCACCTGGGTGAGAATTCCCTATAGAGCCGACCACTCAAGCATGGATGGAGCTGAGTTGACGCCAGGCATCATGCTCGCGGCTGGCCCTGAAGTGGCGCGCCTTGGCCCACGCCGATGCTCCGGAGTTGAAGAAGGTGTGCGTCGCCGCGGGATTGCTCCGGACCCAATCTGCGTCGAAGAAGAGCGGTTCAAGCCGGGACACGTCACCACTAACCAGCGCATCCCAGGCCGCCCTGTCCGGCTGCATTCCGGCGTCCGGCGATCTTCCACCGCTCGTGGCGGCAAGGATCAGAGTGCGGACTTTCTGCGGGTAGTCGATGGCAAACCATTGCCCAACTCGACCACCCATCGAATGACCGTACACGTGTGCTAAATCCACACCTGCGGCATCCAGCACAGCTACGGCGTCCTCCGCGAGGAGTCGCGTAGTGTAGCGCCCGGTGTCGCCCTTCCCACTCCGACCTATCCCCCGGTGATCAAAACGGATGACGCGGTAATAGCGGGAAAGAAGCTCCGCCGTCGGACCCCAACCATCCATGGCTGTCGCCTGGCCGGCGATGAGCAGCAGCGGCTCACCTTCGCCTTCCGATGTCCAGGCGATTTCAGCGCCGTCGGCGGCCTCAGCAAAGTTCACCGTGCAACAGTATCGGGGCGGGGCCCAAACTGCTGCGGCGTGGCACACAAGCCGTTAGTCCGCAATAAAAAAAATCCTCAATGGCACAGTTAAACGTCCGCGCAATGAGGAAGGCCAACGGAAGCGAGGGATCAAATTTCTCCCGTTCGATGGAGATGACAGTCTGCCGGGAAACTCCAAGTGCCGCCAGGTCCGCCTGTGTCCAGCGCCGTTCGGTGCAACGCTCCGCGAGGTTGTTCTTCACTTGAGCGCGCGGCGCTCCCACGGATAGGCACTGGCTGATGCGCACCGCTCCCGGTAGAGCTAGCGTTGAGGGATGACCGCTGAGTACAAGTACGACGTCGAGGTGCTGCACCTTTTGGTGTCGCCGGCCCACGCCTACTTTGGGCGTGCACGCGAAGGGGCGGCAGATGTCCCCACTACCGATGCCGGGCAGGCCGAGTTGGTGGCGGGCAAAGGCATAGTTGGCGACAGGTTCTTCGGCAAGGCCGCACACATGGATGCCGCCGTGACGTTGTTCGCAGTGGAGGCTCTTGAAGCCATCGCGTCGGAACTCGAGGCCGGGCCCTTGGATCCCCTGTTGACCCGGCGGAATGTGGTTCTGCGAGGAGTCGAGTTGGCTCCTCTTCTTGGCCAGGAGTTCACGCTTGAGTCAGGAGGAGATCTGGTTCGCCTCAAGGCCGGCAGACCCGCCCACCCCTGCGCTTGGATGGACGAAATGCTCGCTCCTGGCGCCCACAAGGCGATGCGCGGGCGTGGTGGCGTCAGGTGCCAGGTGATCTCGGGAGGCTTGCTGCACCGAGGCTCCGCTGTATTGGTCAGTCCCGTGCCGCTCAACCCGGCCAGGGCCGGGGAGGCGAACGTTTTGCGGCCTTCGCGGTTGCCATAAGCAATTCCACCCCGCCGCCGCGAAAGACAGGAGCCTGTCCTTCCAAGGTGTGGCCGCATAGGGTGGTCAGGTGGATACCGTAAGCAGCAAAGTACAAACCCTCGCCGGATCCGCGTTTGCTGCTGTGTTCCGGGCCGTCAAGATTGTGCGTCCGCATAGGCCGATCCACCCAAAGGGCATCCGGTTAGTCGGAATTTTGGAAAGGGACTCCGGTGTGCGCGAGCCCTCGGGTATCCCTTGGCTGGACACCGCCGGGAGCAACGTGGTGGATGCCAGGCTTTCCCGCTCCATCGGGCTGCCTGACGCCTTCCCGGACATTATTGGACTGGCGGTGCGCTTCAGCGAACAGGACAAATTGTCGGACATGCTCCTGGCAACCACCGGGCCTACAGGACTTGGGCGTTTCATCCTCCGGCTCCGTCGGGACGCCGCGACGGCGGTTTTCTCCAGCATGATGCCATACGAGGCGGATACAGGCCCGGTGCTGATAGCAGCACGGACCATCAGCGGGCCGGAGAAGCTGCCGGTGGAACCAGGTGCCTTCAGCTCACTCCTCGGCAACGAGTCGTGGATCCTTGAACTCCATCACGCCAGCCCGCTGGGCCCATGGACCAGGTTCGGAACGTTGACCCTCAGCCTCGCCGACCATGCAGAAGATACCGCCGAGCGATTTGATCCAGTCCTCAATCCGCTTCCAACGGCAGGAACGTACGGCTGGACGAGGCGACTCCGCGAACCGTCCTACGCGTTGGCCCGCCGACGCGGGTAGGAGCGTTGCTTCGTGACCTTCTTTGAGGCGGCAACTGCCCGAATTCAACCCACCTAGGTTGGACAAACGCCATCAGCAATCCACAGAAGGTCTGGAAGGCACGCTCCTCAGGCCTCAGAGACCGGCGCCGCAAACTGCGCCTCATACAGCCGGGAGTACGCCCCGCCAACGGCCAGCAGTTCCGCGTGTGTCCCCTGCTCGACGATCTGCCCGGCCTCCATCACCAGAATGAGGTCGGCATCGCGGATGGTGGAGAGCCGATGGGCGATCACGAAGCTGGTCCGGTCAGAGCGCAGGGCATTCATGGCTTTCTGCACCAATACCTCGGTTCGGGTATCCACGGAACTGGTCGCTTCATCGAGGATCAGCACCGAGGGACGGGACAAGAAGGCCCTGGCAATGGTGAGCAGCTGTTTCTCACCTGCAGATACGTTGCCGCCTTCGTCGTCGAGCAAGGTGTCGTAGCCTTCCGGCAAGGACCGCACAAAGCGGTCCACGTACGTTGCCTGCGCGGCCTCCATAATCTCGGCTTCGGAAGCCGAGGGGCGCCCGTACGCAATGTTGTCGCGAATCGTCCCTCCGAACAGCCAGGTGTCTTGGAGGACCATGCCCATCCGAGAGCGAAGTTCCTGCCGTGACAGTGAGGTGATGTCCACGCCGTCAAGGGTTATGCGCCCGGAATCCAGTTCGTAGAAGCGCATCATGAGGTTCACCAGCGTGGTTTTGCCCGCGCCCGTCGGCCCAACTATCGCTATGCTCTGCCCTGGCTCGGCCACCAGGCTAAGGTCCGTGATCAGTGGCTTGTCCGGCGAGTACCGGAAGGACACATTCTCGAAGACGAGACGTCCTCGAGACGGACCCGACGGCGGAACAGGGTCAGGTTCGGCCGACTCCTCCTCCTCATCCAGCAAGTCGAAAACCCGCTCGGCCGAGGCAACACCGGACTGCAGCATATTCGCCATGGATCCGAGCTGGGCCAACGGCATGGTGAACTGCCGCGAGTACTGGATAAAGGCCTGGACATCGCCCAACTGCATTGAGCCCGAGGCCACCTGCAGGCCGCCTACCACGGCGATCCCCACGTAGACCAGGTTCCCGATGAACGTCATGGCCGGCATGATCAGGCCGCTCACGAACTGCGCCCCGAAGCTCGCCTGATACAGCTCGCCGTTCTTCGCGCGGAATTTCTCCTGGACTTCGTTCTGCCGTCCGAACACCTTCACCAGCGCGTGCCCGGTGTAGGTTTCTTCGATCTGGCCGTTGAGCTCGCCCGTGTTTTTCCACTGTGCCACGAACAGCTTCTGGGACCGTTTGGCGATGAGCAGCGTGGTTCCCAGCGTCAAGGGGATAGTCACCAACGCGATGAGTGCCAGCAACGGCGAGAGCAGGAACATCATCACCAGCACGCCCAGCACGGTCAGCAGGGACGACACCACCTGGCTGATGGATTGCTGCAAGCTTTGGGAGATGTTGTCCACATCATTGGTCACCCGGCTCAGCAGCTCACCGCGCTGGATGGAGTCGAAATAGCGGAGGGGTAGCCGGTGGATTTTCGCTTCAATCCGCTCGCGGAGGCGGTACACGGTCCGTTGCACCACGCCGTTGAGTACGTACGCCTGCATCCAACCGAACGCTGAGGCCAGGACATAGAGCACCAGTGCCCACAGCAGCACCGAGGCCAGCGCACCAAAGTCAATTCCGACGCCGGGGGTCAGGGTCATGGCACCCAGCATGTCGGCCTTGCTGTTCTCACCCGCGGCGCGCAAACCTGCGATCACCTCGGCTTTGGACGCGCCTTCGGGCAGCTGTTTGGAGACGACGCCGGCGAAGATGAGATTGGTGCCTTCGCCCAGCAACCGGGGGCCGATCACGGATAAAGTAACGCTGACCACGGCGAAGACCAGCACCAGAATCAACCAAAAGCGTTCAGGCCGCAGGGTCCCCAGCAAACGCCGGGCCGAGACACCAAAATTCGAGGCCTTCTCTGCAGGAATGTTCATCCCCGCAAACGGACCTCCCCGGCCCGGGCCCATCGCCGGCCGCTGCGGACCACGGGGACCGGCTGACACAGCACTCATGCTGCCTCCTCCGCCGCGAGCTGGGAGGACACGATTTCCCGGTACGTTTCGGACGTTTCCAACAGCTCATGGTGCGTTCCGCGCCCAACGATCCTGCCGTCGTCGAGCACTAGAATCTGGTCCGCGTCCGCGATGCTGGAGACGCGCTGCGCAACGATCACCAGCGTGGCACCGTTCGTGTGCCGCTTCAGGGCCTGCCGGAGTCGGGCGTCGGTGGCGGTGTCCAGGGACGAAAAGGAGTCGTCGAAGATATAAAGCTCAGGTTGTTTCACCAGTGCCCGGGCGATCGCGAGCCTTTGCCTCTGCCCGCCGGAGACGTTGGTACCGCCTTGCGAAATGACCGCGTCCAGGCCGCCCTCCATCTCTTCCACAAAATCCCGGGCCTGGGCCACGGACAGCGCTTGCCACAGCTCGTCCTCAGTGGCATCGGGTTTGCCGTATTGAAGGTTGCTGCGGACCGTTCCGGAGAACAGGTAGGGCCGCTGCGGCACCAGCCCGATGTGGCCCCAGAGCAGGTCCGGGTGCAGTTCGCGGACGTCCACGCCGTCCATCAGCACGGAACCGGACGTGGCGTCGAACAGCCGCGGCATGAGGTTCACGAGCGTGGTTTTGCCGGCGCCGGTGCTGCCGATGATTGCGGTGGTCTGACCGGCCAACGCCGTGAACGTGACTCCGCTCAGCACCGGCTGCTCGGCACCCGGGTAGGCGAATCCGACGTCGCGCATCTCCAGTTCGCCGCGGCGGATACCGCCGGTGACAGGGTTCGACGGCGGCTGGACACTTGATTCGGTGTCCAGCACCTCGCCGATCCGGTCGGCCGAGACGGACGCGCGCGGGATCATCACGGCCATGAACGTGGCCATCATGACGGACATCAGGATCTGCATGAGGTAACTCAGGAACGCGATCAGGGTGCCAACCTGCATGGAGCCGTCCTCGATCCTGAAGGATCCGAACCAGATCACCGCCACGCTGGAAACGTTCATCACCAGCATGACCACAGGGAACATGAGCGCCATTAAACGGCCGGCCCGGAGCGCAACATCAGTAACGTCGTCGTTCGCTTTGCCGAACCGGACTGCCTCCATGTCCTCACGGACGAAAGCCCGCACCACACGAATGCCGGTGAGCTGCTCGCGGAGAACCCTGTTTACGGCGTCGATCCGGACCTGCATCTTGCGGAACAGCGGCACCATCCGCGTCACGATCAGCCCTACCGCCACCAGCAACACCGGCACGCATACCGCAATAAGCCAGGACAATTGCGCGTCCTGCCGCACGGCCATGACCACGCCGCCAATGCTCAGCATGGGAGCCGCGACCATCAGCGTGCAGGACATGAGGACCAGTTGCTGCACCTGCTGCACGTCGTTGGTGGATCGGGTGATCAAGGACGGCGCCCCGAATTTGGTGACCTCTTGCTCCGAGAACTCCCCTACCCGGCTGAAAATCGCGTCGCGGAGGTCACGACCCATCCCCATGGCAGCCTTCGCACCGAAGTACACGGCCACCACGGCACACGCGATCTGCAGCAAGGTAATGAGCAGCATGAGTCCGCCCATGCGCAGGATGTAGTCGGTGTCCCCGGTGGCCACGCCGTTGTCGATGATGTCGGCGTTAAGCGTAGGAAGGTAAAGGGACGCGATGGACTGCGCCAGCTGGAAAACGACGACGGCGACCAGCAGCCGCTGATGCGGCCGCAGGAAGCGAACAAGTACCTTCCACAGCATGGGATCTCCGAGCCAGCCGATGTGAACCGAAGGCCAGTTTACGTCTGGTTGCTGCGGGCAACTAGAGGAAAGTCATGCCGAGCTAGACAACAGCCTTCCGGCCGAGCCCCAAAAGGGATGCCTGCGTCCCTGTCCCGCTTTTGGGTAGGTAGGTAAACAAGCGGAGAGCGGGAAACTGCGGCACGCCCAGAACCATGGGGGCGAAGCTGAGCCGTCCAAGTGTTGGGTGGTCGTAAACAACGTCCACATGGTACGAGTCGCTCACCACCTGACGCTGCCACAGTTCGTTGAAGGCCTTCGAGACCTCACAGAGGCTCCTGGCCATGGTGTCGAAACGTGGATCGTCCGGGAACTTGGCTGATTGCGCACGAAACTGGGCAACCATGGATCGGGCCATCATCTCTTTGTGAACGTGGGGCCGGGCAAGCTCCGGATCGGTGAAGAAGCGGTGGAGGCAGCTCTCGCCCACCCGGGTATCAAAGGTGTCAGCCGCGGCCGCGTTCATGGCCACGACGGTCCAGAACGGGTCTGCGATGTAGCTGGGATTTGCCATGGCATCCACCAGTTGCTGCAGAAGCGCCAGCTGGGTGATGTCGACGTCGAAACGCTGTCCACCGTCCCCGGACGCAGGAAAGCGACCAGTACCGGCGGCCTGCGTGTTCCCCGCGGCAGGGTTGGGCCGGCGCCCTGACGCCAGCCTGCGGACATAGGTTCTGTCTTCAGGACTGAGCTGCAGGGCATTGGCTATCGCGTCCAGGATTTCTGCGGAAGCACCGATGGCCCGCCCCTGTTCCAGCCACGTGTACCAGGAGACCCCAACGTTGGCCAGGACGGCCACCTCTTCCCGCCTGAGTCCGGGAGTCCGGCGTCGCGGGCTGACCGGTAACCCGACGTCCTCCGGCCGGGTCTGCTCGCGGCGGGTGCGAAAGAACTCGCCTAGTCGCGCATGGTTGGACCGCGCTTGGTGGGAAGCAGAAGGATGGGTGGGCATGGGTTCTCCACTAATGACGAGCGTCCGGCCGACCGCTCTGTGGCAGTCGGCCGGACGGACGGGTGAGTAGAATCCGGAATCCTGGGTCAGGCGGATTACTGCAGGACACGTTCCTTTTCAGAACGGACGTCCAACTGTGCGTACTCTTCGGAAGCCAAACGCGCAGCATCCTCCGGACTCATGCGTGGCTCCAGCTTGAACAGGGAAGCGATCTGATCGAGTCGTTCCTCCACGGAACCGGACACCACATGGAACGGTATCCCCAGCTCGTCCATGGTTTGCTGCAAGATGTCGTCGGACATGTTCCGGAACTGATCGTTGACCGGACGGTGCCCGTCGGCGGAGAGCGGGAGCTCGTTCTTCAGGTGCACGAACACATCGAAGGAGTTCTGCACGTGCCTCTTGAAGCTGTTGCCAAGGCTGGTCATCACCTCTTCGAAGAAGGCGAGTTCCGGCGTCTTCTCCACGGTCTCACCCGCCGAAAGATGCGCCGAGGCACTGGGATTCAGGCCAAGGGAAACCCGCACAGACCCATAGATCCATTCCTGCAAGGACGACCCGTCAGAAATGAATCCTGCCGAGAGCTTGTCCTCGTAAACGGCCCGCTCAACGTGGCGTGTCACGATCATCTGGATAAGCTCCGCGGCCGTGCACTCCTCAAGGGTCTTGCCCGGCGCGGCCTCGGGGAGGATTTCACGCATGGTCCTTGCCTTGGTCCGGGGCAGCCCCGTGTAGTGGGACAAGGCCATGGACGTGAACGTCTTGCCCGAGGAATAGGTACCTGAAATGCCGATGCGCACTGCGTCCGCCTTAGTCGTTGACGAGCTGGAGGGTTCCCGCGGCGCTGAGCTTGCCGGCGAACTCGATGGCGGCGTCGCTGAGGTCGGCCTCGGCAACCTTACGGGTGCCATCCACGTCTCCGTTGAGCACCGTGGGTGCGAACCGGACGTGCGTGGCGTCCTCGATGCCCACGAAGTTCAGCCAGTCGGCAAAGAAAGTGCTGCTGAAGTCGGAGCCGAACGCGGCCGGCACGCCCGGTGCGTAAACGCCGCTGGTGTGGATTGCGAGGGCCTGCTTGCCCTCCAGCAGGCCGCGGTAGCCCTGCTCGGGGTCGAAACCAAAGCTCCAGCCGGGCTGGGTGATGATGTCGATCCACTGCTTCAGGACGTACGGAACACCCGAGTTCCACATGGGGATGTTGAAGACGTACGCGTCGGCGGCAGCGAACTGGTCGAATACCGCACGGGCAGATTCCCAGGCGGCAACCTGATCGGGCGTCTGGTCCTGGCCGGTGAAAACAGCCATCTTGGCAGCCGCGGCGACGCGACCGAAAACCGGTAGCGCACCGTCGTCGAACAGGTTCAGCGTCTCCACTTCGAAACTCTCCGCACCGGCAGTCTGGACGGAATCGATGAAGTGCCGGGCCAACCGCAGGGAGTCGCTGTTGGCGTAGCGCGGAGAGGCGTTGATGTGGAGGATGGTAGGCATTGGCTTCCTTTCGAGGCTGTGCTTTCGGGGACGCTTTGTGCCCCGTCATCGATCCTCACTGACAGCGCGGCGCCGCGTAAGAACGCACTTTTTTGTGCCTAGGGCACCTCAAAGTGCCCTGCCCCCAGGGGCTTCCGAACGGCGTATCGGTCCCTAGGATTCTTCCTGTGGAAGAATCCTCCCCAAGCCGCAGCCAAGCTGCCTACACAGACATTGACGGCACCGTCACCGCTTACAACACCATTTTCGAGTTCCTTCGCTTCGACGCCGCCGAAAACGCCCGGGCTGAAGAGGCCGAGGAGTTCCTTGCAGGTCTGCGCACTGCAGCGGAGAGCGGGGTCCCGCGTTCGGTGACGAACGCCCGCTACTTCCGCTGGTGGCGCGGCCGAAGCGTCACAGAGGTGGCCGAACTCGGCGAGCGCTGGGCGGATCTGCAGGATGGGCAGGCGGCCGACTGGGCTTTCCTGGAGCCTGTGGCGTCTATCCTGGACACCCATGCGGACTGCGGGCGGCAACTGGTGGCAGTGACGGCATCGTTCGAGCCGGCTTTGGTACGGGTTCGACGGCGATGGCCTCACCTTGAGCTGTTGTGCACCCGCCCGTTGGTGGCCGATGGCAAGTACACCGGTGGGATCGAGGAAGCGCTGGTGGGTAATGCCAAAGCCCGGGCTGTCCTGGCCCACGCGTTAGCGAACAACGTTGATCTCCCGGGCAGCTTCGCTTACGGGGACCATCATTCGGATCTCCAATTCATGGCCCTGGCGGGGGAATCCCTGGTTGTTGACGCAAGGCTGGGGGTCTCGGCCACGCCGGTGAGTTAAGGTTTACGACACCGTTCCCCCCGCTGTCATAGGCCCCGAGTAAACTGTGCCCAGCAGTCCACTTGATGAGGAAAGTATTGGGGATATGACTCTCACGGCTGAACAGAAACGCCAGAAAGCCCGGAAGCACTACAACGCGTCCTTGGACCTTTGCCCGGCCAGGCAATTGCTGGAGGCCATCAGCAGCAAGTGGGTCACCTTGGTGATGCTTGCCCTTGAGGACGGCCAGCAGCGCCATAGTGACCTTAGGAAGCTCATCCCGGGTGCCAGCCAGAAGATGCTGACGTCCACCCTCCGCTCCCTGGAACGCGATGGGTTGGTCCTCCGTCATGTCACGGTGTCAGTTCCTATTCGCACCGACTACGAACTCACTCCCCGCGGCCGCTCGCTGCTTCGCATCATCTTTGAAATGAAGGAATGGGCGGAAGAACACATGGATGACGTTGCAGCGTCCCGTTTGGAGCACGACCGCCACCGGCTCGCCTTCAACTGACGGTCGGGACCCCGGCGTGCACCTGTTTTGCCTGCACCATGCCGGTGGGACTACGGCCAGTTTCGCGGGCTGGCGCTTCGACGGCGTGACGGTGACCAAACTCAGCTATCGTGGCTGGGACTTCATCTCCTTGGGGGCGGCTGCTGACGCCCTCGCAGAGCGCGTGACAGCCTCGCCGTCCGCCAGGGTCGCCCTGTACGGCCACAGCATGGGGGCTGTCCTCGCCTTCGAGATCGCCCTGCGGCTACAGCACACAGGGCGGGTGGCCCATGTCTTCCTTGCCGCCACGCGCCCGCCGTCGGGAATGCACGACGCCGGTGCTGCCGCAGTTGCCGCTGCCGGCGCACTATCCCCGCGTGCCCGGGAAGTCCTCCTTGAGGACCTCGATCTCCTGGCGGGGTATCCCGGAAGACCACCCAGGAAACAGTTGGAAGTCCCAGCCACCGTCCTCTACAGCGCCGACGATCCCGTGGTGCCGGTTGCCGATTCCCTCCGCTGGGCGGCATGGTGCGCGGCCGAACCGCGGTTGATCAAACTGGACACTGGAGGCCATCTGTTCCACCTGGGCAACCCTGCCGTGCGCCTGCTCGTGGAAAAGACCCTGTCCCCTGAGCCGAGCAGGGACGTCCACACGGATCAGCGCCACGGATAAAGCCTGGCGACACCCGGATATGGGTGTCACCAGGCTCTTTCCGTGTCGCGCGGCTCTTTCCGTGTCGCCAGGCTCTTTCCGTGTCGCCCGGCTCTCCTCGCGCGGGGTCGTTTATGCCCCCGTGCTGACGAGTTCCCGGTCTGAAGTGTGGTTCTCAGAGGTGCGGTTCTCCTGGCCGAGGTTCTCCAAGGCGGCCTTTCCGGCGGCGAAGACCGCCGTGATTTCCGCAACGCGCCGGCCCAGATGGGCGGCCGTAGCGATATCTGCGGGGTGGACGCCCTCGATGCCAACATCCGAGAACGTTTGGGCGGCAGCGCCGTTGAAGTAGCCGAAGCGGTTGAGGTCGTTTTCGGTACCCTTGGTGCTCTTCCAGCCTGGGAGCAGGCCGAGGTTGATCCAGTTCATGCCGTGCTGTGCGCCAAAAGTCGCGAAGTAGTCCAGGGTTGAGTTTTTGTCCCCTGCTTTGCACGCGGCGTTGGTGAAGCCCGCACCCAGTTTGTTATGCCACTTCTGCACAGCCCAACGGCCTGCCGTCTTTTCTGCGAAGGCGTGGAACGCTGAAGGCGCGGTACCCATGTACGTGGGTGCGCCGAAGATGATGGCATCGGCCTCATCGATGAAGTTCCAGGACTCCTCGGTTAGGTCATCCACACGCAGGAGGGCTGCGGTGGCTCCCGTGGAGGCGGCAGCGGAGACCACTGCGTCCGCGAGGACCTTGGTGTGACCGGAACCTGAATAGTAAACAACTGCAATTGCCGGAGTGGCCATGGGTGTCCTCACTGTTTGTATCTGTGTCTATGTAATGGCGAAAGTAACTCGGTAGTGGGTTCCCGCTAGACGGCGGGTTGCAGGGCAAGCTTCCCGGTCACCAGTCCAGCCGCAACCCGGGCAGTTCCTGCGTCTGCGAGTTCGAATTCGTCCACGCGCACGCCGAACTTGTTGCTCAGGATGACGGCCGCTTCAACAAGGGACAGTGAATCGATGTCCAGGTCCGCGAAGGAGTCGTCCGGGCCCATGTGGCTGAGCTCGTCCATGGTGGATCGGATAGCCTCAACGACGTCCAGAGCTGTAATTTCCATGTGGTTTCCCCCTTTGTAGTGTGGCCCGGGATGGCCGGGCCACGGTGATCCTGCAAGGCACCCTGCCCGCAGGAATCGGTAGCGGCCCTAATGCGGGTCCACAACCGAGATCGAAGGCCAGGTCATGGCGATGGCACCCCAGGTGGTTCCCCCGCCGAAGGCCGTCAGGACCACTTTGTCCCCGGGAGACCTGTGGCCCTTGGTGCCGGCGTCGGTCATGGCAAGTGGAATCGAGGCGGCTGAGGTATTTCCCACCCTGTTCAAGTGGACCTCGGCTTTGGAACCGGGTATTCCGGTCACCGAGGCCACCGTGTTGAGGATCCGCAGGTTGGCCTGGTGCGCGATCAGCGAATCGACGTCCCCAGCCGTCCAGCCAACACTCGCCAGCACGGTCTCCACGGAGTCCGACATCGCAGTCACCGCCTGCGTGAACACTTCCTTGCCTTGCATTTCAAAGAAGGCACCGGCGCTGCGTGGAACATGAATCAGCGTTTCCCCGTCGCCGTCGGAGTGGAGCGTGGAAGCAAGGATGGCACCCGGTTCGTCTGCGGTTCCGGCCGAGAGATAGGCCGCTCCTGCTCCGTCGCCGAAGATCACGGACGTGGTGCGATCCGTGGGGTCCAGCAGGCGGGTAAATGTGTCCGCGCCTATCACCAGTGCAGAACCAACGGAGCCTGAGGTGATGGCCCAGCTGGCCGTAGCGAGAGCGTACACAAATCCTGAACAAACCGCCGAAATATCGAAGGCGGCAATCCCCTGAAGCCCAAGGTTCGCCGCTACTTTCGGTGCAGTGGCGGGGCAGACCTTGTCCGGCGTCGAGGTCGCCACGATCAGCAGCCCCACGGAATCGACGCCGGCACTTGCCAAGGCGCGTCGTGCAGCTGTTGTGGCGAGCACGCTGGTGCTCTCAGTTTCGTCCGAGTGGCGCCGCTCGGCGATGCCGGTCCGGCGCCTGATCCATTCATCGGAGGTATCCATGACGGTGGAGAGGTGCTCATTCGTGACCACGCGTTCAGGAAGCGCGCCGCCCAGGCCCCGGACCACCGCGGATTTGTCGCTCATTGAATAGCCCCTGCCGGAAGTTGGTGAGCGACGCTGCAGACTACCTCGCCGCCGTCGAACGTTCCCACGACGTCGGCGCAGCGCCAGAACCCGCCGTCCTTCCCGATCAGCCGGCTCTTTTGCAACCCCACACTCAAACCGGTTCCCTGGCCGCCCCCAATTTTCGGGCCGGGACCGGTAAAAGTAACCCGGGTCTTGCGCATCCAGAGCGTGTTGCTGTCGGAACGGTTCATGGCGTCCAGCCTGTAGAGCAGGACCTGCCCTAGTTGCAGGGTGGCCACGAAGTACTCGACGGCGGACAACGCCTGGGGGTATGCAGCTTCCAGGCCTCGCCGGTCAGCCAGCTGGTGGCCCAACGTCGGTTGCTGGCGAAACGAGAGCTGCGCGTGGGCCGTACCCTGTACCGGTTCACGCAGTTCCGGTTCGAGAACCACGTCCGACAACGTAACTTGCCGTTCAGCCCACAGGTCACCATAGAGTCGAGTGGCGGCGGCGCCCACCAACGCTTCTTCTGAGGGTGACTCGACGGAAGCAAGTCCAAGTTCAGCCGGAGCGTGGGCTACTTCAAGGACCGCGCTCATGGAGGCAACCGAGCACCTCAGGACGGACCCGTCACCGTGGTCCTGGAGCGTAGCCTTGCAGCCGAGATCACGCAATTCGCCTTCCACCGGTTCACTGCCGCCGGAGATGGTGACGGACGTCAGGTAAGCGGCCGGCAATATGTCCGGCGAGAATCTGCTGGCCAGCAGGGCCTCCGCCATTCTGCAGGCAAGGACAAGAACGTCCGTGGTGCCAAGGTGCGGAGTTTGCTCCTGATTGCCTTTGACGGACCAAACTCCCTCAACACCCAAGCTGGCTCGGGCAGTCAGGTTGGACTCAGCGACGGTGTGGGCGACTCGAAGGTTCCGCAGCCGCGGGTTGGTGGTCTTGTAACCGTGGCTGAAGAAGCGGCGGCGTCCGTCGCCCAAGAGGTCGTCGATTGAGGCATAACTCTCTGTGGCGGAGCGTAGGGCAAGGGGCATGAGTGTTCCTTGGTTTCGTCATCGGCGGTGATCCAAGAATCCACTGCAACAGCGTCGGGAACCAGTGTCCGCGGATGGTGGTGGTGGGAACACCACCCTGAGCCGGAGCCCCGTGTCAGTGTCTGCCCGGACAGTAGGCTGGAAACGTTCGTGTTGAACCGCATCGAAGGGACTTGAGTTTTGGCTTACATCACCGTCGGAAACGAAAACAGCACTGAGATTGAGCTCTACTACGAGGACCATGGGGCCGGCCAGGCAGTGGTCCTGATTCACGGCTACCCGTTGGACGGATCCTCTTGGGAGAAACAGACCGCCGCACTGCTCGACGCCGGGTACCGCGTCATCACGTACGATCGCCGCGGGTTCGGCAAGTCCAGCCAACCGACCGAAGGCTACGACTACGACACCTTCGCCGCAGACCTGAAGACCGTGCTGGACACCTTGGACCTGAACGACGCCGTGCTGGTGGGCTTCTCCATGGGCACAGGTGAAGTTGCGCGCTACATCAGCACTTACGGCTCGGCCCGCGTCGCAAAGGCCGTGTTCCTCGGTTCCCTGGAGCCCTTCCTTCTGAAGACCGACGACAACCCTGACGGTGTCCCGCAGGAGGTCTTCGATGGCCTCGCCGAGTCCGTCAAGGCCGACCGGTACGCCTTCTTCACCGACTTCTTCAAGAATTTCTACAACACGGACACCTTCCTTGGCACCGCACGGCTCAGCCAGGAATCAGTGGATGCAAGCTGGAACCTTGCCAGCAAATCCGGTGCGTTCGCCTCAGTAGCTGCCCAGCCCACCTGGTTGACGGACTTCCGAGCGGACATCCCCAAGATCGATGTCCCGGCCTTGATCGTCCACGGCACGGCGGACAACATCCTCCCTATCGACGTGACGGGCCGGCGATTCAAGGAAGCCCTGCCCAGCGCCGAGTACCTGGAAATCGAGGGTGCACCTCACGGTCTCCTCTGGACGCACGGGCAAGAAATCAACGAGGCCCTGCTGGCGTTCCTCAAGAAGTAAGCCCGGACCTACTTCTTGAGGCGTAGTTTTCGCGCCTTCTTGCCCTTCCGCAGGTATTCCTGCTCAGTGGCGTCAGCGGCGGTGCTTTCCATCGCGTGGATCACTCCATACGTGAAAGCACCGTTGCTGACGCCCGGCGCAGCGCCCAGCTTCAAAAGTTCCGCCCGCGCCATCACGCTGTCCTGGTGGTCGCCAAGAATAGACTGGACCGTGTGCGCCGCGTCCTCCAACTTCACGGCACGTTTGCCGTGGATACCTTCCACAGCCGCTGCGGCAAAGCGCAGCTTCTTAGCGGCCTTCCGCACTTCGTGGAATGCTTTGTCGCGTTGAGGCCCGACGGCGGCACCCACCGCTTCGTCATGCCGTTTGCGGAGCCTTTTGCCTGCCTTGTTGACGAGCTTCGCCGTGGTCTCCTTCCCCGCCGCGTCACCCTTTGACGTGGTGGGCGGAGCGTCGATGAAAGCTTCCAGATCATCCAGCAACTTGAAGTAGCGGGGACTGTTCAAACGGTTCCTTACGGCAGCCATCGCAGTATCTGCCCGCAGTGCCATACGCTCTTCCAGCTCATGATGGAGTTGACCCAGGACGAGCTTTCCGGGCAGTTCATCGAGGCTGCTCTTCAAGCGTTCGTGCAAGACCTCCACATCCCGGTACCGGCCAAGGGTCTTCGCGAGTGACTTCAGTTCCTTTTCGAGGTTCACCACCGGGTCCGTTTCGAACAGCGGCCTAAAACCATGCAGGACAGCACGGATCCGACGGATCTGTGACCGCATTTGGTGAACTGAATCGTCACGGGCAAGGCGAACGTGGGAGTCCTGGAGGAGTAGGTCGGCCACTTGCTCGTCCAGGTATTTGAGCACGGGAAGTACGGCTGGACCGTTGCCGCTGGGCTCTTCATGCTCTGTTCGCTTCGAAGCGGGCCATGAGTCTCCCAATGCGGTGGCCAGTTTGGAGGTACGCTCGCTCGGTTTAGCTCCGGCATCGGAAAGTTGCTGCGTGAGGGTGCCCAGCAAGGTGTCGTCGTCGGCTTCATCCGGTGCCAGCTCCACCTCCCACTCCCTCCATTCCAGCTCGCGAGGTTCACCAAGCACCGCTTTGGCGCGAACGTAGTCATCCACGAAGTCAGCCAGGCGGTGGCCATCGTTGCCATACAAGGGATAGCTGGTTCGTTCCGTGTTCAGGGTTGCGATGGCCGCCACGGCATGACCCCGGGTGTACGCGAGCACGCGGTCCATGAGTTCCACCGGAACAGTGTCGGCGTTGCCCAACGGTTCCTGGATCTCTGTTCGCTTTCCCGCACTGTGCGGGAGTTTCAGGTGCCAGCCGGCGTCTGGCCCGCCCGTCCGGCGGCGCAGTGTGATTCCGCGTGAGGCCAAGGCCAAGTGGCGGGTGTCAAAGTAAATGGCTTCCAAGCTGTGGCTTGCGGGTTCACCCACTCGCCCTATCCCGTCAATCGCGTCCAGGGCAGGGAGCGGCGAGGACGCTTCGGCGTCGAATTTCTGTTCAGCTTCCAGATTGCCGGAGGTTGCCATGACCGCGGAATTCCTGCCTTTCGGGGATATGCCGCGAGGGCCGGCCCGTTGTGATGGCCGGCCCTCGTTGGAGCTACTTATTTGGTTCCATGTTCAGTGTGAGTCAGCCCAAAGGCTGGCGCTAGGGGTCTGGCCCCGGAGAAACACCGGGCTAAAGACCCGGAGCGCGCGGCTGGGGCGGCTCGGCAGGTCCTTCATTGGCGGCCGGCGCTGCGAGATCCGGATCGACGGGCGGGAACTCAGCCGTTGCCAGTCCGCCACTACCGAAGGTTTCACCGGTGTCATCAACATCGCCACCGGAAACCGTGCCACGCCAAGCACCCGTTTCATGGCCCTGGGCTTCGATGAACTTCTTGAACTTGTCCAGGTCCGCACCTACGCGCATGCTGTCCACGCCAAGGGCGGAGCCAGCCTTTTCCGCGAGGCCATCCGGCTCCCAGACGATCTCCACGTTGACCCGGGTCCTGCCGGCGTCGAGTGGCTCGAAGCTCACCGTTCCGCCGTTGCGGGGACCGTCCACGCTTGCCCAACTGACCAAGGAATCAGGGACCTGCTCAATGATCTGGGCGTTGTATTCCCGCTTCACACCACCCACGTTGGTTGAAAAATGAAGCCCCGTTTCATCGATCTGTTCGACGGCCTCCACTCCATTCATGAACTGAGGAAAGGTCTCAAACTGCGTCCACTGGTTGTAGGCAACAGATACAGGTACATCTACTTCGATTGACTTATTTACCGTAGCCATAGGTTTTGCTCCTTCGATCGTGTCTCGGGTGCTCATGCGGTAATGCTGGTGGCGCGCCAGCCAGCTGGCTGCTTAACCAGTGGCGCGCCTGTCTAAAGCGCGCCAGCCAAAGCTCTTAGCCGGCGTCGAAACTTTCTTCGTCATCGTCGTTGGGGGACTCTTCCTGGGGAAGGTCGTTGCCGCTGCCGTCCGGCAGGTCGCCGTCGTTTCCGTCCGGCTGGGTGGACTGCTCGGCCAAGTACTGCTCGTCAGTTCCGCCGAAGCGGCCCGCGCCTGGTTCTCCGGAACTGTCGGAGTCCTCCGGATCCAAGTGGCTAAGGTTCGGGGCGCCGGTGCCTTCTCCGAGGGCGGCTTCCTCAATGTCTTCTTCCACGCGGGGCTGTGCTTGGCCGCCGCCGGCCTCTTGCTCTGCCGTAGGAGTGCCGTAGCCTCCCACTTCCTCTTCCGGTGTGGCGTTTTGCTTGTCCATGAGACCTGTCCTTTCCAAAGCGGTGAACGTGTTTATGGAACACTTCGAACCTATAAGTGCAGCTGGTGGCATGTCCATGCCCTGACGAAATTAGTCAGCAATCTTAGCAATTTGAGGATGAATGCGTTACCGTACGGCCCTGAAAACACTTGCGCGTCAAGACGGTTGTGGAATTTCACAGCCACCTTGGGGATCCAAACCTGTGTAATTCAATGGACCCGCAACAATATTCAGTGCGATGGTGGCAAACTGCGAACACTGCGCGGGCGGAGCCGTGAAGTACCCGCGCTGACCTGCCGCCACGGCCCCAATAATGAGCCACACCACCACGAACAGCCCCACAATCGACCCAATCCGCATCACTACCCCAATCGCTGAACTGATAACCCCCAGCTATTAGTAAGCATACTGACAAAGGCGCCGAAGACCAAAGAAACGCGGCCGCGGACCAGGATGCCTCCCGTCCGCGGCCGCGCCTGCCCTGATCAATCCGCAGGGTTGGTTTCGGTTGTCAGACCACGCTTGTCCGTAGTCTTTTCGTCCTTCTCTTCTGCCGGTCCGGGCGGGTTGGCAGATTCGCTGGGACCAGCGTCGACGGCGTCTTCCGGACTTTCCGACGACGCATCACCCACAGGTACCTGGTTGCTTAATTCCGGCGTCCCGGGATCCCTTGGAATGGGATGTCCGGGCGTGGTTGTCCCATCGCGAACCTGCGCGAAACCGGCAACCTCGCTTGGATCAGTCGTCATACGCGCGACCGGCCACGGCCTAGTACCCAGCCAATAAGGGCCAACACCAACAGGATAATTCCCACCCACAGGAGGAAGCTGAGGGCTTGGTTGAATCCGCCGACGAGGAGCAAGATGATCGCTATAACACCGGCGATTATCAAAAGTGTATTCATTGAGCTACGCATCCCTTCAATAACGGTTGTCTATTCAGGAAGGCGTCCGCTGGTACTCCATTTCTGAAGCGCCACCCATGCCAACGGGCACCGATCGGAGAATTGCTCTCCATATCGCTTACGTACCCCCGCAGAATTAGGTTCAAACCGGAACCACATCCCGTAAGGGGCACGTACATAGCATCATGATAGGCGCGCACTCCGCTGGGGCGAAGTATTTGGACAGGAAACTTATTACCCTTTTCGAGGCCGCGCGGGACTCGCTCAACCACGGGGATCAGCATCCGGTCGCTCCACACCCCCGGAGCGACCCCGGTTCACGGCGCAGCGTAGCGAGCAGCGCCCGCATGTGATCTACCCCTCATAAGGCACAACTGAAGCACTCCCCGCGTTGTACATAAAACGAGTCCCACAGAAGACGAAGGGAGGGCTCATGCTCATAGTCCTGACAGGAATTGACGGTTCAGGAAAAACGACGGCGGCCCACGCCTTGGTCGATGCGGCTCGCGCTGAAGGACGAAGTGCCCTGCTGCTCAGTAATCACGCTGCACGCCGGAGGATGTCGCTTCTCTCGGCGCAGTACGGCTGGAAGGTGGCGCCCCGGGTGGCTGACTTCATCGAAACCGGCATTCGCCTGTTCAACGTGTTGGTGAACCATGCGCGCGCCCGGCAGTTCGACGGGCTGGTGGTCATGGACCGCCACCTGTACTGCCAACTAGCGCTTCGCCAGGCCAGCGGATTGCAGCGCGGGCGTTTGCTCCCATGGCTGCTCAAAAGACTCCCCGCTTCCGATCTTCACCTGCACTTCGACACGGACCCCACCATCGCCCACGAGCGGGTCACCGCACGGGGCACCGACCAGGAGACCGTGGCCGACCTGCGGGCGTTCCGGGATGCATACCGCTCGCTCCCCGAGTTCGATGAGTTTGTTGTGGTGGACGCCAACGGCGAGCCTGACCAGGTCATGGCTCGGGTAAATCGCGTGGTCACCGCCAAGGAACCGGTCGGCGCCTAGCCCAACAGCTACCGCCAGCTACCGGGGATCAACAGCTCGTGGGCGCATCAGCGGCGGGTTGAGTACCGCCCGGGTGGGCTGGCCCGGCGTCGGGCGCGCCTCGAGGGCGAGCCTGAACAGCGCAGCCGGCCGTCCGGCGTCGCCCGTTGTCATTCGGCCGGTGTCCTCCAGAAAACCTGGCGTCCCCGTGGCTTTTCTGTGGAAGTTCCGCGCGTCCAGGCGGGTTCCCCACACAGCCTCATACACGCTTCGGAGTTGAGCAATAGTGAACTCCTCGTCGCAGAAAGCCGCGCCCAAGGGCGAATATTCGAGCTTCGACTTCGCTCGCTCCAGGGCGTCGTCCAGTATCCGCGCGTGGTCGAAGGCCAGCTCAAGTTTCCCGTCCAGGACATCACGAACCGGATACCATGCGGCCTGCTCTGCGTCACTTCCCGCCGATAACACGGGAAAGTCCGGCGCCAGCAGCAGGTGCGCCACAGTGAGGACGTCACCGCGGGGGTCGCGCCCCTTCGGACCGTAACTCCCCAACTGCTCCAAATGCCCCGGAAGATGCTCAACGCCGGTCTCCTCAGCCAACTCCCGAACCGCCGCTTCGAGCAGGTCCTCGCCAGCAAGGACGAAGCCACCGGGGAGGGCCAGCCTTCCGCGGAAGGGCTCGATGAGGCGGGTGATGAGGAGGACATGAAGCTCGCCGTCGCGCACCGTGAGGGCGACGACGTCCACAGTCACCGGGAAGCGCTCGGGCGCCGGATGGGATGCAGGCATGAAGCAATAGTAGGTAATTATCGTCATGTTGACAATAAAGCGATATGCCCCCTAGTCTCTAGTTATCGTCAAGTTGACGATAACTAAACGAAAGAGGCGAACAACATGGCCACTATCAAGCGCTACCCCTGGATCAGCCACTTCCTCGGCAGCCCCACCGGTTACGTCGTGCACCTGCAAAAGGGTGCGGTCAGGCACCAAGGAGTGGGCCAGGCATTCTGGTTCCGTCCTGCGAACTCCGTACTGAGCGAGGTTCCGGTAGACGATCAGGAACTGCCGACACTGTTCCACGCCATTACCCGCGACCACCAGGACGTGAGCGTTCAAGCCAATGTCACCTACCGCTTCATCGATCCTGTGGCCGTATCAACCCGGCTCGACTTCGGGCTCCAGACCTCTGGCTCCGCGCCGGCAACCGGGCGCGAGCAGGTCTCCACCATCATCGGACAGCTGTGCCAGAGCCACGCGATCGACCAGATCGCCACCACCACACTCGCCGAGGCACTGGAACGCGGAGTGAGCCAGCTCCGGCTCGTGCTCACCGAAGCACTTCGGGCAGATGCCAGGCTGCAGTCCACCGGCATCGAGATCCTCGGAGTGCAGGTCCTGGCCGTGCGGCCCGAATCCGATGTTGAACGTGCGCTCCAGACTCCGGTTCGTGAGCAGCTCCAAGCCGAAGCGGACCGGGCGGTATACGAAAGGCGGGCGGTCGCCGTCGAACGTGAACGCACAATTTCCGAAAACGAGATGGCGAGCCAGATCGAACTCGCGGTCCGCCGGGAGAACCTGGTGGCGCAGGAAGGCGCGAACGCCCGCCGCGCTGCCGAAGAGAAGGCCGCTGCTGGTTTGATTGAGGCCCAAGGCTCTGCTGAACGAAAGGGCATCGGCGCCGCGGCGGAAGCAAACCAGATCCGGCTGGTTGGCGAAGCAGCCGCAGCCCGCGAGGCCGCAACCATGGAGGTTTACCGCAATATGGAACAGGCCACGCTCCTCGCTTTGGCGCTCAAGGATGCAGCGGGCAGCCTGCCGAACATCGGGAACCTCACCATCACTCCGGACCTGCTCAGCGGTGCACTTGCCGGGCTGTTCAAGGAACCCGCCGTCACTGCCGAAGCCACCAAGTAAGGACCGTCATGGCAACCCCGCGCATCGTCATCGTCCACCGCCGCACCGAACTCCAGGAACTCCTGGACCGGCACGCCACACGGGGGCAGGCCGAGTTCTTCCTCCGCACCCGTGGTCGTAGCATCCAGGACGTGCAGGAGCGGCATGATCGCCTTACTTCCGCCCTCGCCACTATTAGGGCGGCAGTGCCGTCCGATTGGAGGCAGGCTGAAGTGGAACGCGCGGACCTGAGCCGCTTCCTGCTCACGGCCGAAGACATCATCGCCGTGGTGGGGCAGGACGGCCTGGTGGCGAACGTTGCCAAGTATCTGAACGGCCAGCCGGTGATCGGCATCGACCCCGAGCCGGGCGCGAACCCCGGCGTCCTTGTCCGGCACTCGCCCGCGGCGGCCGCTGCGCTTTTGGCTGCCGCCGACGTTGGGCGCCTGCGCTGCCAGAACCTCACCACAGTGACAGCAACGCTCGATGACGGTCAGCAGCTTTCCGCGCTCAATGAAGTGTTCGTCGGGCACGCCTCGCACCAGTCGGCGAAGTACTCCATCACAGCGCCAAGCTTCACCCAGCCCGGCGGGCAAGTGGAACGGCAGTCGTCGTCGGGCCTTATCGTTTCCACCGGCACCGGCGCTACCGGCTGGTGCGCCTCGATCGCCTTGGAGCGCGGCGGACGCTCCCTGCCGGCGCCCACCGATCCGCGGCTCGCATGGTTCGTCCGGGAAGCCTGGCCTTCACCCGTCACGGGTGCTTCGTTGACCGAAGGCGTTTTGGAAGCCGGCGAACTGCTTCGGATAACCGTGGCGTCAGACCAATTGGTGGTGTTCGGCGACGGCATGGAGGACGACCGGCTGACGGCTTCTTGGGGACAGGAGATCACAGTGCAGTTGGGGCAGCGGCCGCTGCGGTTGGTTGTTTGAGATACGCCGGTGCAGCCACCACCTACATTGATTTCGATTCCGGTCCGCCACGCCGGCTACGAGGCGTGTCGTGGTGCCACAGCCCCTCAAAGTTGGTGGTGACGGCCCGCCTTGCGCCGATTCTGCTTCAAGAATCAACCGTTGTTCCACGCCAAACCCCGCGATAGGGTGACCGGACCGTCCACCCACATCATCGTCTGGAACAACTCTGGGAGACACCATGACACATGTGAGACGTCAACTGGCTGCTGTCACGGCAGCCTTGGCACTAACCGCGACGAGCGGCGCAGTGGCCAGTCCGGCCTTCGCCGATCCGCGCGAAACCGAGAAGAACGCCACGGCCACCGGCTACGGCGGTGCCGTGAGCACCGTCGATCCCGAAGCTTCCGCAGCCGCCATCGAAGTACTGAGGAAGGGTGGAAATGCCGCCGACGCCGCCGTCGCCGCAGCAGCAACCCTTGGAGTTACCGAGCCCTACAGCGCAGGAATCGGTGGCGGCGGTTATTTCGTTTTCTATGACGCGAAGACCAAACAAGTGGGCACCATTGACGGCCGCGAAACCGCTCCGGCGGGCATGCCGACGGACGCTTTCATCGACCCCGCCACCGGGAAACCCTACAGTTTCACCCCGGAACTCGTCACCAGCGGCGTCTCCGTCGGAGTCCCAGGCACACCTGCAACATGGGAGCGGGCCCTGGAGCGTTGGGGGACGTTGGACTTGGGTGAGGCATTGAAGCCAGCCATCAAGGTAGCCAACCGCGGCTTCGTGGTGGACGAAACCTTCCGACAGCAAACCTTGGACAACAAGCTCCGCTTCGATACGTTCACGTCCACGCAGGATCTGTTTCTTCCCGGTGGTGACGCTCCCGCCGTCGGAAGTGTCTTCAAGAACCACGACCTTGCGGCGACGTATCGCCTGATCGCCAAGGAGGGCACCGACGCTTTTTACGGCGGTCCGCTCGCGGAGGAAATCGTCAACACGGTAAAGACTCCGCCGAAGTCGGGCGACACTAACCTGCCCGTTCCCGTCGGGTTCATGACCACACAGGACCTGGCTAACTACAAGGTGCTGAACCAAGACCCCACCAAGGTGGAGTACCGCGGCTACGAGGTCTACGGCATGGCTCCTTCCAGCAGCGGCGGCACCACCGTCGGTGAGTCGCTGAACATTCTGGAGAACTACGACCTCAAGGGAATGGAACCCGTCAACGCCCTGCACCATTACCTTGAAGCGAGCTCCCTGGCATTCGCGGATCGTGGCGCCTACGTTGGCGATCCCGCCTTCGTGAATGTCCCCACCGAGAAGCTGCTGGACGATGTCTTCGCCAAGGAACGCTCCTGCAATATCAATCCGACGGCGGCCGCTACCAAGCCTGTCGCCCCGGGGGACGTGGAAGATTACGACGGCGCCTGCCCGCCTGCGGTTGCACCGCTCGCCGATGAAACGGATACAGAGAATATCTCCACAACGAACCTGACTGTCGCCGACAAGTGGGGAAACGTGGTGGAGTACACGCTGACGATCGAGCAGACCGGTGGTTCGGGAATCGTTGTGCCGGGCCGTGGCTTCCTGCTGAACAACGAGCTGACCGATTTCAGCACCGTCTACAGCGAGACTGATCCCAACCGGATTCAGCCGGGTAAGCGTCCCCGGTCCTCGATGTCGCCGACCATCGTTCTGAAGGATGGCGATCCGTTCCTGGCTCTGGGCTCCCCCGGCGGTTCAACCATCATTACTACCGTGCTGCAAACCATCCTGAACCGCATTGACTTGGGAATGGACGTTTCGGAAGCCCTCGCAGCTCCGCGGACGTCACCTCGGAATGGCCTCACGGTCACCTCCGAACCCGCCTTCATCGATGCTTACGGTCCCGCTTTGAAGTCATTGGGGCATGATCTGGTTCCGGCTGGCGATGCGTTCACCTCGGCGGCCGAAATCGGCGCGGCCACGGCCATCGAGTTCAATCCGGATGGATCGCTGACAGCTGCTGCCGAACCTGACCGCCGGGGTGGCGGGTCAGCGATGGTGGTCAAACCAGTAAAACCAGGGAAGTAACTACGGGCTCGCTTGCCGCGGACCAGCTATTCCGCGGCAAGCGAGTCCCTGTTCGCTTTGGCCTGCTCTGCGTCCCTGAAGATATCGCCAGAACATGACAACTGCGGCGACCACCATGATGACACCCGAACCGTTGACCACACTGATTCACCGCGGTTCGAGATGAAGTCACTATTTGTTCCTTAAATTGATGATTGGACTGTTGGCCAGACCCGCTGCTTCGGTGACCCCAGCCTCCATCCATCAGTTACATCGCAAAGTGGTCATTGGCTGCACACCCACAGCTCGATGTTGTCCAGTCCTGGAGTACGGGTGGCAATCCTGATGGGACGGCGTTCCAGGATAGTGAGGCCTTCGGCAAGGATCTCTTCCTCGATAAGACTGTTGCTGACAAAGGCGATACGGCTGGAATAGGCGGAGGATCTGTACGTGCCGCCCTCGTTGAAGCCCACGTGGATCATGGTCACGTGCCGTGCGCCGTTGGCGATGTCCCGGCTTTCCACCGTGATCAGGAAGGAATCGTCCCCCAACGGCGAAACTGTTGAACCGCCGTCGTGATGGTCCTGGCCCGCCGAACCATCGGCATTGAGTACTGTCAGCAAGAACCGGCCGTCCGGTGCCAATGAATCACCCACCCTGCGGAACAACTCCCGCCGTCTGCTCGGCTCAAGGAGGGTGATGGAACTGGCGCCGAGCACCACGCAACCAAATTCGCCTTCTACCTCGAAGCTGGACATGTCCGCCTCCACCAACTCGACCGGCACACTGCGGGGGTTGAAGGAGCGGTCTTTTGTCTTCTTCCTAAGCATCGCCAACATTTCCACCGAGGAATCGACAGCGGTCAGCGGACGCCCGAGGGCAAGGAGCGGGCGGGTAATCCGGCCGGAGCCGGCGGCCAGTTCCAGAATTGGCCCAGCGGTCGTGCGCGCCGCGGCGAGGATCTCGGGGAGTTCAGTGAGGTCGTTGGCAGTGATTCGGTCGTACAGACGGGATCCTGATGCACTGTACATATCCTCCGGCGGATCCAGGTGCCCCAAGATGCGAAGGATGGCATCAGCGGTCTTGTCAGGTTCGTTATTCATCTGCTTGTGCTCTCCGGGAGTTTGGTGGAGGTCCGGGGTACACGCGAACGGCTACAAGTCATGTGCACCACCGGCGTCCAACGGCTAGGTGGCGGCGATTCCGGCGATGATGGTACGTCGCCGGCGCGGATGTACCACGCCGCATTGTCCGGGGGGGTCGAGGGTCTCCAGCTCTTCGATGGACAGCTGAAGGTTCGAGTTTGCGATCATTGATTCCTCCTTTCCTGGCTTGTGCGTACGGTCCTGGCGTTGCTGTCCTCTCCGGCCGCTGCCGCGTTGAGGACATGCTGAATCTGGAAAGCATCGATTCCCCGGAGCATGGGAAGCGCCCCACCCCAGTTACGGATGGTTGCGTCAGTGGTTTGCGTCAGGGTTTCATCGCTGATGTGCGTGAGCCCGGTAATGCCCCAGCGCCTCATCAGCTCCTTGATCCCCTGCACGGGGTTCGGGTCCAAAGAAGGTTCAGCAGCGGCCACCATGGACCAGAGCCTCTGAAGACGTCCGGTGTCGCCCCATCCGCTGGCTCCCTTGACGATTTCTTCCCAGACGGGACCTATCACCGAGGCCGTTGCAGTCATCTTCCGTGCGCCACTGACGTATGCGAGCTCGCTGGCCAGGTACCAGTGCTTCGCTCCGTAGGGGTCGCGGGCTATCAGCGCCCATCCAGTGTGTGTCTCCATGCTGAGGTGCCCCGCAGCCAGTCGCAGCATGGGCGAATCCTCGCGTGCCAGTCTCTGACCTAACCGGACTATCCGCTGGATGAGGACGTAGCCGTCGTCGTCGAAGATGTTCTCTTTGCTGCCAATCATGGTCCCCGCCACCCTCAGGAATGCTTCAAGCAGGCCTTCAAACACCAAGTGCTTGGGCAGGGTGGCGAGGTGCCCGGCGTCGAGCACTGCCGCGTCACCTGCCAGATGTCGCGAGACAATCAGGCGGCGTCCGACGGCGGTGTCCAGGCAAGCTACAGCGCTGACTTCCGCGCCGGTACCCACGGTGGACGGCATCAGGATGGTTTTGGGACGCTCCTTGGGGTTTGTGATGGGAGGCAGAACGAGCAGGCCGGAACGCTTGGCATGGCGTTCGGCAAAGATGGTCAGGCTGGGGTCTGCGGTGAAGAGTGCGGCGAGCTTCACGGCATCCAGAACTGAGCCCCCGCCGAGTCCCGCAACCGTCTGAAGTCCGTTCTCGCGAATAAAGCTGCCCACCTCCCGCAGAGTTCCAACCGTGACCGGAGCAGCGTTCAACTGAAGGACCGGCACTCCTTTGAGGTCGCCTGCCACCAGGGCATCCCGGTGCTCCGTAAGCTCTTTGTCCACCACCAAACCCGTTCTGCCGCGGGTGAGTCCGCCGACGAACTTGGGCGCCACACCGGCGTCGAGAATGACGCAGCGGGTCCTCCACAAGTGATCAGCGATCATCGGAAGACTCCGTCAGCATGGGCCCCAGCCAGGCCTGCGTTTATTGCTGCTTGGAGTTCTGCGAAGTTCTCCTCGGTGTAAGTGAGTGCCGGCAGGAGTTGGATCCGGCCCGGCCCGGGCTGGACGAAGGCAGCCGCTTCGTGGATGCTCCTCACCACTGCCAAGACCCCTGCGGAGGAGAGTGGCATACCGTTGCTGCTGTTGAGTTTGACTCCCCTCATGCAGCCGCGACCTGTTGAGTCACCTACGCCGCGGGTGCCTTGGGGTTCTTCTATGAGCTTGTTGATGCCAGCGGCCACCTGTTTGCTCAGCGCGTTGTGATCAAGCCTTGTCATTTCGGCGATGCAGAGGATGGCAGCGCATGTTCCCGGGGTTCCGGCCTGGGTTTCTCCGTGGACAAAGACGGACCCGGAGATGTCGAAGAGTTGGGTCACGCGCTGGGCTATGAGAAGGGCTGCGCAAGCGCTGGTTCCGTTGGTCAGTCCTTTGGAGGTCACGATGACATCCGGCTGTTGCACCCATTGGTCGGACGCGAACCAGCCGCCGACAACGGAATGGCTAGGTAATCCTGGATCTCCAGGCTCAGAGATCCGTCAACAAGGACTTCCTCCCGGGCGGCGTCAAACGATCCTGAAACCCTTACGGTGCCTTCATCATCCTTGTCGCCGTTGAGGACCAGAATGGTGGAGCCTTCGCTCGCCGGCGCCTTCGCGTAATCGGCATATTCGGGATTCTCCACGAAGATCACGTGGCCCGGGATGCGGCCCTGGATTCCGGTGATCCACTGATCCGCAGCGGCGGCGGTGCTCTGTTCCTGGCTCAGCTTCAATTCCAAACCCCACAAGTTGTCCGTGTTTCCCGGGAGCGGCCGGCAGTTGACCGGGGCTCGTTCTGAGAAGGACACTAGGGGCGCGATGGAAGGCCACAGGATGGAAAGGGAAAACTAGGTGGTGGATGGCCCGAAAATAGGTGTGATTTGGGTGCCCCTAGGTGGTAGCTAGGGGTTGTCTAGGTGGTGACTTCGCTCAATCAGAAACGCAGCGGGCGGCCGGTTGGCGAGGACGCCGAAAGAACAGAAAGCTCTCCTCCCTTCGTCGTCTCCGGCCGCCCAGCCATCAGGCTGGGCGGCCGGACCGGGCCAATAGACCTACAGAACCGTGGTCCGCGACAACGACAGGTCCTTCGTCTCACGGAAGAACAGAATCACAACCACCGCGGATACCAAGGCCATGCCCATCAGATAGAAGGCCGGGGCCAACGGTGTGCCGGTGCCGGCCACCAACCCGGTAGCAACGAACGGAGCCGTTCCACCGAACAGCACGTAGGCCAGCGTGTACCCAATGGCGGAACCAGAAGAACGTACCGACGGTGGGAACATCTCCACCAGGGCTGGCACGTTGGAGGTTCCGATCACGGCAACCAAAGCACCCAGAACGCTCGTCCCGAGGATCGCGAATCCGAGACCCAGCGGCATGATCGAGAACGCCGGAATGGTCATCACAACGAAGCCAACACAGGCCACCAGCAGCATCTTCTTTCGACCAAACCGGTCACTGCCGCGTGCAGCCAGCGGGCAAACCGCCGTGTACACCAGCATGGTGATCACACTCGTGATCATCGATTCGGCCGAGGAGTACCCGAGGCTCGAGGTCATGTAAGCGATCATGTAGCTGCTCATCAGGTAGTACGCGATGGCATTGGTGATGCTGTATCCGAAGAGGGTAAAGATCTGCCGCGAGCACATCCGGATGGCGTCTCCCAGGGGTCGCTTTGCCACTTCCCCCGTCTTCTCCAGGCCACGGAACACCGGAGTGTCGTCCACCTTGGACCGGATATATAGTCCGATCAGACCTAACGGTGCAGCCAGCAGGAAGGGAATCCGCCAGCCCCAAGCCTGGAGGTCTTCGGTGCTCAACGTCGCAGTGATCGCGGCTCCCAGCAACGCACCGGCAACTGAAGCCAGGCCAACGGTGGCCGGGATAATGCTGGCGTAGGTTGCCCGTTTTCCTTCCGGGGCATACTCAACAATGAACGCCGATGAACCTGTGTACTCGCCACCAGTGGTGAAGCCCTGAACAGCACGGAACACGAACAGCAGGATCGGCGCCCAAATACCGATCACCGCGAACGTCGGCAGGATACCGATGCAGAACGTGGCCGCACTCATGATCAGCACGCACAGGCCGAGCATCTTGTTGCGGCCAATCCGATCACCGTAACGTCCAAAGAAAGCCGCGCCAAGCGGCCTGGCGATGAAGCCGCCGGCGAAGATCGCCCACACGGCCAGGAGTGACGCCGTCGTGGAGTAATCCGGGAAGAAGAGCTTCGCGATGGTGACGGACATGACCGCATAAGCCGCGGAGTCGAACCACTCGACGAAATTTCCGACGGCGGCTGCCGCGGCGACGCGCTTCAGGCTGCGGCGCGGGGAAGACTCGGTTTCAGCAACTTTCTCGGTCATCGTATTCATGATTGTTGTCCTTCAACGGAGGGAGAGGCTACAACGTGTGGGAGTTCGCGGAGCTGGGCCCGCTGGACTTTTCCGGTGGCCGATTTCGGCAGCGCGGTGACGTATTCGATGAATCGCGGGTAAGCGAAGCGGGAGAAGTTCTCCTTCACATGCGCCACGATGGTTTCGCTCAGGTCCGCTCCCCCAGCGTGACCGGGCATGAGTTCAATCCATGCCTTGATGGACTGGCCACGGAGCTCGTCGGGCACGCCGGTGACGGACACATCCCGCACGGGATCGAGTTCGCGAATGACGGCCTCCAGCTCATAAGGTCCAACGCGGTAGCCGGACGTTTTGATGACGTCGTCGGTCCTCCCCAGGAACCAGAAGTAGCCGTCGTCGTCCGCGTAGGCCTGGTCCTTCGTGTGGTACCAGTTGCCCCCGAACGCGGTGGTGGACGCCTCCGGCATGTTCCAGTATCCCAGGGGAAATTGCGGGTTGGATCGGGCGCGGAGGCAGACCTCGCCGGTCTCGCCCGCGGCCACTTCTTTCTCGTTCTCGTCCAACAGCCGGACTTCCCATCCAGGAAGTGGACGGCCCATGGACCCCGGCTTCACCGGCACATCCGGGTAATTTCCCAGCAGTGGATACGACTCGGTGGAACCGTAGTAGTCCAGTAGTGTCACGCCGTATTGCGCTTCGAACCAGGTGATGAGGTCCGGCGTCAGCGGCTCGTTGGAGGAGCAGACTGTCCGCAGGTGCAGGGGGAAGCGGGTACCAGCGTCGGGAACGTCTTCGCGCATCTTGCGTAGGAACGTCGGATTCACCAGCGCGCTGGTGACGCGGTGACGGCTCATGCTATCCAGCAGGGCTGCGGGGTCGAAGCCGCCGCTGGGCCGGAAGACCAGGTGCGTGGCGCCAAGCCGAAGCGGGCCCATGAGTTTGGCCAGTGACCACGCCCAGTCCCCCGCGCCGTAAAAGACGTCGCCGTCGCCGATCTGGTGGCAGTGCTCGAACTCGTTGTGGCCGAGGAGCGTCCGGTGCGCGTGGACGATTCCCTTGGCCCGGCCGGTGGTGCCCGAGGTATAGAAGATGAGGGCGGGGTCGTCGGCTTTGGTCTCGACGTCCTGGAACTCTTTGGGCGCATCTTTGATGGCCGGGCTGTCGATATCGATGAACGTGCCCTCGTAACCCTCGAAAAGGTGCTTTGCCGACTCCTCGGCGATGATCACCGACGCGCCGCTGTCCTCCAACCGGAACCGGATCGGCTCGGCGGCCCAGAGCAAGGACATGGTGACCAGGATGGCGCCGGTTCGCAGCACGCCGAGGTACGCGGCCGGGGTGTCGGCACGCTGCGGCAGCAGGACAGCTACACGGTCGCCCTTCTGGATACCGGCCCGTTGGAGGGTGGCGGCGATCTGCCGGGAGCGGTCCTGGATTTCGCCCCAGCTCACCTCCCGTTGACCTTCGACGGCGGACTCCAGGATGAGTGCGCGCTTTTCCCTTGGGTGCCGGTCGGCGACGTCGACGGCCATGTTGTAGAGCTCTGGCACCTCCCAGCGGTGGCTGTTCCGCAGTTCGGTGTAGCGGTCTTGGGTTGCTGTTTTCACGTTGGTGTCCCGTCTTCTTAGCGGCGGCCGGCGAGGAAACGGGCCATTTCGCGCTGGGGCTCGCCGGTGCCGTAGGCCTCGCGGTGCACGCGCTTGGCTTCAGCCATGGCATCGGTGAGGTCGTCGTCTTCGAGGCTGCGCAGGCGGTTCTTGGTCAGACGGACCGCACCCGGAGGAAGGAGGCTCAGGCGTGCGGCGAGGTCCTTGGCGTAAGCCAGCACGCCGCCGTCGTCCGCCACGTAGTTAAGGAGGCCGAGCCGCTGAGCCTCGGCCGCATCCACCAGCTCGCCGGTAAGGACGAACTGGGAGGTCTTGGACTTACCGAGGATGCTCCACATGGCCCATATGCCCGTGATGCTGGGGATGCCGGAGAGGACTTCGGGCTGGCCCATGCGGACTTTGGAGTCGCCGACGCGGAGGTCCGCGAGGAGCGAGTACTGGAAGCCGGAGCCGGCGGCGACGCCATTGACGGCTGCGATGGTGATCTGGTCGAGGTTGCGGACGGCGCGGTAGAGGCGATCGAAGCCGTCGATCCAGGCCTCGGCGGATTCGTGATCCTCGGGGTTCATGGACGCGGTCTCGGCCAGGTCCTGCCCGGCGCAGAACGCGCGGCCGCTGCCGGTGAGGATGACCGTGCGCACTTCGTTGTTGCCCTTGAGGCCCTCCAAGTAGTGGATGAGTTCGCTGCGCATGGCCTCGGTCCAGGCGTTGAGTTTGTCCGGGCGGTTGAGGGTGATGATGGCGGTGGGGCCGGTCTGTTCGAAGAGGACGTCTTGGGACATTGGGGAGTTTTCCTTTGGTTTGTGGGGCTACTTGTGTCCAATCTGACCATCAGTGAATGTGACCCGTCTAACATCAATATCTACTCGCCTTGATACCAAACTGATATGGTGCGGCGATGGACCTCCACCATCTCAAGTACTTTGTGGTGCTCTCCGAGGAGCTGCATTTCGGCCGCGCGGCTCAGCGTCTGCACATGGCCCAGCCGCCGCTTTCGCAGCGGATCAAGGACCTGGAGAAAGAGCTCGGGGTGCTGCTCTTTCATCGGCGGCGCACGGGTGTGGAGCTATCCGAGGCCGGGGCTCTGCTGCTGGAGCATGCGCGCGGGGTTCTGGATCACGTGGCCATGGCACAGGAATCGATGCGGCGGATCCGGCCCGGCGCTTCCGGTATTTTGCAGGTAGCGGTGCCGCCGGATACGAACCCCGTTGCCCTGTCCACGATGGTGTCTTCGTTTAGCTCGCTTGCGCCTGACGTTCTGCTGAACCTGCACGAGCTCACCACCGTTGAGCAAGTTGAGCGACTGCGCGACGGCGAACTGGACGTCGCGGTTGTCCGTCACCCGTTGAGCAGCGTGGGTTTTGAATCGGGGCCTTTGTATTCACGGGCGCTCGGAGTGGTGCTGAATGCTTCTCATCCGCTGGCTTCTTTGTCTTCTGTGCCGCTGGGTGACCTGGCCGGGAATCCGTTGATCATCTTCCCGCGGCACATGGCGCCGACCTTGTACGACTCGTTCCTGCATACGTGCCGGGACGCTGGCTATTTGCCAGCCGCGATTGTTCATGCCAGGAACCAGCACTTCACACACGGGCTGATCATGGCTGGTCGTGGAGTGCACTTCAACGAGGAGCCCTGGACGCCGCTGCCTTCGGGAATTGTGTGGCGGCCGCTGGTTGGTGACCCGTTGGCTTGGCGGACGTCGGCGCTGTGGCTGAAGAGCCGACGGTCAGCGGAGACGGACGCGTTTGTTGAAGCTGTAGGGGCGGGGTTGGAGGCGGGTGGGCATGGGTAGATGACCACGTTTGCCGTCCGCCCCTTGAAGGACTTCGCGCCTGAAGCGTAACCTGCACGCAAAGAAGCGAAGATTGCAGGATGGGATGGGCTAGGAGCACGGCATGAATTTGCTGAGCCAGATACTCGCGGGATCCACCGGCCTTGCGCTGATAAGCGTTGGCATCCTGGAGATCTTCTTCCATGGCGATCAACGTTTCCACCGGATTTTCCTGATCCGACCTGACGACGTGCGGGCAGTGCGGATGTGGGCGATGAACGTTGGCGCCTACAACATCACCTTTGGGCTTGGAATAGCCGTAGGTCTGTGGCTGGTGAACTTCTCGGGCGCTCCCGCCAGTGGGTCGGCGATAGTCATCTTCTGCTGCGCATGCCACGTCTTCCTTGGTTTCTGGCTGTGGGTCACAGAGAAGCGCCTGCTGGCCAGCGCCATCGGCCAGGCGCTCTTTCCCGGACTAGTGATCGTTTTCTACGTTCTCTTCCGGTAGAAGGGGGTGCCGGCCGGATCCTCGTGGCGGCGTCCTTGGTGGTTTCACGGCACAGCAGCGCCGGTGGTGGGATCCTCCCGTGGGCACCTGCACTTTGAAGTGCGACGTCACCAAGGTGTACCTCGAAGATCAATGTCACCGTTCGGCCACTCACTCGCATCGCGAGTCGACGAGCAGATGAGCGTTGGCGCTCCCTGTGACACGATGACCGATGTCTGGTCCGAGGGGGACAAGCACCGTTCCGTGGCGTGCACCTGAACCCATCCCGCCGACTCATAGAAAGGGACCACCTCCATCCGGCATCCGAGGAAACCGAAGTCGGTTTCGGCTTCCTCACGCATCGCCTTTTGTGCGTGCCGCATAACTCGTCCGCCGAGACCAGTACCGCGAAAGCGTTGATGGACCAGCACGCCTCCCGTGCCAGCCACCAAGATCTCGTCGGTTCCTACCAAGATCACACGACGCTGAAAGCCCACATGCGCCGCCAGCACTGACCCTTGGAACGCCAGTACATGGAAATCCGCCGGCGAGTAGCCATACGGCGCCTCGGGATTCCAACAGCCGTAATCGCTCAGGTACTCGCTGTCGAAAAGCTCTTCCAGCGCGGCCAGTTCCTTCATGCTGAGGTCCTCATGCCGCTGCAGCTTCAGGGCTTCATTCATTGTTCGAGCCTATGCCTTCGCATCGAGAACTCGGGTACTTTGGCCAGCCTGAAAGCCTGTTGCCGACCTCAAGCGCGTATACGCTCTGCTCGAGGATCCTTCACCCGGCCAGACTGAAAAGGTCTCCACTCTTCAAAATGGGGGCATCATTGCTCGGTCGTCAGCCCAGCTCGGCTCGGCGATGAGGCTCGGCTCCGTACTCCGACCACCCGCCGGCGTAGAGACGGCCCTGGCCGAGTCCTGCATGCTCCAGAGCGAGAAGGTTGTGGCAGGCCGTGACGCCTGAGCCACAGTAGGAGATGACGGCAGTCGCGTCTTCGACCCCAACCCTGGCAAACTCTCGTCGGAGCTCGGCGATCGGGCGAAGGCGTCCGTCGGGGGTGAGGTTCCCACGGCACGGGACGTTCACTGCGCCGGGGATATGTCCGGCTTGGGGATCGGTTGGCAGCTGGAGGCTTCCGTCGAAGCGGTCGGCATTGCGGGCGTCGATGATGATCCCGGCAGCCCCTGCCGTGATGTCCTCAAGTTGGGCGAGACCGGCGTCGGGCCACGGAGACGCCGTGAGGTTCGCGGGCGTCGGCTTCACAGGCGTCGTCTCCAGCGGTCCCGTCCATGCGGAAATCCCACCGTCGAGCAGCGCCGCCCGATGCCCGAGCGCACGCAGCATCCACACGAGCCGCGCGGCGATGACGCCGCCCGCGTCGTCATAGGCAACGACGGTCGTGTTGTCGCCGATTCCCAGGGAGGACATTCCATGCGCGAACACTTCAGGGTCGGGAAGCGGGTTCAGCCCGCGTGGTCCCGAATTGCCCGATAGCCATACGTCCAGGTCCACGAACACCGCACCTGGAAGATGCCCGCCGTCGTACGCTGCACGGCCCGAGGCGCCGTCGAGGTACCAGCGAACATCAGCGGTGACAACGCTATTTTGATGCGCCTTGAGCCACGCGACATCAACAAAGGGTGGAAGATCCTCTTGAGTAATTCGGCTGTCCATACAGTGCAGGGTAAATGATGCGTCCATATTTTGAGCAAAAAAATCCCATAATGTGGACATCCGGCAGAGGTGCAACGCGCGACCGCATCGGACCACCGGGATTGACAAAGCGGCGTCCGCATTAGCCCTTGGTGTCGTCAGCCAGCCGCCCCTTCGGACGTTGACGCAGGGACATCAAGGCGAAGGCATACAGCAAGCCACGCGCCACACCGAACAACCAAGGAAACGGTAGGTCGAAGCCCACCCAGAACACTGCTTCCGCTGGGAGAAGGGCCAGCCCAAGAACCAGCCCGGACCTCCGCCCCCTCCATGCCAGCCAAGCCGCCCACGACGCTGCCAGGACTACGGCGAGGAACACCATGAGCAGCGCCACAAAGGCCCAGCTTCGCAAGCCATCCCATGGACCCGCGTACATAGGGAAGAGGTCCATGAACATCGGCAGGTACCCGTTTTGGAGGAGGAAGATGCTGACGGGGATTGCTGGAATCCCGAACGCCGCAGCGTAGATCCAGGTCAGCACGGCCGCCACACGCGCTTTCCGCATAGCCTTCCTCGATTCGGCAGTCCCCAAGGACCGATTTACCGCTCAGCGGAACCGGCTAAGACCAGTGTGGAACAGAGGACTAGGAGGCGGAAGCCCTCACGGCCTACGCTCCCTCGAACCACCCACGTGCTGGGTTGGAGACTTCGGGCGCCTCCCGGAAAACACCGGGCTGGGCCACCCAACCCACCCCGTTGGCGATGACCTTCTGGATCTGCGGCTGGTGGTACACCGGGTATTCCTGGTCGCCCGGGCTGAAGTAGAAGATCCGGCCCTTGCCGCGCGAGAACGTCACGCCGGAGCGGAACACCTCTCCCCCGGCAAACGAGCTGATGAAGATCAGGTCATCGGGTTCGGGGATGTCGAACAGTTCCCCGTACATTTCCTGCTGCGGAATGACAATCGGGCTCTCAATGCCAGCCGCGATCGGGTGCGAAGGCTTGACCGTCCACACGAGCTCGCGCTCACCTTCGTTGCGCCACTTCAGGGAGCAGGTGGTCCCCAACAATCGGGTGAAGATCTTGGCGAAGTGCCCCGAGTGCAGCACCACCAATCCCATGCCGCCGAGCACGTGGCGCTGCACGCGCTCCACCACCTCATCAGCAACGTCCCCATGCGCAATATGGCCCCACCAGAGCAGCACGTCCGTCTGCTCCAGGACTTCCTCGGACAGCCCATGCTCCGGATCCGCCAGAGTGGCTGTCGAGATTTCCGAGTCCGGGTAGAAGCCGCGGAGCCCGGCCGCGATGGCACCGTGGATTCCTTCGGGGTACATGTCGCCGATGGTCGCAGGCTCGTTGCGGGCCTCGTGGACGGCCTCGTTCCAGACGACAATCTTCAATTTTGAATCAGACATTTCAGAGCACCACTTCACGTTGTTCGAGGGCGGATTTGTAGCAGGCATCAAGCACCAGGGCGCGGCTGAGGGCAAGGGACCCGTCGTGGCTTCCCCATACAGTCTCGCCACCGCGCACGGCGGCAATGAAATCGTCGACGACGGCCTGGTGGGCTCGCCCGGGTTCGGCCACCACCTCGAAGTCGGCGTTCTCGCCGTCCTTCTCGGTGAAGACGTGGACGTCCGCCACTGGGTTCTCGGAGGCGCCCACCGAGCGCAAGTCCGCTCCGCCGTCGGTCCCGTAAACGGTGAAGTCCATCAGGTCCCGTTCGTCGCGGTACGTGGCCCATCCCGCTTCCAGGATCAGGGTCCCGCCGCCTTCCAGCCGGATGAACGCGGAGGCGAAGTCTTCCACTTCAAACTTATGGCTGGAGTTGGAGGCTGTGTAGCGGGCGTTGCCGCCGAGACCGCGCGGGCCAAGTTCGGAGTGGGTGGACGCAGAGACGGCCCGCACCTTGGGTTCGCCCAAGAGGTGCAGCGAGTAGTCCAGGACGTGCACGCCGATGTCAGCAAGCGGACCGCCACCGGCGAGTTCCGGGTTGGTGAACCAGCTGCCCAGCATCGGAATGCCTTGGCGCCGGAGCCAGGATGCCTTGGCGTAGTACGGACGTCCCAGCGTTCCGGCGTCGATCACTTCCTTCAGCGCCTGGATGTCGCCGCGGCGGCGGTGGTTGAACGCGACGTCCAGAACCCTGCCGGCCTCACGGGCGGCGTCCACCATCTGTTGACCCTCGACGGCGTTGCGCGCCAACGGCTTTTCGCTCAGCACATGCAGGCCTCGCTCCAAGGACGCAATGGCGATCGGCGCGTGCAGGAACGTCGGCACGGCGACGCTGACGGCGTCGAGGCCTTCGAGCTCGATCATGTCTTCCCAGCGGGCGAAGGCGTGGGGAATGCTGTATTCCTCCTTCAGCTGGGCGAGAAGGTCGGCTTCCATGCCCGCGACGGCGACAATTTCGACGCCGTCGATATTGCTGTACGCCTTGAGGTGCTGCTGGCCGGCCCAACCGATGCCCACAACTCCCACTTTGAGGGTTGTGGACGGGGCCTGCTGCTGAATGCTCACGTTGTTCCTGTTCTTTCTGGGGTTACTAGGTTTGGGGTTGAAAAAGGACTAGCCCTTGACGGCGCCGGCCGTCATGCCTGACACGATGCGCTTCTGGCACAGGAGCACCAGGATGACCAATGGAATGGTGATGATCACCGATGCGGCGCTGATGGTGCCCAGGGGTTGGTCGAACTCGCTGGTGCCGCTGAAGAACGCAATGGCCACCGGGACGGGACGGGATTCCGGTGACGTGGTCAGAGTGACGGCCAGGAGGAATTCGTTCCAGACCGAGATGAACACCAGGATCGCCGTCGTCGCCAAGCCGGGGACCGCCAGCGGCAAAATCACCTTGCGGAAAGCGACGAACGGTGTGGCGCCGTCCATGTACGCGGATTCCTCCAGCTCTCGCGGGATCTCCTTGAAGAACGACGTCAGCGTGTAGATCGCCAGCGGCAACGCGAATGTCAGCTTCGGGATGATGAGGCCGAGCAAAGTGTCGTACAGGCCGATTTCGCGCCAGATGGAGAACATCGGCGCCGCGATGGCGATGGCCGGGAACGTGGTGACCGAGAGGATCAGCGTCAGGATCATCGCCTTGCGGCGCATCTTCAGCCGGGCCAACGCATAGGCGGCGAAGGACGCGAAAACCAGCGCCACGGTTGTAGTCACGACGGCGATAATCACCGAGTTGCGCAAGGCCAGGAGGAACTCGGGGTTCTGAAAGACCACCAGATAGTTTTCGAGCGTCGGCTGGCTCGGGAAGAGCTCGCCCTGGGAAAGGCTCGCGCCCTTCTTCAGGGACGTGTTGACCAGCCAGTAGAACGGAATGAGCGAGAAACCCATCACGGCAATGACGAACACCCACACCAAGGGATGCAGTTTCGATTCCCCACGCAAGCGACGCTTCGGCGCCTTCGGGCGCGTGGTGGGTGCCGCCGTCGGGCGTTCTGCAGTCAGCGTGCTCATTGTTCCTCCTTCGCGACGTCGCGGATGTTGCCGCCGGCGAAGCGGACATAGATGACCGAGACCACCATGACGGTGAGGAAGGTCAGGATGGACAACGCCGAGCCTTCGCCCACCAGCCGGTTTTCGCGTAGCTGTGTGTAAGCCAGCATGGACATGGACTCGGTGCCGTTGGCGCCGCGGGTGAGGACGAACGGCAGGTCGAAGACGCGGAGGGCATCCATGGTGCGGAAGATCGCGGCGAGGACGATCGCCGGGCGCAGCAACGGCAGGGTGATATTGACGAAGGTCTGCCATTTGCTGGCACCGTCGAGTTCTGCGGCCTCGTACGTTTCGGCGGAGATGACCTGCAGGCCGGCCAGGATGATCAGCGCCGCAAAGGGCGTGGTCTTCCAGACGTCGGCCATGACGATCACGGCCATCGCGTAGCCGTGCTCACCGAGCCAGACGACGTCGCCGCCCGGCAGTCCCAGCGCGGAGAGGACGTTGGTGACCAGCCCCATGTTGGGCTGGAACATTGTTTGCCAGGTAATGGCGCTGACCACGGTGATGATCGCGTACGGCAGCAGAACCACCGTGCGCAGGACGGCGCGGCCCTTGAACGCGAGGTTGAGCAGGAGCGCCATGGCCGTGCCGAGGATGAGTTCCAGGCTGACCGAGAGGCCTGCAAAGAGGAAAGTCTGGCCAAACGCAGCCCACCACTCTTGGCTTGCGAGGGCGTTGATGTAGTTTTCCAGGCCGACGAACCGGGACAGGCCGGCGGTGCGGACGCTGTACTGGTTCAGCGAGAGCCAGATCGCGTAGCCGATGGGGACCGCCGCAACCAGCGCCATGATGACCAGCGACGGCGCGGTCATGCGGAACGCGAGTTTCCGCTCGGCCCGGTCGCGGCCGCTTGTCTTCGCTGGGCCGCGGCTTGCCGGGATTGTTTTGAGTGCCATGGCTAGAAGCTCGCCTTGGCGGCGGTGATTTCCTCGGCCATCTTCTGCACGGCTTCCTCGGTGGAGGCGGTGCCGGAGAGGACGGCGTAGACGTTCTTGTAGATCGCCTGACTGATCTGCGGGTAGACCGGGGAGATCGGCCGCGGTTTGGCGCCCTTCACCGAGGCGAGGAGTTCGGTGGCGAACGGCATCTTCTGGAGCACCGAGGGGTCAGAGTAGGCAGCCTCGTTGACCGGGGCCTGCGAGTAATCCATGGCCACGTGCTTCTGCCAGTCCGGGGTGGTGGCGAAGTCGATGAACGCGACAGCCCCGGCTTGGTTGGTGGAGTGGGCCGAGATCGCGAGGTTCCAGCCGCCCAGCACGCCGGAGGCCTTGCCGCCTTCCCATGCCGGCAACGGCGCGACGTCAAAGCTCGACGCCAGCGGTGTCGCGTTCAACAGCCGATACACGTGCGGCCAGTTGCGCTGGTATCCGAAGTCGCCGGACTCGTAGGCGAGGCGGGCCGGGTCTTCGTTGTAGGTGAGGACGGCGCGGTCAGCTGAGCCGTTCTTGAGCCCGTCGCTCATGAAGTTCAGGACGTCGCGGGTTTCCTTGGAGTCGATTGTGACGTCGCCTTGGTCGTTGAGGACTTCGCCGCCTGCGCTGTAGAGCATTTCGAGGAAGTTCACCGTGAGGCCTTCGTACTGCTTGCCTTGGTAGACGTAGCCGTTGCCGGGAGCCTTGGCCGCTTCCGCGTATAGCTGCTGCCAGGTCTCGGGCTTGGCTACCTTGTCCTTTTGGTAGTAGATCAGTCCGGCGTTGGTGAAGAACGGCGAACCCCAGTACTTGTCCTGGTACTTAGTGGTTTCCACAGTGGAGGGAATGAGCCGGTCCTTGTTGGCTTCCACCAGCTTGGTCTGGTCCAGCAGCCAGCCCTGGGAGGCGAACTCGGAGGTCCAGATGACGTCCGTGACGAAGAGGTCGCACTCCGTCGACTTGCCCTCGAGCCGCTGCACGATCTGCGTGCGGGCCTCGTCCGTGGTGGCGCCGATCTCGGTGTACTTGGCCGTGACCTTGCCGTTCGCCTTGGTGAACGCCTCTGCCGTGCCCTTGTAGATGCCGCTCGCGTCCTTCACGCCGCAGATGTTCACGGCACCGCTGGCATTAGCGCCCGACGCCGGATCGGCAGCTGCCGCTTGTTCCGCACCTTGGGGCGCGGCTCCCCCGCCGCACGCGCTGAGGAGGAGGGCTGCTGCTATTGCGGTTGCGGCTAGGGCCTTGCGGTTTGTTGCGGCTTTGTTTTGGAGCGGGAGAGCAGGTCGGTTCAAGTCCACAAGTGGCTCCTTTGGTGTCTGTGGGCGGTGGCGTTCAGTGCGCGTTTGGCTGTCCCGCGTGCTGAGGGTGGCTTCGTTGCCGGTTGTTCTTTTGTTCGGTGGAATCGATTCCAAATGTGTTCAAAAGAATCGGCCTTGTGGCCGTGGAATCGATTCCAAAATAGTGTGACAGGGGCCATTGCGGGCTGTCAACCCTCTTTATTTCGTGGAGTCTCGGATGACGAGTTCGTGGGGGAGGAAGGTTCTGCCCTTGCGGTGTGCGCCTGGGATTGTCATGCGTTCCAGAAGTTCAGCAAAGGCTACGCGGCCCATCTCGTAAGCCGGCTGTCTGACCGTCGTTAGCTCTGGGACGCACATTTCTGCTTGGGCAGAGTCATCGAAACCTGCCACGGCGATGTCGTCCGGGACCTTTAGGCCTGCGTCGGTGAGCTCGCGGACGCAGCCCGCGGCAACGACATCGGTCCCGCAGAAAACGGCTTCGGGGAGGTCTTTCTGTTCCAGGAGTTTCTTCGTGAGTGCTCTGCCCGAGTGGAAACCGAAGTTGCCTTCGCCGAACAGGATCTGGTCCGGCTCCAAGCCCGCTTCCGTGAGGGACTGGCGGAATCCTTCCTCGCGCAGCCGGCCGGAGCGGGCACCCCTGTGCGCAAGCATGGCCAGCTTCTTGGCGCCCGTGTCGATCAGGTGTTTGGTGATGTCGTAGGCGGCTTGGCGGTCGTCGATGGACACCCCAAAAGCTGCTTCGGCGTCGACGATTTCACACACCTGGATGACGCTCAATTGATCGGCGACAGTGTTGACCTCGTCGTCCGGCATGGTCGGTGAGAAGATCACTAACCCATCCACAGAGCCGTTGCGCAGCATGTCCACAAGCTGTTGTTCGCGATCCAAGTCCCCGTCGGTCGCTGCGACGAGGCTGACGTAGCCGGAGTCTGCTGCAGCGTCGCCGACACCGCGGAAGACTTCACTGATCACGAGCGAGTCAAGGTTCTTAGCGAGGGCGAGGACGCGCATGGTTCGGTCTCTTCGGAGATCCCTTGCCGAGGCTAGCGGTCGGTAGCTAAGCTCCCGGATTGCGGCGTTGACCTTCTCCTTGGCCGCCTCGCTGGCAGCCGGGCTCCCGTTCAAGACGCGCGACACAGTCCCCACGGACACACCCGCCGTCTTGGCGACGTCCTGCACTGTCGGCCGAGCCATTCAATTATCCTTCCGCGAGCAGTGACGATGATCATTGCCACCATGTCACCTCCGTGCCTCAGCATAGCTGGAGCAGCCAAATCAAGGATGAATGCGCACCACAGGTCAGAGTGAGACGAACGCAGTTGACGTGGCAGTAACCCTCGTCGATCCATCGGAGAATGCGGCGAGCCTAAGCCAGGACGCGCCGAGGCAAGGCGCGGATGTGCGACTACCTCTCGTTACAGTGATTCCATGCTTCGCCGTCTCGAACCGACCCACTCCTATCGCTCCCTAAGCAAGGGGTTCTGGTCGAACACCTTGCCTTTGGCCAGGCGCTCAGTCATCTATGGCCACAATGGCAGTGGCAAGTCGTCATTCGCATCCCTTCTTCTTGAGATCGCTTCAGACGATGCTTCCACCGAGGTGTTGTGGGAAGACGAACACGGCCAGAGCCACACTGTGAGAGTCGGGCAAGGCGCACCATCCTCCGCCATTGCTGTCTTCACCAAGGAGTGGGTTCGTAGGAACTTGTCTCAGTTCCTCGACGGTGCCACAGCCTCCCCCATCGTGACGCTGGGCGAGGAGGCCATTGAGGCCAAGGAACAAGAAGAGGAACTGTCTAAACAAGTCGAGAACCTGCGTGCCAAAGCCAAGGAGTCCGATAGGAAGCGTCAGGAGCAGCAGGCCAAGGCCAAAAAGCTGGCAACCGCAGCGCAAAACGCCATTGCCGATCAATTGCGCGAGTTCGACTACCAACGCTTCACCAAGAATCGTTTCTCCCTGCCCGTAATTGAGGGAAAGCTCCGTGACTACAAAGGAGAGTTTCCCGATGAAAATAGGCACGCCGAGGCCCTCAAACGCCTAGGTGAGGGTGCCGCAGTCCGAGTCGGGACCATCACAGAACCGCCTAAAGTCATCTCGGCCACTCTGGACCGCCTCGGTCCTTTACTCTCAGAGACTCCGACACGCGTCGCCCTTGAAATGCTCGCGACGGACAATGGCAGGCAGACCTGGGTTGAACACGGCTTAAAGCTCCATGAGCAATTGGATGTGTGTCTTTTCTGCTCGAACCCACTCACAGACGAGCGCCGGGAGGAACTCGCTAAGCACTTCGACCAAAGCTGGCTAATCATCCGCGAGCGTGCGCACTCGCTCCTGCAATCGATCCAGCAGGCAAGGGGCAGTCTTTCGGATTGGTTCAGCAACCTCCCAGACCCGTTGGAAGTATCCAGTGAGCTACGAGACGCGTTTGTTACACATCTCCACATGGTCAAGGATGCCGTAGCAGTACGACTCAAAGTTCTCGAGGACATCGAGAGTGCGTTGCACGCCAAGGCGGACGACCCGAGTATCACACTGCCAGAACCCGACTGGGCCGCTCTTAACGAGAACTACACAGTGGCCCCGCTTCAACAGGCCGTGGAAGAACACAACAAACAGGCCGACGAACATCTTCTCGTAGCGGAAGCTCGTTATGAGACGGTTCTTGACCATATAGTCGGTTCCCGCAGTGACGCCTTCCGCAGTCTTGAGGAGCAAACTCGAACCGCGCAGGCGGAGGCGAAAGCGGCAAATGATGGCGCTGACCTGGCACAGCGTACCCTCCTGGCCCTCCGCCAACAGAAGTTCTCCAATAGTCAGATGGCCAAGACCCTCACCACTGATCTAGCTCGTGTCTACGGGAAAGACCATTTGAGCGTTGCAGTGACAGATGACGGAAAATCCTATGCATGTCGTCGCGGGGATGACCCTGCTACCCATCTAAGCGATGGGGAACGCACAACACTTTCGTTGCTCTACTTCCTCCGCAAACTGGAGGATGAAACCGTTAGCGGTGATAAATCCGCGCGCATCGTCGTAATAGATGACCCATCCAGTTCACTTGACCGGGAGGCCCTTTTTGCGACTCATCAGTGGCTGGTGGACACGCTCAATGGCTTTGGCCAGTTCATCGTGCTCACCCATGATTTTGGCCTTCTCCGCCTCTTTCTCAAGTCGCAGAAGAACGCTTGGGACAACTCACGCAAGAAAATTCGGGAGGGTAATGCCGACGAAGAGCGTTTCCCAAAGGCCTCCTTCCTTGAAATGTATGCGTCAAACGACAACGGGGGACGCCGCACCAAAATAGCACCGCTTCCTCCCATGCTTTCAAAGCACACGACGGAGTACGCTTACCTGTTCAGCAAAGTGATGAGCGGAGTTGCTGACGGTACCGACCACGATCAACTATTCCTGTTGCCCAACGCAGCGCGCCGCGTTTTGGAGGTATTCACAAGTTATAAGGCTCCTCATCTTGGAAACTTCGACCAGCGGCTTGGCGACTTAATGGGAAACCCGGTTTCTAACCCCTACCGTGACGTATACGACTTCTGCAACAGATACTCTCACGGCGAAGGGAATGAAAGCGTAGATGTGCTGGACGGTCGCGTAGTCCATGGGCAAATCCGCCGGTGCATGGAATTTATGAAATCTGCAGACCACGAACACTTCGAACGGCTGTGTAAGGCGACAGATATAGATCCAGCCATAATTTCCTGATGTTGCGACCCGCACCTTGGCATCCAAAGACGGATACAATTTTAGTATGCGCATAGATCACTTCGAGTCAGAGTTCAATATTGATCAGCTGCCCGCCCCTAAGGGCGACCCGATCGGTAACACAAGCTTAGGAAAGCTTGTTCAAGCTTTACCCGTGTGCGAACGCCTAAATCATTCCAGGCAAGTGCTTATTCTTGACGCAGTTCGAACGTATTACTTTGCCAAAGCCTTCCGTTCCGCGATCCGAGAACTTGAGAAAAAGTTACCCGAATCTATTTCACTGACTACGACGATGATTAGCAAAGACCTAATGCGGGTGGCCGTCCTCAACATCGCCTCTATCAACGACCAGTCACCCCGCACTAAATCACTTCCGAACACCATACTGGTGCTCAGGTTGGCGCTGGCGAACTCTCAGGAGGAAGAAGCGAAAACTGCAATATCACTGCTGGATGAAATATCGAGGAGTATAAATCCGGATACCCAGATACCGTTGAAGTACGTCCGATACATGCGAAACAAGTGGGCTGGGCACGCTTCTCTAGACAGACAAGTTGATGAGTGGGCGTCGGCCGACTCGACCCTTTCGTTACCTTTGATAGAGGAGGGGCTGACCCGGCTCGTCAATGCCCATCAGGACTTGAGTGAGGTCCTGAACATGAGCGAGGAAGCCCAGAAAGTGCTGACCGCGGCAGACGTGCAACCTACCGTCATCGATGGCGTCGAAACTCTTCCGCTGACTTTCGAATGGTCGTCGGCCGTGCACCTCGCGGAGACGGTCCGAGTTGCTGCAAAAAATTCTGCTTCACGCATCGTTACATGCCTGGCTACCGGCGCCCTACGAGCGTAAGCGTCCATCAACTACTAACACTTTCAACCTGCGCGGCCACCACACTCTGAACTACCGTCTCGTCTCCGCTGAGGTCACGGTGAGAACAAATCGACGCCGCATGTCCCCTCAGCCACTCCTCCGACCCGCTTAGCGAAGCGGTCTGGTGCATCACTCATGACAATGTCGGTGCTGACAGATATGAATGGGTAATGGACTTCGCCGACATCGCTGCACGCATCGAAAGAAATGTTCTTGGACGCCTCATGCATGGGCAGCGCGAACTCTTCCACACCAACCTCCTAGCTTGGTTCTTCGAGGAGATGCCTGACGCCGCTGATGCCGTATTTAAGCCGTTCAGCGCGCCGGGAGTGGGGCGTAAGCGTCTCGTCGAACGTGAGCGACAGAACATGGATTTGATACTGCAGTGGCCGGACCGGGCACCACTGGTAATCGAGAACAAGGTCTTCGCAATCCCCGACCAATTGCAACTAAATAAGTATGCGAAGCTCGCCTCGGCTTGGCCTGGTTCGCCGCCGGCATACTGTCTGCTCGCGGTGTCGGCGCCCCCACGGCGACAACTCCATGAAGGCCCTGAAACGCAGTCCGACTGGCAATACCTTAGCTATGGAGAGCTGGCTCGCAGGATCGAGTCCTCGCTTCCGCTTGAATCGTCGTATGAGGTAGAGACGATGCGGCAGTATGCAGCGTTGATCGCTGACCTGCAGCAATTGGTGTCCGCGGTCGACGTGGCCTCGGAACAGGAAGAGGTCTGGCTCCCGGAGTCGACAATGCACGCTGTGGGCAGCTCGCAGATGTACGCAGCGCTGCAGAAAGCACGTGCTCAGCGCATAGCACACGAAATCGAGCGCAAGGAAACGAGTCTGGCATGGACACACATCGAGCATGGGATGACGCGGTCGGCAGCCCTAGTTAGCTGCTTCGAACATATACGCCTTCGCGGAGTTGACCTGTGGGCGGGATGGCAGCTGCAGGGTGACCAGTTCCGCAGGGCAGTCATCTTTGTCAAACCCGAGCTGCAGGGTCCGGGACCCCTGCTCCGTGAACAGCGTAGTGTGCTCGCTCGTTCCATGCCTGAGTTGTTTGTCTTTCCCTCGCTGCCAGCAGCCATCTCAGCAGGTCGTAACGAATTCAACCACTTTGCACCGAATTTTGTATACCAGTACTACAAAGTGCCTAGGCTCCGCATCCGCGATCTTCTCAGAGCGGCAGCGGAAATTCACAATGATCTTTCCCGATTCGAGCGCATCGACGGGCGGGCCCTCGCGCGTAGCAACGTCTCCGTGGCACTGCGAGGATAGACGTGATCACGCGTAATCGTTGCCGTTGGCGAATCCCGTTCGGGGTTGAAACGGCATTCAAGGTTGGGTCTCAGTCTCGGGGAGACCCGAAAGTCCACGCCGTTAGCACCGAGTCATACGAGAAGGAATCGACGCATTATCACAGCTAGGTAGCACGAGGGCGACTCTGAATCCCCTCGGATCAATTCGACGAGATCAAATGGGCCTTTAAACTTTCAGCAAATGAATTCCGACTAGGCTCTATCTATACGAAGTTTACGGGAGCCAAAAATGAGTTCAATCGCAGCACTGACAGATCCAGCTATCTCGGCTTTCGGCGAAGCTTGCAAGGCCAAGCTCGCCGGGCCTGGTGACCGAGAGGCCGCGATCCGAACACCTCTAGAAACCCTCCTCGGCGCCTACGGGGCCGCGTTCGGACTCAAGACGGTCTTTCATGACGAAGTTCGCGATGTGGAGAGGCATGTCCGCCCTGACTACGGAGTTTCGGTCAACGGCGCCATCACGGGTTATGTCGAGGTCAAGGCACCAGGGAAGAGTATCAATCCTACTGAGTTCACTGGCCACGACAAGAAACAGTGGGAACGTCAGCGTGACCTACCGAACCTGCTTTACACCAACGGTACCGACTGGCGACTCTATCGCGATAGCGAACTCCTTGCGGGTCCCATTTCTCTCAGTGGAGGGCCACTAGAGGAAGCTGGCAGTGCCCTGTCGGCACCGGCTACTCTCGAAGCGCTGCTAGTCGACTTCCTCAAATGGAAGCCTGCCCCCATCACTAGTGTTGCTGCGCTGGTCCGAGCAGTAGCCCCTTTGACCCGCGTCCTCCGCGGAGAAGTTTTGGACCAGCTCGATTCTGAGGGCCGCAAAATTCGCGAAGGTGGCGATAAGGATGCGCAGCCGTTCCTGGGTCTAGCCCAGGATTGGCGGGCGCTCCTCTTTCCGAACGCCGATAGCGAAACATTCGCCGATGGATATGCTCAATCGGTTACTTTTGGGCTCCTCCTCGCACGGACGGAGGGCATCGACCTCGAAGGCAGTTCCCTACACACCGTGGGTAAGCTGCTCGGAGCGGAGCATTCACTCATGGGCAAGGCGCTGCAACTGCTCACGGACGACGTCGCCGCCGATTTCAAAGTAACGCTCGATCTCCTAGTCCGCGTCATCGGCGCCGTCGACTGGCCCCGCGTCCGCAAAGGGAGGCGCGACACCTATCTGCATCTTTACGAGAATTTCCTGGAGCTCTACGACAAGGACCTGCGAAAGGCTTCAGGCTCCTACTACACACCCCGCGAGGTCGTTGACGAAATGACGCGGCTGACTGAGGAAGTGCTTGTAAGTCATCTGGGGAAGGCCACCGGTTTTCGTGATCCTCAAGTTCTGACCGTCGATCCGGCAATGGGAACTGGCACATTCCTCCACACCATTTTGGAGCGTGTTGCGAAGGCGGCAGAAGAAGCCGAGGGGCCCGGGTCGGTTCCAGGCGCTGTTAGCCAAGCAGCGGAGAGGATAGTCGGCTTCGAAATTCAAATGGGCCCGTACGCGGTCGCCGAACTCCGCGCGCACGACCTTCTTGCGTTGTACGGAGCCAAGACCCCAAAAGACGGACTAAAGCTCTTCGTTACTGACACACTCGACGATCCCCTTGCCGAAGAGACGCAGTTGGGTTCGGGCCTTAACCTTCTCGCGAAGGCTAGGCGCGATGCCAACAGGGTGAAGTCCGGAACCAATGTCACAGTGGTCATCGGGAATCCGCCTTACAAAGAACTCGCCGCGGGTCAGGGCGGATGGGTTGAGTCGGGAAGCCCGGCTCATGACGGCGAAAAGAAGAAGAAGCGCAGTCGTGCGATCCTTGAAGACTTTTTCTCCGTCGATATGTCCCGTTACAAAGCTAAGCTAAAAAATCTTTATATCTACTTCTGGCGCTGGGCGACTTGGAAAACGTGGGAGTCCACCGTCGACCATCTCAGCGGGGACGCCGGTATTGTTTGTTTCATTTCAACATCTGGATACGTTGCCGGCCGCCCCTTTACGGCCATGCGTAAGTATCTCCGGGAGCAGGCCTCTGACGGATGGATCATCGACCTTACGCCGGAGGGACAGACTCCCGACATACCAACGCGAGTCTTTCCAGGTGTGCGCCAGCCCCTCTGCATCGGTATCTTCGTCCGCAAGCCTCAGTCCGAGAGGTCCAAGCCTGCGGTTATCCGACACATAGCTCTAAAAGGCAAGCAGACCGACAAGTTCAAAGCGCTCTCCGAACTCACTTTAGACAGTCCCGAATGGCGGACGGCTCGGTCGACATGGACCGCACCATTCACACCTGCGGCCTTAAACGGGTGGGATGACCATCCGGCCTTGGACGACATTCTTCCTTGGTATTCCCCCGGCATCTTTGCTACACGGACATGGATCTACGCTCCCGCCGCTGAGATTCTGAAGAAGCGATGGGCGAAACTCATCGCTGCCCCAGCTCCGGAGAAACCGAAGCTGTTCAAAGAAGGCAGTGAACCGCGCCTAAATAAGTCGTTTCCCGTCCTCCCGGGGAGTGACACTTCAAAGTCGACCTTGCCACTTGCTCAGGAGACCGATCCCGTGCCGACAGAACCGGTTCAGATCGGGTACCGAGCATTCGATAGGCAGTGGATCATTCCCGACAATCGGGCTATTCACAGATCTGCAGCTGCCCTATGGGCAGCGAGGTTGGACGGGCAAGCATTCGCCGTCGAACTGCACACAAAGGTTCTCAAACCCGGCCCTGGCATCGTTTTTTCAGCATTGGTTCCCGACTACGACCATTTCAAGGGGTCGGAAGGCGGGCGGGTTCTCCCCGCACTCCACCCGGACGGCACGGCAAATATTGCGCCTGGGCTGGCCAAATCTCTTACAACAATTCTCGACACTCAGGTCAACGAAGCGGACGTCGTCCCCTACGTGGCGGCACTGACGTCCCATGCAGCCTACACAGCTACATTCTCGGATGAACTACAGACACCAGGTGTCAGAGTCCCATTCACAGCTGATCAGTCGCTGTGGAGAACCGCCGTGCAATTGGGACAAGAAGTGATTTGGGCCCAGACATACGGAAGTAGCTTCACTTCGAACACTCGGTCGAAGGGAGCCATCCGGTTTGACGCAGGCGACCCCCGTCGCATCACTGCAACGTCCGCCATCACTTCTATGCCAGAAAGCATCTCCTTCGATCTGGCTACAGGCGAAGTCAAAGTTGGGGACGGAAGTTTCGGTCCGGTATCTCCGGAAGTCTGGGATTTTACAGTGGGCGGAAAACGCATCGTCTCTGCATGGTTCAGTTCACGTAAGAAAAATCCCGGCGGCCTGAAGCTTTCCCCGCTTGACTCTGAGTTCGTGGAGACTTGGGATCCGACTTGGACAAGCGAGCTCATTGATCTGCTGTCGGTCCTCACGCGACTAATAGCACTCAACAAGATGCAGGCCGAACTTCTGGCAAAGGTTATGGCTTCGCCACTGATCTCCAAAGATGCGATGGCCAGCCACGGAACGCAGTGGCCAGAGATTCCGCGTGCAGCAAAACCGCGCTTTCCTGTGCAGTCTCAGGAAAGCAGCGAGAATGCTGCGCAAGGAGTGTTCAACCTCGGCGAATCCAAATAATGACAACGTGGGTTGCCCGCCAACGACAACCACACCTATCTTTCGACGATAAGTTGAGCCGAGCAGCCATTTTCGATTGCACGCATCGGCACCCCCTTTGGGGACCGGCGCTTTAGAGTCGACTATTTAGGTTCAGGTTGCTCTAGTCGTAGACCGACATCAAGGCTGTGCTGGTTCTGCAGACTTCGAGCTTCAGGCGGGCGGCCCTGTCACGTGCAGCCCAATTCTTCGGCCCTCCTCGTTGCGTGTCTTATCGCTGTGTCGCTTCAGTTGACCACCAGTCTTATGACCGCGCGCAGCCCGTCATGTCACGTCGATTCGCGCTATCTGAACGTCACCTGCTCGGTGAGGATCTGCCACTTCTGAAGGACCTCAACTATCTAACAGTGGCGGCAGCTCCGAGGCAGAAGACCTCCATCGAAGGCCAGCCCAGCGTCGACCCACCCCATACTCCTGGTATCCCAAACCCCCACCTCGCCACCCACCCCCTTGACTCCCACCCCCACCTTCCCTAAACTTTTCATAAAGCAGAATCTAAATTCCACAAAGCGGAAACTGAG
>NZ_AKKK01000063.1 GCF_000281065.1 Arthrobacter sp. M2012083
GGCGGCTTCGAACTGCCCCTCACCGGTGGCGTCGGAACCGGCCTGCTCTACGCAGCCGGAGCACTCCTGGTCGTCGGCGCAGGACTCCTGTTCGTCCGGAACCGCAAGACCACCAACAGCTAACACCTTGGGAGCCGCAACAGTGACTCCCAAGACCACTTCGGCGCGGGAAGTTGTCCTCGCTGCAGGCCCTAAAAAGACAAGGCAATATTGTGCATATCAAAATAAATCCACTCAATGGGGGAATTGTGCGTATCAACAGCGTAGTAAAAATCGGCAGCCTGGCCTTGGCCGGAATCCTGGCACTTAGTGCCTGCGGCACCCCCTCGGCACCCACGCCGGTGGGCAAGGATGCGACGCCTCCGGCGTCCGTGTCATCCGCTCCGTCGGCATCAGCATCAGCATCCGCGTCGTCGTCCGAGGGAACAGATTCCTCCTCGGGCTCGTACAAGGTGGCTGCCTGGGCGTTGCCCATCTCAGAGGCGGGGGACAAGCTGGGCAGCCTCAAGGGCGAGAGCTTCAGCGTGGACGTCTACCAGGTGGC
>NZ_AKKK01000064.1 GCF_000281065.1 Arthrobacter sp. M2012083
CGCAGCAGCCCGCATCGGCCCCACAGTATGCGAACTCGACGGGCCAATACCCACAGAAAACAAATCGAAAACACCAACAGCCATGGTCGGGATTCCTTAACAAAGCTTGAAAACGGTCCGGCAGATGGTCCTGCCGGAGGGCCGCCCCCTGCTTATGGCGGAGGTCGACCGAAGCACGACGCCGGATGGCCCCCAAAGGCGGCAACCCGGCGTCGCAATTTTATTCAGTTCTACAATCCCACGCTACGCCACTGCATGCTTGAGCCCCCGAATCGGACGGGGTCGCGGGGTGAGATTCAGGAGAGGTCTCCGCCATTCTTGGAGGCGTATTCCTCGGCCGAGAGCAGCGGGCCCTCGGACTCAGCAGTAACCTTGAACAACCAACCGGCGCCGTAGGGGTCGTTGTTGATCAGGGCGGGGTCGGAAACAACGGCGTCGTTGATCTCCGTAACCTCACCGGTAACGGGTGAGTACAGGTCCGAAACCGACTTGGTGGACTCGACCTCGCCACAGGTCTCGCCTGCAGTAACTGTCGAACCGACCTCGGGAAGGTCAACGTACACAATGTCACCCAGTGCGTCAGTGGCAACTTCGGAGATACCAACGGACACCGAGTTCCCGTCTCCGCGGGAAACCCACTCGTGTTCGTCGGAGTACTGAAGTTCGGGCGCTACTTTGGGCATTCTGTTTCCTTACTGTGGTGATCAAAAACTATGGCTGGTGGGCTGCGCGGACAGGCACTCATGCGGCAGGTTGCCGCTCCCCCAGCACCTTAGCGGCTCGAGGGGCGCCAGAGCGGCCGCGCGTCCTGGTGAGGTGCGCAGCCCCATCGGGCCGGTATCCGGAAGCGGGCGTCTAAGGGAGCCTCGCGTCCGCCCAGCGGGCGCTCAGGCGGGCGAGCCCGCGGAGGATGGCGGACCCGACGGGCCAAGGCGACCCGGCGGGACGATCCCCGCTTACCTTTGGCGCTTGTAGAACGGCAGTGCGACGACTTCGAACGGCTCAGACTTGCCCCGCAGATCAATGTCCAAGGCAGTTCCAAGCTCTGAATGCTCGACGTCGACATATGCCAACGCTACCGGGTAGCCCAGCGTCGGGCTGGGCTGACCGGAGGTCACTTCGCCGACCACCGCGCCGTCCTTGAGGACCGGGTAGTGGCCGCGTCCGGCCCTGCGGCCCAGCCCTTTGAGGCCAACGAGTTTGCGGCCGCTGGTGGATCCGGCTCCGCCGGCCTTGAGGGCAGCGAGGGCCTCTTTGCCTACGAAGTCGCCTTCCTTGGACAGCGCCACCACGGGGCCGAGTCCTGCCGCGAAGGGGTTGCCTTGGCGGGAGAGTTCGTTGCCGTAAAGGGGCATGCCGGCTTCGAGGCGGAGTGAGTCGCGGGCGGCGAGGCCGGCCGGGGTCAGCTCGCCTTCTTCAGCAGCGTTGGCGATGGCCTGCCAGAGTGCTGCTGCGGAGTCATTCGCTACGAAGATTTCGAAGCCGTCTTCGCCGGTGTACCCGGTGCGGGCCAGCAGCAGGTCCTGCGTGCCGCCGTCGAATGTGAACGGAACTTCAACCGCCGCGTAGTACTTGAGGTCGGTTACCAGGGCGTGCTGTTCGGCCGGGACCAGACGGAGGAGGATGGCCTCAGCAAGCGGCCCCTGAACAGCGATCAGCGAAGTCTCAGCGGAAGCATCTTCAACAACCACGTCGAATCCTGCAGCGCGCTCCAGCAGCGCGGAGGCAACAACCTTGGCATTACCGGCATTCGGAACCACCAGGAATTTGTCGGTGCCTTCCTGGTGGGAGGGGCGACGGTAGGTGATGAGGTCGTCGATGATGCCGCCGTCTTCCTGGCAGATCAGCGAGTACTTGGCCTTTCCGACTGCCATGGCAGAGATCTTGCCCACCAGGGCGTAGTCCAGGAAGGCAGCAGCCTCGGGCCCGGTGACCCAGGCTTCACCCATGTGGGAGAGGTCGAACAGGCCCGAGGTCTTGCGGACAGCGTGGTGCTCAGCCAACTCCGAGGAGTACTTGAGCGGCATTTGCCAGCCACCAAAGTCGGTAAAGGACGCGCCGAGCTTCTTGTGCTCTTCATAAAGGGCTGTGTAGTTCTCAGTCATGACCAGTCCTTAGTTTTCGAAGTCTTCGATCGGCGGGCAGGAGCACACAAGATTCCGGTCACCGGCGGCGCCGTCAATGCGGCCGACTGGCGGGAAGTACTTGTCCTGCTTGAGGTGGTGGACCGGGAAGGCGGCCTGCTCACGCGGGTACGCGCGGTCCCACTCAGAAGTTACGACGGCGGCAGCAGTGTGCGGTGCCTTGCGCAGCGGCGAGTTCTCGACAGTGAAATCACCGTGGGCTACCTGGTCGATTTCCTTGCGGATGGTGATCATGGCTTCGATGAAGCGGTCGATTTCAACGAGGTCTTCGGACTCCGTGGGCTCCACCATCAAGGTCCCGGCAACCGGGAAGGCAAGGGTGGGAGCGTGGAAACCAAAGTCGATCAGGCGCTTGGCCACGTCCTCGGCGGTGACGCCGGTCTTGGCCGTCAGTTCGCGGAGGTCCAGGATGCACTCGTGGGCCACGAGTCCGCCTTCGCCCGTGTAGAGGACCGGGAAGTGCTCGTTGAGGCGGGAAGCGATGTAGTTCGCGGCCAGCAACGCCGATTTGGTTGCTTCGGTGAGGCCTTGGCCACCCATGAGCTTCACGTAAGCCCAGGAGATCGACAGGACACCTGCGGAACCGAAACGCGACGCCGAAATCGGGACGTCGTTGCCTTCGGTCCAGGAGGCTGCGTCACCCGGCATGAACGGTGCGAGGTGTGCCTTTGCAGCTACGGGGCCCACACCCGGACCGCCGCCACCGTGGGGGATGCAGAACGTCTTGTGCAGGTTCAGGTGGGAGACGTCGCCGCCGAACTTACCCGGCTGTGCAAGGCCGACCAGGGCGTTGAGGTTGGCGCCGTCGATGTAGACCTGGCCGCCGGCCTCGTGGATGGCGTCGCAGACTTCGCGGACGTCGGCGTCGTACACACCGTGAGTGGACGGGTAGGTGATCATGATGGCCGAGAGCGCGTCCCGGTTGGCCTCGATCTTGTTCTTGAGGTCAACATGGTCGATGGTTCCGTCAGGAGCCGTGGCCACAACCACCACCTTCATGCCCGCCAGCACTGCCGAGGCAGCGTTGGTGCCATGGGCGGAAGCGGGGATCAGGCAGACGTTGCGTTGCTCATCTCCGCGCGACAAGTGGTAGCCGCGGATGGCCAGCAGGCCGGCGAGCTCACCCTGGGAACCGGCATTCGGCTGGATGGAGACCTGGTCGTAGCCGGTGATCTCGGTCAGCTGGGATTCGAGGTCGGTGATGAGCTCGCGCCAGCCCTCAGTCTGGGAATCCGGTGCGAACGGGTGGATGGAGGCGAACTCCGGCCAGGAAATGGCTTCCATCTCAGCCGTGGCGTTCAGCTTCATGGTGCAGGAACCCAGCGGAATCATGGTGCGATCCAGTGCGAGGTCCCGGTCCGAGAGCTTACGGATGTAGCGAAGGAGCTGGGTTTCGGAGCGGTGGGTGTTAAACACCGGGTGCTGCATGAAGTCGCTAGTACGCTCAACGGAAGCCTCGAGCGCGAAGCCTTCAGCGGACTCAACTACAGGAGCGCCAAAGACGCCTGCAACGTCGGCGACAACCGCAGTCGTCGTGGTCTCATCAACAGAGATGCCAACCGTGTCAGCGTCGATGCCGCGGAGATTGATGCCCTTGGCCTCGGCAGCGGCCACGATCTCGGTAGCCTTACCGGGAATGCGGACGGTGATGGTGTCGAAGAAGGAACCGTGAAGGACTTCGACGCCGGCAGCCTTCAGGGAGGCTGCAAGGGTACGGGCGTGACCGTGGGCGGTTTCGGCGATGGCCTTGAGGCCTTCGGGGCCGTGGTAGACGGCGTACATCGAGGCCACGATGGCGAGCAGCGCCTGCGCGGTGCAGATGTTGGACGTCGCCTTCTCGCGACGGATGTGCTGCTCGCGGGTCTGCAGCGCCAGGCGGTAGGCGGGGACACCGGCGTCGTCCTTGGAAACGCCCACCAGACGGCCGGGCATGGAACGCTCAAGACCTTTTTGGACCGCCATGTAGGCAGCGTGTGGGCCACCGAAGAAGAGCGGAACGCCCAAGCGCTGGGCGGAACCAACGGCGATGTCGGCGCCCTGCTCGCCCGGAGGGGTGATGAGGGTCAGGGACAGGAGGTCGGCAGCAACGGTTACCAGCGCACCGCGCTCTTTGGCGTCGGCAATCACGGCAGAGTGGTCGAACACGCGGCCGGAAACGCCAGGCTGCTGCAGGACGACGCCATTGATGGCGCCTTCCGGGAGGCCCAAGGAAAGGTCAGCGACCTCGACTTCAAAGCCGAGCGCCTCGGCACGGCCCTTGACGATGGCAATTGTCTGCGGAAGGCAGTCAGCGTCGAGGACGGTCTTGCCATCCTGGACCGCCTTGTTCTTGTTGGCGCGGCGCATCATGAGGACGGCTTCGGCCACTGCAGTTGCTTCATCCAGTAGGGACGCGTTGGCGATCGGCAGCCCAACGAGGTCCTGGACCATGGTCTGGAAGTTCAGGAGTGCCTCAAGGCGGCCCTGGGAGATTTCCGGCTGGTAGGGGGTGTACGCGGTGTACCAGGCCGGGGATTCGAGGATGTTCCGGCGGATCACGGGCGGCGTCACGGTGTCGTAGTAGCCCTGGCCGATCATCTGAACGGCTGTTTTGTTCTTGGCCGCGAGCTTGCGCAGCTCGGCCAGAACTTCAACCTCACTCAGCGCGTTCTGCAGGGTGAGGGCTACATCCTGGCGGATGTCGTTCGGGACGGCGGTGTCGACCAGCGAATCAACAGTGTCGTAGCCGACGGACTTGAGCATGGTCTCAATATCGGCCTGGCGGCGGGCGCCGATATGCCGATCGACGAAGGTGGTGGAGGCAGAACTAACCGTCACGAAGGAACTCCATTACTTGGGCAGCGTTTGGGTACGCCACAGCGGCTGGGTTCCTCCCCGCTCTGTATTGGACCTGAGAGTTTCCGCGCGTTGCGTGAACAACCATCGCTTGCACCGTCGGTGAGCACAGCACTCCTTGCCCGAAGGTGGGCTGGGTGCCTGCTGCTTTCCAGAGTTGCCTAGCCGCGGCGGTGCGTGGGCCTGAGAGATTCCTGGGGAGGGTTTGCTCCTACGGCGCCTGCATCACTTGCTTGCAGGACTCTCCCGCCGCAGATCAAAAGGCATGTTCAGTTGTGTATGGGCGCCGTGTAGGGCACGCCACGAGGGTTAATTGTCCTACGTGCCGGGCCGTGCAGCAAATGGATGAACCGCTACTTCCGCAATCGCTTGAGGACTCCCAGCAGGATTTCGACGTCGGCCTCCCGCCCGGCGTTGCCGCCCTCCTGACCGCCTTCAAAAATCGCGTTGAAATATAGGCCATCGCCCATGTAACTGACGGCCTTGGCAACTTCCGGTCCGACGTCCTCAGCCAGCACGTCCAGCCACTGTTGCTGGATCGCCGCAAACCTGCGGCGGGTTTCTTCGTGGGCCACTTCGGCCAGTCTTGTGGCAGCCACGAAGGCCCGGTCCATGGGCGTATCCGCCCAGAGCGACGAGCGAATGAAGTAGGCGGCTGAACCATCAGGGGCAGCCTTCATCAGTTCGGTATCTTCCTGGGCGAGTAAGTCCAGGCGTTCCAGAAGTGCCGTGATCAACGCTTCCTTATTGGGAAAGTGGTAGAGCAGCCCGCCCTTGGACACGCCTGCCCGCTTGGCAACGGCGTCGAGCGTGGCGGCGCGCTCCCCTACCTCAATAAGGAGGGCTTCGAAGGCATCCAGGACGGCGTCCCGGGCAACTGGTTTTCGTGGCATGTGTCCATCATTCCCTAAAGGCTTACGGGGTTCTATTTGTAACTGTACCGTCTGGACGGTACACTAAATGTCATGTTCTCGCCGTCCTCAACCCAAGCACCCCGGTCCGCTCACCCTGTTAGGGGTCAGGCAGCACCGTGGCGCGACTGGACGGCACTGGCACTCCTGATGTTTCCGGTGCTGCTGGTGGCCGTCGACAACACCGCGCTCACCTTCGCTCTGCCCGAAATCGCCCGCTCCTTGGACGTGGGCGGCATCCAATTGCTGTGGATCGTTGACGCATACCCGCTGGTCCTCGCCGCATTGTTGGTGTCTATGGGCAACCTGGGCGACAGGATCGGACGACGCCGGCTGCTGCTGATCGGCAGCACGGGCTTCGCGGCGGTTTCGGCTGCTACCGCTTTCGCACCTTCCGCTGAATGGCTCATCGCCGGCCGCGCGGGCCTGGGCGTCTTCGGCGCCATGCTGATGCCGTCAACCCTGTCCCTGATCCGGAATATCTTCACTGATCCCAACCGGCGTCGGCTCGCGATCGCCGTCTGGGCCGCCGGTTTCTCCGGTGGTGCCGCTCTGGGTCCGATCTTCGGTGGCTGGCTGGTGGAGCACTTCTGGTGGGGTGCCGTGTTCCTGGTGGCGGCTTTCCTGCTCCTGCCACTCCTGGCTTTTGGCCGGGTGTTGATTCCCGAGTCCAAGGACGCCAATCCTGGCCGGGTGGATGTGCGCAGCATTGTCCTTTCCGTGATCACCATGGCGCCGTTCGTTTACGGCATCAAGGAATTCGCGGTTCACGGTTTCGGGGCGTCCGCGGCCGCCTTCATGGGGTTCGGCGTGGTGATGGGCATGATCTTCGTCCGCCGCCAGCAGCGGATCGAGAGCCCCATGCTGGATGTCTCTTTGTTCAAGAACAAGGTTTTCAGTACCGCCATCGTGGCGAACGTCCTGTCCCTGTTCTCCATGACCGGCTTCATCTACTTCTTCGCCCAGCACTTGCAACTTGTTGAGGGCCAGTCCCCCATGGAGGCCGGCATCGCGATGATTCCCGCCCTGCTGGCAACGGTCATCGCCGGCCTGCTGGTGGTGCCGCTGGTCAAGCGCGTACGACCTGGGTTTGTCGTGGCCGCGGGCCTGACTCTCAGCGGCGTGGGGTACCTGATTGTGGTGGTGGGCGACCACGGCAGCGGACCCGTGTTCCTGTTGTCAGCCCTGACCGTACTCGCAGTTGGCGTTGGTGCCGCGGAGACCATCTCCAACGACCTCATCCTTGCCTCAGTACCAGCCGACAAGTCCGGCGCCGCCTCGGCCATTTCCGAGACCGGCTATGAGTTGGGGTCGCTGTTGGGAACGGCAGTGCTTGGCTCGATCCTCACTGCTTCCTACCAGCACAACCTCGTCATTCCGGACGGTGTATCCACGCAAGCGGCTGGCAAGTCCACCGAAACGCTGGCCGGTGCGGTTGATGCAGCGGCTGCCCTTCCGGCCCCACTGTCGGAGGCACTGACGGTGGCCGCCCGGACAGCTTTCGAGTCCGGTGTCCACATCACTGCGGCGATTGGGCTGGTGCTGATGGCTGGCGCGGCTGTGCTCGCCGCCGTCGTGCTCCGGCGTGTGCCGAAGGCGCAGTAACGGACACAGCGCCGAAGGCGCAGTAACGGGCACGGCGCCGGCTGAAGCTACATAGCTTCGGTCGGCGCCGCTTTATTGTCGACGCCGGCGGTCAGTTCGTCGATCCTGTCGAGGGCGTCGCTGAGCCTGCTGACGGTGTTCCATAGCTCCGGATGCTGTTCCTTGACTTCCTCGAGCGTGGCGCCTGCGGAGGTCAGGGATGCGAGGTCGAAGCTCACGTTGGTTCTGGCTCCGGCTATGGCTGCACGGAGAGCTCCGAAGCCCACCACGACGTCCGCGATCAGCGCTGAATTGCCGTTTGCAGCGAGCCAGCCGAGGTCGTCGACTGCGTCGATGGCCCGCTCGCCCAGAACGGCTGATGCCTTGGCAGCGGCGACGGATGCTTGATGTATTGCGTCGTCGCGTTCCGGGCCGGGGTCGAGGCGGAAGGCAGCGCCGAAAGCATTGGAGGCGGTAGCGTCGTCGTCGGCCAGTTGAAGGGCAATTCGTCGAAGTTCGTGCGCCCGGGAGTGGATGCCGGTCAGTTGTTCGCGCTGGGCCTCCTCCGCCTCGGTATATCCGGCCACCATGGACGTCAACGAGGCCGCGATGGAGAGCATGACCCCGGTCCCGGCACCCCCGCCCGGCGAGCCGGTGGATTCGGCCAAGGCTTTGGTCCATTCCTCAACGGTGGATTGCTGCGTGGTGACTGATTCAGAATCGTTCATGCCATCCAGTGTGCCGGGGCTTCCCAGCCTTTGCAGCTTCGGGCTGGCTACACTGGCCAGACACAGGCGTCGAATGAAAAGGGCAGACTCATGACCATTGACCTCGAAGAGCTTTATAAGGACCTGCACGCCCATCCGGAGTTGTCCTTCCAGGAGACCCGAACAGCCGGGATCGCCGCGGGCTATCTCGAAGATCTTGGCTTCACTGTTCATCGCAACATCGGAAAGACCGGGGTTGTGGGCGTTCTGGACAACGGGCCCGGACCGGTGGTGATGCTCAGGGCCGACATGGATGCCTTGCCGGTCAAGGAAGCAACGGGTCTGGATTATGCAAGCACCGCTGTGGGTGTTGACCATGAGGGCAAGGACATGCCCGTCATGCATGCTTGCGGCCACGACGTGCACGTGAGCTGCCTCGTTGGTGCTGTGGATGTTCTGGCTGCGGAGCGTCATGAGTGGCGGGGCACCCTGATAGCCGTCTTCCAGCCGGCTGAAGAATGGGGCGGCGGGGCCGAAACCATGGTTGCCGACGGGCTGTACGACACAGTGCCCACACCGGATGTCGTCCTGGGCCAACATGTGGCCCCCTTCCCCGCGGGGTGGTTCGGTATCCGTCCCGGCGTCACCATGGCATCCGCTGACTCCCTCAACATCACCTTGCATGGGCGGGGAGGCCACGGATCGCGTCCGGAAACCACCGTTGACCCGGTCTTGATGGCTGCGGCGGCCACTGTGCGGTTGCAGGGTATTGTGTCGCGTGAGCTCGCCGCCAGTGACTCCGCAGTGGTGACTGTTGGACAGATCCACTCTGGCACCAAGAACAACATCATTCCCGAAACGGCAACCTTGGGCCTTAGCGTCCGTACATTCAGTGATGCCACAAGGGAGAAAATCCTCGGCTCAATTGAGCGTATTGCCAACGGGGAATCCACAGCCTCAGGTGCACCCAAGGACCCCGAGATTCATTTCGAAGAGCACTTCCCGCTAACCGTCAACGACCAAGCTGCTACGGAGAGGGTGTCCGCGGCTTTCAGGGCCAGGTTTGGCGAAACCCAGATCATCGACCCAGGACCTGTGTCCGGGAGCGAAGACGTGGGAGCCCTGGCGAAGGCTGCCGGCGCTCCCTTGGTTTTCTGGTTCCTTGGTGGTGCCGAGCCTTCCTTGTTCAAGGAGTGGGCTACAACGGGTCGCCTTCCCGAGGACATTCCATCGAATCACTCGCCGTACTTTGCGCCCGTCATCCAGCCGACGCTGGCGCGCGGAACGGAAGCACTGGTGACGGCTGCCAGGGAATACCTGGCCGCTACGTCGTAGGGCCGGTTCTTACGGCAAGCCACAAAGGAAGGGCGCTGCGAGCGCAGCGCCCTTCCTTTACTTACTTCTGCGATCGGGTCCGGCTTCTTGGATCGGGTCCAGGGACGCCTAGACTTTCTCGCGGATGCGGTCGATCTTCGGTTCGGATACCTCGGATTCCCTGCGACGGCGGGCCAGGAAACTCCATAGCGTTCCTTCCGTCCGTGGACGGCTCTGTGCAGGTTCCTGATCCTTGGGTGCCTCAGGCGTGCGCGCTTCAGGCTTGCGCACGGAGTCCTTCTTCGTGCGCCGCTCGAAGTCGTCATAGTACGCGTAGCACATGTCCAACCTCCTTAGTGGCCGTCCCTTAATCGTCCTCGGACTGCGCCCTCACGTCGATGGTTTTGTGCTTTGTGATCACCTGGCTTAGCGGGCCAGCGCTGTCCGGCGGGCTTCTTCTACAGCCCTTTTGGTCTCCCCCATCATGAGATCGGCATTGATGGCAGCGCCTGCCATCACACCAGCGGCTGCAGAAGCCATCACTTGACCGGTCAGATCCGTGACGTTCCCGGCGGCCCATACTCCGGGTACCGATGTCGCCCCTCCGAGAGGATTCACTTCAACGTGGGTCCCGATGCCCATCGGGTGCTCCACAGTGGGGACGCCCAAGGACTCCAACACACTGGACCTGGCCTCCAAGCGTGGGCCGGTGACAACAGCGTCCACCGGTATCACCGTTTCCGATCCCAGGACCACACCAGTCAACGCGTCGTCGGTTACTTCGAGCCCCCGGACTTTACCGTCCACAACGGTGATGGAGCGGGCTGCCAACTGCTCCCACTGTTCTTCCGTCGGCTCCACAACGTCGTTGAGGAACAAGGTGATGTTGGGACTCCATTGGCGGAACAGCAACGCCTGGTGCAAGGCCATTGGCACTGAACCCAGGATTCCGATCGCTTTGTTCCGGACCTCCCAACCGTGGCAGTACGGGCAGTGCAGGACGTCACGGCCCCAACGTTCCCGGATGCCGTCAATGTCGGGGAGGATATCCAGCAGCCCTGTTGTAACAAGCAAGCGGCGGGCCCTCACTGTTTGGCCATCTGCGAGGTCCACCTCGAAGGTGACCTCGGAACCGTCCGTTGGGTTCGCCGTCGAACGTGCCCCAACCGCCACGCCGGCTACGATGTCCGCCCCGTACTGCAGTGCCTCCGACCGCCCCAGTTCCAACAGTTCTGTGGGATTGATCCCGTCGCGTGACAGGAAACCGTGCACCCCGGCTGCGGGCGCATTCCGCGGCTGGCCGGCGTCGATAACCACGACGGACCGCAAGGCCCTGCCCAAGGTCACAGCAGCACTTAACCCAGCCGCGCCACCTCCCACGACGACGACGTCATACTTCTCGCCCGCTCGGTTGTTCACTGTTTCCATACCCACGATGCCTCCAGCTGTCTCCAACGGCCCTCTGCCGCTCCTTCCATGGTTGGTCAGGATCAACCGAACCGGCAAGCAAGTTTGCCAATATGGCAAACTGGAAGGCATGACTACCGACTTCAGCACCATGCTCGACGCCGTCGGGCCCCGGCTGCGTGCCATGCGGACCCAACGCAACGTGACTCTCGCGGAGGCATCGGAAGCGACGGGTATATCTGTCAGCACGCTCTCGAGGCTGGAATCCGGCCAACGGAAACCAACGCTGGAACTTCTTCTTCCCATTGCCAGGTTGCATCAGGTGCCGCTGGAAGAACTGATTGACGCTCCGGAAACCGGCGATCCCCGCATTCACCTCAAGCCGCATGTTCACGAGTGGGGAACTGCGGTTCCTTTGACCCGCCGCCCCGGGGGCATCCAGGCCTTCAAAATGGTGCTGAAGAGCGGAACCGGAAAAGAGATTCCACAGCCCCAATCCCATGAGGGGTATGACTGGATGTACATCCTCAACGGAAAACTGCGGTTGGTGCTGGGCAAGAATGACTTTGTCCTGAAACCGGGTGAAGTTGCGGAATTTGATACCCGCACACCGCACTGGTTTGCCAGCGCCACCACAGAACCAGTGGAACTGCTAACCCTTTTTGGGCAGCAGGGTGAGCGGCTGCACGTGCGGGCGCGGCCCAAGCGCTGAGGCTATGAGGCCAACGATTCGCGCGCGCTCCGACGCGAGCTGCCTGACTCAACACCTTGATCGGGCCGGTTAATTTCTGCCCACACCTCATCGAGGGAGAGTCCGAGGACATCGGCAATTGCAGCAACGGTAGGGAAAGCCGGTGTAGCAACCCGCCCCGACTCGATCTTTCGGAGCGTCTCAGGCGAGACCCGGGCGTCGAGAGCCGTCTCCAGCATGGAACGCTCACCCCGCGCGCGACGCAAAAGAGCGCCGAGACGTTGTCCACGCTCGGCCTCTGCGGGTGTAAGCGGCAACCTGACCATGGCTCCAATTGTAATACCGGGATAATATGGCCGGGATAGTTATTGGTTTTCACGCGAAAGGCCCCACATGATTGAGATCCTGAGCCGCACAGAACTAGGCCGCGCGAAGGAGGCCGGTGCCCTGGTCGCCAACATTCTGCACGCGCTCAAAGGCCGCGCAACTGTTGGGACAAACCTCCTGGACATAGACCGGTGGGCAAAGAGCATGATCCTGGAAGCCGGGGCCGTTTCCTGCTACGTCGACTACGCCCCTTCCTTCGGCCGCGGGCCGTTCGGCCACTACATCTGCACGGGTGTTAACGATGCCGTCCTGCACGGATTGCCCACGGATTACGAACTTGCCGACGGCGACCTATTGACCCTCGATCTGGCCGTTGTGAAAGACGGAATCGCAGCAGACTCTGCCATCAGCTTCATCGTGGGCGAGTCGAAGCCGCCGGAGAGTGTCGCGATGATCGAAGCAACCGAACGGGCATTGCGCGCAGGCATAGCGGCAGCCCGGCCAGGCGCCCGCATCGGCGACCTCTCCTACGCCATTGGCTCGGTCCTCAGCGAGGCCGGCTACCCCGTCAACACCGAGTTCGGAGGCCACGGCATTGGCTCCACCATGCATCAGGATCCGCATGTACCCAACATGGGACGCCCCGGCCGCGGTTACAAGCTGCGCCCCGGTTTGCTGCTCGCGCTGGAACCATGGGTCATGGCCGACACCGCCCAGCTTGTCACCGACGCCGACGGATGGACGCTCCGCAGCGCGACAGGATGCCGGACCGCACACAGTGAGCACACCATCGCCATCACCAATGACGGAGCAGAAATCCTCACTCTGCCGACGCTCGTCAGTTAAGTTCCGAGAGGGTTGGGTGTTCAACTGGCGACGGGCGTGGTCGTGCAGCAGGTTCGGGGAGCTCCGACGAGGGCACTGAGCCACGGAAGTGTCCGGGCAGGGGCGGGGCTTTGGATTTGTACGTGTGTCCGGTGGGGGTGCTGATTTCCAAGGTGTGGACACCCCCGTGCGCGTCAGCATGTACGGTTTTGCTGGTCCAGCCAGGGTTTTCCTTGGTGTGGTTGCAGGCTTCACACAGCCCTGCACCGTTAGTGAGCGTGGTGGTTCCGCCTGAGCGCCACGGAACCACGTGGTCGATGTGCCGGATGGGCGCATCGCAGTACGGCGTCCGGCAGGTATCGTCGCGGATTTCGATGAAACGCCGCAACCTCGTCGGGAAGAGCCGGGCTTTGGAGTCCATACCCAGAAGCTCGCCACTGGCCGGCGCGGTATAGAGCCGGCGGAGCCAGACAGTGAGCTCCTGGTCCGGCGTTCTCGCCTCATCTTGGCCGGCTTGCCCTGGTCCGGAGGCTGGGTTCGCTATTGTCTGTTCCAGGTTTGCGGCTTGCCCCAGGGTTAGGAGTTCCCTTCCCCATTCTGCGGGGACGATTCCGTAACCCTTGAGCCGGGCCGGTTCACTGTCGCCCTGGAACAGGGTGCGGTCAGTCATGATCACGTCCAGGTTGATCCCGGAGACCCCACCCGGGGTACCGGTGACGCGTTCGACCACAGTGTCGGCCATGACCTGACCACGGGTGCCGGTGCCACCGCTGCAACGGGCCGCATCAGCCGCCCGGCACAGGGCAGCATAAACCGCCACCCCTTGGGCGACCGGCAGCAGCGCGGTCAGGTACGTCATCGCGTCCGGCGCCGGACGCAGACTCACCATCCGCTCGGCGGCAGCACGGCTCGCACGACCAGCCACCGACCGCGGATCCCGCCGATACGCAGCAGCCTTCACCGCCGCAACAATCGCCCGATCGCCCTTCCCGTCAAAAGCCCCGGCATCTGCGGCGAGCTCCTCATCCACCGCGCACCGGTCCTCAACAGACAAACACGCCGTCTCCTTCACCAAAAGCGTGGCCCGCCACTCATTCAACCGCCCCGACTTCAAGGCAGCCAACGTCCGCGGCATCTCCAACACCAACGCCTTCGCCAAACCCAGCAACCGGGACCCACGATTCGGCGACTCCCTCCGCGCCAACGCCACCTGAGCACCCACCCCCTGACCCCGCTCCAAGACAGGAACACCAGCTGCTTCCTGTTCCCGGCGCTGGGCAAGATCAAACGCCACAGCAACCCGCGCCTGCAAAGCCGTAATGGACGACTTCATCTCCTCCAAAACCCGCAACTGCTCAATCAGCCCCGGGCTATCAGTGCCCACGCGGACGGCACCCAGGAGCGAGAGGAGATCGGAAACCCGGGGCCCGCCCGGGGAGCTTCCAACCCCCGGAG
>NZ_AKKK01000065.1 GCF_000281065.1 Arthrobacter sp. M2012083
CCCCGGCATCCTGGAACTCCACCATCGCCTGGACCTGACGGGCCATGGACGCCTGAGCCTTCTTCGTGAACCCTTCCGGATCCGCCTCAGCCTCAACATGCCACTCCGCCACGGTGATGCCCTCAGGAAGGTAAGACAGGGGATCATGCGCACTGGTCTGGTCCGTGACCACATCAAAGGTGACCTCCCCGGCCTTATGACGGGCCAGCAGTTCCGGGAAGACCTCAGCGGCGTTGCCCACATAACCGACGGACCAGCCACGGCGCTCATCCTTCGCGGCCTGGACCTTCGCGATCGCGGCATCCAAATCCGTTTCGACCTCGTCCAGGTACCGCTTACCCACACGCCGACGCAAACGGGACTCATCAACATCGACAATCAAGCACGCACCGTCATTCAACGTCACCGCCAGAGGCTGTGCGCCGCCCATGCCACCACAACCACCGGTCAACGTCAGCGTCCCAGCCAACGGGCCCTCCGTGGACCCCTCAGCTGCCGGCGCCGGGTGACGGCCCTCCGCAGCCAGCTTGTTCCCCACCGCAGCGAAGGTCTCATACGTGCCCTGCAAGATGCCCTGGGTACCGATGTAAATCCAGGACCCCGCCGTCATCTGGCCGTACATCATCAGGCCCTCAGCCTCCAGGCGGCGGAACTCAGGCCACGTCGCCCAATCCCCCACCAGGTTCGAGTTCGCCAACAACACCCGCGGAGCCCACTCATTCGTGCGGAACACACCCACCGGCTTACCCGACTGCACCAGGAGAGTCTCGTCCTTCTCCATGGTTTCCAGCGTCCGGGTGATCGCATCGAACGCGGCCCAAGAACGCGCAGCACGGCCCGTGCCACCATAAACCACCAAATCATCCGGACGCTCAGCAACCTCCGGGTCAAGGTTGTTCATCAACATACGCAACGGCGCTTCCGTCTGCCACGACTTGGCAGTCAACTCCGTACCCCGCGCAGCCTTAACCGGGCGGGCTCCTGTAGTGAAATCGGCGGGTGCCATGGTGGCTCCTTCGTCTGTGGGAAGTGTGTGGTGGAAAGATCTTCTGCTTCTACTAAAGCCCCTTTATCAAGCGGCCGGAACAGCTTTCGGAGTGGTGCTGTCCGGGATTACAGACCCATCCAACCCCTCGCATTTACGCGACAATGAGCGCATGCTGGACCCATGGCAACGTTCCGTGTATCGACCTTCGTCGCAGCACCACCCGAACACGTTTTCGCGACCTGGACGGATCTTGACCGGTACCCGGAGTGGATCGGCGGGGTCACCCGGGCGGGCGACCTCGTTGGTTCGATCGACGAGCCCGGCAGCCGCTACACCCTGTGGTTCGGGCGGATGGCCAGCCCCACCGAAATCCTTGAGGTTGAGCGGCCTTGGCACATCCGCACCCGCTTCGGCAATGCCATCCTCAAAGGCGAGTCAGATGTGCGGTTTGCCAGCGAAGGAGAGGGCACGCGCATCCATCAAGAGTTCGTGACCCGGGGGTTTATCGCCGGAATCTTCGGGCGGCTGTTCGCCATGGGCTCCTACCGCGGCAGCTTCCGGGGCGAGCTGGAGACGTTCCGGAAACTCGTCGAGCGCGATGCCTTGGGAACGGATTAGCCGGCCGGACGCCCGTGGATCCGCACGGACAGTTCGTCCGCTGCCTTACGGATGCGGGCGGCCAGGACCGGCCATTGCTCAGCAGGCACTTTGTCCTCCAAGAACGTGACGGCGACTGCCGCCGTCGGCCATCCCACATGATCCGTCACAGCGGCAGCGATGGAACCGAAACCCGGTGTGATTTCGCCGTTTTCCGTGGCGTAGCCGCGTTGCCGAACCTGATCCAGATGGGATGACAACGCGGAGTACTTCATGATGGGAAACTCGACTTCGTGCCGTGAAGTGAAGGCCGCGGCATTCGGATACAGCGCGCGAACTTGCGATTTTGGTAGCGCGGCAAGGATCGCGCGGCCCGAGGCAGTGAGATGGCTGGGCAGGCGGACGCCGACGTCGGTCACCAGGCTCGGGCGGTTCTTGGCGCGTTCCTCCACGATGTAGAGAACGTCGCGCCCATGCAGCACCGCCAAGTGCGCGCTCTCACCGATCGCGTCCACCAGCGAAGCGAGCATGGGGCGGCCAAGCCGGGACAACGGCTCCTGCCGGGAATATGCGGAGCTGAGCTCGAACGCGCTGATGCCAAGCCCGTAACGCTGTTCCTCGTGCAGGTGGAGGACAAAGCCGTTCGCCTCCATCACGCCGAGCAGGTGGTACACACTGGATCGCGGCAGGCCGAGCGCTGTTGCGATGTTCGACGCCGCCATGGGACCACGGCGCGAGGCCAACAGCTTGAGGATGCGCAGCGTATTTTCGGCGGCCGGGACTTTGGACGTGGCTTTGCCTGATGCGGTTGGCGTGCTTGTCATGGTTCCTCGCTGCTCGGGTTTCGGGATCGTCGAACCGTTACTGTCCGGTATCCCGTACTCTAGCGTGCACCCTTCGCCGGCCAATCACCAGCACGGACCGTGCAACAGCGTCCGGAATACCGGACACTCACGCGTTGTGCCCCCGGCGAGTGTCCACCGTCAGCCCGCTGTCTGCGATCAAAGACACCAAAGCCTCGTGAGTCCGATCACAAGCCGCCCAAAAGTGATCTGCTGGATAGCGATCCCCTCCCAAAGACGAGAAGGTTTTACTATGCAACAAACCAAGCTGGCTGCGGAGAGCTCTGTCCTCCAAGCCGCAGGTACGGCGCTCAGCCGAGGCCTCAACGTCCGTCACATACGCTTCATGGCGCTCGGCTCTGCGATCGGCACCGGCCTCTTCTACGGCTCCGCCTCCGCCATCCAGAAAGCCGGTCCTGCCGTCCTGCTGGCCTACATCATCGGCGGTGCGGCCGTGTTCATGGTGATGCGCGCCCTCGGTGAGATGGCCGTCCGACACCCTGTTTCCGGCTCGTTCGGCCAGTACGCAAGCAAGTACCTGGGCCCGTTCGCCGGGTTCGTGACCGGGTGGACGTACGTGTTCGAGATGGCGATCGTGGCCATAGCCGATGTCACCGCCTTCAGTATCTATATGGGCTTCTGGTTCCCACAGGTGGACAGATGGATCTGGGTGCTCGCGATCATCCTGTTCCTGGGCGCCATGAACCTGCTCAGCGTGAAAGTGTTTGGCGAACTTGAGTTCTGGTTCTCGCTCATCAAGGTGGTGGCGATCATCGCCATGATCGTGGGCGGCGCAGCGATCGTCGTGTTCGGCTTCCAAACGGGCGACGGCGGTGGCGTGGCACCGGGACTTGGGAACCTTGTGAATCACGGTGGTTTGTTCCCGAACGGTTTCGAGGGGCTCCTGGCCGCGTTCGCCGTCGTGATGTTTGCCTTTGGCGGGATCGAAACGATCGGTATCACGGCGGGCGAAGCCACAAACCCCAAGAAGGTCATCCCGCAGGCAGTTAATACTGTGCCCGTCCGCGTTTTGTTGTTCTACGTACTGACCCTGGGCGTGCTGATGAGCATCTTCCCGTGGAACGAAATCGGAAGCAGCGGCAGTCCGTTCGTGCAGATCTTCGATGGCCTGGGCATTCCTGCCGCACCTCACATTCTCAACGCCGTGGTCATCACAGCCGCTCTCTCGGCGATCAACAGCGACATTTTCGGGGCCGGACGCATCCTCTTTGGCCTGGCCCAGCAGGGACACGCACCCAAGAGCTTCAGCAAGATCTCCCGGCACGGTGTTCCCTGGATGACCGTGGTGATGATGGGCAGCATCCTGCTGGTGGGCGTCGTGCTGAATGCGGTCATTCCGGAGGACGTGTTCGTGCTCATCGCCTCCATCGCTACCTTCGCCACAGTGTGGGTCTGGGTGATGATTCTTGCTTCGCACGTCGCCATGAAACGGGAGATCAAACGCAAGGGACTGCCGGCGTCGGAATTCGGTTCGCCGTTGTGGCCTGTTGCGTCCATCCTGACCATGGCGTTCATGGCCATGGTGATCGTGATCCTGGGCGTCTTCGAGGACACGCGGGTTGCGCTCTACGTAGGCGGCACATGGCTGGTGCTGCTCTTCGTGGCTTACAAGCTGTGGGTCCGCGGGGGTGGCCTGCGCCGGGCAGAGCTGGTGGACGAGACGGCCTGATCTCCCCTGCCGAAGTGACAGTTAATGCCCATGTTCACGCGGAACATGGGCATCAACTGTCAGCTCGCCGGGGCGCCGGGGCGGGGGGCTACCGGGCCGACCACCCACCGTCCATGGTGTAGCTCGCACCGGTGACCATGCCGGCGTCGTCAGAGGCCATCCACGCTGCCAGCGAGGCAACTTCCTCCACCTCCACTAGCCGTTTCACAGCGGACTCTGTCAGCATCACCTTTGCCAGGACTTCGGCTTCGGGGATGCCGTGGAGCCGGGCTTGATCGGCGATCTGCTTCTCCACCAAGGGTGTCCGTACGTAACCAGGGTTGATGCAATTGGACGTCACTCCGCGTTCGCCGCCCTCCAAAGCGGTGACTTTGCTCAGCCCCTCAAGCCCATGTTTGGCGGACACGTAAGCACTCTTGTACGCCGAGGCCCGCAGCCCGTGGACCGACGAGATATTAATGATCCTGCCGAACCCGTTGGCGTACATGTGCGGGAGCGCGGCCCTGATGAGGAGGAACGGTGCCTCCAGCATCAGGGCCAGGATCCGGCGGAACTCCGCAGGTTCGAACTCCTCGATCGGCGCAACCTTTTGGATGCCGGCGTTGTTGACCAGGATGTCGCAGTCGAGGCTGAGGGCGGCCAGGGCGTCCACGTCCAAGAGATCCACCGTCCAGGCTGTGCCGCCCAACTCATCGGCGAGGGCCGCAGCTCCGGAGGCATCGACGTCGGCCACTACTACCTTCGCTCCACGGGCGGCGAGCGCCCGCGCGCAGGCTGCGCCGATTCCGCTCGCCCCGCCCGTGACCAGTGCCTTGCGTCCGTTCAGGGAGTTATCCATGGAGCTAGCCTTTCGAAGTAGATGAAGTGGCCAGTCCGTGACGGATGGCGTCGGCCTGGTCCACTTCCTGCAGGGCGATGCCCTTGGTCTCCTTCAGCGAAACAACTGCGACGACGGTGATGGCGCAAGCAACCACGAGGTAGATCGCTGTGGGAACCCAGGAGCCGGTGTCCTTGAGCCACTGGGTTGCCAGCAACGGTGCGAGCGAGCCGGCGAAAATCGACGTGACCTGCGAGCCTAGCGAAACACCGGAGTAGCGCATCCGGGTGGGGAAGAGTTCGGACATGATGGCTGGCTGGCCTGCGTACATGAACGCGTGGAGGCAGAGGCCGATGGTCACGGCGAGGACGATGATGACGGCGTTCTTGGTGTCGAACATGGGGAAGGCGAAGAACGGCCAGGTTGCGCCGGCGATGGCTCCCACCAGGTACACAGGCTTGCGTCCCCATGAGTCCACCAGGCGGCCGATCTGCGGGATGACCAGGAAGTGGATGACGTGGGCGATCAGGAGTGCCAGGAGGAGCGAGGACGTGTCGTACTTGTGGACGCTCTTGAGGTACACGATCGCGAAGCTCACCACGAGGTAGTACATGATGTTCTCTGCGAAGCGGAGTCCCATGGCCTGAAGGATGCCCTTGGGGTACTTGCGGATGACTTCGCCAACGCCGTAGCTGATGGCCTTTGATTCTTCCATCTGCGCCTTGGCTTCGAGGAAGATGGGGGCTTCGGTGACGTGGGTGCGGATGTAGTAGCCGACGAACACGATCACTGCGGACAGCCAGAACGCTACGCGCCAGCCCCAGCCGAGGAAGGCTTCGCTGCTGAGCACTGTGGACATGGTGAACAGGACGGCGGTGGCCAGGAGGTTACCTACCGGCACTGCTGCTTGGGGCCACGAAGACCAGAAACCGCGGGACTTGTTGGGGCTGTGCTCTGCCACCAGCAATACAGCACCACCCCATTCACCGCCGAGCGCGAAGCCCTGGATGAAGCGGAGCGCCACCAGCATGGCCGGTGCCCAGTAGCCGATCTCCATAAAGCCCGGGAGGCAGCCCATCAGGAAGGTGGAAACGCCCACAATCACGATGGTCAGCTGCAGGGTGGGCTTGCGGCCCAGCTTGTCGCCGATCTGGCCGAAGACGATGCCGCCGAGCGGACGGGCCACGAAGCCTACCGCGTAGGTAATGAACGCCTGGATGATGCCGTCCAGTTCATTGCCTGTGCTCGGGAAGAAGTACTTGCCGAAAACCAACGTTGCGGCCGTGGCGTACAGGAAGAACTCGTACCACTCCACCACGGTGCCCACCATCGACGCCGCGACGATCTTCTTGAGTCCGGAACCTTCACCGGCGCCTTTCCCTGCTCTTGATGCGGAGCGCTGCTCTACGCTCATATCCATCTCCTCAGTGTCCTCTTTGACCCATGTGAACGTGATGTGATCCACAACACGAAATGCTCCACTGAGTATTGCTGCAGATTCGTTATGCCTCAATGCCCAATAAGGCACCTTGGGTGTGCAGAATTGCAGATATGAACCCGAACCCCGACGACCTCCTCATCTTCCTGGCCGTCTCACGTTCAGGAAAATTCACGACGGCGGCCCAAGCCTTGGGGCTCAACCACACCACGGTTTCCCGCAGGATAGCGGCGTTGGAGAAGGCGCTGGGCGGCAGGGTCCTGGCACGTGCGGCCGGCGGTTGGGAAGTGACGGAGCTGGGCGCGGAAGCGGTACTCGTCGCTGAGCGCATTGAAGCTGCGGTGAGTGCCCTGGGACCGAGCGACCGCGCCCCCGACCCCATCACCGGCGTCGTACGCATGACCGCGACTGATGGTTTCAGCGCATATATCGCCGCACCAGCAGTTGCCCGCTTGCGACGCGAACATCCCGGACTCAGCGTTGAGATCGTGACCGTGACGCGAAGGGCGTTGCAACAGCGCTCGGGGCTGGACATCGAAGTGGTGGTAGGGACGCCGCAGGTTCACCGGGCGGAGGCGATCCAACTGGGCGAGTATCGGCTGGGGATGTACGCCTCCCGCGCCTACTTGGCGGATCACGGGACGCCTTCCAGCATTGAGGAGCTGACGCAGCACCAACTGGTCTATTTTGTTGACTCCATGCTGCAAGTGGACGACCTGGACGCTCCCCGCAGGCTGGTCCCCACCATGCGTGACGGGCTGAGTTCAACCAACGTGTTCGTGCATGTGGAAGCTACTCGAGCCGGTGCCGGCGTGGGCTTCCTCCCCTGCTTCATGGCCGACAGGCATGCTGACCTGGTGCGCCTCCTACCGTCCGACTTCGCCGAGCTTCTCCCCTACTGGATGGTCCTCCGCCCTGACTCCATGCGCCGCCCCGCGGTAGCCGCCGTCGTGCAGGCCTTGCGGGAGGAGACGGAGCAGCGGCGGGAGGAGCTGCTCGGCGCTGAGTAACCCAGAGGTGATAGCGCCGAGGCGGCGGGTCATACGGCGTTCTCGAACTTAGGCAAGCCTTACTATGGTAAGCATGCCATCCACTCCGGTCTCCCGGCTCTTCAGCTTCACCTTGTTCGCCAACGGCCGTTGGAAGCTGCTGTTGGCGGGCTGCACCGGACTCGCCCTGCATCAGGTCAGCGAGGCTTTGGTGCCGGCAACCATCGGCGCCGCGGTGGACAACGCCATCGAACCGAACGACGCCGGCGCCCTCTTGTGGTGGCTCGGCGCCTTGGCTGTGGTGTTCGTCGTGCTGGCTTTGTCGTGGCGCTTCGGCACCCTGGCCACCGAGCGCTCCTTTAATTACGGCTCGCATGATCTCCGCCAATTGGTGGTGGAACGGACACTTCATCCCCGCGGTATGGCCGCCCGACGCGCACCTGGCGAAATCGTAGCCATCGCTTCTTCCGACGCCGACAGGGTTGCCGGGCTGTCCTGGCTGATCAGCGGCGGCCTTGCCGCAGCGGCCGGTGTGCTCACATCGGCCGTCACACTCCTCCTCATATCAGTGCCTTTGGGGCTTGCCGTTCTCCTGGCGACGCCGGTCATGCTGCTGGTAATGCACCGGCTCACCAAACCGCTCGAAAACCGGAGCGACGTGGAGCAGTCCACCGCAGCTCGCGCCGGCGCCCTGGCCACGGATTTCATGACCGGCTCCCGCCCGTTGAAAGGGCTAGGTGCAGAGGACGCTGCCATCGCGCGCTATCGCGCCGAAAGCCGGGCATCACTGGCTTCCGCCCTGAAGGCCATTCGCGCCAAGTCCGCTTACACGGGCGCGAGCACAGCACTGTCCGCAGCATTCCTGGCCGGTATCGCCTTCTTCGCTGCGTGGTTTGCGCTCCAAGGCAGCATCACAGTGGGGCAGCTGGTGGCCGTTGTTGGTGTGGCGCAGTTTGTTCAGGGGCCCATGACCTGGCTCGGTTTCTTAAGCGTCGAACTCGCGCGCAAGCGCGCCTCAGCGGCCCGCATCGCAGTCCTGCTGGAAGAACCCGAGGCGGTGCCGGCACCCGGAGCCGAAGAACGTTCGACGACGGCAATGGGCCCGGTTTCGACACCCGCTTCACCGGGCGAACCAGCACCGCTGCTGGAGCTCCGGCCGGGCGCGGCGCACGTTGCCTTCCCGCCCTTTACGGCCTCCGCCGGCGAAATTGTGGGTGTCGTCCTTCCGGACAGCACACATGCGCGACAGTTGGTGGACACGTTGGGCTGCCGCACGCCCGCACCCCGCGGCCTCTTGTCCATCGATGGCCACGACGCCGCAGACCTCGATCCCCTACACGTCCGTTCAAGGGTCTTCGCCGACAACCACGACGGGGTCCTCTTCAGCGGCAGTGTCCGCGACAACATGGCAGTATCCCACGCTGAACTGACGGAACGGGCCATGGCCGCTGCCGCCGTCGGGGATTTCGTGTCACAACTGCCGGAAGGCACCGAGACCGTCCTCACCGGGCATGGCCAGAGCCTTTCAGGTGGCCAGCGCCAACGGCTGGTTCTTGGCCGCTCGCTGCACCAGCAGCAACCCGTGTTGGTCCTGCACGACCCCACCACCGCCGTCGACACCGCCACCGAAGCCGTCATCGCGGACGGTCTGCGAAACTTCCCGGACAAGGCCCTGGTTCTCGTGACCACAAGCCCCACGCTGCTGGCCATCTGCGATCGGGTGGTGGTGGGCGGAGCCGATGGGGCACCGGAAACCGGTACGCACCGGGAACTTCTCGCCAAGTCGGCTGGCTACCGTGAAGTGGTGGGCTCGTGAACTCGGAAATCCTGCCTATTGCCACCCCTCGCGAGACCCGGAAAGCAATGTGGCGCCTGTTGGCGCAACGCCCCGGCAGGCTCACCCTGACCATCTTGGTGTTACTGGCGGCATCCTGCTGCGGCTTGGCAGCGCCAGCACTTCTGGGCGTCATGGTCAACATCGCAGCATCCGGAGGGGACGTCCTGTCCCTGCTGTGGCTGGCACTTGGGCTATTGGCCGCCGGTGGCCTGGGTGCCCTGCTGGGCATCGTGGGGCAGAACCTGCTGGCCCGGATCTGCGAGGAAGCGCTGGCCGGGTTGCGCGAGGAAGTGTTCGCGGCAGCTGTCCGGAAACCCCTGGCACAACTGGAAAAGGCGGGCATCGGCGACGTTGTGGCCCGGGTTTCCGGCGATGTTGAAGCAGTCAGTGAGGCAATTTCCGGGGTGCTGCCAGCGTTCACCAGCGCAGCTTTCACTATCGGGGTGACCCTGTTGGGCTTGGGCGTCATCGACTGGCGCTTCGCGGTGGCCGTGCTGGTTGCTGCCCCTTTGCAGGTCTTCACCCTGCGCTGGTTCCTCAGGCGAACCGCGCCCATCTACCGGACGGTCAGGATCACCGAGGCCAGCCGAACCGAGCAGATCATCGAGACCGTCCATGGCTCCCCGTCGGTTGTGGCCCTGGGCCTCGGGTCACGCCATGCGGATCTTGTGGCAGCAGCCTCGCACGAGAACATCGGCCACTCGCTGCGCGGGGTGGGTTATCTGACCCGGTTCTACAACCGCCTCAACCTTGCGGAACTGATCGGCCTGTCCGCGGTTCTGGTGGTGGGATTCTGGCTCCACGCCGAGGGTGCTGTCACCATCGGCGCCGCGACGGCGGCCGCCCTGTACTTCTACCGGCTGTTCGATCCGATCGGCCTGGTCCTGGGGCAGTTCGATGAGCTTCAAAAAGCCGCAGCCGGCTTGGGGCGCATGTTCGGGCTAACGATGTCCGCGGCGCCAGTCACGGCTCAGGCCCCTGTAACTGGCTCTGATGCCGGCATCGTCTTGGACGACGTCACGTTTGCCTATCCGGGCCAGAGGCCGGCCCTCACGCGGGTTTCCCTCACGGTCGGCTCGGGCGAGCGGGTGGCGATTGTCGGCACTTCGGGCGCGGGCAAGACCACATTGGCCAAAATCATCATGGGTTTGGAGCGCCCTGGCAGCGGGACAGCCTGGGTGGGCGGTCTGGACTCCGCCGCCGCTGCCCCGGCGGACCTGCATCAGCGTATAGGCATGGTCAGCCAGGAAGTGCACGTTTTCTCGGGCACGCTCGCCGAAGACCTCAGGCTCGCCAAGCCCGGCGCTTCTGCCGAGGAACTCACACGCGCCCTGCATGCTGTTGGGGCTGCTTGGGTTGAAACGCTCGACGACGGTTTGGAGACTTCCGTAGGCGCTGGCGGGCATCAGCTCACACCAGAGCAGGCCCAACAGCTGGCCTTGACTCGGCTGATGCTGAAGGACCCGCCCATTGCGGTGCTCGACGAAGCCACTGCAGAAGCGGGAACCGGGTCTGCCACCATGCTCGATCAGGCTGCGGAAGCTGCCTTGGCTGGCCGAACGTCCGTGGTGATCGCGCACCGATTATCCCAGGCAGCGTCGGCGGACACCGTGGTGGTCATGGAACACGGGCGGATCGTCGAGTCGGGTTCCCACCAGGAACTACTGGCCAACGGCGACCGCTACGCCCACCTGTGGGAGGCGTGGAACAGCTCACTCAGCCGGAACTGAGGCTTCAACCAAGGGCTCAGCCGGCGGGTCATGCCGCACCGGGATTCCCTTGGCGAAAGCGCGCACTTTGGCGTCATCCCAAATGTGTGCCGGCACTCCCCCACCGAGTAGCTTGCGGGCCAAGGTGGGGTCGTCGCCGAACGGCGCATGGCTGCCCGCCATGATCATATTGCCGTACCGGCGCCCCTTCAGCATGGCTGGATCGGCAATGATCATGGTGTGCTCGAAGGTGTCCGCGATGGTGGCGGCATCAGCCCGGGCGTTCTTGAGGTCCGGAGCATCGCCCGAGTTCACTACATACAATCCGTCGGGGGCGAGAACCGAGTCCGCGTGCGCTGTGAACTCCCGGGTGGTCAGGGCGCGGGGCGTGAAGGCTCCGGCGAAGACGTCGCGAATGATGAGATCGCGGCTGTCCGGAGTAAGGGTTTCAGTGACTTGCCGGGCTTCGCCCACGCGGATCCGCAGCAAGGGCGCCTTGGGTAGATCGAACCAGCCGCGCACGTAGTCAGCCAGCTTGCCGTCGAGTTCAACCACTACCTGCCGCGCTTCAGGGTAGGCCGCGTGGAAGTAGCGGGCCATGGAGCAAGCTCCCCCACCCAGATGAAGGCCACGCAGCTTGGGCTTCTGCTCTCGCGGCCACCGCGATTCAACCAGGGCAGCGATCCAACGCATGTACTCAAAATCCAGGAACAGCGGGTCAGCCAGGTCAATGTGCGAGCTCATGACGCCGTTGATTCTCAGAAGCCAACCATTGGAGTTGTCCTGGTCCTGCAGCAACTCGCAGTCGCCCGTATCGATGTAGTAGACGCCCGCGACCGGACCGTCAGGGCGGGTGCCGGTTGGCACCTCGACGACTCCCGCCGTCGACCTCTGGGACCTGGTTACCTTGCCGCGTTTTGCCACTACTTCCGCCCTGCCTGAGTCATGCCTCAAGCCTAGTGGAGCGCCACATTACTCCGAACGGTCACATCGAAAGTAAGGCTACTTACCGTTTTGCCTTCAGGGGCCCTATGATCTCTACATGGAACTCGGAGCATCGGTGTGGGCGGAGGTTTTGACGGTCGCAGTCGCATGGCTGACGGTGGTCTGCCTGCTACTCGCCCGCGTCCCCAAGCCACCGAGCCTCCTCGATTCACCGCTGGAGGGTTCACCGCTGGATATGGACCAGCCTGAAGAACCAGAGCCGCGCTAAAACGTGGTAACCCGTGCCACGGTCCGCACATGTCAGGTTCTGCGGATGGAAGTGGGTTCGTAGACTATCACCGAGCCCTCCGTAGGCGCCCGGCAGGTGAGCTGACGCAGCGGCGTGCGGCGGGCCTGCAATTCCACATCGACATGCGCCGGGTGGGGCGGCTTGCCGGTGAGGTGGATGCGCCAGTGATCGCCCTCGCGCAGCGACTCTGTGACTAGATAATCATGCCGACCGGCAGGGCCGAACCGTTCGAGCACGGCCGCGATGGCCGCCTGCTGCGGTGGGAGGAGGTCCGTGTATCCGCGCAAATACTCTGCTCGGATGCGGTCTGTGAGGTGATCCTCGACAGTGGTGACGGAGGACCCGGCGTCGAGTCCTCCGTAATACACGCCGTCGGGAGCGATGACGGCGTTGGCCGCGAACCTGTCACCGCCAACGTGGGAACACTCCCACACCAATTCCGGCCATCGCTCACTGAGCGCACGGCCCGCGGGCCGGCCCCGCACTGCGCAGCAGGCGTCATGCTGCCCATGAGCGCAGACCAGGATAACCGGCGGAAGACCGGGCTTTCCGGGAGATGCCAAGGCTGAAACTATCCCTGCAAGGTCCTGATCCCGTTCCCATGTTCCCCACAGCTGTTGATAGGCGCCGGAGCTTTGATGGCGGAGCACGGCCCAACTGCTCGGACCAAGGCGTCGGCGGGGGCCCGGCCGACGCACCAGGAGAATCCGTGCATTCGCCGCCCGTGCGGCAGCGACTACGAGGGCCTTGGTTCCGGCTTCGATACCAATGCCCTCGAAACCATCGGGTGGCCATGCTCCCCGATACTCTACGAGCACCCAAACCAAGCAGGGTGACGCCGTGCCTGCCATCGAGTCGCCCCGCACCCGGGCACTTTCCGCGCAAAAGAAACGAGCCGTTGCGGCAATTGGGGATGTCACGGTTCGGGGTCGCAGTTCAAGCCGATGCCATTGTTCACGGCGATATCACTGTTCAACGGGGACGAGAACTCCTGCGCGCAACAGCCTTTCCACAAGGACAACGCCGAGATCACCGGCGAGGTGAGCATCGCCGTCCAGCAGGCGCCGCACGGAGGGCAGATCGATCTCGGGGAAGTCGAGCCAACCGACGCGGGTAGTCAAGCGTGAGCCCTCAAACCGGGCTTCAAGTGCACCCCGAAGCCGCACCAGCGTCTCCGGGCCGAGGCCCTCGACGGCCGCGAGCTGGGCCACCGGACCGAGCGGGGCCGGGCGACCCTGTCCCCGCCGTGCGCGCTGGAAAAGGGATGTGCTATCTGCCTCCAGGACGGCGGCGGCGAGGCGTTCACGAACCGCGGCAATCTCCCCTTCGGGACCACCCACGCCCACTGGCAAGGATCGGCGCATCTCGGGATCGTCGCATAGCGCCGCAAGTGCGGCCTCCGCCAAGTGTTCTGCCAGCGCGTGGCGGGTCCAGCTGTGTATTCCCAGAGTGAGATGGATCGAGACCTTCCCCTGCGCCTGGGCGGCATGCAACCAACCGCGCGGTAAGTAGAGGACATCGCCAGGCTCCAAAACGGTGTCAATATAAGCCTCACCCTGGGCGGCCTCGGCGACGGCGGAGCGGCGATCGGTCCAAGGCTGGCTTCGCAGGGGGTCCACGTGTACCGGCTCATGGATGATCCAGCGTTTGGTCCCCTCGATTTGTAGGACGAAAACGTCGTGGACGTCGTAGTGATCGTCGAAGCCACGGTTCTGAGGCGGGGTGACGTATGCGTTCGCCTGCACAGGATGTCCGAGCTCGGTGCCCAGCTTTGTGCTGAAGCTCGACACAGGCTCCCACGTGCGATGCAGCGCCTGCAGGACGAGGGTGGCTCCATCGCCGAACTTGCGCCATAGCTGAGTGTCGTCCAGCTGGTCCGAGATGGTGGCACCAACGCCTGCCGGAGAGGTGTACGAGGATTCAGGGAGAGTGGAGCCACCCTTGGCGACGCGCAGGAAGGGTGTCCGCAGGCCCCGGCGCGAAATCAGCTCGTCAACTGCGTTGGCCGAGAACAAATCGGAGAAATCGCTGACGCCACGGGAGAGTAGCGCAGTTCGCCCCCAGACCTCGCTGGCGAACCTCTCCTGGCCGATGTCGATCAGGCGTTTTTCCAGGACCCCGGCGTCCTTCACAGCGCCGGGGTCCTGGAAATCAGTAGTCGTAGAGCTCAAACCTAGCTGCCTTGTTACCCGGCGCCGCCATCGGCGCCACCGTCGGCACCACCATCAGCGCCGCCGTCGTGGGCCCCCGGAACGCCAGCCGCGCCACCGTCTGCCGGGCCTTCGGCGCCACCGTCGGCACCACCATCAGCGCCGCCGTCGTGGGCCCCCGGGACGCCAGCCGCGCCACCGTCTGCCGGGCCTTCGGCGCCACCGTCGGCACCACCATCAGCGCCGCCGTCGTGGGCCCCCGGGACGCCAGCCGCGCCACCGTCTGCCGGGCCTTCCTGTTCGCGTGGATCCTGCTCTGGAATGGTCATGCTTCCTCCCGAGAATCGAATGGCGTACCCAGGCTCCGGTTATCGACGCCTGATTCCAAACCGGACGGTTGTCACCGACACCGCCCGTCATCACCATATCGACATGAGTCAGCTGTGGGAACAGCTCGCGAGCGTTGGGATTCCGCTAAGGCCCGACGGCGGGGCGCACCATCCGGTGTTCGGGCAGCGAGTACCAGGATGGGTCGCAGAGCTGGCGTTTGCCGTCCGGCACAAAACCGTTGCGGCGATAGAAAGCCTGGGCCCGGGGATTGTCGTCCAGCACCCACAAGTACGCCGCCCCATCGCCGATCAGCGCCTCCACCAACGCCTGCCCAACACCACGGCCATGGATGCGTTCCAAGGTGTAGAGCATGTAGAGCTCCCGTTCGCAGGGACCGTCCTCGTCCTGTCCGGGACCAGCTGCGCCGAGGCCAACCAGTTGGCCGTACGGATCGTGGGCCAGCATCCGGGTGTGGCCTGCAGCGATGAACGCCCGGTACCGTTCGATGCGCTCGGGCAACGCCGCTTCCTGTTTCTCGAAGAACTCCGGAGGCAGCAGATGCCCGTAGCTCTCCCTCCACGACTGAACATGCATGAGTGCCATGGCCTCGGCGTCATCCACCGTTGCCGGCCGAATCGTGAAATCCACTTACCGCACCCGGGCTATCGCAAAACCGTCCCAACCCTTGCTACCCACAGTTTGGATGGCGGTGGCATCGAGTCGCGGATCCTGCCCCATTCTCTCCAGCATGGCCACAATTCCTGGTGCGTTGACCTCGTCCCGTTCCGGCTCCAGGATGGCCCCATCCCAAACCACGTTATCCACCACGATCACCGTTCCCGGGTGACCGAGACGGATGGCCCAGTCGAGGTAGTTGGCGTCATTTTCCTTGTCGGCGTCGATGAACACGAAGTCGAACGATTCCTGGCCGGCCAAGGCCGGCAGGGTATCCAACGCAGCACCCACGCGAATGTCCACCTTGTGTCCCACTCCGGCAGCATCCAAATTGGCGCGCGCCACGTCGGCGTGCTTCTGGAGGAATTCGCACGTCACTATCCTGCCGTCGTCGGGCAGCCCCTGGGCCATCCACATGCTGCTGAAACCCGCAAGGGTTCCAATCTCGAGGACCCGCCGGGCCCCCGACATTTGAACCAGCATCCGCAATAACTTGCCCGCGTTGGGGGCTACTTCAATGGCAGGCATTCCTGCCTCAGCGGCGGAAGTCACGGCACGTTGATGGGCAGGATCAGGACGCACAACGACGTCAGTCAGGTAATGCTCGACGTCAACCCAACCGGGCTCGGCTCCGTGTTCAGTCATGGGCCCCAGTCTGGCACTCACCGCAGCTTGGGGAAAGGATCTAGTCCGTGGCGGAAATGGCTTCTTCCAAGCGCTCCACCTTGCCGGTCAGCTCTCCACTGTATCCGGGACGGATGTCAGCCTTGATCACCAGCGAGACGCGGCTGCCGTAGCGGCCAACAGCCTCCGTGGCGCGCTTCACGACATCGAAAACCTCATCCCATTCGCCTTCGATGGTGGTGAACATTGAATCCGTCTGGTTGGGCAGTCCGGACTCGCGGACGATCTTGACGGCGGCAGCGACGGCGTCGTGCACGGAGGCGTCGGGGGTGGGTCCGCCGTCAGTGGCGGAAGCGGGCTGGCCCGAAGGGGCGACAGAAAATGCAAGCAACATGAAATCCAGTGTTTCACGTGCCGGTTTGTCACATAACAACCTACTCCGGCGTAACAAGGGGCCGGGAGGCCTCCATTGCTACCCTGACAAGCATGGAACAGCCCTCTGAACGCAAGCCCCTCAGGGCAGACGCCGCACGTAATGTGGACAAAATCATCACCGCCGCCAGGCAGTGCTTCCGGGAACACGGCCCAGACGTACCCCTTCAGACCATCGCAGCCACCGCTGGAGTTGGCCCCGCAACGCTGTTCCGCAACTTCTCGGACAAAGAACAGTTGGTGCTTGCGGCACTGTCGCGCCAGCTGCGCCTCCATGTGGACCCGGTTGCCGCCGCCGCGGCTGACGGCATGGACGCCGCCGAGGGTCTCATCAACGTCATTGACGCCGTGATGAAGGTTGCCAGCGATGACGCGAACCTCCTTGACGCGGTCGCGGGCCGACGCGGCCTCCTCATGGGCATCACGGGCGGCCTCATCGGATCCATGGAGTTCCTGCTCAAACGCGGCCAGAGCCAAGGCACGCTGCGGCGCGATATCACCATCGAGGACATGGTCAGGCTGCTGGCAATGCTGATCGGCGCAGTGGACACCATGGAACCCGGATCCGAAGCGTGGAAGCGTCCCGTGGCGTTGATTGAGGATGCCATCCGGACCGAACGCCCCTCGCGACCGCTCCCCGAGCAGTCGGGTATCCCGGGCGTTACCTTCACCGAGGCTGTCTAACCCCAACCCAGCACCCGCAGCAATGCTGCGGCTGCTGCGCCTGAAATCACCACCACGAGGAACGGTGCCCGGAGCCAAAGCGCGACGGCAGCGGCCACCAAGGCGCCAATGCGGGCATCGAGAACCAGGCCTTGCCCTGAGGCCACAGCATTCACAACCGTCAAGGACGCCAGCAGGCCAATGGTCATGGTTCCGGCAATGTGCATGATGCGCGGGTTTTCAAGCAGTTTGGCGGGGACGAAGTAGCCCACCAGCTTGGTCAAATACGCCAGCGCACAGGCAATGAGGATCCAAAGCCAGAGGTTCATTTCTTGCCTCCGTGTTCACGCTGGTGCTTCTCTGCATACGGATCCACGTCCGGTTCAAGTCCCTCATCCATGCGTGCATGGCTGAACCAGCCGATGACGCCGGCCACGACTGCCGCCACCAGGATGGGAACTCCGGAGGGAACGAACGGCACGGCCAGGATGGTGGCGAGCGCACAGGCTGCGGCGATCGCCCAAGGTTCCCGGCCTTTCAGCCTCGGCCACAACAGCGCCAGGAACGCGGCAACGGCAGCCCCATCCAAGCCCCACTGTTTGGGATCGCCCATGGCGTCGCCTGCTAATGCACCAATGGCCGTGAAGATATTCCATAAGATGAATATTCCAATGCCGGCTGTCCAGAACCCGCGGCGTTGCTCGTCGGGATCAGACTGGCCGGACGCCGTCGCCGTTGATTCATCGATGGTTACGTGCGCGGAAACGTAACGTTTCCACCCCCCGGGGCGAAGCATGGCGTTGATCTGCATACCGTAGATGCCATTGCGCAAACCCAGCAACGCGCTGGCCGTCATGGCTGCCACCCCCGAGCCGCCGCCAGCGACTACGCCGATGAAGGCAAACTGCGAACCTCCGCTGAACAGCAGCAAGCTCAGCACCATCGTCTGCCAGAAGTCGAACCCGGACGCCACGGCCAATGCACCGAACGACACGCCATACAGTCCCGTTGCAATGCTGAGGGACAGGGCGATCTTGAACGCAGGAGACTCTCTGAGTTTCATCGAGGCCGAACTGGTGCTCATTTCCGCAGGCTCCAGGACCACAGAACGAGCGGAACCTGAAGGGGCAGGCGAACTGTGTGGATGCGACGTTCGGCCGCTGTGCCGTCGGGACCATAGGCACGTCGAAGTGCATCTATATGCCCTGCGAGGAATGCAGTAAACATCGCCGTAGTGGCATCCGCGGCAACCCTACGGGTGGCGGGGATCAAGAGTCCGACGGCGGCGGCCGCCTCCAGCAGGCCCGACGATGCAATCCATTCCTCGCGGGACATCACGGCCAGCGGACCGTTCGCACGGCTCCCGGGCTCATCCTTGCGGCACAAGTATTCCGGAACAACCGGGTAATAGAACTTGGGAGTACGGAAGTGTTTGGAGGCGCTGGCCAGGAGCAGTGCGCTCAAAGCTACTGCTGAGGTGGTTTGGGTTGCTTGTGCTGACCAGCGAAAAGACATGAGACCACTCAATCACAAGCGCGGTGCCCCCCAAAGCGAGACCCCGCTAAGTAGCACTTGACCTAGTTGGATACCATCAATTGCGCGAGCACCTGGGCCGGCTTGTTGGTGGTGATTTCGTGGATACCGAGACCTTGGCATAGGGCCACATCCTTCTCCGAGTCAACAGTCCACACCCGGAAGATGCGGCCTGACTCCAACCAGCGCTGAACGTTCCGTGCGTGCTCCCTCACGTAATCGATGCCCGGGCCGGCAATAGCTACTTCGCCTGCATCCAGGACGCGTTCGGCCTCGAGTTGAGTTGCCCGCATAACGTTCGCTACTGCGCCGCCGGTAAGGAAACCGAGGCCGAGCTCTTGCCGGATCTCTTTCACGGTGAAGTCGTCCACCAATTGGCAGATGTACTCCTTGGGAACGCTCTGCAGCAAACGCTGAACGGAGTCGGTGTCGAAGCTCATGAAGGAGATTCGGATGTTCTCCAACCGGGATTCCTCAGGCGTCCAGCCCTCCTCCTCGAGCAGGGCAAGGACACGGTCCTCCAGCTTCAGTCCGTAGGGGCTGGGGTGCTTGAGCTCGATGGCCAACCCAATGTCGCGCCCGGCCGCGCGGAGAATATCCAGCAGCTCCGGCAAGGTAAGGAACTGGTCAGCTACTCCCCCGTAGGCCTCCGGTATGCGGGCGCCCTTCCACGACGAGAAGTCCAAGGCCCGGAGCTGTTCAAGAGTGTGCTCACCAACCGGGCCCGTGCCCGTGGATGTCCGGTCCAGGTTCGCATCGTGCAGCAGCACCACCTGCTGGTCCCGGGTCAGGTGGACATCGCATTCAACACCGTCGGCGCCATCGGCAAGGGCCTTCAGATAGGCAGCCCGGGTGTGTTCGGCGAAGGCGGCACTGGCGCCGCGGTGGGCGTAGACCTTGGGTCGGCTCGGGGCGAAGTCGTCGCTAGTCATGCAGACACGTTAGCCCACGCCGCTGGACGCTCGGGGGCTACGCTGGGCTAATGCAGGTGAACTCTGAACAAATCCCAACCGAAGACGTCACCAACCCCGCTCCCACTGCCGGCGCCGCACCCGCACGAGGGGCATCCGCCGTCGTCGCTCCCTCCGCGGGAGATATGGAGAAAGCGGCCGCATTGCTCCGCATGAAACGGTTGGCCTTGGCGCTGCTGATCGCGATGGCGGTGATCTTCACCGTGGCGTTCGCGTTCCAGAAACAGTACCCGTGGCTCGAATACGTCCGGGCTGCGGCCGAAGGCGGCATGGTGGGTGCGCTGGCAGACTGGTTCGCTGTTACCGCGCTGTTCAAATACCCCATGGGCCTGAAGATCCCTCACACGGCCATCATTCCGCGTCGTAAGGACCAGATCGGGGAATCACTCAGCGACTTCGTTGAGAGCAACTTCCTGTCCCAAGAAGTTGTGCAGGAAAAGCTGGCAAGCATTGATATTGCCCGCAAGGCCGGTCACTGGCTGTCAGCGCCAGGCGGTGCCGAGCGCGTGGCCAAAGAAGGCGGCGCGGTGATTAGAGGCGCCTTCACAGTACTGAACGACGACGACGTCCAGACAGTGATCGAGGGCATGGTCCGCAAGCACCTCCTCACCCCGCCTTGGGGGCCACCGGTGGGCAGGATGGCCGAACGGATCTTCGCCGACGGCCACCACCACACCTTGGTTGACCTGTTGGTTGACCGGGCAGCCGACTGGGTGGACGCCAACCATGCAACGGTGAACAGGCTCGTTTCGGATCGCTCGCCACTCTGGGTGCCGACATTCGTTGACGGCTTGGTGGGTGACCGCGTCTACGTGGAACTGTCCAAGTTCGTCCGTGCAGTACAGGCGGACCAGAACCACCAGGTGCGGCAGTCGATCGACGCCTACCTGACTGATCTGGCCCAGGACTTGCAGCACGACCCCGCCATGATCGAGCGCGCGGAATCCATCAAGGCCCAGATCCTCGGAGATCCCGAGGTCCGCGAACTGGCGTCACGCACGTGGGGGACGGTCAAGACTGCGCTGCTGAACGCCGTCGACGATCCCGACAGCGAACTGAGCCAGCGTTTCAAGAGCGCCGTCCGGGACTTCGGCACTCGCTTGGTCAACGACGAAGAACTGGCCGGTAAGGTCAACACCTGGATCGGTGATGCTGCGGGCTATCTGGTGAATACGTACCGTTCGGACATCGCCGGGGTCATCTCAGACACCGTGGCCCGCTGGGATGCCGAGGAAACGTCCCAGAAGATCGAGCTGCAGGTGGGCAAAGACCTCCAGTACATCCGCATCAACGGAACAGTGGTGGGTGCCTTGGCTGGATTGGCGATTTTCACAGTGGCGCACCTGCTGTTTGGGTAATGGGCAGCACTAGAGCTATCCGATGGGCCTTGGTAGCTTCAACGCATGCCTATCAAACTTGAGAACGTCGGTATAGCTGTTCGCGATCTTGAGGAATCAATCGCCTTCTTCACGGATCTCGGCCTCACGGTACTGGGCAGGGACACGGTCAGTGGCGAGTGGGCGGATACTGCCGTTGGCCTGGATGGCAACCACGCCAAAATTGCGGTGCTCCAAACTCCGGATGGCAACGGTCAACTTGAGCTCTTCGAATACCTTCACCCGGACGCAATCGAGACGAACCCAACACTTCCCCATGAGATCGGAATGCACCGAGTCGCCTTCTCAGTTGACGACATCGACCAGGCCCTTGAGATCGCGGCAAAGCACGGATGCCATCCGCTGCGCGGTGTGGCGAACTATCAGGACGTTTACAAGCTGACGTATCTTCGCGGACCCAGCGGCATCCTGGTCATGCTGGCGCAGAAGCTTTAAGGGAGGCGTGTCCATGCTGAAGATGTTACTGAGGGGCTGCCGCCGGAGTACCCCTGGGTACCAAGCACTGGCGCCAATCAGGTCCATCCCGTTCAGCCCAGCAGGTGCACCATCTGACCAGGCCTGGCTTGCCCGATCAAGTCCAGGTCCTCGTCCCGGACCACAGCGATCACCGGTGACTCAGCAGTATCCGGATGGCCGGCCAGCGCGATAACAGGAAGGCCCGACGCCGGTAACAGGACAGAGCCTGATACCAGCGGCTGGGGTTGGGGTGCTTCACCGGTGGCATCCTCACAGGCCGCTGCAACATCGAGCGGCCGTCCCGCCAAACGCGCGCCTACCCGATCCGAATCCGGCGAGAGAATCCAGGGTTCGCTGGTCAAGCGAAGCCACGTGCCGGCGTCGTAATACCGGGCCCACGATCCGCGCGAAACCCTCGCAACCACAGGACGTTCGGGGTCCAAAGCACGCCGGGCAGGGTACGTCACCTCGGGAAAACGGTGCCCGTGCGGCCGACCAAGTGTCAGCGCCGCACCAGCTCGCAGCGACTCCGCCTGGGCCGAAATTCCACCTTGGATCCCCACGTAATATCGCAGACCAAACAGGGCAGGGCCGAACTCAAGCACTGCGCCGGGCGCCACCCGCACAGCCTTGTTGAGGGGCAGTTCTTTACCGTTGAGAGTCACCATGCCCTCGGCCCCGGTGACTGCCACGGCCGACCCCGTGACGAACCTCAACTTCAGCCCGCCCAACAGCACCTCAAGTCCGGCCGCAGAGTCCGGGTTACCCAGTAGGGCATTAGCCATGTGCATGGACGCGCGGTCCAGTACTTGCTCCGGGCCGAGAACATACGTGGCCGATCCCGGCTCCACCACTACCGCACCCATCGGTCCTCCCCAGACTCGGATTTAGGCGAACGCCTCAATCTGAACGCCGGCCTGCTCGAGGCCCTCCCGGACTGCGGCAGCCATATTCACCGCACCGGGCGTGTCGCCGTGGATGCACAGCGAATCGGCCAGCACAGGCACCACGGTTCCGTCGATGGCCAGCACTTCCTTGCGCGTTGCGAGACGCACGGCCTGGGCCACCACGGCGTCGGGATCATGAAGCACGGCACCTTCCTGGGTGCGCGGCACCAGTGTTCCGTCGGGCAGGTAGGACCGGTCCACGAATGCTTCACGGAACACCGGGTGCCCGGATTCCTCGGCAAGCGTCAGCCATGCCGAGCCCGGCAAGCCCAAGACCGGAAGCCCGGGGTCATAAGCGTGGACGGCAGCCACTACGGCTTCGGCCTGCTCAGCGTCCCGAACGATCCTGTTATAGAGCGCACCGTGAGGCTTCACGTAATCCACCGAAGCTCCCACCGCGTGGGCCATGCCGTCGAGGGCGCCAAGTTGGTACAGAACGTCACCGAACAACTCGTCAAAGGTCATGTCCAGGGAGCGGCGGCCGAAACCCGCCAAGTCCCTGTACCCCACATGGGCGCCGACGCGGACGTCCAGCTCGAACGCCGCACGGCAGCTGTCCAGCATGGTGAGGGGATCACCGGCGTGGAAGCCACAGGCCACGTTGGCGCTGCTCACGATGCGGAACATCGAGGCGTCGTCTCCCATGGTCCAGGAGCCGAAGGATTCCCCCAGGTCAGCGTTCAGATCCACCGGTACCGCCTTCCAGCGTCGTGTTGTTCAAGACATCCTTTGATGCGTTCGGGAGCAATTCGCCAGGGATAGTGTCCGGCAGCGGGCCGAATGCTTCCTTTGCGGTGGACACCACGGCACGGCCCATCATCAGGTTGCCCGCACCACCCACCACAGCGCCGACGCCGAACGGCAGGGCACGGCCGAGGAACGCAGTGCCTTGGCGTTTCAGGAGGTTCTTCAGGAAGGCGCGCTGGATGGAGTCGCGGATGACACCGAAGCCATTTCCGGGAATCTTCTTGGTAAGAGTGCGGCCCCATGCGTTGGTCACGCCCTTGCCGCGTCCTAGCGATTGTCCGCTCAGGGCGCCCAGCATGGATGTGCCTTCCTCGCCCAGCATGATGGCCATAACCATGGTTTGGGCACGGACAGGGTCAGTGAGCCGGATACCGTGGAGCTCCGCCAGGGACGACGCATACAGTGCGGTGGTCTCCAAAAAGCCCACCGTTGCGAGCGCGGAAAGTCCCAGCGACGCCGCGGTTCCAATTCCAGGCACGACGGCGGTGGCGCCCACTGCTGCACCTCCGCCGGATATGACCAGCAGGTAGTGGCGCTCGAGTTTGGCGGCAAGCTGCGCCGGTGAATCGTTGGGGTGCCTGCGTTGGAGCCTGCGAAGGTTGGCCAGGACCAGGGGTCGCTGGACTTCGACAGCCTTCAACAGCACATTGTGGACTCCGGGCTTGGCGTTGCCTTCGGCGTCAAACACTGCGTTGTGGGCTGTTTCTTGGGCGATCTTCACCGCCGGGTTGGGGCGCTTGGGCATCTTCACCTCTCCTTGGCAGTTAGTCGTTTCACGGGGAACTGCTGGCTTCAGCCTATGCCACACCCCCGCCCTGCCAGACCCGCTAAAGGCCTTATGTGGACAGTTTTCCGCGCAGAGCTGACCCCAAAACGGGGGTACTGCGGCGTAGACTGGGATGCATTCACGGAAGCAGTCCAAGCCAGGACAGGGAGTATCCGTAATGAAGGCGACAGACAAGACCGAGCATGTCCTGCGGCACCACACCGACGCTCCGGCGGAGGGTGAAACGGAAGGCTGGGTTTCGCACGATACCGGCATCCACAGCCAGGACGCCGCGGAAGGCCCGGACTTCGACGACGACGCCCCGCCGTCGGGCGCTTCATAACTTAGTTTCGTCCCGAACGTCGTCCCGGTCACCGGGGCCCATCAACCGGATGCCGGCCACGGCTCCAACGCGCCTTCCACAGCGTCAGTGCGCAGGTCTAGGCTAGTGAAATGGCCGCGTTGAGAGCGCTGCGTCCCTTTGCGCACCGGGAATTCCGGGTGCTGATTTCTGCGCTGTCCATCTCCATTTTCGGATCCGGCATGTGGGCAGTGGCGATGGTCTATGAAGTGATCCACCTTGGTGGGGGCCCGCTGGAACTGTCCTTGGTTGCCACCGCGGCCAGCATCGGACTGGTTGGTTTCGTGCTGGCTGGCGGAATCGCTGCAGACAGGCTCCCGCAAAGGCTCCTGATCATCGCCGTGGAAGGCGCCAACCTGGCAGTCATTGCCACGATTACAGGACTTGCCATGTTCAATGTCCTTCAACTGTGGCACCTCGCTATCGGCGCCTTCGTCCTGGGAGTGGGCCAGGCGTTCTTCTTTCCTGCATATTCGGCCATCCTTCCGCGCATCCTGCCCGCGGACGACCTCCTGGCAGCGAATGGCTTGGAGGGCACTGTGCGCCCGGTATTGCAGCAGGCGGCCGGTCCTGCCCTTGCGGGAATCCTTGTAGCGGCGTTGTCCCCGGCGCACGCCGTCGCAGGCGTTGCTGTCTGCCATTTGTTGGCGTTCGGGATCGTGAACTTCCTGAGCCGCCGGACGCTGGGTCCGAACACCCCCGGGCCGGGCGGGGCACCTGCAAAATCGTCCCTCTTCAAAGACCTGCGGGAAGGATTCAGCTACACCATCCGCACACCGTGGCTTCTCTGGACCCTGATTTGGGCTTGCCTTTCCGTCCTGTTCCTCATCGGACCCATTGAGGTGTTGCTGCCGTTCGTTGTTCAGGACCAGCTGGGCGGCGACTCGAGGATGTTCGGCTTTCTCCTGGCCATCATGGGCGTCGGCAGTGCCGTGGCTGCACTGGCAACGGCTTCCTTGCGCCTTCCCCGCCGCTACCTGACCGTCATGGTGTTGACATGGGGATTGGGGAGCCTGCCGGTTGCCGCCATTGGTTTCATGGACAGCTTCTGGATGCTCGGCGTTGCCATGCTCATTTTCGGAGTTACAGAGGGGATCGGAACTGTCATCTGGGGCACACTGCTGCAACGGCGGGTGCCACGGCACCTGCTGGGGCGGATTTCCAGCTTGGACTTCTTCGTTTCGCTGGCCCTCATGCCGGTATCCATGGCTCTCGCCGGACCGATCGCCGAGGTTGTCCCCATCTGGCTCATTTTCTTCATTGGTGGTTTGGCGTGCCCCATCATGGCCTTCGTGGCGCTCTTCGTCGCACGCATGATGACCGATGAGATCGAGAACCCCTTGACTTCGGAAACGCCCGATCCGGAATCTGCAGACACGCAGCCTGACTCTGTGTAGCGTGTGCACTATCCCAGGAAGGACTTACCTTGGTACCTCTCGGTGCCGCCGACGAAGTAGCTACTTGCCGGCAGCCAGCGTGCCGATCTCATCCCCGCCCTGGCCGAATACCGCTAGCTTTCCGTCTTCCTGGATCCTTGCCGTGGAGGCGTTCGACAGCCACGTATCGACGCCCTCGCAGGCCATGCGGGTAGAGGCGAACCCCCCGAACGCGATGGTTTTGCCGTCCTCTTTCCAAGATCCCATAAGCCTGTTGCAGCCATCAGTTCCGGCCGCACTCCCATCCGCTTTCAGCTCAAGGGAGGGTTGCTTGGGGTCGCTGGTGTCACCCCAGACACCCACGAAAGGACTGGTGCCGCTTCCCATGCAGCCTGCCAACAAGGCGGCTGCAGCAATCGCAAGGGAAACGACGCGGGCGGTGCGAGTCCGGGTCTGCGCCATGCGGTCAGTCTAGGTTCACTTCTCCGGAATCCACCAGAGTCCGGACGAACTGCCTGTGGACTTCTGGTGGGACTCATGACCCCCGGATCGTGCGGTCGGTCGCGACTCAGACGGCCGACCGCACTAGCCCGGTTTACGCAATGATGGCGCCCCGGGCGGGCCCCAGAACCCGCCACACCCATCACTGCTAACTGCGTCGATGAACCGCAACGCAGCCGAAAAGGGCAACGGCGCTGTATGCGGTTCAAACGACATGGGCATTGGATATGTGCTTTGAGCTGCGGAAACGTGACGCGGCGTTTCGAGAAATATTTCAGCGACACTTTTCTGAGCCGGGGCCCCTACGGCACCAGTCCGATGGCTCAGTCGTCAAAGCGCAGCTGGTTGTCACTGCTGCCGCTGAGGTTGGCGATAATTTCCGAGGCGACTGCATAAAGTTTTTGGTTTCGATGGCTTGAAGCCTTGGTCAACACACTGAACGCCTCGTCCTGACTGCAACGATTCTGGGCCATGATGACGCCGCAGGCAAGGTCGATGACTGTCCTGGAGGACATCGCCGTTTTCAGGTCCGCATTGAGCTGCTCCACGGTTTCGATCCTGATGGCCAAACGCAACGTACTGCCGGCGACATCAGCGAAGGCTGCGGCTTCAGCAATCACTGTATCCGTGAAGGTTCCCGCCGTGGGAGCGAAAAAGTTGATGACCGCTTCAGATGTCTCTCCCAGGTCCATGGGCACGCCCAAGGCGCTGTGGACTCCTTCGGCCGCCAAAGCCTTGCTGTATAACGGCCATTTGGTGTCAGTGGCAACGTCTGCCAGCAGCACCATTCGGCCAAGATCCAAGGCTTCAAGGCAAGGGCCCTGCCGAAGTTCCTGTTCAATTTTGTCCAGGTGCACGGCCCTCTCACTGCTGCCTGCGACAGTAGCGGTTCGTTTGCGTCTGCGCAATGTCAGGGCGCAGTCGATGTTTTCACCGGCCACCTTGCTCATCGCATCGCAGGCGAAGCTGGTCACGCCGTTGAGAATTCCGTGGATGTCGGAACTACCGACCACCAGCTCATGCAGGCTTCTGATGTGTTCGGCGTTTCCGGTGGGTTCCATGAGCCTAATCGTAGGAACACTTCGGCTTCCCGTCACCCATTGCCCCGGAAACAGAGCAAGGGGTACAGTTCGAAAATAAGTAACCTGATTAGTTCCCTCGAGAGCGACCCGCCGCTTGGAGCGGGAAATCTGCCATGGAAGATCCACGTCGAACAGCGCGAAAGCTCATACGAAGCCGGACCATTGACCTTGAAGCCCTCTGGATCAAGTACTGGGCCCACGGCGGAAATGCCTCCATCTTTGAACTCGATGCCTACATCTTCGAAATCCAGGAAGGGCACCCCTTCGAGCTGCGGATCTTGTCATGGGCTCTTGAGGACCTGGGGGTCGACGCCGCCCTTTGAAGGGACAGCATGCCCGGTCGTTTCGGCACTCGGAACGATCATCGCCCTGATGGGCTCAGTGGTTTTCTCCTGGGTGGCCTTGTGACTCAACTTGTGCGGAACTGCTGGGCTTGGCGGGAATCCGGGTGGAGGACCCCGCCAAGCTTGAGGGCGTGCGCTCGGGCGCTGGAGGAAGCCTAGAGGTTTTCCACCAGCGAAACGTCGCGGACGGCGCCCTTGTCTGCTGACAGGGCCATGGCCGCGTAAGCACGGAGCGCGGGAGACACGTGGCGTTCGCGGTCCTTCGGCTTGTAGCCGCCGTTGACCTCCAGTTTTTCGCGTCGTTCGGCAAGGATCTCGTCCGAGACCTGCAACTGGAGGGAACGCTGGGTGATATCGATGCTGATAATGTCGCCGTTCTCCACCAGGGCGATGGCACCGCCGGAGGCAGCCTCCGGAGAGATGTGCCCGATCGACAGGCCGGAGGTACCGCCGGAGAAGCGGCCGTCCGTGATCAGGGCGCACTTCTTTCCCAGGCCGCGGCCCTTCAGGAACGAGGTGGGGTAGAGCATTTCCTGCATACCCGGCCCGCCTCTGGGCCCTTCGTAGCGGATGACCACCACGTCGCCTTCCTTGATGGTCTTGTTCAGGATCTTTTCCACGGCTTCGTCCTGCGACTCACACACAACGGCTGGGCCTTCGAAGGTCCAGATGGACTCGTCCACACCTGCGGTCTTCACCACCGCGCCGTCCACAGCCACATTGCCCCGCAGCACAGCCAGGCCGCCATCCTTGGAGTAAGCGTGCTCCACGGAACGGATGCAGCCATCCTCAGCGTCGGTGTCCAGGGAGGTCCACTGGTTCGACTGCGAGAAAGCTGTGGAGGAGCGGACGCCGCCTGGAGCGGCGTGCCATAGTGCCTCCGCCTCCTCGGTGGCCTTGCCGCCGCGGATGTCCCAGTCGTCCAGCCAGCCATCCAAATCGTTGGAATGTACGGAGTGGACGTTCTTGTGAAGGAGGCCGCCGCGGTTCAGTTCACCCAGCAGTGCGGGGATGCCCCCGGCACGGTGCACATCTTCCATGTAATAGGTCTTGTCCCCGGCGACGTTCGGGGCCACCTTGGCCAAGCAGGGCACCTGACGGGACTTGGCGTCCATCTCGGCCAGGCCATAGTCCACGCCCGCCTCCTGGGCCGCGGCCAGCAGGTGCAGGATGGTGTTGGTGGAGCCGCCCATGGAGATGTCCAGGGCCATGGCGTTGTCGAAAGCCTCGGCAGTTGCGATGGAGCGCGGCAGCACGGAGTCGTCGTCGCCGTCGTAATAGCGCTTGACGAGCTCGACGACGGTGGCGCCGGCCTTCTCATAGAGCGCCTTACGTGCGGTGTGCGTCGCGAGCACAGAGCCGTTGCCCGGGAGGGCAAGGCCGATTGCCTCGGCAAGGCAGTTCATCGAGTTGGCGGTAAACATGCCAGAGCACGAACCGCAGGTGGGGCAGGCGTTCTCTTCGATGAGGTTGATGTCTTCATCGGAAATGGATTCATCAACAGCGTCGGCAATCGCGTTCACCAGGTCCAGGGACCGTACGGAGCCGTCGGTCAGGGTCACGCGGCCGGCTTCCATGGGACCGCCGGAGACGAACACTACGGGGATGTTCAGGCGCAGCGCGGCCATAAGCATGCCCGGGGTGATTTTGTCGCAGTTGGAGATGCAGACCAACGCGTCTGCGCAGTGTGCGTTGACCATGTACTCGACGGAGTCGGCGATCAGGTCGCGGGACGGCAGCGAGTAGAGCATGCCGGAGTGGCCCATGGCGATGCCGTCGTCCACGGCGATGGTGTTGAACTCGCGCGGCACGGCGCCGGCGGCGAGGATCGCGTCGGAGACGATCCGGCCCACGGGGGCAAGGTGGGTGTGGCCGGGGACGAATTCGGTGAAGGAGTTGGCAACGGCGATGATCGGTTTGCCGATGTCCGTGTTGGCAACGCCGGAGGCGCGCAGCAGTGCGCGGGCGCCGGCCATGTTGCGGCCATGGGTAACTGTTCTTGAGCGTAGTGCAGGCATGGATACCATCCTGCTGTTCTTCTACGGTTGGCGGAAGACGGTGCTGCTACTAGTAGTGAAAGTACCAGAGTAATAGTGTTGAGTTCGTGAAAGATGAGAGACGCAAAGAACTGGGGCTCTTCCTGAGGACCCGCCGAAACCAGGCCCTTCGTTCGGACTATGGACTGCCCCCCGTGGGTCGTTCCCGCGAGCGCGGCCTCCGTCGGGAAGAGATCGCGTTCCTCTCCGGGGTCAGCGTCACTTGGTACACCTGGCTGGAGCAGGGCCGTGACATCAGCCCCTCACGCCAAGTCCTGGAAGCCGTGGCCCGAACGCTGCATCTTTCCGACACCGGCCTGAGCTACGTGCTCTCCTTGGGCGGATACTCGTCGGCGCTCCCCAAAGGACCAGTGGCGGCCGATGCGCCCGCGCATGTGCAGCGCCTGCTGGACGCCCTGGACCCCAACCCTTCTTACGCCTTGTCCCCGGACTGGGGAATCGCCGGATGGAATCGCGCTTACGAAGCGCTCTATCCCAACATCGGGACGTTCGACGCCTCGGACCGGAACCTTCTGTGGCTCGTCTTCACCGACCCCTACATCCGTGACCTGCTGCCCGACTGGGACGTCACCAGCAAGCGCTTCCTGGCTGAGTTCAGGGCCGAAACCGGGCAGCGCCTGGGCGACCCCGATGTGGAGTATCAAGTAGGCCGGCTCAAGGACGCGAGCCCGGAGTTCCAGGAAAGCTGGGACCGGTACGACATCCTCGGCTTCGAATCCCGCGAGCGGCAGTTCCACCACCCCGCAGTTGGCGTCCTGCACATGGAGCACCACCAGGTCTCACCCTCCGACCGGCCCGACCTTCACATCGTCGTTTACACGCCGGCGCCGGGGAGTGATGCGGGCGAGCAGATGCAACGGCTGATGGGGATCTGATGCACATCCGGGGACCCGGCGGGGCGTGCTTTTAGCCAAGCTCCCTCTTGTCGAGGACGAAATTCGCCGGCACCGACGCGACGCCGTTTGCCTGGACTACTACATAGTGCTCCCCCGGGTAATAGGAACGGGTTGTGATTGGGCGGAAGGAATGTGCTTTTGTGACAGTGGCTGTCTCACCTGGCCCAATACGGCGGGACGTCAGCTTGAAAGTTTTAGCGCTTACCGTGCCATTGGCCCGCTGGAAACCGATGGAATAGTCGATGGCTGCTTTAGCGGGCCGGGGGCCTTCATTCACCACCTCGGCTGAAAATTCCACAGTTCCGCCCCATGCCACTGAAGTGTGAAGGATTCGAGGCTCCATAACCACGAGCTGGCCGCCCGAGAAGCCCAGGAGGGCGAGCGCGTCCGGATTACCTTGCTTGACGAGCGTCCTGAGTCCATGGCGGATCACCTTGGGCGTGGTGTCGTCGGGTTTTTCCGACCATCGGCGCGCAGTAGCTATCACCAGCTGCGGATCGATCCGGCTCAGATCATTGAGATGGTTCGCCGCTGAACGTCGAACGTATTCGACACGATCTTGATAGGTGGCATCGAGGATCCCCTGCGTTGCTGCTGGGTTGGCCACCAGCCAAGGAACCCTTTTGGCCCACGGCAAGTAAGCGCGAGAGCCCTCGGTAGCGAGCCGGCGGACGTTTTCGTCGTCGTGATTCGTCCACGTTTGCATGGTGGCGATAGCTCGTTCCGGCCGGGCAGCTATGAGGTCACGGATGGCGAACTCTCCCGTTAGCCTCCCGGTCAGGCGGGACAGGACCGTAAGAGCGGCGTCAAAGTCCGCGAGCGACCCCGATTGCAGTGCCCTGCCGGTCACCACCTCGGTAGCCGGCCACACCATCCAACCCGTAAACCGAGGGTCATCGAGCGCATCGAGCATGATCCCCTGGACCGCGGGGTAACCGGCCGGCAAATCATCAAGGAGCGCGTCCCTGACGATATCAACCCGCTGCCGGAGGCGTTGCCCGTCAAACGAGCCACGTGAGCGCTCCAATGTTGGCAGCGCAATGTTGGGTTCGGCACTCGTGAGTATGGATCGCAGTTCAGCTACAACACTGGAATTGATCAGCTCATCCATGGCGCCCATACGTTTCCTCCTTCGCCGGTTTTGCCATCGTAGGCGATGGGGTGACATCGAACGCGCGCTGGCCAAAGCCGTGGGACTAGCCCTTGGGCGGGGCAGCGAGGGGTTGCTTGTCGAGCCGGGACGATTCGGGACCTGTAGTCTTTTCGGCTGTAATCCGCCCTAGGACCAGTATCAACACCAAGGCCACAGTCACAGGTACACACACAGAGAGAACAATGGTGCCGGTATCCCCGCCAAGGCCGATCAGAATGCCGCCGAATATCGGACCCACCACGGATCCGAGTCGCCCCAATGACGCTGCCCACCCTACCCCCGCGGTCACAGTTGCTTGAGGGTACAGAGTCACTGCCACAGCCGCCTGGCCGATCATGCCGGCTTGGAGCCCAAGACCGACGCCCCCGAAGACAATCAGCAACAGCGCCTTGTCCGGACCGAGGAATGCGGAAACGACGAGGAACCCGACCGCGGCTGCTGACGTGCAGGCCAAAACCGAAGTCATCCGGCGTCGACGTGATCCCAGAATCAGCACACAGGCTCCAACGATGCTTCCTACGCCCAACGCCGCCGATCCCAAGGGCGCCAGATCAAGGCCGAAACCGTAGCTCGTAAGCAGGGTCGGCAGCCACGATGAGAATACGTAGTAAACGGCGAAGATAAGGAATGAGAATGACCACAGGAGAAGCGTTCTGCTCCGTACGGGTCCATCGAAAAGGCGGGAAACCGCGGCGTGGCGCTTGGCCTCCGAAGGATCCAAGGGAGTGATCGACGCGTGTTTGCCTGATAGGCCGACCCATAGGAACGGCAAGAGCACACCGGAGGCGATGGCTCCGAGAATGAAAACCCATTCCCACCCGAGCGCATTTGTAATGATGCCCCCGCCGAGTCCAGCGATGAGGGCCCCGAATGAAATACCTGTCATCACGACTACTGCAATCGATTGGCGCAAACGTGACGGATTGACGGCAGTCGCATGTGAGACAGCCGCAGGGAGCACGGCCCCTAACCCCAGCCCTGTCACGAAACGAAGGACCGTCAGCTCCACCATTGAACCTGACCATGCCGTCAGCAGCGAACCAATCGTGAAGAGTAGAACGGCGGAGAAGATGACATTCCTTGTGCCCAGTTTTGCTACTAAGCGTCCTACCGCCATGTAACCGAGAGCCACCCCGGCACTCGTAAACGCGAGGGCCGGGGTGAAATGGGCGGGCCCAACTCCCCATTCCTTGGATATCGACGGAATGGACACTCCGAGTGCGACCGTGTCGTAGCCATCGAGCACCACAGCGGCAAATGCGAGGCAAAGTACCCACCAGTTCGGTTTGATCTCATCCTGCATTCCGGGTTTGCTCATCGTGTCCATAGGACGTCCTTAAAGTTGGGCTTCTCAGTCGAAGCAGGGTGTGTCGCCGGGGAACCAGCGAAGCGCATAAGTACTCATTTCCTTGGTGGAAGATATCTTAGCATTGTGATTCTTTAAAGTGACTTATTTCACGCAAGTGTGTGCACTTTGCCACGACATAAGGAAAATAGCCTCCAGATGGCAGTAGCTGTACAAAAAATCCGGAATTCGGCGCACTATGGAGGCATGAACGCTCCCGGTGCCAGCGGTTTGGCGCAGGGTGGTTCCGGTAGCTTCGGGGCTGGCCTGCACCCGTGGAGCCGTTATGTGGCGCTGGGCGACTCGTTCACGGAAGGTTTGGGCGATCCTGAACCGCGCAGCCCCGGAGGCCTCCGCGGCTGGGCGGACCGGGTCGCGGAAGAATTGAGCACCGGTCACGAGGATTTCGCCTATGCGAACCTTGCCATCAGCGGACGGCTGCTTCACCAGATTCTCGAAGAGCAGGTAGGCCCTGCTATCGAGCTTCAACCTGATCTGATCACCCTCAACGCCGGCGGCAATGACCTGCTCTTCCATAGGAGCGATCCGGACAAGCTTGGCCTTGAGCTGGACGCGGGTGTGGAAAGACTGGCATCCACCGGTGCCACCATCGTGCTCTTTACCGGCCCGGACTGGGGCGCGACGCCTGTGCTGGGCCGCACCCGAGGCAAGGTGGCCATCTACAACGAGAACATCCGGGTAGTCGCCACCCGCCATGATGCCGTGATCGCGGACCTCTGGGCACTCCGCCAGCTAACGGATCCCCGGATGTGGGATCCGGACAGGCTACATTTCTCTCCACTCGGTCAACACACCATCGCCACTATGGTGCTGGACACCCTCAACGTTCCGCACTCCTTGGAGCCGTTGACGCCCAAACCCCTACCGGAGCGGAACTGGCGTGAGGCGCGGGTGGGGGACATCATCTGGGCGCGGGAACATCTCTTTCCATGGGTGGTTCGTCGCCTGACGCAGCGAAATGGCGAGGACGGGCACCAACCCAAAAGACCTGAGCCCGGGCCTGTCTTCGGCGCCGGCATGCCTCCAGGGGCATATATAGGCAAGGGCTCGGGACACACCCCCGATCAGGCATAACCCAGCGACTATCAGGCGGCGTCGCTATGGAGTCCGTCACCCTTTGCCGCGCCTGTGGTGGTGTTGGCCGGATCGACGCTAAAATTTCACTTGCCGCAAGTACAAGCTCTTCGGCATCAATCCGCGTTTATTTTTAGGAGCGCCATACCGTGAGTGGGGGAACCGACCAGTCATGACGGCAGGCAGTACCCCCAGTCCGCATCCCGGGACTTCAGCGATCACAAAGCCCATCACCACGAAAGCCCCGAAGGCTGCAGCTCCCGGGACAAAGCCAGTAGCGTATCCCGCCATCCTGCAGGGCTTCCTCGGATCCTTGTTCATGTTTGCAGGGTCCATTGGCATCGGGTGGATCGCCAATGGATCTCCCATGATCCGCCACCCCATAGTCATTGCACTCCGCACTGAAGGCTGGGGCGTGACCGTCTCCGCCGTCCTCCTGACCGTGGGCGCCATGTTATTGGTGCGGTCCTGGCTGAGGTTGGGCCAACGAATGGGCAGTTGGGAAGGGAATTCGCTCAAACCGATCGTTGCGGCGATCGGAGCGTGGTCCCTTCCTTTGCTGTTCGCTGTCCCTGTCTATTCGCGTGACGTCTACGCGTATATAGGCCAAGGCCGTCTGATGATGGAAGGCCAAGACCCTTACGACGTCGGCATCTCGGCTTTGAACAACTGGTTCGCCTTGGGCGCGGACCCGGCTTGGGCGGAAGCCCGCACTCCGTACGGGCCATACTTCTTGTGGATGGCCCACGCCGTGGTTGCCATTACGGGCGCCCAGCCGGACGTCTCAGTCCTGCTCTTTCGGCTCCTTGCCGCCGGCGGGGTGCTGTTGTGCGTTGTGTATGTTCCCAAACTCGCGGAGCTTCACGGGATCAATGGGGCCCGGGCGCTCTGGATCGCGGTGGCCAACCCGCTCTTCCTCATCAGCTTTGTCGCCAGCGCCCACAACGACGCCATCATGGTGGGCTTTGCCGTGGCGGGAACCTACTTCGCAGCCACCAAGCGTCCGCTACTGGGCATCCTGTTGGTCACACTTTCCATCGGCATCAAACCGGCCACCGTGTTGTTGCTGCCCTTCATCGGACTGATGTGGGCGGGCGCCGGGGCGTCCTGGCCGCGCAAGTTTGGAATCTGGGCCGCGACCGCCAGCATCAGTTTCGCTGTTTTGGTGATCAGCGGCATCCCATACGGCCTGGGCCTGGGCTGGGCGTGGGCCATCACGGACCCCACTCCCGGGTTCACCGGCTACTCGCCGTCGGGATTCCTGGGCCAGCAAATCGAGTTCCTCGGCAACGCCTTGGGCCTGCCTGGCAATGCAATGGCGGACGTCCTTCGAGCGGGCATGAAGTGGGGCGCTGTGGCTCTGGTCCTCGTCCTGATGTTCCGCGGAGACCACTCCCGCGTGGTGCGGCGCATGGCCCTCGCCTTCGCGGCGATCGTGCTGCTCTCCCCCATCATCCAGCCTTGGTACATCCTCTGGTTCGTCCCCTTCCTGGCCGTGACGGGGATCAGGGACGACTGGCAGATGAGGTGCCTGTACGTCGGCGTGACGTTCTTTGTGGTCTTCGGAGCGCAGGACCAATTATCAGTCTGGTCCTTCGTGGAGGTCTCTGTGGACTTGTCCTCGTTGGCCTTCGCCATCGCGCTTCTGTTCGCGTTCTACCTGGTGTTCCTGGACATCCACACGCGCAGGCTGCTGGTCCAAGGCAAGCTATCGCGTTGGGTGGGGCAGACTGACCGTCGCCTGCTCCACCGCCCTCCGACTATCCGCTAATGCGCTTTCGGGACCACCGGAGCACCATCCCGGTTCACCCGCCGCCCCAGTTCAACCGTCCGCTGCACCGACCACCACAGCAGTACCACCAGCAAGACATTCCGGGTGGTGAGCACAGCAGCCATGATCGGGTGCGCGTGGATGAGCGGGGTATAAAACAGCGGATAAATCACGAACGTGGTCATGGCAATCCCCATCAGAAGGGCGGCGGGCACCTTCCAACGGTTCCAGTCGTGCGTCAAGCCCGCAATGATTACAGGTGCCAGCCAGATGATGAACTGCGGCGAGCCCACCTTGTTGAACACGATGAACGCCGTTGTCATCATCAACGATCCTTCGAGGAACAGCTCCTCGCGCTCCGCTCCGCGATTGAGTGCACGAATCAGGAGGACGGCGGCGGCGATCGCTGCAACTATCAGCAGCGGCTGCATGAGGAACGCCGCTACCTCGGCGCCGGGTCCGTAGACCTCCGTGGAGTTGATGGCAGTGTTGTCGGCCATCTTGGATCCGGCGATGTTGAAAACACTGAGCCACACCCAGGGCGTGGAGAAAGTGGCTTCCAACTGCATGCCCCGCTCGCCCTGGTTGATCAGGAAGTCCAGGATATGGCTGAAGCCACCCGCGAGGTAGGTTCCAAAACCTACGACGGCGGTGACGCCCACCCCGGCAGCGATCATCTGCAGCCGGTTGCGGGAAGCGATGATGATCGGTACCAGCACCGCTGCGGGCCACACCTTGATCCAAGTTGCGATGCTCAACAGGACGGACGCAACAACTGGCCTCTGGGCAGCGCAGATCAAGGCAATCAAAACAATGGATGTGGTGATGCCTTCAACGCGGGCAAAGCTGAGATACCCCATGAATACGGTAAAGAACAGCCACCACCATGCGGGCGCGATCCCTGTGACCCGTCGTGGGCCACGCGTCAGGTACCAAAGCCCCAGGGCGTTGAGGGCCGTGATCAGCAGGGTCCACATCAGCAAGTAGAGGTCCGGACCGGCAATCCCCGCCAGGAAAATGGGAATCTGGGCCAGCACGGGATAAACCCACGGGCTGATCTTCCCGTTAAGGTTCTCCGGGTTGTAGCCATCCATCGCCCATTGGCGGTATTGCTCGGTGTCGCTGAAGGTATTGCCGCTGAGGAAGAAGGAAGCCATCCAGCACAGGAAGTAGAAGTGCACCGCGGCAAATCCCCACCACACGCTGGAGGGCCGGGCGAACCACGCTACAGCGGCGGGAGGCAGGACACGGCTGCGGAAACGGACCAGCTGGTCGAAGAACGTCGCAGAAATCTTAGTGCTCCTTGCCCGCTGGCGCGGTGACCACGGATGGCTTACGGCCCAGTGAATACAGGCGACGCGCCGACCAGAAGAAGAGAACCACCAGCAGGACGTTGCGGATAGTCAGGACCAGAGCCATCCAAGGATTGTTGTGGCTCAGTGCATCGTAGAAGAGCGGGTAAATGAAGTAGGTAGCAACGGCGATCACTATCAGCATGGTGGCCGGAACGCGCCACTCTTTCCAGTTGTGCGCCAGCCCCACAGCAACCGCCGGTGCGAGCCACACCATGAACTGCGGTGAACCCACCTTGTTGAAAACGATGAAGGCGGTCACCAGTGTGAGGGCTCCGGAAAGCAGGAGTTCCGTCCGGTCCACTCCGCCGTTGAGCTTGCCTTGGTGCAGGGCCCAGAAGGTCAAACCGGCAACGGCGGCCGCTGCCAGCAGGAGGAGGGGCTGCATCAGCACGGACATGAACGCGGTGCCGGGCCCGTCCACCTGCATGGAGTTGATGTCAGTGTTCATGTACATGCGGGAATCCCCGACGCCGAGGACAGACAACCACAACCAAGGGGTGGTGAAGGTCGCTTCGAGCTGCATGCCGCGGTCTCCCTGTTGTGTCAGGAAGTTCAGCAACTTGGGAACGGCACCAACTGCCGCAGCCAGCGCCACCACAACCGCCGTCGTCGCAATTCCTGCCGCCACAACATGCAAGCGTTTCCTGACCACGGCGAATAAGGCCAGCATCACAGCCGCGGGCCATACTTTCACCCAGGTGGCGACGCTCAGGAGGACCGATGCAACGAAGGGCCGTGTAACACCATAAACAAGGGCCACGAGAACTATGGGAGCAGTCAGTCCGTCAACACGGGCGAAGCCCAACCAACCCATGAGGAAGACGAATACCAGCCACCACCAGGCAGCCGGGATTGCTTCCTGCCGGCGGCCGCGGTCGGTGAGTTTGAGCACCGCCCAGCCGTTCAGCAATGTGGTGAGCAGGACCCACAGGAAGAAGAAAGGTCCGGGACCGGCTACAGCTGCCAAACCCATGGGGATCAGCGCCAGGATGGGGTAAACCCACGGGCTGGGTCCCCCTGTGAGGTTTGCGTCGTTGAATCCGGCAAGCGCCCACTCACGGTAGATAAAGGTGTCGCTGAAGGCTTCGCCGCGCAACGAGAGAACGGCCCCGAAGACCAGGAACACCAGGTGGATCACCACGAAGCCCCCCAGCAAGCCGCGCGGGGAGTTCATGCGTGCCGCCAACCTCGTTGGGATTGTTTTACCGCGAATTTCCGCGAGCATACTGAAAAAACTGTCCATCAACGAAGAACTTCCTGGCTAGGTGGGTCCTTGCCTCAGCAATCCCCAATTTTCATGGGACCGAAAAACCCCCGCATGCTACTTTACGCGAGTCACCCAAATGCCCGGCAGTTGCCTAGCCTGCGGGCTGGGCTTCGGTCTGCGCGCGTATGCTCCATGCGGACCAGTCCAGGGGGTGAACGGAGGGTCGACCCAGCAGGTAGCCTTGCGCTGCTGTGACCTTCAGCGCGGTGACTTCATCAAGCTCGGCTGCGGTTTCGATGCCTTCCGCAATGATGTCCGCGCCGATCTCCCGGGCAAGCTCCACAATGGCCCTGGCCCGGATTTTCTGACCGTCGCTGCTTTCTATTCCCTCAATCAGATGGCGGTCCAGCTTGATGATGTCGGGGCGCAACTGTTCAATCCGCTCCATGGAAACCAGGGCGGCTCCGGACGCACTGATGGCCAGCCGCAGGCCCAGGGTTCGCAGTGGCCCCAGGCCGTGGTCCCCGGTTTGCCCTTCCACGGATTCCAAGCTGCCCGTCAATTCAACAATGATCCTGTCCGGAGCGAGTGCCGCCGCAGCCAGAAGGTTCCGCACGCGGGGGTCGCTGGACGTTGCGGGGGTGAGGTTAAGCGCCACGGACATGTTGTCCGGGACGTCGTGCGCTGCCGTCAGGGCGCAGTGCAGCGCGGCAATTTCGAGTTCCGTTCCCAGTCCGGCTGCCGCAGCCTCGTTGAACCAGACATCGGCTCCGGCGCCATCCTCTCCGACGAATCTGGTGAGCGCCTCTACGCCCACCACCTCGCCGCCGGGCAGTGCATGGACGGGCTGGAAGGCTGTCAGCAAGAGTTTGTCCGCCAGGATCGACTGGATGCCTTCACGGACTTCGTGGCTGACGGGTACCGATACTGTCCTGGCTGTATCCGAGGACTCCAAGTGCAGGCTGGCAACTTCACGCTGAACGGGGACCTTGGCCGCTGAAGCTGGTGTCTTGCGGGTCTCGAGCAAGTGCTCCAACAAGGCACGCTCGGGATTCCCGGGACGTGCCTCAACCAAGGCGCGGAGGTTGTTCCTCGCTCCTTCGCTCCGGGCGTCGCTGTCCGCAAGGATGGATTCAATGATGTCCAGCACTTGTTCGCGCATGGTCATGTCTTCGCTTGCCGGCGCCTTAACAGCGTCATCGGCCGCAGCAGCGTCATCCTTCGGTGAGCTGCCGCTTTCCGGTTTAAAAGAGCCCGCGTCTTGAGCCATTAATTATTCCTTTGTGTGTCCCCCACTGGCTAAGCCAGCCATGACTTGGTCCACCAATAAATATGTGGGCCTTGTCACGAATCTTACAGAGGAATCAGAGCATCTGAGACACCGAGGAGACTCCTGACGAGGGAAAACGTGTTATTGGACGGCAAGCCCTGACATGCTGGAGGGGTGACATCCATTTCAACGGAATCACCCCGCACCGCACTCAGTTGGAAGCTGTTGCCGGCGGCGTTGCTTTCCTTGTCCGGCGTGCCGCTCTTTGCCATGGGCAACGAGCTGCTTGGCTATGGCCTGCTGGGGGCGAGCGTGGCCACCGCGGCTTTCATCGACCACCGGCTGATGCGACACCTCGCGTTGATCGCGGCCGGTATGACCATCTTCAGCTTGGTACCGCTCAACGCCGACCTCAGCACAGAGCACATGGCCCTCATGGGCGGCGCCCTTGCATTGGCGGTGCTGGTGCCATGGGTGGTGTCCCGGTTCGCCTACCGCGAGGACATCATCAAGTTTCCCGTGAACACCGGCCGTAAGTGGCCGTTGGCAGCGAAGCTGTACCTGATAGGCGTGGTGGCGCTCGGATACTTCATCCTGCCGGTGTACCTGATCAGGACCGGTGTTTACCAAAACTGGCCGGATGCTTCCGACCCCGAGATCTTCTGGCGGCTGTTCCTGGGCGTCAACGCCGTGGGCATCTGGGATGAACTGTTCTTCATTTGCACCACCTTCACCCTGCTGCGGCAACATTTTCCGGACTGGCTGGCCAACCTCCTGCAAGCAGTGGTTTTCTCGTCATTCCTGTGGGAGATCGGCTACCAGTCGTGGGGTCCACTCCTGACATTCCCGTTCGCATTGCTGCAGGGCTACACATTCAAGCTCACCAAGTCATTCACGTATGTGGTGTCGGTGCACCTGCTCTTCGACTTTGTGCTGTTCCTCGCGCTGGTGCATGCGCACAACCGTGACTGGCTGCCGATCTTCCTGTACTAGTCCGGCTTTCCGGGCCGGTATGCCAGGCCTACGTCCCCGAACCTGCCCACGCTTCGTCTGAAACTTCGATCTCCTGCGCCATGTCATCAAGGAATCGGATCACCGATTCCCGCTCGGGAGGGCTCAGCCTGGCCGCCGCGTGGAACCGTTTGGCCTGCTGCCGCCCAACGGTCCTCATGGCGGCCTCGTGCGTTTCAGGTGTGATGGCGATGGCGAGGGCGCGGCGGTCGGAAGGGTGCGCGCGTCGCGTGACGTGGCCGGCGCGTTCCAGCCGGTCCAGCAGCTTGGTGGTTGACGCCGTCGAGATATTGAGCCGGGAGGCTATTGCACCTGGTGTGGCTATCACGCCATGGTTGGCACAGACGATCAGGTAGTGCAGTGCGCGCATGTCGGATTGGTTGAGTTTCATGTAGCGAAGCGAGGCGTCGGAGAGCCGTTGTTCGGCGTCGCGCAATCTTCCAAGCGCTGCCATAACGTCGCTGATTTGCTGGACATCCGCTTCGGAGAGGTCGGAGCGATCCACCAGTTCCTGATGAGGATCGTTGGCGTCCAAATCATAGATGCCAGCGGAAACCGGGGTCCCGGCTTCTTCAGGTATCTCTTCAGGACTGGACATGTTTGGTATGTTACACCTAACTTCCTACATGGTAGCCTTTCTTCTAGCTTGTCTAGCAATATTCAGGTTTCGGCAGAAACAGGGTGTGGAGGAAGGCGCAACATGAACGCGACAGAGATGGTGGTCCTCCTTGACGACGCCGGGGCGCCTATTGGCGAGGCTCCCAAGGCAGGAGTTCACACACTGGATACGCCCCTCCACCTCGCCTTTTCCTGCTACCTGCTCAATGACGCAGGGGAGGTCCTCCTCACCCGCCGTTCACCCGAGAAGAAAACGTGGCCCGGAGTGTGGACCAACAGCTTCTGCGGGCACCCCGGACCTGGTGAAGAGTTCGAGGACGCTGTCCTGAGGCGCGCCCGGTTCGAACTCGGGGTGGACGCCACCAGGATCGAACTGGTCCTCCCCCACTTCCGATATAGGGCAGTAGATCCAACGGGCATAGTGGAAAACGAAATTTGCCCTGTCTACATAGCCCGCATCAACGGGGTGTTGAAGCCGAATCCCGCCGAGGTTGCAGACTGGGCCTGGATCTCACCCGCGCTCCTGGCCGATGCTTTGGAACACACGCCGTCCGCTTTCAGCCCCTGGCTCGGGCTTCAATTTCCGGAGCTCCTCAAAGCGAACGTGTTGTCACTGCAAGCTGGAGCTGAAGCATGACCATCACCTCGAGTGGCGTGCGTGGGCGCACCGATCTCTGCACCGCGATCGAAAACGAGCTGAGCGGACTCATCGGCAAGCGGGCCAGCGCGGCTACCGCCTATGGCCCGGACTTCGCCAGACTGTGGGCGCTCGCTGGCCGGAACGTCTTGGGCGGCAAGTTCGTCCGGCCCTTGTTGCTCATGGAAACGTACGACGCACTCTCCCAGCGTCATCAACAGTACGACTCTGCAGACTCACGTCAGCGCGAGACCGCTATAAGTATCGCCGCCGCCATTGAACTCCTGCACTACGCCTTCCTGCTGCATGATGACGTGATCGACGGCGACCTCGTCCGACGCGGGCATCCCAACCTGATCGGTTCCCTCCTCGCGGAAGCCTCGGCAACCGTACGCACGGACGGACGAGTCAGCGCTGACGGCACTGACGGTGTCCGTGGAACCCGCTCCGGGAGCAGCCTCCACTGGGCCCAAACCGGCGGGATACTCATGGGCGACATGCTCCTCGCGGCTACTCACCAGTCCTTCGCCCGCGCGGATCTACCGCATCAGCTTCGCCTGCGGCTCCTGGACCTCCTGGAACACACCATCAACGAGACGGTAGCCGGCGAACAGCTGGATGTGGGCCTCGGTGACGGCGTCATAGCCCCGGACCTCCAGACCATCCTGGTGATGTGCGGCTACAAAACGGCCACCTACACCTTCGAGCTCCCGCTGCGCGCCGCCGCCACGCTGGCCGGCGCCGACTTCGCCGTCGAAAATTCGCTCGCAACAGCCGGCAGGCATCTTGGGCTCGCCTTCCAACTCCAGGACGACCTCCTGTCAACTTTCGGGGATCCTCGCCGCCACGGCAAGGATCCCTTTTCGGACCTCCGCGAGGGCAAGGAAACCGCCATCATCGCCCATGCACGGACCACGCACGCATGGCCGGACATCGAGCCCTTCTTCGGCATGCCCGAACTCAGCGTCGGCGAAGGCGAGCACGTTCGCCGGCACCTCAGCGATTGCGGCGCCGAGGCATTCGTCCAAGGTCTCATCGAGGAACAAATGCATGCATTCAACAGTCAGCTGACCACCACCATCCCGGCAAGCGTACGCAACGTCCTGCTTGACCTCGCGGGACAGCTTGAAGGGCGGCAATCATGAGCGTCGCCACGGATGCCTCGTTGACGCATTTCACCCGGACGGCGGAGCGCGCCGCCAACCAGGTCATCTCCGCGTACTCCACCTCGTTCGGCTTGGCGTGCAGGCTACTGGGATCCAGGCACCGCCAGCACGTCCGCAACATCTACGCCCTGGTGCGGGTGGCCGACGAACTCGTTGACGGTGTGACGGCCGAGGCCGGCCTGAGCTACCGGGAGCAGTGCGACGCCCTCACCCACTTCATCGATGAGACGCACCGGGCGGTCAAACTCGGCTACAGCAGCGACCTCATCATCCACGCATTCGCCCAGACAGCGCGAACCGCCGGAATCGACCACTCGCTCATCGACCCGTTCTTTGACTCCATGCGCATGGACCTCGGCGAGCGCACTGACTTACTTGAGCGCACCGCCTCGGCCACCGAACAGCCGACACCCCTTCGTTTCGACGCCGATGCCCACGACGGCTACGTCCACGGTTCCGCCGAGGTGGTGGGGCTGATGTGCCTGCGCGTCTTCATGCGGGATGAGATCATCGACGACGGCGACGCTGCGGCTTTGGAGCACGGCGCCAGCAGGTTGGGCGCTGCTTTCCAGAACATCAACTTCCTCCGGGATCTCGCGGACGACACCACCCGGCTGGGGCGCAGCTACCTTGGCACCTCGGACCATCTCGAGGACCGCGACCGCATGGGCTGGGTCAGCACCATTAGGGCACAGCTGGCCGACGCCAACGCCGTCATTCCCATGCTGCCGCGCGACGCCAGGGCCGCTGTCCGGAGCGCGCTTGCACTGTTCCAAGCGCTCACCGACAGGATCGAACAGACCACGGTGGACGAACTCTACCGCTCCCGGGTCCGTGTACCGGATCCCGTGAAAGCCGGGCTCGCCGCCCGCGCCGTTGCCTCAACCTGGATGGAGTTGCACCGATGACCCGGACAGTAGTGATCGGCGGTGGCATCGCTGGGCTTGCCACTGCCGCACTCCTCGCCCACGAAGGACACGAGGTCCAGCTCCTCGAACAGCGCGATCAGGTGGGCGGCCGTGCCGGCAGCCTCGAGCGGGACGGCTTCCGGTGGGACACCGGCCCCTCCTGGTATCTGATGCCCGGCGTCTTTGACCACTTCTTCAATCTGCTCGGCACCAGCGCCGCCGAACAGTTGGACCTCCGCACGCTCAGCCCTGCCTACCGCATCTTCAGCGAACCAAACCACGACGGCGTGCGGCCCGACCCGCTGACCGTCCCGCTAGGCAGCGAGAACGTTTTGGAGACCTTCGAACGCGTGGAGCCCGGGAGTTCGCAACAGCTCAAGTCCTACCTCGCTTCGGCGCGGCACACGACGGAAATGGCCGAAAGGTTCTTCCTCTACAACCCGTTCACCAAGCTCCAGGCGCTGCTTCAACCACAGGTTGTGCGCAGCCTTCCCAAGCTCGCGCAGCTGCTCCTGACGCCCCTCGACAAATACGTGTCCCAGCGGTTCCAGCATCCAGTGCTCCGCCAGGTTCTTGGCTACCCGGCTGTTTTCCTGGGTACCAGCCCTTCCTCGGCTCCAGCGATGTATCACTTGATGAGCGCCTTGGACTTAGGCGACGGCGTGCAATATCCGATGGGTGGGTTCCGGGCGCTCGTTGAACGCCTGGAAGCACTGGCAGTCGACGCCGGAGTCAGGATCCACACGGGGGCGGAAGCACTCAAGATCACCACCCGCGAAGCCACCCACACCAAGAAGCTGGGGCGCTATGACGGCCTTAACCTTCCTGCTGGCCTCACCGGCAAGGACAGCCGGGAAGTCACCGGGGTCAAGTGGCGCGATAACTCCGGAGCAGAGCACTACAGCGTTGCCGACCAAGTGGTCTCCGGCGCTGATCTGCACCACACCGAAACCCAGCTCCTGGGCGTCAGGGATCGGAGCTACAACAAAAAGTACTGGCAGAGCCGCACCAGTGGGCCCGGGGCAGTGCTGGTGATGTTGGGGGTGAAGGGTTCGCTGCCGGCTCTTCCCCACCACTCCTTGTTCTTCACCCGGGATTGGGAGGCAAACTTCGCCTCGATTTTCGGAGACGAACCGAGCATTCCGGATCCTGCATCCATTTACGTCTGCAAACCCAGCGCAACGGATGCCGGTGTAGCACCGCAGGACCACGAGAACCTTTTTGTCCTGGTTCCCATCCCTGCCGACCCATCGTTGGGAGCGGGTGGACCTGATGGCAACGGCGATGTGCTGATCGAAAGGACTGCTGACGCCGCTATCGACCAGATCGCCCAGTGGGCCAATATTCCGGATCTCCGCGAACGTGTGGTGGTCCGGCACACCATCGGCCCGGCCGACTTCGCGCGAGACTACAACTCATGGCGCGGCGGCATGCTTGGCCCCGCCCACACGCTCCGGCAAAGCGCGATGTTCCGGGCCCAGAACGCCTCCAAACGCGTCCGTGGTCTCTACTACGCCGGCGCCACCACTGCACCGGGTGTCGGTGTGCCCATGTGCCTCATCAGCGCCGAGCTGGTGTTGAAGCGAATCCGCGGCGATCACAGCACCGGCCCTACCACTGTGAGGCCTGTAGCTAGCAGGATTGGCTGATGGGCGCTCTCTACTTGGTCTCGTTGCTCCTGGGCATCACCTGCATGCTCCTGCTCGACCACCGTTTCCGCCTGTTCTTCTGGCGGGACGCAAAAGCAGCGGCAATCGTGACCGCCGTCGGGGTCATTTTCCTGCTTGCTTGGGACCTGGCCGGAATCGGATTGGGGATCTTCCTGCGCGGGGAAGGCACCATCGCCACCGGGTTGCTGCTCGCGCCGGAGCTGCCCATTGAAGAACCCGTGTTCCTGATTTTCCTGGTGCTGTGCACGATGGTCCTGTATACCGGCGCGCGGCGGCTGCTTGATCGGATACCGGCCACTCGCAGTGAGAAACAGCGGGAGCGTGAGAACGTATGACGTATCTGTGGCTCGCGCTCGCCTTCATCGCCGCGGCAGCTATTGCCGGCGCGCTCTTCGCTCGTCACGGCGTCCGGCGTGGAGAGGCTGGTAAGCACTGGAAAGCCGTAGGACTCGCGTTCACGGCACTGGCCGTCCTCACAGCTGTTTTCGATTCCGTCATGATCGGCATGGAACTCTTCCATTACGACGCTTCGCACATCCTCGGGGTAAAAATTGGCCTGGCCCCCATCGAGGATTTTGCGTACCCCCTGGCGGGCGTTGTGGCGTTGCCTGGCTTGTGGATGTGGCTGACGGGGAAGCGTGAAGGGTCCGGTTCCCGTTCCAGTTCATCCACCCTCAAAGGCCTCGTCCCCCAGGCGCTGCTCGCGTCCCGACCCGTCAGCTGGATCAACACCGCCTACCCCTTCGCCGCGGCCATGCTCCTGACCACCCGCGAGATCGACTGGGTTCTGGTCGTTGGCACGTTTTACTTCCTGATCCCGTACAACCTGGCCATGTACGGGATCAATGACGTCTTTGATTATGAGTCGGACCTCAAGAATCCACGCAAGGGCGGCATCGAAGGCGCGCTCCTCCAGCCGCACCTTCACCGGCCCATGCTGTGGCTCGCGGCGATCACCAACGTTCCGTTCCTGGTGGTATTGGCGTTCGCAGGTGGGCCCGCCTTATGGATGAGCCTGGCCGTTAGCGCATTCGCAGTGGTGGCCTACTCGGTCGCCGGACTTCGCTTCAAGGAACGCCCCGTCTTGGACTCGCTGACGTCGAGCACGCACTTCGTGAGTCCCGCCGTCGTCGGGTTGGCGCTGGCCGGCGCTAGCGTGACTCCAGGGTTGCTGATCCTGCTGGCCGCGTTTTTCCTGTGGGGAATGGCCGCACACGCCTTCGGCGCCGTCCAGGACATCGAACCCGACCGGCAAGCCGGCATTGGCTCCATAGCGACCGTTATCGGTGCCCGCCGGACGGTGAGGCTCGCCGTCGGGCTCTGGCTTGTTGCCGGTCTCGCGATGCTCGCCACGCCATGGCCCGGGCCGCTGGCAGCGATCATCGCCATCCCGTACATCGTCAACTGCGCACCGTATTGGAACGTCACGGATACGACGGCGGCACGCACCAATGTGGCATGGCGGCGGTTCATCTGGCTCAACTACGGCTCAGGATTCCTGGTAACGCTCATTTTTATCCTGCAGTGGAGCTTCACGTCATGAAGGCGGCGTTTGTTCGGGGGCCTCAGGTTTCGCAGGATCTTCATCGATCGTGTCCAGTGCTTCGCGCATGTGCTGCAGGAAGTTCACCACGACTTGCGACTCTTCAGGGCTCAAGGCGCACGCTGCGTCAAGCATTCGGCGGTGCATTCCGCCCAAAGTGTGCCGCACTTCCTGGTCCGAGCCCGGAGTGGCCTTCAGGATCAGTGCCCGACGATCAGTGGGGTGGGGTTCGCGGCGTATGTGGCCGGACTCCACCAAACGGTCGATCAGCGTGGTCATGGACGCCGAGGTTATGCCCAGTTTGTCGCCCAAGTCCTTCGGCTTCATCACTTTGCCCGCGGCCTCGGCTTCGAAGAGATACCGCAGGGCCAGCAAATCCTTCTCGCCCATTCCCATGGACGAGCGGGTCCTGCGGCGCATCGCTTGCTCAGAGGCGCGGTAATCCCGCAAGGCGTTCAGGACATCAATGGCAATGGCCTTCTGACCTGGGTCTTTCCCGTACCAGTAGCCCTTTGCGTGGCCTTCCGAGTCCATCCCGTATTCCTTCGATAAGCGTAAAGCTCGTTTCACTAGCATTTTGATACTAGGTCACGTACCTCGTGAATGCATGACACCGCACATCCCACACGGAAAGAGGCTCGGCACATGGCATCCCAAAGCTCAGATCTTTTGCGGCAGATCACGGTCACCGTGAGCCTGGTGGTCTGCATCGTTGGTTCGATGATCGGCGTTGGCGTCTTCGGCGGGACGCCAATTGCGCAGGCGGCCGGCGGTGCTTTGGCCGCCGATTCAACCCTTCTGGCTCCCGCGACTCCGGCTTTCTCCATCTGGTCTGTGGTTTACACCGGGCTTGCCGCTTTCACGGTATGGCAATGGCTGCCGTCCCAGCGTTCCAGCATCCGGCAGCGGTCGCTTGGTTGGATCGTCGCCGTGTCCATGATCCTTAATGCGGCGTGGATCTTGACCGTTCAGGCCGGCTGGCTCTTGCTTAGCGTCCTGGTGATCCTTGCGTTGCTGGTGACCCTTGTGCTGGCGTTCCTACGCTACAGCCAGAGCCATACAGGGTCCTGGGTTGAAGCTGTTGTTGTTGATGGGACCCTGGGCTTGTACTTGGGATGGACCAGCGTGGCCGTGTGTGCCAACATCGCTGCTGCTTTGAAAGCGTCAGGCTTCGGGGGCTTTGGACTGCGTCCCGAAGTCTGGTCCGTCGCCGTTCTGGTGGTGGTCGCCGTAGTGGGCATTGCCTTGGCGATCAAGGGCCACGGGCGCCTCGCTTTGGCGGCCGCCATCGCGTGGGGTCTCGTGTGGATTACGGTGGGCCGCAGCGCCGACGCACCCGAGTCATTCCCGACGGCGATCGCGGCGGCTGTTGCTGCTGCCCTCGTCCTCGGTGCTGCAATCACAGTGCGGACCCGGGCGGTGCTGGCAGGGCGCTAGAGCATGTTCGCTGGCGCTGGCAGGTCCCGTCTTTTGTTCGGGGTGGCTGGATTCGGGGTTGGCTGGTTTTCCACATAGGAGGATTGCCGCCTTATGGTGCTTCATGCTCGCTGGAAGAGTGGGGGTATGGAGCAAATGCGGGAGGGCGAGGCGATTGATGCAGTGGCGCTTCTTCGCGCTCCGGGGGTTGGAAGCTCCCCGGGCGGGCCCCGGGTTTCCGATCTCCTCTCGCTCCTGGGTGCCGTCCGCGTGGGCACTGATAGCGCCGGGCTGATCGAGCAAATCCGCGGATTGGAAGACCTGAAGTCTGCGATTGTGGCGCTGCAGGCCCGGGCGGCCGTTGGCTTCGACCTCGCCCAGCGCCGGGAACAGGAAGCAGCTGGTGTTCCTGTCTTGGAGCGTGGTCAGGGGGTGGGTGCTCAGGTGGCGTTGGCCCGGCGGGAGTCACCGAATCGTGGGTCCCGGTTGCTGGGTTTGGCGAAAGCCCTTGTGATGGAGATGCCGCGGACGTTGGCGGCCCTGAAGTCGGGGCAGTTGAATGAGTGGCGGGCCACGCTGCTGGTGAAGGAAACGGCGTGTTTGTCTGTTGAGGACCGGTGCGCGGTGGATGAGGAGCTCGCCGCAGATACCGGGACTTTTGACGGGAAGGGCGATCGGGCGATTGTTGCGGCGGTGAAGGCTGCCGCGTATCGGCGGGATCCGCGGTCGGTGGCCGGGCGTGCGAGCCGTGCCGCCGCCGAGCGGACGGTGAGCCTGCGTCCGGCGCCGGACACCATGACGTACCTGACCGCGCTGCTGCCGGTCGCCCAAGGGGTCGCGGTTTATGCTGCCCTGTGCCGGGCGGCTGATGCGGCCCGTTGCAGCGGTGGCACCGGTACCCGTGGTCAGGTCATGGCCGACACTGTGGTCGAGCGCGTTACCGGTACACCTGGCGGGATTTCAGGGATCAACCTGGACCTCGTGATGACCGACCGCACCCTGTTCCAAGGCGACAGCGAACCGGCCCGGCTCAAGGGTTACGGAATCGTCCCCGCCGAATGGGGAAGGGAACTTCTAACCCTGGGGCAAGTAGCAACCCTAGGGCAAGCCGCCCCGGACCAGGAGCTCACTGTCTGGCTCCGCCGGCGCTATACCGCGCCGGCCAGTGGCGAGCTTCTGGGCATGGACTCCAAAGCCCGGCTCTTCCCGACGAGGCTGCGGCGTTTCATCGAAA
>NZ_AKKK01000066.1 GCF_000281065.1 Arthrobacter sp. M2012083
CCGCGGAACTTTGATGGCCCCCGTCGTGACAACGATGAGCGCCGGTCCTTCGGCGGCGACCGTGACCGCAAGCCTTTCGGCGACCGCGGTGACCGTCCGGCTCGCGATGGTGAGCGTCGTCCCTTCAACAACGACCGTGGCGACCGTAAGCCCTTCGGTGATCGTCCCGAGCGTGGACCGCGGAACTTTGATGGCCCCCGTCGTGACAACGATGAGCGCCGGTCCTTCGGCGGCGACCGTGACCGCAAGCCTTTCGGCGACCGTGGCGACCGTAAGCCCTTCGGTGATCGTCCTGAGCGCGGCGGTTCGTGGGAAGAACGTCCTGCCCGGGTCCCCAATGCCAAGGACATCCGCAGCGCCAACCGTCCGGACCGCGAACGCTCTCCCGAGATTGACGAGGACGTCACTGGCAAGGAACTGGACCGCGCCACTGGCCACCAGATCAAGACCCTTGAGGAGCAGAGCGCCGGGTGGGTCGCAAAGCACCTGGTCATGGCTGGCCGCCTGATCGACATTGAACCCGAGCTCGCATTCCAGCACGCCTTGGCTGCAAGCCGCCGCGGCGGTCGCCTCTCTGCAGTGCGTGAAGCGGTTGGCCTGACTGCATACGCTGCCGGCCACTACGGTGAGGCGCTGCGTGAATTCCGTACGTACCGCCGCATCAGTGGATCCAACGTGCATTTGCCGGTGATGGCTGACTGCGAGCGTGGCCTTGGCCGCCCCGATCGCGCCCTTGACATGGTGCGCTCTCCCGAAGCCCAGGATCTTGACGCTCCGGGCAAGGTTGAGCTCGCCATCGTGGCTTCTGGTGCGCGTGCTGACCTCAAGCAGTTTGATGCGGCCGTCAGCGAGCTTGAGATCCCGCAACTGGACATCAACCGGGCCTTCTCATACAGCCCGCGCCTCTTCCGTGCATACGCTGAAGCTCTCAGCGCGGTGGGTCGCACCGAGGAAGCGGATAAGTGGGCACGACAGGCCCTCGTTGCTGAGAACGCTTTGGGTGTGGGCGACTTCGCTGAGCCCGAGATTCTGGACCTTGGCTGGGACGAGCAGGAAGAAGCAGCTGCGCGTAAGCCGCGCTTCGAGAAGCCTGCCCCGGACGCCGACGTCGTGAAGGCTGAAACGGAGACGGTGCTTGTTGAGGCCGCAGCCGCTGATGTCGAGCATGACGACGTTGAGCTTGACGATGTCGAGTCGGATTACTTCGAATCTGATGACGCTGAATCGGATATCGATTCAGCGGAAGACGACGCAGAAGCAAAAGACGACGACACCGAGAACGAGGGCTCCGACTCCCAGCATGGCTGATTCACTGATCTCATCGTTTGATGCTGTCCTTTCAGACCTGGACGGAGTGGTCTATGCAGGACCGCACGCCATCCCCGGGGCTGTGGAGTCATTGCAGCGTCTCGAAACCGTAGGCGTCGGCCTGGGCTACGTGACAAACAACGCCTCCCGCACCCCGGCCCAGGTCGCGGCGCATCTGCGTGAGCTCGGTGCGCCGGCGGAGGACCACCAAGTGGTCAGCTCCTCCCAGGCAGCAGGGGAGCTTCTGGCTTCCATGCTGCCTGCGGGGGCGCATGTCCTCATCACCGGCAGCGCGGCACTGGCACATGAGATCGAATTGGTGGGACTCAAGCCGGTGCATAGTGCTGCCGAATCACCGGTTGCGGTGGTCCAGGGTTTCAACCCGGAGATTGGGTGGAAGGATCTGGCGGAGGCGTCATATGTCGTAGCGGGGGGAGCCATGTGGTTTGCCACCAACACGGACATGTCCATCCCGCAGGCCCGGGGCATGGCACCGGGTAATGGAACGCTGGTTGCCGCGGTGGCGGCTGCCACGGGCAAGACGCCTTTGGTGGCCGGCAAGCCCGAAGCCCCTCTTTTCCACGCTGCGGCAAAACGGCTACACGCTGATCGTCCGCTGGTTGTAGGCGACCGTTTGGACACAGACATCCTGGGTGGCAACCGTGCAGGATTTGCGACGGCGGCCGTCCTCACCGGTGTGGACACCACCCACACCATCATTGCTGCGCGGACTGATGAACGTCCGGATTACCTACTGGCAGACTTGGAAGGCCTCTACGCACCGTATCCGGAGATTGGCAGCGACGGCGGCACGTTCCGTTGCGGTTCTGCCACTGCGGTTGCCGGGGACGGGTCCGTCACTGTGAATGGCCTTGAGAGCGACCTCGATGCGTGGCGCGCCGCATGCGCTGCCTGGTGGGCAGCGGTTCCGGACACGGACGTGGCATATGCGCCGCGGCTGGAATGGCGAAATCACTAGACTGGTGCGATGACCGAGCCCCAACACTCCGAGCCCCAACACTCAGAACATGCTGGACCGGAGCGAGCTGCGGTCCAGTGGCCTGACGCTGCACGTCCCACAGGCGATCCTCTGGTGGACAGCGCCCTCGGCCTGCTGGGCGACGTCGCGGATTCGCCTGTGCCGGACCACGGGGAGCTTTACGCCGCCGTCCATGACGCTTTGTTGGAAGCCTTGGACGCCGAACCTGGGCTTCCGGCAGTCCCTAAAAGCACCCCCAGCGATCCCCGCCCGGAAGGCGACAGCTAACGCATGCCAAGACTTGATCAGGAACTCGTCACCCGTGGGCTGGCGAGGTCCCGTACCCATGCCGCCAAGCTCATCAGTGACGGCAAGGTCAGCTCGGGCGGTAACGTCCTCATCAAAGCCGCCCACCAAGTGGATGCTACGACAGAGTTGGATGTCGAGTCCCACCTGGAGGACATCTACGTCAGCCGCGCCGGGCATAAGTTGGCCGGCGCGCTGAAGGCGTTTCCCGCCGTCGTGGTTTCCGGGAAGCGGTGCCTCGACGCCGGAGCCTCCACGGGTGGTTTCACCGACGTCCTGCTGCGGCAGGGTGCCTCCACAGTAGTGGCGGTGGACGTGGGGCACGGCCAACTGGTCAGGCACCTTCGGGAGGATCCCAAGGTGGAGGTTCACGAAGGCCTCAACGTCAGATACATGACTCCGGAGCAGATTGGCGGCCCGGCGCAGCTGACGGTGGCTGACTTGTCCTTCATCTCGTTGACGCTGGTCCTGTGGCCGCTTGCGCAGTGCACCGAGCCGGGCGGCGATTTAGTCCTTATGGTCAAACCGCAGTTTGAAGTTGGCAAAGAGCGTCTGAGCCGAACCGGAGTGGTGTCCTCAGAGAATGAACGACGGCGGGCGGTCGCCCAAGTGGCCCGCGCAGCAGTGGATGCCGGCCTTGAACTTCGAGACCTGGCAGCCAGTCCGCTTCCCGGGCAGGACGGAAATGTTGAATACTTCCTGTGGATGACGCGCAGTATGTCCTCGGTGTTGCCTAAGATCGAAGAGCGGGACGAGGACGTTGCTGCATTGATCATGAAACTCTGGCCGAACCACTAGAAAGCAGATTCGATGAGCAGGCGTGTACTTGTCCTTGCCCACACTGGGCGGGAGGAATCGCTCCGCGCAGCGTGGGATGCCTGTACGCAACTGCATGCCTCTGGCCTGGTTCCCGTGCTGCAGAAGTCCGAACTCGCAGACATCGAACGATTCTTTGGTGCCCTCGACACGCCCATCGAGATCCTCAACGATCACGTCAATCTGGAAGACGTGGAACTGGTGATGGTCTTGGGCGGCGATGGCACCATCCTCCGCGCAGCTGAGCTGGTCCGTGAAGTCGACGTCCCGTTGCTGGGGGTCAACCTGGGTCACGTGGGTTTCCTCGCGGAGAGTGAACGGGCCGATCTGGCACAGACCGTGGAGTGGATAGCCAGCCGCCAATACACGGTGGAAGAACGCATGACCATCGATGTGCAGGTGTGGGTCAAGGGCCAAAAGATTTGGCACACGTGGGCTTTGAACGAGGCTGCCATTGAGAAGGCCAACCGCGAACGCATGTTGGAAGTGGTCACCGAGGTTGACGAGCGTCCTTTGACGTCGTTCGGCTGTGATGGCGTTGTCCTGGCGACGCCCACTGGTTCCACGGCCTACGCTTTTTCTTCAGGTGGCCCCGTTGTGTGGCCTGAGGTTGAGGCTTTGGTCATCGTTCCGATCAGTGCGCACGCACTTTTCGCCAAGCCTCTGGTGGTGTCACCCCGTTCCAAGTTGGCGGTCGAAATCATGAACCGGACAGACGCCTTGGGGGTCCTCTGGTGCGATGGCCGACGGTCGGTGGACCTCCCGCCCGGAGCGCGTGTGGAAGTAACGCGCTCGGCAACCCCGGTGCGGCTGGCGCGGACGCACAAGACGCCGTTCTCAGCCCGGCTTGTCCGCAAGTTCCAGCTTCCCATCCACGGCTGGCGCGGCCCGGCCCCTCGGAGCGGCGAAGTGCACACCGGACCCATCCCTGTCATCCGCACACTGTCACCGGCACCGTTGCCCAGCCCCCGGGACTCCGGAACGTCCCCGGACCTGGGGCACGGTGAGCCATCAGACCCCACGAATGCGAAGTGAAACATGCTCGAAGAACTCCGAATCCGTGACCTCGGCGTCATAACCGACGCCGCCCTGCCGCTGGGGCCCGGCCTCAGCGTCGTCACCGGCGAAACCGGTGCGGGCAAGACCATGGTGGTGACCGCCGTCGGACTCCTTCTTGGCGCACGTTCGGACGCCGGTGCTGTTCGGAGTGGAGCCAAATCCGCCTCGGCGGAGGCCGTACTGAAGCTGCATCCGGCTCATAGTGCGGTGGAACGCGCCAAGGAAGCCGGCGGGGAGGCGGAAGAGTTCGACGGCGTTGCTGAGCTCCTGCTGGCCCGCACCGTAGGTGCCGACGGCCGTAGCCGGGCTTATGTTGGCGGACGTGCGGCACCGGTGGGCGTTTTGGCTGAGTTGGGCGAGAGCCTGGTGGTGGTCCACGGCCAGTCGGACCAGATCCGGCTCAAGAGCGCCACCGCACAGCGCCACGCCTTGGACAGGTTTGCCGGAGCACCTCTCGCCAAGACGCTGGGGGAGTATCAGGAACTGTTCAACCACTGGAAGGCCATCCAGTCCGAACTCGAAACCCTGCGCAGCGAAGCCCGCGAGCGTTTGCGGGAGGCTGAATCCCTGGACGCAGCCCTCAAGGAAATCGATGAGGTGGATCCACAGCCCGGCGAGGACGAGACACTCAAGGCCGAGGCCGTCAAACTGGCCAACGTGGAAGAACTCCGTTTGGCGGCCGCCGCGGCCCATGAGTCGCTCATTGCCGAAGAATTCGGAGACGCCGGGGATGCAACCACCATGGTGGATGCGGCCAAACGGACATTGGAGCACGTGGCGGAGCACGACGAGGAACTCCGTTCCGCAGCAACCCGGCTTGCCGAGGTGGGCTTCCTCCTCAATGACATCGCCGCCGAGTTGTCCAGCTACCAGGCAGCGCTGGATACTGAAGGCCCCGAACGGCTCTCCGAAATCGAGGAACGCCGCGCTGCCCTTGCGAAGCTGATCCGAAAGTACGCACCGAGCATTGATGAAGTGCTTGACTGGGCAGCTGCAGCGAGGACACGCCTGGACGAGTTGCAGGATGACTCCAGCCGTATCGAGTCCTTGGACGCTGAGGTGGGTTCTGCGGAGGCCGCCCTGCGCAAGCTGGCCGCTGCCATCACCAAAGCCCGCCTCAAAGCTTCCAAGGACCTCTCAGCCAGGGTCAGCGCCGAGCTGAAGGCCCTGGCCATGGCGGATGCAACATTGGTCATCGAGGTGGACGGCACCGGCGCGTTGGGCCCGTGGGGCACCGACGAGATCGCCTTCCTCCTCCAACCTCACTCAGGCGCTCCGGCGCGGCCACTGGGCAAGGGTGCCTCCGGCGGTGAACTGTCCAGGGTGATGTTGGCAATCGAGGTAGTACTTGCCGCTGTGGATCCCGTCCCCACGTTCGTCTTTGATGAGGTGGACGCTGGCGTGGGTGGGCGTGCCGCCGTCGAAATCGGCCGGAGGCTGGCCATGCTAGCCCGGCACGTCCAGGTCCTGGTGGTGACACACCTGCCCCAGGTAGCGGCATTCGCCGATCAACATATCCGCGTGACCAAAACTTCCGTGCGTGGCGCTGATGGGAAGACCACCACGGGCTTCACGTCCAGCGACGTGCAGCTTCTTAGCGACGACGAGCGGGTCAAGGAGCTTGCCCGCATGCTGGCCGGTCAAGAGGATTCCGAGAGTGCACAGGCGCATGCCCAGGAATTGTTGGACGACGCGAAACTACTGCCGCAGCGCGCCTAGTGTTGCGGGCGGGTTGAGAGCCGAAGGCTAGTGCGAGCACAATCACACCGGTGCACTTAATCCCGCCCGGGTCTTGCTTGGAATGCGGCGGTGAGCAACTATTGACCATTTGGGGAATCCGAACGGACGCTTGGAAGGCGTAATTGATGATAAGCTCGAATTCCGTGGTGCAGCGATCAAATTCCCGTGTAAATTCCCGGTTCCCGGGCTCGTCCAAGACGACCAAACACATCTTCGTCACCGGTGGTGTGGCGTCCTCGCTCGGTAAGGGTCTGACGGCTTCCAGCCTCGGTCACCTGCTGCGGGCACGTGGTTTGTCTGTAACTATGCAGAAGCTCGATCCCTATCTGAACGTGGATCCGGGCACGATGAACCCCTTCCAGCACGGCGAAGTTTTCGTGACTGATGACGGCGCCGAAACAGACCTCGACATCGGACACTACGAGCGCTTCCTCGATGAAAACCTCGAAGGTTCGGCCAACGTCACAACGGGCCAGATCTACTCCACAGTCATCGCCAAGGAACGTCGCGGCGAATACCTCGGAGATACCGTACAGGTCATTCCCCACATCACCGACGAAATCAAGCGCCGCATGCGCCTGCCCGCCGAAGGCAAGAATGCTCCGGACGTCATCATCACCGAAATCGGTGGCACCGTGGGCGACATCGAATCGCAGCCGTTCCTTGAGTCTGCACGCCAGGTTCGCCAGGACGTGGGCCGCAACAATGTCTTCTTCCTGCATGTTTCACTGGTGCCGTACATCGGTCCTTCCCAGGAACTAAAGACCAAGCCCACCCAGCACTCCGTGGCTGCACTCCGCTCCATTGGTATCCAGCCTGAAGCAATCGTGATCCGCTCGGACCGCGAGGTGCCCGATGCCATGCGTGAGAAGATCGGCCGTATGTGCGACGTCGACATCGACGCCGTGGTTAATGCCGCTGACGCTCCCAGCATTTACGACATCCCGAAGACCCTGCACTCGCAGGGTTTGGACTCCTACATCGTCCGTGCATTGGATCTGCCGTTCAAGGACGTTGACTGGAGCAAGTGGGACAAGCTGCTTGAAGCTGTTCACAACCCCAAGCACGAGGTCGAGGTTGCCCTTGTGGGCAAGTACATCGACCTCCCGGACGCCTACCTTTCGGTCACCGAGGCTCTCCGCGCCGGTGGTTTTGCCAACGAAGCCAAGGTCAAGATCCGCTGGGTCCCCTCGGACGAATGTGAAACCCTGGCAGGCGCCACCAAGGCCTTGGCTGGCGTAGACGCCATTTGCGTTCCCGGCGGCTTCGGTATCCGCGGCCTCGAAGGCAAGCTTGGCGCTTTGAAGTTCGCCCGTGAAACCAAGCTCCCGGTCCTGGGCCTGTGCCTGGGCCTGCAGTGCATGGTGATCGAGTACGCCCGCAACGTGGTTGGCCTTGAAGGTGCTTCCTCCAGCGAGTTCGAGCCCGACTCGAAGTACCCGGTTATTGCCACCATGGAAGAGCAGTTGGACATCGTGGAAGGCAAGGGAGACCTCGGCGGCACCATGCGCCTTGGCCTCTACGAAGCCAAGCTGGACGAAGGCTCGGTCATTGCCGAAACCTACGGCACCACCACCGTCAGCGAACGGCACCGCCACCGCTACGAGGTCAACAACAAGTACCGCGACCAGATCGCTGCCGAGGGCTTGGTGTTCTCCGGTACTTCCCCTGACGGCAAGCTTGTGGAATATGTGGAGCTTCCCCGCGAAGTCCACCCGTACTACGTGGCAACGCAGGCGCACCCGGAGCTCAGCTCCCGCCCCACGCGCCCCCACCCGCTGTTCGCAGGTTTGGTCAAGGCTGCCCTGGAGCGTCGTGAAGGTGCGCCCGTGGCCACCAAGACCGGTGCCCGCACGGTAGCTGCCAAGTAAACGCAATTACTAACGAAGGACGGCGCGATGCCCGGTATTTCTGAAACCCCCCGCATATCAAGGCAGGTTTCGGACATGCCGAGCCCGCGCCGTCTTTTGTCTACCAGCAAGGTATACGAAGGCCGCATTTGGGACGTTGTCAGCGATTCGTTCCAACTCAGCGACGGTACGGATACCTTGGTTCGTGACTACATTGACCACCCCGGTGCAGTAGCGGTGCTACCCATGAACGTAGACGGCGAGATTCTGCTGCTGAAGCAGTACCGGCATCCGGTGGCCATGGATCTGTGGGAGATTCCCGCTGGACTGCTGGACGTCGAAGGCGAGGACTTCGTGGTGGGCGCGGCGCGGGAACTGGCGGAGGAAGCCGACCTGGTTGCGGCTACGTGGAATGTCCTTGTGGACTTTTTCAACTCGCCGGGTTCCTCCAGCGAGGCGGTCCGAATCTACTTGGCTCGAGGCCTCAGTGACGTTCCCTTGGCGGACCGGCATGTCCGCACCGATGAAGAAGCAGAAATTGAACTCCACTGGGTGCCGCTCGACGACGCCGTTAAAGCCGTGCTGGAAGGCCGGCTGCATAATCCGTCAGCGGTGCTGGGGATCCTTGCGGCCGCTGCCGCGAAGGCTGATGGCTTCACCAGTCTTCGTCCAGCCAATGCGCCTTGGCCGGCTCACCCAAGCCAGCGCTGAGCATGGCTGAGGCCGCCGCTCGTACCGTCAATGGCGTTGACCGTGCAGTAACCGACTATCTGCAGCACGTCGGCGTGGAGCGCGGCTTGGCGGCGAACACGCTGTCCGCGTACCGCAGGGACCTCGCCCGGTATTCGAATTTCCTCGCCGCGCAAGGAGTGGATCAGCCAGGAAACATCACACGGCATCACGTGACGGGTTTCGTGCAGGCCTTGTCCGACGGTTCCGACGGCGCCGCCGCGCTGGGGGTCCGCTCCGCTGCACGCACAGTGGTAGCTGTGCGTGGCCTCCACAAGTTTTGGGCGCTGGAAGGAACCACGACGGCGGACCCAGCCAGCGATGTCCACCCACCAATGCCGGGCAAGCGGCTTCCAAAAGCCATCAGCGTCGGCGAAGTGACGCGCATCCTGGAAGCTGCCGGCTCAGATAGCGCTACCGGTCTGCGAGACCGTGCACTGCTTGAATTCCTGTACTCCACGGGTGCCCGCATCAGCGAGGCCGTGGGGTTGGACGTCGATGACGTCTCCCTCGAAGACACCGGCGGTGACCCTGCCATCGTGCGGTTGTTCGGCAAGGGTTCCAAGGAACGCTTGGTGCCCCTGGGCTCTTACGGCGCCCGCGCCGTCGGAGCCTATGTTGTCCGCGGTAGGCCGTTGCTGGCGTCCAAGGGCAAAGGTTCCCCGGCGCTGTTCCTCAACGCCAGGGGTGGCCGGATCAGCAGGCAGAGTGCGTGGACCATACTCAAGACCGCCGCCGAGAAGGCCAATATCACCAAAGATGTCTCGCCACACACGCTGCGCCACTCCTTCGCCACCCACCTCCTCGAGGGTGGGGCCGACGTCAGGGTGGTACAGGAACTGCTGGGGCACGCGTCCGTGACCACCACCCAGGTCTATACGCTGGTCACCGCAGACACGTTGCGTGAGGTCTACGCAGCGGCGCATCCCAGGGCGCTCGGATAGCCCAGGCGTTTGATGAGTGCCCGGATTACTCGAGCACGTTCAGCGTCAGCTCCACGGCGTCGACGAACAGCGCCAGCAGCGAGGTCCCCAAGCCAGCTACCAGCAAGAGCCCTGGGTGGGCCAGCCCTACCACCACGCGCTTGAGTCGGGGGCGTCCGCGGAGGAATTTCTTGGGCACGCGTGTCTTCAGTGGTATCTGACGCCAGCCTCGCAGCCGCCGCAGGAACCACGCACAGCGGACGATGAACGCCATCCACAGGATGGAGAGCACCAGCGGAACCGCGGCCAGCATGAGATTGAAGCCCAGTGCTGTGACTTCCTTTTCTGAATCGCCGATCACGGACTGGATGGTGGTGGAGATGGAGGCACTCATCACCACTGAGGCCGCCCAAACCATGAATGCTGCCACTAGTGCAAGGAAGCGGACAAAGAAGTGGCCCAAGACGGTCGCATCGACTGCCCTGAGGTGGCTTCGCGGCGTGGCATGCAGCACCACCAGCGTAGAGATCAAGGTGGGTAGCGCGGCCACGAGGACCAGCAGGTACCAGGTCCATCCGGCCAGGTCCACCACTTCGTCCAAAACGATCAGCCCGGCCCAAACCACCGTCCAGGCCCACCCAGCATAGAGGGGGTGTGCCACGAGCCAACGGGGCAACCAAGCGTCCCGTTCAGGTTTAGCTTTGGGGACGGTCTCTCCTGCCCCCGAACCGTCCTTGGGCGCTGGTTCTCCAACGCCGTCGACGGCTGCCACTTGGGCTCGCCCATTGCCCCCACCTTCAGTCATGGGCTCACTGTAGCAATGGCGGCAGCGGCAGGGGAGGTCAGGTTAAGGTAGGCAGCATGACTGCAGCCCATGTGACCTTGTGCTTCCTCCTCCGCCCCGGCGCGGACGGCGAACATGTCCTTCTCGGGACCAAGAAGACAGGTTTCGGCCGTGGCAAGGTCGTGGGGGTTGGCGGGCACGTTGAACCGGGGGAGACTGCCTCCCAGGCTGCGTGCCGTGAGGTCATGGAAGAGATCAACGTGGTGGTTCACGCGAAAGACCTGATTCCGGCTGGGACTGTCTATTTCGAGTTTCCTGCGAGGCCGGAGTGGAACATGGCCACCACTGTGTTCCTGACGCGCGAGTGGGAGGGGGAGCCATCGGAAAGCGACGAGATCGCCCCTGCATGGTTCCCCGTGGCGCAATTGCCGGTCGAACGGATGTGGGCTGATGCGGAACACTGGTTGCCGGCCATGATTTCCGGCCAGCGCATCGCCGTAAGGGTGGCCTTGGCGGCAGACAACGAGAATGTGGCCGACGTCCACACCATGGATTGGGTGGATCCTCAGCGGTCGCAGTAGCAGGTACGACGCCGGGCCCGTCACCTTTCGGTGACCGGCCCGGCGTCGTACTTTTCACCGAAATTCGGGACGCGTCAGGGGACGTGCCGCTCTTCAGGCCCGTTGTATTCGCTCAGCGGACGGATCAGGGAGTTGGCGGCCACCTGCTCCATGATGTGGGCGGTCCAACCGGTGATGCGGCTGGCGACGAACAACGGGGTGAACGTGGGGGTGTCGAAGCCCATGAGGTGGTACGTGGGGCCGGCCGGGTAGTCGAGGTTGGGCTTGATGGCTTTGGCCTCGTCCATGGCCTGCTCCAACCCGTTGTAGAGACCCAGGAGCTCAGGCCGGCCGTAGTGGGCGATCATCTTGTCCAGCGCGGCTTTCATGGTGGGTACCCGGGAGTCACCGTGCTTGTAGACGCGGTGTCCGAAGCCCATGACTTTCTTCTTCTGCGCCAAAGCGTCTTCCATCCAAGCACGGGCGCGGGTGGCGGCTTCCTCGAGGGATTCTTCGCTACGGATGCCGATCTCGTCGAACGTGTGCATCACGGCTTCGTTGGCGCCACCGTGCAGCGGGCCCTTGAGGGCGCCGATCGCGGCGGTCACCGCTGAGTGGAGGTCCGACAACGTGGACGTGACCACGCGGGCGGTGAAGGTGGAGGCATTGAAGGAATGCTCCGCGTACAGGATCATCGAGACGTTGAACGCCTCCACCACCTCGGGGACCTGCTCTTCGCCGAAGGTCATCCAGAGGAAGTTGGCGGAGTAGTCCAGGTCTTCACGCGGTTCAACAGGTTCCTGCCCGTGGCGGCGGCGCTGGTCGTAGGCAACCACGGCGGGCATGGCCGCCCAGAGGTCGATTGCCTTTTTCATGTTCGCTTCGGGCGAGGAGTCCTCGGCCAGCTCGTGCCGGGCACCGAGCACGGATGCCGCCGTGCGGCAGACATCCATGGGGTGCGCCGTAGTGGGCAACGTATCCACTACCGACTTCACCACTGGGTCCAGGGCACGGCCTGCGCGTTCGCGGGCTGTGAACCCGGCGAGCTGCGCTTCGTCGGGCAATTCGCCGTTCCACAGCAGGTACGCGACTTCTTCGAAGCTGCACTTTGCGGCCAGTTCCTGGACCGGGTACCCGCGGTACAGGAGCGAGTTGGTGTCCGGGTTGACCTTCGAGACGGCGGTGTAGTCCACCACGACGCCGGCAAGGCCTTTTTTGATGTCTTCAGCAGCCATGCTGAACTCCTTCGTTCATAGTGCAAGCGGCCCGGAAGCCCCGGGCTGCCTGCTTTCCCCTGTATGAATCCCGGGACCTAGCGAATGCCAGGAACCTGGAAGTTGAATACGCCGGTATCGAATTGGTTGTATGCCTCGTAGTCGACGAGTTCGTAGAGGCGCGCACGCGTGAGCATGTTTTCCACCTGCGCTTCTTGGGTCCCCGCAGCCTTAATCGATTCCAGAGTACGCTCTGCAGCGCCCATGGCAATGCGGAGGAGGGTGACGGGGTAGATGACCATGTTCACGCCGACGCCCTGGAGTTGGTCCACGGTGAAGAGCTCGCTTTTGCCGAACTCGGTCATGTTGGCCAGGACGGGCACGTTCACTGCGTCGCGAATGGCTTGGAACTCGCTCAAATCACGCATGGCTTCGGGGAAGATCGCGTCCGCCCCGGCGTCCACGAGGGCACGGGCCCGGTCTTGTGCGGCTTGGATTCCCTCGACGGCGCGGATGTCGGTGCGGGCCATGATGAGGAAGTTCGGGTCCCGGCGGGCGTCTGCTGCGGCGCGGATGCGTTTGGTGGCGGTGTCGATGTCCACCACGTTCTTGCCGTCCAGGTGGCCGCAGCGTTTCGGGTTGAACTGGTCCTCGATGTGGCAGCCGGCCAGGCCCGCGTTTTCGAGTTCCTGGATGGTCCGGGCCACGTTCATGGGCTCGCCAAAGCCGGTGTCCGCGTCCACCAGGGAGGGCAGGTCCGTCATCCGTGCGATCTGCCCTGCCCGGGTGGCCACCTCGGTGAGGGTGGTCAGGCCGATATCGGGCAAGCCGAGGTCGTTGGCCAGGACCGCGCCGGAGATGTAGACCCCGGCGAAGCCTTTCTCCTCGATCAGCCGGGCCGAGAGGGGGTTGAACGCGCCCGGGAACTGCTGCACCGTGCCGGAGGCCAGCAGCTCCCGGAGCTTGAGCCGTTTCTGTTCGGGGGTGACTTTGGAATACAGCATTTAGAACAATCCCTTGGGTGCGTTGGTGAGGTCGATCACGCCGGGTGCTGCGGTGATGTTCAGTTGGTCCAGTTCGCCGGGGCCGAGTTCGGTGACGCGTTCGACGGCGGCGAGGAACCTTTCGATTTCGGCTTCCTCCACCAAACCAGCAGCAAGAGTCCGGAACTTGTTGATGTACTGCTCGCGGGCGAACGGCCGGGCACCGAGGGGGTGGGCATCGGCCACGGCGATCTCATCGGTGATCACCGATCCATCCGTGAGCGTGATGACAACACTGCCGCCGAAGGCCTTCTCCGCGATGTCCAGGGAGTGGTACCGGCGGGTCCATTCCGGGTCTTCCACCGTGGTGACCTTGTGCCACAGTTCCACGGTGTCAGGGCGGGCGGCGCGTTCGGGGGCGTAGGAATCCACGTGGTGCCACGCGCCGTCCTGCAGGGCGACGGTGAAGATGTACGGGATGGAGTGGTCCAGGGTTTCGCGGGACGCGGTGGGGGAGTACTTCTGGGGGTCGTTCGCGCCGGAACCGATGACGTAGTGGGTGTGGTGGCTGGTCTTGATCAGCACGGATTCCACGTTGGCGGGATCGGTGGTTTCGGGGTGCTCGCGGTTGAGTTTGCGGGCGAGGTCGATCCATGCCTGGGCCTGGTATTCAGCGGAGTGTTCCTTGGTGTAGGTGTCCAGGATGGCGCGCTTGGCTTCACCGGGCAGCGGCAACGGAACCTCATAGGAGGCGTCCGGGCCGTCCAGCATCCAGGCGATCACGCCGTCTTCGCCTTCGTAGATCGGCACGGGGGAAGTCTGGCCACGCATGGAACGGTCCACGGCTTCGACGGCCATCTTGCCCGCGAAGGCCGGGGCGTGGGCCTTCCACGTAGAGATCTCGCCCTTACGGGACTGCCGGGTGGCGGTGGTGGTGTGCAGGGCCTGGCCCACGGACTGGAAAATGGTTTCGACGTCCAGGCCGAGCAGCGTGCCGATGCCGGCTGCGGCCGAGGGGCCGAGGTGGGCGACGTGGTCGATCTTGTGCTTGTGCAGGCAGATGGCCTTGACCAGGTTCACCTGGATCTCGTAGCCGGTGGCGATGGCCCGGACCAGGTCGGCGCCGTTGGAGCCAACGTGCTGGGCCACGGCAAGGATCGGCGGGATGTTGTCCCCGGGGTGGGAGTAATCCGCTGCCAGGAACGTATCGTGGTAATCGAGTTCGCGCACGGCCACACCGTTGGCCCAGGCGGCCCACTCGGGGGAGACCTGCTCGCCGATGCCGAACACGTGGGCGCCCTTGCCGTTGGCGGACGGGGCGTGGGTCAGTGCCTGCGCGCGGGCGGCGACGATTGGCGCGCGGTTCAGCGAGGCGATAGCCACCGAAGCATTATCGATGATCCGGTTAATCACCATGTCGGTGACCTCGGGGGTTACCTCGACGGTGTCCGCGGCGACCACAGCGATCTTATGCGCCAACTGCTCCTCGCGCGGGAGGTTCTCCTCGGACTTGTAAACGCGGACGTGATGGTTCTTAACCATGGTGCTCCTTCTGGTGGGACGTTCTACCGTGCCGTGTGGGTGGCTTTGACGTGGGTCAGGCTGCGGTGCAGGTGGACTGTGGTGGCCGCTTCGGCCAGCCGCGGGTTGCCCGCCGCGATGGCTTCGGCAATCGCCGCGTGCTCGGCAGCGGCCGCGTGGAGCCGGGCGGCGTCATCGGCGGCCAAGCGGCGGACCCGGACCAGATGGACGCGCAGGCTGCGCATGGCATTGGCCAGGTAGGAATTGGAGACCGCTGCATCGATGGCGTCATCCAGCCGGCTTACCAGGGCGTAGTACTCGTGGCGTGCGGGATCCTGGTCCCGAAGTAGTTCAGGTGCCAGCAACAGTTGGGCATGCAGCTCAGCGAAAACACCGGGCTCGCCGCGCTGGGCAGCGAGGGCAGCGGCGCGCACCTCCAGGGTTTCGCGCAATTCGAACAGTTCGTCGATGCTGTCCAGCGAGATATCGGTCACGACGACACCGCGGCCGCCTGCCGCCGTCGTCAATCCCTCAGCGGCCAGCCGGCCCAGCGCCTCCCGGACCGGGGTCCGGGACACGCCGAGGCGTTCGGACTGCTCCACTTCCGCGAGGACCGTTCCCGGCCGCAGCCGCCACTCAATGATGTCTTCACGGAGGACGTTGTAGGCCCGATCACTGGCGCGCATGCCCTCAGTGTATACATAAAGTGCCTACTGAACCACTAGGAGGGGACAATTTTCCCATAATGTATACATTTAGGCGCGGGCGATGAAGTACGCATTGAACGGGTCCTCCTCCACTTCCTTCACCTCCACGGTCCGGAAGCCGGCTTTGCGAAGCATGTCCGTGGCCAGCTCCTTCCCCCATACCGTGCCCAGGCCGTCGCCGCCTTGACCCAAGGAAACAGCCATGCAGTGGAAGGTGGAAATGGTGTACAGGAAGGCCGCCCACGGGAGCTCCAAGTTCTCCTCCAGCCGGCTTGAAGCATTGATGTCCACCATCAGGAAAACGCCGCCGGGCTTGAGTGCAGCACGGATGTTCTTCAGCACCTCGGCTGGGTGGGCTTGATCGTGGATAGCGTCGAAAGCTGTCACCAAGTCGAACGCCTCGACGATGTCCAGCCGGCTCACATCGTGAAGCTCGAAGCGGACATTCGAAAGTCCCAAGGCCGAGGCCTCGGCGGTGGCAGTCGCCAACGCCTCCGCGGAGAAGTCATAGCCGGTAAAAGTGCTGGCAGGGAAGGTGGACCCCAGCAGGTTCAAGGCGTGGCCCTCGCCGCATCCGATGTCAGCCACGGAGATACCGCTGCGCAGTGCCTCCACGCAATCTGTCAGGGGAAGGATGGTCTCCACGAGTGATACATCGTTCACTGCAGCGCTTTCAGAAGCCATGATGTGATGGAACCGCGGGTAATCCTCGTAGCTTGTTCCGCCGCCCGTCCGGAACGCGTGGACGATCTTCGGGGCCACCTCGCCCATGAGCGGCACGTACTGCAGTGTTCGCGCGAGATTTTCGGTACCCGCACCTGTTACGACAGGAACGAATTCCGGGCGCAGGACATACGTTCCGCTGTCCGGTTGGTAGTCCACGAATCCGGCCGAGGTCATGCCGCCCAGCCATTCCTTGACGTAACGTTCGTTGAGGCCCGACGCATCGGCAATAAGGCTGCCAGGGGCCGCAGGAAGGGCCGACAATGTCTCGAAAAGGCCAGTTTGGTGACCTACCACCACCAAGAGGGCGATGGAAGAATCGTTGAGGATTCCGATCAGTCGGCCAGTGGCCTCTTGGACGGCTTCCGCCGCCGTGGATGCTTCCCGTCCCTCAGCCTGGGTGCTGTTCATCGTTGGTCCTTGATGATGCGGGGGCCGGCCTACGCGGCCCGTTGTCCGTAACTTCAAGGTATGGCCGCGGAGCCTTCCACCGCGTCCGCGAAAACCTGCATCTTTTGGCGCACCATGGGTCAAAACATGCAGGCTCAAGTCCGGGGGTGCTCTGCTATACCGTGATGACGCGCCCAGGCGGCCGCAGCGGTCCTTGAGTTGACGCCGATCTTGGTGAAGATGTTCGCCAGGTGGCGGCTGGCTGTTTTCTCGGAGATGGTGAGGGTCTGAGCTATATGCCTGTTGCTTGAGCCGGACAACACGCAGCCCAGTACTTCCATTTCCCTGGCCGTCAGCCCACCCTGTGCGTGATCAACATGTGGCAAGGAGAACGGTGCAGCTCCAAGCTGCTTACGGATGGCGGCAGCGGTGGCGCGTTCCGCGTCAGCCGCACCGGTCTCGCCCAGCGCCGCCCGGACTGACGATAGTCGCTCATGGATCCGTGCCAGCTCATAGCGTAAATGCTGGGAACGGTAGCCCTGCGCTGCCGCTTCAAACTCGGGCAGCGACTGGAGCCAGCGGCCTCGGGCCATCAACAAAGCGCCCCTGGCATGATGTGCCCAGGCAATCAATCCCGCTGTCCCGTAGTAAGCAGCAGTTCCGTCCAGCTCGCTGCAATAGACCTCAGCACTGTCAGCGTCCCGGGGTGCAAGCAACTCCACGAGCGGCAGCAGCAACCAGGCCCGTCCAAGGCGTCCACGGTCTGCCAACGCGGCGTGGAGATCCGTGAGCGCTTCCTCGTCTTTTCCGGCGTCAGCAAGCAGCAAGGCCGAGCCGGGCTGGGCATCAACGCCGAGTCCACGCGCCATGGCATACGCGGCTGCGGCTCCGGACCTGTTTCCCTGCCGTCGGCGAATGTCTCCCAGTTCATAGAAACAGTCGGCCGCGATCCAAGCATGGGCATTCCGAAGACGCTCGCCGAGGTGCGCCAGTTCCCCCTCTGCCTGCTTCCAGCCACCCTCGGCACTGATCAGCTGCAGTTCGTGGACCCGGACGATCCCCGAGTACATGAAGGACGTGGACAGGCTGGCGCACCACGCCGCCAAAGCGTCAGTCCACCACCTCATGCGGGAGTAGTCGGCCAGTTCATAGCAGAGGTGGATAACGGAGCAGTAGATATCGCCGCCCCACTCCGGCGATACCTGGCCCGCCATCACGGGAAGCAGTGCTTGATCCAGGTCCTCAAAGCCGCGGACTGCCTGTCCGCTCCGGACGGCGGCGAGACCCGACAACATGAACGCGAAACTCTCCAGCTCCGGAACTTTCTGCCTCCGGTTCATGGCGGTCAGCTGGAGGGAAGCAGCAAAGGCGGAGTCCGCATCACCTTCGAGGTAGATTGCGTCGTTGCCCTCCAGATACAGCAAGTATCCGTGCTCCGGAGACTCGGGAAGCCTGTCCAATAGTCGCCGAGCCCGGTTCAGCCATGCCGATGAAACGGCGATGTTCCCGCGGACACCCCACTGCAAGGACAATGTCAGCGCAGCCTTGGCAGCGGCCTGTAACTGTTGACCAGCGACCAATCCGCGAAACACTTCCTCCGAAAGTGCCATGGAACCCTGAACGTCGCCGAGCCACCATCTGGAGCGCGCCAGGATTTCCACGTCTTCCAGGCTCAGCGGAGATTCTTTACCGGCACTTTCCATGGTCCGACGCGCAGCATCCCAGTCTCCACGGGCAAACGCCTCGCGGGCTTCCATCAGCTGCGGTAGCGCTGGTGATTCTGGTTGGTGGAGCGGCGGGTGTGCGGACATGGGCTCTCCATGGGTCGCCACCAGCTTACTGCGGAGGCGCAGGGAACGGGAGGATCCCTAGGCCCGGTTCCAGCCGTACTCGTTCTCCGGCCGGCCAGGGGTGCCATACCGCGGCGCCCTGGTGACCGTTCCGGCGTCGGCAAGGTATTCCAGATAACGGCGGGCGGTGACTCGGGACATCCCCAGCGCGTCCATGACCTCGCTTGCGGACACCGGCCGCTGCCCCGCCCTCACCAGGTCCTTGACTGACTCCAGCGTTGACCCGGAGAGTCCCTTGGGCAGCGGCAGTTCCGTGGGCGCGCGAAGACTCGCGAACGCCTGGTCAACGTCACTCTGCGAGGCCCCTGCTTTGGAAATGCCGGACATCGAGCCCGCCAGCTGTTCACGGAAGGTCCGGTAGCTGCTGAGCTTGTCGGCAAAAGTGGCGTACGTGAACGGCTTGATGAGGTACTGCACGACGCCGATGGACACGGCGCTGCGGACAATGTTCAGTTCACGGACCGCAGTGATGGCGATGATGTCGGCGAAGACGCCCGCGGAACGCATCCGGCGGGCGACGTCCAGGCCGTGAAGGTCAGGGAGGTTCATGTCCAGCAGGACGAGGTCCACGGGGGAGCCGGACGCCGCAAATTCACCGAGGATACGCAAGGCCGACTGGCCATCGGGTGCCGTGCCCACCAAGGTGAAGCCCTCCAAGCGGCCTATGTAGACAGAGTGGGCGTCCGAGGCTATGGGCTCGTCCTCCACCACCAGGACACGGATCTCTGTCATGCCTTCTCTTCCTCGGTAACCGGCGCGGGGAGCAGGACATGGAACTGTGCTCCGCCGGGATTGCTGATGGTCATCGTACCGTTGAGCCGCTCCACAGCCTGACGCACCAAGGCCAGGCCAACGCCGCGGCCATGGGCACCTTGCGGGTTTCCTTCCGGGGACTTCGTGCTGAAGCCGTACTGCAGGACGTCATCGATGGAGTCCGGATTGATGCCGCTCCCCGAATCCCGCACCGTAAATTCGACGGCGGCAGGCCCGGCTTCCACGTCCAGCTCCACCTTCCGGGGAAAGTCGCCGGCAGCGGCCGCGTCAATCGCGTTGTCCAGCAGGTTCCCGAGAATCGTTACCAGGTCCTGGATCTCCAAGCCACGCACGCCGGAGCTACCTGACGTCCGAACCACCAGTTCCACGCCGCGTTCGTGGGCTTCCGCAGCCTTCCCCATCACCAGGGCGCTCATGACGGGCTCGTCCACGGAAGCCACCATGTCATCGGTGAGTTGCTGGCTGAGCTCAAGGTCCTTGGTGGCAAAGTCCAAGGCCTGGGGAGTGCGGCCCAACTCCAGCAGGGAAACGATCATATGGAGCCGGTTTGCATGCTCATGTGTTTGGGCCCGCAGGGCATCGGAGAGGGTCTTCATCGTCTGGAGCTCCGTGCCCAGGGACTCGATCTCGGTACGGTCGCGGATAGTGGCCACCGTGCCGTACACGGCGGGTTTCTGCCGGCCTCGCCCAGGCGCCGGCCCTACTGCCGGGGCCTGGTTGACCACCAGGATCCGGGAACCGGTCAGATGGATTTCGTCATGTGCTGGCCTACCCGACTCAAACAGCGCTCGCAGGCTGCCATCGAAGGGAAGATCGGCGAGTTTCGGGGCGTCGGCAGGGGACCGGTCGGCGTCGGAGGGCTCCAGGCCCAGGAGCTCTGCGGCTTGGTCGTTGTACATGACCGCCTTGCCGTGCGTGTCAATCAGGATCACGCCTTCGCGGACGGAGTGGAGGACGGACTCGTAGTAGGCGAACAGTTGTGCCAACTGTTCGGGTCCCCATCCCCGCGTGACGGAGCGAAGATAGCGGCCCAAGAGCCAGGATGCCACTGATCCGAAGAACAGGACCACCAGAGCGATGACGCCAATCACTCCCAGCCTTTCGGCAACGTCGGTGTCCACGGTGCGGACCGTGATGCCGGCAGCCACCAGGGCCCTGACACTTCCGCCGGCGTCCTTGACGGGAGCGATGGTTCTGACCGACGGACCCAGGGTTCCTGCAGTAACTTCGGTGAAAGTTTCGCCGCCGAGGGCCGGCTCTATGGTCCCGATGTAGGGCTTGCCCAGTTCCTCGGTCCGGGGGTGGGTCCAGCGTGTCCTGTCCGGAGCCATGATGGTGATGAAATCCGCATCGGCGTCGTCCATGACTTCCCGCGCATAGGGCTGGAGGATTGCTGAGGGATCAGCCGTTGAAGAGGCCTCCAGGACAAGGGGATTGTTGGCCAGGGACGTGGCGATCGCCTGCATCCTTCCGCCGGCTTCGTCGTAGGCCCTGTCCCTGGCTTCCACCACGGAGAACGCACCGAAGACCGCTGTCAGCACCAGGACGAACAACAGATTCGCCACGAACAAGCGGCGGGCGATGCTCCAGCTGTGAAACACGTGGGCCTCCCATGACCAATATGACCGCAACGGTGATGTGTGTCACCCGCGGCTCAATGATGGATATCACACAAGGGCAGCGGATTGGACATTAGTGCAGGACCGCGGCGCCTTACACAGTATCCAGAAGGAGAATCCCATGACCTCTCAACGAGGAGAGTCGGCAGTAGCCGCCAAAGGTGGACGCAAGGGGCTCGACAAGTCGCATTACCTGTACATCGCGGTCATCCTGGCCGTCGTGCTCGGCGCCGTAGTCGGCCTGATGTTCCCCGAGGTCGGCAAGTCGCTCAAGCCGCTCGGTGACGGCTTCATCAAGCTCATCAAGATGATGATTGCCCCGGTGATCTTCTGCACCATCGTCCTGGGCATCGGCTCCATTGCCAAAGCCGCAACCGTTGGCAAGGTCGGAGGACTCGCCCTGGGCTACTTCGTGGCAATGTCCACGTTTGCCCTTGCCATCGGCTTGGTGGTGGGCAACCTGATCCACCCGGGCGAGGGGCTCAAGCTGACCCCTTACGACCCCACCAAGAAGGCCGATACCAACAGCACAGTGGACTTCCTCCTGGGAATCATCCCCGGCGACATCCCGGTCCTGCCCACCCTTCTGGCTGCCATCCTGGTCGGTTTCGCACTGCAGAAGATGGGAAAGCAGGGTGCACCCATCCTCACCGCCATCGGTCACGGACAGCGCCTCGTGTTCCGCATCCTCATCATGATCATGTGGCTTGCCCCGGTTGGAGCGTTCGGCGCCATCGCCGCCGTCGTTGGTGCCACCGGCGCCCAGGCGATCCTCAGCATGTTCACGCTGATGCTTGCTTTCTACGTAACGTGCGCACTGTTCATCGTGGTCATCCTCGGTACGCTGCTCCGCGCAGTGGCCGGAGTCAACATCTTCAAGCTCATGAAGTACTTGGCCCGCGAGTACCTCCTGATCTTCTCCACTTCTTCCTCCGAGGCAGCCCTGCCCCGCCTGATCGCCAAGATGGAGCACCTTGGTGTCTCCAAGCCGGTTGTCGGCGTCACCGTCCCTACGGGCTACTCCTTCAACCTTGACGGTACGGCGATCTACCTGACCATGGCATCGCTCTTCGTGGCCAACGCCATGGGCACGCCGTTGGATCTCGGGGCCCAGATCTCGCTGCTGGTCTTCATGATCATCGCTTCCAAGGGTGCTGCAGGCGTCACGGGTGCCGGGCTTGCCACCCTGGCCGCCGGCCTCCAGGCACACAAGCCGGAGCTCCTGGGTGGCGTGGGCATGATCGTTGGAATTGACCGCTTTATGTCCGAGGCACGTGCCTTGACCAACTTCACCGGCAACGCTGTTGCCACAGTCCTCATCGGCACCTGGGTGAAGGAAATCGACAACGGCCAGGTAGAGCGTGTCCTCTCAGGCAGCGAGCCCTTCGATGAGCAGACCATGATCGCCCATGGCGGCGAAGAAGAGGCTGCACCCGAAGCTGAAAACCGCGAGAAGGCCACGGTCTGACAGGAAGAGCTCCACGGCAGTACAGTGAGGCGAAGGCCGGCACCCCACCGGGGGCCGGCCTTCGCTGTTCCCGTTGGCGGAACGCGGCAAGCCAGGCAACCTTCGACCTCAACCAGAGGGTCAAGGCTCACGAACCGGCCAATGTCAAGTTCCCCAAATAACCGTGTCGGGCGCTGTAGCCTAAAGGGGTAGCAGCGCTGTCGCCGGGGGCGCAGCGGCAGGGAAGATCGTCGTCGAAAGAGTGGTTAGATACGTGAGCATCGAACGGGGAACAGCTACGCTGGAAGGCACCGAGCTCGATCTGGAAGACGCCATCATGGGGCCCACGGGCCGTCCTCACCGCGAATTCCCGGAACCCGCTCCACTGGCCTCCCACGGACCGGCGAGAGTCATTGCCATGGTCAATCAAAAGGGTGGCGTGGGTAAGACCACCTCCACGATCAACCTGGCGGCTGCGCTGGCAGAGTACGGCCGGCGTGTCTTGTTGGTGGACTTTGACCCTCAAGGGGCGCTGTCCGCCGGCCTCGGGGCAAACCCGCACGAGCTCGACCTCACCGTCTACAACGTGCTCATGGACCGCAAAGTCAACATCCGCGATGCCATCCAGCAGACCGGTGTTGAAGGCGTTGACCTCTTGCCCGCCAACATTGATCTTTCCGCCGCCGAGGTCCAGCTCGTCAACGAAGTCGCCCGTGAGCAAGTCCTGGACCGGGCGCTTAAGAGCGTTGAGGACGATTACGACGTCGTACTGATCGACTGCCAGCCGTCGTTGGGCCTGCTGACAGTAAATGCGTTGACTGCAGCCCACGGCGTCATCATCCCGCTGATCTGTGAGTTCTTCGCCTTGCGTGCCGTCGCACTCCTGGTGGAAACCATCGAGAAAGTACAGGACCGACTCAACCCGCGGCTGCAGGTGGACGGCGTCCTTGCCACCATGTACGACGCACGTACCCTGCACAGCCGCGAAGTCATCTCGCGCTTGGTGGAGGCATTCGGGGACAAGGTCTTTGAGACTGTCATCAAGCGTTCCATCAAGTTTGCAGATGCCACCGTGGCCGCCGAACCCATCACCAGCTACGCCGGAAACCACATCGGCGCCGACGCTTACCGCCGCCTTGCCAAGGAACTGATTTCGCGCGGCGGCGCGCCCTAGCGGACGGTGGGACCGTCAATCGCCCCCACCGCTGAAGCGGAAGCGCCCGACGCCGGTACCTCCGAAGCCCGTAAAGCCGGCTTCGAGGTACGCCTCGCTAACTTCACGGGCCCCTTTGACCTTTTGCTCGGCCTCATTTCCAAGCACAAGCTGGATATCACCGAGGTGGCGTTGGCGACGGTCACCGATGAATTCATCAAGTACATCCGGCGCCTTCAGGAGCTGGGGGAGGACTGGGCGCTGGATGAAGCCAGCGAGTTCCTGGTGATCGCTGCGACGCTGCTGGATTTGAAGGCGGCGCGCCTCCTGCCTGCCGGTGAGGTGGAGGACGCTGAGGACATCGCGCTCCTGGAGGCCAGAGACCTGCTGTTTGCCCGTCTGCTCCAGTACAAGGCCTTCAAGCAGATCGCCGGGATCCTGGGCGGAACCCTTGAACAGGAAGGCCGGAGGTACCCGCGGCAGGTTGCGTTGGAAGGCCATTTCGCTGCGCTGCTTCCAGAGCTCGTGTGGCGGCACACACCGGAGCAATTCGCGGAACTGGCCGCCAAAGCACTCAAGCCCAAAGATTCCGCTCCTGCCGAGGTGGGCTTGGACCATCTCCACGCTCCGCCCGTGAGCGTCAAGGAACAAGCCGAAATCATGGGCTACCGCTTGAAGCTGGGCGCGCCGCTGTCCTTCCAAGCGCTTATTGCCGACGCCGAAACTACTTTGGTGGTGGTGGCACGTTTCCTTGCGTTGCTGGAGATGTTCCGCGACCGCGTGGTCGCGTTCGAACAGCCCGGGCCGTTGGCTGAGCTGACGGTTCGGTGGACAGGTGATGACGCCGGCTGGGACAGTTCCAGCCTGAGCGAGGAGTACGAATCAGGAACAGAAGCAGGTCGAAGCGGGGATGGCGCCAATGAGTGAGCCGGAAGCAGTCGAGGACGGCTTGGCTGAACTGGAAGCCCTGCCCGGCGGTGCGCGGGCAGCGTTGGAGGCGGTCCTTATGGTCATTGATGAGCCGGCCACCTCGGAAGAGCTGGCCGCCGGACTCAACGTGACGGTCGCCGTCGTCGAGGATTTGCTGCAGGACCTGCAGCGGGAGTATAGCGGCTATACTGGTAAGGCCCCGGACGTGGATGCTGTCGGCTTTGCCGCTGCCAGTACTGCACCCCGGGGTTTTGAATTGCGGAACGTCGCCGGTGGGTGGCGGATCTATTCACGGTCGGAATTTGCTGACATCGTGGGCAGATTCGTCCTGGAGGGGCAGACCACCAGGCTCACTCAGGCAGCGCTTGAGACCCTGGCGGTGATCGCTTACCGGCAACCGGTCTCAAGGGCCCGGGTGTCTGCCATTCGCGGCGTCAACGTCGATTCCGTAGTCCGGACGCTTACCCAGAGGGGTTTGATCGAGGACTCCGGAAACGATCCCGAATCGGGAGCTGTCCTTTACCGGACAACCTCGTACTTCCTGGAACGGATGGGCATCGGCTCGGTGGCTGAACTGCCACAGCTCTCGCCGCACCTTCCGGGTTTGGAAGGGATCGACGAGTACTACGACGCAAGCCGGATGTAGCCACGGCCCACATCGGCACTGCAAGACAACTTCATACTGATTCACGGCACCTGACCTAGGTGCACAGCGACAAGGGGCAGACGATGTCTGCCCGGCTGGCTAGTGTTGATTTCAACACCCATTGCCGGCCATTACTACACAAGGACGGGTCATGACACAGGCGGGACGCCAGAGTTCACCACGTAACGGTTCGGGACGCAACAGCTCCGGACGCAATGAGGCCAAGGGCGGCACCGGCCGCTCCAACGCCGGCGGCTTCTCGGGCCGCGGCGGCAGCGCCGGCGCTGGAAAGCGCAACTTCACCCAGGGCGAAGGACGCCCCTTCAAGGCATCGAAGCCGCGCGAAGCGGCCCCTTTCGATCCTGACAACCCCACAACTGCGGGCGATTACGATCGCGGCCAGGCAGCCAGGCCTGCGAAGCCCTTCCGCAAGCCAGGCTCCAACAAGCCCGGCTTTGGCAAAGCCCCGGGCACTCCGGGCGCCCTGAAGCCCAAGGCGAAGCCTGCACGGCAGTACGGGTCCAAGGCCTTCGGCAGCGAACGCTTTGGCCAGAACCTGGGCCCCATCCGGAAGCCGGGTCGCAACCGCGGTCCGCGCCAGGAAGTCCCGCAGTCCGACCTTCACGATGTTGACGGCGTTCGCCTGCAGAAGGTCATGGCACAGGCTGGTGTGGCCTCACGCCGTGTGTGCGAGGAAATGATCCTCGAAGGACGCGTCGAAGTTGATGGCGTGGTTACCACCGAACTTGGTATGCGAGTGGACCCCACGTCCGCCGTGATCCACGTTGATGGCATCCGGATCCAGCTGGACGAAACCCTTGTCTACATGGTCTTCAACAAGCCCAAGGGCGTCGTTTCCACCATGGAGGACCCCGAGGGCCGTCCCTGCATCAGCGACTTCCTCAAGAACAACAAGAACAAGGGCGAACGCCTGTTCCACGTCGGCCGCCTCGATGTCGCCACTGAGGGACTGCTGCTGCTGACCAACGACGGCGAACTCGCGAACCGCTTGACGCACCCTTCGTATGAGGTGCCCAAGACGTACCTGGTCCAGGTGCGTGGTCCGTTCCCGCAGGGCGTGGGTGCGAAGCTGAAGAACGGCGTCGAGCTTGAAGACGGCGTAGCTGCAGTGGATTCCTTCCGCTTGGTGGACTCCACTCCGGGCCACGTCCTGATCGAGGTTGTCCTGCACTCGGGCAAGAACCGCATTGTGCGCCGTATGTTCGACGCCGTCGGCTTCCCGGTGGAGCGTCTTGTCCGCGTCAAGGTAGGTCCCATTGGCTTGGGCGACCAGCGCCAGGGCAGCATCCGCAACCTCGGCAGGCAGGAAGTCGGACACCTCCTGGCATCGGTGGGACTCTAGGGCATGTCGGCATTCGGTACGCGCGGCAGGGGCCATCTTGATGGCCCGGTCGTCGTCCTCGGTACAGGCTTGCTTGGAGCCAGCATCGGCCTGGGCCTGCGCGGACGCGGGGTCCCGGTTTTCCTTTTCGATCCTTCGCCCACCAACCAGGCGGTCGCGGTGGATATCGGTGCGGGACGTCCGTTGGGGGAGTTGGATGAAGAACCCCAATTGGTAGTTGTCGCGGCTCCGCCGGATGTTACTGCAGACGTTGTGCAGAAGGCACTGGCGGACTACCCGTCAGCCGTGGTGGTCGATATTGCCAGCGTTAAAGCCACCATCCAGGCCCAGCTTCGGGAACGCGGCGTGGACCTTGCCCGCTATGTGGGAACCCACCCCATGGCAGGCAGGGAGAAGTCAGGCCCGGTTGCGGCCAGGGGAGAGCTTTTCACGTCCATGCCCTGGGTGCTTTGCCCTTCCGAAGAAACGTCGGATGCCGCAATTCAGGCTGCACGTTCGCTTGCGGGGGATCTGGGAGGGATCGTTTCCCAGTTCACCGCGGACGAGCACGATGAAGCCGTGGCGTTGGTGTCGCATCTGCCGCAGATCATGTCTTCCCTTCTGGCGAGCCGTCTGCAGGGCACGCCGCTGCATGCCCTCTCCTTGGCGGGCAACGGACTCCGGGACACTACCCGCATTGCAGCCAGCGATCCCACCCTCTGGGTACAGATCCTGGGTGGCAATGCAGAGAAGGTGGTGTCCATCCTGCACGGTGTGCGCGAGGACCTGAACCGATTGATCGGCACCTTGGAAGAACCGCTTGCCCCCGGTGCGCGGCTTGACCTTGCCCAGCTGATCAGCGAGGGGAATGCAGGGCAGGCCCGGATTCCGGGCAAGCACGGCGGACCTCCCCAGGCGTACTCGTGGCTCACCATCCTGGTGGATGACAAACCTGGCCAGATCGCGCACCTCCTCACGGAGATCGGCGAGATCGGGGTGAACCTTGAAGACCTTCGGCTCGACCATTCGTCGGGACAGAACGTGGGCATGGTGGAGCTTTCCGTGCTGCCGAGCAAGCATGACCTCCTTGTTGAAGCATTGACCGATCGTGGATGGCGGGTACTCCAGTAATGACGCGTGAATTTTTTGGCCCGGAGACAGTTGCCCGTCCCGGCAAGCCGCTCGTGATCGCAATCGACGGCCCTTCAGGTTCCGGCAAGTCCAGCGTCAGCAAGGAAGTTGCCCGGCGCTTGAAACTGGCGTACCTGGATACCGGTGCGATGTACCGGGCGCTGACGTGGTACTGCCTCAAGACCGGCGTTGACCTTCAGGATGGCGCTGCGGTGGAGCAGGCTTCCAAAATCATGCCGCTGGAGATCAGCACCACCACTGCCACGGAGTATGTGGCGGTTGATGGCACGGACATCACGGACGAAATCCGGGATCCTTTGATCTCCTCATCGGTCAGTGCTGTCGCCACGACGCTCGGTGCCCGCACCGAGCTGATCCGTCGCCAGCGTGAGCTGATCGATCAGCACCACCGACGCATGGTGGTGGAGGGACGCGACATCACCACCGTCGTCGTTCCCAATGCTGAGGTCCGCATGCTCTTGACCGCCAGCGAGGAAGCCAGGATGCGGCGTCGTGGGATCCAGCTGGGCGGCACGCAGACCAAAGAACAGCTCAATGCCCAAGTCATCCAGCGTGACGCCAAGGACTCAACGGTAGTGAACTTCACCCAAGCGGCTGACGGCGTGGTGACACTCGACTCCTCGGATCTGAACTTTGAGGAAACTGTCCAGACGGCCTTGGCGATCGTGAGCAAGGTTATTTATGGTGACTGAGAATCAGCTCCCCTCTGTAGGGAGCAAGATGTGGAGCCGACCGGTTGGTTGGTTCCTGGATCACGTCATCTACCGGACCATCGTGGCGGGCAAAGGCAATGTTCCCGCAGCCGGACCCGTGATATTTGCCGCGAACCACATCAGCTTCCTGGATGGGCCTGTGATGTTCGGCGCGTCGCCGCGCCCCATGCATATCCTCGTTAAAAAGGAGATGTTCAAGGGCTTCCTGGGCTCTGTCCTGAGGGGGTCCGGACAGATTCCAGTGGACCGCACCGGTGACCGTACGGCCCTGCATGTAGGCAAGAAACTGCTCGACGCCGGTCGTTGCGTAGGGATTCTTCCCGAAGGAACGCGGGGGAGCGGCTCGGCCGAAAGCATCAGCAATGGAGTTGCGTGGCTCGCCCTCAACTCTGGTGCCACCGTCATTCCTGTGGCCATCCTCGGAACCCGCCAAGGTGATGAGCATCGAGACCACATCCCCAAACCCCGCCGCAAGCTCCATGTCAGCTTCGGCGAACCCATCACGGTGAAGCGCCGGAAGGGCGAACCCGGGCGTGTTTCAATGGACAGGGCGGCTGCGGAGATCCGTGAAGCCCTGGCCGAACACGTCAAGGACGCCATCCGGGCCACGGGCCAGGGCCTTCCCCTGGAACCTGCGCCCGGCGAACCCACTTCGCAGCACCGCCATACAGCAGTAGCCGGGACGCCGGCAGACCACCACTAAGGAAAGTGCAATGAGCGATACGACTCAAAAATCCGGCCTCCACGGAGCCGGCGACGACGAATACACGCCCACCGGCACCGACCAGGTGGCGGAAAACCTGGCGGCCCTGGACGATGACGAGGCCGAGCTCCGCGCGGCCACCCTCCGGGCCGGCCTGGACGATTACGAACTCGACGAAGAAGATGCTGCGCTGCTCAGCGGCGAATACGGCGATGAAGGTGACGAAGGTCCCCTCAAGCTGGACCCGGTTTTGGCCATCATCGGCCGCCCGAACGTGGGTAAGTCAACGTTGGTCAACCGCATCCTTGGCCGCCGCGAAGCCGTTGTCGAGGACACCCCGGGCGTTACCCGCGACCGCGTCATGTACTCGGCGCGCTGGAACGGCCGCAACTTCACCCTGGTGGATACCGGTGGTTGGGAGCACGACGCCAAGGGCATCCACGCCCGCGTGGCCGAGCAGGCCGAAATGGCTGTTGAGCTTGCCGACGCCGTGCTTTTCGTCGTTGACTCTGCCGTTGGCGCGACCGCCACGGATGAGGGCGTCATGAAGATGCTCCGGAAGAGCAAGAAGCCGGTCATCATGGTGGCCAACAAGGTGGACGACTTCGCGCAGGAGGCCGATTCCGCTGCACTGTGGGGACTGGGCTTCGGTCAGCCGTACCCGGTCTCGGCCCTGCACGGCCGTGGCGTCGCCGACCTCCTGGACCACGTCATGGACACGCTGCCCGAGTACTCGCTGGTGGATGGCGTGGAGCGTTCCGGCGGTCCCCGCCGTATCGCCCTGATCGGTCGCCCGAACGTTGGTAAGTCCTCCCTGCTGAACAAGCTCGCGGGCTCCGAGCGCGTTGTGGTGGATCCGCTGGCCGGCACCACCCGCGACCCGGTTGACGAATTCATCGAACTTGGCGACCGCACGTGGCGTTTCGTGGACACCGCGGGAATCCGCCGCCGCCAGCACATGGCGCAGGGCGCCGACTTCTACGCTTCCCTGCGTACGCAGGCCGCCCTCGAAAAGGCGGAAGTCGCCGTCGTGCTTCTTGCCGTGGACGAGGTCCTCAGTGAGCAGGACGTCCGTATCCTGCAGCTGGCCATTGAGTCCGGCCGTGCGCTGGTGCTCGCCTTCAACAAGTGGGACCTGCTGGATGACGAACGCCGCCGTTATCTGGAGCGTGAAATCGAGCAGGACCTGGCCCACGTGGAGTGGGCTCCCCGCGTGAACATCTCGGCCAAGACCGGCTGGCACAAGGACCGCCTTGTCCCCGCGCTGGACACTGCGCTGGAGAGCTGGGACCGCCGCATCCCCACCGGACGCCTCAACGCGTTCCTCGGCGAGCTCGTGGCAGCGCACCCACACCCGGTCCGCGGCGGAAAGCAGCCGCGCATCCTCTTCGGCACCCAGGCATCCAGCCGCCCGCCGAAGTTCGTGCTGTTCACCACCGGCTTCCTGGACCCCGGATACCGTCGCTTCATCACGCGCCGCCTCCGCGAAACGTTCGGCTTCGAGGGAACTCCCATCGAGGTCAACATGCGCGTCCGCGAGAAGCGTGGCAAGAAGCGCTAAGTGAGACGGGCATCACAGCGCACTTTGGCTGTGATGGCGTCTTCGACCTCCAACTTCGTGTAAGCTTTTGGAGGTGGTTCGGCCGGACTGCTTAGGTGGGACTCTTCGGAGGAAAACTTAGGCGGAGAACGGTAGGACCAGCGGGCTGTAGCGCAGCTTGGTAGCGCACTTGACTGGGGGTCAAGGGGTCGCAGGTTCAAATCCTGTCAGCCCGACCATAAAGGCCGGAATCACGTGGAAAACACGGTGATTCCGGCCTTTGGTCGTTAAGCATCCGGCCCATCCCCGCCTTGTTCGATTCCCTCGTAGTTGAACGCCGGGGGATTCGAACGCGGCAGGGGAAGAAGGGCTAAGCCCTCTGCAGCGCGCCGAGCGCCCTTACCAGCGGTTCCAGCTCCGGCACGGACTCCGCAGCCTCAAGAGCCGAGGCAAGGGTCTGGTCGTGCACAGGCTTGGCCGCCTCGAGGAGCTTCTGGCCGGGCACCGTCAGTTCGGTGTAGATGCCGCGGCGGTCGTCGGCGCAAAGGATGCGCGTGAGCAGGCCCCTGTCCTCAAGGCGATTGACCAGCCGGGTGGTGGCGCTGCTGGACAGGGCGGTGGCGCGTGCCAGCTGCTGCATCCGCATGTGCCAGCCGTCCTGGCGACTCAGCGCATCCAGCACCGTGTACTCCACCACCGAAAGCTCACTGGAGACCTGGAGTGCCTTCTCCAGCTCTGCTTCGATGCTTCCGTGCAGGGCGGCAAGGGTTCGCCAGCCCTGTGCCCGTACTTCTACGGCGTCATCCTTGATGCCCATGTTTGCTGTGCTCCTGCCTTGATGTGGTGTAGATCCGGACCCGCCACAATTAGTTGCTTGCGCAAGTAACTAGCGTGTGCAACTATATATGGAGCGTCTGCAACTATTATTCTACGGTTCCCGACGACGCATTTCCACTTCTGATCGGAACCACACTTTTAAGGAGCTCCATATGCCCGCAGGGTTGATTGCCCTCGCCCTCGGTGGATTCGGTATTGGATTGACCGAATTCGTGATCATGGGCCTCTTGCCGGAAGTTGCCGCAGACTTCAAGGTCAGTGAGGCTTCGGCAGGCTGGTTCATCTCCGGCTATGCCCTCAGCGTCACCGTCGGCGCACTTCTGGTGACGGCTGCAGTCACCAGGCTGCCGCGAAAGCCGGTCCTTGTCGGCTTGCTCGTACTTTTCATCGCCGGCAACTTCTTGTCCGCGATAGCCGACAGCTACGCGGCCATGATGATCGGCCGCATCATCGCTGCCCTCTGCCATGGCGCGTTCTTCGGCATCGGGTCCGTAGTTGCCGCGAGCCTGGTGCCTGCACACAAGAAGGCCGGGGCCATTGCCGTGATGTTCACCGGCCTCACTGCGGCCAACGTCCTGGGGGTTCCGTTTGGAACGCTGCTGGGCCTGAACTTCGGTTGGCGCTCAACTTTCTGGGCGATCACTGTCATCGGACTTGTTGCGCTGATCGGCATTGCGCTTATGGTCCCCAACGCAAACGCGGAATCCACCACGGGTCTCCGCAACGAACTCGGCGCGTTCAAATCCGGTCAGGTGTGGCTCTCCCTCGTTGTCACCATCCTCGGGTTCGGCGGCATGTTCGGCGCCTTCACCTATATTGCGTTCACTCTCACGGAGGTGTCGGGATTCGAATCCGGCGCAGTGCCGTGGCTCCTGGTGCTCTTCGGGGGCGGCCTGTTCGTTGGCAACTTCCTCGGGGGCAAGGCCGCCGACAAGGCTTTGGACAAGTCCCTCACCGTCATCCTTGCCGGACTCGTGGCTGTGCTGGTTTTCTTCGCCCTCACCGCGTCCAACAGCACCGCCACTTTGGTGTCGCTGGCGCTCATGGGCGGCTTCGGATTTGCCACAGTACCCGGTCTCCAGATGCGCGTGATGCACTATGCCTCCACGGCGCCTACTCTCGCATCCGGCGCGAACATCGGCGCGTTCAACCTTGGTAACGCACTCGGGGCCTGGCTCGGTGGCGTGGCCATCACCGCCGGCCTCGGCTACACCTCGCCCATCTGGGCTGGAGCCGGAATTACCGTTGCCGCGCTGCTGGTCATGCTGGCGGCCGCGGCAGCAGCAAAGCGTAGGGGAGCGGCGGCACCTGCTGTAAGTCCCGACGTCGAACGCGAACCGCGTGAGGCCCCCGTCGCCTGACGCCGGACTTCGAAGCAAGGACGCAAAGCGAAGAAGCCCGCCACGGATATCCGATGGCGGGCTTTCGGCGTCCTAGGCGCTGGGGGTAATGTCCTGTGCTTGTGTTTCGGCATTCTTCGCAGCCCGGACGCGTTGGTTCTCTGCTTGCCTGAGCACTTTCATTTGCTTGCCCCTACGGCGCCAGAGTGCCCAGAGAATTGTGACTGCGATGAAGACCACCACGGCGGCAACAGCGGAAATGGCTGTCCAGGTTGTGAAGAATCCCGCATCCACGCTCAAGGTCCGCTGGCCGGCATGGGCCGACTCCGTACTGCCGAAGGCGATTCCGGCGGTGAGCAGGTTGGGCGTGGCGATGGCGACGGCCACCAGGACAAGAGCAATTTTCCAGGGCCACGACACCGCTTTGCGGGTGGCTTGCCATGCTACGACGAGCGGAACGAACGTGAAGACGAAGCCGTAGAACATTCCCACCAGCACGCTGGCTCCAAGGTCGCGCCGGATCTGTCCGGCGATGACATCGGACCACCAGCGGGGAAGGACGGCCCCGAGGATGAAGTAGGCCGCCACAGCGACAAGTACTGCCACCAGGATCAGGATTGTTTTTACGCCCCAATTGCGCTTTTTCTGAGCTGGTACTTGTGCTTGTTCGGTCATGGGTCAATCATGGCAGAGACCCCATGAGGCGCAGGGGAAATGTGCCTATACTTTCAGCGGTGGCCATCAGCAAGGCCGCCGTCGAGGTTCGTAAATGTCCCGATGAAAGGCCACCAGTGAGCAATATTCCGGAAGAACTTTCCTACACAGCAGAACACGAATGGGTTACCGCTCCAGATGCCGATGGCGTAGTGCGCATTGGCATCACCGACTTCGCACAGGATGCCCTGGGTGACGTTGTCTACGCCCAGATGCCTGAACCGGGGACGAAAGTCACCGGCAATGAAGTTGTTGGCGAAGTGGAGTCCACAAAAAGTGTCAGTGATATCTACGCTCCGGTGACCGGTGAAGTCACCAATCGAAATGACGCCCTGGACACTGATCCGGCCCTGATTAACTCGGACCCGTACGGCGAGGGATGGCTCATTGAAGTAAAACTTGCAGAAGCTGATGCAGTGGATTCCCTGCTCAGTGCATCGGAGTACGAACAACAGGTAGGCTAAAGTTATCTGGCCCGTCAGGCCGCTTTCCCAAAACAGGGAAAGCGGGACGGCGGGCCAGCAACCGATTTGCCCGGCGGTACCGGGAGGCGGAAGTGGCCGGCAGGGTTTGGAACTGCCGGCGGATGAGGAGGAAATTCCATGGTTGGCGGCGAACAGAATCAAGCCAATGTCGGGAACGGCGCGGAGGAACAGCCGACGTCGGAGACCACCTCGATCAGCATCACGCCAACGTGGGACGAGCCCAGCATTGCCCCCAAGTTGGCTCCTGAAGAGCGTGCATCCGTAGACGCACTTCCGCCGAACTCAGCATTGCTCATTGCGCACAGTGGGCCCAACGCCGGCGCTCGTTTCCTGCTGGACGCGGACACCACCACGGCCGGGCGGCACCCGGATGCCGACATCTTCCTGGATGATGTCACGGTTTCCCGCAAGCATGTTCAGTTCATCCGGACGGCGTCCGGCTTCGAGCTGGTGGACATGGGGAGCCTCAACGGAACGTACGTCAACCACGACCGCGTGGACCGCGTGCAGCTGAAGAGCGGCAACGAGGTGCAGATCGGCAAGTTCCGGTTGACCTACTACCTGAGCCCTGTCCGCGCAGCAGGCCAAGTCTGACGGGGTATCTGCCTGTGGCTATGGCCCAGCAGGACCGCCGCGGACCGCAGGTCCTTAACATCGGGGAAGTCCTTGCCCAGTTGAGCGACGACTTTCCCGGCATGACGGCGTCCAAGATTCGTTTCCTGGAGGAAAAAGGCCTCATTAACCCCAAGAGGACTCCTGCGGGTTACCGGCAGTACTCGGACAGTGATGTTGAGCGGCTCCGTTTTGTCCTGGCACTTCAGCGTGATCAGTACCTGCCACTGAAGGTCATTAAGGATTACCTCGATGCCATCGACCGCGGTGAGAGGCCGGAAAATCTCCCTCCGGGTGTCACCGTGTCGCCCAGGGTGGTCTCGGCGGAAATGGCAGCGGAAGTGCAAGGTCGGGCCCGCGCGCTCACCGAAGAGCAGTTGCGCGCCGAGTCGGGTGCCAGTGTCCCCTTGCTTGAATCCCTCCTGAGCTTCGGATTGATCGCCCACGTGGGCGGCAAGTTCGACGAGCACGCACTTCAGGTAGCCCGGGCCTGTGTCCAATTGGAGGGACACGGCCTCGAGCCTCGCCACCTTCGCCCCTTCCAAGCTGCAGCCGAGCGGGAGTTCGGCTTGGTGGAACGCGCTGTTGCGCCGCTGACGTCGCGGCGGGACGCTGCTTCACAGGCTCGTGCCGCCGAGGCTGCCCGTGAGATCAGCGATCTCTGTCTCACCCTGCACAGGGCCTTGGTCCACGACCGAATCTCCCGGATGGACAGCTGATGATCGAAGTCGAAATCGTCGGCGTCCGGATCGAACTGCCGTCCAACCAGCCGCTGGTACTCCTGCGGGAGATCAATGGCGAACGGCATGTTCCGATCTGGATCGGCACGCCTGAAGCCAGTGCCATCGCGTTGGCGCAGCAGGGCGTTGTCCCACCGCGCCCTATGACGCATGACCTCTTGGTTGATGTTGTCGAATCTTTGGGCCATTCCATCATCAGCGTGAACATTGTGGCCGTGGAAGACAACATCTTCTATGGGCAGCTGCAGTTCGACGACGGCACGGTAGTCAGTTCAAGGGCTTCGGATGCATTGGCCTTGGCATTGAGAGCCAAGTGCCGTATCTGGTGTGCCGATGCGGTCATGGAAGAAGCCGGTGTGCGCATCACCGAGCATGATGAAGGTGAAGACTCGGAGCCGGATCCCGCAGTGGACGAAGAGCGCGAGATGCGTCGCTTCCGCGAGTTCCTGGATGACGTGGAGCCGGAAGATTTCGAGGGCTGAGTCACCCTAAGGCTAAAGTTGAGGGTGAAACTTTCGACACGACGGGATTTCGGAGCCAAGGTCTTTGACCTCGGCGCTTCCCGGGCCTAACGTCGAAGTTATCAAGTTCCCGTTGCATACACTGCCGACGCAAGTCACACTGGAAGGTGCGGACTTGCGGGAATTACACTGCTGCATTTCGCCGTTGTACCAGAGTATGCACCGTCCCCAAGGGAACTGAGAACAAGGAGGTCACGTGAGTCCGAAAGGCGAAGCAGGCGAGCTGAAGCAGTCCTCTGCCGGTATTGCTGCGCCCGCATCCGGCGCCCAAGGTTTGCTCTTCACGGAGGACCTTCCCGTGCTGGACGAGGACGCGGGCTACCGCGGCCCCACCGCATGCAAAGCCGCAGGCATCACTTACCGCCAGCTGGATTACTGGGCACGTACCGGCCTGGTTGAGCCTGCTGTCCGTGGCGCTGCGGGCTCCGGTTCCCAGCGTCTCTACGGCTTCCGGGACATCCTTGTTCTGAAGGTAGTCAAGCGCCTCCTTGATACTGGCGTCTCCCTCCAACAGATCCGCAGCGCAGTGGAACACCTTCGCGAGCGGGGCGTCGAGGACCTGGCCCAGATCACGCTGATGAGCGACGGTGCCAGCGTCTACGAATGTACATCCGCTGACGAGGTCATAGACCTCGTTCAGGGCGGACAGGGCGTCTTCGGCATCGCCGTTGGGCGCGTATGGCGGGAAGTTGAGGGAAGCCTGGCCGCACTTCCGAGCGAGCATGCCGCGGAGCAGTCCTTTCCCGACGACGAACTGAGCAAGCGGCGCGTCGCGCGGCGAATCGGCTAAACCCCGGACCACTGAATTCAGCCAAGAAGAAGGCCTCGTCCCTAGGGGGACGGGGCCTTCTTGTTGTATTGCGTACGGAGGCGCTTAGCGTTGTCGGCGCTCGCGCGTCGAGGACTGTCCAGCCAACAGGCTCCCTAGGAGGGCATCAAAGAGTTTGGCGGCATTCTTGGCAGAGTCTCCGGGCCAGTGGTGGACCGAGTGTGCTGCCCCTTGGATCTGCTGCCAATTGGCCTGCTCCGGAATGTGGGGCGTCAGGAGCAGTTCGCCGAACATTGATTCCATTTCAGCCAAGCGGAAGGTGTGTTCGGCCGAACCGGTGCGCACCCGGTTGGCCACGATTCCTGCCGGGGCCAGGTTGGGAGCGAATTCCTGCCGGAACAACTGAATAGCTCGCATGGTGCGTTCGGTACCGGCCACGGAGAAGAGCCCGGGCTCTGCGACGAGGACGACGCGATCGCTTGCGCTCCAAGCCATGCGCGTCAGGCCGTTGAGGGAAGGAGGGCAGTCGACCAGGACGAGTTCGTAGTTGGTGGTCCCTGCCAGGACGGCTGACAGCCTGCGAAGGTCGCGTCGGCCCAGATCCGGCCGATCATAGATTCCGGTGAAGGCCGAACCCACTGCGACGTCCAAGGTGCCGCTGCTGGACCCGTTGGAAACCCAGGAACTGCCGGCCACATTGCCGGCGAGGTTGGCTTTTCGGGGGCTTTTCAGCATTCGGCCGATGTCGAGTTGCCCGCCCGGCTGGACGCCAAGTGCCGTGGTGGCGTCGGCGTGTGGATCGAGGTCCACTACCAACGTGGGAATACCGGCTGCGAGGGCCGCGGACGCCAGACCGGTGGTCACGGACGTCTTTCCCACTCCACCCTTGAGGCTGCTGATGCTGACTACTTGCACTTGAAAACCCAAAACCTAACGCCGGTTGCCGTATCGCGCTGATTCGCTCCGGAAGCGCCGGAGCCGGGGCTTGCCGAAGCCCCCTGAACATCATATGGTGCATCGCGGTCGATTCCCGCTTTCTACGCGCCAGGCCGCTGGGGATACGCGGGGGCAATAGCATGCGACCGGATCGCGCGCACGCATATACAGCCCAGATGACGATTCCTTTGTGATGGTTGCCACAAAGATTTGTGTTTGATGCTGGCGGCACTACACACTGTGACCACCGACCGATCCACCCGCAATGATGCAGGAGAAGTATGTTTTCGAAAATTCTGGTGGCCAATCGCGGCGAAATCGCGATCAGGGCGTTTCGCGCTGGTTATGAACTGGGCGCCAAGACCGTAGCCGTCTTTCCGCATGAGGACCGTAACTCGATCCACCGGCAGAAGGCCGACGAAGCGTACCTGATCGGCGAGGTGGGCCATCCCGTCCGCGCCTACCTGGACGTAGAGGAGGTTGTCCGTGTCGCCAAAGAAGCCGGCGCTGACGCCATTTACCCCGGCTATGGCTTCCTCTCCGAGAACCCGGACCTCGCCCGGGCGGCCAAGGCAGCAGGCATCACCTTCGTGGGCCCGCCCGCGGAGGTCCTGGAGCTTGCAGGCAACAAGGTTGCCGCCCTGGAAGCCGCTCGTAAGGCCGGCGTCCCGGTCCTGAAGTCGAGCAAGCCCTCCAAGGACCTTGACGAGCTGATCGCTGCCGCCGACGAGATCGGCTTCCCCATCTTCGCCAAGGCCGTTGCCGGCGGTGGCGGCCGTGGCATGCGGCGTGTTGAGACGCGCGAAGCCCTCCCCGAAGCATTGCAGTCCGCCATGCGTGAAGCTGATGCGGCTTTCGGCGATCCCACCATGTTCCTTGAGCAGGCAGTTCTGCGTCCCCGCCACATCGAAGTGCAGATCCTGGCCGACGCCGAAGGCAACGTCATGCACCTCTTCGAGCGTGACTGTTCGCTACAGCGCCGCCACCAGAAAGTGGTGGAGATTGCCCCCGCACCGAACCTGGATGAGAACATTCGCCAGGCTCTTTACCGCGACGCCGTGGCATTCGCCAAGGCCTTGAACTATGTTAACGCCGGAACCGTGGAGTTCCTGGTGGACACAGAAGGGGAGCGGGCCGGCCAGCACGTCTTCATTGAGATGAACCCCCGCATCCAGGTGGAGCACACCGTCACGGAGGAAATCACCGACGTTGACCTCGTGCAGGCCCAGATGCGGATCGCGTCAGGGGAAACCCTTGCGGACCTGGGGCTGAGCCAGGATTCGGTGTCCATCAAGGGTGCGGCGCTGCAGTGCCGTATCACCACAGAGGACCCGTCCAACGGATTCCGTCCTGACGTTGGAAAGATCACTGGCTACCGTTCTGCCGGTGGCGCCGGTGTCAGGCTCGACGGCGGTACGGTCTACTCGGGTGCCGAGATCAGCCCGCACTTTGACTCCATGCTGGTGAAGCTGACGTGTCGTGGCCGTGACTACCCTGCGGCCGTAGCCCGCGCGCGTCGTGGTTTGGCTGAGTTCCGTATCCGTGGCGTGTCCACCAACATTCCCTTCCTGCAGGCTGTTCTCGCGGATCCGGACTTCAATGCCGGAAACGTGGCCACGGACTTCATCGACAAGCGCCCTGAACTGCTGAAGTCGCACATTTCTGCAGACCGTGGCACCAAGTTGCTCACTTGGTTGGCTGAGGTCACCGTCAACAAACCCAACGGCGAGCTCGCTGTCCATTCGGACCCAGCGAGCAAGCTGCCGGCGATCGATGGCCCGGTTCCCACGTCGGGTTCGCGCCAGAAGTTGATCGAACTTGGGCCGGAGGGCTTTGCCAAGGCTCTCCGTGAGCAGCAGGCGGTGGCTGTCACGGACACCACGTTCCGCGATGCCCACCAGTCGCTGCTGGCAACACGGGTGCGCACCCGTGACCTCGTGGCCGCCGGTCCGGCAGTGACGGCACTCATGCCCGAGCTGCTGTCCGTGGAGGCCTGGGGTGGCGCAACGTACGACGTCGCGCTCCGCTTCCTCGGTGAGGACCCGTGGGACCGCCTGGCCGCCTTGCGCAAGGCGTTGCCGAACACCTGTATTCAGATGCTGCTCCGCGGACGCAATACCGTCGGCTACACCCCGTACCCGGAAGAGGTGACGGAGGCCTTCGTTAACGAGGCTGCCGCTACGGGCATCGACATCTTCCGTATCTTTGACGCCCTCAACGACGTCAACCAGATGGCCCCCGCAATCCGGGCGGTGCGTGCAACAGGGACTGCCGTCGCTGAGGTGGCTCTCTGCTACACAGGCAACCTCCTGGACCCGAACGAGGACCTCTACACCCTCGACTACTACCTGGACCTGGCCCAGAAGATCGTGGACGCCGGTGCCCACATCCTTGCCATTAAGGACATGGCGGGCCTCCTGCGTCCGGCTGCTGCCGCGAAGCTGGTTTCTGCCCTGCGTGAGCGCTTCGACCTGCCGGTGCACCTGCACACCCACGACACCGCGGGTGGTCAGCTTGCCACTCTGCTGGCTGCTGTCGACGCTGGCGTGGATGCCGTTGACGTGGCATCTGCATCCCTGGCGGGCACCACGAGCCAGCCCGCCGCGTCGGCGCTGGTCGCTGCATTGGCCAACACACCCCGCGATACCGGGCTCAGCCTGACTAACGTCGGTGCCCTTGAGCCCTACTGGGAAGCCGTCCGTCGCGTCTATGCCCCCTTCGAATCCGGTCTTCCGGGTCCCACTGGCCGCGTCTACCAGCACGAAATCCCCGGCGGCCAGCTGTCAAACCTTCGCCAGCAGGCCATCGCCTTGGGCCTTGGGGAGCAGTTCGAGGCCATTGAGGACATGTACACGGCAGCTGATCGGATCCTGGGCCGCTTGGTGAAGGTCACTCCTTCCTCCAAGGTGGTGGGCGATCTCGCGTTGCACCTGGTAGGACTCAACGCCGATCCCGCGGACTTCAACGAGAACCCGCAGAACTACGACATCCCGGACTCCGTGATCGGCTTCCTCTCCGGGGAGCTCGGTGATCCCCCCGGAGGCTGGCCTGAGCCGTTCCGCACCAAGGCCCTTCAAGGCCGCAGCGTCAAGGTGCGGGACGTTGATATCAGTGCCGAGGACAGCGCCGCGCTCAAGGGTGATTCCAAGACGCGGCAGCACACGCTGAACCGTTTGCTCTTCGCAGGACCCACCAAGGACTACCTGAAGAGCGTTGACACCTACGGCAACATCTCCGTGCTGGACACCCGTGACTACCTGTACGGTCTCCAGCAGGGCGCAGAGCACGTCATCGAGCTGGAGAAGGGTGTTCGCCTCATTGCCCAGCTTGAGGCTGTCTCCGAGGCCGACGAGAAGGGCATGCGCACCGTGATGTGCACGCTCAATGGCCAGTCCAGGCCCGTTGTTGTTCGTGACCGTTCGGTGGTAAGCAACGTCAAGGCCGCTGAGAAGGCGGATCCTGCGCAACCAGGCCAGGTTGCCGCCCCGTTTGCAGGCGCGGTTACGGTAACGGCCAAGGTGGGCGATGTTGTCAACGCCGGCGACACTGTTGCCACCATTGAGGCGATGAAAATGGAAGCGTCCATCACGACGCCGGTGGCCGGCACGGTCTCCCGCCTCGCCATTTCCTCGGTTGAGCAGGTCCAGGGCGGCGACTTGCTGCTGGTGATCGGTTAGCCATCCACCTAAGAAAGTACCCCGTCCGGAAGAATCCGGACGGGGTACTTTTTTCTGCTACTCCTGGCTGAAACGCCCTTGGCTAGGATGCGCGGGGTGCGGTGTACATTTCCTCGATAACGGTGTCGAAGTCCTTCATGACCTGGGCCCGCTTGACCTTGAGGGATGGGGTCAGGTGACCTGAGGCTTCGGTGAAGTCCGCTGGAACGATCCTGAAGGACTTGATGGCCTCGGCCTGGGACACCGACTGGTTGGCCTTGCTGATGAGTTCCTGGACTGCTGCCTTAACTACCGGGTGGTCGGTGGCCTCGGCGACTGTGGTGCTTGCGGGGAGGCCGTGGCGATCCAGCCAGCCCGGGAGCGCTTCTTCGTCCAGGGTGACCAGGGCGCCGATGAACGGACGGTTGTCGCCCACCACAAGAACCTGGGAAACCAAGGCATCCGCGCGGATCTGGTCCTCCAGCAGGGCAGGAACTACGTTCTTTCCGCCGGCAGTAACGATGATTTCCTTCTTGCGGCCAGTGATCTTGAGGAAGCCGTTGTTGTCCAGTTCGCCGATGTCTCCGGTGCGGAACCAGCCGTCAACAAACGTTTCGTCAGTGAGGTCTTCACGCTTGTAGTAACCGCGCATGACGCAGACACCCTTGGCGAGGATTTCACCGTCATCCGCGATCTTGACCGAGTTGCCCGGCAAGGGGGCACCTACCGTGCCGATCTTGATCATGGACGGTGTGTTTACGGAGATTGGCGCCGTGGTCTCGGTCAGGCCGTAGCCCTCGAGGATCTGTAGGCCGATGCCCTGGAAGAAGTGCCCGAGCCGTTCACCCAACGGGCCGCCTCCCGAGACGGCGTGGGCAACATGGCCGCCCATCGCGGCACGGAGCTTCCCGTAGACGAGTTTGTCGAACAAGGCGTGCTTGAGCTTCAAGCCAAGTCCCAGCGAACCGGACTCACGTGCTTTGGAGTAGGCGATTGCAGTATCCACTGCGCGGTGGAAGATGGCTCCCTTGCCGCCGTCCTCTGCCTTGGTCAGCGCCGAGTTGTAGACCTTCTCGAAGACTCGGGGCACAGCCAGGATGAACGTCGGCTGGAAGCTCTGGAGGTCAGCCAACAGGTTCTTGATGTCCGGGGTGTGCGCCACCTTCACCCCGCCGGCCACGGCAAGCACGGAAATGAAACGTGCGAAGACGTGGGCCAACGGGAGGAACATGATGGTCTTGGCAGACTCGTTGATGATTTCGGGCAATGAAGCGCGGGCATTCTCGGAGAGCTCCACGAAGTTGCCGTGGGTCAGTTCGCAGCCCTTGGGCCTGCCGGTGGTGCCGGAGGTGTAGATAATCGTGGCGAGATCCTTGAGTCCGGCTGAGGAACGGCGGGACTCCAGTTCGTCATCGGGGACGCCTGCACCTGCAGTGCGTAGCGCATCGAGTCCGGCGCCCTCAAGCTGCCAGACGTTTGCCACCGATGTGATGTCCTCTGCGGCGACAGCCTGGCGGATGACGTCCTCATGGTGCGCTGCTTCGCCAAAGGCTGCCACAGCGCCTGAGTCGCCCAGGTTCCATGCCACTTGTGAAGGCGACGACGTTTCGTAGATCGGGACAGAGACGGCTCCGGCAAACCAGATGGCGAAGTCCACGAGTGACCATTCGTAGCGAGTGCGGGACATGATGCCCACACGATCGCCCACGCCGACTCCACTGGCAATGAGGCCCTTTGCCAAGGCCCTCACGTCTTGCAGGAAGTCTTTTGCACGGATGTCCTGCCACTGCCCATTGCCGTCCAACTTGGAAAACAATGCAGGGTTGGATGCCTTTTCTGCCTCTCGGATCACGAGGTCCGTGATGTTGGTTTCCGGGGCGATGTTCACGAGGGGAGGAACACTGATTTCACGCACGGTAGCTCCTTTGATATCCACGGGCCACGAGGGGCTGCTTCCACTCTAGTATGCCCGCTCGCGGAGGTGTGTTCTATTTCACCTACTGGCGAGTAACTTTACGGATGAGCCGTGTATTCAAGCAACTCGATGCCATCCATGCCCAGGCGATGCCGGTGCTGCCCCGCCCTGCGGAATAGGATGAGGGGATGCCCGCATTACGGTCCAGTTCCCTGGTCAGACCCAAGCCACCTGCCTCGGCATGGAGGGATGTGCCTTGGGCTGCCCGACGAAGCCATTTGGGCCGTCGCGGACTGGCGATCGGAATCGACATCGGCGGCACCAAGGTAGCCGCTGGTGTTGTGGACGCAGAGGGGCGGGTCCTCGCCGAGGCGCGCAGGTCCACGCCAGGCGCGGACCCCCGAGCTGTCGAGCAGACCATTGTGGAGCTGGTGGACGAGCTCAGTGCAGGACACCGGATCGCTTCAGTGGGCATCGGTGCCGCAGGATGGATGGACCTCGACGGCGGCACTGTGCTGTTCAGCCCCCATCTGGCCTGGCGTAACGAGCCGCTGAGGGAAAGCCTCCAGAAGTTGCTGAGGCGTCCAGTACTACTCACGAACGACGCCGATGCTGCCGCGTGGGCTGAGTGGCGCTTTGGCTCAGGCCAAGGTGAAAGCCGCCTGGTCTGCATCACACTGGGCACAGGCATTGGAGGTGCCATGGTCATGGATGGCCGCGTGGAACGGGGACGATACGGCGTGGCCGGGGAATTCGGTCACCAGATTATTTTCCCCGGGGGACACCGCTGCGAATGCGGTAACCGCGGCTGCTGGGAGCAGTACGCCTCCGGTAACGCGCTGGGCCGTGAAGCCCGGCAGCTGGTACGGACCAATTCCCCCGCAGGCCGTGCCCTGTTGGAGAAGGCAGGCGGGACTGCTGAGAACCTGTCAGGCGCAGCCGTGACCTCGCTGGCACTTGCGGGCGATGCCACGTCCCGCGAACTCCTCGCCGACCAAGGCGAATGGTTGGGACTGGGTTTGGCCAACCTCGCAGCAGCACTTGACCCCGGGATGTTCGTCATAGGCGGGGGACTGTGTGACGCGGGGGAGTTGCTCGCCGGACCTGCCCGTGAGTCATTCGCGAAGAATCTGACAGGGCGGGGTTTCCGTCCCATGGCGAGGATCGAGCTCGCGGCCCTCGGCCCGCGTGCCGGCATGATCGGCGCAGCAGACCTGTCACGCGTCAGCGGACGGGCGCGCAGCTAAGCTTGCCACGCCGGGACCGGCTCCGTGCCCCTAGAGGCGGGCGCCGTCGTCGTCCTCATTCTTTTCCTGCGGAAGCCGCATGATGAGGTAGAGCACAGACGCCACGAAAATGCCGACAATGCCAAGAATTGCCGTCAATGGCGCGGACCGCCAAAACATGGCCGTGAAAAGCAAAGCAATGGGTCCGCCCACGGCACCCACCCACGCCAGCATGACCAGCGGCTCAGTTCCGGCCAGGCTTGGCGGATCCTCAGGAACGAAGGTGTGGTCCTCGTCCTCGTCTTCGACTTCGAAGTCACGAGGTCCGGACGGTCGGACTCCCGCTTCGGCATCGGCATGCACTGCCGCCGGGTCAGGTAACGGTTCCGGGGCAGGGGCGGACAACCCGAGTGGATCGAAGTCCTTGAAAGTCCTTCCGGACTCCGGCTGAAGCCCGGCCTCGGAGCCCGGAGCCTCGTTGATGTCGTGCGGCGTCGCGTGCTTCGGCGATTCCCCTTCGGGGCCTGACTGTGTGGCCTCCAGCCGGGCCACCAGATCCTGCCACACGGCGTCGTCGTCCTTGTTTGCGCTTTGATCAGCGGAATTGGGATCAGGCCTGTTCATGGGCTGTGTCCTTTTCGGGGGAGAGCCCGTGCCCGGCCAGGGCCGCTACGGTCTTCTGAATAAAGTCGACTGTCCCGGAGAAAATCTCCGGAGCGTCATTATCAAGGGTGGCAACATGGTGGCTGTTGTGGAGGTAGCTGACATCCACCGGTGCCTGAACCCGGGATCTGAGGAACTCCAGGCTCGCGTTCGAGATGACGTTGTCAACGGTTGACTTGTAGACCCGAACGGGTGAGCTGATGCGCGGCAGGATGGCCGCGGTGTCCTTGTACATCTTCTTGAGCTGGTGGGCCGCCGCAACGGGCGTCCGGGCGTAGGCACCTTCGTCCTGGTCCGGTTTGAGGATGTCGTTGGCGATGGCCGGAGTTGTTTTCACCACATACTTGAGGGCAGCGACGATGACAGCCCGCGGATCGTCCAAAACGAGTCCAGGGTTCACCACCACTGTCCCTGCAATGGGACGCGTGGCTGCTATCCGCAAGGCCAGCGTTCCGCCCATGGACAAACCGGCAGAGAAAACGTAATCGCACTCGGAAGCCAGCTCAAGGTACGCATCATCCACGGCGCGGTGCCACTCCCGCCACGAGCGGGTGGCCATGTCTTGCCACGTGGTGCCATGTCCGGGCAGCAACGGCAGCCTGACGGCGTAGCCGGATGCAGCGAGGTGTTCGGCCCACGGCCTGACGCTGTGCGGACTTCCCGTGAACCCGTGGGACATGACCACACCGACGCGCGGACCGGCACCCTTCCAGCTGCTGTGGAACGGCGAAAAGTCGGGGAGCATTTTCATGATGACTCTGAGGCTACTCTGTCCCCGGCACGCTGGCGGAAAAAGCCGGCCGATTCTTCAAAAATGGTGGGTGCGTCAACATCCAGCGTGGCTACGTGTCCGCTGTGTGGAAGCGTGACCACTGTGAGGCGCGAGGAGTCGATGTACTTGCTGATGGTGGCCACTGAGCTCGGCGGGATGACGTCGTCAACCGAGGACTTGAACACCAGCGCGGGAGCCTCCACGTGCGGCAGGCCCCGGGTAGCTGCGCGGAAAAGCTTTTTGAGTTCGTGGACGGACTTAAGTGGCGTCTTGGAGTAGTCGCCTTCCTCGATCGTTATGGGCGCGGGCCTGTCCTCCACTATGGGGGTGGTAGTGGGCATGACGTACTTCAACGCGCCGACGTACCGCACCCGGCGGTCGTAGAAGCTCAGCCCCGGGTTCACCAGGACCAGTCCGGGAACTTCATGGCGGGAGGCCACCCGCAGAGCCAAGGCTCCGCCCATGGAGAGTCCAGCCACGAAACACGTCTCCGTCTTCGCCGCAAGATCCAAATAACTTTGCTCGAAGGTCCGGTACCAGTCCTGCCACCTTGTGGTGGCGAGGTCACGCCAACTGGTGCCATGCCCGGGAAGGAGGGGCACTGAGACTGCGAAGCCCTGCTTGGCGAGGTATTCGGCCCAAGGGAGGACGCTGAGGGGACTTCCGGTGAAGCCGTGGCAAATCGCCACGCCGATGGATGCGTTGGCTCCATGTCCGGCATGGTGGAAAGCGAGCGGCGCGGCGGTTTTGTTGCGTTCCGTCATGCGTCCATCGTGTCACTGTTCCTGACATTTCTCACTGGAGTAGGGTTGCAGTTGAGTGCCGGCCGGGTTGCCCGGGTGCATGCCAACCAATCGGCCGTGAGAGGACAAACGTGTTCTATTGGGTCATGAAGAGGATCTTTCTCGGTCCCATCCTCAAGCTCCTGTTCCGTCCTTGGGTGAAGGGACTGGACAACGTTCCTGAAAGCGGAGCTGCCATCCTGGCCTCCAACCACTTGTCCTTCTCGGACTCCATCTTCCTGCCCTTGATGGTTCATCGTCCGGTGATCTTCCTGGCCAAGTCCGAGTACTTCACAGGAAAAGGACTCAAAGGCCGGCTGACCGCGCTGTTCTTCAGGTTGAGCAATCAACTGCCGATGGACCGTTCCGGCGGCGCGGCGTCGGAAATGTCACTGCAGGCAGGTAAGGACGTCCTGAACTCCGGAGGCTTGCTGGGGATCTATCCGGAGGGCACGCGCAGCCCGGATGCCCGGCTCTACCGCGGCAAGGTGGGCGTGGCCAAGCTGGCACTCCAAACACGCGTTCCCGTGGTGCCCGTGGCAATGATCGGGACGGAGAAAGTCCAGCCCATCGGCAAACGACTCCCCAACATCCGCCGGATCGGCCTGATCTTCGGACAGCCTCTGGACTTTAGCCGCTACTACGGCATGGAAGACGACCGGCTGATCCAGAGGGCTGTGACAGATGAAATCATGTATGAACTGATGCGGCTTTCCGGCCAGGAATACGTGGACGAGTACGCAGCAGTGGTCAAGGCCCAGTTGGCTGGCAAAGGCCCGGAGCCTGTCCATAAGATCGAGGTTGCCGAAGACGTAACATCCGACATTGCGGAGGACAGGGATGAACCCCGAGGTGACGGAAACGGATCAGCGGAGAAACTGTGACGTAGGCGGCGGCATCGGTTACGGCTGCAGTCCCGCAACCTTGCCGTGGGCTACTACTCTTGAAGGGTGACTGAGCTAACCGCGAACACCGCACCCTCCGCAGCAGACCCTCTCGCAAGCACCTCCCAGAGCGGGGCAGCGAACTATCCCGGGCTCGACGCTTGGCGGGACCTGCCCATTTCCCAGCAGCCCACATGGTCCAACACTGAGGTCTTCAAGGCTTCCGTCAAGGAACTCTCGGTGGTGCCCCCCTTGGTGTTCGCGGGCGAAGTGGACGTCCTGAGGGAGCGCCTTGCTGCCGCTGCCCAGGGCAAAGCCTTCCTCCTGCAGGGCGGTGACTGCGCTGAAACTTTTGAGGCCGCTACCGCGGACAAGATCAGTGCCCGGGTCAAAACAATCCTCCAGATGGCCGTGGTCCTCACATACGGCGCTGCCATGCCTGTCATCAAAATGGGGCGGATGGCCGGCCAGTTCGCGAAGCCGCGCTCTTCCAATGACGAGACCCGCGACGGCGTGACGCTTCCCGCGTACCGCGGCGACATCGTCAACGGCTATGATTTCACCCCGGAATCCCGCGCCCACGACGCCGGTCGGATGCTCCAGGCGTACCACACGTCCGCGTCCACGCTGAACCTCATCCGCGCCTTTACCCAAGGCGGCTTCGCCGATCTCCGCCTGGTTCACCAGTGGAACAAGGGGTTCACCGAGAACCCGGCACACGCGCGCTACGAATCGCTGGCGCGCGACATCGATCGTGCCATCAGCTTCATGGACTCCTGCGGCGCCGACTTTGAGGCACTTAAGCGCGTCGAGTTCTTTGCCAGCCACGAAGCATTGCTGCTCGACTACGAGCGCGCATTGACCCGCATCGATTCGCGTACCGGCTTGCCTTACGACACGTCCGCGCACTTCCTGTGGATTGGCGAGCGGACCCGGGAACTGGACCACGCCCACGTTGACTTCCTGTCCCGCGTGCGAAACCCCATCGGCGTCAAGCTTGGGCCAACCACCAGCGGAGACGATGCCCTGCGCCTCATCGACAAACTGGACCCCAACCGCGAACCGGGCCGCCTCACGTTCATCACCCGCATGGGCGCCGGCAACATCCGCGAGAAGCTGCCGGCCGTCGTCGAACGCGTCACTGCTTCCGGTGCGCAGGTGCTGTGGGTGACCGATCCGATGCACGGCAACACGGTCACGTCGCCCAACGGCTACAAGACGCGCAACTTCGATGACGTTATTGACGAAGTGCGTGGATTCTTCGAAGTCCACCACGCCCTGGGCACAGTCCCGGGCGGACTGCACGTTGAAATGACCGGCGATGACGTCGCCGAGTGCTTGGGCGGTGCCGACCCGATCGACCAGGACGCGTTCCTGGACCGTTATGAGTCGGTGTGTGATCCTCGCCTGAACCACATGCAGTCCCTTGAGATGGCCTTCCTGGTGGCAGGAGCCCTCTCCAAGAGGTAGAGACTCAAAAGGCGCGGTCCGGATCTCCGGACCGCGCCTTTTCCGTGGTGTTGCTAGACGACTGTCAGGGTGACCACTGAGTCTTCCGGTATCTCGGCATTGACCGGGTTCTGGTCCCGGACGGTACCGAAGAAGCCACCCAGGATTTTGTTGACCTCAACCTTGAAACCGAGCCTTTTCAGTTCCTTTTCAGCTTCATCGGCCTGCTTGCCGATGAAGCTGGGCACCTTCACCAACTTGGGTCCCTTGGATACAGTGAGCGTCACCGCTTCGCCCCGGACCAGGGTTCCGTTCGCAGGTATCTGGGAAACAACAGCGCCCTTGGGAACCGTCTTATCATTCACCGTCTCCGGAGCGATAACTGCTTTCAGCCCGGCATCCTGAATGGCCTTGACGGCTGCGTCCTGAGTCAATCCGCGCACATCGGGAACAGGAATGGGCTGGGGTCCCTTGGAGACCACCAGCGACACTGGGGTGCCATGCCTCACCTCTGTACCTTTGGCTGGGTCCTGCGAAATCACGACGCCGGCGGGAATCTTCTCGTCGAAGGCTTGCGTGACGTTGCCGAGGGCCATTTCAGCGGAATTCAAGGCAATCTTGGCCTCGTCCAACGTGCCACCGGTCAGATCGGGCAGGGCGAACAGCTGGGCCCCCTTGGAGACGAAAAGCGTGATGGGCTGGAACTTCCGAACCTCGGTGCCGGACTCCGGTTCGGTGCCAACGGCCAGCCCTGCAAGAATGTCGTCGTCGAAAACATCCTTCGGTTCTGATTGGAAGCCGGCAGTGCGGAGGAGCTGTTGTGCCTCGGCCACGGTTTTGTTCTTGACGTCCGGGACGGTTCCGGGCGATCCGGGTCCCATGCCAAAGAACCAACCGGCCGACGCGGCAAGCGTTGCGAGGATAACGATCACGATAGTCCAGATAATGCCGCGGCGGCGGGGGTTGCCCTCGCGTAGCGGGCGACTTGGAGTGGCAGCTGCTCGTGCGCGGTCTTTGCTCTCCTGCCGTTCGAGTCTCTTCAGCTCCCGTTTGCCGGGCCGGCGAAGGTCCGGTTCGTTCCCCGGATCAACAGCTGCGGCCTGCAGCCTGCCTGAAGCACCCGCAGCCATGATGGTGGTGGGGTTGCTCTGGTGGGCGATCAATTCCGTGGGAGAGGCAGTGGAGGCGATGGCCTCTGTGGGATTCCCGCCGGGAACCCCGGGTGCATCGGAACCGCCAAAGGCAGCGGTGGCCGCGGCGGGGGTGGGGGAGCCGGGCAATCGGGAGGACGCCTGCCTGCGGTCCAGTTCCTCGTCCGTCAGCGTGGTGCGGATGTGGCGGAGCTCGGTCAGCAAAGCAGTACCGTCCACGGGCCTGTTCTCCGCATCTACCGCTGTGCACCACTGCACCAGTTCATCAAGGTCCTGGGCGAGGCCGGGAGCGGCCTCCGAAGGACGTCCCACCACAGCATTGACGTGCTGATAGGCAACCTGGATAGGAGAGTCTCCTGCGTAAGGTTGTTTGCCCGTCAACATCTCATAGAGCATGATGCCTGCCGAGTAGATGTCGCTGCGGGCATCTGCCGGCTGGCCGAGCACCAGCTCGGGAGCCAAGTACGCCACAGTGCCAATGAGGGCACCGGTACTGGTGTTGGCAGAGATCGCCCTGGCCAGTCCAAAGTCTCCCACTTTGATGCGTCCGTCGTCAGCAATGAGAACGTTCTCGGGCTTGACGTCACGGTGGATCAAGCCTGAGCGGTGGGCGGCGGCCAGGCCCTCGATGACAGGATCGATCAGCGCCAAGGCAAGGCGCGGCGGCAAGGCACCCTGTTCGTCAAGAGTGTCGCGAAGAGTATGTCCCTTGACGTACTCCATGACCAGGTAGGCGATATGGCCGTCCTCGCCTTGGTCGAGGACGCCGACGATGTGCGGGTGCGACAGGCTCGCGGCCGCTTTTGCTTCGCGGCTTAGTCTCTCCAGGAAGGTGGGATCGTTGGCGAGGTGCGGGTGCAGGACTTTGAGGGCCACGTCGCGCTCCAAGCGCTGGTCCGTGGCCAGGTAGACAGTGGACATACCGCCCCTCGCGAGGCGGGATCGGACCGTGTATCGGCCGTCTACGGTTGTCCCGATGAGGTGGTCCTGCGTTGGTTCTTGCACCATACGATCCTAAACGAGGCAGGGAAGGGGCCCGAATCCACGTGGGTTTCGGGCCCCTTCAAAGGTGCAGTTGATGGCCTAGCCAAAGGTGCGCTGGCGGGCCTTGATCGATTCGACGTAGCGCTTGGTGTCGTCGTACATGCCGTACTTACTGACCGAGTACTGACCCTGGTAGTAGCCGGCAATCGCCGTGTCCAGGTCCTTGCTGGTCGCAATAAGGGTTCGGATGATGGCGACACCTGCCGTGGCGTTGTCGTACGGGTCCAGGAGATTCAGTTTTCGACCCACGAGGTCGGACGCCCACTGGCCGGAAGAGGGAATAACCTGCATGGTGCCGATTGCATTGGCGGGTGAGACTGCCCGCTGGTCAAAGCCTGATTCCTGTTCGGCGAAGGCCAAAGCCAGGGAAGGGCTGACGCCCATGCGCCGGGCCGTGTCAGCTACGATGCTCTTCATTTCAGCCCGGCTGGGTACGGGTGAGGCGTTGAGCAAGGCCTTGTTCTCGTTGGCCGAGTTGACAACTGCCGGCGGGTAGGTGAAGCCCAGGAAAGTGCTGGGCACCAGTGGCTTGGTGTCACCGGCCGGCTGCAAGCCGGCGCCGGGGATGGTGAGCTTCTGGCCCGGATAGATGACGGTGGTGGCAGTCACGTTGTTGTTGGCGGCCATCAAAGCGGCCAGGGAAACCCCGTGTCGGGAAGCGATGGAACTGAGGGTGTCGCCCGCCTTGATGGTGTAGGAACCTGTGCCGGCCAGTGGGGCGGGCGCAGGTGCGGGTGCGGGGGCTGCTGGCGCTGAAGGGGCAGATCCACCACTGACCTTGATTTTCTGCCCGGGATAAATAATGGAGCTTCCGTTCAGACCGTTCCAGCTGAAGATGCTTGACAGCGGAACGCCGTGTTTGGCTGCGATGCCACCCAGGGTGTCTCCGGAGACCACGGTGTAGACGGTTGCGCTGCCCTGGGTGCTGGGCGCACTGGGGGCGGTCGGACCAGGCTGGGCGGGCGCTGCCGGGGCTGTGCCCTTGAGCTTGATGGTCTGTCCCGGGTAGATCAGGGTGGTGGCAGAGAGCTTGTTCAGCTGAAGAACGGCCGTCGTGTCCACGTTGAAACGGCGCGCGATGGCGCTGATCGTATCGCCGCGCACGATCGTGTAAGTGTCCGGTACTGACGGAGCCATGGGACGCAGGGCCGCAGGGAGGGTGGTGGCCACGGCCTGCGCGGGAATGACCGAGCCCACGTTGACTGCTTGCGCTTTCATGGCCGCAGCGAGGGTAGCCGGAATCTTCCGAGGCTGCGGCGCTGGTGTTGCCATGGACGGTTGGGCCAGGGCAAGCGAGGACAAAACCACGGCGGGAAGCGCAGCCGTGGTTGCCGCGATGACCGGCATGCTCATGGTTCGTTTCGGCGAGCGGGGCGTCGTCATGAAATGTGTCCTCATCTCAAACAGCGGGGGATTATTAGTGCTGTTGTCAGTGTTACCAATGTTGCTGATGTTATCAGTGATGCAAATGTGATCAGTGTGAATCTCTCACACTTAGTCGATGAGCACAACAAGTCCTGTCAAACCGGACAAATAGCCACATTTGAAATGGCCGAAATTGCGACTGCCAAGCTTTCTGCGTGCATCGGCATTGAACTCCGGCTATGCGCCGGGCGGGGCGGCGTGGCAACCTTGATCCGTGAGTAATGTAGAAAGCCTTGTTTCCGACTGGCTGCCGCTGCCGGATGTTGCCGAACTGTTGGAAGTTTCCATCACCAAAGTCCACGGACTTCTGGATGAGCGCGCGCTTGTCGCCATCCGGCGGGGAGAACGGAATATCCGCTCAATCCCTGCCCTCTTCATCCAGGACGGGCATGTTGTGGATAGCCTCAAGGGAACCATTGCGGTTCTCAGCGATGCTGGTTACAACGACGAAGAACTGATCATCTGGCTGTTCACCCCGGACGAATCATTGCGGGGGCGCCCCATTGACGCCCTGCGCGAGGGGCGAAAGACAGAGATCAGGCGCCGCGCCCAGTCCCTGGCCTGGTAACAGCTCCTCCCGGGACAGTGCCTCCTGAGCGGGAGCCGGAAAACGCGGACGACGGCGGTGATTCACCGCCGTCGTCGCTGCATGTCTTGTTTGTTCTGGCTGCCCGCGGGTCAGGCCGCCCGACTAACAGCGGCTTCGGCAAGCTGGCGTAACGCCACCAGGGGCACGTCGTCAAGGGGCAGGCGTTCCAGGGCTTCGAAGGCCCTGTTGCTTAGCTCGGCGATCAGCGACTCCGTGGCCTCCAACGCGCCGCACTCAACCATGACGCGTCGTAATTCAGCTACCTCGTCCTCGCCAAGGTCAGGTTTGCCGAGCATACGGTCAAGGAAGTCTGCCTCTCTCGGCGGCGCCTGGTTGATGGCAAAACCAACCAGAACAGTGCGTTTGCCTTCCCGGAGGTCGTCCCCAGCGGGCTTGCCGGTCGTCTCGGGATCGCCAAAGACGCCCAGGACGTCGTCCCGCATTTGGAAAGCCTCACCCAGTGGTAAGGAAAACTCCGAGTAACCGTTGAGCAAGCCGGCGGGAGCGCCAGCCAAGGCGCCGCCCAACGCCAGAGGATGTTCCGTGGAGTATTTTGCGGACTTGTACCGAATAATGGACTTTGCCCGCTCTACGGATCCGGCTCTGTCACGGACGGGGCCGGCCACTTCTTCCAGGATGTCGAGGTACTGACCTGCCATCACTTCTGCCCGCATGATGTTGAAGATTCGGCGTGCAGGAGTTCCCGCTGCTGCCCTGGGGCCGATTTCCGTAAAGGACTCTTCGCTGAAGGAAAGGCAAAGGTCGCCGGTAAGGATAGCCGCCGCATCGCCAAAACGCCCGCTGTCCAGCGCCCAGCCATTCATTTCATGGAGCTGGCTGAACCGCTTGTGCACGCTTGGGCCGCCGCGGCGGGTGTCGGATCGATCGATGATGTCGTCGTGGATCAGGGCCGCCGCTTGGAATAGCTCCAGGGCGCACCCGGCCGTGACGATGTCCGGATCGGCGGCGGCGCCGCCGGCGCCCCTCCAGCCCCAGTAACACATTAAGGCCCGGAGACGTTTTCCACCGGTGACCAGATCCGAAATCGATCCAATAAGCGGTTCTACATCGGGAGAAACCGAGGCCATAAGGTCCCGCTGCTCCGACATGAAGTCCCTCAGTTTGCCGGCAACACCACTAATGAACTGTGTCTGCTCCGAGGTGACGTTGGAAGTAGCCGTCACTTGACGGATCCGGCCGCCACGTTGGCACCGATAGTGAACGTTGAGACGCCTTCTTTTTGCCTGACCGAAACGTTCACCGTCTCGCCGTCACCACGGATGAAGTCCAAGGAGGTGACATTGCCGACAGCCGACGGGCCGGGGACAAGCTTAAATCCCTGCGCCTCCATGGACGTTTTGTAGTAGTCCACAACGCCCTCCGGCGGAGCCTTGATTGTTCCCACGAGAGCCACTGTGGCTACTGCAGCGCTCTTGTCCACACTGCTTGAACGAACAGAAGTCTTGGGCATGACCGGGATGAGCTGCTCAGGGAAACCCGGAACAAGTGCGTTAACCGTTGCCGTGGCGTCGGGAGCCGCTGCGGGGGTTTCCGTGAATGAGGTGGTTTCAGGCGAAGCCGTGGAACCGGAAGCCGATGATGACGGAGTTGGCGTCGCCGACGACGGCGAGGAAGCGCTTGAAGCGGACGGCGCTGCCGAACCGCCGGGTGACGGGGTGCATGCTGACGCCGCCAAAGCGACACTGACTGCGAGCAGGGCAAACCCTCGCGATTGAGGAGTTCCAAAGAGCTTCACAGGGTATCCTTCCTGGGGCTGAGCCGGACTGTGCCTCCAGTTTAGTCAGAGGTCGGGCATAGTATTGCCGTTGTGAGGCAGGAAGCATTCGGTGGCACTCAAAGTGCCGGCAGCAAGCCCGCCCGCAGCGCCGGAGATGCCCTGCGGGAGATGCGGCGAACCAGCATACTCCACGTGGATATGGACGCTTTCTTCGTCTCGGTGGAACTGCGCCGCCGTCCCGATCTTCGGGGCAAACCGGTCATTGTTGGGTTCCCCGCAGAACGTTCCGTGGTGCTTTCTGCTTCTTATGAAGCCCGGGCCACAGGTGTGAAGTCCGCCATGCCGATGTCCATTGCCATGAGGCGGTGTCCAGCCGCGGTGATCATCAACCCCCGGCACACGGAATACTACGAGGTTTCCGCCCAACTCATGGAGATTTTCGCCTCCATCACTGACCTGGTGGAGCCGCTTAGTGTAGACGAAGCCTTCCTGGACGTGGGAGGCGCGATTCGTCGACTTGGGTCGCCGATGGATATCGGGCACCTCATCCGCCGGAGGGTCCAGTCCGAACTTGGCATCACGGCATCCGTCGGGATCGCCAGCACCAAGTTTGTGGCCAAGATTGCCTCCACGCGGTGCAAGCCCGACGGTATCCTCCAGATCGATGCCGAGGACTCCATCCCTTATCTCCATAGCCTTCCCGTTGGCGCCTTGTGGGGTGTTGGTGGCAAAACTGCCGAAGTGCTCTCCCGTCTGGGCATCCGCACAGTCGCGGATGTCGCGGCAACGCCCCTGGCGTCGCTCAAAAAGGTCCTGGGGGCCAGCGGTGAGCACGTTCATCGCTTGTCCATGGGTATCGACCCGCGGCCCGTCACTCCGGCCAGGCTTGAAAAAAGCATCGGCGCAGAGGAGACATTCTCGGTAGATACGGCGGACGATGCTCTACTGCACAGGGAATTGCTGCGTCTCTCTCACCGTACTGCCATCCGGCTCAGGAGCGCTGGCATGCTGGCAAGGACCGTGGCATTGAAGCTGCGGTACTCGGACTTCTCCACGGTCACACGCAGCCGCACCGTGCACACCCCCGTGGACAGCGCGCAACTGATCTACCAAGTAGCCGTGCAGCTCCTTGAATCCCTGGGGACGCGATCCATGAGCGTTCGATTGGTAGGAGTTCGGGCTGAGCAATTGGAACCGGCAGGCCAGGCATCCCTGCAGTTGAGCCTTGATCGGCGGGACGATAACTGGCGGGCAGCCGAACAGGTGCTTGACCGGGTCTCGGAGCGTTTTGGGTCCAAAACGCTTCTTCCGGCACGGCTCCTGGAACCTGGAAAGCCGCCTGCGGACTCCTGAGGCCAGCACGGGCGCCCGGCAGGACTCCTCGCGTCTTTCAGAACGGCGTCGGACAAACTATCCTATTTATTACAGAGATTTAGATCGTCTGGACAAACTGTTTCCTGAACAGTCGGCCCCGGGATGCCCGCTGAACCTAGAGGGAATTTTGGGGAACGATTTTCTTGGTCCGATCGTTATGGAAACAGACGCACAGGACGCGTTATGTCCAGACGCTGGCTGACTAAAGGAGGTCGCGATGCCCCTCTCGGAGCATGAACAGAAGCTGCTTGAGCAACTTGAGAAGCAACTTCATGAGGACGATCCGAAGTTCGCCAACACCATGGGTTCGGATCCCATCCGCAGCTGGTCTACCCGGCATGTCATCATCGGTGTGCTTGGTGCCATTGCCGGTATCCTCCTCCTGCTTGTTGGCGTATCAATGCAGGCGATACCTGTGGGTGTCCTTGGTTTCATCGTCATGGGTGCTGGCGTCTACTTTGCCACGTTACGCGGCGCGGCCTTCGGCAAAGCCAACAAGGGAAAACCTGGCAAGACCAAGCCCAAGAGTTCGTTCATGAGCAGCTTGGAAGAACGTTGGGACGAACGGCGTCGCGACGACAACTGACTGTCCCGTTCGGGCTCCCAGCCGTCACCCGCGGCCACTCCTGAATCAAACACGCCCCTAATTTTCCACAGGGGATAACGAAAGACCCGCACTGCGGGTCTTTTCGCGTTTAAGGGTTGATCCCCGGCGGGGGAGTGTGGCGCTCCACTTCCCACCCTTTTCTCCACTTTCCACCCCTTTGCCCTCGTCCTGGCCTGGTATTACCCGATCCGGGGCACAAAATCCGGGACGCCGAAGCGGCCGGCTCTGCCCTGTGCATTTGGCCCTCCACTTTCTGCCACTGCCCTAAAAACCGCGTGACGTGGGGGCGGACGATTCTCAAAGTGGTGGAGAAACGCCTTCGATTGCGTTGACTGTGGTGCGTTGTGGAGTAAAGTGGAGTGCATAAGAGGGTAGTGGCAGTGTTGGGTATGTGCGGGCACCTTGATTGAGGGGCGGTGGACCAGTGTTTCTGGGTACTCACTCGCCGCGTCTCGATGAAAAGGGCCGGATCATCCTTCCCGCCAAGTTCCGTGAGGAGCTTGCCGACGGATTGGTTCTCACCAGGGGCCAGGAACGTTGCATCTACGTCTTCAGCCAGAAGGAATTCGAACGCATTCACGAGTCAATGCGGGAGGCGCCACTGTCTTCCAAACAGGCACGTGACTACATTCGGGTTTTCCTGTCTGGAGCCTCTGATGAGGTACCTGACAAGCAGGGGCGCGTGACGATTCCGCCGGCGCTCCGGACATATGCAGGGCTTGGTCGGGAACTGGCGGTCATCGGTGCCGGTACCCGGGCGGAGATCTGGGATGCCGAAGCTTGGAATGAGTACCTCAACGAGAAGGAAGCAGCCTTCTCGGAAACGGATGACGACAATCTGCCCGGGTTCATCTGATCCCGGTTGGAGGAAGCCGCAGTCCAGCTTCTTGAATGGGATCTCCAGCCGCCCATCGAACTGTCTTCCTGGCTCACCTTCCCCTGAGCCAGGCCGGCCGAACGATAGGCGCGGATGGGGATCCGATTCAAGAATCAGCATGCAAGCGATTGAGGAAAGAGGAGGCAGCGTGGAAGAGCAGGACGCGGCAAAGCCCACATCGGAGCGCCACGTGCCCGTCCTGAAAGACCGCTGCATCAACTTGCTCGCTCCCGGTTTTGAAGCCGCGAGGAAACGCGGGGAAAGACCTGTCGCCATCGATGCAACCCTTGGCATGGGGGGCCACTCCGAGGCCATGTTGCAGCGCTTCCCTGACCTCCACCTCGTTGGCATCGACCGCGACGAGGAAGCCCTGGCCTTGGCCGGAGCCCGCTTGGAACCCTTTTCTGACCGCACCGATCTCGTCCACGCGGTGTACGACGAGATTGAGGACGTCCTGCTGGACCTGGGCATACCGGAAGTTCATGGCATTCTCATGGACCTTGGAGTCTCGTCCCTGCAGTTGGATGAGCGTGAACGTGGATTCGCTTACTCGTATGACGCTCCCTTGGATATGCGGATGGATACCAGCCGCGGCCAAACGGCAGCTGATGTGGTCAACAACTACAGCGAAGACGAACTGGTGCGCATCATCAGGAAATGGGGCGAGGAGAAGTTCGCCGGACGGATAGCCAACCGGATCGTCAACGCCCGCGCGGAGAAGCCATTCGCTACTACTGGGGAACTTGTGGAGCAAATCCGCAGCGTTGTCCCCGCCGCTGCTGCCAAGAGCGGCGGTCATCCGGCCAAACGCACGTTCCAGGCTCTCAGGATCGAAGTCAACGAGGAACTCGATGTCTTGGAACGGGCCGTGCCGGCCGCGGTTGCCGCGACGGCCATGGGTGGTCGGATCGTGGTCATGTCCTATCACTCCCTAGAGGACAAGATCGTGAAGTCCGTTTTCCAATCCGGTTCCAAATCGTCGGCACCACTCGGTTTCCCGGTTGAGCTTGAAGAACACAAACCCGAATTGAAGACCATCACCAAGGGCACGGAAGTGCCTACAGCAGCAGAAATCGCTGAAAACCCCCGCGCGGCGTCTGCCCGGTTGAGGGCAGTGGAGCGTATCAAACAGAGGAGAGACGCATGAGCAACGCCGCAGCGAAGACTTTGCCCTCCACGGTCGGCAGCACTGCACGTGCGCTTCCGGTCCCAGCGGGAAAGCCTGACACTGCCCGCAAGGCGCGCACTCCTCTATCAGTGGTACGCACTGCACCGGGAAAGCGAAGGACGCCATTCGTGGTCCTGTGCTTCGTGGCGATGGCCGCTGCGCTGCTGACTGTCCTGGTGCTGAACATCTCCGTGTCCACAGCGCAGTACCAGTTGGTGCAGTTGAAAGCCGAAGCTGCCACGCTGAACAAGGAGAACCAGGACCTGACGCAGAAGAAGCAGAACTTCGAAGCTCCGCAGAACCTCGCTGCCAAGGCTGCAGAATTGGGAATGGTTGCTTCCACCGTTAAGGGCCAGATCGATCTGAACACCATGGCTGTGACCGGTAAGGCATCACCGGCGGTTAAGGGAGATAACCCGGGAGCCCTGCTTGCTGCTCCGGCTGTTGAAGGGTTGATTGATGTTGTTCCATCGGTGACTACCAAGGACCCGTTGGAAAACCGCAAATCGGATGCAACTCAGTCGGCCCCGGCCGCAACGCCCCCGACCCCAGCGGCAATCCCGGCGTCTCCGGCAGCGAAACCGCCCGTAGAGCTCCACGGGGGATCGGTACCGGCTCCCCAGCAAAAGGCACCAGGGCAGTAGACCGTCAGTCCACCGAAGCAAGGCCAGCAGCAAGGAATCAACGTGGCAAAGAACCCCGGCACATCGAAAAAAACGAAGACGCCGGCGGCAAGAAAGCGGTTGCGCGTTGGCCTCGGCATCATGCTGACCTTGCTCCTGGTGGTGGGCGGCAAGCTGTTCATGGTTCAAGGCCTGGATATGGGCGGGATGGCTGAAGCTGCCTTGGCGAGCCGCCTCACTCCTCAAGTGCTCCCTGCCGAGCGGGGGCAGATTGTGGATGCGAACGGGACGGTGCTGGCCAGCAGCGTGATCCGGTACAACATCGTGGTGGACCAGACCGTGAATACGAGCACGGAAACTTTCCACCGCTTCAATGAGAAGACCGAGAAGCTGGATGAGATCACCCGTGATCAGGGGATCTCAGACCTGGCCGGGCTTCTGGGAGCGGATGAGAGTACTATCCGTGAATCCTTGACCGGAGATAAGCAGTACTTCATGGTGGCAAAGGACGTCAAGCCGGAATTGGAAGACCGGATTTCCAAGCTTTATATCCCGGGCCTTAGTGCGGAAGGCGTCAGCAAGCGCGTTTATCCCAACGGCAGCGTTGCCGGAGGCGTGGTTGGTTTCCTGAAGGATGGCACCAACGGGCAAGCGGGCATCGAACAAACCCAGGACGAGATTCTTCGCGGCGTCGAAGGTAAACGTGTCTTTGAGATCGGTGCTGATGGACTCAGGATTCCGGTGGCAACAGATGAACTCACCCCGGCTGTTGATGGAAGCGACGTTAAGCTGACCCTCAACACGGACATCCAGTATTTTGCGCAGCAGGCAATCCAAAGCCAAGTCAACAAGATGAATGCCGAGTGGGGTTCCATCATCGTGATCGACACCAAGACAGGCAATCTCATTGCCTTGGCAGATACCAATTCGCCGGACCCCAATGACCCCGGGAAGGTTGATGCCAAGGACCGCGGTGTCAGGTCCGTGACGGCCGCCTACGAGCCCGGTTCCGTGCAGAAGATGATCACTGCCGCAGCCGTGATCGAGGAGGGGAAGTCATTTCCCTTGGACCACTTCACTACCCCCGCGGCCTACACCATCGATGGGCAGACGTTCACCGATGCATTCGAGCACGGCACTGAAGAGCGTACCCTCGCCGGTATCCTCGGCTGGTCCATGAACACCGGAACGGTGATGGCGGGCAGCCGGCTCACCAAGGAGCAACGGTACGACTGGCTGAAGAAATTCGGCATCGGCGAGCAAACGGACATCGGCCTGCCCGCGGAAGCCACAGGCATCCTGGCCAAGCCCGAGCAGTGGGACGACCGCCAGCAGTACACCGTGCTGTTCGGGCAAGGCGTCTCGCAATCAACACTCCAGACTGTGCGCGCCTTCCAAAGCATTGCCAACGATGGCGTGATGCTCCAGCCCAGGCTGATTGACAGCTACATCACTCCGGAGGGCGAGGAGCAAAAGGTTCCGGCCAAGGACTCCCGCCAAGTGGTATCCAAGGAAACAGCCCAGCAGGTCCGGGACATCCTGGAAAGTGCCGTGACTGAGGGCCAGATCAAGGACGCAGCCATTGACGGCTACCGCGTCGGCGCCAAGACGGGAACGTCCCAAGCCCCCCGCGAGGACGGGTTGCCGGGATTCGACGGCTTTACAGCCTCGATGGTGGGCATGGCACCGATGGATGACCCCAGGTTCATCGTGGAAGTGGTGCTTCAGCGCCCCAAGGGAAACATCTATGGAGTCACGAACGGCCCCGTTTTCCGTTCAGTGATGTCGCAGGTCCTCCGGACCTACAACGTGGCTCCGTCCACCGGAACGCCCGCGCGGTTGCCCCAGTTCGTCAAGTAAGCTTTTTGGGCGTCTGTTCGGCCAAAAATCGATCCACCACTAACGGCCCGGGCGCCGCTGGCCCCAGGCCGGTCGTTCCACGAGTACCAACGGAGAACCACGTGTCAGAGCACAACGAGGCAGCTATCAGCGCCACTACGCCGGATGCCGGCCAGTCCGGCTTTCGTCCCGCATCCGTGGCGGCAGTGCCGTTGGCAGTCATCGCGGACGCACTGGGTGTCGCCGCTCCGGATGCCACCCAGGACAGGGGAGTGACAGGCATTACCCTCAACTCCAGGGCCGTCGAAGCAGGCGACCTCTATATGGCCTTGCCCGGAGCCTCCCGCCACGGTGCCGACTTCGTTCCGCAGGCAGTCGAGGCTGGCGCGGTTGCGGTGGTGACGGACGACGCCGGAGCGCGCCAGCTTGCGCTTGCGGGTGAGCAGCCCGTGCCGGTACTTGTCGTCCAGGAGCCGCGAACCGCCGTCGGGCGCTTGGCAGCATTGATCTATCGTAGCCAGCCTGCGGATGCCGGCTTCCCGACGCTGTTCGGCGTCACCGGAACCAATGGGAAGACCACCACCACCTACTTCATCAACTCGTTGTTGCGCGCCCTGGGTAAGAAGCCCGGACTCATCGGAACCATTGAAATCGTCGCAGGCGGGGAGCCGATCCCCAGCCTCCTGACGACACCGGAATCCACCGATGTCCACGCACTGTTGGCCCTGATGCGCGAACGGGGCCTGGACGCGGCATCCATGGAGGTCTCGTCCCATGCCATCTCATTCCACCGCGTGGACGGGGTGATGTTCGACGTCGCAGGTTTCACCAATCTCACCCAGGACCACCTGGACCTGCATGGCAGCATGGACGAGTATTTCCGAACCAAGGCTGAACTTTTCACCTCAGGTAGGGCCAGGCACGCTGTAGTCACGGTGGACGACGACTGGGGACGCAAGCTGGCGGATACCACCGACATCCCGGTCACCACCCTCGCAACCAAGCCCATCGATGGCGGCAGCGTAAACGCCGACTGGAACGTTGCATCCATCACCGCGCGTGGCCTGGGCTCGGAATTCGAACTCAGGCACGTTGACGGAAGAAGCCTGCGCGTCCACACCGGACTGCCGGGAGATTTCAACGTGGCAAATGCAGCCCTGGCCATGGTCATGGTCCTGGCATCCGGCGTGGACGAAGAAACCCTCCAGGCTGCCTTGGATGCGCACGATCCGTTCACTGTCGCAGTGCCCGGACGCATGCAGCTTGTCTCTGCGGAGCCGGCCTCCGTTGTTGATTTTGCCCACAATCCGGACGCTTTGTCCCGTGCCCTGCAAGCCGTCCGTTCACCCCTCGAGGGATCCCGCGTGATCGTGGTCTTCGGGGCAACGGGTCAACGCGACCAGGGTAAGCGGCCCACAATGGGGGCCATCGCCGCCCGGCTCGCCGACATCGTGATCATCAGCGATGACGATCCCCACGACGAGGACGCAGCAGCGATCCGGGCCGAGGTCCTGCAGGGCGCGCACGCAGCCCGGAACTCCGAAAACCTGAACAGCGAAATCATCGAGTCCTACCCGAGGGATGCAGCCATCAAACTGGCGGTTGACATGGCAACCAGCAAGGACACTATCCTCATCGCCGGGCGCGGCCACGAGGTGTGGCAAGAGGTCAAGGGAGTGAACCTCGCCCTGGACGACAGGGTCGAATTGCGGGCCGCCTTGACATCCAAGGGATTCAGCGTTTCAGCGGACCAGCGGATAGAGTCCTAAACCGAGATGATTGCACTTACTGCGGCGGAGATCGCCGACCTCACCCATGGCCGATTGACCGGAGCTCCGGACGTCGTGCCCACTTCCGTCGTCACTGATTCACGGGAAGCGACGCCCGGATCGCTGTACGTGGCCAAGCCCGGCGAGCATGCCGATGGTCACGATTTCGTCGACGCCGCTTTTGAACGCGGCGCCGTGATGGTTCTCGGTGAACGCGAAGTGACCGATGCTGACGGCCGCCCCTATCCCGGCGTCGTGGTTGACGATGCTGTCCTGGCCATGGGCGCGTTGGCCGCGGAGGCCGTCCGCCGCATCCGTGCTGAGCGTCAGAGCCGCGGCGAGGACTTTACGGTCATTGGCATCACAGGATCAGCGGGCAAAACCACCACCAAGGACCTCCTTGCCGGTGTGCTGTCCACCGCCGGAGCCACTGTGGCTCCCCAAGGCTCCTACAACGGCGAGGTGGGCGTCCCGTTGACGGTATTTGCCGCTGACGCCAGCACCCGCTTCCTGGTGATCGAGATGGGCGCCACGGGCCTGGGCCACATTAAATACCTGGCAGAGATGGTCAAGCCGGACATCGGCGTGGTCCTGGTTGTCGGCACCGCTCACGCCGGCGAGTTCGGCGGTGTGGAGAACATCGCCAAGACCAAGGGCGAACTCGTGGAAGCCCTTGGCGAGCACGGTACAGCCGTGATCAACCTCGACGATGGCCGGGTTGCTGCCATGCGCGCCCGGACCAAAGCCAAGGTTCTGGGCTTCACGGCTTCGCCCGCTACCACCGAAGAGGTGGAAGCCCGCAACGTTGTAGTCAACGACCACGGCTACCCTGAGTTTGATCTGGTGCTTCCCGACGGCGGCCCTTCCGTTGAGGTACGAAGCCGCCTGATCGGTGGCCACCACGTCACCAATCTGTTGGCAGCAGCCGCTGCCGCGTTCGCCGCCGGCATGCCGGCCGCCGATATCGCCTCCTCGCTTAGCTCCCAGTCGGCGGCCAGCCGCTGGCGGATGGAGCGTACTGAACGTGAAGACGGCGTCACCATCATCAACGACGCTTACAACGCCAACCCGGAGTCGATGCGGGCAGCCTTGCGCACGCTGGCTGACCTCGGACAAGGCAGAAGGACGTGGGCGGTCCTCGGTGCGATGCTCGAGCTGGGGGAGGACTCCATCCGCGAGCACACCGCCGTAGGTACCCAGGTGGTGCGGCTGAACATCTCCAGGCTGCTGGTAGTGGGACGCGAAGCCCGTGCCCTCTACATCTCCGCTATCCAGGAAGGTTCCTGGGGCGACGAGTGTTCGTTTACGGAGACTGTGGAAGAAGCCTATGAGCTGCTTCACAACGAGCTGAAACCCGGAGACCTGGTGCTCTTCAAGTCCTCCAACGGCGTGGGACTACGGCATTTGGGTGATCGGATAGCATTACCTCCACGGGCCGAGCCCACCGGAGACAACGCGGCCGAAGCTGCCGCAAGCGAAGGGAACGAGCTGCTGTGATTGCACTTTTGATCGGCGCCGGCGTCGCCCTTCTGGTGGCCCTGATAGGGACGCCCCTTTTCATCAGGTTCCTGGTGGCCAAGAGTTACGGACAATTCATCCGCGACGACGGTCCCACTTCCCACCACACCAAGCGCGGCACCCCCACCATGGGCGGAACCGTGGTGGTGGCCGCGGTACTCATCAGCTACTTCGTGACACACCTGATCATGTGGATGATGAACCCGGACTCCGCCGGGCCATCGGCATCCGGGCTGCTTCTGCTGTTCCTCATGGTGGGCATGGGCTTCGTAGGCTTCCTCGATGATTTCATCAAGATCTCCAACAAGCGCAGCCTAGGCCTCAATGCACGCGCCAAGCTGATCCTCCAGGCGGCCGTTGGCATCATCTTCGCGGTCCTGGTTCTCCAGTTCCCCAACGAGGACGGCCTGCGTCCTGCATCCACCCAGATTTCCCTGGTCCGGGATATCCCTTGGCTGGACCTCGCTTTCGGCGGCACCGTGGTGGGAGCCATCCTTTTCGTGCTCTGGTCCAATTTGATCATTACCGCGGCTACCAACGGCGTGAACTTGACTGATGGCCTGGACGGATTGGCTGCCGGAGCATCCATCATGGTCTTCGGCGCCTACACCATTATGGGAATCTGGCAGAACAACCAGGCATGCGGATCACCACGGGAAGCCGGCAGCGGTTGCTACCAGGTACGCGACCCCATGGACCTTGCCCTGCTGGCGGCTATCCTCAGTGCTGCCTTGGTGGGATTCCTGTGGTGGAATACATCACCGGCCAAGATCTTCATGGGTGACACAGGATCCCTGGCCATAGGTGGTGCCGTTGCGGCCTTTGCCATCCTGTCCCGCACCGAACTCCTGCTTGCCTTCATCGGTGGCCTCTTCGTCCTGATCACGCTCTCTGTCATCATCCAAGTGGGCTTCTTCAAGCTCAGTGGTGGAAAGCGCGTCTTCAAGATGGCACCGCTACAGCACCACTTTGAACTGAAGGGCTGGGATGAAGTTACCGTTGTGGTCCGGTTCTGGATCCTCGCAGGGCTCTTCGTGGCTGCCGGCCTTGGAATTTTCTATGCTGAATGGGTGGTGCTGCTGTGAACGAAAACCCGGATACGACGCCGTCGAACGCCGACAGGCTCAACGAGCTCACCAGCTGGGATGCTGACTGGGCCGGTCTGCGCGTCGTGGTGACGGGTATTGGCGTCTCCGGCTTCTCAGCTGCAGACACCCTGATCGAACTTGGCGCAAAGGTAGTGGTGGTTGACGCCGCCACCACTGCAAAGGCCAAAGCCCAAGCCGACACCCTGAAAATTGTGGGGGCGGTGGATGTGCTGTTGGGGGAGGAAGCCGTTAAGGCACTCCCGTTGATCGACGGAACGTTGCCCGAGCTTGTGGTGACCTCTCCAGGTTGGCGCCCTGACCAAGCCATGCTTGCCGCGGCGAAGCGAAAGCACATCGCTGTCTGGGGCGACGTGGAGCTCGCGTGGCGTCTTAGGGAGCGGGCAGGACGCAAGACGGCGGACTGGCTGACGATTACCGGCACCAACGGCAAGACCACCACGGTGGGCATGGCTGAATCCATGCTGCAGGCAGCCGGACTTAAGGCGATTGCAGTGGGAAACGTCGGCACTCCCATTCTTGACGCGCTCCGGGATCCCGTGGACTATGACGCTTTCGCTGTTGAGCTCTCCAGCTTCCAGCTGCACTGGAGCCACTCGTTGTCTCCAGTGGCAAGTGTTTGCCTGAATGTTGCCGAGGACCACGTCGATTGGCACGGCTCCTATGCCTCGTACCTCGCGGACAAAGCCAAGGTGTACGAGAACACTCAGAGGGCCGCGATCTATAACGCGGAACAAATCGAGACTGAGCGAATGGTGGAAAACGCCGACGTCGTTGAAGGGTGCCGGGCCATCGGCTTCACCACGAATACACCGGCTGTGAGCATGCTGGGTGTGGTGGACGGCCTCTTAGTCGACCGGGCCTTCATAGCTGAGCGCAAGGATTCCGCGGCGGAACTTGCTGCGATGTCCGATCTTGGACCGGTGGCACCACGGCACATGGTGGCCAACGCCCTCGCAGCCGCGGCCCTCGTCCGCGCCTACGGGATTGATCCGGCCTCGGTGAAACAGGGTCTGGTCAACTATCTTCCAGGCGCCCACCGCATCCAGTTGGTGGCCAGCCACAACGACGTCCTGTGGATCAACGACTCCAAGGCAACCAATCCGCACGCGGCATCCGCAGCCCTCTCGGCTTTCCAACAGGTTGTCTGGATCGCCGGGGGCCTGTCCAAGGGCGTCAACTACGACGACCTCGTCAAAGAGCACGCACCTCGCCTGAAGGCCGTGGTGCTCATTGGCACCGACACAGAGGCGTTGGAGGCAGCCCTCCAACGACACGCACCGGATGTCCCCGTGATCGCGCCCCCCAAGGGCGACACTGAAGGAGTGCAGACCGCAGCCGGAGACGCCGCTCCGCCAATCTACGGTGAGACCATCATGGCCCAGGCCGTAGCATCGGCCGCCGGAGTGGCAACGCCGGGCGATACCGTCCTGATGGCGCCGGCGGCTGCATCCATGGATCAGTTCTCTTCCTACGCTCACCGTGGCGACGCTTTCGTCCTGGCAGTTCGCGAGCTTGTGGAAGGGCAGGCACCGACCACCGAGGAGTAACAATGGTCAGCACGCCCACCCGCACCCGCGGCAAAGAACCCCGGGACGGGATGTCCAAGGCCGCGTCTGTTGACGACAGCCGGCCCAAGGGGCTCCGCGGACACCTGCGCGGCTTCTGGGAGAGCCTTGAAGGCAAGGGCAAAGCCCCCAACAGCTCCACGTATTACCTGATCCTCGGCTGTGCTCTCGCGTTGACGGCCATCGGCATCATGATGGTGTTGTCCGCCTCCAGCGTTGAAGCCATCTCCGAAGGCAAATCACCCTACGCCGATGCCCTCAAGCAGGCGGTCTTCGGCGTCGTTGGACTTATTGCGATGTACGTCATCTCACGGACCAACGTGAACTGGATGAAGAAACTCTCCTGGTGGGCGCTGGGGGCCGTGATTGTTCTGCTGGCCTTGGTGCAGGTCATGGGCAACACCGTTAACGGCAACAAGAACTGGATCGACATCGGCGGTGTAACCCTCCAGCCCTCCGAGATGGCAAAGCTGATCCTCTGCGTCTGGATCGCTGCCGTCCTCGCCCGGAAGCAGAAGCTCCTTCACCGCTGGATGCACGTCATCATTCCCGTGGTTCCAGGCGCAGGCCTCGTCATCGCGTTGGTGATGTTGGGAAACGACCTCGGAACAGTCATCGTCATCGCGGCGATCACCGCTGCCGGGCTCTACTTCGCCGGCGTACCGGGCCGCATGCTGGCCATCGCCGGTGCAGTGGGCGCAGTCGGTGCCGTCCTGGGGACCATCAGCAGCTCCAACCGCATCTGCCGCATCACGTCGTGGCTGGGAACTGCCTCCCAGCAGTGCACCGAGCAGTTTGATTTCGACTTCCAATCCACCAACGGCATGTACGGCCTTGCGCAGGGGAGCTGGACCGGGCTGGGCCTCGGACAAAGCCGGCAGAAGTACAACTGGCTTCCGGAAGCCCACAACGACTTCATCTTTGCCATTATCGGCGAGGAACTCGGCCTCGTGGGGACCATCGTGGTCCTGGTCCTCTTCGCGATTCTTGGTATTGCCATCTTCCGTGTGGTGGTCAGGCAGACTGATCCTTTCCAGCGCACCCTTGCCGGTGGAATCATGGTGTGGCTGCTCGGCCAGGCAAGCATGAACATGGCCGTGGTGACCCAGCTCCTTCCCGTGGTGGGCGTGCCGCTTCCTTTCATCTCCTACGGCGGCTCCGCGCTGATCATGTCCCTCTGCGGCGTGGGCGTAGTGTTGTCTTTGGCCCGCGGCCAACTGCCAGCGCAGCAGCGTTCAGGATTCCTGCCGCGCCTCATGTCCAAGACAGCACGAAAGCGTACCTAGCACTTCATGACTTTTGATTCCGACAACGCGTCCAAGCCTTTGTCCGTCGTCCTTGCCGGCGGCGGAACTGCCGGTCACGTCAGCCCGTTGCTGGCCATTGCCGGTGCCATCAGGGACAAGCGACCGGAGGCTGCCATCCTTGCTGTCGGTACGCCGTCGGGCATGGAAACCCGCCTCGTCCCCGCAGCCGGGTATGAACTTGCCACCATTGACCGTGTTCCGTTTCCGCGCAGGCCCTCAGCTGACCTCGTTAAGTTGCCATCTCGTTTGAGCGGCGCGGTCCGGCAGGCCCGGCGCATCCTGGAAGAATCCCGCGCGGACGTGTTGGTGGGTGTGGGCGGGTACGTCTGCACACCGATGTACCTTGCCGCCAGGAAACTCAGGATTCCCATCGTCATCCATGAGGCCAACATGAAGGCCGGCCTGGCCAACCGGGTCGGCGCCCGGTTCAGCAACCATGTTGCCGTGGCATTTGCCGGTACCCGTTTGAGGGGGGCACGCCACGTAGGCATGCCTATGCGCCGGGCCATCTCGCAACTTCACAGGACTACTGCTGCCCCTGCCGCAAAGGCTGCGCTTGGCTTGGATGCCCACCGCCCTGCGCTGATCGTCACAGGCGGCTCGTCAGGGGCGTTGAGTATCAACCGTGCCATCACTGCCGCGCTTCCCGCGCTGGCGGCTGCAGGCGTACAGACGCTGCACATTACGGGCATCGGCAAAGCCGTCAAGAATAGCGACGGCGGACTTCTCACTGCGGATGGCTATCGGCAGGTTGAGTACGTGGACGGTATGGAGAACGTCTACGCCGCTGCCGATGTCCTCCTTGCCCGTGCCGGGGCCGGAACCGTCAGCGAGGTAGCGGCGGTGGGAGTCCCCGCAGTTTTTGTGCCCCTGCCCATTGGCAACGGAGAACAGGCACTGAACGCAGCCCCTTTGGTTGCCGCCGGGGGCGCCATGATGGTGGATGACAAGGACCTCAGTCCGGAATGGCTGCGAAGCGAAGTGATTCCGCTTTTGACAGATAGCAGCAGGCTCAGCGACATGGCCCGTAAATCCGAGGCCCTCGGTATCAGAAACGCCGATCAGCGCATGGCTGATCTTGTCTTGGAAGCGGTATCCGCATGACCACCAGCATCGCCCGCCTAGAGTCCCTCGGACGCGTTCACTTCATCGGCATCGGGGGAGTGGGGATGTCCGCCGTCGCACGCATCATGGTGTCACGGGGTGTCCCGGTCAGCGGCACGGATGTCAAGGACTTGCCGGTCATGCGGGACCTCTCCTCGGCAGGAGCGCGCATCGCCGTGGGCTACGACGCCGGAAACCTGGGCGATGCCCAGACGGTTGTGGCCGGCTCAGCCATCCGTGCGGACAACCCGGAGCTGGTGGCGGCGCGTGATGCCGGGCTGCCCGTGCTGCACCGCTCAGAGGCGCTGGCCGCCACCATGGCCGGGCACCGGGTAGTAACCGTCGCGGGAACCCACGGCAAATCCACCACGACTTCCATGGTTGCCGTCCTGCTCAAGGAAGCGGGCTTGGATCCCTCCTTTGCCATCGGCGCGAATGTTCCGGCCCTTGGCGTTAATGCGGCACACGGGGCATCCGATATTTTCGTTGCAGAGGCCGATGAATCGGACGGTTCATTCCTCAACTACCGGCCCTTGATTGCTGTGGTCACCAACGTCGAGGCCGATCACTTGGATCACTATGGGACGCCGGAAGCCGTCTTCGCCTCCTTCGATGCCTTTGCCGCACTCCTTCCTGCCGATGGCGTCCTGCTGGCATGTGCCGACGACGCCGGTGCCCGGGCCTTGGCCGAACGCACAGCGTCCCAGGGGACCACGCGGGTGCTGACGTACGGCACATCCGACAACGCGGACATCCGGCTTCATGATGGCGGCCCGGGCAACGTATCCGTGGCCTATAACGGCGACGTCAACAAACTCGACCTTCAGGTACCGGGGCGGCACAATGCCCTGAACGCGGCAGCTGCGTTCGCCGTCGCCGTCGAACTCGGCGTGGAACCTGGGGCTGCAGCGGCGGCGCTCGGCCACTTTACGGGCGCGTCCCGGCGCTTTGAGCTAAAGGGACAGGGCAGGGGGGTGCGGGTCTATGACGACTATGCCCACCATCCCACGGAGGTCCGTGCAGCTTTATCGGCGGCCCGTTCCGTCGCCGCCGGCAACAAGGTGCACGTCCTCTTCCAGCCGCACCTGTTTTCGCGCACCCGTGAGTTCTCACAGGAGTTCGCGGCCGCGCTGGACCTGGCGGACACCGCCCTGGTCCTGGACATCTATCCAGCCCGCGAGGACCCCATTCCTGGTGTGACAAGCACGCTGATCACCGAGCATCTGGTGAACGGACGGCTGGTTTCCGCCGATGAAGCCGTAGACGCCGTGGCAGCCGTAGCAAGCGACGGCGATGTGGTGCTGACGGTGGGCGCCGGCGACGTCACTGCCTACGGGCCGTCGATTGTGGAGGCGTTGGGTGGCTAGCACCCGCAAGCCCACCTTCAAACCGGCTACGGACGTGCGCCCAAGCAAGGCTGGCCGGCCCCGGGGCGACTCGGCGGAGGTCATTAGTGCGCAGCGGTCCGTTGAACCGGAAGCACATACCTCGGAGAAGCCGGCAACCACTGCCAAGTCCGCAGGCGGTGCCTCGAAGGCGGCTGGCGGGGGCTCCAAAGACGGCAAGGCTCTGCCGGCGGACAACGTCATTGCCTTTCCTGAACCGAAGAAGCGCCGCCAACGGCGGCTCGTGCTCTGGACGCTTTCGATGGTGGCCGTTGTGGTCGGGGCTTTGATCGCAGGAGCGATATTCTCGCCCGTGCTTGCAGTCCGGACAATTACCGTGGATGGCACGACGTTGCTGACGCCGGACGCAGTGCAGAAAGCACTCTCCGGCCTCGAAGGAAAACCGTTGCCACAGGTCAGCGAGCAGGAGATCAACGAGCTCCTGAAACCGCTGGTCCAGGTCAGGGCGGCCACCATGGAAGCGCGGCCGCCATCGGAGCTGCTGGTGCACGTGGACGAACGCGTCCCGGTGGCACTGCTAAAGCAGGGGGACTCCTACGTCATGGTGGATGTGGACGGTGTGCAGCTCGGAGCAACGAAGGACTTGACGGCAGTTGCACTGCCGTTGATCGATGCGGGAGTCGGCACTACCAACACCGGGTTGTTCAAGGCGATTGCTGCTGTGCTGGACACCTTGCCCGCCGATATCCTGGCCAGGATGTCCACGGCTTCTGCAGCATCAGCGGATGCCGTCGAGCTGAAACTGGTGGACGGAAAAACGGTAGTGTGGGGCAATGCCGAGGATAGGGAACTAAAGTCGAAGGCGCTTGAAGCGCTCCTGAGGATGCCGGCGGACCCAAAGGTTCCGGTCAGTGTCTACGACGTCAGTGTTCCCCGGCATCCATTTACGAAATAAGCAGTATTGAGAATGTAACCTGCGGCCGGCGGTGGCCTTATTTCACGACAATCACACGACACGCGCAAGCGGAGATTGCATGTGGGAACCAGAGGAAATACCGTCGCAGTAGAGTTACTTGACATAACTATAACCTTCAACTAGAGGGTTAAGGTCCAAGGATTCAAGTTGGACTCGATCAGTTTCGCTATAGGACACAAGCAAGGGGCACGAAACGTGGCAGCACCGCAGAATTACTTGGCCGTCATCAAGGTCGTCGGCATCGGCGGCGGTGGCGTGAACGCAGTCAACCGCATGATCGAGGTCGGCCTCCGGGGCGTCGAGTTCATCGCCATCAACACCGACGCGCAGGCGCTGCTCATGAGCGACGCCGACGTCAAGCTCGACGTCGGACGTGAACTCACCCGCGGGCTCGGCGCCGGGGCAAACCCGGAGGTCGGCAAGCAGGCAGCAGAAGACCATGCCGACGAGATCGAAGAAGTTCTCCGTGGTGCTGACATGGTCTTCGTTACTGCAGGCGAGGGTGGTGGCACCGGAACCGGTGGCGCACCCGTGGTCGCGCGCATCGCCCGCTCCCTCGGTGCGCTGACCATTGGCGTCGTGACCCGTCCGTTCACCTTCGAAGGCCGACGCCGTGCCGGCTCTGCCGAGGCCGGCATTGACGCCCTCCGCGACGAAGTCGACACTTTGATCGTCATCCCCAACGATCGCCTCCTGTCCATCAGTGATCGCAATGTCTCCGTCCTGGACGCTTTCCGCTCCGCGGACCAGGTGCTCCTTTCCGGTGTCCAGGGCATCACGGACCTTATTACGACCCCGGGCCTGATCAACCTCGACTTCGCGGACGTCAAGTCAGTGATGCAGGGCGCAGGATCGGCCCTCATGGGTATCGGTTCCGCCCGTGGTGAAGACCGCGCCGTCAAGGCCGCCGAACTGGCCATCGCCTCCCCGCTCCTGGAGGCCTCCATCGACGGTGCCCACGGTGTCCTTCTTTCCATCCAGGGCGGCTCCGATCTCGGGCTGTTCGAGATCAACGAAGCTGCCCGCCTTGTGCAGGAAGTGGCCCACCCCGAGGCGAACATCATCTTCGGTGCCGTCATTGACGACGCCCTCGGCGACGAAGCACGCGTGACTGTCATTGCTGCAGGCTTCGACGACGTCAAGGCGACTTCGCCTTCCATGGACCAGTCCCGTCCGGCCCAGAACCCCGTGCCCTCGGACCGTCCGGCTGCTCCGAGCAGCGCGCCCTCCAGCGCCGCCCCGCAGCACGCTACGGCGGGCATCGGCGCGGCAGGGTTGAGCAACTGGGGCCAGCAGCGTCCCTCCGCTCTGCCCGCAGACTCCGGCTTCGACGTCGACCTGCCTGCGGTAGTTGAACCCGACCTTTCGGGCAGCCGCTCGGATGACCTCGACGTTCCCGACTTCCTGAAGTAAGCCACGTTCGGAGAGTCAGTACCAGGTGTTTTGGTGGCGAAATGAAGTACGGCCCGGCGTTTCTGTAGCCTTCACGGATGCAGGCGCCGGGAACCTGGCTCTCCATGTGGGGGATCATCCCCCGGACGTGATGGCCCGTCGCGCCCGGTTGGAAGAGGCTTCCGGGCTGAGTGCCAGCGGTCCGGTTGCAGGGCGGTTCCAATATATGGATCAAGTCCACGGCAACCACGTTGAGTTCATTGCGGCTCACGGTCCCGGACCAACTGCTGATGCGATGGTCTCCGCCGCTGGATCGTCCAGCTCGCAGACACCTACACCAATCCCGCGTAGGCCACAGCCTCTGGCTGTCATGGTTGCTGATTGTGTCCCCGTTGTGCTCGTGGGGAGTGACTCCGACGACAATCCTGTCATAGCAGCTGCCCACGCCGGGCGTCCCGGTGTGGCTGCGGCCGTTGTGCCTGCCACTGTCGAAGAAATGCGACGGCTGGGAGCTGCCAACATCAGCGCTTGGCTCGGCCCGTCCATCTGCGGATCCTGTTATGAGGTCCCGGACCAGCTGAGGGCCGACGTCGCAGCAAAAGTTCCCGGCACATGGTCTTCCACCTCGTGGGGAACGCCGGCACTGGACCTGCCGGCTGGTGTCCGGACCCAATTGGCTGCACTCGACGTGACTGTGGAGTATTCCGGAGAATGCACCCTCGAAAACGACTCCCTATTCTCCTACCGGCGGGACTCCCGAACCGGTCGATTCGCAGGTTTGGTGTGGACGCATGACTAGCCTTGGGTATGGCAATGAACAGCGGCAGGATTCGGGCGGCGACGCGCGTACCACTGAGCTTGCTGACCGGCTCGGCCTGGTCCGGCAACGGATTGATTCGGCCGTCCACGCTGCTGGGCGGACTGATTCACCGCAGCTGATTGTGGTCACCAAGTTCCATCCCGCGGCGGACGTCCGTCGCCTGGTGGCCCTCGGCGTTACGGACGTCGGCGAAAACCGCGACCAGGAAGCCGCCGCCAAGAGTGCTGAGCTCGCAAACGTTGATGTCAAATGGCATTTCATCGGACAGCTTCAGAGCAATAAGGCGAAGTCCGTGGCCAAGTACGCCTCGTCGGTCCAGTCCATAGACCGCGCGGCGGTTGTTGACGCTTTGGCCAAGGCCATCGCCCGTGAAAAGGATGCCACGGGGCGAAGCGACCTCGACTGCTTCATCCAGGTCAGTTTGGACGACGACGCCGGCGCGCACCGCGGCGGTGCCAACCCTTCCGACGTTGAGGTCCTCGCAGGAAAAATACAATCAGCGGAAGGGCTGCGGTTGGCCGGGCTGATGGCCGTGGCGCCGCTGGGGGCCGATCCGAACGCCGCATTTGAAAAGCTCGCCGGGATTTCCCAGGCACTCTGCGCCATTCATCCCGCCGCAACAGGTATTTCTGCGGGGATGAGCCAGGATCTGGAAGCAGCGGTGAAGTTCGGGGCGACACACCTGAGAATTGGCTCCGATATTCTCGGTTCCCGTCCGGCCGTGGGGTAGCGTCAAAGTATTGGAATGACGGGCCGGGGTTCCAATAATGTCAAGTCATGGCGGCCCGCCTACTGCAGAACTGATAGGAGTGCACCATGGCTGGCGCTCTGCGCAAGACAATGATCTATCTTGGGCTCGCCGACGGCGATGAACACTACGAATCTGAGCAGTCCGTCGCCACGCACCACGATGAAGAACGCCCCCAGGCACAGGAACGGGAAGAGCGCCGTGCGCCTGCTCCCGTCCGGGAAGTTGTCCGTGAAATGCCCACTGTTGATGCCGAAGAGGAATACCGCGCACCCGTGACACCCATCAAGCGTGCGGCGTCCAGCCGCGAAGATGCCTCGGGCCTGAGGCAGATCACCACCGTTCACCCGCGTTCATACAACGATGCCAAGGTCATCGGTGAGAGTTTCAGGGATGGCATTCCTGTGATCATGAATGTCACCGACATGGGTGAGGCCGACGCCAAGCGACTCGTGGACTTCTCTGCCGGCCTTGTTTTTGGCCTGCACGGCAGCATCGAGAGGGTGACCAACAAAGTCTTCCTGTTGTCGCCGTCGTACGTTGAGGTCATCGGAGATGACAAGAAGGCCAGCGAAACGCAGGCCAGTTTCTTCAACCAGAGCTGACAACAGTCTTATTGCGGATGCCAGGCGGGTCAACCTGCCTGGCATCTGTGTTGCAATAGTAGGGACCGATCCGCATTCCGGAACAAGTGGGAGATCTGAGCTAACTCGTGGGCATTGTTTTCGGCCTTATCTATATTGTGTTGTTGCTGTTCTTCATTGCCCTGATCATCCGACTCATCTTCGAATGGGTCCAGATGTTCGCCCGCCAGTGGCGGCCAAGGGGTGTGGCGTTGGTTACAGCCCATGTGGTGTACTCCGTGACGGATCCTCCGCTAGGCAGGCTCCGGAGACTCATACCACCGCTCCAACTGGGCGGAATATCGCTGGATTTGGGCTTCCTTATCCTGATTATTGCCGTCAGCATTGCCATGGCAGTGACCAGCAGCCTGGCGTAGCTGCTCCGCGGAACCCGGGCCACCGATGGTCCATAGGCCGCAAATTCTCCAAATCAACACGATGGTGTTGAATTGGAGGAACAAGATGATATTTAGGTACCGTAGTTTTGAACGGCCGGAAGGCCTACTGACTAACTAGACCAACGAGGTGACCAGATGGCTTTGACGCCAGAAGACGTTGTCAACAAGCGCTTTCAGCCGACCAAGTTCCGCGAAGGCTACGACCAGGATGAGGTCGATGACTTCCTCGACGAGATCGTGGTGGAGCTTCGCCGCTTGAACCAGGAGAACGACGAACTTCGCAAGAAGCTCGGCGAAGCTGGATCGGCTGTTCCCGCTGCAACTGCTGCAGCCCCGGTCGTAGAGAAGGTTCCGGCCCCGGTCAAGGTGGACAAGGAAGCCGAGGCGAAGGCGGAAGCCGAAGCCAAGGCTGCCGAAGCTGCCAAGAAGAAGGAAGCCGAGCAAGCTGCCGCCGCTGCCGCAGCTCCGAAGGCACCCGCTGCCAGCAACGGCGTCACCTCTTCTGCTGAGTCTGCTGCAGGCCTGCTTGCCATGGCACAGCAGATGCACGACAAGCACGTTTCAGACGGTGCGCAGCAGAAAGAAAAGATCATTGCCGAGGCTCAGATCGAGGCGTCCAGCCTTGTCAACGACGCCCAGGAGAAGTCCCGCAAGATCCTTGGTGCCCTTGAGCAGCAGCGCTCCGTTCTTGAGCGGAAGGTTGAGCAGCTCCGCGGCTTCGAGCGCGACTACCGTTCACGCCTGAAGGCTTACATCGAGGGTCAGCTCCGCGACCTCGACGCCCGTGGTTCTGTCGCCGCACCTGAGGTTGGCGAAGCAACCGCCGACGTTTAGCAAGTATTCTGAAAGCCGGTGGCTGAGGACTCCTCGGCCGCCGGCTTTTGCTGTTAAAGACTGACAGCAGCCCGCCACGCTTCCCGAATGAAAGCACTATGACCGACGACTTCACCGCTGATGCCGCACAATCGGCGCCTGCCGGGCGCCGTAAGTGGCGTCCTGCCATGCTTTGGCTCTTTGCCGGCTTCGCCGTGTTCGCCTACGTATTTGACCAGCTCACCAAGCTCTGGGTGACCAGCACCATGACGGAGGGTGAGCGCATTCCTGTGCTGCCTCCGTTGCTGCACTGGTACTACATCCGTAATTCCGGGGCGGCTTTTTCCATCGGCGAGAACGTGACGTGGATCTTCACGATCGTCATGGCAGCTGTTTCCGTGGCGATCCTCTTCCAATTGCGAAAGTTGGGTTCTGCGTGGTGGGCGCTTTCCCTGGGACTGTTGCTGGGAGGGGCCCTCGGCAACTTAACCGACCGTCTGTTCCGAGAGCCGTCCTTCGCCATGGGGCACGTGGTGGACTTCATCCAATTGCCTAACTTCGCCATCTTCAACATCGCCGACTCGGCGGTGGTGTCCGGCGTCGTTATTATTTGCCTCCTGACGCTGCGAGGCGTCGGCATGGACGGAACGCGGCATGTGGCCGCGCCCAAGCCTGCCAAAGATGCGAAGCCTGCGGGCGGGACCACGGGGGAGCCTGCTGGTGAGTGAATCTGTAGTGGTCCCCGAAGAGCTGGCCGGCGTTCGTGTTGACGCAGGGCTGGCGCAGCTCCTGGACATTTCCCGGTCCGCGGCGGCGTTGCTGATTTCAGAGGGCAACGTCACAAGCGGCGGAGTGGCACTGGGCAAATCGGCAAAACTCGTTGCCGGCGCGTTGATTGATGTCACGGTTCCCGAGCGTCCGGATCCCTTGGAAGTCGTGGAGGAAGTTGTGGAAGGCCTGAAGATCCTGCTGGACGACGAGGAATTCGTTGTCATCGACAAGCCTGTGGGGGTCGCTGCCCATCCCTCGCCCGGCTGGGTGGGCCCCACCGTAGTGGGGGGTCTCGCCGGCGCCGGATACCGTATTTCAACCTCGGGGGCACCTGAGCGGGCGGGAATCGTTCACAGGCTCGACGTCGGTACTTCCGGCGTGATGGTCGTGGCCAAGACCGAGCACGCCTACACCGTCCTGAAGCGGGCGTTCAAGGAACGTACCGTGGAGAAGGTTTATCACGCGGTCGTCCAGGGACTGCCTGATCCGCTGGAGGGCACCATAGACGCGCCGATCGGGCGTCACCCGGGCCATGACTGGCGGTTCGCCGTCATCGAGGACGGCCGGCCGTCGGTGACCCATTACGAGGTCCTGGAAGCTTTTGGCAAGGCGACCTTGGTGGAGGTCCATTTGGAGACCGGCCGGACGCATCAGATCCGCGTCCACTTCTCTGCGCTTCGGCATCCGTGTGCCGGAGACCTCACCTATGGGGCAGACCCTCGTCTCGCTGCGAACCTCGGCCTCACCCGGCAATGGTTGCACGCCCGCCAGCTGGGATTCACCCACCCCCGCACGGGCGATTGGGTTGAAGTCAGCAGCGACTACCCGGCCGATCTCCAGTACGCCTTGGATTTACTGGCGACTGGCACCGCATAGACGGACTTCACCGCCCGGGTCCGACTTCTGTCAGACCCGGGACGGTAGACTGTCGTGGTGACTTCCAGCAATGATTCGTTCGTCCATCTGCACACCCACACCGAATACTCCATGCTGGATGGAGCTGCCCGGCTCGGTGAGCTGTTTGATGAAACCGAACGCCTGGGGATGCCCGCCCTGGCCACCACGGACCACGGTTATTTGTTCGGTGCTTTCGATTTCTGGCGCAAGGCCACGGACAAGGGCATCAAGCCGATCATCGGCGTCGAAGCGTACGTCACCCCTGGTACTGCCCGCGGGGACAAGGAACGCGTGCGCTGGGGCGATGAAAGCCAGCGCAAGGACGATGTCTCAGGTGGTGGCTCATATACCCACATGACGCTGTTGAGTTACAACAACGTAGGCATGAGGAACCTGTTCAGGGCCTCATCCATCGCGTCACTGGATTCTGTTTTTGGCAAGTGGCCCCGGCTGGACCGGGAACTACTCAACACCTACTCCGAAGGCCTGATCGCCACCACGGGTTGCCCTTCCGGGGAAGTCCAGACCAAGTTGCGGCTTGGTCTTTACCGTGAGGCTGTGGAAGCCGCAGCGGAGTTCCGCGATATTTTTGGAGCGGAGAACTACTTCTGTGAATTGATGGACCACGGGCTGGACATTGAACGGCGCGTCACGGGCGACCTCTTGCGCCTTGCCAAGGAGCTCAACCTCCCGCTGGTGGCCACCAACGACCTCCACTACACGCATGAACACGACGCAAAGGCCCACGAGGCCTTGTTGGCGATCCAATCCGGGTCCACGCTCCTGGAACCTACGTACGACAATGGCGGCTCACGCTTCGCTTTCTCGGGCAGCGGCTACTACCTGAAATCTCCGCAGGAAATGCGGGAACTTTTCCGCGATCACCCTGAGGCCTGCGACAACACGCTGCTCATAGCCGAGCGCTGCGAGGTTTCTTTCAACACCGGTGCCAACTACATGCCGCGCTTCCCTTGTCCTCCGGGGGAGGACGAGACCTCCTGGCTGGTCAAGGAAGTGGATGCCGGCCTGAAGTACCGCTATCCCCAGGGCATTCCCGATAAGGTTCGCAAGCAGGCGGACTACGAGCTTGGCGTCATTACGTCCATGGGATTCCCCGGGTACTTCCTGGTGGTTGCCGACTTCATCAACTGGGCCAAGAACAACGGGATCCGCGTGGGTCCCGGGCGTGGATCCGGTGCAGGCTCCATGGTGGCGTACGCCATGCGCATCACCGACCTCGACCCCCTACAGCACGGCCTGATCTTTGAACGCTTCCTCAACCCGGACCGCGTTTCCATGCCCGACTTCGACGTCGACTTCGATGATCGCCGCCGCTCCGAGGTGATCGACTACGTCACCAAGAAGTACGGCGACGAGCGTGTGGCCATGATCGTCACGTACGGAACCATCAAGACCAAGCAGGCGCTCAAGGACTCCTCGCGCGTGCTTGGTTACCCGTTCAGCATGGGCGAGACGCTGACCAAGGCACTTCCTCCTGCCGTCATGGCCAAGGACATTCCCTTGGCGGACATTCAGAACCCGGAATCCAAGCGTTACAGCGAAGCAGGGGATTTCCGCCAGCTGATCGCCACGGATCCGGAGGCCGCCAAGGTCTTCGAGACGGCGCTGGGCATCGAGGGACTGAAGCGCCAGTGGGGTGTTCACGCGGCTGGTGTCATCATGTCCTCGGACCCCATCATCGATGTCATTCCCATCATGCGCCGTTTCCAGGACGGCCAGGTCATCACCCAGTTCGACTATCCGACGTCCGAAGGCCTCGGCCTGATCAAGATGGACTTCCTGGGTCTCCGAAACCTGACGATCATTTCGGATGCCCTGGAAAACATCAAGATGAACCGCGGCGTTGACCTGGATCTGGAAAACCTGGAGCTCGACGACGCTGCGTCCTACGAGCTCCTGGCGCGCGGTGACACCTTGGGCGTGTTCCAGCTCGACGGCGGGCCCATGCGGTCCCTGCTCAAGCTGATGAAGCCCGACAACTTCGAAGACATCTCCGCTGTTCTTGCGCTGTATCGGCCGGGACCCATGGGCGCCAACGCCCACACCGACTACGCCCTGCGCAAAAACGGGATCCAGGAAGTAATCCCCATCCACCCGGAGCTGGAAGAGCCACTGAAGGAAATCCTGGGCGGCACCTTTGGCCTGATCGTGTATCAGGAGCAGGTTATGGCCGTGGCCCAGAAGCTGGCCGGCTACTCGCTCGGCCAAGCCGATATCCTCCGCCGCGCCATGGGTAAGAAGAAGAAGTCCGAGCTGGACAAGCAGTTCGCTGGCTTCTCCCAAGGCATGCAGGACAATGGCTACTCAATGGCCGCCGTGAAGACGCTCTGGGACATTCTGCTCCCGTTCTCCGACTACGCCTTCAACAAGGCCCACTCGGCAGCCTACGGCGTGATCTCCTATTGGACGGCCTACTTGAAGGCGCACTACGCGCCGGAGTACATGGCCGCCCTGCTGACGTCCGTGGGTGATGACAAGGACAAGTCCGCCATCTACCTCAACGAGTGCCGTCGAATGGGCATCACGGTCCTCCCGCCGGACGTCAACGAATCCTCGCTGAACTTCACCCCTGTGGGAACGGATATCCGGTTCGGCATGGGAGCCATCCGCAATGTCGGCGTCAACGTGGTGGATGCCATGGTGGCCGCCCGCACTTCCGAGGGCAAATACACCTCGTTCAAGGACTTCCTCTTGAAGGTGCCTGCCGTGGTGTGTAACAAGCGCACCATCGAATCGTTGATCAAGGCCGGAGCGTTCGATTCACTGGGCCACCATCGGCGTGCTTTGGCGATGATCCATGAAGAAGCAATCGACTCCGTGATCACGCTCAAGCGCAACGAGGCCATTGGCCAGTTCGACCTTTTCGCGGGCTTTGAAGACCAGGAGCCTGAAGCGTCGTTGACGACGGAAATCCCCGACCTGCCTGAGTGGGAGAAGAAGGACAAACTCTCCTTTGAACGGGACATGCTTGGCCTTTACGTTTCTGACCATCCCCTGCAGGGATTGGAAGGCGTCCTCAGCCAACACGCCGAACAGTCCATTACGTCGATCATCGCCGAGGATGGACCGCACGACGGCGCAATAGTCACCATTGCGGGGATGATCACCTCACTGAGCCGCAGGATCGCCAAGGCCAGCGGAAACGCCTATGCCCGGGCGGAAATCGAAGACCTCGGCGCTTCCATGGAGGTCATGTTCTTTGGCCAGGTGTACGGGCCCATCGCTTCGGTCCTGGCTGAGGACTTGATCGTGGTGGTCAAGGGCCGCCTGCAGCGCCGGGATGACGGAGCGGTCACTTTGAACTGCATGGAGCTTTCCGTGCCGGATCTCAGTGAAAGCGTGAACGGTCCCGTCGTCATCACGATTCCCACGTTCAAGGCCACCGAGGCAGTGGTGACCGACCTGCGTGACGTGCTGCGAACCCACCGCGGAAATTCAGAAGTCCGGCTCAAGCTGATGGGCGACACGAAGGTGGAGGTCATGGGCTTGCCCGTTCATATGCGGGTCAACCCCAGTCCTTCGCTTTTTGGTGACTTGAAGGTCCTGCTGGGTCCTGCCTGCCTGGATAACTAGCAGGCTCGCGGCTGCTCGGTCAGATTTCGTAATCGAGCGGCGCGGGCTTGCTGTATCCGCCGCTGTGGTACAGCAGGGGAGTGCCGTCCTCGCCCACCTGGCCATCTATGACCTCGACCACCACCACAGCGTTGTTCTCGAAAGACAGGCGCATCTGGATCCTACCCACAAGCCAGCCGCTGACGTCCTTGAGAATGGGCACGTCGTGGGGGCCGGGCTCCCAATGGTCGCCTTCGAATCGATCGCGTGTCCGCGCGAAGCGATTGGCGAGGGCCTGGTTTTCAAGCCCCAGCATATGGACTCCGATGTACTCCGCGTTGGCCACAGCGGGCCAGGAACTGGAGCTCCTGGCCATGTTGAAGGTAAATCGGGGCGGCTCGGCAGACAGCGAGGCCACAGACGTGGCAGTGAAGCCGAAGGGCCTGCCGTTGAGATTTGCAGTGATGATGGCGACTCCAGCGGCGTGCCGACGGAACATCTCCCTGAATGTCTGCTCGAAGCCGGATGGTTCGCTGGGCACGTCGGTTTTACTCCTGAATCGGGGCCATGGATCTCTCCTTCAGAGTATTCCTCCCGGACTGCGAGCCCCACATTTTTGTCGGGTCGGCGTGAACCTTTGTTAATGTGAGTTGCATGACCGATTCCACCGTGCACGTCACCGCCGTCGCAGAACAGTTGCCTGCCTCCAAACCGCGGCGCTCCAAGGACGTCCTTTGGCTGGTCCTTCCGGCGGCTGTGGGTGTGGTGGCTGGACTCCTCTGGTGGCTCCTTGCTCCGGGCGGACTGAACCTTGTCTCGGGCAATCCGGATTTGGCGAATGCGGCGAATCCTGATTCCTGGTTGCCCCGGGACTTGGTCCTCGCAGCCCTGATGCTGTTGGCAGGGTGCCTCACCGGCGTCATGCTGGACGGAAAGCTAAACGGCGTTGGTGCCACACGGCGCTTTGCCTTCGCTCTCCTTGGGGGTGCTTTGGGCGCGCTTTTCGCTTGGTTGGCGGGGCTGCTTGCCGCCCAGTTGCTGGGGCCGGCCCCGGACCCGGCCCTTGGCCCCGGGTTTGGCTTCACGTTGCGCTCCTATGCTGTGCTGGTCCTGTGGCCCGCTGCCATCGCCTTTATCACGTTCGTACTGGCGCTGTTCGGGGTTCTGTCGAAGAAGCCCGTAAAATAGCGGAGTGACCACTTCCTCGGATACTTCCGCCCTCCCCACTGACGCCCTCAACTTCCGGAGCATCGATTTCCGGGGCCGCCACCTTTCCCTGGCTGAGCTGCGCGCAGCTGTGCCAAGGGCGCAGCATCAGACGATGGCGGACGCCGAACAGAAGGTCCTGGACATCATTTCCGACGTCCGTAGCCGTGGCTTTGCCGCCCTGGGCGAACTGGCCAGGAGGTTCGACGGCGTGGAACAGTCCCACCCCAGGGTCCCGGCTGAGGCGCTCACCCAGGCGTTGGCCGGACTCGACCCAAAGGTCCGCGCAGCCTTGGAGGAGTCCATCAACCGGGCCCGGCAGTTTGCGGACCAGCAGCGCCCCGCCAACGTTGATGTACAACTTGGTGACGGCGCCGTTGTCAGCCAAAATTGGATTCCCGTGGGGCGTGTTGGGCTGTACGTTCCCGGTGGACTCGCCCCTTTGGCGTCATCTGTCATCATGAACGTGGTCCCCGCGGTTGCCGCCGGCGTGGAATCCATTGCGCTTGCCTCCCCGCCGCAGAAAGACTTTGGGGGCCTCCCGCACCCCACCATCCTGGCCGCGGCGAAGCTCCTGGGCATTGACGAGGTGTACGCCATCGGCGGCGCACAGGCCATTGTTTCGTTTGCTTACGGCATCCCTGGCACAGGTGATGAACTGTCTATTGAGCCCGTTGACGTTGTCACGGGCCCGGGCAACATTTTTGTGGCCACAGCCAAGCGTCTCGTCAAGGGTGTGGTGGGCATCGATTCGGAGGCCGGAACCACGGAGATCGCCATCCTTGCCGATTCCACCGCACAGGCCCCGTTGGTAGCCGCCGACCTCATAAGCCAGGCGGAGCACGATCCCAAAGCAGCTTCCGTCCTGGTGACGGACTCAGCGGAGTTGGCTGACGCCGTCGTGCTTGAACTGGCGCAGCAGGCCGCCGCCACAAAGCACAGTGCCCGCGTTCTTGAAGCGCTGTCCGGACCACAGTCCGGTGTGGTGTTGGTGGATGATCTTGAGCAGGGAATCGCCGTCTGCAACGCCTACGCCGCTGAGCACCTGGAGATCATGACGGCGGACGCTGCCACGGTGGCATCGCGGATTCGTAACGCGGGCGCGATCTTCGTGGGCGACTTCAGCCCGGTAAGCCTGGGGGACTACTGCGCAGGTTCCAACCACGTGCTGCCCACCAGTGGGACGGCAGCTTTTTCGTCAGGTCTCAACGTCACCACGTTCCTCCGCGCGGTTCAAGTCATCAACTATGATCGCTCTGCCTTGGAGCAAGTCAGCGGACACATCGTTAGCCTGGCGGGTGCAGAGGACCTTCCGGGTCACGGAGACGCTGTCCGAATCCGCTTCGCGTCAGGGCAGTAACCACTACATATAAGGGTGCACACCACTACATGTAGTAATTACACGCTTGTCATTACGGTGTGGCGGACCGTAAACTGGTGCCGGAAGTGAATCTTCCGGCACCTTTGCGTATCCGGCGTCCTGCCGCCTACGAGTTCCGTGCCGGAGCTGTCAGGGGAGGCCCAGCGTGTATTGTCCGTTCTGCCGGAATCCCGACTCCCGCGTCGTCGACAGCCGAATGGCTGACGACGGTTCATCCATCCGCCGCCGCCGCCAGTGCCCGGAATGTGGACGCCGCTTCACCACAGTGGAAACCACCAGCTTGTCGGTGATCAAGAGGTCCGGAGTCGGCGAACCTTTCAGCCGCATCAAAGTCATCAGCGGAGTCCGCAAGGCATGCCAGGGACGTCCGGTCACTGAGGACGATCTTGCAATGCTCGCCCAGGAAGTCGAGGAGAATATTCGTTCCTCGGGCGCAGCGGAGATCGATGCCCATGAGGTGGGCCTGGCGATTCTGGGCCCACTCCGGAAGCTTGACGAAGTGGCCTACCTTCGTTTTGCCAGCGTGTATCAGGCGTTTGAGTCCTTGGAGGACTTCGAGTCAGCCATCTCGCTCCTACGCCATGAGGCAGAAACGGCGAAGGCGGGCGTCAAGGAAGCCAAGGGTTCGGAGAAGAGCCAACTATAGCTCCGGTGGCGGCAGCGGAGGGGAAGCCGCAGCCGCCACCGGCATCGATCCTGACCGGGATCAGCGCCCGCCGGACACAGGGAGCACGGCTCCGGTAATGTAACCGGCCTCATCCGACATCAGCCACATCACCGCTGCAGCCACCTCCTCCGGTTCCGCGCCGCGGCCCATGGGAATGGTCGGGTTTAGTCTCTCCACCCGGTCCGGCATTCCAGCTGCTGCGTGAAGGCCGGTATTGGTGCTGCCCGGGGCTACGGCGTTGACGCGGATGCCCTGTTTGGCGACTTCTGCGGCGAGGCCAACAGTCAACACATCCACTGCCCCCTTGGTGGCTGCGTAGTGGACCCAGGTCCCGGGAGAGCCCGCCTTGGTGGCTGTGGAGGAGATGTTAACGATTGAGCCGCCGCTGCCACCGTTGTCCGTGGAAAGTCGCCGAACTGCTTCCTGGCACATGAAGATCATTCCGGCCACATTGACATCAACAACCCGTTGGACAGTTTCGGCTGGTACTTCCACGAGGCTACCGATCAAGTTTCCAGTGATCGCCGCGTTGTTGATGACGGCGGTCACAGGGCCCCAACCAGCGGCTTCGTCGAACAGACGTCCGACGGCGGCTGGTTGGCTGACGTCGGCCTGCACGGCATGTGCCTTGCCGCCTTGGGCCAGAATGCGGTTGACAACCTTCCGTGCCCCTTCAGCGTCTGCAGAGTAATTGACCATCACGTGATAGCCGGCAGCCGCCGAGGCAAGTGCCACGGCGGCTCCGATCCCGCGACTGGCGCCGGTAACGATGGCGACTCCGCGTTCACCGTGCTGGTCGGCCATTTCGGCCTTTGTCATGCCGCGGCTACTTTGCGAGCTTGTGGTGCAAGGCAACCTCGAGTGCCGCGCCCACAATACCGGCATCGTTCTTCAACTTTGCCGTGACGATTTTGGTCCGCAGCTTTAGGTGCGGGAAGTACTCGTCGGAGCGCTTGGAAATGCCGCCACCCACAATGAACAGTTCGGGGGAGAACAGGAACTCCACGTGCTGGAGGTAGCGGTTCAGCAGGACCCCGTACTCGTCCCAGCTCAGGCCGTCGCGTTCGCGGGCCACCGCGGAGGCCTTGGTCTCGGCGTCGTGCCCGTCCACCTCAAGATGACCGAGCTCGGCATTGGGGACCAGCTGTCCATTGAAGATGAATGCCGATCCGATGCCTGTGCCCAGGGTGATCACCAGTACGGTGCCGTCCACGCCCTCGCCTGCGCCGTAACGGGCTTCGGCGAGGCCGGCCGCATCGGCATCATTGATGACCTCTACGGGACGGCCGAGGCGTTTGGTGAAGGCGGCATCGATGTTGGTACCCAGCCAGGTCTTGTCCACGTTGGCCGCGGAGTTGACCACGCCGTGCTGGATGATGCCGGGGAACGTCACACCCACGGGGGAGTCCGCTGCCGGTGCGTCGGGACGGCTGGAGAGTTCCTCAACGATTTGGGCGACAACCTCAGCTACAGCCTCAGGCGTGGCGGGCTGCGGAGTGGGAACGCGGAAGCGGTCGCCAATCAACTTGCCCTTCTTCAGGTCGACGATGCCGCCCTTGATGCCGGTACCACCGATGTCGATACCGATCAACGGGGCGTTCTTGTGGGTCTTCTCATCCTTCTTGGACAATGCATTTCCGATCATGGCAGGAGGGGATGGGCATGGCGCAGCCGCCCGGGCTGCGTGGACCTTCCGGAGAGCTCAGGGAAGGGTAAGGATTTCCGCGCCGGTCTCGGTGACCAGCAGGGTGTGTTCGAACTGGGCCGTGCGTTTGTGGTCCTTGGTGACAACCGTCCAGTCGTCGGCCCACATTTCCCATTCGATGGTGCCGAGGGTCAGCATGGGTTCGATAGTGAAGACCATGCCTGCCTCGATCACGGTGTTGTACGCCGGGGCTGCGTCGTAATGCGGAATGATGAGGCCGGTGTGAAAGGCCTCGCCCACGCCGTGGCCGGTGAAATCCCGGACTACGCCATAGCCGAAGCGTTTTGCGTAGGACTGGATGGCACGGCCGATTACGTTGATTTCGCGGCCAGGGGCCACGGCCTTGATGGCCCGGTTGAGCGACTCCTGCGTACGCTCAACCAGCAGACGGGATTCTTCGTCCACGTCGCCAACCAGGAAAGTGTAGTTGGTATCCCCATGCACGCCGTTGATGAAGGCAGTGATGTCAATGTTCAGGATGTCGCCATCCTGCACCACGGTCGAGTCCGGGATCCCGTGGCAAATGACCTCATTGAGGGATGAACACAGGGACTTGGGAAAGCCCCGGTAGCCGAGGGTGGACGGGTACGCGTTGTGGTCCAGGAGGAACTCGTGCCCCACCTTGTCCAGTTGGTCCGTGGTGACGCCGGGCTGGATATGTTTGCCGACCTCGACGATCGCTTGCGCAGCGATCTTTCCGGCGATCCGGATCTTCTCGATGGTCTCGGCTGACTTCACCTCGGAGCCCGTGAACTTGGCGGGTGCCTTCTTGCCGACATACTCCGGCCTGGGAATCGACGCCGGGACGGGTCGTTCAGGGGTGATGGTTCCCGGGGTGAGGGCGCCAATGGGTGCAGTCGAAGCAAGAGAAGGCATAGATTGATCATATAAGGCACACAAGAGACGTAAGTAACAAAGTGTGGCCGGGTTCCTGTGACCCCGCCAACGTTACGCGTCGAAGGGCCCGAAGACTGAGGAGGAGACGTGACGGAGTACTGGTACAACGTCAAGACGCACGAGATCGAAGAGGACGCCTTGTCCGATTGGACCCAGCTCATTGGCCCCTATAAAACCAGGGAAGAAGCCGAGCATGCCTTGGAAAAGGTCAAAGCACGCAATGACGCCTGGGATGCCCAGGACGACGACTAGCCAGGACGCTTCTTAGAATGAGTGCTCCGGTCCGGGGAACTGACCGGACCGGACATCCTCCCCGTAAGCGGCGGCGGCATCACTCAGAGTGGTGCGAAGGTCTGCGTATTGCTTGACGAATTTGGCCATTTTGCCGCCGCGCAAGCCGGCCATGTCCTGCCACACAAGGACCTGTCCCGTGGTGCTCTTGCCGGCGCCGATGCCGACAGTCGGGACCCGCAAGGCGGCGTCGACGACGGCCGCGGTTTCGGCAGGGACCATTTCCATGAGGACACTGAAGGCGCCTGCATCCTGCAGGGCCACGGCGTCATCAACGAGCCGCTGAGCGTCGTCGCCGCGGCCTTGCACGCGGTATCCACCGAGGGAATGTTCGCTTTGCGGGGTAAAGCCGATGTGGGCCATGACGGGAATGCCTGCCTGGACCATGGCCTTGACGGTGTCCGCGTAGTACGCGGTCCCTTCGATTTTGACGGCGTGCGCCAGTCCCTCCTTGAGGAACCGGACGCCTGTGGCCACTGCCTGACCAGGCGATACTTCATAGCTCCCGAAAGGCAGGTCCGCCACGATCAGCGCCCGCTTGGCCGCCCTGCTGACTGCCCGGGTCAGGGGAAGAAGTTCATCCACTGTGACAGGAAGGCTCGTCTCGTTGCCGAACACGTTGTTGGAAGCGGAGTCACCCACCAGGAGGACTTCGATTCCCGCCTGGTCAAAAATCTCGGCGGTGTACTGCTCATATGCCGTCAGCATGGCGAAGTGCTCGCCGTTGTCCTTGGCCTGCTGAAGATGGTGTATCCGGACCCGGCTGATGGGCTTCCTGCCTGCCGCCGATTGCGCTGGGGCCGTTGCTGCGGGGCCGCTGCCGTAAGGTGCGGGAACTTCGGCGGGCGTGGTGGACTCAGGGAGGTTGCTCGGGGCCATGGATAGAGCCTAAGCGGTGCCGACGGCGGCTGCCACCAGTGTGCCCGGCGTCACTTTATGTAAACGCTGTGTTACGCGCAGCTACTGCTGCGGCATTAGCACGGAACTCTTAGTAGAGTGAAGGCTGAGCTGCCGTGGCTTCTCTCCATTGAAACCAGCGGCATGGACACTGAATCGGAAAAGAGGCCCTATGGACCGCCAGCAAGAGTTCGTCCTGCGAACGATCGAAGAGCGTGACGTGCGCTTCGTACGCTTGTGGTTCACCGACGTCGTGGGGTCCTTGAAATCGGTGGCGCTGGCGCCTGCCGAAGTTGAAGGCGCCTTTGAAGAGGGCCTTGGCTTTGACGGTTCGGCCATCGAGGGCCTTGCCCGCGTGTTCGAGTCGGACATGCTCGCGCAGCCGGACCCTTCCACCTTCCAGATCCTGCCGTGGCGTGGAGAGACCGAGCAGACGTCGCGCATGTTCTGTGACGTCCTCACTCCAGATGGTGAACCGTCTGCCGCCGACCCCCGCAACGTCCTCAAACGGACCCTTGCGAAGGCCGCTGACATGGGCTTCACCTGCTACACCCACCCCGAGATCGAGTTCTACCTCTTGAAGTCCAAAGACCTGGGCCCGGACGGCGCTCCGATTCCTGTGGACGAAGGCGGCTACTTTGACCACGTACCGGGCGGCGTAGCTCAGGACTTCCGCCGCACCGCCGTGACCATGCTCGAATCCGTGGGCATCTCGGTGGAGTTCAGCCATCACGAGGGTGGCCCGGGCCAAAACGAGATTGACCTCCGTTATGCAGATGCCCTTCAGACCGCGGATAACATCATGACTTTCCGCACGGTCATCAAGGAAGTCGCCCTCCAGCAAGGCACCTACGCGACGTTCATGCCCAAGCCGTTCACGGACCACCCCGGTTCAGGCATGCATACCCACTTCTCGCTCTTCGAAGGCGACACCAACGCGTTCTTCGAAGCCGGGGCCGAGTTCCAGTTGTCCAAGACGGCGCGGCAGTTCATTGCCGGAATCCTCAAGCACGCTCCCGAGTTCACGGCCGTCACCAACCAGTTCGTCAACTCCTACAAGCGCCTCTGGGGCGGCGGCGAGGCCCCCAGCTACTTGAGCTGGGGCCACAACAACCGCTCAGCATTGGTGCGTGTCCCGCTGTACAAGCCCGGCAAGGGCCAGTCGGCACGCATCGAATACCGGGGCATCGACAGCGCAACCAACCCCTACCTGGCCTACGCCGTGCTGCTCGGCGCCGGCTTGAAGGGCATCGAGGAAGGCTACGAACTTCCGGCCGCCGCCGAAGACGACGTGTGGTCATTGACCACTGCGGAGCGCAGGGCCATGGGACATGCGCCATTGCCTGCGAGCCTCCACGATGCCATCCGTGCCATGGAGGAATCCGAGCTGGTAGCCCAGATCCTGGGAGAGCAGGTGTTCGAGCACTTCCTGCGCAACAAGCGTGCGGAGTGGCAGGACTACCGCCTCCAGGTCACCCCGTATGAGTTGCAGCGCAACCTCGGCATTCTCTAGGCCGGGCCAATGAGCCTTGCGCGTCGGCTCATCTCAGCCGGATTCAGTGACCTCGAAAAGGGCGAACGGTTCCTTGGTGCTCCGGAACTTGACGGGATCGACGAGGATGCCCTGTTCGCCGGGTTGTCCTTGTCAGCGAGTCCGGACACGGCTCTCCAGTCACTGGTCCGGCTCATTGAAAAAAACCCGGAGCTGAAAAAGCTGGCCGCGGCTGACCCGGACACCAGCGAGCCCATGTACCGGCTCCTGGGTGCCTCGGAGGCTTTGGGGGAGTTCCTCATGAGGCGCCCGGAACATCTGGATGTTTTCAATGTCCGGGTCAGTCCGGAGCCGCTCCAAGCTTCCCACGAGGAGCTGCGGGCTTTGCTGCTTCGCTCTGTGAAAGCCGAACCGGGTGCTCAGCGCCCGGTTGCCGGAATCACCGGTCTCCCGGCGTACGCGGCCTTGCGGAGCGCTTACCGCCGAGGTTTGACTGAGCTCGCCATCAAGGACATTTGCGCTGCATCACCAACGGACTTCATGCCTGCAGTCGGTGCCGAGTTGGCCGACCTCGCCGGTGCTGCCATTGAAGCCGCCCTGGCGGTCTCCCGGGCCGAAGCAGCAGCCCAGTTCGACGCCGCGGAGATCGCCGATGTTGGGCTTGCCGTCATTGGTATGGGTAAGTGTGGCGCCCGTGAGCTGAACTACATTTCCGACGTCGACGTCATCTATGTCATCGAGTCAGGGGAGTTGGACGACGCCCTCGCCTCCACGATCGGTACGGCCCTCGCCTCCGGCATTTCCAGGGCGATTTCGTCCTCCGCGCCCGAACCCGGGTTGTGGGAAGTTGATGCCAATCTCCGTCCGGAGGGTAAATCCGGCCCCTTGGTTCGTACCCTTCCCTCACATTTGAGCTATTACGCCCGGTGGGCCGAAAGTTGGGAATTCCAGGCACTGCTGAAGGCAAGGACTATTGCCGGCGACCGGGAACTGGGCCAGCGCTACGAGAAGGCCGTTGAACCGCTTGTCTGGGCATCCGCAGGACGTGAGGGTTTTGTGGAGTCGGTCCAGGCCATGCGCCGCAGGGTGACCGATTACATCCCGGCCGCCGAGGAACAGCGCCAAATCAAGCTGGGACGCGGCGGGCTCCGCGACGTTGAATTCACGGTCCAGTTGCTGCAACTGGTGCATGGAAAGTCTGATGAGTCACTGCGGTGCAGAGACACCACTTCTGCCATTGCGGCATTATCTGCCGGCGGTTATATCGGTCGCACAGACGCGGCGGCCTTCGACAACGCCTACCGCTACCTGCGCCTGTTGGAACACAGGATTCAGCTTTTCCAGTTGCGTCGGACCCACCTCATGCCTGTGGCTGAGGATGCCCAGCGCTTCCTCGCCAAGGCCGTCCTCGGTCCGTTTTCCCTGGAGCGTCCACATCCTGACCAGCTGATGGCCACCTGGCAAAAGACCAAGAAATCCGTTCGTGAGCTTCACGAGCGGATCTTCTACCGGCCGTTGCTCAACACTGCCGCGAAGCTGAGCAGCGAAGACGCGAAGCTCAGCCCGGAAGCCGCCCAGGGTCGCCTCGCCGCACTTGGTTATCTGGATCCCCAAGGCGCCATGCGGCATATCGAAGCGCTGACCGCGGGTGTCAGCCGGAGAGCCGCACTGCAGAGGCAGCTCCTGCCGATCCTCTTGGGATGGCTCGCCGAGGGCGTGGATCCCGACGCCGGACTGCTGGCCTTCCGCAGGGTTAGCGAAGCCCTCGGAACCACCCACTGGTACTTGGGGCTCCTCCGCGATTCCCAAGCGGCAGCCGAGCGACTTTGCCAGGTGCTGGCTAATTCCCGCCTGATCTCGGACTTGTTGGAAGTTTCACCGGAGTCCGTTGCCTGGTTAGGCAGCGACAAGGAACTGACGCCTGTTCCCTTCGAAGCCCAGTGGCAGGAAATCAGGTCCAAGCTTTCCCGCCATGCGGATCCCGAGAGTGCCATGAGGCTGATCCGGCTGATCCGGCGTCGTGAGATCCTGCGCACCGCGATCGCGGATAGCGCTGGACTGCTGGACCAGGACGCCGTCGGACTGGCCCTGGCCGAGACGGACCGGGCAGCGGTTCTCGGGGCGCTGCACGTAGCGGAGTCCGTGGTTGCAGCGGCGGGCCCCTTGAAAACCGATGTCCTGGTGGTGGCGATGGGGCGGCAGGGTGGCCGCGAGATCGGCTACGGCTCGGACGCGGACGTCATCTACGTGCACCGTGCCCGTCCGGGTTTCACCGATGCTGAGGCCCAAGAGCAGGCGACGGCGATAGTAGCCAAGGTTTCCAGCTTCCTCACCCAGCCCCTCAAGCCGGCGATCATGGCCGAACGAGTGCTCATGGTGGATGCCGACCTCCGGCCGGAGGGCAAAAACGGTGCCATGGTGCGGTCGCTGGAGTCGTATGCGGAGTACTACCGACGATGGTCGCTGATTTGGGAGGCGCAGGCGCTTCTGCGTGCCCGCCCGATGGCCGGCTCAGACGAGCTTGCTGCCGACTTTGTACGTCTCATTGACCCCATCCGGTACCCGGAGCAACTCGCGGAGCAGGATGTCCGGGAGATCCGCCGCGTTAAGGCCCGCGTGGAGTCGGAGCGCCTGCCTCGTGGTGCTGACCCGGCCCGGCACGTCAAGCTTGGCCGGGGCGGTTTGAGCGACGTTGAATGGTTGGTGCAGCTGATTCAACTCCAGCACGCCGGAGAACATCCCGAGCTGCGGACAACGTCAACCCTGGATGCCTTGGCCGCGGCGGAGAAGTTGGAATTTATCGCTGAAGACGACGCTGCCTTGCTGAGGGAGGCGTGGCGACTCGCCAGCCGCATTCGCTCCGCAAACGTCATCGTCACGGGGCGTGCCTCGGATCTCCTTCCATCATCGAGGAAAGACCTTGAGGCTGTGGCACGCTGGTGTGGATATGAACCCGGGAACGCGGGACACTTCGAAGAGGACTACTTGCGGCTTAGCCGTCGGGCCAGGGGTGTTTTTGAGAACGAGTTCTACGGCCACTGAGGCGTGGGAAATGCCGGGAATGCTTGAAGATGAATCAGAAGAAGAACCATTGACCGAGGGTAGTCGTCACGAGCGAGGTGACATCTGGCTCATCCCCCTCAAAATGCTCGACGACGACGCCCGCGCCATTCAGCTTGGCGCGGTAGCGGAGTTGGCCGTTGAAGCCAAACAGCGGGATTTCGTTGGGGATCCCCTACGTATGATGCTGATTTCCTTGGAAGAAGAATCACGGCTCCCGTACGTTATTGAGTCAGGGGGAGTAGCTGTTGGTGTGTTGACCCTCCAGTGCGGCGCGGCGACGCTGGCAGGCTGGCCCGATGACGAGTCGGTGTGGTTGTTGAGAGGCTTCCTTATCGACTCAAGAAGCCAAGGGCGTGGCCTCGGTACCTTGGCGGCGCGGGCCGCAGTGGAAGAAGCGCGCAAGCTGACGGCCAGGCTCGGCGGCGGGCAGGCCGGCGTCGTGCTTTCCGTCAACGAACTCAATCCGGCCGCGATGGCAGCCTACTCGAAATCGGGATTCGTGGACTCGGGGCGGTATCTGGGCGGAAATGCGGGTCCGCAGCGGACCATGTACAAGGCCTTCGCCTGATCGCCGGGACCCGAGGCGATTGCGCTGTGCCTGGGCGTGAGCAAGCAGGCAGTACATAAAAAATACGGAAACCGGTAGCGGGGCACCCGTTACGTGGGGGCCTTGGCGGTATCTGCCCACCCACGACTCTAAGTATCCTTATAGACTTCTTATGTATCTGATCTCAACGCATAGGGGAAGTACATGGAATACAACGGAAATCCGTCCGAGAAGGCCATTCCTGCCGGAGAACTGGACCGGCGTCACGTGGGCCATTCTGTGAGCTTTCAGCCCAATGACTTCACGGTCGTCTTCGGTACAATCGCGGGCATAGCAAGGACCGAGGCCCTTGTATACCTGTCCCTCGACGGGGTCGCCGGTGGTACTCATCTGAAGGACGAATACGACCTGCCTATCGACAAGAACGTGTACCTTCAGCTGGACCCGTTGGGCAGCGCGGAAAAGGGGCTTTCGGAGGCCGCCAGTTTCGTCAAGGACAAGCTGGATGAGATTACCAAAAACCTCAGGGACCGCGACCAAAGCAAGTCCGAGTAGTTCGCACCCGCAAAAAAGAGGCCAGCCTCAGTCCGAACGGACCGAGGCTGGCCTCTTTGTTACGTGTCGAAATTAGACGCCGTAGTAGAGCTCGAACTCGTACGGGTTCGGGCGCAGTGACAGCGGGCGGATCTCATTCTCGTACTTGTACTCAATCCAAGTGTCGATGAGGTCCTGGGTGAAGACGCCGCCGGCCTGCAGGAACTCGTTGTCCTCGCGCAGGGCCTCAAGAGCTTCTTCCAGGGAGCCCGGAGCCTTGGGGATGTCCTTGGCTTCCTCGGCCGGGAGCTCGTAGAGGTCCTTGTCGATGGGAGCCGGGGGTTCAATGCGGTTGCGGATGCCGTCGATGCCGGCCATCAGCTGGGCGGCGAAGGCCAGGTACGGGTTGGACGAGGGGTCCGGAGCGCGAAACTCGATGCGCTTGGCCTTCGGGTTGGTGCCCGTGATCGGGATACGGATACCGGCGGAGCGGTTGCCCTGCGAGTAGACCATGTTCACGGGAGCTTCGAAGCCCTTGACCAGGCGGCGGTAGGAGTTGACCGTCGGGTTGGTGAAGGCGAGGACTGCCGAAGAGTGCTTCAGCAGGCCGCCGATGTACCAGCGAGCGGTGTCGGAGAGGCCTGCGTAGCCCTTCTCGTCATAGAACAGGGGGTCGCCGTTGCTCCACAGCGACTGGTGGCAGTGCATGCCCGAGCCGTTGTCTCCGAAGACAGGCTTCGGCATGAAGGTGACGGACTTGCCCCAGGCATCTGCGGTGTTCTTGATGATGTACTTGAACTTCTGCAGGTCATCAGCAGCCGCGGTCAGCGTGGTGAACTTGTAGTTGATCTCAGCCTGGCCGGCGGATCCAACTTCGTGGTGGGAGCGCTCGACCTCAAGGCCGGCCTTGTCCAGTTCGATGCACATGGCATCGCGCAGGTCGGCCTGCTTGTCGGTGGGGGAGACCGGGAAGTAACCGCCCTTGACGGGGGTCTTGTAACCGAGGTTTCCGCCCTCTTCCTTGCGGCCAGTGTTCCAGTGGGCTTCCTCAGAGTCGATCTTGTAGAAGCTGCCCTGCGGAGAGGACTCGTACTGGACGTTGTCGAAGACGAAGAACTCGGCTTCGGGAGCGAAGAATGCGGTGTCTGCGATACCGGTGGATGCCAGGTACGCTTCAGCCTTCTCCGCCACGCCGCGGGGGTCGCGGTGGTAGGGGTCACCCGTGCGGGGGTTCACGATGGAGAAGTTCAGCGCAAGCGTCTTCTCGATGCGGAACGTGTCGATGAAGGCCGAGGTCACATCCGGGATGAGCTGCATGTCCGACTCGGCGATGCCCTGGAAGCCGCGGATGGAAGATCCGTCGAAGAGCTGGCCGTGGACGAAGAAATCGAGGTCGACACTCTTGGCCGGCACGTTGAAGTGCTGCTGGACACCAGGGAGGTCGGTGAAGCGGATATCGACGAATTTGACGTCTTCGTCTTTGATGAACTTGAGGACTTCGTCCGCAGTCTTGAACATCTATGCTCCTTATGCATATCAAGTAACAGGCCCGGAAGGCCGCGTGGTGCAGCCCATTCCAAGGGTCCGGAGACACAAAAAGTTCCCCGTGCCATGGTGGCTGGCAACTCATACCACCATAGGGAGATGGGATTTCCCGGGGGTGTCAGTATTGTTTCCGGCAGGTTACAGAATCATCTGTCGTGTAAACGGTAGTCGGCTTCCCGGTGTCCGGTCCATGTCGGTCCGATGGGCGAACACCGGGGCGAAGATCCGGTCGCTAAGCGGCCAGGTTCGATCCGCGTGCGGTCGATCACCAGGCATGCCAGCCGTTAGGCTTGGAGGGTGGTAGATCGTAAAGACATTGGCTCTTGGCTGAGCGGCCCGGACACTTCCGGAATCTCCAAATATCCTGGTGAACGGCTCGGGTTGCCCGAGTCCGGGCCCGGCTCCATGGCACGCGCCGGAAGGCGCATCCTGGGCATCATGGTGGACTGGACGATCGCCTTGGTGATCAGCAATTTCGCCTTTGGTGGCAACCCATGGGCAACATTGGCCATTTTTGCCGCGGAACAGATCCTGCTGATTGGAACGTTGGGTTACAGCATCGGTCACAGGATTGCCGGAATCCACGTGGTTCGACTGGGTGGCGGCCCCGCGGGTCCGTTGGCCGCCGTGGTGCGGACCCTCCTTCTGTGCCTCGTCATCCCTGCGGTCGTCTTCGATCCCGACCACCGAGGCCTGCACGACAAAGCGATGAACACCATCCTCATCAGGATGTAGTTGTCCTTCGCACTGAGAACTTTCTCTGCCTTTCGCGCAATCAAACGAAAAACCGCCCCTGTCTCCAACAAACGACAGGGGCGGTTTTCTCTTCGGAATTAGCGTCCGCGTGCGGCCTTACGGTCCGGGCGGGCCTTGTAGGGATCGATGCCCTTGGGGATCGGCAGACGGTTTCCAAGGGAGTTGATGCGCTTGGAGACTGCATTGACCTCCACTTTGGTGAGTTCGTTCTTCAGCTTGCCCATGGTCTTGGCCAACTTGTTCAGGGGCACCTGGCCTTCGCCGCGACCGGATTCCAGAACATGGATGGTTACGTTGGGCAGGATGCGCGCAAGGCGCTTGCGTTCAGCGTCCACCAAAGGCTTGACCCGGTGCGTAGGACCTTCACTGACCAGGACGACGCCGGGGCGGCCAATGGCCATGAACACAGCATCCTGGGTGCGGGGGTTGACGGCAACAGGCTGGTCCTGGGTCACCCAACCACGGCGCAGCGTACCAAGAGCTGCGCCGGAAGCGCCGGGCTGGTTCTCAATCTGCGCGAAGGCGGCCTTCTCAGCTCTGCGGGAAAGAATAAAGACGGCGGCGAGCAGGCCCAGCGGGATACCAATGATCAGGCCCGTAACCCAGTTCTCCAGCAAGAAGCCAATGAGGAAGGCTACGGCAACCACTGCAAGGAATGCCAGCACCATGATCCAGACAACCTGTGGATCATTTCGCCGGGTCATCTTGAAGACTTCAGCGATCTGCTTCAGCTGGCTCGGCTTCTTGGCCTTCGCTTCCTTGGGCTTGCGCTGGAACAGCCCACGCTTGGGTGCGTCGGCCGAGGGGGTCGAATTGCTGGAATCAGAGGAGTTCGCCATAGTGCCTTAATTCTACGTGATGTACGCAGAAGGACCGGACGCCGTTACGCGGGGGGCATCCGGTCCTTCAGTACTGATTGGTGGTGCTTCTTGGTGATGCTGTGTGGGGTGGTTAGCCGTGGGCGGCGAGGATGGTGGAGGCTTCCTGGCGGGTGGTGCCGGAGGACTCGATGTGGGACAGGGCGGCCGGGATTTCCCAGCCCTTCTTCCGCATCGCGGTGGCCCACAAACGCCCGGCCCGGTACGAGGACCGCACCAACGGACCCGACATGACACCCAGGAAACCGATCTCCTCGGCCTCGTTCTGGAGGTCCACGAACTCCTGCGGCTTGACCCACCGGTCCACCGGCAAGTGCCGCTCGGACGGACGCAGGTACTGGGTGATCGTGATCAGGTCACACCCGGCCTGGTGCAGGTCCCGGAGCGCTTCGGAAATTTCCTCGCGGGTCTCACCCATGCCCAGGATCAGGTTGGACTTGGTCACCATGCCCAGATCCCGGCCCTGCGTGATCACATCCAAAGACCGCTCATACCGGAACGCCGGACGGATCCGCTTGAAAATCCTCGGCACGGTCTCGACGTTGTGCGCGAACACCTCCGGCTTTGAATCACAGATCGCCGCGATGTGCTCAGGTTTGCCGGAGAAGTCCGGGATCAGCAGCTCCACCCCGGTGCCCGGGTTCAGTTCGTGGATCTTCCGGACCGTTTCGGCGTACAACCACACGCCCTCATCGGCCAGGTCATCACGGGCCACCCCGGTCACGGTCGCGTAGCGTAGCTGCATCGCCTGGACGCTCCGGGCCACCTTGGTGGGCTCGAACATATCCACCGGGGAAGGCTTACCGGTATCGATCTGGCAGAAATCACAGCGCCGGGTGCACTCGGACCCGCCGATCAGGAACGTCGCTTCCTTGTCTTCCCAGCACTCAAAAATGTTCGGGCAACCGGCCTCTTCACACACCGTGTGCAGGCCTTCCTTCTTCACCAGGTTCTTGAGCTGGACGAACTCCGGCCCCATCTGGACCTTGGCCTTGATCCATTCAGGCTTACGTTCAACCGGGACCGCCGAGTTACGCTGCTCAACGCGCAGCAACTTACGGCCTTCAGGTGCCAAGGTCACTGGAGTGCTCCTTCGGGTGTGGAAACGAGTGCTTCTTCGTGCTTGCTGAATTCTTCAACGAAGCGGTCAACGATGTCGGCGGGATTGATGGTCCGGCCGGTTTCCAGCGACATGGTGGTGACGCTGGCGTCGGTGATGCCACAGGCGATGATCTGCGCATAGGGCGCGAGGTCATTGCTGCAGTTGATGGCCACGCCGTGCATGGTGACGCCGTCCAGGACACGAATGCCGATCGCGGCAATCTTGCGGTCGGGTCCCTTGTCATCGGCAAGGATCCAGACTCCGGCCCGGCCCTTCACGGTGACGGCCTTGATGCCGTAGTCCTGCATGACGGCGATCATGATGGCCTCAAGCCGTTCCACATAATCCCGGATACCGGCACGGTTCTTGAGTTTGAGGATCGGATAAGCGATGAGCTGCCCTGGGCCATGCCACGTCAGCTTCCCTCCGCGGTCCACGGGAACAACGGGAGTGCCGTCGAAGGGTCGCTCGTGATCCTCCGTGAGTTTGCCGGCCGTGTAGACGGCGGCGTGCTCAAGGATCAAGACGGTGCTGTTCTTCTCGCCCGCAACAACTTTGTTGTGGATTTCGCGTTGCAGGTCCCAGCCCTGCATGTAATCCACGAAATCCGGGGCAAGACCCAGTTGTGAAAACTCAAGAGTCATGGGTTCAAGCTTAGACCCAGCAGGAGGCTGGCCATGGTTTTGTGGTGAAGCTCTCAGTCGCATCCCGGCCCGTTGAAGCAGGGGGTGGTCACGACACTGCCTGTGGATAACTTCTGCGGAAAATCCGGCAGTCGGGTACACCTTGTTTATGGAAACTCTGGACACTCCCGCAGCCGTGGCTCCCCACATTCCGGGCTACGCGATATCCCGCCTACTAGGCCACGGCGGTAGTTCCACCGTTTGGCTTGCCACGAGGGATAAGGACGGTGCCCGGTTCGCGGTCAAATGTGCCACAGCCGGTGCCGCTGGTGGCCTGGCAACGTCACAAGCCGGAGTCCTTGCGGACGCAAACCGCGAGATGAGGCTCCTTTCGGAACTCAAGCACAAGCACCTCATAGGTGTTCACGACATCATCGGCCTGGGTGGCGCGGCTGAGGGAACACTGGGGATCGTCATGGACTATGCAGCGGGAGGCTCACTCGCCAACCTGATGACCGCGAGGGGGAAGCTCACCGTCGGAGAAGCCGTCACTGTCTTGACTCCCATAGCCCAAGCACTGGACTATCTGCATGGCAACGGCACGGAGCACGGAGATGTATCACCCGGAAACGTCTTGTTTACAGCCGTTGGGATGCCATTGCTGGCGGACTTTGGCGTCGCCGCCAAGGTAGGCGACACACCACATCTCGGCGTCGGAACGCCCGGATTCATGGAACCAGTATCTGAACCGTTGCTGAACGGCGATATTTCCCGGAACACCATCCAACCGCAGCGGGACGTCTATGCCCTCGGCGCGGTCGGCTGGTACTGCCTGACCGGGACCACGCCGGAGCAGGAACAGGATCGTCCACCCCTGTCACTGCTCGTTCCCGAGGTACCCAAAGCCCTGGCCGCGGCTTTGGAAGCTGCTCTCAGCGCAGATCCCCGGAAGCGTCCCTCAGCCAGGGAGCTGGGCACGGCGATTTTCAGGAGTGCCGCTCCCGAGGCCTTGGACTTATCCGGTGCCGTGCATTCTTCCGTTATTCCTGAACTGCTGACGCGGCGCGAGATATTGGGACGTTCACCGCGCCGCGCAACCCGTTCCTTAGGCCGGACAACGCGATGGTTGAAGATCTGGTTGAGATCGCTGCCGTTCCTGCCCGGGCGAACGGTGCCCACAATTGAACGTGTGCGTCGGATGAGCCGTAGGCGCGGTGGTGGGCTTGGCCGTCGCTTACTTCTTGTGGCGCTGATTGGCGCGCTAATTGGCACTGGATTATGGATTCTGTGGCAGCAGAGCAGCACGACGACGGCGATGGTGCAGCAAGCGGCGATGGAAAGCGGCGTTGCCGACCCCGGCGAGCCGGCGGAACTTCCACACGGCCTGGATCCAGCTGAGGCACCGGATCTGCCGGCTGCACTTGCCGCAGGGCTCCAATCAGAGGATCCCTTAGTGGCCGTGACTGCACTGTCAGCCGTACGGGACCTTGCCTTGGGAGAACGGCGCCTCGGCCTTTTGGATTTGGTTAACGCGCCTGGTTCGCAGGCCGAAGCGACCGACAAGCAGGTGGGAGATTACCTGCGGGACTCCGGATCAGCGTTTGTTGGACTCCATACCGCGTTGACAGGCTTGACCGTGGAAGGAGCCTCCCAGCCAGATCATGTGCTGGTGCAGGTTACGGCCACCACGTCCGGCTATGAGGAACGCCTTGCATCAGGGGCAGTTGTCAGGACCGGGGGCGCCGGGACACCGCAGCAGCTTCGGCTGGACCTGGTTCGTTCGGACGGGCGCTGGCGGATTTCCGGAATTCTCGACGCCGGTCCGGCCCGGTGACGGCCACTGAAGGCCAAGCACATGTTCAGCGGGCCTTTTCCTGGCGCAGCCACGACATGGCATCAGGGAGGGAGGGATGCAGCCATTGGAAGCCGGCCTCCTGCAACCGCTCGGGGACCATCCGCTGATTGGCCATCACGAGTTCATCTGCCAGACCTCCCAGAACCAGTCGCAGGGCGGGCCGGGGTACTCGGAAGAAGGCCGGCCTCTTGAAGGCCTTGGCGAGGCTCGCAACGATCGTGTTCACATCCGCGCTCTCCGGGGCGCAGACATTCACCGGACCGTCAATTGGTGCCGTAAGAAGGTACGCAAGGGCCCTGGCTTCGTCGGCCAAAGTGATCCACGGCCAATACTGACGGCCGTTCCCAAAAGGTCCACCCAGGCCGAGCTTCAACAAGGGAAGCAGCGGCCCGAGCGCGCCACCGGAGGTGCTGAGCACGACGCCTGTCCGGGGCGTCACCACCCGAACCCCGGCCGGAGCAGTCCGTGCCGTGCGCTCCCATTCAACGGACAGGCGGCCTAACACGCCGTCGCCGGGACCGGAGTCCTCACTCAGCGTCCCATCGCGTGAGGCACCGTAGTAGCCGGAAGCGGATTGGCTGATGAATGTGGCGGGGGGTTTGCCGAGTCGTCGCATGGCGGCGGTCAGGGTTTGAGTGGTCCGGAGGCGGGATTCCGTGAGGACCTGGATCCGATGTTTTGTCCATGGACGGTCGCCTATGCCTGCGCCTGAGAGGTTGACCACGGCGTCGGCACCGTCCAGGACAGCCTCGTCCAGCTCGCCCTTGGCTGGGTCCCACGTCCATTCAAGTGCCGACGTGGCTGGGCGCCGCACCAGCCGGATGACCTCATCGCCGTCAGCAATCAGCTGCTCGGACAGGGCCGTCCCGATCATTCCCGAAGCTCCGGACATCACGATTCTCATGACCCATCTCACCATGGCGAACGCTTGTGGTGGAAACGACACCGGATGCCGCAACTGAAGGGTGCCTCTTGACTATGATCGAACAATGACCTCCTCCAGCTACCTCCGTTTCCCGCATGTGCACGGCGATCTGGTCACTTTTGTGGCCGAAGACGACATCTGGATCGCACCCCTTTCAGGAGGCCGCGCGTGGCGGGTATCCTCCCAGCAACTGCCGGCAAGGAATCCAAGGTTCACGCCGGACGGCAAGGGGCTGGTGTGGACCACGGTGGTGGGCACGTCACCGGAGGTGGTCACGGCCAACGTCGACGGCGGCGGGTACAGGCAGCTGAGTTACTTCGGGCACAGCACCACTAAGGTCAAAGGCTTCACTCCGTCAGGGAACGTGGTGGTAACGAGCGCCTTCCAACAAGCCGAAAGCCGTCACACGCACGCCTACAGCCTTCCGATGGACGGCGGCGCCGCCGTCGAACTTCCGTTCGGCCCGGTGGAGGCTGTTGCCTTTGGTCCGGAAATCGGTGACGAAAAGCCGGTAGTCCTGGCAAGCGTCCTCTCACGCGAGCCCGCCTGGTGGAAGCGCTACCGCGGTGGAACTGCCGGGAAGCTTTGGATCGACGCCGACGGCAACGGAGAGTTCGAGCGGCTGGCGGCGGAGATCGATGGAAACCTCACCGGCCCAATGTGGATTCAGGGACGGATTGCCTTCCTGTCGGACCACGAGGGCTACGGAAACCTTTATTCCGTTCTTCCTGATGGTTCCGGACTGCGCCGGCACACGGACCATGAGGACTTCTACGTCCGGCACGCAAGCACGGATGGCACACGGGTGGTCTTTGAGTCGGCAGGCGAGATCTGGATGCTCCCTTCACTGGACGCAGATGCTGAGTCGGTCAAATTGACCATCACCCTTGGGTCGGCCTCACCGGGACGTCGTCCCGCACCGCTCAAGGCTTCTGCCCATTTGGGGGATGTCTTCCCCAACGTTCCCGGAACTGCCAGCGCAGTGGAATCACACGGCACTATCCACTGGCTCCGGCACAAGGACGGACCTTCCCGTGTGGTTGAAGCGACCCCGGGAGTCCGTGCCCGCCTGCCCCGGCCACTTACTGACGGTCGTATAGCGTACGTCGCCGACCACGGGGGAGTGGAAGCGCTGTATATCAAGCGCATCGCCGCCCGCCTTTCGGCCGTGGTGGAGATTCCCAAAATTGTTGTGGAACAACCCGCTCCTGCCATCGAAGAATCAGCTCCGCTTCCCAAGCCGGTCTCGGCGTCGAACGTTCTGGGACAGGGGGCCGCTTCGGCGCAGGTGAGTACCAGCGCCACTCGGGCGTCCGAAGACCAGGCCCGGACAACAGCGGTGGAGACGGTCAAGGGCGAGCCATCCGCAGATACCGTGGGTGGTGCGGCGGCAACTACAGTTCCCGCTCAAGCGGAAGAATCCGCTGATCTCCGCATTGAATTTCCTGCACCTACCCGGACGAGTGCTCTGGAAGCCAGCCCGGATGGCCGCTGGCTTGCCGTCGGCACGTCCTTCGGCGATGTCTTCGTTGCGGACACCACTGCCGGAAATCTGACCCGGCTTGTGAGCGTCGGTGACGGCAGCATCGACGAATTGTCGTGGTCCAGCGACTCCCAGTGGCTCGTCTGGTCGGAGCCGGTAACGTCCTTCGGTTCGCGGAGCAAGCTCAGGATCGCCCGCCCGGCAGAGCCTGAGTCAGGAATCATCGACGTCACCGACGGCCGGTTCTGCGACGAGTCTCCGAGGTTCACCCCTGACGGAAAATTCCTGGCGTTCCTGTCCAACAGGAGCTTCGATCCTGTGTACGACGGTCATTCGTTCGACCTGTCCTTCCCGAGCCCCATCAAGCCGTACCTGGTTGCCTTGGCAGCGGACACGCCCTCACCGTTTGGCCCTTCCGTGGACACGCTGGAGGACGCATCACCCGCCGCGACAACGTTCGACGACGGCGAAGCGCCGGTCGTGCGTGTTGACCCGGAGGGGCTTGCCCACAGGGTGATCACTGTCCCCGTACCTCAGGGGAACTATTCAGACCTTGCCGTTGGTGACGGTGCACTGTTGTGGCTCGATACTGAACTTTCAGGTGTCATGGGCGATGGGCGAGGCACCCTCCAGGACAAGAAGACGGCGCCGTCCCTGGTCCGCTACGACCTTGCCAAACGCAAGCAGGCCACGCTCGTCAAGGCAGTGGACAGTTACCGTTTGTCGGGGGACCTTAGCCGCATCATCTACGTTCACGACAAGCAAATCACGTCCATTCCCGCTGATAACAAGGTGGAGGAGGACTCTGCAGAACTAGTGAAGGTGGAACTCAACAGGGTCCGCGTCATCCTGGACCCCGTGGCCGCTTGGGGCCAGGCATTCGACGAGGCCTGGAGGCTGCAGCGGGACTTCTTCTGGACCGCCGACATGGCAGGACAGGATTGGGACTCCGTGTACAAGCGCTACCGTCCCATCGTGGACAGGCTCGGTTCCCACGATGACCTGGTTGACCTCCTGTGGGAAATCCACGGCGAGCTGGGAACGTCGCATGCCTACGTCAAGCCGGCCGCTGTAACGGAGCCCGGACGAAACGGCCAGGGCAGGCTTGGAGCTGAGTTCCAGCTCGGCACCAACGGTTGGGAAATTACCCGGATCCTCGCAGGTGAGTCGTCGGATCCGCTGGCCACTTCGCCCCTAACCCGTCCTGGCGTGGACGCCAAGGCGGGTGACGTGCTCTTGGCGATCGACGGCGTCGAGCTTTCCGCGGTCTTGACGCCGGCCATGCAACTGGTGGGTTCCGCAGGCAGGACGGTGGAGCTGACCCTCTTGAACGGGGATGGACATGGTGGGGCTGCCGGTGTCCAGCGGCGCGTTGCCGTGGTTCCTGTCCGCGACGAGGAGCGGTTGCGGTACCAGGACTGGGTCCGGGCCAACCGGCGGACAGTCCGTGAGGCCTCGGACGGCACCTTCGGTTACCTGCATGTCCCGGACATGATGGCCAACGGTTGGGCGCAGCTTCACCGCGACCTGGATACAGAGACTGCATTGGACGGTCTGATTGTGGATGTGCGGCGCAACCGCGGCGGACATACATCCCAGTTGGTTGCCGAACTGATCGGACGCAAGGTCACAGGCTGGAGTATGCCGCGCGGCGAAAAGCCGAGGACATACCCTCACCACGCGCCACGTGGACCGGTGATCATCCTGGCGGATGAATTCGCGGGATCCGACGGCGACATCATCACCCAAGTGTCCAAGTTGCGGGGAATTGGCCCTGTCATTGGTACGCGGACCTGGGGTGGCGTAGTGGGTATTGACAACCGCTTCTCACTAGCCGATGGCACAGGGGTCACCCAGCCTCGATACGCCACTTGGTTCAGTGGCGGGATTGGTTGGGACGTTGAAAACCGCGGGGTGGAGCCGGACATTGAGGTACTGTTTCCGCCGCACGCTTACGCAGCCGGTACGGACCCGCAACTGGAGTACGGAATTGGTGCGCTCAAAGAAATGATCCAGGAGCTGCCCACCGACCGCCCTCCAATGCGTGAGGGCTACCGCAAGGTCCGGCCGGCGCCACTACCCTCGCGTCCCCAAAAAGGTTCATAAGCAAGTGGGCACAGAAGAGCCCCGCCACTTCCTCAGGGAGTGGCGGGGGGCTTCTT
>NZ_AKKK01000067.1 GCF_000281065.1 Arthrobacter sp. M2012083
GCCTTGACGTTTTCCTTGACCTCAGCCGCGAAATCCGCGTTATCCCACTCACGCCGGCCAAAACCCACCAACGCGAAACTCGGCGGTAACAACCCACGATTAGCCAAGTCATAAACCGCCGGCATGAGCTTCTTACGGGCAAGATCACCAGTGACTCCGAAGAACACCAACGACGACGGCCCGGCAATACGATTCAGGCGCCGATCCCGCGGATCCCGCAAAGGATTCCGGAGACCGGCGTTCTTCCTGCCGTTTTCAGTTTCTGGCATGTTTGGTTCTGTGCCTTAGCTTTCGAGTGCGCTGGCTTGGTTGGCCAACGCAGCGACGACTTCCTGGAGTTGGGCTACGCCCGCAGCGCGCTCAGTGAGGTGCAGGCGCAATACGGGGCGGCCATGGCCTTCCAGGACCTGGGCGTCGCCCGAGGCCTGGGCAGCAATGAGCTGACCGAAAGTGAAGGGCCGCTCCGGGATTTCAAGATCAGTGGAGGATGCTGCAGTGACCTGCAGGAACACTCCGATGGCCGGTCCACCCTTGTGGAACTGGCCAGTGGAGTGCAGGAACCGCGGCCCCCAACCGAACGTCACCGGACGCCCGCTGACGGCGGCGAGTTCATCTCGGATGTCTTCAAGCGGTGCATGGGAAATGCGGTCAAGATAGGCCTGAACGCTCAAGTAGCCATCTGTGCCGAGCTGGCCAAGGAGCGCCTGGACGGCTTCGGAAACAGTGGAGGCAGAGCCAAGCCAGTCGGCGCCGCGAACTTCCACAGCGCCATCGGTGAAGGCTGCCGGTGTGGGTTCAGGGCGGGCGTCCAACAAACCACGCGCAGCCACCTTGGCGGCCTCGACGTCGGGCTGGTCAAACGGGTTGATGCCCAGCAGGCGACCCGCCACGGCGGTGGCAAACTCCCACACAAACATCTGTGAAGCCAGGCCACCGGCAATGGCAACCTCGTTTTCACGAAGTTCCACGTCCGCATCGGCGTCCACCAGCCGGACCACAAGGATGTCCTCGGCACCGTTCAGGGCTTCCGGGGAATCCGGGCCGGCTACGACCGGCAGCACGCCGGTGCCCAGCTTGCCTGTGGATTCAGCGATGAGCTGTTCGGCCCAGTCGGCGAAACCGACTATGCCTGAACCATCCTCGGCGATGACCACCTTGTTGCGCAGCGGGGTAGTACCACCGAGGGCGATACCGAGCGCAAGTCCGATGTTGTCAGTTGAGTCCTCGTTGAGGATCTCAGCAGCCTCTTCTGCTTCGTCCAGGAACGCCTGGATGTCCACGCCGGCCAGTCCGCAAGGCACCAAGCCAAATGCGGTCAGCGCCGAGAAACGGCCGCCGACGTTGGGGTCGGCGTTGAAAACTGCACGGTAGCCGGCCTCGCGGGAAGACTTATCCAGGGGAGAACCCGGGTCAGTGACAATGATGATCCTGCTCTTGGCGTCGATACCGGCATCATTGAATGCCTTCTCGAACACGCGGCGCTGGGAGTCGGTTTCCACGGTGGATCCGGACTTGGAGGAAACGACGATGGCGGTTTCCGCCAAGCGGTCCGCCAAGGCAGCACTGACCTGTTCCGGATCGGTGCTGTCCAAAACAGTCAGCTCGACGCCGGCAGTGCCGGCAGTGCCGGCAATGACCTCGGGAGCCAACGAAGACCCACCCATGCCGCACAGGACAATACGTGAGACGCCGTCGGCGCGGAGGGCATCGCGAAGTTCCAGAATGCCCTCAACCAAAGGTTGGGACACGGTGGCAGCCTCTACCCAGCCGAGACGAATCGCCGACTCAGACTCCGCTTCAGGACCCCACAGAGTGTGGTCTTTCGCGAATATCCGGGTTGCGATCTTTTCCTCGACCAGGCTGTCAATGTGCTGGGCGATGGCCTCTTGGGCAGCACCGCTGGCGTCGTAGCTGATTGTGCTCATGATGGGTTAGGAAGCCTTCCGTGCGGTGACGAGTGCGCCTTCGACGTCGGCGAGGAGTTCCTTCCAGGAGCCCACGAACTTCTCGAGGCCTTCGGTCTCGAGGAGCGTGACGACGTCGTTGTAGGAGACGCCGAGGGCTTCGAGGGCGTTGAGGGTCTCGTTCGCTTCGTCGTAGGTGCCGGTGATGGTGTCACCGGTGACTACGCCGTGGTCGAACGTGGCGTCGAGGGTCTTCTCCGGCATGGTGTTGACCACGCCTGCTGCGACGAGTTCGGTCACGTAGAGGGTGTCCGGGTAGGCCGGGTCCTTCACGCCAGTGGAGGCCCACAGGGGTCGCTGGGGGAGCGCGCCGGCTTCGGCCAGCACTGCCCAGCGCTCGGTGGAGAAGAGCTCTTCATAGACCTGGTAAGCAAGGCGTGCGTTCGCAACACCGGCTTTGCCCTTGAGTGCCTTGGCTTCATCGGTGCCGATGGCGTCAAGGCGCTTGTCGATCTCAGAGTCCACGCGGGAGACGAAGAACGACGCCACGGAGTGGATCTTGGAAAGGTCGTGGCCGTTGTCCTTGGCCTGCTCAAGACCGGACTGGAAAGCGTTGATGACCGCGCGGTAGCGCTCCAGGGAGAAGATCAGGGTCACGTTGACGCTGATGCCCTCGGCCAGGGTTGCCGTGATGGCTTCGAGGCCTTCAAGGGTAGCCGGGATCTTGATGTGGACGTTGTCCTTGTTGACCTTGGCGTAGAGGTGCTTGGCCTCGGCGATGGTTCCTGCGGTATCCCAGGCAAGGCGGGGGTCAACCTCGATGGAGACGCGGCCATCCACACCGTTGGTGGCGGCGGCGATCGGCGCGAAGAGATCGCAGGCGTCAGCGACGTCCGTGGTGGTGATTTCGAAGATCGTTTCTTCGACGCTGGCACCGGCCGCGGCCTGCGCCGCGATGGTGGCGTCGTAATCCGTGCCGGCAGTGATGGCGGCGTGGAAGATCGACGGGTTGGTGGTCACACCAACGACGTTCTTTTCGTCGATGAGCTTCTGCAGGGTGCCCGTCTCCAAGCGGTTGCGGGAAAGGTCATCAAGCCAGATCGAAACGCCGGCGTCGGAAAGCTGCTGCGTGGGAGTTGTAGACATGTGTTTTCTCCTGTGAGAGGGAACAGACTGTTATGCGTTGGAGTCTGCGAGGGAGTCTTTTGCTGCGGCGGCAACGGCTTCGGCAGTGATGCCGAATTCGTTGAAGAGCCGCTTGTAGTCAGCCGATGCGCCGAAGTGCTCCAAGGAGATGGAACGGCCGGCGTCGCCGACGAATTCGCGCCAGCCCAGTGCCAGGCCGGCTTCAACCGAAACACGGGCCTTGACGGCGGCCGGGAGCACGGACTCGCGGTAAGCCTCGTCCTGCTTGTTGAACCATTCAACGCAGGGCATGGACACAACACGGGTGGCGATGCCTTCAGCCTGGAGGGCTTCGCGGGCCTGCACGGCGAGCTGGACTTCAGAGCCGGTGCCGATCAGGATGACCTGCGCGTCAACGGTCTCGCCGTCCTTGGAGGCTTCGGCCAGGACGTAGCCGCCCTTGGCAACCCCTGCGGTGGAGGCGAACGTGTCGCCGCTTGCTTCACCTTCGCCGCGGGCGTAGGTAGGGATGTTCTGGCGGGTCAGGACAATGCCGGCCGGGTTCTCGTGGTTCTCCAGCATGGCCTTCCAAGCTGCCGAGACCTCGTTCGCGTCGCCGGGCCGGACGACGTCCAGGCCCGGGATGGCGCGCAGGGAGGCGAGCTGCTCCACCGGCTGGTGGGTGGGGCCGTCTTCGCCCAGGCCGATGGAGTCGTGCGTCCATACGTACAGGGATGGCACACCCATCAGCGCGCCGAGGCGGATGGCCGGGCGCTGATAGTCACTGAAGATCAGGAACGTGCCGGAGAACGCACGGGTGCGGCCGTGGAGCGAGATGCCGTTCACGATGGATGCGGCGGCGTGCTCACGGATGCCGAAGTGCAGGACACGGCCGTACGGGTTGCCCTTCCAGGCGTCCGTGGAGCGCGAGGTCGGAATGAACGACGGCGAGCCTTCGATGGTGGTGTTGTTGGACTCGGCGAGGTCGGCCGAACCGCCCCACAGCTCGGGAAGAACCGGTCCGATGGCGTTCAGGACCTTGCCCGAAGCCGCACGGGTGGAAACGTCCTTGCCGGCTTCGAACACGGGAAGCGCGGAGTCAATCTCAGCCGGGAGCTTCTTCGCTTCGACGCGTTCCAGCAGGGCGGCGGCGTCCGGGTTGGCGGACTGCCATGCCTCGAAAGAGGTCTGCCATGCTGCGCGGGACTCGGCGCCGCGGTCCAGGACCTTGCGGGCGTGGGCCAGGACTTCTTCGTCAACGTCGAAGGACTTGGCCGGATCGAAACCGAGTACGGTCTTCAGTGCTGCGACTTCCTCGGCGCCCAATGCGGAGCCGTGGATCTTTCCGGTGTTCTGCTTCTTCGGGGCAGGGTAGCCGATGATGGTGCGCAGCGAGATGATGGACGGCTTGTTCGTCTCAGCCTTCGCGGCGAGCAGTGCCGCGTAGAGTTCCTGGACGTCTTCGACGTAGTCGCCGGTCTTGGTCCAGTCGACGCGCTGGGTGTGCCAGCCATAGGCTTCGTAGCGCTTGAGGACGTCTTCGGTGAAAGCGATGTCGGTGTCGTCTTCGATGGAGATGTGGTTCTCGTCGTAGATCACTACGAGGTTGCCCAGTTCCTGGTGCCCGGCGAGCGAGGAAGCCTCGGAGGTCACGCCTTCCTGCAGGTCGCCGTCGGAAGCGATAACCCAGATGGTGTGGTCGAACGGCGATTCGCCGGCGGGAGCATCGGCGTCGAACAACCCACGTTGGCGACGCTGGGAGTAAGCGAAACCAACAGCCGAGGCCAAGCCCTGGCCCAGCGGGCCGGTGGTGATTTCCACACCAGCGGTGTGCTTGTACTCGGGGTGGCCCGGGGTCAGTGAACCCCAAGTACGCAGCGCCTCAAGGTCCTTTAGTTCCAGGCCGTAACCGGAGAGGAACAACTGGATGTAAAGGGTCAACGACGTGTGACCGGGGGACAGGACGAAGCGGTCGCGGCCGATCCAGTCCGGGTTCTTCGGGTCATGACGCATCAGCTTCTGGAACAGCAGGTACGCTGCCGGAGCCAAGCTCATAGCCGTACCGGGGTGGCCATTGCCGACCTTCTCCACGGCGTCAGCGGCCAACACGCGAACGGTGTCAACAGCCTTCTTGTCCAGATCGGTCCATGACAGTTCTTGCTCTTCCAAATGTGGCACGAAAACCGAGCCCCTCTCTGTGCTGACGGCAGGCGTATGGACACGGCACGCAGGAAGCACAGGATGGCGCCCGCTGCAATGTGTCTACCAGCCGTTCACCATTGAAACGTTGATCTCTCATCCAGACGCACGGATATCCAAGAATACGGTTTCCCGGATCGTCAACGTGTGCTGATCTGCTCAACAGCTTAGCCCTAAACGTGTCATGGAACTCAGGGAATCCCACTAACTGGACAGAATTTCCCTTATATGAATCACGATGGCCCGGCGGAAGAGTGAAGATTTGGAAACATTGGCGTATTTTGCGGACATCGGGCCTCTTTCCGCCACGGTATGATATTTGGAGGCCAGCAGCGGTTCATGCGCCCGGTTTGAGGGACGGCAGCCGCTGCGAGAACCCCAGAGCATAGAACAGAGTGACTGCCGCCGTGAGCACAACTGATACGCCCCTTAACGCGTCCCCGGCCCGGGGAAGCATCGGAATGTCCCGTAAGTTCAAGGCGTATCTGGCTCTGACGAAGCCCCGTGTCATTGAGTTGCTCCTGGTCAGCACGCTTCCCACCATGATCTTTGCACAGCGCGGATTCCCGTCCATCGGCTTGATCCTCGCCACCCTCGTTGGTGGCGCATTCGCTGCGGGCAGCGCCGGCGTCTTCAACTGCTACATCGACCGCGACATCGACAAACTGATGCACCGCACGGAGAAACGTCCGCTGGTGACCGGTGAAGTGACTCCCCGCGAAGCACTGGTCTTCGCCTGGATCCTGGGCGCTGCCTCCATCGCAATCCTGTGGTTCGGCGCCAACCCGCTGTCTGCTTGGTTGGGCCTCGGTGCGATCGTCTTCTACGTGGTGATCTACACCATGATCCTCAAGCGCCGCACTGCCCAGAACATCGTCTGGGGCGGCGCTGCCGGATGCTTCCCGGTGCTCATCGCCTGGGCAGCTGTTACCAACACTGTCGAATGGCCCGCCATCGTGCTCTTCATGGTGATTTTCCTCTGGACGCCTCCTCACTACTGGCCGCTGTCCATGCGTTACGGCGAGGACTACCGCAACGCCAAGGTGCCGATGCTCGGCGCCATTGCCGGCGCGAAGGTGGTCTCCGTGCAGGTAGTTCTTTACGCCTGGGCCATGGTTGCCTGCTCACTGCTGATGATCCCGGTGGGCGGGGCCGGATGGGTCTACACGATCGTGGCTGTTGCTGCCGGAGCCTGGTTCCTCTACGAGAGCCACGCATTGTACAAGCGTGCACAGGGTGGCGACGTTTCCAACAAGGGTGCCATGAAGGTGTTCCACGGCTCCATCAGCTACCTGACGTTGCTCTTCATCGCGTTGGCCGTTGATCCCTTCATCGGCTCAGCGATCGTGGGCGGCTAGCCCACCAACGCTCTCTCACGTCCCCCGGGGTTGAGGCCAGCGCTCTCTCACGTCCCCCGGGGTTGAGGCCAGCGCTCTCTCACGTCCCCCGGGGTTGAGGCCAGCGCTCTCCCACATCACGATTCGAAAGATGCAACCAGTCGAGCCAGCGGAGGAGACGCCTGCCCTTCCGGTAGCGCCTTGACTAGCAGGGGTGTATATGGGATCTTGTTCCCGCTGCGCCCCCGAAGAACCGCCGTGACCGCCGTTCCACTGACCGTTCCCGCAACGAGGGCTGGCGTTGCAGGAGCTCAAAGGACCCGAGCTCCCCTTGGTCCGCAATGACGTTGAGCACGGCGTTAACGCCAAGGCATCGGATGAGTTCGTCTTCCAAATCGGCCCTAAGGGCTTGGAAGCCTAGGTCTTCCAGCGGGCCTGTCCTATGCCGGCCCATAGCGGTCGACGAAGTGCACGATGCTTGATGCGCCATTCTGTATCCGGCCTTGGTGGCTTCGCGCTCCAAACCCGCGCAGCTCAACCGGGCATGGAACGAGCTAGTTGGCGGGGCTGTGCTTCGCTAAGTCGGCAGCGTTGGTGGCCGCGCTCATCAGCACGGCGGCGCCGAACATATGTGCACCCACCAGGAGGGCAGGGATTCCGTTGTAGTACTGGGTGAAGCCGATGACAGCCTGCAGCAGTGTGACACCCAGCAGAAGATACGACGCCGAACGGAACGGACCGCCGATCTTGTGCCGGATCACCAGGTACACCGCGAAGAGCGTTCCGGCGGTGATGAGGTACGCAGGGACCGCGTGGATGTGCGAGAAGAGGTCCCAGTCGAGGTCGTTGCGGGGAGCGTCAGCGTCTCCGGCGTGGGGCCCGGCTCCGGTAACGACGACCCCCAGCATCACAGAGAGCGCGGAGAAAAGCGCGACAGCAAGCATCACGGGGCGAGCAAGAGCGGGGAGGGCCGGCAAGGTGCGGTTCATGAAGCGCCCGGCCCGCCCGTAAGCGCGGTTGACCAGCAGAGTGGCAAAGACCACCAACGCCATGGACACCAGGAAGTGCAGGCCCACAACCCAGGGGTTGAGGCCCGATAGTACGGTGATTCCACCGATCACTGCCTGTGCCGGGATGCTGGCAAGGAGTCCCAAGGCAAGCATGAAGAGGTCGCGACGTTCCTTGCGGAGGTTCCACAAGTACACCAACATCATGGCCGCCACTGCGGCGAGGGCGAAGGTGAGCAGGCGGTTGCCGAACTCAATGAACCCGTGAATGCCCATTTCCGGTGTGTTAACCAACGAATCGCTGGTGCAGCGCGGCCACGTCGGGCAGCCCAGGCCGGAGGCCGTGAGTCGTACCGCACCACCGGTCACCACCAGAACGGTCTGCCCAATGAGCGACAACAATGCAAGGCGGCGCACGGCCTTGTTGACCTCGGTTGGCAACTTGGAGGTCAATCGCTGGACGGTTTTTGGTAGGCGCGATGCCGTGCTCACAGGTTTCTCACTTCTCAGTTCTGCGTTGGTGGTTGATGCCTGGTCGGGTTAGTTCCACTTGAACCATCGGACGGCCGCGGCGCCGGCCAGTATGGTCCATAGCAGGAGGACTACTACTGCGGGGAAGGGAACAGCGCCCAACAGGAAGGCATCCCGAAGTGCTTGGCCCAAGGCCCCGGAAGGTAGGACCTGAACGATCCCTTGAAGCAACGGCGGCAATCGTTCGGCGGGCACCACAATGCCGCCTAGTGCCCCAAGGAGGATCCACAGCAGGTTGGTAATCGCAAGGGTAGCTTCCGGCCGCACCGTGCCCGCCACAAGCAAGCCCAATGCGGTGAAGGCGGCAGCGCCGAGAACCAGAACCCCCACGGCTGGAAGCCAAGCTTCCAGCCGTGGTTGCCATCCCAGCAGGCCCGCAACTGCACCCACCACCAGCACCTGAAGGAACAGAACAACCAGCACGGCGAGAATCTTGCCCGCGATGAGTCCGCCCCGGCCAAGGGGAGTGGTGGACAGGAAGCGGAGAACTCCGTATCGGCGATCAAAACCCGTCGCGATGCCCTGGCCGGTGAAAGCCGTGGACATGGCGCACAGCGCCAGGATCCCGGGCGTGGCAACGTCTACGCGGGACCCGCCGAGGCCGTCGAGCAGTGGGGTAACAACCAAACCCACAAGGGCCATCAGGGGCAGGACGACAGCGAGGATGAGTTGCTCACCGTTGCGCAGCATGGTGATGGTTTCGTAGCGGCCCTGCTGCATGATCCGGCGAGGCAGGGATGCTGGTCCGGCGTTGGGAGAGAGAAGCTTGCTCATCGGAGGTCCCTTCCGGAGATGTCCAGGAACACGTCTTCCAGGCTACGCGCTTCCAGTCGCAGCGAAGCGGGCATGATGTTCCGTTCAGCCCACCACGCAGTCAATGATGCAAGGTCTTTCGGCGTGATGGCACCGGTGATTGAGTAACTCCCCGAGCGGGTCTCCGTTATCTGAAGGCCGCCACTGACAGCGCCGGTGAAATCCAATCCTCCAGGGGCATCGAAGTAGAGCGTCCGATCCGTGATGGCAGAATCTGCGGCATGATCGTGCCGGAGTAGCTCGGCGACCGTTCCCTCCACCACGTTGTGACCGCCGTCGATGATGTACACGTAGTCCGCAAGGCGCTCCGCGTCATCCATCAGGTGCGTTGTCAGCACTATGCCCATCCCGGCGTCCCTCAGCTCGGCGATGAGCTCAAAAACCATTTGCCGCGACTGCGGATCCAGACCGGCGCTGGGTTCGTCGAGGAACAGGATTTCGGGATTGCCGATAAGAGCGGCCGCCAGTGCCAGCCGCTGCTTCTGCCCCCCGGAAAGGCGGCGCACGCTTGTCCTGCTGAACTGGTTGATTCCCAGCCGTTCCACCAGCGCATCAACGTTCATGGGCTTTTGGTACATGCCGGCGACGTGCCGCAACAGAGGGATGGGACGGGCCGACGGCGGAAGGCCGCCGTCCTGGAGCATCACACCTACGCGGGACCTCAGGTCGGCACCTGCAGTGTCAGGGTCCGCTCCCAGCAGGGAAATGCTTCCGCCCGTTCGCTTCTGCAAGCCTTGGGCGCACTCCAGGGTGGTGGTTTTGCCAGCGCCGTTTGCACCCAGCAGGGCGGTTACTTGGCCGCGTTCGGCCACGAGGGACAGGCCACTGACCACCCTGAGCATTTTGCCGTCAAGGGAGGCGAGGGGGCCTACATCCTTGATGAGTCCATTTATAGTGAGGACAGGGGAATCGGGGGATCGCACCAGAGTATTCTACGGGAAGTAGTACGGTCACACTTGGCCGCTGGCTAAGGTCAGTCTTGCCTTACTGGATGCATGAAACAAATTACGACATGATTGTGTTGTGTATTCCATGAGCAGTCAAACGTCCATGCCCTCAAGGCGGCATGCCGCAGCGGCAGAGGCTTTCGGCGCCTCGCCTGTGCTGCCGGACGCGGATGACCGTACACGGGACCGCGTCTTGAGCGCTGTACTGGAGAACGGTCCGGTAAGTGCCGCGGAACTTGGCGACCTTCTGGGATTCACGCCGGCTGCAGTTCGTCGGCACCTTGACCATCTGGAACGCAGCGGCGTTATCGAGGTTAAACGAGTGGCCAAAGCTGGGTCCGGTGCAGGCCGCCCGGCACGCCGTTACGTCCTCAGCTCACAGGGGCAGTCCAAGCTCGGCGACGATTACTTGAATATAGCCAGCTCCGCGCTCAGGCGCCTCCAGGAACTTGCCGGCGAGGATGCAGTCCGGGAGTATGCGGAAGAACGCTTCTCGGACATGGAACGCCGCTACGCCCCCGAAGTGGAAGCCGCCGGTGACGACATCACGGCCCGCGCCATGGCACTGTCAAAGGCCCTCAGTCGTGATGGTTTTGTTGCCTCAGCCCACTCCATAGAAGCCAAGGCACCTTTGCCGGCAGCGTTGTCCAGTGTCCAGCTCTGCCAAGGTCACTGCCCGATCCAGCGGCTCGCCGCAGAGTTTCCCGTGTTTTGCGACACGGAGACCAAAGTCTTCTCGCGCTTGGTGGGTGTCGATGTCCGGCGCCTCTCCACGCTAGCGCAGGGCGGACACGTCTGCACCACCCACATACCTACCGGGCGTCCGGCTGCCACGGCATCCCCAGATGTCGCAGAGCAGCCCGGGAATCCGTACCAGGAATCAAACAACCAGCAAGAAAGGCCGTGATGACGGACCAAATAGCAGAGAAAGCGGTAGCTGACGGCACTGTGATCTCGGAGATTCTGGAGAAGAATCCCGAACTGCACGGTATCGGAAACTACGAGTACGGCTGGGCCGACAAGAACGACGTAGGCGCCAACGCCCGTCGTGGCCTCAACGAGGAGGTCGTCCGCGACATTTCCTCGAAGAAGAACGAGCCCGAATGGATGCTCGATCTGCGGCTCAAGGGCCTTAAGTACTTCGACCGCAAGCCCATGCCTACCTGGGGTGCAGACCTCTCCGGCATCGACTTCGACAACATCAAATACTTCGTGCGCTCCACTGAGAAGCAGGCGGCAACGTGGGAAGACCTTCCGGAAGACATCCGGAACACCTACGAAAAGCTGGGCATTCCGGAAGCTGAGCGCAGCCGCTTGGTCTCGGGCGTCGCAGCCCAGTACGAGTCCGAGGTTGTGTACCACCAGATCCGCGAGGACCTGGAAGCCCAGGGCGTCATCTTCCTTGACACTGACACCGCGCTGCGGGAACACCCGGAGATCTTCCAGGAGTACTTCGGCACCATCATCCCTGTGGGCGACAACAAGTTCGCGTCGCTGAACACGGCCGTATGGTCCGGCGGATCGTTCGTGTACGTGCCCAAGGGCGTGCACGTGGACATCCCCCTGCAGGCATACTTCCGTATCAACACGGAAAACATGGGCCAGTTCGAGCGCACGCTGATCATCGCCGATGAGGACTCCTACGTTCACTACATCGAGGGCTGCACCGCTCCGATCTACACCTCGGACTCGCTGCACTCGGCCGTCGTGGAGATCATCGTGAAGAAGGGCGCACGCGTCCGCTACACGACCATCCAGAACTGGTCCACCAACGTGTACAACCTCGTGACCAAGCGCGCAATCTGCGAAGAGGGCGCCACCATGGAGTGGATCGATGGCAACATCGGTTCCAAGGTGACCATGAAGTACCCGGCCGTCTACCTTGTGGGCGAGCACGCCAAGGGCGAGACACTGTCCATCGCTTTCGCGGGCGAGGGCCAGCACCAGGACACCGGGTCCAAGATGGTGCACATCGCACCGAACACCAAGAGCTCCATCATTTCCAAGTCCGTGGCCCGCGGCGGCGGACGCGCTGCTTACCGCGGCCTGGTACAGGTCCGTGAAGGAGCCAAGCACTCGGCCAACACGGTTCGTTGTGATGCCCTCCTGGTGGACACCATCTCCCGTTCGGACACGTACCCGTACATTGACATCCGCGAGGATGACGTTGTCATGGGCCACGAGGCCACCGTTTCACGCGTCAGCGAAGAGCAGCTCTTCTATCTGATGTCCCGCGGCATGCCCGAAGATGAGGCCATGGCCATGATCGTGCGCGGCTTCATCGAGCCGATCGCGCGTGAATTGCCCATGGAATACGCTCTCGAGCTGAACCGCCTGATTGAACTGCAGATGGAAGGGTCCGTCGGTTAACAATGACTGATATCACTACTGAAAAGGCGCGCATCGGCGCGCCCTCGGCCCAGCCGTTTATCAACGGCTTCACCGAGGAAGGCGAGAACCTTTCGCCCGTCAACACCGGAACGAACACCAGCACGACGTCGGAGCAGCCTTCCGCTGGTCCGCTTGCGGGTGCTTCGGCCAAGAGCCACTCGCATGGCGGCGGCGTAGGGATTCCGGACAGCTCCCGTGCTGGTCGTCTCACGTCTTACAAGATGGCGGACTTCAAGCCGTTGAACGGCCTTGAGGAAGACTGGCGCTTCACGCCGCTGAAGCGCCTGCGTGGCCTTCACACCGAGGTCCTCAACGGCGTAGCTCCGGCTGTGAGCGTTACTGCACCGGCCGGCGTCGTCGTTGAAACCGTTGGCCGCGATGACAAGCGCATTGGCCAGGCGGCCATCCCGGAGGACCTCGTGTCCGCCAACGCCTGGGAGAACTTCGCCGAGGCCACTGTCGTCACCGTGCCCGCCGAGCTGCAGGCCGAAAGTGAAGTTTCCGTCCTGATTACCGGCGCTGGAGAGGCACCGTCTGCGCAGCACATCGTGATTGTGGCAGAACGCTTCTCCAAGGCCGTTGTAGTTCTGGACCACCAGGGTTCCGCGGTTGTGTCCGAGAACGTGGAAATCATCGTTGAAGATGGCGCTGAACTGACCGTTGTGTCCTTGCAGGAATGGGCAGATAACGCTGTCCACGCGTCATCGCAGCAGGCAAAGATCGGCCGCGATGCCAAGTTCAAGCACATCGTGGTCAGCCTTGGCGGTGACCTCGTACGCGTTACGCCGTCCACGCGCTTCACCGCGCCGGGTGCCGACGTCGAAATGTTCGGCCTGTACTTCGCGGACGCCGGACAGCACCTTGAGCAGCGACTCTTCGTTGACCACGCAGTGGCCAACTGCAAGTCACGCGTCCTGTACAAGGGTGCCCTTCAGGGCCGCAACGCCCACAGCGTGTGGGTGGGCGACGTCCTGATCCGCAAGGAAGCCGAAGGCACGGATACCTACGAGGCCAACCGTAACCTGGTCCTCACCGATGGCGCCCGCGCGGACTCAGTTCCCAACCTCGAAATCGAAACCGGTTTGATCGAAGGTGCAGGCCATGCCAGCGCCACCGGCCGTTTTGACGACGAGCACCTGTTCTACCTCATGGCCCGTGGCATCCCGGAAAAGGTTGCACGCCGCCTGGTGGTCCGAGGCTTCCTCAACGAGATCATCCAGCAGATCAAGGTTCCGGCAATCGAAGAGCGCCTGACCGCAGCTGTTGAGCGCGAACTCGCCGCGACCGACAACTAAGACAGGCCAGGCAGAGCAACAATGAGTGAAGAAACCAAGGGCGAACTGGTATGCAACGCCAATGACATCCAGGTCAAGCAAGCGCTGCGCGTCCTGATTGATGACTACCCCGTAGCCATTGTCAAGGACTCGATGGGCGACATCCACGCCATCGCCGATACCTGCTCGCACGCGGACATCTCGTTGTCCGAGGGTGAGGTTGAAGGCTGCGCGATTGAATGCTGGGGACATGGTTCCCAGTTCGACCTCCGCAGTGGACAGCCCCTCCAGCTGCCTGCTTACGACCCCGTCCCCGTTTTCGCTGTCACCATCGACGGAGACGACGTTTACGTGGACGTGACCAACGTTGTGAACGGCGCCTCGGTAGATCACTACTGAGCGCCCAGTACCGCCAGACTTACGAACGGAAAGAAAGAAGAGCATGTCAACTCTTGAAATCAAGGACCTGCACGTCAGCATCGAGACGGAGCAGGGCACCAAGGAGATCCTGAAGGGCGTCAGCCTCACCATCAAGACCGGTGAAACGCACGCCATCATGGGCCCCAACGGCTCGGGCAAGTCCACGCTTGCCTCCACCATCGCCGGCCACCCGCGCTACAACGTCACCAGCGGTACCATCACGCTGGACGGCGAAGACGTGCTGGAAATGAGCGTCGACGAGCGCGCCCGTGCAGGCGTCTTCCTCGCCATGCAGTACCCGGTAGAGGTTCCCGGCGTCACCATGACGAACTTCCTGCGGACCGCCAAAACCGCGATCGACGGCGAAGCCCCGGCTCTGCGCACGTGGACCAAGGACGTCAAGGCAGCCATGCAGCAGCTCCGCATCGACGCCGACTTCGCACAGCGCAACGTCAACGAAGGCTTCTCCGGTGGTGAGAAGAAGCGCGTTGAAATCCTTCAGCTCGAACTCTTCAAGCCGAAGTTCGCCATCCTCGACGAGACCGACTCCGGCTTGGACGTCGACGCTTTGAAGGTTGTGTCCGAGGGCGTCAACCGCGCGCATGAAGAGGGCAATATGGGCACCCTGCTCATCACCCACTACACCCGCATCCTGCGCTACATCAAGCCGGACTTCGTCCACGTGTTCGTTGACGGCAAGGTTGTTGAAGAGGGCGGACCCGAGCTCGCGGACCGTCTTGAAGAAGAGGGCTACGACCGCTACGCCCCAGGCGCCGGCGTTGCCGTTGCTCCTGCCGTGCAGGCCTAGTTAGGATCGTTCCATGACCGAAATCAACACGGCGCGAACCAGCCTCGAGGACGTCGAGGAAGCGCTCAAGGACGTCATTGACCCGGAACTCGGGGTTAACGTGGTGGATCTGGGCCTTCTTTACGGGCTCAAGTACTCCGACGAAGATGGCGCGCTCCTGATCGACATGACACTGACGACGGCGGCCTGCCCGCTGACGGACGTGCTTGAAGAGCAGGTGGGCAAGTCCCTCGACGGCGTAGTTGATGATTGGCGCCTGAACTGGGTATGGATGCCGCCATGGGGTCCCGAGCGGATCACCGACGACGGCAAGGACCAGATGCGGGCCCTCGGCTTCAACATCTGATCATCAGTTTTTCGCTTGCTTCGGCGGGCACAAGGAAGGGTTCCGGGCTTGCCGCCCGGAACCCTTCCTTTTTTATGTCGTCAATGCGCTCATGTCGCCACATGCACTACGGCGCAGCAACCCCAAACGTGTCGCACTTGTTGATATCGCCCGTGGTGTATCCCTGATAGAACCACTTCTGCCGCTGCTCACTGGACCCGTGGGTCCAAGATTCGGGAGACACCCGGCCGGTAGCCGCCTCCTGGATCCGGTCATCACCAACGGCGGAAGCGGCCGAGAGCGCATCCTGCAGGTCCTGCTGCGTCAGGGGATCAAGGAAAGGTTTCCCGCTGGCGTCCGTTTGGGTGGTGGCGTGCCGAACCCACAGTCCCGCATAGCAATCAGCCTGGAGTTCCACCCTGACGGCGCCGGACTGGGGACCTTGCGGGTCCTGCTGGGCCTGGTCAAGGTTGCCGAGAATGTTCTGGACATGGTGTCCAAATTCGTGGGCCACTACATACTCCTGCGCCAGGGGACCTCCCGACGAGCCGAAGCGGGTTACCAAGTCATCAAAGAACCCAGGATCAAAGTATGCTGTGGTGTCCGCAGGGCAGTAGAACGGACCCACGGCACTTGTGGCCGCACCGCAACCGGTGTTCGTGGCTTGGCTGAAAATCACGGTTTTGGGACGGGGATACTCCACGTTGTAGTCCGCCAAATAGTCGGGCCAGAAGGCATTGAGGCTGTTCACTGTCCCTGTGATCCGGCAGTCCAGGCGCTTGTCGGCATCGGCACCGGTCTGGCATTCCTGGACACCTCCGGCACCACCACCACTTTCGACGGCGGGTGGCTGGCTTCCGCTGCCTGTGAGGTCCCCGAGGATACTGGGATTGATACCGAAGAGAGCCAGAAGGAGCACCACAATTCCACCGCCGATGCCACCGCCGATCTTGGTGCCGCGGCCCATGCCGCCGCCACGTCTGTCTTCTACTTGCGAGGGGTCAAGCTGCGCGCCGTCATTGAAACTCATACAGTCAGAATAGACGTCACTATTGGTGCCCGGCGCCGGACACTGCCGTAAAATTGTGTGGATGCCTTTCCTGGACAAACTTCAGCTCTGGGCCGAAGAGCGCCCCCACGACACCGCCGTCGTTGTGGGCAGCAGCCGGCTCACTTGGGCGGGACTTCGCGACGCTGCAGCGGGGCTGCTGGGCAACGCGACTGCCACTACTGTTCTTGCCGAGCCCAACTCCGTTCGATTTGTGGAGCGCTACGCGGCCGCGGTGGCGGGGGAGCGTCGCTGTGCGGTGCTGGATCCCGAATGGCCGCTCCCCATGATCGAGGAAGTTTCATCACGCGTTTCCGGGACCACCACCTCCGGTGATGCCGAGCTGGTGGACGGAGACCCGTCCAGTACCTTCCTCATTGGCCTCACGTCCGGTACCACGTCGGTTCCGAAGGCGTTCACAAGGTCACGCCGTTCCTGGCAGGTGTCGTTTGAAGCGTCCATCGAATTTTTTGGCCTTTCGCAGGATGATTGCACCCTTGCGCCGGGGCCCCTGTCAGCCAGCCTGAATCTGTATGCCCTCTCGGAGTGCCTGTACGCAGGGGCCGCGTTCCATACGCTTGAGTCATTCGACGTCGGCGACGCCCATGCTGCCATCAGTCACGACGGCATCACCCGGCTGGTCCTGGCACCCACGGCGCTGCGTCTACTTAGCGAACGGGGACTCGCCGGCGACGTTGATGCTTCCGGCATCCGCAGCATCATTTGCGCGGGTTCCAAGTTGGACGCCCGGACCTTGGAGGCGGCACGGCGATGGGCGCCCCGGGCCGCCATCTACGAGTACTACGGCGCCTCCGAGTTGAGCTTTGTTTCCGGCACACGCCTGGCCGCTGGTGAACCACTGGACGCGGGTGGCACCGGCATTGGCTTGCCTTTCCCAGGTGTTGAACTGAGCATCCTCGATGACACCGGCAAGCCCCTGCCGGACGGCGACCACGGTAATATCAGCGTTCGCAGCGGAATGGTCAGCAACGGCTACCTCTGGGGAGACGATGGCCAAGCCTTGCGGTGCCTTGACGGATGGTACACCGTGGGGGATCAAGGCTTCCTGGAAAACGGCACCCTTCACATTCTCGGCCGCCGCTCGGACATGATCATCACCTCTGGCAAGAACGTCTACCCGCACGAGGTCGAGCTTGCAGTTGCCTCCGTGCCCGGTGTGGACGTTGCGATTGCCGCTGGGGCACCCGACGATATCCGCGGCCAAAAGGTGATTGCCGGCGTCGTGCCTGCCTACGGAGCGGTCACCGCTACCCAGCTGCGCACGGGCCTGGATGGCCTGCTGGCACGCGATAAATGGCCGCTGCAGTACTACTTATTGGCGGAGCTGCCCATGACCGACCGGGGCAAGGTCAGTAGGAGAGTCCTGCTGGATTGGATCAAGAATCATGACCCCCGGGCACAGCCCCTTGGGTAGCAGCAAGCCTGGCGTCGGAATGGTGCACCACGGATCCAATGAATCCCGGCAACCAGTAATCATCGCCGCGCTCCGGTCTCCGATTTGTCGTGCCAACGGGCAACTGAAGCATCTGCGTGCGCCGGATCTCCTGGCGCCCGTGCTGGGTGCCCTTCTGCAGAAAATAGATGCGGACCCTGCGGATGTTGATGATGTCATCATCGGAAACGCCGTGGGCGGCGGCGGTAATGTGGCCCGCTTTGCCGCACTCCAGGCCAGCCTACCCGTCACAGTACCGGGCCTTACCGTTGACCGGCAGTGCGGTTCAGGCCTGGACGCCATTGCGCTGGCGTCACGGCTCGTGGCTGCCGGGGGTACTTCGCTATATCTTGCCGGCGGCGTTGAGAGCATCAGTACCGCACCGGCCCGGGCCAACAGAACCGACGACGGCGAACTCGAGTTTTACTCGAGGGCCAGCTTTGTGCCTCCACAGTTCGGTGACCCCGACATGGGTGTCGCTGCAGAGAACGTGGCCCGCGCGTTTGGCGTGACCCGGGAGAAACAGGACGGGTACGCACTCCGAAGCCATCGCCGCGCGCTTGAAGCTGCAAGCGCGGGCTCTTTTGCGGATGAGATCGTCCCGCTCAAGAGCAACGAAAAGCTGGTGGATTCCGACGACGGCCCCCGGGCTACCTTGCGGGCGTCCCTGATGTCGAGGTTCCCGGCTGCGTTCGTCCCGGGTGGAACGGTCACGGCGGCGAACTCCTGCTTCGATGCAGACGCAGCCTCTGCCGTGGTCATCACCTCACTCGAGCGGGCCCGCGAGATGGGAGCCGTGGACGGATTGCTGGTATTGGGGTGTGACACCGCCGGCGTTGATCCGGAACTCCTTGGTATCGGAGCCGCCCACGCCGCCGAACGGCTCCTCAACCGGCACGAAGTGGCCGCAGGAGACCTTGACCTGATTGAGTTCAACGAGGCGTTCGCCTCCCAAACGATTGCATGCCTGGATTACTTAGGCATAGATCCCGAGCGAGCCAACCTCGACGGCGGCGCCTTGGCTTTGGGCCACGGCTACGGCGCCTCGGGGGCGGTCTTGGTAACACGATTGATGGCCCAGGCACGCAGACGATATGCAACGGATGGAGAGAGCCCGTTGGCGTTGGCAATGATCAGCATTGCAGGCGGCATGGGAACTGCTGCGCTGATGCAGTACAGCAGGCTTTAGTCCCTTTCCGGCTCGCCCAGCCCGCGGGCTGCCAACGCGTCGCCGGTTTGACGGGCGTACGCCACAGTAGTGATGAAGACGGGGAGGATCAGCGCTCGGGGATTGCGTTCAAGGCCACGTGCCCGCGCGGAGTCCCGCACATCGGAGAAAGTGCCCGCAATGAATGGAATGCTCCTGAGCATTACTGCGATGGTCAAAGCGAAGCGTTCAGGATCGGCGCCGAAACGCCGGAACGGTTTTGCCAGCGCCGCCACGCCATCCAGCAGCTCCTGCACGGGGGTGGTGGCTGTCAGCACGGACGCTGCCACCACACAGACAAGCACATTCAGCACGATGCGGGCGGCGGTGGTTCCGCCGAGTTGCCACCACTGGAAGAGGCCGATGACCAGCAGGATGGGCGCCACCATCCAGATGGCCCTCAGAAGTCGCCGTAATCCAGCTCCGGTGAGGATGAACATGCCGCACATGATTGCGAAGACCACAAGGGAAACGGTCCAATCCACAATGAGGAAAGACGCCGTTCCACAGGCGGCCACAACAAGGAATTTCAACCATAGGGGAGTGCGGTGGATGATCGAGTTTCCGCGAACGTAATTCGCAAGGAGGTATCCATGGCCCCTCACCTCGAAACATCGCCTATGGAGCCGCTGGACAGGGCAGCCGCGCACAGCGCACGGTAACGTGCGACGCCGTCGGCAGCACCGCCGTCGAACACGATTCGTCCGGACTCCACCACCAGCACCCGGTCCATGTCGAGCGCGAGGTCGAGATCGTGCGTGGACAAGATTACCTGCTGGTCCAGTTCGCCTAGGGTACGCCGTAGGAGTTCACGGTTCCGGAGGTCCAGGAGGGTGGACGGTTCGTCAAGGACCAGCACTGCCGGATTAACGGCAAGGACTGCAGCCAGTGCCAACAACTGCCTTTCACCACCGGAAAGTTCGTAGATGCTTTGATCGGCAAGGTGCAGCAAGCCAAAACGATCCAGGACTGATTCTGCCCGCGCTGCCCGCTCCTTGGAGTTTTTGATGGAACGGCGCAGGGAAAGCTCAACATCTTCCCTCCCCGTAGGCATCACTAACTGGGACAGGGGATCGGTGAAGACGAAGCCCACATTGCGGCGGACGCGTCTGACGTCGGCAACTGTGTCATCGCCGTGGACAACAACAGATCCAACGCTCGGTTCAACCAGACCGTTCAGGAGACGGAGCAGGGTGGATTTCCCGGAACCGTTGGCGCCGATCACTCCGATCCTGCGCTCGGTCAGGTCCAGGGAGATGTCCTGCAGCAACGTTTTGGGCACGTCGCTTTCATCAACCGGGACACGCACCGAGACACTGCTGAAACTGATGAAGTTCATCTACTGATTGTTCCTGCTTTACTTGACCCGACGCACCAGGACGTCCGGGAAAGCTTTGTGAATCGCCATGGCAATGATCACAGCCAGGACGTTCTTGAGGATGTCACCGGGTACGAACGGGAGGTCTGCGAGGAAAGCTTTGGTGAAGTCCAACTTGGCGTTGACCATCATTCCAAGGATGCCCAGCGCGTGGATGACCACGATGCTGCTGACCATTGCCGCTGCAAAGAGCCAGAGCGCCCGGAACTTAACCGTCCGACGGATGACAACCCTTGCAAGGTAGCCGGTTGCCGCTGCGGCCAAGGGGAACGCAATGATGTAACCGGCGGAGGGGGTCGCGAGAATCCCCAGTCCGCTGCGGCCGCCGCTGAAGATCGGCAGCCCGGCGAAGCCGAGCAACACATAGAGCCCGACGGCGGCGAAACCTCGTCCAGCGCCCAGCACCAGCCCGCTGAGCATCACTGTCAGGGTCACCAAGGTGATGGGAACACCAAGGGCTCCTACCGGAATGCCGGGAACGATCGCGGAGGCGGCGACGAGGGCAGCGAAAACGGCAATGAGGCCGAGGTCGGTGGCGGTCCAGCGTTTGCGGGACGAGGCGGTGCGCTGCGCTGTTGCCCTGGCGGTGGCAGCAGTGTCAGGTTGTGTCTGGCTCATGACGGTCCTATCGGGTGCGGTGCAATGAAAGTTTTTCCCCTGATGACGAGGGTACGGACGGAAGGAGGCCGCGATTTTGGAGCCTTCCCACAAAGGCTTTCGGGAATTGTTTGACCGTTGGCACAGTTTTGCTCTTTGGAGCCCGATGTCAACCTGCGGCCGGGGTACCGGTAGACTTGAACAGGCTGTTCTCACGGCCACACCCCGCCGCACTTATCGGACCCACCGGTCCCCGCGAGCGTTCCCCATTGAAAGGCATCACCCGAATTGATTACCGTCCAGGACCTCGAACTCCGCGCCGGCGCACGCCTGCTCATGGACCAGGTCAACTTCAGGGTGGACAAAGGGGACAAGATTGGTCTCGTCGGACGTAACGGCGCCGGCAAGACAACCCTCACCCGGGTCCTTGCCGGCGAAGGCCTTCCCGCAGGCGGCAAAGTCACCCGCAGCGGCGAGATCGGCTACTTGCCGCAGGACCCGCGGACGCCGGACATGGAGCAGCTTGCCCGCGACCGCATCCTGTCCGCCCGTGGCTTGGATGTCGTGGTGGGCAAACTTAAGAAGGCCCACGAGGACATGGCAAGCGACGATGCGGCGGTGCAACGCAAAGCCATGAACCGCTATGACCGCCTCGAAGCTGAATTCCTCTCCGGTGGCGGTTACGCTGCGGAGGCCGAAGCCGCTGCGATCTCCTCCAACCTCGCGCTGCCGGACCGGCTCCTCAACCAACCGTTGAAAACCCTCTCAGGTGGCCAGCGGCGCCGTGTCGAGTTGGCGCGCATCCTTTACTCGGACGCGGAAACCTTGCTCCTCGACGAGCCCACCAACCACCTTGACGCCGACTCCATTACTTGGCTGCGCGACTTCCTGAAGAACCACCAGGGTGGCTTGATCGTGATCAGCCACGACACGGACCTGCTGGAAGCAACGGTGAACAAGGTGTTCCTGTTGGATGCCAACCGCGCCCAGATCGACTTCTACAACATGGACTGGAAGCGCTACTTGCTCCAGCGCGAAACGGATGAGCGCGCCCGGAAGCGCGAACGAGCCAATGCCGAAAAGAAGGCTCAGGTCCTGATTGACCAAGCCAACAAGATGCGCGCCAAGGCCACCAAGGCCGTGGCGGCCCAGAACATGGCCAAGCGCGCCGAGAGGCTCCTGAGTGGATTGGAGGCTGTGCGCGAGAACGACCGCGTGGCAGCGTTGCGTTTCCCGGATCCCTCTCCGTGCGGCAAGACCCCGTTGACCGCGGAGGGCCTGAGCAAGTCCTATGGCTCGTTGGAAATTTTCACGGACGTTGACCTGGCAATTGATCGCGGTTCCAAGGTGGTCATCCTTGGCCTCAATGGTGCCGGCAAGACCACCCTTCTGCGCATGCTGGCGGGCGTCGATAAACCTGACACCGGCGACATCATCCCCGGGCACGGCCTCAAGGTGGGTTACTACGCCCAGGAGCATGAGACGCTCGACGTCGACCGCACGGTCTTGGAGAATATGCGGTCTTCAGCTCCGGACATGAAAGACGCCGAAGTCCGCGGCATCCTGGGTTCATTCCTGTTCTCCGGTGACGACGTCGACAAGCCCGCGGGCGTCCTTTCCGGCGGCGAGAAGACCCGCTTGGCCTTGGCCACGATCGTGGCGTCCAGCGCAAATGTGCTGCTCCTTGACGAGCCCACCAACAACCTGGACCCCGCCAGCCGCGCCGAAATCCTGGGTGCGCTCAAGAACTACAGTGGCGCCGTCGTCATGGTCAGTCACGACGAAGGTGCTGTGTCAGCGTTGAACCCGGAGCGCGTTGTGTTGCTCCCGGACGGTGTTGAAGACCACTGGAACGAAGACTACCTGGACCTTATTACGCTGGCGTAGCGGACACCGGCCGCTGGGCGCCGCGCTTGATGCGGCGACTAACGGACGTGAAGTTCCTCGGCGTTGGTGATGACTTTCAGTTCTTCGTAGCTGATGGAAAACATCGAGTTGTGGTCTCCCGCGCCGGCCCAGAGAAGCGGGTGCTCTTGGAGCGAGGTGTCCAGGATAGTCCTTATGGGCCGAGGGTGGCCCACTGGCGCGACTCCGCCTACTTCCTGGCCGGTGTGCTTCAGCACGAAGTCAGGCTTTGCGCGGCGTATCCTGCCGGTCCCCAGTTGATCCGCGACGAGTCCCGTGTCCACCCTCGCCGCTCCGCTGGCGAGGATCAGCAGGGGTTCACCGTCAAGCTCGAAGATCAGGCTGTTGGTGATCGCAGCGACCTCGCATCCCAGGACCGACGCAGCGGAGGCCGCTGTCGGGACTTTGTCCTCGAAAATCCGAACCGTGTCCTGGGCGCCGGCCGTGGTCAGCGCAGACTTAACGTTGAGCACGGCGTCAGGGATTGAATCAGTAGCCTTGGGCATCCAGGATGGCGTCTTCCTCTTCTTCGGCCGTGGGCCGCCTGTTTTTTCGGGGGGCAGGGGTGCGCTTCCTGGGTGTGCCACCGGCGGCGAGGATTTGTTCGTCTTCTTCCTCTTCGGCATCGATGGCGGCGTTCCGGGCTTGTTGCCGCGCTGCGTATCCGAACCCGATAAACATCAAGACGCCAAAGGCGAACCACTGTAAGGAGTAGGAAAGGTGTGTTCCTTCCTCGGTGGCAGGTTTAGGGAAGGGAGTGGGCATCGGCTGCACCGCGGGATCCTCGCTGGCCAGCTGCCCGTACGCACCAGTGGCGATGGGATAGGGTAATTCCCCGGCAAATCCGGCGAGGTCAATGGAGGCCAGCTGACCGTCCACGGCACCCCGATCCAGCTTGGGTTCGGCGGGCTTAAGCCGCGCTACCACCGTGACTTCGCCGGTGGGAGGAGCAGGAATGACGTCGGGACGCCCTGGCGTATTATTGCCGATCGGCAACCAACCCCTGTCAATGACCACGGCTTCGCCTGTGGTCAGCCGAAAAGGAACTACGACGTCGTAACCGGGCTGGCCGTTCAGCGGCCGGTTGCGCACAACCCGCTGGCCATCGACGTCGTAGCTTCCACGCAACTCAACCTGGGTCCATTCCCGCTCCGGGTCCAGGGCGTCGAACTGGTTCTTAATTTCCGTATAGGGGATGGGCGTTGCCGAGTAGTTGCTCACCACGCGATTAATCTCGGCCAGCGTTTCCGCCCTGCGGTCCATTTGCCAACGGCCTAGGAAAACGCAGGCGGTGGCGAAGATAACAGCCAGCACGAAGTATCCCAGCCACTTGCTGGAGAAGAGGAAACGATACATTCAGCCGGCCCCGTTTGCTGCTTCTTGACCGGCCGTGAACGGCACAGTTTCTTTCCACAGGCCACGCGTCTGCAGGTAGTCCTCCAGCCAGTCCCGGTGGTCGCCGCACGATAGCCACACCTTGCGTCGATCCGGCGTGTGGATGCGGGGATTGTTCCATAGGAGTTGCCACTGGGCGTCAGCCCTGCAGCCCTTACGGGAGCACAAGGCCGGACCTGTGGCACGTTCGGACTCCTGGCTGGCCGCACCCGGGCCGCCAAGATTAAAGATATTCATGAAGCCGCCCGTTCGTCGCCGGGATACCCGGCCTCGCTTGCATGGCCCGTTGCGGGGCCAGCTTGTTTGCTTGGTGGTTCGTCATCCACCAGTTCTCCTTGAAGCACTGTAGGCGCGTCCGCAGGAGCTTTGTCCGGCTCCGGGGAACGTTCGATCTCAGGAACGTCCACGTAGTCCAGCAGGGACTCACTATGGTCCTCCGCCTTGTCGTTGCCATTGGCTATGACCACAGCGATCCAAGGCAGGAACACGGCACCGGCGATGGCAATGATTTTGAACCAGCCGTCAACCACGAAAATTAGGATGATGCAGACCATGCGGATACCCATGGCCACCGCATACTTGATCATGCGGTCACGCATGTCTTCGGAGTGTGCGGCGGCGGCATCCGTGATGCTGTGGACTTCGGGGTCGCTGGAAACAGCGTCCGGTTCCCCGGGCACTTGCTGCAGGGGACTGTCTTCTCGTGTCACAACTGAATCATCACGCTCCAAAGGCCTCTCTCAATTCTCTCACCAAGGCTGTACCCGCCCAAACCGCGCTGGTTGCCGGTTACCCGCGGGTTGCAGCGGGCTGCGGATAGGATCGAATCAGGAAAATCCCCCTTCACAGCGGCTAACGAATGCCGCGGAACCTGGAGCGAACGCATGTCTGAAGCAGTATCCACCGGCCGCAGCGTCCTTATTACCGGCGGCAACCGGGGCATCGGCCTCGCCATCGCCGAGTCATTCCTTGCCAACGGTGACAAGGTTGCTGTCACCTACCGCAGTGAAACAGAACTGCCTGAGGGCATCCTGGGCGTCAAGGCCGACGTTACGGACGAGGCATCAATCGACGCTGCCTTCAAGATCGTCGAAGAGGCGCACGGACCTGTGGAGGTGCTGGTAGCCAACGCGGGAATCACTAAGGACACGCTGCTCCTGCGAATGAGCGAGGACGACTTCACGTCAGTCCTCGACACCAACCTGACCGGAGCCTTCCGTGTCATCAAGAGGGCGTCCAAGGGCATGATCCGCCTGCGGAAAGGCCGCGTTGTACTCATTTCCTCGGTGTCAGGCCTTTACGGCGCGCCTGGCCAAATCAACTACTCCGCATCCAAGGCTGGCATGGTGGGCATCGCACGCTCCCTGACCCGCGAACTCGGGAGCCGCGGCATCACTGCGAATGTTGTGGCGCCCGGTTTCATCAACACGGACATGACGGCCGAACTGCCCGAAGACACCCAGAAGTCCTACTTGGCCAATGTTCCGGCGGGACGCTTCGCCGAGGCCTCCGAAGTGGCCAACGTGGTGCGCTGGGTTGCCAGCGACGAAGCCGGGTACATCTCCGGCGCCGTGATCCCAGTTGATGGCGGCCTCGGGATGGGCCACTAGAAAACTAGCCTGCACGGCTGTTTTTTGTCCGGGGCCAACAACGGATTTCCTTCGTGCCGCTGGCATGATGGAACCCGAGCCCACGGAATTTGGATGAAGTGAACAAAAGGAGCACGAATGGGAACGCTGGATAACAAGACCGCCATCGTCACGGGGTCTTCCCGGGGAATCGGCGCCGAAGTTGCCAAGATCCTCGCAGGTGAGGGTGCCGCCGTCGTCGTCAACTACCGTCAGAAGGCGCCGCGTGCCAACAAGGTCGTGACTGAGATCCAGGCAGCGGGCGGACGCGCAGCTGCTGTAGGGGCAGACCTCACCACTGACGAAGGTGTGCACGCACTGGCAAGCACCGCCATGGAGGAGTTCGGTTCCCTCGATATCCTGGTGCTCAATGCCTCCGGCGGCATGGAATCGGGGATGGAGGAAGGGTACGCACTCAAGCTGAACCGCGATGCCCAAGTGAACATGCTCAACGCGGCCGTTCCGCTCATGCCCGAGGGTTCGCGCGTGGTTTTCGTCACCAGCCATCAGGCGCACTTTGTGGAAACCGTGCCCACAATGCCCGAGTACGAGCCCGTTGCCAAGAGCAAGCGCGCCGGTGAGGACGCACTTCGCGCCCTCCTGCCCAACCTTGCAGATAAGGGCATCTCCCTGGTGGTCGTATCGGGCGACATGATCGAGGGCACCGTGACGGCCACCTTGCTTGATCGCTCCAATCCGGGAGCCATTGAAGCCCGTCGCGCGGAAGCCGGCAAGCTGTACTCCGTGGAGGAGTTCGCGGCCGAGGTTGCCAAGATGGTGACCGCTGATGTGGAATCCGGTCACACCGAGTACGTGGGCGGCGCAGACTACTTCGGCAAGACTGCCGACTAGCCGGCACAGCAAATCAGCAGCGGCCCGGGACCAACGTCCCGGGCCGCTGCTGCTTAAGTAAGCTCTACTGTCTGTAAATAACAGTTGCATTAAATGTTCGGGTTTTCGCGTCATGAAATAGCGATTACTGTTTCTCGATTTTAGCTTTGCATTAAATGAAGTTATCTGATTGACTCTCCAAGGCGCCCGCGTCCTTGTTTGTCAGCAGGCCGCCGGAACCCAAACGACGGCTTTATGCCAAAACACCCACTCAGACAACAAGTGGAAACTTCGCGGTCGACGCACAGGGGCGGCTATTGTCCTTTTGTTAGGAGCTTTCTTTGGACCTGTTATTGCACGCTGATGATATTCATGCCGCTTACGATCATCGGCGCATCCTCAAAGGCGTCGGACTTTCGGTACACCGTGGCGAGATACTGGGGTTGATCGGCACAAACGGTGCAGGAAAAACCACCCTAATGGGCGTCTTGGCCGGATCCCATAGGCACGACGCCGGAACGATGACGCTGGCCGGAGAAAAGTATGGGCCGGACTCCATGGAGGAAGCGCAGGCCTGCGGGGTTGGTCTCATCCCTCAGAACTTCCGGATCGATCCCCAACTAACCATCGCAAGCGCCATATTCCGAGGTACTTTCCAAGCAGGTAAGTCCCATCACGAACTCCGCGATCAGGCAAGCAAGTTAATCCGGGACATCGGCATCAACTTGGATCCCGACGTGAAGGTCGGAACGCTGATTCGTGCTGAGCAGGCCCTTGTGGAAGTGCTGAGGATGGTTGCCGAAGAGGCCCAGTTGGTCATCATGGATGAGGTTGCCGCGTCGCTGCCGGACCACGACGTCGCCGTCCTGCATCAGGTGCTGCGCATGCTGGTCAGGCAAGGGCGCGCAATCATCTACATCACCCATCGTCTGGATGAGGTCCGATCCATCGCACACCGCATAGCGGTCCTGCGGGAAGGCCGGGTGCACAAAGTACTTGAAGCCAGTCATACCGACGTCGACGAATTGGCATTCCTGTTGCTTCAGCAGGAGCTTGAGGGCAGCGCCAGGCCAATTGACCCGGCCGGCGGTGAGGAGGCCTTGCGTGTGGTGAACCTCGGTATGGAAGACAAGGTCCGGGAGGTCACCTTCAGCGTGGCCAAGGGCGAGATTTTTGGCTTGGTCGGAACACATCGGTCAGGTGTTTACGAGCTGGTCGAAGCGCTTGCGGGAGTTCGGCCCAGCACTTCCGGACACATCCTTTTGCACGGCCGGCCGGCCCGGATCCGAGGGGTCCAGGATGCCTCGCGATTGAAAATCGGTTACTTGTCCGATGCCGCCGGGGAGTGCGGGGAAGCGGGGAGCATTGTGGACGGCATTCAGCCTGTCCGGGAAGCGGACGGAGCCAATCTACGGGACGAGATTTCCCAGCTCCGTGGAGTAACTGATGTCATTCGACGCATGCGCATCAGCACGACGAACATCCACGGCAACATCACGACCCTCTCAGGCGGGGATAGGCAAAAAGTACAACTCGCCAAGTGGATGGCCACGGACTGCGACGTGCTGATCCTAAGCCATCCCAGCCGTGGCATTGACATTGGCGCCAAAGAGACGGTGTACAAGATGCTGAGCGAGCTCAGCGAGACAGGTGTCGCTATTGTCCTGCTGTCTTCCGACTTGTCTGAACTGATTAGCTGGTGCCACCGGGTGGGCGTGATGCGCGACGGCGAACTCGTGACTATCGAGGCCAACGCCAACACCAATGAGGACGTTTTGGTACACCATATGTTAGGTGTGAAGTTTGAATCCGGTGGCGGCGATGCACGCCGCGTGAGAAATTAACGCTGCTTCTTCATTCTGCGAAGAACGATCACACGGTTAAGACAACGAAGGGGACGGTGGCGCACGCACCACCGTCCCCTTCGCCTTCCCTCGGAAATCAGATGGTGATGTCCTTGGCAAGGTTTTTGAGCTTGTGCCGGGCCAGTGCCAGGTTCGCGTAGGTGCGGTCGAGTACAAGGTAGACGAAGAGCCCCTTGGAACCGCTTGAATTCAGGACGTTGATGAGGTGGTACTGGGTGCCCAGCGTAATGAGGATGTCTTCAATGTCACCGTCAAGGTTCAGCTCGGACATGGTACGCAACTTGGCGCTCACTACATTCGAGTTACCTGCCGCGGCGACGCCCAGGTCGAAGCCCGGGCTTCCACCTTGGGCCAACGCCATTCCACTGGAATAGTCCACCACAGCCGCACCGGTGGCTCCTTCGATAGCCAGCAGTTGCTTTATCGCTTCATCAAGAGTGCTCATATCGGGATGTTCCTGTTCTGTTGTGTCACGGGCAGTATCCGTAAAGTTGGCAGTTCGGGTGGCGTGAACGTCGTAGTGATTCGCGTGAAGGATCTCGTGGAGGGGCGTTAAACGCTCATCCATCATTTCCTCGTCAAATTCAGTCGATTCGAATACGTAGTCACGTTTCCACCATTTCCACGTGCGCTCCGAACGGCTCACTTCCTGCCCCCGCACTTCCCTCGTTCCGGACTGCCGCCTGCTATGCGGAGTTATTGATAGAAATCTTTACTTTACACAACAACTTCTGCACCTAAGCAAAATACCCACGCACTAGCCGGAACGTACTTTTTCATTACGTACAAGAATGACAGTTTGATAAATTGTTGCCTTTTCTGCGTCACGAAATTCGTTTAGCTGTTTCACGCTGACTGCTTCTTTTCGGCTGTCGTGTTTCCCGTGCATGCCTGCCTCTTCCGGGCAAAACTAAAGCACCGGTGGAGCATCTCCACCGGTGCTTAGGTCAGGTAACGCTAAGCGGCGGCGTCGCGCAAACGGCGCCGCTTAGCCTCATACGTTGGCGATATGCCGCACTGCGTCAAGATACGGCATCGTGATGACAGCGTCGGCCACCGCGCGGACTGCCGGTTTGGCATTGAAGGCGACACCGAGGCCGGCCGCACTCAGCATGTCCAGGTCGTTGGCGCCGTCGCCCACCGCAATAGTGTGCTCAAGACTGATGCCTTCCGCAGAAGCCCACTCACGCAAGTACTTCTCTTTGGCAGCCCGATCGATAACTGCGCCGAGAACCTTACCGGTCAACACGCCGTCGACGATCTCGAGCTCATTGGCAATCCAGTAGTCCAAACCGAGTTCTTCAGCGATGGGCCCCAAAATTTGATTGAATCCACCGGATACAACAGCAACCACATGCCCTGCCTCTTTGAACGCGGCGACCAGTTCTGCCGCACCCAGGCTAAGGCGTACCTCTTGGCGAACATCATCAACGACGGCGGCAGGCAGCCCGGCGAGGACGGCAACGCGGGCGTGCAAGCTCTGGGCGAAGTCCAATTCACCGCGCATGGCAGCCTCTGTGACGGCTGCGACTTCCTCACGTTTACCGGCGTGAGCTGCCAGCAGCTCGATGACCTCCTGCTGGATCAGGGTTGAATCCACATCCATGATCAGGAACTTCCGGGGGGCTTGGCGCAGGCTCCCGGGGACAATGGCTGTGTCCACCCCTGCCTCGGCGGCTTCGGCCACCAGCCGCCTCACTGTCAAAAGACCTGCTTCCGTGTCGGCGTCCACCGTAAGATCGGCCGTGTGCACACCGAAACGCTCGTCGCCGCCCTGTGATTCCGAAGACACCAAGGCGCCGGCGTCAGCCAGCACTTTGAGCACATTTTCCAGTGATTCGGGGGACAAATTCACGCCGTAGCTGACTGCAGCCAAGTTCGAAGTCATGGCGTCAATCCTACTGAGGGCGCCAGATCCATCCGAATTCGTTTCCCCTCGTAAACGAGGAGATACGCCGGTTATCAGTCACACGTATTTTTGTCCTAGTGTCTACTGCTATGAGTGATGTTCTGGAATTGGCTGCCGTCAGCGTTGTCCGAGGCAAAAAGACCCTGCTGGACAAGGTCGACTGGGAAGTCAACGAAGGAGAACGCTGGGTCATCCTGGGACCGAACGGCGCCGGTAAGACCACCCTGCTCCAGATAGCTGCCGCCCGCATGCACCCAAGCAGCGGCAGGGCCGGGATCCTCGACGAAACTTTGGGGCGCGTTGATGTCTTTGAGCTCCGCCCCCGCATCGGCCTTTCGTCGGCAGCACTCGCTACCCAGATTCCCGAACACGAGAACGTATTGAACGTCGTGGTCACGGCAGCCTATGGCGTCACTGGTCGTTGGCGTGAGGGATACGAACGCGACGACGAACGCCGCGCCTTTGGATTGCTCAACGACTGGGGGATGGGTCCGTTGTTGAACCGCACCTTTGCCACGCTGTCCGAGGGGGAGCGCAAGCGCGTCCAGATTGCCCGTGCGCTGATGACCGATCCTGAACTACTGCTGCTGGACGAGCCTGCCGCAGGCCTCGACCTCGGCGGGCGCGAAGAACTGGTCCACAAGCTCGGTGAGCTCGCCAGCGACGAAGCCGCGCCGGCGATGGTCCTTGTCACTCATCACCTTGAGGAAGTGCCACCCGGATTCACGCATGCCATGCTGCTCCGCGAAGGCGGAGTGGTGGCTGCTGGTCCCATCAAGGAAGTCCTGACGGACGAGCATCTCAGCAAAACCTTCGGACTGGCGTTGGACGTTTCGGAAAATGCGGGCCGCTACACGGCTACCGCCCGCCGCTAGACAGATCGCGTAGTCAACAGTGGAGATCCTTAGCAGCATCCTGGTCTTTTTCGCGGGCCTGTGGGCCGGCACCATCAACGCGGTAGTCGGCTCCGGCACGCTGGTAACCTTCCCCGTGCTCATAGCCCTTGGTGTTACTCCGGTGGTCGCTTCGATGAGCAATGCGATGGGACTCGTGGCCGGCACGGCCGCGGGTGCCTGGGGCTACCGACGCGAACTGGCAGGCCGTGGCAGGCAACTGATGAAACTTCTGCCGGCCTCTTTGCTGGGCGGTATCACCGGAGCGTGGCTGCTGCTGCACCTGCCGGAGAAGGTCTTCCACTATGTAGCACCCGTCCTGCTGGTCCTTGCCCTCCTCATGGTGCTGTTCCAGCCCAAGCTGCAGGCATGGGTTCGCAGCAGGGAAGAGAATCCGGAACACGCCATCCGGGATCGCAGCCACGGATTCCTGCTGGTGGTCCTTGTGTACTTGGCCGGTGTGTACGGCGGCTACTTCGTCGCTGCGCAGGGAATTCTCCTGGTGGGCATCCTCGGGGTGTTCCTCACCGGAACCATGCAAAACGCCAATGCCATGAAGAACTTCCTGGTACTGGGCGTCAACATGGTGGCGGCCACCTCTTACCTGATCTTCGCCTTTGACCGCATCAATTGGCTGGTTGTCCTGCTCATCGCGGTCAGCTCAACCATTGGCGGACTAGTCGGTTCCAAGGTAGGCCGGAAGCTGTCTCCCCGGGTCCTCCGGGCAGTGATCTTCACCCTTGGCATTGTGGCCCTGGGCTTCATGGTCGCCAACCTGCTGAAATAATCACCCGGTGACATTCCATTATCTTGAGTCCGCCAACGATCCCCGCGTGACGGACTACACCACGCTCACGGATGTACATCTGAGGAAGCTGCGGGAGCCCCGGGAGGGCATGTACATCGCCGAATCTTCCAAGGTCCTCCGCAGGGCGTTGGCTGCAGGCCACCAGCCACGTTCCTTTTTTCTGGCTGAGAAGTGGCTGGAGGACCTCGACGACGTCTTCCGGGCTCATCCCGAGGTTCCGGTCTTCATTGGCAAGGCCTCCTTGCTCGAAGAAATCACCGGGTTCCACCTGCACCGCGGTGCCATGGCTGCAATGCACCGGCCGGCTCCTGTGCCGTTATCGGACCTTCTGGCCAACGCGCAGCGGATCGCCGTCCTGGAGGACATTGTGGACCACACCAACGTGGGTGCCATCTTCCGCTCCGCCGCTGCACTCGGAGTGGACGCGGTCCTCGTGTCGCCACGGTGCGGGGACCCCCTGTACAGGCGCAGTGTTCGCGTCAGCATGGGCACAGTGTTCCAGGTTCCATGGGCGCGTTTGGAGAGCTGGCCGGGCGACCTGGCACAACTGAAGGAACAGGGCTTCACAGTGGCGGCCATGGAGCTGACCGATGGCGCCTTGGACTTGGACGATCTGGCGGCACGGAACATCCCCAAACTGGCCCTGGTGCTTGGCACCGAAGGGGCAGGCATGAGCCAGGAGACGTTGACCGCCGTCGATCTCGCCGTCAAGATTCCCATGCGTGAAGGCGTCGATTCGCTTAACGTCGCAGCGGCGTCGGCAGTGGCGTTTTGGGAACTCCGCCCACGCGATTGAGCGGAGTTCGTACGGGATGGCCGTTTCGGCTATGATTGGTTGTTGGCCCGGCCGCTGGAATGTCCGCATTGCAGCAAAGGTCCACCTCCATTCATACCTGGCAGCTGGCAAAATCCAGTTGCGCGAACAAAAGGTCCCATTATGAAGTCTGATATCCACCCGAAGTACGAAGCTGTTGTTTTCAACGACCTGGCTTCCGGTACGCAGTTCCTGACCAAGTCCACCGTGTCTTCCTCGAAGACCATCGAGTGGGAAGACGGAAACACCTACCCGGTTATCGACGTCGAAATCTCTTCGGAGTCCCACCCGTTCTACACGGGCAAGCAGCGCATCATGGACTCCGCTGGCCGCGTCGAGCGCTTCAACGCTCGCTTCAAGGGCTTCGGCGGCAAGAAGTAACCCACTTCACCCCCAAGGCTTTTTCAAAGGCCCGTATCGCTGGTTTCCGGCGATGCGGGCCTTTGCGTTTTCCGGCAAGATGGACACCATGACTTCCCACCCGGCCCAGGAACCGCACACCCACGACGACGACGCACGCCTTCACGGCGAATATAAAGTCCCTGGCGGCAAACTTGTGGTGGTGGACCTGGAGGTGGTTGATGGCCGATTTTCCAAGGTATCGCTGAGCGGCGACTTTTTCCTGGAGCCCGATGAAGCCCTTGAGGACATCAACCGGGCACTGACGGGCCTCCAGGAGAACTCCACAGCGGCAGACATCGCCGCAGCCGTCAACGCCGGATTGCCCGAGGACGCCGTACTGTTCGGGTTCTCCGCCGAGGCGGTGGCTGTAACGGTCCGCCGTGCGCTCTCCAAGGCCACCGGCTGGGCGGACCACCAATGGGAAGTCATTCCACCTTCAGTCCTGCCCACGCAGGTGAACGTGGCGTTGGATGAGGTCCTCACGGAGGAAGTGGGAGCAGGGCGGCGGAACCCCACGTTGCGGTTCTGGGACTGGGAAGAGCCGTCCGTTGTCATTGGCAGTTTCCAGTCGGTGCGGAACGAGGTGGATCCGAACGGCGTCTCCAGGCACGGCATCACGGTGGTGCGCCGCATCAGTGGCGGCGGCGCCATGTTCATGGAAGCCGGCAACTGCATCACCTATTCGCTCTACCTACCGCAGACGCTGGTGGATGGAATCAGCTTCGCGGACTCCTACGCATTCCTGGATGCCTGGGTTATGGCCGCACTGGAGAAGCTGGGTATTACCGCCTTCTATGTGCCCTTGAATGACATTGCCACCGACCAGGGCAAGATCGGAGGCGCGGCACAGAAGCGGCTCGCCAACGGCGGCATGCTGCATCACGTCACCATGAGTTACGACATTGACGCAGACAAGATGGTGGACGTCCTGCGCATCGGCAAGGAGAAACTATCGGACAAGGGAACCCGGAGTGCCAAGAAGCGGGTGGACCCGTTGCGCCGTCAGACAGGCCTTGCACGCTCGGCAATTCTTCAGGCTATGCAGGATGTCTTTGCTGAACGCTACGGTGCTGTGGAAACCCGGCTCACCGACAACGAACTCGACGAAGCAAAGCGGCGCGTGGATGCGAAGTTCGGCACTGAAGAATGGCTGAACCGGGTTCCCTAAGCTCCTTCAGGCCGGCTGTCCCTTGGGCCAGCCGGCCGCTTGCGCCGTCAAAGCCCGCAGCAGGTGGCTCCGTTGCTCAATGACGATGCGGCGCAAGGCACGGGGAGCATCATGGTGGTCACGAAGCCAATGGTCGGCCCGAACCAGTACCGGGTGATCAGCCGGCCGTACGCCTTCCGGCAGGTCCTGCGCTCCGGGGAAGAGGCCGCGGACAACGCGGCCCGCGATTTCAATGCTGCGTTCGGACCACACACGCTCAAGGCACTCGAAGTAGGGCTCAACGTAGCGTTCCAGAAGGTCCCTGGGAGCAGTCACGAAGCCGGATATCGTAGCGCTGAGGATTTCGTTGGAAAGGCCTGTGCTGTTCACCGCAGAATCCCAGGCAGCTGCCTTGACTGAAGCGTCCGGTCGGGCGGCTGAGGCCAGGGCATGGCCCTCCCTGCCCGACGCGGTCGTATCGGCCTTCAGCTCCTGGTCCAGTTCGGCCAGGGTCGCTTGCCCGTGGGCCGCCAGTGCCTGCCAGAGGCTCCATCGTAGTTCGGCGTCCACGGCCAATCCCTCCACCACGGTGCTGCCGTCCAGGATGCCCCGCACGAGGGACAGCTGGCTGTCACCATGTCTGGATACGTCGGCCACGGTTCTGGCCCACGCGAGTTGCGGGTCTGAGCCGGGAGCAGCGGACATCAGCTGCTCAGCAGCTACCGCCAGGAAATCTTTTCGCACGCCTTCCCGTGTCGCCGAGGGTACATAACGCTCGATGGCGCTTGCAGCATTGCCCAGCACGTTCAGCAGGACACCTATGCCCGTTTCCGAAGGCGCGAACTGCTCGACGGCGGACACGTAGCGGGCCGCTGGGGTAACTCCGTCCCGGGCTGAATCCCAGAGCGCGGTCCAGCAGAGGGCGCGCGCCATGGGATCCGAAATTTTGTCCAGGGATGTCCGCACAGTGTTTTCGGACTCGGGGTCCAGCCGCACTTTGACGTAGCTCAGATCGTCGTCATTGACCAGGAGCAGCGCCGGGCGGCGCTTTCCATTCAACGCAGTTACCAGCGTACTTGGACCGGCAACGTCCACGTCGATGCTTTCAGTCCTCACCAAGGCACCGGCCGGATCGGTGTCGTACAAGCCCAGCCGCATACGGTGTGGACGGAGTTCCTGATGGCCGGTCAGGGGATCTACGGCTTCTTGCTGGAGTGTCACGGCCCCGAAGACCCCGCCGTCCTCCACGATCTCAGCGGCAATGGTGGAGATACCGGATGTCTGCAGCCACTGGCGTGCCCACTCAGCCAAGTCCCTCCCGGAGGCAACGCCAAGGGCTTGGAGGAGGTCCTGGAGGGACGTATTACCGAATTCATGATCCCGAAAATACTGCCGGGACCCCATGATGAAGGCATCAAAACCGACATAGGCCACCAACTGCTTCAGTACCGAAGCACCCTTGGCATAGGTGATGCCGTCAAAGTTCTGCTTGGCGGCCTCAAGGTCCGGGATGTCCGCGACAATAGGATGCGTGGTGGGCAGTTGGTCCTGCACATAGGCCCAGGCTTTGCGTTTGCTGGCGAAGTTCACCCATGCCGTGTCCCAGTCCGTAGCGCGGTCCACGCCAAGGGTCCCCATGTAGTCGGCGAACGACTCCTTGAGCCAGAGGTCATCCCACCAGTTCATGGTCACGAGGTCGCCGAACCACATGTGCGCCATCTCGTGCATCAGCGTATTGGCCCGGGCTTGGTACTGGGCATCTGTGGCGCGGGAGGCGTAGACGTACTTTTCCGTAAACGTCACCAGCCCGGGATTCTCCATGGCTCCGAGGTTGTACTCGGGCACGAATGCCTGATCGTACTTGCCCCACGGATAGGGGTAGGCGAAGAGCTCGTTGAAGAATGCCAGTCCACTCTTGGTCAACCGGAACAGGTGTTCGGCATCGAATGAGTCCGCTAAGGAGGCCCTGCAGAAGAGTGCCAGCGGGATGTCCAGGCGCGTGCCGTCGTCGAGTGTTGTTGCCCAGTGATCTTCGGCTTTGAAGTAAGGGCCCGCGAGCACTGTGGTGATGTAGGTGGACATTCGTTTGGTGGTGGTGAAATCCCATCGCGCGGCACCGGGGTCGCCTGGCACGGGTGTGCGGGACTCTTCCACTCCATTGGACGCGACTTCCCAAGCAGCGGGAGCGATCACATGGAACGTAAATTCAGCTTTGAGGTCGGGCTGTTCGAAGTTGGCGAAGACGCGGCGGCTGTCGGCGGGTTCATATTGCGTGTAGAGATAACATTCGCCGTCGGCGGGATCCACAAAGCGGTGCATGCCCTCGCCGGAGCGGCTGTAGAGCGCCGTCCCCGCCACTGTCACGGTGTTTTCGGCCTCGAGGCCCTCCAGGATGATCCTGTCCCGGTCCACTACTGATCCGACGTCGAGAGACCGTCCGTTCAAAAGAACAGACTCGACGCCGCCGCTGATGAAATCCACGAAGGTGGAGGAGCCGGGGTCGGCTGAGAAGGTGATGGTACTGGTGCTCGGGTAACCGGCGACGGCGGGATCTGCCGCCTGGCGGACATCAAGCGTGACGTCGTAGCTATGGGCGGTGATGAGGGCTGAACGGGTGGCGGCTTCATCGCGCGAGAGATTGTGATTCGACACACAGCTATCTAATCATGATCCACGCGGCCCCCAGGCCCAACGATGCGATGAGGAGCCAGGACCCTAAGGCCACCAGAATTGCGCGTCCACCCGTGTGAATCAGGGTGCGCACCCGCACCGCCGAACCAAGCCCGAACAACGCTGTTGCCAAGAGGATGTCCTGAACCGCTGCGGCGATCTCCAGTCCTGCCGCGGGCGCCCAACCCAGGGAGCGGACTACCACCATGGACAGGAAACCGACCACGAACAGCGGGACAATCGGTGGGAACCGCCCGTCAACGCCGTTGGCTGCTTCGACTGTCCCGTTGCTGCGTTCCCTCACATGGACAATCCGCTGGTGTACCCCGGCTGCTGCCGCAACAGGCGCCAGCAGGACCACGCGGGTCAATTTCACGACGACGGCGATCGCCAGCGCCGATGTACCTGCGGTCTGCGCCGTGGCCACCACCTGGCCGACATCGTGCACCGAGGCGCCGGTCCATGCGCCGAACTGTTCAGGATTGAGGTCCAGCGGGTGCATGAGAAGTGGCAGGACGCCGATGGCAAGGGTGCCGCACAGTGTCACAAGCGCCACAGGGAGAACGGTGTCTTGATGCTTGATACGGCGCACAGCTGCCATTGCGCCAATCGCGGAAGCTCCGCAGATGGAGAAACCCGTGGCAATAAGGAGGGCAGCTTCTCCGGGGAGGCGCAGCAGGCGCGCGAGCCCATAGGTTCCCGCGAAGCTCACCAGGACAACACCGGCGATGAGGATCAGGGATAGCCAACCCAGGCCAAGGACGTCGCCGATGCTGACCTTCAGACCCAAAAGCACGATTCCGGCACGCATGAGGTGCTTTCCAGCGAAGTCCAGGCCTGGTCGGGCGCGCCCCGCTGTCAACACGGCCGTGCCCGGTATATTTGCTGAAAGCAGGCCCAAGGCAACAGCAAGTGTCATGGCCGGAACCGCCGGAAAGACAGTGTGGATGGCGAAGGCAAGGCCCGTTGCGACGATACTCAGGACCAACCCGGGCCCCAGCCGGGACAGCTGGGGCGCAAGACTGTTGAAGGGCATGCCTCAACCCTGCCGGATGGGGGCACGGAAGGCGAACCGGGAGTACCCGGAAACGGCCACACAACCAGCGCGAAATGCGCTCGACTCAAAAAGGTGATTACCTGAATCCCATGTCTGACCTATTTCAGGATTACTCCGAAGCCGCCGCGCGCAGCGGTGCCTATGACGAGATGTTTGCCCAAGGCCACGTTGCCAGAAGATCCTATGGTCAGGTTTCCGGGGCTCTCCGCGAGCTTTCCTTGGCGGATGTCACCGCCCGGGCCGATTCCATGGCCCGAACCTTCCTGGACCGTGGCGTAACGTTCGACTACGCGGGGGAGGAGCGGCCCTTTCCTTTGGACATTGTCCCGCGCGTCATTCCCGCCGACGAGTGGGACGTACTGGAGCGTGGCGTTGCCCAGCGCGTCAAAGCCCTTGAAGCATTCCTGAACGATGTCTACGGGCGGATGGCAGTAGTAACTGATGGCGTAATTCCGCGGCAACTTGTGACCACCAGTGCACATTTCCACCGTGCGGTCCACGGTTTCGAACCCTCAGGTGGTGTTCGTGTCCATGTGTCGGGCATTGACGTCGTCCGCGATGCAGCTGGAACATTCCGCGTGCTGGAGGACAACGTCCGCGTGCCTTCGGGTGTCAGCTACGTTTTGGAGAACCGTCGAGCCATGGCCAAGGGTTTGCCCGAGGCGTTCGGCCAGCAACACATCCGGCCTGTGGAAGAGTACCCCCGGCGGCTTCTCTCTGCATTGCGTAAGACCGCTCCCTCAGGCGTGGACGACCCCACCGTTGTTGTCCTGACACCGGGCGTCTTCAACAGCGCCTACTTTGAGCACACCCTCCTTGCAGGGCTCATGGGTGTGGAACTGGTGGAAGGCCGGGACCTCATCTGCCGCGGCAACCGCGTGTACATGCGGACCACTGCCGGTGAGCAGCGCGTGGATGTCATCTACAAACGTATCGACGACGACTTCCTGGATCCACTGCAGTTCCGCTCGGATTCCATGCTCGGCTGCCCCGGATTGGTTAACGCCGCCCGAGCCGGGGGAGTGACCATCGCCAACGCTGTGGGTAACGGCGTAGCCGACGACAAGCTCGTGTACAGTTACGTGCCTGACCTCATCCGGTACTACCTCCACGAAGAGCCAATCATCGCCAATGTCGACACTTTCCGGCTTGAGGAAAAGGAAGCCAGGGAACACGTCCTGGACCGCCTCGACGAGCTGGTGGTCAAGCCCGTGGACGGCTCGGGTGGCAAGGGATTGGTCATCGGGCCGGACGCCACGAAGGACGAGCTTGACGCCCTGCGCAAGCGCGTCATAGCCGATCCCCGAGGATGGATCGCACAGCCTGTCCTGCAGCTTTCCACGGTGCCGACGCTCTCCGGGGACAAGTTCGGCCCTCGCCACGTGGACCTGCGTCCTTTCGCCGTAAACGACGGCGACGACGTCTGGGTCCTGCCCGGAGGCCTCACCCGGGTGGCGCTCAAGGAGGGGTCCCTGATTGTGAACTCCAGCCAAGGCGGCGGTTCCAAGGACACATGGGTTTTGGCCAATTCTCCGCAACTGCCGGCCGAGGTCATTCCCCGCCAATCCGTGACGGTCCGCGAGCAGGTATCCGTATGGCCGGTGGAAAGCAACTGGCGGGACCGCCAAACGGAGCAGCAGCAGTGAACGCGCTCCACCAACACTTGAACTTCGACATGCACCACGCGAAGGAGGCAGTTCCATGCTGAGCCGCATTGCTGAGTCACTCTTCTGGATCGGACGCTACGTAGAGCGCGCCGACGGTACCTCAAGGATTTTGGATGTGCACCTTGAGCGCCTGAACCACTTGCCCCTGGAGGAACAGCGCAGCGTCGCCCGGGAGCTTCTTGCCGTGATGGGCGCCAAGCCGCAGAGCGAAGAGTTCGGCCTTCCCGAACTCCTTCATGCCTTGGCCTATGACAAGCACAGCGCGTCCTCCATAGCCGGTTCACTGGGGGCAGCCCGCGAGAATGCGCGGCGCGCCCGCGAAACTGTCTCCCAGTCGCTCTGGGAAAGCCTCAACACCACCTACTACGGCCTCAACCAACACCGCAAGGACGTTGTGGGAACCTACCGTTTCTGCAACTGGGTTTTGGAGCGGACCGCCATGGTCCGGGGTCTGGCGGACACCACAGTCAGCCATGACGAGAGTTGGTTGTTCATGGTGCTCGGCCGCTCCCTGGAACGGGCCGATATGACAGCCCGCATGTTATCCACCCGCGACGTTCAGTCCGCTGGCATGTCGTGGGTCAACATGCTGCGGTGTGCGGGAGCCTACGAATCCTTCATCCGAACCCGCAGGGCCGCGTTCGGAGACCAGCACGCGGCGGAATTCCTGCTCCTGGACCGGTTGTTTCCGCGTTCGATTGTCTATGCGCTGCGCGATGCCGATGAATGCCTCGCCAAGTTGGATCCTTCAGCGCAGCGTGTGGGGTTCATCAACGACGCCCGCCGAATTGTGGGTCAAGCCCGGACATTCCTTGAATTCCACCGCACAGACGATCTCATGTCCGAACTTCCTGAACACATGGAACGTGTTCAAAAGGCCGTGACTCAGGCCTCGGACGCAATTTCCCGTAAGTACTTCAATCAGGCTGATGAGCACGCCTGGGTGGGAGAAGTTTCATGACCCGGCTGAGCATCGTTCACAAGACTGCCTATAAGTACAACCGCCGTGTGACCTTGTCCTACAACGAGGCCCGGATGACTCCTCTGACCGACGGCCAGCAAGTTGTCCTGGAAGCCTCACTGAAGGTCTCACCCAACCAGGCCTCCGTAAGTAACTACCGTGACTACTGGGGAACGCGGGTCACTGCGTTCGATATGCAAATGCCGCATGAGAGTCTTGAAGTCCTCGCCACGGCCACCGTTGAAGTGCACCGCACCGAACGGGTGGCAACCGAAGATGACATTGTGGGATGGGACGTCATGGCTTCGGACAAGGTCCAGGACGAATTCAGCGATTGGTTGCCCCAGTCCCGGCTCAGCGGGCCCGGGGAGGAAGTCCTGGAGATTGTTCCGGATATCGTCAGGGGAAAGAACCCCCACGAGGCCGCGCTGGCCGTATTCGCGTGGATGGCCGGTGAGATGACCTATATGAAGGGAACCACCGGGGTCACAACGAATGCGGAACAGGCGTGGTCCCAGCGCCAGGGGGTGTGCCAGGATCTTGCCCATTTGGCCATCGGTGCCCTGCGCTGCAGCGGCATTCCTGCCCGCTACGTTTCCGGATACATCCATCCGCGCTCCTCGGCGGACATCGGCGAAACTGTTGCCGGGCAGTCCCACGCTTGGTTGGAATGGTGGGATGGCGAATGGCGAAGCTGGGACCCTACCAACCACAAGCCGGCAGGTGACTACCATGTCACCGTGGCTCGGGGCCGTGACTATCGTGATGTTCCCCCGCTGAAGGGCATACTCTCCGGTGGAGGGGGCTCGGGGCTCTCCGTTTCAGTGGAGATCACCCGCCTCGCGTAAATATGCTTGCATGGATAAGGCCCTCAAGAGTCACTCTTGAGGGCCTTATCTGTACTCAGACTTTCTACCAGGGGGAGGGCTTGTAGTCCTTGAGGAAGACACCGTACTGGTCCTCGCCCTTTTCGCCCATCACGATGGGGTCGTAGACACGCGCGGCGCCGTCGACCAAGTCCAACGGAGCGTGGAATCCTTCTTCCATGAGCCGGACTTTGGTGTAGTGCGGCCGTTCGTCGGTGATCCATCCGGTATCCACTGCGGTCATGAGAATGCCATCGGAATCCAGCATTTCCTGGGCGCTGGTCCGTGTCATCATGTTCAACGCGGCCTTGGCCATGTTCGTATGGGGGTGCCCGGGGCCCTTGTAGGCGCGGGAGAATTGCCCTTCCATGGCGGAGACGTTGACGATGTACTTCCTGTGGGCTGTGGATCGCTTCATGGCATCGCGAAGGCGGCTTACCAGCAGGAAGGGTGCCGTGACGTTGCACAGCTGGACCTCGAGCATCTCCAAGGGATCCACCTCGTCCACTACTTGGGTCCAGCTGTTAATCGACGCGAGATCCGGAACCAAGCCGCCCGCATCGATCGCGGTCCCTGACTCAATTCGCTCCAATGATGCCGATCCGGTGGAGAGCGCCAGCGAGGTGATCGCGTCGCCCGCCAAGACAGGGTGTTCGGTGACGCTGCTGGCGAGGGCAAGCGGGTGCTTGTCATGCGCATGACCGAAGGTCACCAGCTCGGGACCACCGTTGGCCGCTTCAAGGGCCGCAGGCAACGGCTCGTCCTCTGCGTCAACCAAAGGCTTGTAAGCGTTACCGGAGCGCCGCACGGTCTGGGCTGCGTTGTTAATAATGATGTCCAATGGGCCGGCCTCGTTGAGTGAGTCGGTCAATGCCATGACCTGTGCCGGGTCACGGAGGTCTATGCCAACGATCCTGAGCCGGTGGAGCCACTCTCCGCTATCCTCCATGGCAGCAAAGCGTCGAGCGGCGTCCTTGGGGAAACGGGTGGTGATGGTGGTGTGGGCGCCGTCCCTGAGCAGGCGCAAGGCGATGTACATGCCGATCTTGGCGCGTCCGCCTGTCAGCAATGCCCTGCGTCCCGTGAGATCCGTGCGGGCATCGCGTTTGCTGTGGCTGAAGGCAGCGCATTCAGGGCAGAGCTGGTGGTAAAAGGCGTCAACCTGCGTGTAGTGCTTCTTGCAGATGTAGCAGGGACGCGAGCGGATGAGGTGCCCGGCAATCTCGCCTGTGGCCGAAGGCGCCAGCTTGTTGCCGCGGGTTTCGTCGTCAATGCGATCCGGCGCAGCGGTGGCCGTCAAGGCGATGACGGCGCGGTCAGCCTCAGCGATGGAGTCGCGTTTGGTCACACGGCGGTGGCGTTTGACGGCTTTGAACATCTTGCCGGTGGCACGGCGGACAGCAACGTAGTCCGGGTGCTCTTCGTCGTAGACGTGGATCGTGGTCAGAACCTTGAGGCAGGCCTGGATCTCTTCAGGCGTCAGATCGGTGGAGCTCATTGACCTGATTTTACAGCCTTGGGAGGCTATGGCCTGCCTCGGGTTCTGTCAACGCCAGTCGGGTACGTTCGGGCTAATGCGAGGCACCTTGCGCTGCGGCGTCCGCCACGCGTGACTGGATGCCCGCCGCTACCTTTTCGGCGGAATCGCGGATGTCGGGATCATCGTGGGTGGCCGCCTTGACAGCTTCCGGCAGTCCACGCCGATGTTGCGCCGACAGCGCGAGCTCTGCCTCACCGGGCTCCGGAACAACCTGGCCCTTCGCAAGGACGGTAATGCCCGACTCTGTGACCTTGTAGCCGCGTGCCTTATCCAAGGCAGGGTCCAAGCCGATGGCCGCGCCAGCAGGGACTTTGACGTTCTTGTCCAGGATTGCGCGCTTGATCACGGCACCTTCGCCGACACGGACCTTATCCATCAACACAGAGTCCTGGACACGGCTGCCTGCCGCCACATAGGCGTCGTTGGAGATCACGGAACCTTCAACGATGCCACCGGAAACCACCACGCCGCTGGCAACAATGGAATCGAGGGCCGTTCCCACCGTGTTGTTCTCGCCACGGACAAACTTTGCCGGGGGCGAGATGCTCTGGCGCGTGTAGATCGGCCACTCGGAGTTGTAGAGGTTGAAGATCGGCACGGGGGAGATCAGGTCCATATGTGCGTCGTAGAACGAGTCGATGGTACCCACATCGCGCCAGTAGGTCCGGTCGCGTTCGGTGGCACCCGGGATGTCGTTGAGGGTGAAGTCGTACACACCGGCTTCGCCTTGGTCCACGAAGTAGGGAATGATGTCCCCGCCCATATCGTGCTTGGTATCCAGCCGTTCTGCGTCCACGTGCAAGGCTTCAACGAGCGCGTCTGCATTGAACACGTAGTTGCCCATGGAGGCGAGGAACTGCGTGGGGTCGGCTGCCAGTCCGGGGGTGCTGGCCGGCTTTTCCACGAAGGCCGCAATCTTCTGGGAATCGTTCTGGTCTACCTCGATGACACCGAACTGGTTGGCCATGTTCAGTGGCTGCCGCACTGCGGCAACTGTCGCTTTGGCCCCGCTGGCAATGTGCTGCTCCACCATTTGGGAGAAGTCCATGCGGTACACGTGATCAGCGCCGACCACTACCACGATGTCCGGGGCGTCGTCATGGATGAGGTTCAGCGATTGGTAAATTGCGTTGGCACTGCCAAGGAACCAGCTCTTGCCCACACGCTGCTGCGCCGGAACAGAAGCTACATAGCGGCCCAGTTGGGTGGACATACGCCAGGTTTCAGAGATGTGCCGGTCAAGGCTGTGCGATTTGTACTGCGTCAGCACGACGATTTTCAAATATCCCGAATTAACGAGATTGGATAGTGCAAAGTCAATTAACCTGTAGCCGCCTGCGAACGGCACCGCGGGCTTGGCCCGATCCGCCGTCAGCGGCATGAGTCGGTTGCCTTCTCCGCCTGCCAATACGATTGCCAGAACTTTCTTCAACGCCATGGTCACAGCTCCCCGTACGTCTTCGTATCCCCCAAAAGTCCGATTTTCCGGACTCTTTCACACTAGAACACATACGCCGGAACGACTACGTTGGTTAGCGTGCGAATAGACATTGTGACTAAAGAATTCCCTCCGGAAATTTATGGCGGTGCCGGTGTCCACGTTGCCGAGCTCAGCCGGGTGCTGGCAAAGCACGTCGACCTTCACGTCCGGGCGTTCGGCGCGCCCCGTGATGCCGACTATCATGGGGCTTCCGTGGCGTCCTACGCCACGCCCGAAGACCTCGGCGATGCCAACGCCGCCGTCCAGACCCTCGGCGTGGACCTGAGGATAGTTCCGGACATTGCGGGAGCGGACCTCGTCCACTCGCACACCTGGTACGCCAACATGGCCGGCCATCTCGCGTCGCTGCTGCACGGCATTCCGCACGTGCTCAGCGCTCACAGCCTGGAGCCCCTGCGCCCATGGAAGGCTGAGCAGCTTGGAGGCGGCTATGCGCTGTCCTCCTGGGTGGAGAAGACAGCATATGAGGCAGCCGCCGCAATCATCGCCGTTTCCGATGGCATGCGTCAGGACATCCTCCGCAGCTACCCCAACGTGGATCCCGACAAGGTGCGCGTGGTCCACAACGGCATCGATGTCTCCCTGTGGGAGCGTGATGAAGAGGATGACGCGATCCGTGCGCTTGGTATCGATCCCGCCAAGCCCAGCGTGGTCTTCGTGGGCCGCAACACCCGCCAGAAGGGGGTGCCGTACCTGCTCCGTGCTGCGTCAAGCCTGCCGGAAGATGTCCAGTTGGTGTTGTGCCTCGGGGCTGCGGACACTCCCGAACTCGCCGCTGAAACTGCACGCCTTATTGAAGAACTGCAGGCCAAGCGGGAGGGTGTCATCCTCATCGAGCGGATGCTGCCCCGCAAGGAGCTCATTCAGGTCCTCAGCCATGCCACCGCGTTCGCCTGCCCTTCGATTTACGAGCCCCTGGGGATCGTGAACCTCGAAGCCATGGCATGCGGCGCGGCAGTGGTGGCAAGTGCCACAGGCGGCATTCCGGAAGTGGTCCAGCATGGCGAAACCGGGCTCCTCGTCCAACTTGAGCAGGTCACTGACGGGACCGGGACGCCATTGGATCCCGAGAAGTTCGTCAGCGACTTCGCTGCGGCCCTGAACGAGGTAGTTGCGGATCCCGCGCGCGCCCGTGAGATGGGAATTGCTGGACGACGCCGTGCGGAGGAGCACTTCTCTTGGGAGTCCATCACTGAGACAACGCTTGAGGTCTACCGATCAGTCCTGCGCTAAATCCCCGGCGTTCCACGAGCAAGACAAACCTCGACGGCGCCGTCCCCCTTTGGTGGGGACGGCGCCGTCGAGGTTTTCAAGAGTTCCGCAATTGTTCACCGCGTGGAAGCGAACTCCTGCTAACGGGCCTTGGATGCTTTCAGCGCCAGCAGCGTTTTCTCATCCGCAGGGGCATTGCCGCTGGCCCGCTGTTCGCTGAAATGCTTGCGGGCAGCATCCTGGCGGGTAGCTTCTGCGCCGGTTGCGATGGAGGCGCGAAGATGCTCCGGGCCGTAGCCGAAGGCGTCGACGAGGTCTACCGCGTGGGGCCGGATCTTGACAAGGAGTCGGTTGATGTAGGTGCCAACAGTCCGGCCCCGCTGCATCGAAAGCCTTCCATTCATCAGGTACCACGACAGGTGCTTCTCGATCAGGGACAAGCCGAAGAGGTCGCGCAGCCACGTCAAGACGCGTTTGGTTCCCTCATCCGATACATGCGTGAGGGCTTCGGTGAAGGCTTCCCACTGAAGAAGTTCCGCATGGGCCTGGGCCGCTTCGATGAGTTCGTGTTGGTGCTGGTTGAACAGGGCCGCGGCTTGGTGTTGTGGAAGTTTGTTGGCTCCCTTCAGTGCAGCACCGACTTCGGCAACCATCGACTGAACGCGGTCAGCAAGGAGGGTGCGCTGGCCTTCCTCGTCCCGCAACGCCAAAGCCGCCTTCTGGACTGAGCCGGTATCAGCCACGAACTGGGCAACCTGCCGGAGGCCTGTCCGGTGCAGGGCCACACCGGCAGCTTGATCAACTACATAGCGGGCAAGCACGCCGAAGTCGGCGCTGCGGAATTCCTTGGCGTAGTCTGCCAGGAGCCGCTTGGCTACCAGTTGCAGGAGCACGGTGTTGTCACCTTCAAACGTGACGTACACGTCCAAGTCCGCGCGCAACGAGGCAAAGCGGTTCTCGATCAGGAAGCCGGCCCCGCCGCACGCCTCCCGGCACTCCTGCAGAGTGTCCAAAGCATGCCACGTGCTAAGGGGCTTGAGCGCGGCCGCCAGCGTTTCCAGGTCCTGGCGGTCGGCATCTGTATCGTGCGCGCCGGAGAAGACGTCGTCGAACTTTTGCAGGAGCTGTTCATGGGCGAAGCTGGCCGCGTACGTGGTCGCCAACCGCGTGAACAAGCGGCGCTGGTGCCGCTGGTAGTCGAGCAGGACCTCTTCATCGGTGCTGGACGAGGCATTGAACTGCCGGCGCTCGGTGGCGTACTGAATAGCTGTCTTGAGGGCCACCTTGCTCGCGGCAACAGCGGCTCCATCGAGGGAAACGCGCCCCTGGACCAGAGTGCCGAGCATAGTGAAGAAGCGGCGCCCCGGGCTCTCAATGGTGGAGGAGTACGTGCCGTCCTCAGCGACGTCGCCGTAACGGTTCAGGAGGTTTGTCCGGGGGATACGTACATTCGTGAAGTGCAGTCGGCCGTTGTCAATGCCGTTCAGGCCGCCCTTGATGCCGTCATCTTCACCGCCGATTCCCGGAAGGAACTCTTTGGTGGCGGGGTCACGGAGTTCCACGTAGAACGCGTGGACACCATGATTCACGTTCTTGGTGATCAGTTGGGCAAACACCACAGCGGCGAGGCCGTCGTTGGCCGCATTGCCGATGTAATCCTTCCACGCCGCCCGGAAGGGGGTGGTGATGACGAATTCCTGGCTGGCTTCATCGTAGGTCGCCGTGGTGGCGATGCTGGCAACGTCCGAGCCATGGCCCGTCTCGGTCATGGCAAAGCAGCCGGGAATTTCGAGGCTCATGATGCCGGGAAGCCACTTGTCCTGATGTTCCGCCGTGCCGAGGTGCATGACAGCCGAGCCGAAGAGGCCCCACTGGACGCCGGCCTTGATCTGAAGGGAGGGGTCGGCTGTGACGATCTCTTCGAAGCCGGCGATGTTGCCGCCGTGATCGTCGGAGCCGCCCAGCCGGGTGGGGAAGGCACGGTGGACGGTGTTGTTGTCCACCAGGAACTTCAACTGCTCAAACACCCGGGCACGATGCTCGGTGTGGTGCAGGCCTTCGATCTTTTGCACCACTGGATTGCCTGCCACCTTGCGGGCTTCGTGGCGTATATGGGCCCATTTTCCAAGGAGCTGCTCCCCGAGGGCAGCGACGTCGACCACCGGGTCTGCGCCGGTGGCAGCTTCTTCGCGGCCGGAGGGTTGCCGGGCGGTTGAGGCCCGATCCACTACTTCAGTCATGTTGCTTCCTTCTTTGGTTCCGACAACTGATGAGTTATTGCTGGTGTCACGTGCTGCTTTTGAGCTCCGGGGCGATGCCGAGGCACAACCAATCCGTAATCTGCGCGGCCATGGTTGCCTGATCCGGCTTGGTGCTGCCGACAGGACTTCCCAGCCACATTTCTCCGGCGTTCCTCACGAGTCCGATAGCGGCCGTGGGCCAGTAAACGATGACCGCTTCTTTCTCTTTGCCCAAGTGCTCCCGCATGGGAGTCGCGATCATGTCCGTAATTTGTTCGAAGAAGTTGCCCAATGCGCCTGAGGCCGCGATAGCGTCCTGGGCCGAGGCCTCCCCGGGGGTCAGCCGGGTGATGAAGGCGTATACGTTGGGGCTGGATTCGGCCATCTGCAAATAGGCGGAAACCATGGCGAAGAGTCCCTCCCGCGGGGTTTGCGCCAGTTGTGCGGCCTCCTGCATGCGGCGTTGCATCTGCCCAAGAACCACTTCGCCCATTGCTTGCTGTAGACCTGCTTTGTCCCCGAAGTAACGGTAGAAGACCGATTTGGATGTACCGGCGGAGCCGGCTATGTCCTCCATGGAGGCGTCGCTTCCGAGCCTATGAACAGCTTTTCGCGCGGCCTTGATGAGTTCGCGCCGGCGCTCTTCACGGTGGGACTGCCACCGGGCCGCACGTCCATCTACCAAGGCCTCTGCCTCCGCGGGTGGAAGGCCTTCAACGGCAACCCCTGCCGAGCCTGCGGCGGTGGCGGGTTCTTCATCGCGACTGTTCACGATACCCAGCGTATCAGGTACGCTGGGTATCAGTAACTGGCATTGATCGAAGGAGACAAGCATGGCTACAGCAGACGTGACCACGGACGGGCCCTTGGAACCGACCTTTGGCCCGCAATCAACACGCGCGGCGGTCATCGTGGGCGGCAACCGCATCCCGTTCGCACGGACCGGCGGCGCCTACGTAAAGTCCTCCAACCAGGACATGCTGACCGCGGCCCTCGAGGGGCTGGTGGCCAGGTTCGGACTCCAGGACGAACGCATCGGAGAGGTAGCGGCAGGAGCAGTGCTTAAGCACTCAAGGGACTTCAACCTCACCCGGGAAGCCGTGCTCGGCTCCGCCTTATCGCCCGAAACCCCCGCTTACGACCTCCAACAAGCCTGCGCAACGGGACTGGAGACCGTTCTTGGGTTGTCCAACAAGATCAAGTTGGGCCAAATTGATTCAGGGATCGCCGGTGGCGTGGACTCGGCATCGGATGCCCCGATCGCCGTCAGTGAGGGACTGCGCGAAATACTGCTTGATCTGAACAGGGCAAAGACCACCGTGCAAAAGCTGAAGATCATCGGCCGGATCCGACCCAAGGATCTGGCCCCCGATGCTCCCAACACAGGGGAGCCCCGCACGGGGCTGTCCATGGGCGAACACCAGGCCCTCACTACTGCGCAGTGGAAGATCTCCCGGGACGCGCAGGACGAGCTTGCTTTCAACAGCCACCGCAACCTGGCTGCCGCCTACGAGCGGGGCTTCTTCGATGACTTGATCACCCCGTACCGCGGGCTTACCCGTGACTCCAACCTGCGCGCAGACACCACACTGGAGAAGCTCTCCACCCTTAAACCCGTCTTCGGCAAGAACCTCGGCTCCGAAGCGACGATGACCGCGGGCAACTCCACACCGCTGACAGACGGCGCTTCCACCGTCCTCCTGGCCACGGAAGAATGGGCAGATGCCCGCGGCCTGCCGAAACTCGCCACAGTCCTGGACGGCGAAGCGGCCGCCGTCGACTTCGTACACGGCAAGGACGGCCTCCTCATGGCGCCTGTCTTCGCGGTTCCCCGCTTGCTGGCTCGGCACGGACTCACTTTCGAGGACATCGACTTCTTCGAAATCCATGAGGCCTTCGCCGGAACCGTCCTCAGTACGTTGACCGCGTGGGAAGACGAAGAGTTCGGCCGGACGCGCTTGGGACTTGACGGCGCGCTGGGAAAGGTGGACCGGGCCAAGCTCAACGTCAATGGCTCATCGTTGGCTGCAGGCCACCCGTTTGCGGCCACGGGTGGCAGGATCGTAGCTTCACTTGCGAAGATGCTGCATGAGAAGGGCACCGTTAATGGCCGCCCTGCGCGGGGCTTGATTTCCGTGTGCGCCGCCGGTGGTCAGGGCGTTGTGGCGATTCTCGAAGCAGCATAGGGGGAGTGCGATGACAGACAAGTACACACAGCTGGTAAGTCACGGACTGGGAAAGGACGTAGCCAAGAAGCTGGGTCTGCCCCAGCCGGTGGTGCTTCGACGCCACGAACCCGGCGCACCGCTCATCACGGGCCCGGTTTTGGTCAGTGGGGACAGTGCAGGGGCAGATGACATTGCCACCACCCTGCTTGGTTGGGGTTTGGACGTCCGCCGAAACGCGCTGCCCAAGGAGAAACTTGGAGCAATCATCCTGGTCCTTGATGCAGTCCAGCACCCCGAGGACCTGGGAAAATCAGTCCTTACCGCTGGCGCATCCCTGCGGGACCTCTCGACCAACGGCCGTGTCATCACCATGTCGCGGACGTCCCGGTCAGCCCGGACTCCGGCGTCTGCTGCTGCGCGGCAGGGCATTGACGGATTCCTGCGGTCCCTTGCCAAGGAACTGCGCGCGGGAGCGACGGCCAACGGCATTCTCCTGGATGACCAGCTCGCGACCACCAGCCCTTCGGCCCTGGGGGCCCTGAGGTTCTTCCTCTCGGGCCGCTCTGCTTATGTGGACGGGCAGTTCCTGACCGTACGCTCAACGTCAGGCAGCTTACCGAACGACGCCGACAAGCCCCTCACCGGAAAAGTAGCAGTTGTTACCGGCGCAGCGCGGGGGATCGGTGCAGCCATCGCCCGTACACTGCACCGCGACGGGGCCAGGATCGTGGCTGTGGACATCCCGGCCGCAGGGGACCACCTCGCAGCTGTAGCCAACGAGGTACGCGGGACGGCCCTGCAGCTTGATATCAGCAGGGATGACGCCGGACACCGCATCATCGAACATGCCGTGGAACGCCACGGCCGGCTCGACATCGTGGTGCACAACGCAGGGATTACCCGTGATCGGCTGCTTGCCAACATGGACGAGGGCCGCTGGCAATCAGTCATAGCTGTCAACATCGCGGCCCAGCTGAGAATCAACGAGGCACTCCTGGCTTCGGAGCATTTCAAGGAATCGCCGCGCATTGTGTCGGTCGCATCCACCAGTGGCATTGCCGGAAACAGGGGCCAGACCAACTACGGCGCATCCAAGGGTGGCGTCATAGGCATGGTGCGATCCACGGCGGCGCTGATGGAACCTTTCGGCGGGACCATCAACGCGGTAGCTCCCGGTTTCATCGAAACTGAGATGACAGCCAAGATGCCCTTTGCGATACGTGAGGCGGCGCGCAGGCTCAACTCCCTCAAGCAGGGTGGCCAGCCCCAGGATGTGGCCGAAGCCATCGCGTTCCTTTCAAGCGATGCTGCCGGTGGAATCTCCGGTGAGGTATTGCGCGTGTGCGGGCAACAACTGGTGGGAGCATGATCCATCCCCAGCCGGTTGTCCTTGGTGAGCTTCCGTCGCTCTCCAAGTTGTACGTCAACGCCGCAACCGCGGCAGCCCGCCGACGGGTCCTGGGGGCATCGTCCGGGAAGAAGCGGCTTCCTGCGGTCAGCCACGAGGTCAGGGGAGTTCGGGCCGACGTCGAAAATTTGACCGCCTACCAACATTTGGTGGGTGAGACGGCCAGTGACACCCTCCCTGCCGGCTATGTTCATGCTTTGGCTTTCCCCGTATCCATAAGCGTCATGAACCGTGAAGACTTTCCGCTGCCGCTTCTTGGGATGATTCACCTACGGAACCGCATCGAACAGCTGGTCCCCATCCAGTTCTCCGAGGAACTCGACATTCGCTCCTGGGCTGAGAACCTTGCCGGCCACAGGGCCGGAACCCAGATGGATGTAGTGGCCGAGGTCCGTTCCGGTTCCAGCGGTGACTTACTGTGGCGCGGCGTTTCCACCTACTTGGCCAAAGGCGTCTTCCTGCCGGGCATCGACAAACCAGGCAGCTCGAACGGCGCCTCCGGGGCGAGCGACTTTGTGCCACCCAATCCCACGGCACTCTGGCAGCTGAATTTGGACACAGGCCGGAGCTACGCAGCGGTTTCCGGTGATTTCAATCCGATTCATTTGAGCGTCCTGTCGGCCAAGGCTTTAGGGCTTCGGGGATCCATTGCCCACGGCATGTACTTGGCCTCCCGGGCACTGGCGGACGTGGGAGCGGTCAAGTCCGACTCGTTCTCGTGGGACGTCACCTTCGAAGCCCCTGTGTTCCTTCCAGCGCGTGTTGCCTTGGACATCACCACCGTCCAGGCGGAAGCGGGCACGTGGGAACGCTCGGACTACGTGGCGTGGAATCCACGCAGCGGCAGGCGGCACTTTGCAGGAAGTGTTGTTGCTTTGGCATAAGCTGCAGCAACGACAAATGGCGGCGGCCACCACCAGGTGACTGCCGCCATTTCTTTGCTCACGACAAGTGAGGAAACAGTTGTGACGAAGCTCGCATGCCGTTCTTGTCGACGTAGATCAGGGCAAACAAAACAAGGCCCGAAATCCGTGGATTTCAGGCCTTGCGATGGTGCGCGGAGGGGGACTTGAACCCCCACCCCCTTTCGAGGACTAGCACCTCAAGCTAGCGCGTCTGCCATTCCGCCACCCGCGCAGGTGGTGTTCAGATGGTTCGTTTTGCACCTTGCGGTGCTTCACTTTCCTCCGAAGCAGCGAGAAAAACTCTAACACGGTTTCAGGTTGCTGAAAAATCGACCCTGGACGGGCATATCCGATCCCTCCCCGTGAGCGTGCGCTCATACACAATCCGGACGTCTCCCGCCACTGGTGGGTAGGCTGATGGGACACGGGACGGAAACGCTGGGACTACAGCGTGCGTCACCGGAACCTGCAGCCCAGCCACGCAAGGAGAGTTTCCATGTCTGTCATCCGCCCCGAAGACGAAGTTGTCCGGATCTGCCAGGAGCTCATCCGCATCGATTCGTCCAACTTTGGAGACGACTCGGGTCCGGGGGAGCGCGCGGCAGCCGAGTACACGGCAGGGCTGATCAGCGAAGTCGGACTTGAAGCAGAGATCTTCGAGTCCGCCCCTGGCCGCGCCAACGTGGTAACCCGCATGACCGGCGAAGACCCCTCGGCGGACGCCCTGGTAGTACATGGGCACTTGGACGTTGTCCCTGCCCTCAAGGACCAATGGAGTGTTGACCCGTTCAGCGGGGAACTCAAAGACGGCTTGGTCTGGGGTCGCGGCGCCGTGGACATGAAGGACATGGACGCCATGATCCTTTCAGTCATGCGTAACTTTGCAAGGACGGGACGAAAGCCCAAACGCGACATCATCTTCGCTTTCTTCGCAGATGAAGAGGCCGGGGGCACCTACGGTGCCAGGTACGCCGTCGAGCACCGACGCGAACTTTTCGACGGCGCCACTGAGGCGATCTCGGAAGTCGGCGGATTCTCCGCCACTATTGGCGGACAACGTACCTACCTGCTGCAGACTGCCGAGAAGGGCTTGTCATGGTTGCGGCTGGTAGCGCACGGCCGGGCCGGTCATGGCTCCCAGATCAATACTGACAACGCCGTCACCCGGCTTGCCGCTGCTGTGACCAGGATCGGCGAACACAAGTGGCCCGTGGAATTGACGCCAACCACGCGACAGTTCCTTGACGGTGTTACCGAACTCACCGGCGTCGAGTTCGACGCCGACAACCCGGACATCCTCCTCAAGGAACTTGGTACTGTGGCACGGTTCGTCGGCGCCACCCTTCAGAACACATCCAACCCCACGTTCCTGCGCTCCGGCTACAAGCACAACGTCATTCCCGAGTCGGCCGAGGCATTCGTTGACTGCCGCACACTGCCGGGGCAGCAGGAACTGGTGTTCGAGACCATCAAGGAACTCGCCGGAGACGGCATCGAGATCAGCTACGTCAACAAGGATGTTTCCTTGGAGGTGCCCTTTGCAGGGAACCTGGTGGACTCCATGATCGATGCCCTGCACTCCGAGGACCCGGGCGCCAAGGTCCTGCCCTATACGCTCTCCGGGGGCACGGACAATAAGTCGTTGAGCAAGATCGGCATCACCGGATATGGTTTCGCTCCGCTGATGCTGCCCGACGAACTCGACTTCACGGGGATGTTCCACGGCGTCGATGAGCGCGTGCCGGCCGAATCCCTCCAGTTCGGCGCCCGCGTCCTGAACACCCTGCTCAGCAACTACTAAAAGCCTCAGGGACCACTACTAAAGCCAGCACAGAAGGAGCGCCATGACTCCCGAAGAAATCCTTCCCGACCAACTCCTTGAACGGCTGCGTGGCCGCGCCGCAGGTTACGACCAGAACAACCAGTTCTTCCATGAGGACCTGGAAGAACTCGCAGACGCCGGTTACCTGAAGCTGTTCGTGCCGGAGGCCGACGGCGGTTTCGGGCTCGGGCTCGAATCGGTGGCTGCGCTGCAGCAGCGCCTCGCCACGGCCGCCCCGGCCACGGCGCTGGCGGTGAATATGCACTTGGTCTGGACCGGCGTCGCGCAGGTCTTGGCGGCCCGAGGCGACAATTCCCTGGATTTCGTGTTGAAAGATGCGGGACAGGGTGAGGTCTTTGCTTTCGGCATATCCGAAGCCGGGAATGACTCCATGCTGTTCGATTCCGGCACGGTTGCCGAGCCGCTGCCTGACGGGAGCTACCGGTTCACTGGCCGGAAGATCTTCACAAGCCTTTCCCGCGGCTGGACCCGGCTGGGAACGTTCGGCAAGGATGCCGACGCCAGGGATGGTGAAGGTGAACTCGTCTTTGGCTTTCTCCGCCGCGATGAACCCGGGCATGAAACCCTGAGCGACTGGGACACCCTGGGTATGCGTGCCAGTGCCTCCAACAGCACCCTCCTGCACGGAGCCGTGATTCCACCGGAAAGGATCTTTCGCAAGCTCCCCGTGGGACCCAACAAGGACCTGTTGATCTTCGCGATCTTCGCGTGTTTCGAGACGTTGCTCGCGGCTGTTTACACGGGCGTTGCCGAGCGTGCATTCACCCTTGGCGTGGCGAACGCCAAGCGTCGGGTTTCAGCCAAACACGGTGGTCGGAGTTACGCCCAGGACCCTGATATCCGTTGGAAGGTGGCTGAGGCTGCCTTGGCCATGGACGGAATCGCGCCTCAGATCTCTTCCCTGGCCCGGGATGTGGATAACCTGGTGGACCACGGAGCCCAGTGGTTCCCCAAACTGGTGGGACTAAAATCCCGGGCTACGGAGAATGCACGCCATGTAGTGGACTTGGCGATCCGTGTCACGGGCGGATCCAGTTACTTCCGCGGCTCTGAGATGGAGCGGCTCTACAGGGATGTCCTGGCAGGCATCTTCCATCCTTCCAACGATGAGTCCGCCCATAACACTGTGGCGAACGCATGGTTGGGTCCGTTGGAAGACTGGCGATAACACGTGGAAGGGTGCAGCCGCTGTGCTCAGACGGTTCGCTGCACGGAATAGACTTTGCGGCGCAACCAGAAGCGGCGCCCGCCTCCGAGGTAGAGCACGCTGCGCTCAAGCTCCCACTTGCCGTATTCGGAATGCTCGGCGAGTCGGCGTCGGGCTTCCGGCAGTGAATCGTCAGGTCCCACCGTCAGTACGAGGTATTCGTACTGACGTGCGTAGTCTCGTTGGCGCTCAACGGAGCTGCCCGGAAATTGTTCTCTCATCCCTCTCCATTTTCGTCCTTTTCCGGCTAACGTGAAGTCATGAGCATCGATCCGCGTGTCGCGCTTCAATCACTGACCGCCGCCCTGGAAGAACATCTGGCTGCCGCATCAGCGCGTAGGGGCGAAGGTGACCCCAACGTCGAAGCGGCTTTTTTCGCCGTCGCCGATGCCTTCGAAGTTTATGAGGACGCGCTGTACGAGGCTTACTCCGAGGTTACTCCGCTCCAAGTCTTTGACGACGAAGATGAAGAAGACGAGGAAGTCCTGGACGAAGACATGGAAATCGTAGAGGACTAACCGCTTGGATGAACCGGCCACCTCGGGGTGGCCGGTTTTTTTGTGTCCCCTCACGGCACTTTTGTGCTGGTTTCAGCCCGGAATTCCGCGGTTATTGTGCTCCTATACGGCACGAAAGCACGTAGTGCCGCCGTCGCCGGCTAGGTACTCGCACGTAGGTGTGATGGGTAAACCTGCGCAAACTTGAGTACAGACTACTGGTGCGCCTCCTGACAGCCGCCGCTTCACTGATAGGTAGGCAATGGCAGGTCTGCAAAGAAGGCTGACATGGTGAAAGTTCCAGTCTTGCGTACGGGCAAGGTAGCGGCACCCACGGGTGCGGACCATGCCGTGGCGGGTTCAGTCTTTCCCGCAAAAACAGCCATCGCCAACGTCAATCCGCCGGTGTCTCCCTGGATTGACAAGTCCGTTGCTGCACAACGGACTGAGAAGGCGGGACTGGCGGCGCCGAGCTCCGAGGTCACCCTGGACTTCGTGCCGCCAGTCACCCGCAGGACCCCACGGATCACGTTCCCCCGCCGGGGCAGGACCGATTGGGCGCATTCGCTGACCAACAGTCTTCGCATGACGGACACGGCCCTCGTTGCTGCCGCAGTGTTCGCCGGCTTCGTTCTGAACACCGAAGGCCTGACTCTGGCTGCGGAGAGTCCTGCCTACACACGCCATCTGGTGACGGGACTGATTCTTGGACTGGTTTGGTTGGGTTCATTGGAGATCTACCGCACCCGCGACCCCAAAGTCCTGGGCGTAGGTCCCGAGGAGTACAAGCGCGTCCTGTCTGCAAGTTTTCGTGTCTTCGGCTTCCTGGGCATCGTTGCCGTGGTTTTCCGGCTTGATGCCGTCAGCTCATTTGTACTCGTCTCCTTGCCGCTTGGCCTGGTGGCGCTCACCGGCAGCAGGTGGAGTTTCCGTCGGTGGCTGAGCCACGAAAAGTCCCGCGGCCGCTGCCTCTCCCGCGCGATCGTTGTAGGTGAACCCCAAGACGTCCGGTACGTCATCAAGCAGATCAACCGAAAGTCCGGCACGGCGTACGACATCCTCGGAGCATGCCTTCCAGGGGCACGCCGGGGGGCGGTCCTGAAGGTGGACCACCTCCGCGTCCCTGTCCTTTCTTCGATCTACGGGATCGCCCACACCGTCCGGCAAACAGGCGCCAACGCAGTGATTGTGGCCGGCCCCGTGCCCGGTGGAAACCAGTTCATCCAGGAGCTCGGGTGGCGGCTGGAGGAAAATTCCGCGGAACTTGTCCTCGCTGCGGCACTAACGAACGTGGCGGGTCCGCGAATCCACTGGCGGCCGGTCGAGGGACTTCCCCTGATGCACGTTGACATCCCGCACTACTCCGGGGGCAAGCACACGCTCAAGCGTTTGATGGACATTACGGTCTCAGCGTCGGCTTTGCTCGTCCTTTCACCGATCCTGCTGCTCCTGGCAGCCATAGTTCACCAGGACAGCCCCGGACCCGTACTTTTTCGCCAGGAACGGGTCGGCAGGAGGGGCACTACCTTCCACATGCTGAAGTTCCGTTCCATGGTGGTGGACGCCGAAACCCGTTTGGAGGAACTCAGCACCCAGGATGAGGGCGCGGGCGTCCTCTTCAAGATCCGCGGCGACCCCCGTGTTACCAGGTGCGGCCGGTGGATGCGTAAGTACTCCCTCGATGAATTGCCCCAGTTCTGGAATGTCCTTGTAGGCAACATGAGCCTGGTAGGGCCGCGGCCGCCGTTGGCGCGGGAAGTCAGCGGATACGAACGCCATACGCATCGTCGGCTGCTCATCAAGCCCGGCATTACGGGCCTATGGCAAATCAACGGGCGATCGGACCTGCCATGGGACGAGGCAGTACGGCTGGACCTCTACTACGTGGAGAACTGGTCCATAGCCGGAGACCTGATGATCATGTGGCGGACGTTCAGGGCAATGATTCAACCTTCCGGGGCCTATTAGCCATCAACTGCAACAAACCAAGCGAATCGCGCTGTCAACACAGAAGCAGAGTGGGAAATGAGTATACGAACCATTCCATCAGGACAACTAAACGGCCACGGCCCACAGCCCAAGCTCCGCATTGCCGTAATCGGGGCAGGATACTGGGGCCCCAATCTTGCCCGGAACCTCAAAGCCAGCCCTGACTGGGATCTCGTTGCCATCTGCGACCTCGACGTAGAACGAGGGCTAAGGCTCGCGGAGACGGTGGGCGGAGTGGCCGTCGTCGAATCCTTGGACGAGCTGCTCGACACGTACAACCTGGACGCCGTTGCAGTTGCTACCCCGGCACATACCCACCACGGAGTGGTGATGACGGCCCTTCGCGCAGGTAAACATGTTTTGGTGGAGAAGCCGTTGGCTGACAGCCGCGCCAAGGGCCTGGAGATGGTGGAAGAAGCGAAGGCCAGGGGATTGGTCCTCATGGCAGACCACACCTACTGCTTCACACCAGCTGTCCTCAAGATTCAGGAACTGGTAGCCAGCGGCGCCCTGGGCGATATTTTGTATGTAGATTCCGTCCGCATCAATCTCGGACTCGTCCAACCTGACGTTAATGTCTTCTGGGACCTGGCGCCGCATGACCTTTCCATCTTGGACTTCGTCCTGCCCGGTGGCCTGCATCCCACGGAAATTTCCGCTCATGGTGCTGACCCCCTGGGAACCGGCAGGGACTGCGTCGGGCACCTCACCTTCGGCCTGCCCAACGACGCCATGGTCCATATCCACGTGAATTGGCTCAGCCCCACCAAGATCCGGCAAATGATCATCGGGGGGTCAAAGAGGACCTTGGTGTGGGACGACCTCAATCCCCAGCAGCGCCTCAGCGTGTACGACCGCGGGGTCAGCCTGGAACATCAGCCCAGATCTGCAGCTGACAAACGGGCCTCCGCCATCTCCTACCGTCTGGGCGACACGTGGTCCCCGGCACTGCAGGAACGCGAACCCCTGGGCCAAGTGGTGGGCGAACTTGCCTCTTCCATCCGCAACCGGACTATGCCACGGACCAGCGGCGAATCCGGGCTGCGCGTCTTGTCCGTTCTCGAAGCAGTCACGCAAAGCCTCAGCACTGACGGTCAATCAACAATCGTTGCCGGGAATGAAGTCTCTCTCCAGGTTGTGCGGTGAAGAAGCTGCTTGGGGCCAGTGTCCTGGTCACCGGAGGCGCCGGAACCATCGGTTCGACGCTGGTTGACCAACTGCTCGACGCCGGTGCGGCGCAAGTAGACGTGCTGGACAACCTCGTCCGCGGCCGCCGCGCAAACCTCGACGAAGCTCTCTCCACTGAGAGGGTACGGCTGATCGAAGGCGACCTACGTGATCGCGACCTCGTCAACGACCTCACCCAGGGAAAGGACCTGGTTTTCCACCAAGCCGCCATCCGCATCACCCAGTGCGCGGAAGAACCACGGCTGGCCCTCGAAGTATTGGTAGATGGGACCTTCAACGTTTACGAGGCAGCTGCGGCGCACAAAGTGGACCGACTCATCTCAGCCTCAAGTGCCTCCGTTTACGGCATGGCCGAGGAATTTCCCACTAAGGAAAGCCACCACCACCACAATAACGACACCTTTTACGGTGCGGCGAAGTCCTTCAACGAAGGAATGGCGAGGAGCTTTCGCGCAATGTCAGGCCTGGACTACGTCCTCCTAAGGTACTTCAACGTTTATGGACCCCGCATGGACGTGCATGGGCTATACACCGAAGTCCTGGTGCGTTGGATGGAGCGCATAGTGGATGGCCACCCCCCACTGATTTTTGGCAGCGGGCAGCAAACCATGGACTTCATCCACACCGCGGACGTCGCCCGGGCCAATGTCCTTGCTGCCATCAGCGATGTACGCGAGGGCATCTATAACGTGGCCAGCGGTACGGAGACCAGCCTGGCGGAACTGGCACAAACACTGCTTAAGGTCATGGGTTCACCCCTCCACCTGGAACATGGTCCGGAACGTGCCGTCAACGGAGTTGCCCGACGCCTTGCCGACGTCACGGCAGCGCGGGAAGACCTGGGCTTTGAGGCAGCAGTTGGACTGGAAGACGGCTTGCGTTCGCTGGTCTCATGGTGGCGTCCGCTTCGTGCGGAGATTGCTGCAGCCCGCACCGTAAATCGCCCCGCACCGACAGTCGGTGCGCGATGACCATCTCCGAAACCCGCTTGGGCCGCATTGACGTCATGAAGCCGTGGCTCGGCGAAGAAGAAGCCCAGGCTGTCGCAGAGGTCATTGCCTCCGGTTGGGTAGCCCAGGGTCCCAAGGTTCGGCAATTCGAGGACGCCTTCGCGGCCGTGCAACATGCTGGATTCGCGGTCGCAACGTCGAGCTGCACCTCTGCACTCCACTTGGCCCTCGCCGTGGCTGGCGTCGCAGCCGGTGATGACGTGGTGGTGCCATCGTTCTCCTTTATTGCTACTGCCAACGCCGCAACATACGTAGGCGCGCGGCCGGTGTTCGCCGACGTCGATATCTTCACGGGCTGCGTTACTGCAGAAACCATCAAAGCAGCCCTGACTCCCGCTACTACAGCGGTCATCGCCGTTGACCAAGGCGGAGTCCCGGTTGACCTGGAACCCATCCGGGCGCTGTGTGATCCCCTCGGAATCATCGTGGTGGAAGACGCCGCGTGTGCAATTGGGTCCGGATACCGCGGACAGCCCGTAGGTTCAAACGCCGAGTTGGCTGCTTGGTCCTTCCACCCGCGCAAGATCCTCACGACCGGTGAGGGCGGCATGATCACAACTTCGCGTCAGGACTTCGCCGACAGGGCTCGGCGCCTCCGCGAACATGCCATGAGCGTTTCGGCTGCTGAGCGGCACGCCAGTTTGCTCGCCCCCGCGGAGGAGTACCTCGAGGTCGGGTTCAACTACCGCATGACGGACCTTCAGGCCGCCGTCGGGCTCGTCCAACTTGGCCGCCTCAATGCCGTAGTCCAGCGGCGGCGCGAACTCGCCGCTGGCTACGCCCACGCCTTTGCCGGAGTGGAAGGCCTGCGCCTGGTAAGCGATCCGGGGTATGGCCTGAACAACTTCCAGTCATGTTGGTTGGAGGTCGGCCCGGCGTTCCCGTTGGGACGGGACGCTCTCATGGCACGTTTGGCAGCGGATGGCATTTCTGCCCGTCGCGGGATCATGGCAGCGCACCGGCAGCCGGCGTACGCAGGAGCGGACACAGGCTCTGCCGGGCTGGAGGCAACGGAGTGGTTGACGGATCACACGCTGATACTGCCCCTCTTCCACCAACTGGCACTGAGCGACCAAGTCCGCGTCATCGACTCCGTGTTACGAGCCGCGGGTCAGCCATGAGCGAGCTACTCCTCATCGCGGCAAGCGGCCTCGCCCGGGAGGTCCTTGCCATGGTCCGCAGCAGCGGGCCCTTCGACGTCATTGGGATCCTCGACGACGATGAAGACAAACTAGGTCGCGTGGTGGACGGAGCACATGTCCTCGGTCCCGTCCGGGAAGCTATGAACTACCCCCATGCCCTGCTGTTGATCTGCATTGGATCCGGCAGTGGCCGCGAAAGCGTGGTGATGCGACTCCGCGCCCTGGGACTAGCCGAAGACCGCTACGCTACTGCGATCGATCCTTCAGTGCGCGTTCCAGAGGGGTGCATGATTGGCCGCGGAAGTATCCTCCTCGCCCACGTGAGCATGACAGCTTCGGTGACCATCGGCGACCACGTGGTCGCAATGCCAGGGGTCACGTTCACACATGATGACGTCATCGGCGATTACGCCACCCTGGCCTCCGGGGTGTCCCTCGGCGGCAACGTCCACGTAGGCCGGGCCGCCTACATCGGCATGAATGCCAGTGTCCGCGAGCGCCTGACCATCGGTGCGAAAGCGATGATCGGCATGGGTGCCGCTGTCCTTGCCGATGTTCCCGAGGACGAAACCTGGGCCGGTGTACCGGCCAGGGTGATCCGGCGGGGAAATACTCCGGAGCTGGAGGGCGTCCTGTGACACTTCGGAGCCCGGTCACTCCCCGGCGGACACCAACGCCCACCAGGGCATTCGTGATCAGCGTGGTCAACGCTTTCATCACGAAGCTGGGCACGATCGGAATCGGCATCGCGCTGGCACGCCTGCTGGGTCCCGAAGAATTCGGAACCTACGCCGTAGCGTTTGTAGCTTTGGTTGCGGTCCTGAGCTTCAATGAATTGGGGGTCAGCCTCGCGATCGTTCGCTGGCCGGGTGACCCGAAGGCCATAGCGGCAACCGTTACCACTATTTCGGCAACATGCAGTGTCCTGCTCTTCGCCGTTTCCTATGCAGCTGCACCCTACTTCGCGGCCGCCATGGGAAATGAAGCAGCCACGGATGTGGTCCGTGTAATGGCGGTCTGCATCGTGCTGAACGGCTTGGTGGCCACCCCTGCAGCCCTGCTGCAACGGAACTTCCGTCAAGGCCAGCGCATGGTCATTGACCAAGTCAATGTATGGCTGGGGGCTGGCGCCTCGTTGATCATGGTGATCGCCGGAATGGGCGCCATGAGCCTTGCCGTTGGTCGGGTCCTGGCCAGCTTGGTAGCCGGCGTCTTGTTCCTCATCTATTCTCCCTTGCCCTACCGTTTCGGATTCTCGTCGAAGGTTGCCAGGCAATTGCTGGCCTTCGGGCTGCCCCTTGCCGGCGCCAGTATGGTGGTCTTTGCGGTTGGCTACGTTGATCAACTCGTTGCGGGAAAGATGCTGGGGCCTGTCGCGTTGGGCCTGTATGTCATGGCGTTCAATATGGCTGGTTGGCCTTCCAGTTTGTTGTCTCCGCCCCTTCGGAGCGTGGCACCTGCTACCTTTGCCAGGTTGCAGGACAGGCCGGGGGACATGCAGTCGGCGCTGTTGTCCCTGACAGGGGCGCTTGGAGCAGTACTGTTGCCGGTCTGCGCGGTAATGATGGGATGCGCTGTCCCACTGGTCATGCTGGTTTATGGCGATGCCTGGGCTCCGGCCGGCCTCGCCCTTTTTTGGTTGGCTCCGCTGACCGCCGTGCGAGTGCTTCACGAGCTTTTTTATGACTACCTGGTCATTCTTGGTTTGTCTGGTCCGATTTTCACGGTCCAACTGATGGCGCTCGCAGCTTTGGTCCCCGCCCTGATTGTTGGGGCCATTTATGGCGGCATGTTTGGACTGGCTGCAGCGCCGGTGGCCGTTGCTGTTGTGGTGACCTCACCGATGTACCTCAGGGCCATGAAGCGGGCGAACGTTTCACTGCGGGCGTTGGCCGGTCGACTTTTCCGGCCCTTCTTGGTGGCTGTTGCTGCCGGTATTGGTTGCGCGCTGCTGAGCCAATCTGTGCGGTCACCGATGGAGGCTGTTCTCTTTTCTGCTGGTGTGGGCGTTGTTGCGATGGGCCTCACGCTTGCGTTCGGCAGGCGGGACATTGCCGACGTCCGGCGTTGGGGCCGTGGTCGGGGCCCTGAGGAGGCCTGGACATGAGAATCCTCGTTTACCCACACGACCTCCGCCTGGGCGGCAGCCAGCTGAATGCAATTGAATTGGGCGCAGCCGTACAGCGCTTGGGGCACGATGTCCTGCTCTTTGGGCAACCTGGTCCACTGGCGCAAACGGCTGTCGAGTTGGGATTGGAGTACGTTCCCGCACCACTTCCCGGGAAGCGTCCTTCGCCAACTGTCATCAGCGCCTTGGTACGCACTGTTCGCGAGCGCGGTGTGGACGTTCTTCACGGATACGAGTGGCCGCCGGCCTTGGAGTGCTTGGCTGCTTCCAAAGTGGTCCGTGGGACTACGGCCGTTGCCACCGTCATGTCCATGGCCGTGGCTCCGTTCATTCCAAAGTCCATGCCGCTCATGGTGGGTACTGAGCAGATCCATCATTGGGAGTCCTCCCGGGGGAGGGGAGAAGTGCACGTCATGGAGCCGCCGGTGGACACGCACGCCAACCAGGCGTCCGCGACGGTGGGCTTGGACGCATTTACCCGGAAGTTTGCACTGGCTGATCGTTCCCTGACCGTTGTCTGTGTTTCACGCCTGGCGCAGGAATTGAAGCTTGAGGGCCTTATGAGCGCCATGGATGCTGTACGGCTGTTGTCCCTTGAACATCCGGTGAGGCTGATCATCACGGGAACAGGTCCGGCGTCGGATGCAGTCGCAAGCCGGGCTGCACTTATCAACGCAGCCACCGGGCGGGAGACGGTGACGCTCACTGGTGAGCTCGCGGATCCGCGGCCTGCCTACGCTGCTGCGGATGTGGTGTTGGGAATGGGTGGTTCAGCATTGCGCGGCCTGTCCTTCGGGAAGCCCCTTGTGGTGCAAGGTGAGCGCGGGTTTTGGGAACTTCTCACACCCGATTCCCTGCCTACTTTCCTGTGGCAAGGATGGTACGGATCCGGTCCGGGTTCAGGCGGCGAAGGACAAAACGCTTTACTCGCCATCCTGCGAGCGCTCATGAACGATGAGCAACTTCGCCGCGATTTGGGGGTCTTGGGTCGGCAGGTCGTCGAGCAGAGGTACTCATTGGACTCCGCTGCTCGACGTCAGGTGCGCCTTTACGAGGATTTTGCCGCTGCCCGCCCCGGCCTGGCTGCGACCATGGCGTCTGAAGTGGCAGCCATAGGCCGATACGCCGGCTATGTGGGGAAACGACGTTCTCAGCGCGTGCTGCGACGACTGCCACGGGACGACTTCAATGCACGCCCTGTTGCCAGCCACGCTGCAGGGCCGGGGCTACACGTCGCCAGGGGGGTCTGATGGAAACCATCATGTATATCTCCGGGGGGCGGTGGGATGGCCTGCCCGGCACTGACCGCCTTCTGGTGGAATCGCTCGCGGTAGCCGGTCCTGTGCTGTGGGTTGATCAGCCTGCGCCGGTTTTCCGTTTTGGGGATGTACGGAAGTACATGGTGAGAAGTCTCCGCGGCGTTCCGGAAATCCTGACCCCGCACCTCAAGCGTCTCCGGCTTCCAGCACCCCCGCTTTTCAGTTCCAGTGTTGGCCGACCCATCACTCATGCAATCTCAACACACTGCATGGAAAAAGCCATCCGATTCTCCGGCCGTCCGCCAGCGGCCGTCATCAACGCTTCACCCGTTGTGGCATTTCCCGCGAATGTTGCCGGGACACGGTTGCTCCATCTGACAGATGACTGGTTGGCCGCAGCTGACCTCATTGGGTTCCCGTCGAGCTACCTGCGTCGTTCACTTGAACGCAACTTAGCGGCGGCAGACGTTGTTACTGCTGTTTCGCCTGGACTGGCTGCGAAGATGTCCAGCTTCGCGGGGCGGCCCGTGGGCGTTCTTCCCAACGGCTGTCGGCCGCCCGTCAGGCGCACTACCGATAATCGCCGGCGGCCCATCACGGCCCTGGTTGGGCAGCTCAATGAGCGCCTGGACCTGGATGTGCTCGAGTCGTTGGCCGACTCCGAACTCGACATCCTGGTCCTTGGCCCACGGACTGCGTCCGACCCCGCAGCCAAGCTAAGACTCAATGCTTTCCTGAGCAGGGGAAATGTGGACTGGCGTGGATACGTTCGGCCCAGAGAGGTTCGCCGGCTCCTGGAGACAGCATCGGTAGGGATCACTCCGTATGCCAACACTGAATTCAACAGGTCCAGCTTCCCCCTTAAGACGCTGGAATATCTTTCTGCGGGACTGCCCGTCGTAGCAACGGACCTGCCATCAGTCAGCTTGCTGGAGTGCAGCGCTTTGTTCGTTGCCGGTGACCGCACAGAGTTCGTGGATTTGGTCAGGGGAGCCTTGGGCCATCATCCGGATCAACAGCAACGCGACGACATGCGGCGAGTCGCGGAGGCAAACTCCTGGGAAGTGCGGGCTTCAACCATCCGGGACCTCTGCGGACAACACATACCCCCGGACGCCGTTGCTGAGTCCGTTCGAGGAGGACACCATGATCGATGACAACCGGACAACCGCCGATTCGCTTGATCACGTCTTCCTGACGCGTTTCAACCTTCCCTCCCAAGGCTTCGAGAGCCTTGTAAGGGCCCAGGACGGGTGGCTGAGAGAACGAATGGTGCTTTTCGAGCGCTACTGCCTTCCCTCCGTGAAAGCCCAAACCAACCAGGACTTTCACTGGATCATCTACTTCGATCCGGAGAGTCCGGTATGGCTGCTGGATCGCATCCAGCAGCTGAACCGGGACCGGACCTTTTTACCCCTGTTCAGGACGGCTGTCAGCCCTTCCGAACTGCTCCAAGACATTCGGGCAGCAGTTCGAGGCGATCGCCAACTGCTCCTCACCACCAACCTGGATAACGACGACGGTTTGGCAGTGGATTTCGTTGAGCGACTACAAAAGGCTGCCGGCGGCGAGGGCAGCACAGCCATCTACCTTGCTTCCGGCCTTGTTAAGGGAAATGGCTCCGTTTTCCTCAGGCACGACCCCAACAACGCGTTTTGCTCCGTGAGCGCAAACTGGTCCACACCCGTGACATGTTGGGCCGCATGGCACAACATGCTGGGAAACTCCATGAACGTCAGGACGCTCCATGGCTCACCGGCATGGCTGCAGGTGGTACATGACCACAATGTGAGCAACCGGATTCGCGGTCGCCGTGTAGCCCCCGAGCCATACCGGCGCCTCTTTCACAGCCTTTTGGAGGATGTTCCCAACCCCGGCTTGCAGACGATCATCGCGGACCGCGTTTTTGAGTCGCCCCTGAGGGTTCTACGGGAGCTGATTCGAAGCACTGCCAAGGCAGTCACCATTGCACTGCTGGGACGCCAAGGGATTGATCGGATCAAAACGGCCGTCGCAAGTAGGAAAAGCACCATGCCAGGGCCGTGAGCCAAATGGCCGTCCAACCCTAAGTCATCGAATGAGAGGTAAGTGCGGGACATGCAGGTACAGAAGATATTGAAAAGCCTGGGACGCCGATGGTTCATTGTTGTGCTTGGGCTTGCCCTGACCGCGGGTACCTGTTTCGTCCTTCAACGGAGCACTCCCGACAACTACAAAGCCCAGGCAAGTTTGGTTCTGCTGCCCTCAACCCAAAGCGTTGGAGAGACAGGCAATCCATATTTGGGGCTAGGCGGCATGAGCGAGGCTCTTGACATCCTGACGCGAAAGATGTCCTCCGAAGAGTTCAAGGAGAACATCCGCGAGCAGAGCGGGGCAGCCACGTTCACAGCTGAAGCCGACCGTGGAACGAGCGGCGCCATCCTCCTTATCACGGCCACTTCACACGACGCCGACCAAGCACTCAAGGTCTTGGACACGGTCATGAATCAGGCCCCGGTGGCTCTAACCGAACTACAAGACGTGCTCAACGTTCCTAACGCATCCCGCATTTCCACAATGAACCTGTTGGAGGACAGCAAGGCTGTTCCAGAGGTCAAGGCGCGGACTCAGCTCATCCTCGTAACTGCTGCCGGAGGGACAGCCTTCACCGTCATCATCACTGTGCTGCTCGATGGCTTGCTTCTGACAAGGAAGAGTCGCAGGAGTACACAAGGACCCGCAAATCACACTGGACCAAAGCCGCCAAACCCGGCTCGCCGTCGGCAAAAGACCGTGTCGCGTGCCTCTGCCAGCGGCACAGTCAATCAACCTGCAGTCCCCATCCTGAACTCGCACCACGTCCACAAGCCATCATCCCTCGGTCGCCCTGCACGTAGTCGGCCCAAAGCCGACGATCCGGCTTACCTCGCAGGTGAAACAGTCACCGTCGTACCCAGCTCGTCCAGGCCGGGATAATCATGACCGCAGCCGTCCTCCTAGGCATCATGGCCAGGCGCTGGTACATCCTGGCCATCGGAATCGTCGTTGGTCTCGCGTCCCTGGGCGCCGTCCGGTCATCTGAACCTGTGTACTGGACAAAGGCTGAAGTCACCTTTGTGGCTCCGGACCGAAAGCCCGCATATTGGATCCCCGGCGATGACTACGCCTCGCTGGTCGATTTCGCAGCCATGGTGGAACGACGCGTGAACTACAACTCGGCTTCGGTGGACCTCACGCTGTCAAGCGGAACCCTCTATGGCGCCGGTGTACGGCATGGTTACTCGGTGAATCTACTGAACAGTGGTGGTCAGTGGGCCAAGAGCTTCCGATGGCCGGTCCTCTCCGTTCAAGTCGTTGACTCCAGTGCTCAAAAGGTGAAGGAAGTCCTAAACGGTGTCATTGACCAAATCAACGCTGCATCACTGGCCCTGCAAACTGAGGCCGGGGTCCAACAGGACCTGATAACTACGCTCACTTCACCGTCAAGCCCGGAGATTGTTTTCGGCGGAGGAACCCAAATCAACCGCGTCAAGGGCGCCGTCTTCTGGGTAGGAATAGCAGCCACGCTTTCAACATTAGCCGCCGTGATCATCGACGCACGGCCTCGTCGACGCAGGACCCCAAAGAAGCAAACTACGCGTGTGCAGCAAGCAGAGGAAAAGTCCCATGTACCGGGTTAATGGTTTGCTCCACAGCGAAGGTACCCAAGGAGCGGCCCGGAAATCCGATGCCCCCATGTTCCTCACCGTGTACTTGGTGCTGACCTTTGCACTGCCATCGAACCTGGTCATCGCATCCCTGGGTTCCGTCGGCCGACCGAACACGCTGTTTGCGCTCCTGGGATTGGCATGGTGGATTCTTCACCAATTACAACGCACCAAATCATTCACCAAGAGCTTCCACCCCTTACGCATTGCCATCTCAGCGTTCCTCATGGTCGCCCTGGCCAGCTATGCCTACGCAATGGTGAGAGGACTACCCGAAAGCGAAGCCAGCCCTGCAGACGCCGGTTTGCTGAGGTTGGCGGGCTGGGCCGGGATTCTGCTGATCGCAGCAGATGGCCTGACTACCCGTGAAGGAGTCAGGAAGGTGCTCCGCCGGATCGCCCTTGTAGGCGGATTGACAGCAACTCTGGGATTGCTCCAGTTTGCCACTGGATCGTCACTGATCGAATGGATCAGAATACCGGGCCTCAGCGTCAGTTCCGAGCTGGCAAACATCGACTCCCGCGGCGGATTTGTTCGGGCAGCAGGCATGTCCATGCACCCTCTCGAGTACGGAGTAGTACTGTCCGCCTCCCTACCTATCGCCATCACACTCGCCCTCAACGACGTCACGAAGCGCCGAGTCCTATGGTGGATCCCGGTGGGCCTGATTGCAGTGGCTGCCATGTTGTCAGTCTCAAGAGCCGCGCTGATCTGTATGGCTTTGGCCTTCCTCATTCTTTTGCCGGTGTGGCCCAAACAACTCCGACGACGGGCTGTGGTTGTTTCGGCGTTACTGGTCGCAGTCATATACGTAGTTACCCCCGGCATGATCGGGACGCTCTTTGGCCTTTTTACCGTAGGCACCAATGACCCCAGCATCAGCTCACGAACGAATGGATACTCCACTGCCTTCGGAATGGCAAGCCAACAACTGGTGTTGGGCCGCGGGTTCGGAACCTTCCTCCCGGCGTACGTCATCGTTGACAACCAATACCTTGGACTTTTGGTCGAGCTCGGCATAGCAGGTCTTGTCGCCTTCCTGCTATTGGTGTCTGCCGGAATGTTCTGCGCCTGGCGGGCACGCAGGCTGGCAAGCAATAATGAACAGCGTCAAATGAGTCAATCAGTACTGGCCTCCATCGCGGCGGCCGCCCTGGCCTTTGGATTCTTTGATGCTTTTGCCTTCCCCATGGCGGCCAGCCTTTTATTCCTCATGCTTGGAATTGCTGGAGCGCTGTGGCGGATTTCGCATCGTGAACTCGCTGACGCGCAGCTGAAAGAACACCTGAAGGAAGAGGCCGCCCCTGCCGGGAACGACTGAGCAAGGTCCAAGCCGGGCTGATCTGCTAGCGGCGACTTTCATCCCTTTCCCAAACGGGGGAAGACTTGGCGGACAACGACGCACCACGGCGACCCACAATCGCGAACGTGGCGTAGATGAAAGCGTCAAAAGCCGTCCACGGCCCCCGCACTGAAGCGATCAACTCCCGCAGCGTCCGTGTCAAGGACGCACCACCAGTCGCAACGTCCTGCTCGGTATTTCCACGATATGTACGCCGCAAGACGGCCAACAACGCAGCAGTGGTCCGGGGCGTTCGAACAATTACCGGCTCCGTAGGAAGTACAGCTTTCTCCCGTTCATCAAACAGCCTGTCCACAAAGTAGTCGTCGCCCGTAAGGGCAGGAAATTCACCCAAGCGATCATGCCCGCGCCGGCTCAACGCGTAAACACCTGCGCCCCACAGGCCCTGCGCGTTGCCTGGAATCCGGCTACGGGCCCGGTAGTAAGCGCGTACGGGCACAGAAGCACCCTGGGTGTCGTAACGAAATGCCGGGCGTGCTGCCAGAAGGGCGCCATCCTCCAACGCCGTGAAAACGGCCCTGAGCGCCTTCGTGTTCACTTCGATGTCTGCATCCAAGTAGAGACGCGGCCACAAGCAAGTGCACCGGTCGCCGGCATTCAGCGCAGCAGCCTTCGACGCCTCCGGCACATGAAGTACAGAAACACCCTCCCACCGGGACACGATCGCATCCGTGCCATCCGTGCACCCGTTGCAGGCCACGACCACCTCAACTGTTCCCCATCCAATGACTTCACTGAGGGACTGAAGTGTCCGTTCGATCACTGCGGCCTCATTATGCGCAGGGATAATGACAGCGCCCGAGGGAAAAGCCGCGGGCATTCAGTGGCCTCCATCCGCACTCCGCACAGCGTGGGGGAGGAGATCCCTCCGCCGCTTGCTGGCCAAAGCCCACACAGCGACCAGGTGACCAGGCTTATTCAGGCGAACGACCTCCGCAACGAGCACGGCACAGCGAAATGCCAGCACCCGGCTCCGATTGAAATACTTCTCCGCATAGCGGACCCTGTTCACAGACATAAGCGCTGCCAATTGGGGCGACGCCCCGGAACCACCACGCGTGTGCCACATCCTGGCCGCCGGCTCAAACCAGATCGAATAACCCGACGCCCTCAGACGATGACAATAATCCGTCTCTTCCGAATAGAGGAAGAACCTTTCGTCCCAAGCGCCCACCACCTTCGCTGCCTCGGCGCTTACCAAGAGCGCAGCACCCGTAGCCCAATCCACCTGGTGCCCGTGACGGTAGCTCTCTTCATCAAAGTCCATCTCGGACAACCAACCAGGGCGGGCTTTAAAATGACTGCCCAAGGCCGCGTCACCAAGCGCTCGCAGAATGCCTGGCTCGCGACGCAAGGAGGGATACACGCTGCCGTCATCGTCCAACAACATCGGCACCACCATTCCAGCGCCGGATTCATTCAAGCGCTTGAGCATTGCCCTGATCGCGCCTTTTTCGACACGGAGGTCCGGGTTCAGAATGAGATAGGCTCCAGCTTCTCCAGCTCGCGCAAGGGCGGCGTTGATACCGCCGGCATAGCCCAGGTTTCCTCCGGTTGAAACGACCGTGACATCGGGATGGCGTGCGAGTTCGGTCCGCGTGAGGTCGTTTGCGGAATTGTCGGCTACCACCACTTTGATGGACTGGTTTACTGCTTCTTTCCGGAGTCCCAAGATCAACGGTCCTACATCGTCTGCATTGTTGTAAGTGACAATGACAATGGCGAGATCAGCGGTGGCACTTGACGACACAAAGGTACCCGGAGCGCGGCTGGGCACACGCTCCGGGACGACGGAGGCAAGGCGGATGGACGGCGTCCACGGTGGGACGGACAAACTGCTGTCCCTGCGCAACCGGAAATATGCTTCGGGCCCGTCCACGAGGTATCGACGGGACAGCCGACGCGGTTCCATTGCCAGCCTCCACGCCCACTCCAGCCCATTGGAACTGATCCAGGACGGAGCCCGCCGGACGTGCCCGGCCAGAAAATCCACAACAGCACCGAAGGCCAGCAGTACTTTGGCGCCGGTCAAATGGCCGTACTCCGAAATCCAGAGTTCCTGCCGGGGCTTTCCCAATCCAACGACCAGAATGTCGGGAGCCGCCTCGGAAATCCCAAGGGCAAGTTGGCGGGACGCCGCATCGTCGTTCAGCGTGGTCCGCGCCGGAGCCCACCAACCGGCCACCGCAAGGTTCGGCCGGTCCACAGCGAAGTTCTCGCGAATCAGGTTGTGGGCTTCTGCTGACCCGCCAAGGAAACCAACGCTAAGCCCCCGCAGCCCCGCTTCATCCAGCAACGGTCCCACGAGGTCGCTGCCAGCCAGCCGCGGCCACGCCCTGCCCGTTAGACGCCGGGCCTCCGTCGCCAACGGCGCTCCATCTATGAGGGTTAGCCATTCAACGGTCCCCGCCTGGTCCAGGGTGTTGGACCAGCGTCCGCCCGCCCCGAAATGGCGAATGTGGTCGAGGTTTGCGGAGCAGACACCCAAAGGCGGTGCGCCCGCCTCGACTGCCCTGCCCAGGATATGTTCAACCGCGGCGTTGAACTCCATGAGTTTCACCGGTACGCCGCCCAGGCTTACAAGTGACGCGGCGGGGACAGCCTCACTCCGCTCAGGCGGATTCGTAGGACGGTGGAAAAGGAGACTGCCACCGGCGATGGCGTGTGTAGAGGAGGTTTGGGGGAGTACCCGATGAAGTGCGTTTCGGGTGGGCGTGGTCTTCGGTAGCAGCATTCTCGGCTCCAGGCTCGGGGCAAGCTCAAGGCATAACCATGTGGCCCACGATCCGTGGCTGCTGCACTGCCAGGATCGTGGGTGGCGGAATAGCTCCGCCACGTCGACATGTTTTCTTGAGTTGTCTCCCGGCCTCCTGCCAGAGGCTGCCGTAGGCCTACTGTAGGCCGATTTTTCGGTCTCCGCCAGAGTCTCGGATGCATCTACCCGGCAGGTTCCGCCCGGACTTCTCCTAAAGTGCTATGCGGTAAACATGATGAGAGTATTCGTTCGGGAATGCATCCGTGAACTGTCCGTCCTGGATGGGTATTGACCGGTTTTCGTGCACCACCTCAACCGTGGTTCCGGACAATCCGGCGGGAAGCGTAAACACTCTGGTGCCAACACCACCGTCATCGGTCATGGCGAATATGTAGGCATCAGCATCCTTGACCTTCAACATGGTGTCGGTGCCGGCACCGAAGTCCCAGGCATAAGACTGGGTATTGAGGATCGGCGCGTAAGACCTGATCGCATTGTTCACGGCACCAACGGCGGCCACTTGTTCTTTAAGGCAGTCGGCACTGTGGATTCTGGCGTCTTGGAAAGCATCCCCGCTGATGCAATCGTTGACGTTTTGCTGGTCCGGAGACTGGCTGAACCACACAATGCCACGTGCCTCGTGAATGATGGATGCCCATACCTGTGCCTGGACCTGTTCCGGGCTCAATTGCCGATACCCGCCCTTCGAACCACCGGTGCTGATAACGGTGGGAAGTGCCCACAATGGGGCTGACACACTACGGGCTGCATTGACCTCTTGCTGAAGGGACATGATCTTCCCATAGCTTGAAGCAGTGCGGCAGTTTGAAGGATTGATCGGGTTCTGCCCAATCGGAGTCCGCCACCTTAGCGCTCCCTCCCCCCAGTCGCACTGGGGTACGGCGTAGAAGTATTGATCAACCGAGTTCACATTCACGGTGTTGTAATAGTCCGTGGAGTACTGCATGGAGACGTCGTACGTGATGATGCCTGCAGTCCAGTTTGCGTAGGTAAACCTACCTGTCTTGGCAGGATCGTGCTGGGATGCAAGTTGCCTCATGCGAGCAAGCCCTGGGACGGGGTGGTACCTCCCGTCCACTTCATCGTCCAGCACAGTGCCCACTTGTCGGTCCCAGTCTGCCGGCGCGTCATCCGGAGCGAAGAGGGTAAACATGCCGTTGGCAGCGATTTCAGCGCTGGATGCATCGGGGTTACCTTGCACATACGTGTTGATGCCCAGAGACTTGTCGTACTTCAGTTGCGCGTCGCTACCCGGAGATCCATACCAAACTGCAATAGGAAAGAAGGAAGGGTCGTCCCATCCGGCTGCGGCTGCTTTGGCAAATTGATTCCAGTATGCCGGCCCGCCGTCCCAGGGAATCCTGGGAAGCTCAGAGAGGGTTGATGCGGCTTGCCCGGGCGTGTTCACCGTACCGGGCTGAGAAGGCATCGCCGTCACTCGTACAGTGCCTGGTATTGTGCTTGCCAATACCAGCGCACCAAGCGTCGCAGCCACAGTAGTGAAGTAGCGAACCCTCATAGCTTCATCTTCTTCCGCAACGCAATAACGAAGTACCTAAAGGATGGCACCAGCATCAGGAATTCGTAACCTGCCAAGTCCTTGGGCCATTGCGGCGGGTTTAGGAGGGCATCTGGGGATCCACATGTCGGAGGTACTCAACCAGGCGCTCTTTGGCATCGGGTGGGTCAAAACCGGTGGCGCGGATCCGGGCCAGGTCCAGGACACTGCTTGGCGGCCTCGGCGCAGTGTCGGGCTTCGCATAGTCCTCGGTGCTGATGGGTTTCACAAGAAGGGGATCGGCACCCTGTAAGCCGTAGATGTCGCGGGCAACCTCGTACCAGGACTTGGCTTCACCGCTGTTGCTGAGGTTGTACGTCCCGTAGGGTGCCGTGCTTCGGAGGAGGTGACGAATGCCCGCCGCGATGTCGGACGCGAAGCTCAATCGGCCCCGCTGGTCATCGACCACCGATGGCGAAGCCCCCTTGACGGCCAACGAAGCCATGGTTCGAACAAAGTTCCTTCCGTCGCCTACTACCCAACTTGTCCTCACGATGTAGTGCTTCGGTACGGTGCTCACAGCAAGATCACCGGCGGCCTTGCTTTGGCCATAGACACTTAGGGGAGTGGGAACCTCATCTTCGTGATGCACCTTTGTTGTGCCGTCGAAAACGTAGTCGCTGGATACATGGACCAGCGTCAGTGAATGCTCGACGGCGGTACGCGACAAGCGGGAAACGGCAGCTGAGTTGACGCGCCAGGCAGCTGCCCGGCCTTCCGGGGTCTCGGCGGCATCTACCGCGGTGAAAGCGGCTGCGTTGATAATCGTGGAGTAATCGCGCCACTTGAGTGCCTCATAGGAGGCCTCAATGGCGATGTCGAACTGCGCCCGACCCGCGAACTCCACCGTCGGATCGTGCGCGAAGGCATGCCGGAGGGCCGTACCCAGCTGGCCGTCCGCTCCAAGGACCAGCGTCCGCCGCCCGTGCATGGGAACAACGTCACCCAGCCGCGGATGCCTCCTGTCCTGTGCAGACACAATGGACTTCTCCAAGGGGATCGGCCACCGCACGGCTACTTCCTCATCGGCAAGGTTGAGGAACGTGTACTCCTTCTGTGCCTCCGCGCTCCAGTGATCGTTGACCAGGTATGTGTACGCCGTGTCGTCCTCCAGCGTTTGGAATGCATTGCCTACGCCACGGGGGACGAAGACGGCGTCCTGAGGCGTCAGCTCTGCGGTAAACAGTGTCCCGAAAGTCGGGCCCTCGCGCAGGTCAACCCACGCGCCGAAGATCCGACCGGAGGCCAAGGAAACAAACTTGTCCCAGGGTTCGGCATGGATGCCCCGCACCGTACCGCGCGCTGCGTTGAAGGAAATGTTGTTCTGCACCGGACCGAAATCAGGCAGCCCGGCATCCAGCATCTTGGTCCTGTGCCAGTTCTCTTTGAACCATCCCCGGTCATCCCCGTGAACAGGCAGCTCAAACAGCAACAGGCCAGGGATGGGAGTGGTCCTCGAACGCAGCTGCCGTCCCGGAACCATGTCTCAGTGCCCTTGTCCAGCGTATTTGGCCTCCGTTGCCGCTTTCTGCGGCCGCCACCAATGTTCGTTGTCCCTGTACCACTGCACTGTGTCAGCCAGCCCGGCGTCGAAGTCCGAATAACGGGGCGCCCACCCGAGTTCGCGTCGAAGTTTGCTTGAATCGATGGCGTAGCGGAGGTCGTGGCCGGGCCGGTCGGTCACCAGGTCATAAGCTTCGCGGGGCTGCCCCACGAGGGAAAGCAACATCTCCACTACCTCGCGGTTGGAGCGTTCGCCGTCGGCGCCGATTAAGTATGTTTCGCCCAGGCGGCCACCCTCCAATATCGCCAACACTGCGGACGAGTGGTCCTCCACATGGATCCAGTCCCGGACGTTCCGCCCGGTGCCGTAGAGGCGGGGACGGAGACCGTCAAGGATGTTGGTGATCTGCCGTGGAATGAACTTCTCCACGTGCTGGTAGGGGCCGTAGTTGTTGGAGCAATTACTGATGGTCGCCTTGAGGCCGAAGGAGCGAACCCAGGCGCGCACCAGCATGTCCGAGCCCGCTTTCGTAGCGGAATAGGGACTTGTGGGACGGTAAAGTGAATCTTCAGTGAAGCGCTGAGGATCGTCCAAAGCCAAATCTCCGTACACCTCGTCCGTGGAGATGTGATGGAACCGGGTACCGTGCTTTCGCGCCGCTTCGATGAGGGTGAACGTACCGAGCAAGTTAGTGTCCACGAAAGGCCGGGGCTCCTCCAACGAGTTATCGTTGTGCGACTCGGCTGCAAAGTGGACAACCGCATCCACTGAAGATGTCAATAAGTCCACCAAGGCAGCATCGCAAATGTCACCCTCGAAGAATTCAAAACGGTCTGTGGGTAGTCCCGACAAAGATTCAATGTTGCCCGCATAAGTCAGTTTGTCCAGGACAGTGACATGGAGACGGGTGTGCTCCATGATGAAGTGAACGAAATTGCATCCGATGAATCCGGCCCCGCCGGTGACAAGGATTCTCTGCATGGCCATAGCGTAACCGTCGAATACGGCGATGTGCAGCGGGAGAGGACAGGTAGATGCGTGGAATTATTCTGGCCGGTGGAACAGGATCCCGGCTCCATCCCATTACGCTCGGAATCAGCAAGCAGTTAGTACCCGTCTTCGACAAGCCAATGATTTACTATCCACTCTGCACCTTGATGCTTGCCGGCATCCGCGACATCCTCATCATCACGACACCCACGGACGGCCCTCAATTCGAAAACCTGTTGGGCAACGGTTCCCAATTCGGCATTAATTTGAGCTATGCCCGGCAGCCGACGCCGGACGGGCTTGCGCAGGCATTCGTCCTGGGGGAGCAGCATATCGGCAGCGGCAAAGTTGCGCTGATCCTGGGTGACAACATTTTCAACGGCCCCGGCATGGGCAACCAGCTACGGCACTATGCCGATGTGGACGGCGGAGCCATCTTCGGATACTGGGTCAAAGACCCGTCCGCCTACGGCGTGGTGGAGTTCGACGACCAAGGCATGGCAGTTTCCATCGAAGAAAAGCCCGCAGTCCCCAAAAGCAACTATGCAGTTCCTGGGCTCTATTTCTATGACAACAACGTGGTTGCCATGGCCAAGGACCTGCAACCATCGCCGCGGGGGGAACTGGAGATCACGGATATCAACAGAAAATACATGGAGCTTGGCCGGCTGCATGTACAGAAGTTTCCGCGGGGGACCGCCTGGCTGGACACCGGTACCTTCAGCGACCTGAATGACGCCTCCAACTATGTACGTACCACGGAAAACCGGCAGGGTTTGAAGATAGGTGCTCCAGAGGAGGTGGCTTGGCGAATGGGCTACCTGACGGACGACGAGCTCCGACAACAGGCTGCCAAGCTCGCCAAGAGCGGCTACGGCAGTTACCTTTTGGACATTCTGGACCGCCAATAAGCCCAACTAAGCTGCTGAAACATCCTCGAGAGCGCGCGCAATCTCAGCCGGCAGCGCCGTCAATTGAGCATCCAGTAGTTCTTTGAGTTGAACGGCGTTCCTGGGGCCAACAATTGCCGTCGCCACGCCCGGCCGGGAGAGCAACCAACTGAGGGACACGTCCATCGGTGTGCGGCCCAGTCCGCGGGCTGCCATGGCCACGGCCTCCACTACCCGGGATGGCCGCGAGTCGAGATAGGGCTCGACGTAACCGGCCAAGCGGCTCTGTGCTGCACGGGAATCGGCAGGAATCTGGCCACGGTATTTACCACTGAGTACTCCTCGACCCATAGGTGCCCACGCCACGAGCCCCAGTCCGGCGTCTTCCACAGCTGGAATGAGTTCTTCCTCGGCTTTGCGCTGAACCAGGGAGTATTCGGACTGGTTGGCCACGAGGGTGAAGCCGGCCACGGCGGCTGCCTTGGCGGTCTGCCAGCCGTTGTAATTGGAGATACCCACGTAGCGGGCACGTCCGCTCCGCTGGGCAAGGTCCAAAGCCGAAAGAGTCTCGTCCAAGGGCACATTCGGATCCCACTCGTGGGCGAACCAGATGTCAATGTAGTCGGTGCCGAGCCTGGCCAGGCTGGCATCAAGCGCTGAAAGCATCGCGCCCCGGGAAGCGTTGATGCTGCGCCTGGAGTCCGAGGACGACACGCCGGCTTTAGTGGAAATCACAATCTCGGAACGGGCCACGACGTCGCCCAGCATGGATCCCAGCATGGCTTCTGCCCGGCCTTGCGCATAGGACGCTGCCGTGTCCACAACAGTGCCGCCGGCGGCAACGAATTCGTGGAGCAGTTCAGCCGCGTCCTGCTCGTCGGTTTCCTGGGCCCAGGACATGGTGCCAAGCGATAAAGAGGACACGCGGAACCCACTGTTTCCGACATAACGCTGCTGCATAGCAGTTAGCTTACGGGGAGTTTGCCGACTTCATGACGTAGGGTCTATTCACGTGAACTGGATAGAAGCAGCCTTGCTGGGCCTGGTGCAGGGCCTCACCGAATTCCTCCCGATTTCCTCGAGCGCACACCTGCGCATTGTCGGCTCGTTCCTTCCGAATGCCGCAGATCCGGGTGCAGCCTTCACGGCCATTACGCAGTTGGGAACTGAAACCGCCGTGATCGTCTACTTCTGGCGGGACATCGTCCGGATCGTCGGGGCCTGGTTCGGTTCCCTCACGGGCAAAGTAGAGCGCAACAATCCGGATGCCCGCATGGGTTGGCTGGTCATCCTGGGCAGCTTGCCCATCATCGTCCTGGGCCTGCTGTTCCAGGACCAGATTGAGTCCGTGTTACGCAGTATGTGGATCGTTGCCACCATGCTGATCGTCTTCGGCATGATTCTCGCTGTTGCCGATGCCATCGGCCGGCAAGAGAGGGACCTCACGCAGCTGAGCTATAAGCACGGCATCCTCTATGGCTTCGCGCAGGCGATGGCGTTGATTCCAGGCGTTTCCCGCTCCGGCGGCACCATCACAGCCGGCCTCCTCATGGGCTATACCCGTGAAGCAGCTGCCCGGTACTCCTTCCTCCTGGCCATACCCGCGGTGTTCGGCAGTGGCCTTTACCAGCTTTATAAGACGGTGACGAACGAGGGCCTGGCTGGCCCCTACGGTCTCCCGGAGACTGCGTTGGCCACAGTGATCGCTTTTGTGGTGGGATACATCATCATTGGCTGGTTCCTGAAGTTTGTCTCCACCCGCAGTTACAGGCTCTTTGTTTGGTACCGCATCCTCCTGGGCCTGGCCTTGTATGTCCTGCTCGGTTTCAATGTCATCAGTGCCTAGCACTAAGGTTGAGTCGTGAAATCGTGGACCTCCCGCCCTGTTCCTGAGCTGCCCGGCAGCATGCCGCAACTACGGCTGTACGACACAGCCCTCGGCCGTGTGGTGGACGTCGAAAGACAGCCGGAACAGTCAATGTACGTCTGTGGCATCACGCCGTATGACGCCACCCACATGGGACACGCAGCCAGTTATGTGGCATTCGACCTCCTGAACCGTGCCTGGCGTGATGCCGGCATCCGGGTGTCCTACGTCCAGAACGTCACGGACATCGATGATCCCCTCCTGGAGCGCGCCACGGCAACAGGCGTGGACTGGCGTGACTTGGCCCAGAGCCAGATCGACCTGTTCCAGACGGACATGGATGCCCTGAATGTCCTCGCACCGAACCACTACATCGGCGCAGTCGAGGCGATTCCGGACATCGTGCCCGCCATCGAGCAGCTCATTGCCGACGGCGTCGCTTACCGCGTTGCCGGTTCCGGCGGAGAACCCGACGGCGATGTCTACTACGACGTCGAAACGGCGGGCAAGCGTTCGGACGCCACAGACGCCTGGACACTGGGTGACGTTTCCGGGCTCGGCGAAAAGGAAATGCTGGAGCTCTTCGCAGAGCGCGGTGGCGACCCAGCCAGGGCGGGTAAGCGCCATGCCCTCGATCCCTTGCTCTGGCGCGTTGCGCGGGACGGCGAGCCGAGCTGGCCCGGAGCTACCTTGGGCGACGGCCGGCCAGGTTGGCACATCGAATGTACGGTGATCGCTCAAAAGTACCTTCCCGCCCCCTTCACTGTTCAGGGCGGCGGCTCGGATCTGGTGTTCCCGCACCATGAAATGGGTGCGGGTCATGCCTACTCCTTGTCCGGCGTTCCGCTGGCGCGCCACTATTCACACGCCGGCATGGTGGGGTTGGACGGGGAGAAGATGAGCAAGTCCAAGGGCAACCTGGTTCTTGTTTCAAAGCTGCGCGCTGCAGGGGAGGAGCCGGCGGCCATCCGCCTCGCCATCCTTGCCCACCACTACCGCTCGGACTGGTCCTGGACCGAGGCAGAGTTTGCCGAAGCCAAGCACCGGCTCTCACAGTGGCGTGCCGCCCTGGATCATGCACCGGCGGGATCCGCTGCAGCACTGATATCTGCCATGCGCGATGAACTTGCCAACGACCTTAACGCTCCGGGCGCGATCGCCGCCGTCGACTCCTGGGCGGAGGAAGCGATTCGCACTGGCGCTGACAAGTCAGCGCAGGATACTGCCCTGGTTACCGACGCCATTGATGCTTTGCTCGGGGTTGAGCTCTAAGCTACCGGGAAAACAAGCAACGGCCCTGACATCGCGTCAGGGCCGTTGTTGGTTTTCCGGTCCCTTAGGGACGCTCCTTACCGCGTCGCTTCAAATACCGCTCGAACTCGCGGGCAATGGACTCACCGGACGCTTCCGGAAGATCAGCGGTGTCCTTCGCTTCCTCCAGTTGCCGCACATAAGCGGCAATCTCAGGGTCTTCCGTGGCGAGCTCGTCCACTCCACGCTCCCAGGCCTCCGATTCTTCAGCCAATGCATGGCTGTCCAAGGGAACCTGCAGCAGATCCTCGATCCTGTGCAGGATCGCGAGCTGCGCCTTGGGCGAGGGCGGCTGGGCAACGTAATGCGGAACTGCTGCCCACAGGGAGACAGTGGGCAGCCCTGCCAGCATCGCGAACTCTGCGAGCACACCCACGATGCCCACCGGCCCCTCGTATTGGGAGGCCTCCAGGTTGAGGCGCTCCCGCAGGGAACTGTCCTCGGTGGTAGTGCTCACCGGAATTGGACGGCTGTGGGGAACATCGGCAAGCAGCGCGCCCACCAAAATCACGGAATCCACCTTCAGCGCTTCGGCGTGGACCAGTAATTCGGTGGTGTAGGCGCGCCAGCGGTATGAAGGTTCGGTACCGAGCACAAGGACCACGTCAACGTTGCTGTCGGGAACTTCAGCCTTGTAAATCCGAGTCGACGGCCATTTCACCTTTCGGGCGCCTGAGGACGTGCGACGCACCGTGGGCCGCGTGAACTGGAAGTCGTAGTACTCCTCGGCGTCCACGGTGGCGACCTTCTTGCCGTCCCAGAGCTTGTTCAAATAGTGCAGCGCATCGCTAGCGGCCTCACCTGCGTCATTCCAGCCCTCAAACGCGGCGAGCATTACGGTGACACGCTGGCCGTCCGCGGGTTCCTTGAGGAAACGCTCGGGCTCCGCGGTGATGTCCTGTCCTTCGGGGGTCCCGTCCACACTGTTCATCCACTCACCCTACGTCCAAGACCCTCGTGGATGCATGGCATTTCGCACCGAAGCGTGTCCGGGATTCGCCCAGAGCGCAACGGACGAACAGCCGCCCGCCAGGTTCCACGTAGACTGGAAACCATGCATTCGTTACCCAGCCAGCCCCTCCTCAAAGCCGTGCTCTGGGATATGGATGGCACACTCGTGGACACGGAACCCTACTGGATCGCTGCGGAGCGCGCGCTGGTGGAATCCCACGGCGGCACATGGTCCCACCAGCAGGCCATGCAATTGGTGGGACAGTCCCTGCTTCACTCGGCAGCCGTTCTGCAGGCCGCAGGCGTCAGGCTCGAAGCCCGTGACATCGTGGACACGCTGAGCGCACAAGTCATCGAGCAGGTCCGCGAAGAAGTCCCATGGCGGCCCGGCGCACGCGAACTGCTGCATGAACTCCACTTGGCGGGCATCCGCTGTGCCCTGGTGACAATGTCGGAGGGCCCTTTGGCCGGCGTCGTGGTGGAAAGCCTTCCCGAGCCCTACTTCGAATTCATGGTGACAGGCGACACCGTCACCAACGGCAAGCCGCACCCTGAGGCCTACCTCACCGCCGTAGAACGGCTCAGGTTGGAAGACCCGTCCGTCACCATTGACCACTGTGTCGCCTTGGAGGATTCCATTCCAGGTGCCACAGCCGCCATCGCATCGGGTGTGGTCACGGTAGGAATTCCCCATCAGGTTCCCCTCCCGGAAGACCCCCGGATGATCATGTGGCCCACGTTGGTGGGCCGTACCGCGCCCGATCTACAGCAGCTCGTGGCTGACCGTTTCGCCGCAGCGAACCTGCTTGAAGGGGCTAACTAGGTGAGCAGCCCCTCCACACAGCATCACTCGCAAACCAAGAAGAGGGACGGCATCCCACTCGGACGAATCGCCGGCATTCCCGTCTATTTGGCGTACTCGTGGTTTGTCATAGCGGCCTTCACGGTGTTCGTTTACGGGCCGGTATTGATGGACTACATGCCCTATCTGAATAACTGGGCATACCTTGTGGCGCTGTGTATTGCCCTGTTGCTTGCCATTTCCGTCCTGATCCATGAACTCGCACATGCGCTCAGCGCAAAAGCCTTCAAATGGCCAACCGAGAAGATCGTGCTGAACCTTTGGGGTGGACACACTCAATTCGAGAACTTCACGGCTTCGCCGGGGAAGTCCGTCATCGTTGCCCTGGCTGGGCCTGTTTCCAACTTCGTCGTCGCCGCGGTCATGTGGGCAATAATGTCCGCCGATTTGCTCAGCGGAGTGTCGGCCACCCTGGGCGACATCCTGATGAGGGCGAACCTCCTCATCGGTATTTTCAACATACTTCCCGGAATGCCACTGGATGGCGGACGTTTGGTGGAGTCAGCCGTGTGGAAAGCCACCGGCAGCCAGGATAAAGGCACCATTGCCGCAGGATGGTCCGGCCGCATCATCGTTGTGGTGCTGGTCATTTGGTTTATTGGCCTTCCCTTGATCAGCGGCGCTTGGCCGGACCTCACCTTTATTGTGATCACCGTGCTGGTATGCGGTTTCCTCTGGATGGGCGCCTCGAGCTCCATCCATCACGCGAGGCTCCGCAGTCGTCTGTACTTGGTAAGCGCCGCCGGGTTGGCAGAGCCCGCAGTGGGCGTGCCGAACTCGGCCTCAGTGGCAGACGTCCTGGATATTTCGCCGGCCGGAAGTCCCGCCGTCGTGATTTGCGGTCCTGACGGCAAACCGCAGGGAGTCGTGGATTTCGGCGCAACGCTCGCCGTGCCAGCCGCAGCTGCCACGACGACGCCGGTCACCGCAGTGTCGCATGCCCTGGCCGCCGGGGCGTACGTCCCCGAATGGTCCAAGGGACAGGAATTGATCCAGTACTTGGCTCGCTTGGAGGGCGGCGAATACGCTGTGGTTGACCACAACGGCATCGTCACCGGCCTGCTGCGCCAGCAGGCCGTAGTGACGGCCATAACAGGTAAGGAAGCACGCAAGAGCGGGCGCGCCTGACTGCCTTGCCGGTAGAGTTACATGCCGGCGGTTATACGAACCAGACCCATTGATTTTTTGGCGCCCACCACCCGGTTACACACCGCGGCACAGCCGTACAGGAGCGAGGAACACCACATGAGCAGCGAAACCGCCGCCCCCGCAGCAACCACAGGCACTGACAAGCCCGGTACCGGCTCAACAGTCCAGCCGACGGGCGCTGCACGACGCCGCGGGCCTTTCCGTGTGGGCGAGCGGGTCCAGCTCACGGACGAGCGTGGGCGCATGAACACCATCACCTTGGAAGTGGGCGGCGCTTTCCATACGCACCGCGGCTTCTTGAACCACGATGAAATCATCGGCAAGGTCGATGGCTCGGTGGTTAGCAACAACGTCGGACAGCAGTATCAGACGTTGCGGCCGTTGCTCTCTGACTTCGTTCTGTCCATGCCCCGTGGGGCCGCCGTGGTTTATCCCAAAGATGCCGGCCAGATCGTCACCATGGCCGATATCTTCCCGGGCGCCCGTGTCGTGGAAGCCGGAGTGGGCTCCGGCGCACTCTCCATCTCCCTGCTGCGCGCAGTCGGCGACGGCGGATACCTCCACTCCTTCGAACGTCGCGAAGAGTTCGCGGACATCGCCCGGGGAAATGTTGAGACCATCTTCGGCGGACCGCACCCCGCGTGGCAGATCTCCCTGGGAGACTTCCAGGAAGAGGTAGTCAAGGCCGAGGCCCCGGGGTCCGTAGACCGGGTTGTGCTGGACATGCTTGCGCCCTGGGAGTGCTTGGACGCCGTTGCTACCGTCCTGGCTCCAGGCGGTGTATGGATCAACTACGTAGCAACTGTCACCCAGTTGTCCCGCACTGCCGAAGCCATCCGCGCTGACGGCCGCTTCACCGAGCCGGACGCCTGGGAATCGATGGTTCGTGGCTGGCACCTCGAAGGCCTTGCTGTCCGTCCGGACCACCGGATGGTCGCCCACACCGGATTCCTGCTGGTCACCCGCCGTCTTGCTGATGGCGTCACAGGAATTTCCGTGAAGCGCCGCCCTTCCAAGACTGAATTCAGCGAAGAGGACCTTAACGCCTGGACCCCTGCTGCAGTAGGGGAGCGCTCCGTTTCGGACAAGAAACTGCGCCGTGCAGCCCGAGATGCTATCGCCGGGACCAACGTCCAGGATGACCCCTCAGTCACAAACTGACAAAGGTCACAATAGGGTTCGCATTCCGGATGTCACCCAGCACCCTGAGCTTTTCGGGACTAAGGTCTTGTTAAGCGCAGGAAGGGGCTGATGAATCGTGGATACCTCAAACAACGACCTTGGACGGCCGACGCCGGAAGAAGCAAACGACGCGGCGGAGAATACGGCAAGCCGGGGGCTTGGCGCTGTTCAACCGCAAGAGACCTCGAGTGAGCTGACTGTTGCCGAACGGCAAATCAACATCCTCCGGGACAAGCTTCGCCACATCGACCGCCAGTTGGCAGCCGCGACCCAGAACAACAGCAAACTGGTCAGCATGCTGGAAACGGCCAAGGCTGAAATTCTACGTTTGAAGGGCGCCCTGGAGCAGGAGGGCCAGCCTCCTTACAGCTTCGGTACCGTGGTGCAGATCAACCCGCGGAAGCAACCGTCAGCAGGCAGTTCCGGGCAGGCGGCCACCGAAGAGTCCGTGGATATCTTCAACGCCGGCCGCAAGATGCGCGTGGGAGTCAGCCCGCTCGTCAACCTCAACCAGCTCGCTGTAGGACAGGAAGTCCTGCTGAACGAGGCACTCCTGGTAGTGGCCGGGCTCGGTTACGAACGCGCCGGCGAATTGGTCACCCTTAAGGAAATGCTGGGCAAGGACCGGGCACTGGTTGTCGGCCGAGCCGACGAAGAGCGTGTAGTCAGGCTGTCCGGGGCACTCCAAAGTGTTCATTTGAAAGTGGGCGACGCGTTGTCGCTCGATTCACGGACCGGCTATGCACTGGAAAAAGTCCCGCGCGCCGAGGTGGAGAACCTCGTCCTCGAAGAAGTTCCGGACATCACCTATCAGGACATCGGTGGCCTTGGACCGCAGATCGAGCAGATCCGCGATGCCGTGGAGCTGCCATTCCTCCATCCGGACCTCTACCGTGAGCATGGCCTGAAGGCCCCCAAGGGCATCTTGCTATACGGCCCTCCGGGCTGCGGCAAGACCCTGATTGCCAAGGCGGTAGCGAATTCGCTCGCTGCCCGGGCTGCGGAACGGGCGGGCAACACCGATCTCAAGAGTTACTTCCTGAACATCAAGGGTCCGGAGCTCCTTGACAAGTACGTGGGTGAGACCGAGCGCCACATCCGGCTGATCTTCTCCCGGGCCCGTGAAAAGGCCTCAGATGGCAGCCCCGTGGTGGTCTTCTTCGACGAAATGGATTCCTTGTTCCGCACCCGCGGGACCGGGGTATCGTCCGACGTCGAAACCACCATCGTGCCGCAGCTTCTCAGTGAGATCGACGGTGTGGAGCGCCTGGACAACGTGATCGTGATCGGGGCCTCAAACCGTGAGGACATGATCGATCCCGCAATCCTTCGTCCCGGTCGCCTTGACGTGAAGGTCAAGATCCAACGACCCGACGCCGAAGCCGCAGCCGACATCTTCGCCAAATACATCACCACCGACCTGCCATTCCACCCTCAGGATCTGGCTGAATATGGCGGCGACGTGCAGGCCACCGTCGATGCCATGGTCCAGCGCACCGTGGAGGCCATGTACTCCACGGAGAAGTCCAACGAGTACCTCGAGGTCACCTATGCCAACGGCGACACCGAAATGCTGTACTTCAAGGACTTCAACTCCGGCGCCGTGGTCCAGAACGTTGTGGATCGGGCCAAGAAGTACGCCATCAAGGACTTGCTGACCAGCCACCAGAAAGGTCTTCGGATCGATCACCTGCTTCGGGCCGTGGTGGATGAGTTCCGTGAGCATGAGGACATGCCCAACACCACCAACCCGGATGATTGGGCACGGATTTCGGGCAAGAAGGGTGAAAGGATCACCTACATCCGGACCATTGTCCAGGGGAAGGCAGGCCAGGAGCCCGGCAAGTCCATCGAAACCACCGCCAACACGGGTCAGTACCTGTGACAGCAAGGCCCGAGGGTTCACCCGCAGAAAAGCTTCCCGCAGGCGGCGCCATGCGCGTCATGGGCTCGGAAACTGAATATGGGATCCATGCACCGTCAGCGCCGGGAGCTAACGCCACCATGATGTCCGCAAGGATCATTCAGGCGTATGCGACCGTTACCCGTCAACGGGCGGCCGGCGGCGCGGAGACGCGGTGGGACTACACAGATGAGGAGCCGCTGCACGATGCCCGCGGTTGGACAGTGGATAGGGCAGCGGCGGATCCCAGCCAGCTGACGGACCAGCCGCCAGTGCTCGACGCCGAAGCGGTCGCCTTGGCCTACGGCCGCCAGGAGTTGGAACTGGACGGCGCTGACGAATCCGGTTCCCTGCTGATGAACATGGTCCTCGGCAATGGTGCCCGCCTTTACGTCGACCATGCGCATCCTGAGTACTCCAGCCCGGAGGTCACCAACCCCCGCGATGCCGTGGCTTGGGATGCGGCCGGTGACTTGGTTGCACTGGCCACAGTCCGGAAGGTCGCGTCCGATACCGCGCTTCCCCCCATCAACCTGTACAAGAACAACACCGATAACAAGTCCGTGTCCTATGGCTCGCATGAGAACTACCTCATGCCGCGCTCCGTGCCCTTCGGTGACATCATTCGTGGACTGACACCGTTCTTCATTTCCCGGCAGGTCATCTGTGGCGCAGGCAGGGTGGGGATAGGGCAGGACAGCTCAACCCCCGGCTACCAGATCAGCCAGCGGGCGGACTTCTTTGAAGCAGAGGTGGGGCTGGAAACAACCATCCGCCGGCCCATTATCAACACCAGGGACGAGCCACACGCCACAGCGGACAAGTATCGCCGCCTCCATGTGATCATTGGTGATGCCAACCTCAGCCAAGCTTCGAATTTCCTGAAGTTCGGTACCACCGCCATGGTCTTGAGCCTTATCGAGGCGGGACAGGCTCCCAGGATCGAGGTCCATGAGCCCGTCCAGGCGCTCCAAGCCGTTAGCCACGACACCACCTTGGCCGTCACCGTGAGGCTGCTCGACGGGAGACGCGTGACAGCACTCGATCTCCAATGGATGTATTTCGAGGCAGCCGCCAAGCTGGCCCAGGAAACAGGCGTAGCAGATTCAGTTACTGGAGACGGCCATACTCATGAGGTTTTGTCCCATTGGGAGTCCACATTGACGACCCTCGGTACAGATCCTGATGCTGCTGCCTCCTCAGTTGAGTGGGTGGCCAAAAAATCGTTGCTGGAAGGCTACCGAAACCGCGACGGACTGGCCTGGGACGACGCGCGTCTCGGCTTGGTGGATCTCCAATGGTCCGATATCCGGCCCGAAAAGGGCCTCTACTACAGGTTGCTTTCCAGGGACAGGATGCGGCGCATTGTCGACGACGGCGACATCACCCGGGCGGTCACCGAACCGCCGTCGGACACCCGGGCTTACTTCCGCGGCCGGTGCGTTTCCAGCTTCGGCAAGGACGTTGTCGGCGCGAGCTGGGACTCAGTGATCTTCGATGTTCCGGGGCTGGGGAAACTGCAGCGGGTACCCACGCGCGAGCCTTTGAGGGGCACACAGGCCCTGACCGGCGCGCTCTTTGAACGCCACACGGATGCTGCTTCATTCCTGGCCGAATTGCTGGGTCAGGCGCCACCGCCGGCGAGGAGCTGACGGATGCCCGCCACATGATTATTCGTGCCTGGCCAAAGCCGTCCGCAGCACCGGTCCGCGTGGCAATATGGCATTAGGAAGTCTCCGTCTTCAGGAGACTGACAGTAGGGAGAAAGAAAATGGCAGCACAGGAGCAGCAACAACCGCAGTCACGGGACACCGAGACCGAAGTGGACGTACCGGAGGCACCGCCGGCAGCACCCGAGGCACAGGCTTCGGAAGCGACGCAGGGCGTGGATGACCTTCTCGACGAAATCGACGGCGTTCTCGAATCGAACGCTGAAGAGTTCGTGAGGGCGTTTGTCCAAAAGGGCGGCCAGTAGGCGGAACCGCCAGAGGATGTACTGCCCGGCCGGCGTGAGGCCGCCGGGCATCGGAATGCAGAGTCGAAGGAGTGCAGCAATGCAGGACCCATCAACCGGCCCCCTGGCCACCCAGGCAACGTCTTCTTTCACGGAGCATCTTCAACGCTCGCGTCCCGAACTCCTTCCATTCACTCAATCGTTACCCGCCGGCATGGTCCCGTCCTCGCCGCACGCCACCACGATCGTGGCTTTGACGTACGCCGGCGGTGTGCTGATGGCCGGAGATCGCCGCGCCACCATGGGCAACATTATTGCCAGCCGGCACATCGAAAAGGTATTCCCGGCCGACCAGTATTCAGTCCTCGGCATTGCCGGAACTGCCGGCTTGGCAATCGATATCACACGGCTTTTCCAAGTGGAACTGGAGCACTACGAAAAGATTGAGGGCACGCTCCTCAGCCTCGTCGGCAAGGCCAACCGATTGGGTGCCATGATCCGCGGAAACCTGCCCATGGCAATGCAGGGTATGGCAGTCGTTCCACTGTTTGCAGGCTTCGACCACGTCTCCGGCGTCGGCCGCTTGTTCTCCTACGACGTCACAGGCGGCCGTTACGAAGAACAGGAGCATCACTCCGTTGGTTCCGGCTCCGTCTTCGCGCGGGGTGCCCTGAAGAAACTGTGGAAGCCGAATTTGTCGGAAGAGAACGCCGTGGCGGTGGCTGTTGAGGCCCTCTACGATGCCGCCGATGACGACTCCGCCACCGGTGGTCCTGACCCTGTCCGGAAACTATGGCCGGTGGTGTATACCGTCGACCGTTCCGGCAACCGCCGCGTCCCTGAACGGGACCTGGCCGCGATAGCCGGGGCCATTGTCGAATCGCGGGCCGCCGCAGGACGGGAGGCCTGACATGACACAGCAGTTCTATGTCTCTCCCGAACAGCTGATGAAGGACCGTGCGGACTTCGCACGGAAAGGCATCGCCCGCGGACGTTCTGTCGTGGTCATCAGCTGCGCCGACGGCATCGCGTTGATCGCCGAAAACCCTTCACCCTCGTTGCACAAAATCGGTGAAATATACGACAAAATCGCCTTCGCGGCGGTGGGAAAGTACAACGAATTCGAAAGCCTCAGGCAAGCCGGCGTCCGCTACGCCGATGTCCGTGGCTATTCCTATGATCGCGAGGACGTGACCGCGCGCGGCCTTGCCAGCGTTTATGCACAGAGCCTCGGAGCTGTGTTCACGGCCGAGCAGAAGCCGTTCGAAGTAGAGTTGGCGGTAGCCGAGGTTGGCGTTACCCGGGAACAGGACCACCTCTACCGGCTCACCTTCGATGGATCAATCGCGGATGAGAACGGCTTCGTCGTCATGGGCGGGCTCGCCGAGCAAATTTCCGACGTCGTCAACGGGGCTTGGGAGCCGGAGCTCAGCTTGGCGGGGGCCATGCGATTGGCATTGCGCGCCTTGGCCACGAACAAGGAAGTGGAAGAATTGCCCGCTACTGCCGTCGAAGCCGCCGTGCTCTACCGTGCTTCGGAAAGCAACCGCGGATCCCGCAGGGCGTTCCGGCGGCTGCTGCCTGATGACATGACCCGGTTGCTCACAGAGGAGAGCTGAGATGGATAAACGGATTTTTGGCATCGAAACGGAATTCGGAATTTCCTATTCCAGTCCGGATTCACGCCCGCTGGCTCCTGAGGAAGTTGCACGGTACCTGTTCCGGAAGGTGGTCAGTTGGGGGAGGTCCTCCAACGTATTCCTCACCAACGGTTCACGGCTGTACCTCGATGTGGGCTCCCACCCTGAGTACGCCACGGCCGAGTGCGACGACCTCGCCCAGCTCATCGCCCATGACCGGGCGGGCGAACTTATTCTGGATGACCTCGTGGATGAGGCCCAGGCCAGGCTCGCAGCGGAGGGCTTCAATGGCACGGTCTACCTCTTCAAGAACAACACTGATTCAGCCGGAAACTCCTACGGCAGCCACGAGAACTACCTCATACCGAGGCGCGGTGAATTCTCCCGCCTGGCCGAGATCCTGATTCCCTTCCTTGTCACCCGGCAACTGATCGCCGGCGCCGGCAAGGTCCTGAAGACCCCGCATGGTGCCACGTTCGCTTTCTCCCAGCGCGCCGACCACATCTGGGAAGGCGTGTCCTCGGCCACCACCCGGTCCCGGCCCATCATCAACACACGCGATGAGCCGCATGCGGACGCGGAGTTCTACCGCCGCCTCCACGTGATCGTGGGCGACTCAAACATGTCTGAGACGTCCGCTCTGCTCAAGGTAGGCACTGTGGACCTCATCCTCCGGATGATCGAGGCGGGCGTCATCATGCGGGACATGCGCATGGAGAACCCCATCCGCAGCATCCGCGAAATTTCCCACGACCTGACGGGCAGCGCTTTGGTTCGGTTGGCCAATGGCCGGCAACTCACTGCCCTTGATATTCAGCGGGAGTACCTCAACAAGGTGACGGACTTCGTGGCCACGAACGGCGCCCACAACGCCCACGTACCGCTCATCCTGGATTTGTGGGAGCGGACGTTGAATGCCATCGAGAGCGGCGACACCAGCACCATCGACACCGAAGTGGATTGGGCCATCAAGAAGAAGCTCATGGACGGTTACATGCGCCGCCATGACCTCAGCCTGGATTCACCCCGCATCGCCCAATTGGACCTCACCTACCACGACATTTCCCGGCAACGCGGCATCTTTTTCCTCCTGCAGGCGCGCGGCGCAGCACGCAGGCTGGTAACGGAAACCGACGTCAAAGATGCCGTAGACGCGCCACCCCAGACGACCCGTGCGAAGCTCCGGGGAGACTTTGTGCGGAGAGCACAGGAGCTTGGCCGCGATTACACAGTGGACTGGGTGCACCTGAAACTCAACGACCGCGCGCACCAAACGATCCTGTGCAAGGATCCCTTCCGCAGCGTGGACGAACGAGTGGATGCGCTCCTGGACTCAATGGGCTGACGAGCCCTTTTAAGCTGGCTCCCAGCTTCACGGGCTATTCTGGATAGTGGTCTCTTCCCGAGATACACCTTGCTTGGATGCGCCACGCGTCTTTCCGAGTGTCCCTTTGCCCCGACGAAAGTGTCTTTTTGTGCGCCGACTCCTAGCAATACTTCTTCCCGCCCTCCTGCTCATTACCGCCTGCGGTGGGGAAAGCACTCCGGCCGCTGAGCCCACCAGCAAGTCAGTAGGTGACGTTTCCAAGCTCGACTCCCTAAAGGTGACGGACAACGGCAACGACAAAGCGCCCGCACTTGAATTCTCCAAGCCCCTGGCCGTGACGGGACCCACCGTCAAGGTGGTCAGCGAAGGCAACGGCGAGCCCGTCAAGATGGGTCAAATCGCCGACCTCGTTTTCGTCGCTGTGGATGGCACTGACGGCAAGACGCTTGAGGACGGTTACACCAAGGGCCCCCAGCCGATTGAGCTCTCCGAGCAGATGAAAACCGGCAATGAGCTGATCTTCGACGCCATCATCGGCGCCAAAGTAGGCAGCCACGTAGCAATCGCCGCTCCGGGCAACTCCTCGGCAACGGCACCTGCGTCCACACAACTGGTGGTATTCAAGATCGCCTCCGCCAAGGACGCACCCGGTCTGTTGAGCAAGGAAGAGACTGAGCAGCTGGACAAAGACGGCAAGCTTCCCAAGGTGACCTTTGACGACAAGGGCGTACCTTCCGTGGAGATCCCCAAGACTGATGCGCCTGCCGGTCTTTCAGTCAAGGTCCTGTCCGAAGGCACCGGCGAGGAGCTCACAAGCTCTGACACGATCGATGCCAACTACAGTGGCTGGCGCTGGGAAGACAGCACCAAGTTCGATTCCAGCTATGACCGTGGAGAGGCCGCTACCTTTGGCCTGAACCAGGTCATCAAGGGCTGGACACTTGGCCTCACGGGCCAAAAGGTGGGCTCCAAGGTTCTCCTGACGATCCCGACGGATCTCGCCTATGGAGCAAACGCCGCTGCGCAGGGCAAACCTGCCGGCCCGCTGGTCTTCGTCGTTGAGATCACCGGCAAAAAGTAGATCCCAGCCAGGTTCTGGCTAAGCTGGTTCCTGAAACCCCTTCGTCCCTTTCACTAAGGAGCAACCATGTCATTTGGTCAGCGTGACTTCGACCGCACCAAGCCCGAAATCGACTTCCCCGAAGGCGACGTCCCCACGGACCTCGTCATCACGGACCTCATTGAGGGCACGGGCCCCGAGGCCAAGGCCGGCGACACTGTGTCCACCCACTACGTCGGCGTTGCCTGGTCCACCGGCGAAGAATTTGATGCTTCCTGGGGCCGTGGCGCTCCGCTCGACTTCCGCGTCGGCGTCGGCCAGGTCATCCAGGGTTGGGATCAGGGCCTGCTGGGCATGAAGGTGGGCGGCCGCCGCCGTCTGGAGATCCCCTCGGAGCTCGCCTACGGCTCACGTGGCGCTGGTGGAGCAATCAAGCCCAACGAGGCCTTGATCTTCGTCGTCGACCTCGTGGCTGTCCGCTAGGACTCTGGCTTTTCGCAAGGCGCGTTACCTTCCGGTTTTGCCGGCCGGTGACGCGCCTTGCTGCTTTCCCGCTGGTTTTTAGTAACGTAGCAACCGTGTCCGCATCCCGCACCGAACGTCTCCTGAACCTGCTCTTGGCTTTACTCAATACCAAGGTGGGCCTTCCACGTGCCGTGCTGCGCGAAAAGGTTTACCACGACTCAGCCGACAATGATGTCGCTTTTGGACGTATGTTCGAGCGCGACAAAGTGGATCTGAAGCAGTTCGGCTTCGAGATCGAGACCCTCACGGACCCGCGCAACTTCGGTGCGGACGACCCCGCCTCGACTCGCTACCGGATCGGCAAGGACTCCAACCGGCTTCCTGATGTGAGCCTGACGGCTGCGGAGAGCACCGTGCTTCTGCTGGCGGCTCAGCTGTGGGAACGCGCTGCTCTGGGAACGGCAGCCGCTAACGCCGTCCGCAAGCTGCAGGCAGCAGGAGGCTTCACGGACGTGGACCTCCCTGCAGGCGTCCAACCAAGGATTAAACCCGCCGGACAAGCCTTCGACGACGTCGTTGCGGCCATGCACGGCAAGCATCCCGTCCGCTTCGGCTACCTCGCGGTCAGTACCGGCCGGGAAGAAGTCCGCGAAGTCGAGCCATGGGGGCTGGGCAGCCGCTTTGGTCAGTGGTACCTGGCGGGCCTGGACCGGGGGAGAGGGGCCAAAAGGCTCTTCAGGCTCTCACGGATGACCACGGCAGTGAGCGTTGTAACCGCGAGCAGCTTCCAACCACCGGAGGGCTTCAGTGCCCGGGCGGAGTTGGACGCACTCAATGAGCTGCCCGTCCAACAAGCAACTCTGGACATCGATAAGGACAGATTGCTTGCCTTGCGCAAAAGGTCCGTGTCCGTCGAGCCAGCTCCGGATGCAAGCAGTCGTGACCGCATCACTGTGGATTTCCGGGATCCCGAGCAGCTGGCCGAAGAGTTGGCATCCTACGGCCCCCACGTCAAGGTGGCGGGGCCCGCGGAGTTGCGCACCGCCGTCGTACGCCGCCTTACGGCTGCCGCAGACTTTGATGACTCTCTGCCCATACCCCTTGAATTTCCGGAAGCCGGACGTGCGCCCCGGACACGCAAGCGCACCTCAGAAGACCAACTTGCCAGGATGCTTCAGTTGGTACCCTTCCTGGTTCACCATCAAGGCCTGCACATCCAGCAGGTGGCCGATCACTTTGGCATCAGCCGCAAGGCGCTGATCGATGACCTGAAGATCCTTATCTGCTCGGGGCTGCCCGAGGGGTACCCGGACGATCTGCTGGATATTCAATGGGAGAACGATCACGTGTACATCTCCGAACACCTCGATTTGAACCGTCCAGTGCGCTTCAGTGAAGACGAAGCGGCTGCGTTGCTGACCGGCCTGGCCATGCTGGGCGATCTACCGGCACTGGCGGGAATGCTCGCGGACGAGTCGGGGAGCGCCTTGGAATCGGTCACCATCAAGCTGACTGGCGCCGCCGGGCAGGCTGCACGATTGGCCGGCTCAGTCTCCGGGCAGTCGGTGGCGCCGGAACAGTCACACGCTTTCGCCGCCATAACCCGGGCAATCCGTGAGGGCCGGCAGTTGCGACTCAGGTACTTCTCACTGCAACGCGACGAAGTGACCGAGCGTGACGTGGACCCGCTGCGGCTCTACTCGCTGGACAACACCTGGTACTTCGAGGCGTATTGCCACAGCAAGGCCGGTATCAGGAACTTCCGCCTGGACAGGGTAGAAGCGTTGGAGGCCAACGGCCGGGCCGTGTCCACGCCGCCAACAGCCGGGCAGAATTTTCCGGCCCGGCTGTTCACGCCCAGCGATGATGACGTGCTGGTGGTCCTCCAGCTGACTCGCCAGGGGGCCGGGCTGGCTGACGACTACTACGCCGAGCGCACCGCTCAACTGCCCGACGGCGGCCTGCTCGCCGAAGTTCGGTTTGGCAACGCCGCATGGCTTCCGATGTTCGTTTCGCAGCATGGAGGCACCGTTCGGATCCTCGATCCCGAGCACCTTCGGCAGGAAAGCCGCGCGTGGGTCGACGCGGCCTTGGCGCAGTACAACTCACCTTCAAGCACGAAGGCTGGCTAGACTACTCAGATGCCTTGGTGGTTCTGGATCCTGTTGTGGATCGCGCTTATTGCCCTGTCGTTGCTCTTTCACCTGACTCTGGGCTATCGCCTGTACAAGAAATTCATGTCAACTGTTCATGATCTGGGTGCCGCGGGTAAACGTTTCAGCAACCTTCCTGCTTCCCAGGAAACCTCCGACGTTGAAACCGCCGAGCCACGGCCCGCGCCGGGGTCCGCAATTTTTGCCTCACCGGAACAGATGCGTCATGATTACCTGACGGCCAAAGCCTTCCGTCAGGAAGATCGTCGTCAACGACGCGTCAAGCGCAAAGCCGAGCGGGGTCAACCCCAATCCCTGCACGACATTGAATTCAGATAGACGTAGGATGTATCCAAAAGGAAAGGACCTCCCCACATGAGGCTCGAAGGCTGGCATCTCATCATCATCATCGTCCTGGCTCTGGTGCTCTTTGCAGCGCCGAAGTTGCCGTCCATGGCGCGCAGCATCGGGCAGTCGATGCGCATTTTCAAGTCTGAGGTCCGCGAAATGAAGAAGGATGGTTCTTCCGAAGCCAAGGACTCCCAGGACGCTTCCGACGCCGTGGAAGGCAAAGTAGTGGGCCACCCGGACGTCAAGGCCAAGAACAACGGCGAGACTGACGTACCGCCCTCCAACCGCGTCTAAAGAGAAGTGGTAGAGACGAAGGGGCGCAAGGCCAACCCCGAAGCCCGGATGGCGCTCCTGGATCACCTCAAGGAGCTGCGAAACCGGCTCTTCAAGGCTGCAATCGGCGTCATCCTGGGAACAGTGGTGGGCTTCATCGTCTACCAGCCTCTCCTGGAAGCACTGATCAAACCGATCAAGGACCTCAACGAAAAAGAGGGACGCGCTGCCACGCTGAACTTTGACGGCGTCGCCAGTTCATTTGACCTCATGGTCCAGGTGTCGGTTTTTCTTGGCGTGATCCTGTCAAGTCCGGTCTGGATTTACCAGCTGTGGGCCTTCATCGTTCCGGGTCTCCACAAGAAAGAACGGCGCTTGGCATTGTCCTTCGTGGCAGCAGCCGTACCGCTCTTCATCGGCGGTGTCCTGCTTGCTTGGCTTGTGTTGCCCAACGCGGTTCGCGTCCTGACCGACTTCACTCCGGTGGGCGGTTCAAACTTCATCAGCGCCGAAATTTATCTGGCCTTCGTCCTCCGGCTCCTCTTGGCCTTCGGAATCGCCTTCCTTGTTCCCGTGGTGCTGGTGGGACTGAACCTCGCCGGAATCATCAAGGGCAAGCAGCTCATCAAAAGTTGGCGAATCACTATCTTCCTGGTGTGCCTGTTCGCTGCGATGGCCGCTCCCGGCGCCGACGCCATGAGCATGTTCTACCTCGCAGCACCCATGCTGCTCCTGTTCTTCGCGGCGATCGGTATCTGTGTCCTGAATGACCGCCGCCGTGAGCGCCGTGCCATCAAGCGGGCGGCTGAGACTGAAGCCACTGCAGACATCGCAACCCCGGCCACGGATCTGGAGAATCTCTAGACCGTGGGCCACTAGGCTTGATGCATGTCCTCCATTTCCGGGTCTTCCTCTCCATCAGACCGTTACCAGGCGGCAGCCCAGCGGGCGGCTGAGTCGAAAACTTATCTAGGTGCCTTCGCACGTTCCTTGGACTTTGAACTGGACGACTTCCAACGTGAGGCGTGCAGGTCGCTCCAGGAGGGCCGCGGTGTTCTGGTTGCGGCCCCCACGGGTGCCGGTAAGACGATCGTTGGCGAGTTCGCCATCTACCTGGCTTTGGAACGTGGACTCAAGGCGTTCTACACCACGCCCATCAAGGCTTTGAGCAACCAGAAGTACTCGGAACTGGCGGCAAAATACGGTTCGGCGAACGTGGGGTTGCTGACAGGTGACACCACCATCAACGGCGAAGCTCCCGTGGTGGTCATGACCACCGAAGTCCTGAGGAACATGCTGTACGCCGATTCCGAAACCCTCGGCGATCTTGGGTTTGTAGTGATGGACGAGGTTCATTACCTGGCCGACCGCTTCCGTGGTGCCGTGTGGGAAGAAGTCATCATCCACTTGCCCAGCGAAGTGCAGGTTGCCTCGCTGAGTGCCACGGTTTCCAACGCGGAAGAATTCGGCGCGTGGCTGGATACGGTGAGGGGGGATACCGACGTCATCGTCTCCGAACACCGTCCCGTACCGCTTTGGCAGCACGTCATGGTGGGCCGTGAAATCGTGGATCTCTTTGCCGGCGACACAACGTTCGACGAAATTGCGCCCCAAGCTCCAGGAATGCAGGAGACCGAGGCGCCGGACCTTTCCGAAGCCCATGAGGTGGTGGCCGAGCCTGTCACCACTGACCACCGGCGCGCCTCTGCCAAGCGCTCGTCCGCAGACACAGTCCGCCAGGCAGTCACCGGCCCCGAGTTCGAGGTCAATCCGGACCTGTTGGCCATGGCCCGCTCCGAGAGCCGGATGAACATGAACGGCCGGTTCGGCCACGGTGGCCGGAGTCGGCGTCGCCAGGACCGTTATCGCGATGAGCGGCAGCAGCCCGAGCAGCGCAGTCCCGTGCGGAAAGCCAGCCGTCCCCAAGTCATTGAGAGCCTCAGGCGTCAGGATCTCCTGCCTGCCATCACCTTCATCTTCTCCAGGGCCGGCTGTGACGCTGCCGTCGCCCAGTGCGCAGCATCGGGACTTTGGCTGACAACCGAACGCGAACAGCAGATCATTGCCCAGCGGGTGGACGAGGCAAGCCACGAAATTCCAGCGGACGACCTCGACGTCCTCGGATTCTGGGGTTGGCGCGATGGCCTCATCAGGGGCTTTGCTGCCCACCATGCAGGCATGCTTCCCACGTTCAAGGAAGTAGTGGAAAAGCTCTTTGCCGACGGCCTCGTCAAGGCAGTCTTCGCCACCGAAACACTGGCCCTTGGCGTCAATATGCCCGCACGCTGCGTCGTGCTTGAAAAGCTGGAAAAGTTCAACGGTGAAGCGCACGTCAACATTACGGCGGGGGAGTACACCCAACTCACTGGTCGCGCCGGACGTCGTGGCATCGACGTCGAAGGCCATGCCGTGGTGCTGTGGCAGCCGGGAACGGATCCGGCTGCCGTAGCTGGCCTTGCCTCCCGACGCACCTACCCCCTGAACTCCAGTTTCAGGCCAACGTACAACATGAGCATCAACCTTATTGCCCAGTTCGGACGCGTCCGGGCCCGTGAAATCCTTGAATCCTCGTTTGCCCAATTCCAAGCCGACCGCTCCGTCGTAGGCCTTGCCCGGCAGGTGCGGGGGCGCGAAGAATCGCTGGCGGGCTACGCCAAGTCCATGCAGTGCCACCTGGGCGACTTCACCGAGTACGCAAAGCTCCGGCGTGAACTCAGCGACGCGGAGAATTTCGCCGCCCGCGACCATCAGCGGGCCCGGAAATCCCATGTAGCGGATTCCCTTGCACGCCTGATCCCCGGCGACGTCATCAGCATCTACAGCGGCCGGCTCACAGGGCATGCCGTGGTGCTGGAGGTGGACCGCAATGCCCGGGAACCAAGGCCCTCCGTCCTCACCTCTGATAACCAGTTGAGACGCATCGGTGTCCACGACCTCGACGGTCCGGTGTCGCCCGTGACGCGTATCCGTATTCCGAAGTCCTTCAATGCCAAGGTTCCCAAATCCCGCCGGGACCTCGCTTCGTCCATGCGGCATGCCATCAGTGAGGACGCACCCCACAGCCGTCGCAACAGCAGGCACGAAGACTTTGGCCTCGGGGCGCGCCAGCCGGATCAGGAGAAGAAGATCGCGGACCTTCGGCGGGCACTGCGGGCTCATCCGTGCCACGGCTGCAGCGAACGCGAAGACCATGCACGGTGGTCGGAGCGCTGGTGGAAGTTGCGTAGGGAGACCGATGGGTTGGTCAGGCAGATCCAAGGCAGGACGAACAGCATTGCCAAGACTTTCGACCGCGTTTGCGATGTCCTGTCGGTCTACGGTTACCTTGAAACCAACGACGCCGGACATGTCACCATCAGCACCGACGGGCAGCGGCTTCGTCGGATCTACGGTGAAAAGGACCTGCTCATTTCCCAGACTGTGCGGCGTGGTGCCATCAACGACCTCGACGCCGCCGAACTGGCCTCGCTTGCCAGCACCCTGGTTTACCAAGCCAAACGGGAAGACCGCGGCCTGCGGCCCAGGATGCCCAGCGTTGCCTTGGAATCAGCCATTGAGATAGTCATCCGCGAGTGGTCCCAGTTGGAGGACACCGAGGAGCGCAGCAGGCTGCCTCTCACCGGCGAACCGGAACTTGGACTGATGTGGCCCATGTACAAGTGGGCCAAGGGACGTCATCTTCAGGACGTGCTCAGCGGAACCGACCTCGCTGCCGGCGACTTTGTCCGCTGGGCCAAGCAAGTGGTGGACCTCCTTGACCAGCTGGCCAAGATCCCCCAACTCGACCCACGCTTGGCCCGCATTTGCCGCGAGTCCATCGACTTGGTGCGACGCGGCGTCGTGGCCTACTCCACAGTGGCTTAGCGCCTCTCCATTTCATTGAATGTTTTCAACGCTCGAGGAGCACAACGCATGAACCAGCCAGGCGTGCCCGCCGGCCAGGACCGCAGGGTCACCATGTACCGCAACGGGTCGATCTATACCGCCGCAGATCCTTTTGCCACTGCGCTGGTGGTGGACGGCGATACCGTGGCTTGGGTCGGCTCCGAACAGGCAGCTACTTCCATAGCTGACTCATCCATGGAGGTCATCGACCTCCGCGGAGCCCTCTTGGCGCCGGGATTCGTGGACTCCCATGCACACCTGACGGAGACAGGCCTTGCCCTGTCCGGCCTGCAGCTCTCCGGGGTGCGTTCAGCCACGGAACTGCTCGACGCCGTTGCCTCCGCCAGCGGCACGGGCACGGTCCTGGGCCACGGTTGGGATGAAACGACGTGGCACGATTCCACGCTCCCTGGCTTGGAGGAAATCGATAGGGCGGCCGCGGGGCGACCTGTCTACCTGTCACGCATAGACGTCCACTCCGCCTTGGTTTCGTCGTCGTTGGCCGCGGCCGCTGGCCTGGACGGCCTCGACGGTTTCTCCGGCACCGCCCGCGTCGTTCGTGCGGCACATACGGCCGCGCGGCTGACTGCCCGGAAGTTCCCGGAGCACGAACGTCGCGGATACCAGGAAGCGGCCCTTCAGGATGCGGCTTCCCACGGGTATGTAGCCTTGGCCGAGATGTCTGCGCCTCATATTTGCGGGTCCGAAGACCTGCGAATGGCCACGTCCTGGAACGAGGACTGGAACCGGCCTGAGGTGCTTCCCTACTGGGGCGAGCTGGCCACCTCTGAGGCGCACGCCCAGTCGATTCTGGACAGTCTGGGTACGCGGGTCCTGGGCCTTGCCGGTGACCTGAACATTGACGGTTCAATCGGCTCCCGTACGGCGGCCCTCGTGAACGACTATTCCGATGCACCGGGCCAACGCGGCAGTCTATACCTGTCAGTGGACGACGCCACCAAACATCTCGTGGCCACGTCGCTCCTGGGTGTTCAGGCTGGGTTTCATGTCATAGGTGACGCTGGTCTCGGGGCAGTGCTGGACGCATTGGACGCAGCCGCCGCAGAGGTGGGGGAGCAGCGCCTCCGGGCCGCCGGCCATCGGCTTGAACACGTGGAGATGGCTGACCAGTCCGCCATCGACCGGCTGGCCAAGTACTCGGTGTCGGTCAGCGTACAGCCCGGTTTCGATGCCGCGTGGGGTCAACCAGGTGGGCTCTACGAACAGCGGTTAGGTGGCCGCAGCCAAACGATGAACCCTTTCGCTTCCTTCTACGCCAGCGGTGTCCCTATCGCTTTCGGCAGTGACAGCCCGGTCACTCCTCTCCGCCCGTGGTCAAGCGTGCGGGCATGCCTGGAGCACAGCAACCCGGAGCAAAGGATCTCGGCCCGTGCCGCCTTCTTGGGCCATACCCGTGCGGGGTGGCGGGCTACCAAACACCGGAACCCGCTGATGGGCCAGTTGGTCCCGGGCGCGCCGGCCAGTTTCGCTGTGTGGGAAGTGGATGAACTGATGGTCCAGGTGGCTGATAGCCGTGTACAGTCGTGGAGCACTGATCCTCGGGCGCGGACCCCTCTGCTGCCTGCCTTGGACACCGGCGGCGACCCCCGATGCCTTCAGACAGTGCGCGAGGGCCACGAGTTGTTCGCCCACGAGTCGCTGAGGGTGTGAAGCCCGCCCTGATTGTCCGGACCATGTGTCCGGGGCCACACCCGCCAAATGAATCCTTGTCGTCGTCCTATAATGGAGAGTTGCGCCAGAACACCAGCCGCCAGGCTGCTCCGGCACACTGACCGCTCCATCAAGGAAAGGCCTCTACTTGCGTGTCCTGACGATCATTCCCACCTACAACGAGCTGGAATCGCTCCCCGTGACATTGGGACGGCTGCGCGCAGCAGTACCCGACTCCGACGTCCTTGTGGTCGACGACAACAGCCCTGACGGCACGGGAAAGCTTGCCGACGGCTTCGCGGCAGAGGACAGCCAGGTGCATGTCCTGCATCGCAAGGGCAAGGAAGGCCTTGGGGCCGCCTACATTGCCGGCTTCAAGTGGGGACTGGCTGCAGGCTACGACGTCCTGGTTGAAATGGACGCCGACGGTTCGCATAAGCCGGAGCAACTGCCGCTGCTCCTCGACGCCGTCAGCGAGGGAGCAGACCTTGCCATGGGCTCCCGGTGGGTTCCCGGTGGCAGCGTTGTTAACTGGCCGCTCTACCGCCAGGCGATCTCCCGCATCGGCAGCACCTATGCCCGCATCATGCTGGGCGTAAAGATCAAGGACGTTACCGGCGGCTACCGGGCATTCCGCCGCAGCACGCTCGAGGCCCTCAACCTCGACGAGGTCGAATCGGTTGGCTACGGCTTCCAGGTTGACCTCGCGTGGCGCGTGGCCAAGCTTGGCCTCCGCATTGAGGAGCGTCCCATTACCTTTGTCGAGCGTGAGCTCGGGGCATCCAAGATGAGCGGCAACATTGTTGTGGAAGCCATGATCAACGTCACCAAATGGGGACTGGCAGCACGTTGGGAAAAACTCACCCGAAAGTCGCCCGCAGTCGCCAAGTAACTCGGGACGTTTGCATGCAGAAAGGCCGGGTCCGGTTCCCCTAAGGAACCGGACCCGGCCTTTGTCTTTTAGTCAGTAACCGACTATGCGGAGCGGCGCTCTCCACGGCGCTCACGCAGGATGTTCAGACGATCCTCAAGGATCTGCTCCAGCTCGGGAAGGCTACGGCGCTCCAGGAGCATGTCCCAGTGGGTGCGGACGGCTTTCTCGTTGGCGTCCACAGGTCGCTCGCCATCAACCAGCAGTGCTTCCTTGCCGGTCTTGGAAACCCATACGGGGGGAATTTCGGCTTCGGAGGAGAAGGTTACGAAGACCTGCTCGCCATCCTCGCAACGGTACTCGACCCGCTGGCGCGGTGCCGGTTCAACGCCGGATTCTGTTTCCATGCTCTGGGCGCCAAGACGCATACCCCGCAGGCTGCGATCGCTCATGATTACTCCCTCTGTCTGTTCACGGAGCAGGAACTCCGCGCTAGCCGTAAGCCGTTTTCACGATCCTTACGGACTACTTCTGCACACCTTGCATCACTAATTGCAACGCCTGGCCAAGCTTTAATGTTCCATCCACGCTGAACCAGCCGGACAAATATCCCATTATACGCGGATCATCGCCCAGTACTCAAAAGGGCCATCAACAAGCGAGCGGCCAGCCTGAATGGCTGGCCGCTCGGTGACCCTTCGACAGTGAGTTATTCAGCTGGCCGGGCCTGCGGGGCCGCGGCTGCCGGCTCTGAAGTCCCGGACTGTTCATTGTTTCCGAAAAGGCCGATGGGGGAGTCCCCGTTATTGCCTCCAAGGGCGCCGCCGATACCCTTGAGCGCCTCGCCGACTTCACTCGGGATGATCCAGAGCTTGTTCGAGCTTCCCTCAGCGATCTTGGGAAGGGTCTGCAAGTACTGGTAGGCAAGGAGCTTTTGGTCCGGGTTGCCCTTGTGAATGGCGTCGAAGACCTTCTGGATGGCTTGGGCTTCACCGTCTGCCCTGAGGATGGCCGCCTTCGCGTCACCTTCAGCAGCAAGGATGGCCGCCTGCCGCTGGCCTTCGGCGGTAAGAATCTGCGACTGCTTGGTGCCTTCAGCGGTCAGGATGGCTGCACGGCGATCCCGTTCAGCACGCATCTGCTTCTCCATCGAGTCCTGAATGGAGTGGGGCGGATCAATCGCCTTCAGCTCGACGCGGGACACACGGATTCCCCAGCGGCCCGTAGCTTCGTCCAGGACACCACGCAGCTGGCCATTGATCTGGTCGCGGGATGTCAGGGCTTCTTCGAGGTTAAGCCCGCCCACCACGTTACGAAGCGTGGTGGTGGTCAACTGCTCCACGGCCTGGATGTAGTTGGCGATCTCGTAGGTTGCTGCCCTGGGATCGGTGACTTGGAAGTACACAACGGTGTCAATCGAGACCACCAGGTTGTCCTCGGTAATGACCGGCTGAGGCGGAAACGATACAACCTGTTCACGCAGGTCGAGCAACGGCAGCAGCCGGTCGACGAACGGGATCAGGATGGTTAGTCCCGGGTTAAGCGTCCGCTGGTACTTGCCGAGGCGTTCAACGACGCCGGCACGTGCCTGCGGGATGATCCTGACCGAACGGACCAACACGATGATGACAAAAATGACGAGAACAACCAGCACAATTGCCGCTGCTGTTCCTCCTAAGCCGTCCATACATCTCCTTCATTCCCCAATTGCGTGGTTTGATGCGACTGGACCCGGGCAGGCTGCCCGGATCGGCAACCGCAGAAATTCAAGGGCGCGCCTAGAGCGGGCCGTTCCCGGCAGGCGAGGCTACTACCGCCGTCGCGCCGTCGATCCTGGTGACCTGAACTGTCGAACCGGCGTCGAGAACACCGGCCGTGCTGCGGGCGCTCCATACGTCGCCGCCGATCTTGACCAGTCCACTGGTTCCACTCACGGCTTCGATGACGAGAGCGGACTGACCGATGAGCCGGTCGATATTGCTGCGCTGTTCGGCTGGTCCCTTATGCAGGTGCTTCATGGCGACAGGACGGACAAAGACGATCATTAGGAGGGAGACCACGGAGAAGATCACGATTTGGAGCCAGAAATCGGCCCCCGCGAAGTCGGCGATCAGTCCGGCAAGGGCACCGCCACCGAGCATGATGAAGAAGAGGTCGAGGGTAAGCATCTCCACCACCGCGAACGCGAGGAAGACCGTGAGCCAGAGGGCCCACCAATTCTCGCCGAGCCATTCAAACATCATTTCCCCCTTGGTCCCGGATCCCGCGAGCGGGATCACAGTCACTGTTCCTCCATCCTAGCCCGACGTCCCGTCCCACGTCAGGCCGCTGCGAATTCGCTGATCCGGAACTTCGCGGTGGTGGACACAGGGCCCTTAAATGTAGCCAGCTCCGCCAACTCTCCACGATGCAGGTGGTGCCCCGCCGGACCCATATAGGCTAGGTCAGCTACCTCCTGACCACTCAGCAACAGGGGAAGGTCCAGGATTTGGCTGACGCCTGGGTCAAAATAGCCCTTCATGGATTCGGCCAACCGTTCTTCCTTGCCCTCCTCAATGCCAAGCATCCCTGTCCGGGCTGCGATTTCAGCAAGATGGCCTGGCCTGGGTGTCACAACAATCAACGAGCCCCCTGGCCGCAGCACACGGGCAAACTCGGCGGGGTTTCGCGGGGCAAAGACTACCGTGACCACATCCACGGCGTTGTCCGCAACGGGCAGCGGACGCCAAATGTCCCAAACAAGGTTGGCCGCCTGCGCGTTGAGCCGGGCGGCGCGCCTCAGTGCGAACTTGGAAATATCCACACCAATCCCCGTGGCCCCCGACATCTGAAGGACTGCGTGCAGGTAGTGACCGGTGCCCGTGCCGGCGTCGAGAACCAGCGCGTCGGGATGGTGAAGTGGTCCGGCGGCCGCCGAGGCAAGGGCTTGGGAAAGTCCGGAGTAGTGACCGGCGTCCAGGAACCTGTGCCGGGCCGCCACCATGTCTGCAGAATCGGCTTCGAACACCGTGCCTTTGCCCGTCAGCAGGTTGAAATAGCCTTGTTTAGCGGCATCGAACAGATGCCCGGCCTCGCAAGCGAGAGTCCGTTGCTGGACTTCCCTGAGCTGTAACCTCCCTTGGCACACAGGACAGCGGAGGGCAGCAACAGCGTGGGACAACATGGCTTCAATCCTACGGCGGACGGAGTGTCTGGTGCCGGGCGTGGGACCGCCGGGCTAGGCTCACCAACGTGAAACCCGAGCAATTGCATCTGCTGAACACCGTGTCCGCCCCGGCAATCCACCCCGATGGCAGCAAGGCGGTGGTTTCCGTCGTGAGGCCGGACTTTGATGCTGACAGTTACGTCGGCCAGCTGTGGAGTATTCCTTTGGACACCACCAAGTATCCGCGACGCATCACGCGCGGCTTCCGGGACAGTTCCCCGGCATTCTCACCCGATGGCCTGGTTTTGGCGTTCCTCAGGAACGACCCGGATGGAAAGCCGCAACTGTTCGTCGTGGAGGCCGCGGGCGGCGAGCCGCAACGGATCACGGATCAGCAGGCCGGTGTAGGAGGGTTCGTGTGGGCGCCGGATTCCCACCGCATAGCGTTCGAGGCCCGCGTGCCCGAGCAAGGCCGGTACGGGACCGTTGACGGAGTCACCACCGGCGGTGAAGATGCCCGCCTGATCACCACCAACCAATACAGGATGAATGGCCTCGGATATACGGCAGACCAGCGTCAGCAGCTGTTTGTGGTTGAAGTCCCGGAGCTGGGCGGCGAACCGGTCGTTGTTCCGCGCGGGAGGGCCGCCCATGAACAGCCGACGCGGACGGTTACGGGGGTTCCTACTGCACAGCAGGTCACGTTCGGCGACTCGGACCACGAGTCGCCGTGCTTTTCAGCTGACGGCTCCCACCTGTACTTCGTTGCCGCCCTCCATGAAGGACACGACGACGACCTGGTCACCTCCGTCTATCGGATCGGCGCCGGCGGCGGCCGGCCGACCGTCGTCGAACCGTCCAACAAGACGTTGCAGACTGTCACTGCTGTCCGTGCCTCCACGGACGGCCGTTGGCTGTTTTACGTGGCCCAGAACTTAGGACACACCGGCAAGGACTTTGTGGCTCGGAATTCTGTTCTGTACGTCATGCCCGTCGCAGGGGGAGAGGCTGCCGCGCTGACCGACGAGGAACATTTGGACGTGTCTGGTCCGCTGGAACCCAGCGGACCAGCCAGTGTGCTGGTGCTGAACACAGCGTTGGGAAGTGTCGAACTGCTGGACGTCACGGCGGAAGGTGGGATCACACCCCTGGTCCACGGTGCCCGGGTAGTTATCGGGGCGACGGTGGCTGCCAACGGGGAAATTGCCGTAAGTTTCTCCGATTCCTCAACCGTGGGAGATGTCGCGTCACTTGAACGGGGAGAGATCCGCCTCCTCACGGACTTCTCCGCCATCCTGCGCAACAACTCCCGTGTAACGGAACCCCTGGACTTCGACGCCGAATCCACCGACGGACACCCCCTTCATGGTTGGGTCGTCCTGCCTGATGGCCCAGGCCCACACCCGGTCCTACTCACCATCCATGGCGGCCCCTTCTCCCAGTACACCGGCGCATTCTTCGATGAAGCGCAGGTTTACGCCGCTGCAGGGTACGCAGTTGTCATGTGCAATCCACGAGGGTCCGCCGGCTACGGCCAAGCCCATGGGCGCGCCATCAAGGAACGCATGGGGACGCTGGATATGCAGGACGTGCTTGCGTTCCTCGACTCAGCGTTGGTCTCCTTTGAGGGCTTGGATAAAGACCGGGTGGGGATCATGGGGGGTTCCTATGGTGGCTACCTGACCGCTTGGACCATCGCCCACGATCACAGGTTCAAGGGTGCGATTGTGGAGCGCGGCTTCCTGGACCCGGTCAGCTTTTCGGGTTCCGCTGACATCGGTTGGTTCTTCGGGGCCGAATACACCGGAGGGACACCGGAACAGATGACGGCCCAAAGTCCCATGGCCGTAGTTTCGCGTGTCGACACACCTACCCTGGTGATTCACAGCGAGAACGATCTCCGGTGCCCCATCGAACAGGGGCAGCGGTACTACGCACATTTGAAGGCCCAAGGCGTGGACACTTCCCTGCTGATCTTTCCTGGGGAAGACCACGAGTTGTCACGGTCCGGGACGCCACATCACCGGAGGCAGCGCTTTGACCACATTCTCCGTTGGTGGGCGCAGTACCTTCCAACGGATGCTAATCAACCGGAGGACCAGCTGTAGCCATACAGGCCGGGTTCAGCGTCAGCGAAGGAATCCAAGAGCCCGGCGGGCCTCGTCAATCTCCGGCGCGAACCACCGGGCCGAGTGTTCAGCATTGCTGGACAGGGAACGCAGTTCCGCCCGGTCCAGATACAGGATGCCGTGGAGATGGTCCGTTTCGTGTTGCACAATGCGGGCCTGCCAGCCCGAGAACCACTCTTCCACGGGTTCGCCCGCAGGACTGGTGTAGCGCAGCTCCACATTCCGGTGGCGTGTCACAACGGCCTGATACCCGCTCACGGAGAGGCACCCTTCATAAAACGAGGCTGTCTCAGTGCCCAGCGGACGGTACTCCGGGTTGATAATTGCGAAGAATTCCAGCTGTTCCCTGTGACGTACCGCGGCAGACTCCGGGTCCACCTCATATTTGTCCTCCAACACGGCCAGCTGCAGCGGGATGCCCAGCTGGGGGGCGGCCAGTCCAACGCCCGGGGCGTCATGCATGACGTCCCTCATTCGCTCGATGAAAGCGGCCAACTCGGCATCATCAACCTGGCCGTCATAGGGGGCGGCCAGCTGGCGCAATACGGGGTGCCCGGCCTGCACAATGGTCGGGAGCCCGTCTGCATCAAGCAAGCGACGGACGGCGTCACGTATCCGGGTGGGGTTGTAGTCCGTGGCGGGGCTCGTGGCCTCAGGATGAGGTTGGTGCGTCATACAGTGAGCCTAACGCGATGAAGGCATTTCGAGCGTGTGGGCTAGGCTCGACGAATGATCGATTCCACCCCTTTGGATTGTGTACTCGGCTTTGTTCGAACGGTTGAGGCCGGCGGCGGGGCTGCTGAATTGCGGCCTTTCCTGGCCGACGATTTCAAGCTCACGGAGTGGCCGCACGCCTTGTCCAAAACGGGTTCCACCCGGAACCTGGCCGAAACGTTGGCTGGCGCCGACCACAGCAAGGACATTGTCTCCGATCAGCGCTTTGAGGTAGTCCGCACAACAAGCCAGGACAACCGGGTGGTGCTGGAGATGAACTGGTCAGCCACGCTGCTCCTTGACCTGCCGCACTGGGACCGCGGCGACACCATCCGAGCAAGGAGCACTGCGGTCTTCGAGTTGCGGGACGGCCTGATCATCAGCCAGGACACGTACGACTGCTACTACACGACGCCGGAATAGCTGGCGCCCTGGGGTAACCAGCGCCTTGGAGTACCTAGCGCCCTGGGGTAACTAGCGCATAGTGAAGCGGCGCTGCACCAGTTCTGAAATTGCCGGTATGGCCAGGGCGTTTGCGAACAGCGTATTCCTTGCTGACATGGCGGGAGGCGGCAGTGGCCTGCCCAGTGCCATGTTGAGCCCGGCCTGACGTGAGGCGCGAAGCGCCGCTTTCCTGCGTGACTTCTCGAAATGTGCCACATCGCGCCCTACGTTGGCGCCCCGCAGGGATGCATCAATGATGGGGGCCAGAGCTGCAGCATCCAACCAACCTAGGTTCATTCCCTGCCCCCCGATGGGGCTGATTTCGTGCGCCGCATCCCCAAGAAACACCACCTTGCCGTGAACCATGCGCCGACTGAGCCGCGACCGTACTTCAAAGGCACTCAGCATCGAGTTGCCGGCTATGTCCAGCACCTCACCGGTCCTGGCCGTGATCAGTTCGGCGAGCACCGCCGGCGTCGGATTCCCGTGCGGTGCGCCCAGCCTGACGACCCATCTCCGGACGCCTCCTGGCAGGGGAAACGACTCGACGATTCCTTCGGGTTCCAAGTACAAGACGGCGTCGGTGTCATGCCCCGTGGTATCCGGGAAATCGCCCATGATGTAGCAGTCCGGATAGCTGCGGGAGGGGCCACCCGGCAGGTAGCGGCCACGGATGGTTGAATGCGCTCCGTCGGCGGCTATCACCAAGCGGGCTGCTACCTCCAAGCTGCCGGAAGGCGAAAATGATCGTACACGCAAGGTGCCGCCGGCGTCGTCGATCTCCTGGACGTCGGCATCCCGGACGACCGCGTCGGCATCCAGTTCCTTTACCGCCAACTCCAGGACTTCCTCGGTGATCGTCTGCGGAAGGGCAAGGATGAAGGGAAAGGCTGGGTCGCCGTCGAACGCAAGGCCGGCCACCCGTCGTCGCCGGCTGTAAGCCACACCACGCTTGATGTGGACCCCGGCAGTTACCAAAGGGTCGGCAACTCCCGCGCGAGCCAGCTCTGCCAAGGCCGGGGGGTGGATTCCGATGGCCCTCGAACTGTCACTCCTGTTGCTCCGGCGCTCCAGTATGCGGACCTGATGCCCCCGCTGAAGCAACAGAACCCCCATGAACAGCCCCACAGGGCCGGCACCAACGATCACAACGTCAGGCACGGTCCTCCAATCGGCGCCAAGCATCAGCTTGGGGAAGTTCACGTACCGGACCTTCGTGAAAAAGGAGATGGTGCCAGGGCCCGTTTGCTTCCACTGACCATGTGGAGGGAACAACGGCTTTTAGTTCCTCCGAGGTGTAGCTGCGCCTGATCGACGTCAAACCGTCCCCGCAAATGTAGGAGCCTACGCCCAACGGCCAAAACCCCGCCAGGAACAAAAGATACGCGATGTTGCTGCGATTGAGGTCGTTATGGAGGCAAAGTCCCCGGCTCAGCAACTCCGAATCATGGAGGACCGCCGCAAGCTCCCCCGGATCGAGGTGATGAAGGATGTGGTTGGAGATGACGACGTCGAACTTCCGGCCCTCAGCGACCAACTCGGAGCTATGTGCCCTACGGTAGCTGACGCCCTCCACGCGAGGCGCCCTGGAGGCAAAGGCGAAGGCTCGCTCATCCGGGTCAATCGCCGTCACGGTGAGCCTGAGGCCATCCCGCCGGGCCCACCGCGCTAGGCTCCGTGCCACATCACCGCTGCCGCTTCCAATGTCCAGCACAGACGCCGCACCGTTGGCTACCAACAGCGGACGGAGTCGTCGACGATACGTCCCGTGCCACCCCGATAACAGCCTGTTAACCACGGGGAAACGAGCGTAAGTCCTGGTGAGGCGCCTGGGATCGCAGTCAGCTTTGTCCATCTCCTCAACGGCGTGCAGGTCCCTCTCCTGGAGGGATCCCCAAGGCCTCACAGGGCAGGGGAGACCAGCGTAAAGAGTCCCGTCTCCACCGTCAGGCCGGGGCCGAACGCCATGGAACAAATACGCTCCTCACGTTCACTGACCGGCTGCTCCAGCATGTACTTCAGGACGAACAGGACAGTAGCGCTGCTCATATTCCCGTATTCCCTCAGTGTTTCCCGCGCCGGAATCAACTGCTCCTGGCTGAGTTCCAACTTGGACTCCACCTTGTCCAGGATGCTGCGACCGCCGGGATGGATGGCCCAGTGCGTGATGTCCCGGTAGGGGAGGCCCGCCAGGGAAGGCTCCTTGGCGAGCAACGGCTCCAGGGCACCGGTGATGTGTTCCTCGATGATGTGGGGGACATACGAGCCCAGGACCATTTCAAATCCTTCGTCGCCGATGTTCCAGGCCATGGCTTCCTCGCCTACAGGCGTCAGGACCGTCTCAAAGTGGTCCAGCCGGATGGCCGGCTCCGGTCCCTGCAGTTCCCGTGAACTTACGACGGCGGCCGCCGCGCCGTCACCGAATATCGCTGACCCCATGATCGTGTCGGGGTCGTTTGAGGTCCTCACATGCAAGGAGCAGAGTTCAACGCAGATCACCAGGACTACCGCGGCAGGGTCTGCAATGCAGAATTGCTTGGCTGCCTTGAGCGCGGGGAAAGCCGCATAGCAACCCATGAAGCCGAGGTGGTAGCGCTGGACGGCGGGGTTGAGCCCCAGAGCCCTGACCACCTTGTAGTCCGGACCGGGATTGAAGAATCCTGTACAGGACACTGTGATGACGTGCGTGATGTCATCCAGGTCGATCCCCGGGGCTTGAGCCACTGCGGCTTTGCCGGCTTCCACGAACAACTTAGTGGCTTCAGTTGCAAAGATTTCGTTCCGGATTTTAGTACTGGGGCTCAGGACGCGATTGGTTTCGGGGTCGAAAAACTGCGGATTCTCAGGATGTGCATCAAGGCTGAGCTCCGCTACGGCGGTGTACCGGGTATCTATGGCTGCTGAGTCGAAACAGGTGCTCACGAGCCGCGTTCCAAGCCTTGTAAGCCCGGGCTGTGAGGCGAAAACGTCACGGGCTTGCTGCTGGACGAGGATAGTTTGGGGAACGGCGGTTTCAAGGGACCTCATGTATACCGGCATGCTTCATTCTTAGCGAGTAAACCTAGGAAGACAATGGCAGAATCAAACGTACTGACCGTTGCCGGTCAGCGAGAGCCAGGCGACGCCGACGGGGGACTGTTGGGCAGCGCCGCCTAACAGATGGAGAAATCATGACTATTGCAACGAGCACGGACACGCAATCTCCCGGGTCCCATGTTGCGGACACCCACGATTTGATCCGTGTCCAGGGCGCACGTGAAAACAACCTTAAAGACATCACCATCGAAATCCCGAAGCGCCGGCTCACGGTATTCACGGGCGTCTCCGGCTCCGGGAAGAGTTCGCTGGTCTTCGCGACCATTGCCGCAGAGTCGCAGCGCATGATCAACGAAACCTACAGTGCTTTTGTACAGGGCTTCATGCCGTCCTTGGCGCGGCCCGACGTCGACGTGCTTGAAGGATTGACCACGGCGATCATCGTGGATCAGGAGCGAATGGGCTCCAACCCGCGCTCGACAGTGGGTACCGCCACAGACGCCAATGCCATGCTGCGGATCTTGTTCAGCCGCCTTGGCCAGCCCCACATTGGTTCGCCCAACGCCTACTCATTCAACGTGCCCACGGTAAAGGCCAGCGGCGCCATCACAGTGGAACGCGGCGAAGGCAAAACCAAGACAGAGAAGGCCACGTTCAATCGCTTGGGCGGCATGTGTTCCCGTTGCGAGGGAATGGGCTCGGTCAACGACTTTGACCTCACGGCTCTGTACGACGACACCAAATCCCTGAGCGAAGGCGCCCTCACCATCCCCGGCTACACCATGGATGGATGGTATGGACGGATCTTCAGCGGCTCAGGGTTCTTCAACATGGACAAGCCCATTGCCAAGTTCACCAAGAAGGAACTCCACGACCTCCTCTACCGTGAGCCCACCAAAATCAAGGTGGAGGGGATAAACCTCACGTACGAAGGCGTGATCCCCAAGATCCAGAAGTCGATGCTCAGTAAGGATGTCGACGCCTTGCAGCCGCACATTCGCGCCTTCGTGGAGCGGGCCATAACCTTCACCACATGTCCCGAATGCGAAGGCACCAGGTTGAGCCCCGAGGCAAGGTCCTCCAAAATCAAGGGCAAGAGCATCGCGGACGTGTGCACCATGCAAATCAGCGATCTCGCAGACTGGGTTCGCGAACTTGATGAGCCCTCCGTAGCTCCTCTGCTCAAGGGACTCCAGCACCTCCTTGATTCTTTCGCCGGGATCGGTTTGGGCTACCTATCCCTTGACCGTCCCGCAGGAACGTTGTCCGGGGGAGAGGCCCAGCGGACAAAAATGATCCGGCACCTGGGGTCGTCCCTCACGGACATCACCTACGTCTTTGACGAACCGACCATTGGCCTGCACCCACACGACATCGAGAGAATGAACCAGCTGCTGCTGCAGCTTCGCGATAAGGGCAACACGGTGCTGGTGGTGGAACACAAACCGGAAACCATCGCTATTGCCGACCATGTGGTTGACTTGGGGCCGGGCGCCGGTACCGGAGGCGGCACAGTATGCTTCGAGGGCGACTTGGAGGGTTTGCGGGGGAGCGACACCATCACCGGTCGCCACTTGGACGATCGGGCCTCCATTAAGGACAGCGTGCGTACCGCCGCGGCTCACTTGGAAATCCGGGGCGCCTCAACAAACAACCTCAAGAACGTCGACGTCGACATCCCCCTTGGCGTCCTCTGTGTCCTCACCGGTGTGGCTGGGTCGGGCAAGAGCTCGCTGATTCATGGCTCCGTAGCCAAGCGTGACGGTGTCCTGGTGATCGACCAGGGTGCCATTCGCGGATCCCGCAGGAGCAACCCTGCCACCTATACAGGCCTGCTGGAACCCATCCGTAAAGCATTTGCCAAGGCCAACGGCGTCAAGCCTGCGCTTTTCAGCTCAAACTCCGAGGGCGCGTGCCCAACGTGTAATGGAGCGGGTGTGATTTACACGGATCTGGGCGTGATGGCCACCGTTGAGTCGCCGTGCGAAGAGTGTGAAGGAAAGCGCTTCCAGGCATCTGTGTTGGAGTACCGGCTGGGTGGACGCAATATTGCAGAGGTGCTTGCAATGTCTGTGGATGAGGCTGAAGTCTTCTTCAGTGAGGGCGAAGCCCGGACCCCGGCTGCCCACAAGATTCTCGATCGCCTTGCTGATGTTGGCCTGGGCTACCTAACGCTGGGTCAGCCCCTCACTACGTTGTCCGGTGGTGAGCGCCAGCGACTCAAGCTGGCGACGCAGATGTCCGAAAAGGGCGAAATTTACATCCTGGACGAACCGACTACCGGCCTGCATCTGGCCGATGTCCAAAACCTGCTGGGCATGCTGGATCGCCTGGTCGAGTCCGGGAAATCTGTGATCGTCATCGAACACCACCAAGCTGTCATGGCACATGCTGACTGGATCATTGATCTTGGACCGGGCGCCGGACACGACGGCGGCAAGATCGTTTTCGCTGGAACGCCGGCTGAGCTTGTGGCGGAGAAACCAACGCTGACGGGCAAGCACTTGGCGGCTTACGTCGCGGGATAACGTTCCGCTGGCGTGGGCGC